>LDYB01000001.1 GCA_001442985.1 Armatimonadetes bacterium DC
GGGATTGAAACGCTCTACAATCTCACCATCCTCGTTCCGCACCACCAGTTTGTAGCCTACCTGTGAGGGATTGAAACGCTCTACAATCTCACCATCCTCGTTCCGCACCACCAGTTTGTAGCCTACCTGTGAGGGATTGAAACTGGTTTACTCAATGGACGCAAGCCGACCAGGATGAGTTTGTAGCCTACCTGTGAGGGATTGAAATAGAAGGCGCCCCTTCCTCGCGCGAGGGAGGGGCGTTTTTTGTTTGTGTAGGCGTGATGTTCTGACGGCTAAAGCCGTTCCTAATAGACGAAGCCGACCTGCGTCGGCTAATATAGCCAGCGAAGGCGGGCTTTGTTTCGTAGGAACGGAACCTCAGCCGTCGCTCTTTCGGGGAGGCTGAAAAAACCTACCCCTTTAAGCCGTGGGTTCCCCCTGCGTCGCAAGGGGAGCCGAACCCTGCCCCACGGGGGGCGCGTTCAGGCATGCGGAAGCCCCCGTCCCGGTTCCCCTCGCTTGTGGGGGTATCCTGGGTTCCCTCGTTCAGAGGAACGGGTTTTCCTCGTCGTCCTCATCCTCGTAGAGGTCGTCTTCAAGTGCACCAAAGTCATCCTCATCGTCCAGCCCTTTGATGGGCGGTTCGGTGAGGTCGTAGGGGAAGGGGCTGCTGCTAACCTCACGGCGGGGGGGTGCTTTGGGCAGGGCGCGTTCGAAGGCACGCAACACCTGCCCCGGCGCGGGGCGCTCCTGCAGGACTTTGTGCATTGCGTGGATGATTTCATCTTTTGCCAGTTCGCCGTCGCTGTAGCGGGCGCTGGCAATCAGGTCGGCGACAGCGTTGCGATCCAGGTTGGGGTCCAGCTGGCGCAGGTTCGCGAAGACGGCATCTTCCAGCGACTTATCGGGTTCGGGCGGGAAGTGGCGCAAGCCGTCCTGACCGCGCATCACGGCAGGGCGTGGGAAGCGCACAAACAGCGGCTGACTGAAGTAAGGGTGGCGCACCAGCATCTCGCCCGGCGAGAGCGTGCCCATCTTCTCCTTGACGGCGGGACCGAAAATCTGGTAGCCCTGCTGTGCCAGCTCCTCCATCTCGATGCGCCCATAGAGGGCGGTGGAGCAGTTGCCAATCACCTGGCGGTCTACCTGCGAGCGGAACTGTTGCGCCCCAAACAGCACCAATCCGAGATAGCGCCCACGCGCACAGATGTTGCGGAGCGTGCGCATCACATAGGTCTCGCGGTTCGTGTTGGGCGCGTACTGGTTCAGCTCGTCCACAATCACAATCACCGCGTCCACGCCGAGCGTGCGCTGTTCCATGCGCTCGCGCAGCTCTGCCACCACGCGCGTGAAGATTAAATCCTGCGCCTCTTCCGAGAGGTTGGCGACATCGATCACATAGATTGTGCGGTCTTCGAAGCGTCCCCAGGGCAGGTCAAACACTTCCGTGCCTTCGCTGACCAGCCCGGCGAAGCGCGTGGTGAGGTTCACGAGTCGGTTCTGGATTTTGCGGATGGTCTCCACGGCGAAGCTGCGCCACTGCTTGCGGTTCGCGTACTCCAGATAGCGCAACACCACCTCGAACCAGAACACAAGGTCGCTGAAGTTTTTGACCTCGAGCCGCCGCGGCAGGTCAACCCCTATGAGGAACTTCGCTTCTTCCTCGTCGAACTCGAAGAAGCCGGGGTCAATCACGCGCTGGCGCAGGAACTGCAGGAAGGCGTCCGCTTTGGCTTCCACATCGTCTTTATTGAGCAGCACTTCCACATAGCGCATCACCTCGCGCAAGCCCCACAGCAAGGGATGCACATTGTGGGTCAGGCTGGGGTGCGTGCGGAGCGTGGCGAGGTTCACGCGGTCGGGTTTGTAGGGCGCATAGTATTGCACCTTTTCAAACGGCTTGGGTTCCATGCCCACGAGGCGGTAGATTTCTTCATCTTTGGGATCGAGGGCGTGGGCGGGGGGCTTGTCCAGAAAGAGCAGGTCGCCACCTTTCACATTGAAGCAGACGACGGCGACGGTGCGGTTGCGCACCTTCTGGAAGATGGCGTTCACGAGAAACTGGATGGCGCTGGTTTTGGCAGCCAGCCCGCTGGTGCCTGTAACATTCAGATGTCCTGCTTCGGGACCGATCAGGAAGTCGGCGTCGAGATAGACGGGGGCTTTGAGACCGCCGTTATCGTAGATTCCGACGGGCACGCGCCGCTCTTCAGGGATTTCGTTGATGCGCAGGGCAATCAGCACGTCCGCTTCGGTTGCCAGGTAGACCGAGCCGATGGGCACGGGCTGGATGGGCTGTTCGGGTTCACAGCGCAACACGGCGGCGGTGTAGACGCGGATTTCGGGGCGGTCGGTGGGCGGCTGCGAGTCGGGTTTGCCGTCCGCACCGAGATAATCAAACATCGGGCTGACCACATCGTTATAGGCGTGCCCTTCGGTCACGATTCCCCACACGGTGCGTCCAGGCGCTTCCACCACGACCAGTGTGCCGATGCCGATAGGGCTATCGGGTGTTGCCCAGAAGTGGAACTGGAACGAGGTGCTGGGCTGGCGTTCGGTTGCGACCACACGCCCCACCAGCTGACGCCGAGTCGGCGATTGCCCGGTGAGACCACTCTGAATCAGGGCTTGCGTTTGCATAAGCCATCTCCCGGAAACAAAATTTTACCCCTGACCTTGGGATTTCCTGCTATCAAGATACCCTATGTAGGGGTGAAATTGGGGTGTATGGCGCAACAAATTTGGCATACCCCTTGACATTATGGGCAGGATAGGGTATTATATAGGCAGTTCGGGCAAGTCCCGACACATCACAGAGGAGGTACAGCCGATGAAAAAGTGGATGCTGTTCGGTCTGTCGTTGATTGCGCTGAGCGCGTCGCTGGTGCTGAGCGCCTGCGGTCCGAAGGAAGAGGCTGGCGGTGGCACGGAGCCCCAAACCTCTCAGCCCTCAACGGGCGGTGGAACAAGCGGTACCACCGGCGGCGAGACAAGTGGTCAGACTGCAGGTGGTGAGGGCGGCACTCAGCCCGCAACGGGCGGTGAGGGCGGCGCTCAGCCTGCGACGGGCGGCGAGTCCGGCGGTAGCTCGGGCGGTCACTAAGCCTTAGCCGCTTCAACGACGCAAAGGGGAGCGCTCTTACAGAGCCTCCCCTTTTTGCGCATCCTGCAAGAAGTAAACCCCCTCGAAGCGCACGAACGCAGTCCCTGTGATCTCAACAGGCTGATTCGGTTGCCAGCGCACTTTGACACGCCCGCCTTTTGAGATGACCTCCACCGTTTCGCTAACCCAGCCGGCGCGCTGAGCCAGTACGGCGACCGCCGCCGCGCCGCTGCCACAGCCCAGCGTCTCGCCCACGCCGCGCTCCCAGATTCGCATCCGAATCGTTTCGGGCGAGTCCACCACCGCCCACAGCACGCTCGTGCGCTCTGGGAACAACGGATGCGTTTCCAGCCGGGGGCTGAGTTTGTGGAAGCGCTCGTCGTCGGGCAGGCGGTCTGTGAAGATTACCGTGTGCGTTGTGCCCGTGTTAACCGCGTTGAGGCGCAGCGTCTCGTCGGCGATTGTGAGGGGGTAGTCTTCCACCACCTCGCCCTCCACCAGCATCGGAATCTGGCGGGGATGGAAGCGCGGGGCAGGGAGCGTGGTGGTGATGGCGTCTACAGTCCCCTCGCGCAGGTGCAGGCGCACGGGCACTTCCTGACCTCGATAGGCTTCAATCACAAACTCGGTGGCGTCGGTATACCCATGCTCATAGGCGAACCGCGCCACACAGCGCAACCCGTTGCCACAGAAGTCTTCCGTGCCGTCGGGGTTAAACATGCGCATCACCACGCGCTGAGGCGTTTTGCGTTGAATAATCAGCAAGCCGTCGGCGCCAACCCCAAACGGGCGATGGCACAGAATTTGCGCCAGCCGCTCCGGACGCCCCTGCCACGACTCGGGAATCTGCTCCCATTCCAGCAGCACGAAGTCGTTGCCCATGCCCTCCACTTTGGTGAAGGGCAGCCCTGTTTCGCTCACTTCGCCTTGAGTGCCTCCTTGACCCGCTTCTCCAGCTCGGCGTAAGGGGTTTTGCCCGACCACGCCGCCAATCGCTTGCCGGACTTGCTGTAGAGGTAGAAGCGCGGCACCTCACCCTGCCAATTCTTATCGAACTTCTCGATGAAGGTGTTCGGGTCTTCGTCCAGCACCACCACGCGGTAGGTTACCCCGTGTTTGCGCAGGACAGGGGGGATGGCGCTGTCCGCCAGTTCAGGATCGTCCACCGAGACGCCGATCATTTCCACGCCCTTGCTGCGGTAGTTTTTGTAGAAGCGGGCGAGGTCGGGCATCTCTTCCATGCAGGGTCCGCACCATGTCGCCCAGAAGTTGACCACCACCACTTTACCCTTCAGCTTTTGCAGGCGGCTCTGGAGGTCTTTGTAATTTGTGCGCGGGATTTTCGGCTCGGCAATCACGCCGGCACTCAAAGTCAGCAACAACCCGAAAACGAGTATGCGTGTCCACATAGTGGCTTTATTGTACCCCCAGCCAGCGAATCTGGGCGTTCACAATCTGGCGGGTGCCGCTGGGAAGCACGCGCACTGTGCCCCTCACCGCCACACGCTCGCCCTTGAGCCAGGGGAACTGCATTTTCTGGGGGAACACTTCCACCTCTGCGCCGCCCAGCAGGTCGCGGATGCGCAGGGAGGTCGCTCTCTCGTCTACCGTTTCCGCAATCTCCTTGCCCACCAGCAGCACTTTTGCGCCTTCAGGCAGGTTCTGCAGGCTTCGGATAGAGGCAAGGCGAAGCGCATCGGTGTCGCCCAGCGCGTGATGGAACACGGTGGTGATGCCCGGCGTGATCTGAAGGGAGGGGAGTGAAAATGCGGGCATTCCCTCGGCGCGGATGATCAGGGCGTACTGCCCCGGCGGCAGGTGAACCCCTGCAAAGAAGCCCGTGCCGTCGGTGGTGAGCGTTTTGTAGAGTGTGCCGTCGCGATAGAGCTCTACCGTTGCGCCGTCCAGCGGAGTCAGGTCACGGGCGTTCACCAGTGTGCCCATCAGGTGTCCCGTGGTGGGGAAGCGTTTCCAGTCCATCGGTGGCGTGGGCACCCATTCGGGGAACAGGCTGCGCAGGAAGGTGTAAAAGCCCTCTTCATAGCGGTTGGAGCCATCTTCGGTGCCGCGTCCGCTGGTGGCGGCGTAGGAGAAGAAACAGACCCCCACCGGGCGGTTGCCGCGCGGGCTGGGTTCTCGTGCCAGCCGAACCTGCTCCGCGGTGTTCTCCCATGTGTTGAGATAGTTGCCGATGCCCACCACGCCGTGCCGACCATACTGGTGGTCTTTGAGGAAGTTAATCCAGTTCTGATAGAAGCGCGCCCGTTCGGGGTTCGCCTGATTGTAATAAATCATCGGGATTGCCATATCCAGCAGCCCTTCTTCCAGCCAGCCGCGCCAATCCTGAAAGACCCGACTGTAGGCAGAACGGTTGACCCAATCGGTGGCGTCTTTGGGTCCGTCGCCCCAGGTGATTAGCGCGGCGCTGACTTTGAGCTGGGGCTTGAGCGCGCGCGCCTGCGTGGCGATTTTGCGCACGACCGCCGTGACCTGATCGCGCCGCCACTGTTTCCAGAGCGGGTCGGTGGGTTCGGGCTTACCTGTGCGCCCATAGCGGCGGTTGAACCGCTCCACGCTCACAGGGTTATAGCCCCACTGCTCGCCCGTGTAGCGGATGTAGTCAAAATGAATGCCGTCAATATCGTATCGGCTGACAATATCCAGCACGACGCGGGCGAACCACTCGTTTGCCAGCGGGTGTCCCCAGTCCATGCCGTAGCCGACCTCGGTGATGCGCTCGCCGTTGACATTTTCGGTCTGAATTTCGGGAAAGCGGTTGAGAATGTGCCTGGGGTCGTTGGGCCAGCTGCTGCCAGGCCAGATGGGGTGGCAGTTGACCCACACATGCACCTCTATTGGAGGCGATTCGGTTTTGGCTTTTTCAATCAGGTACGCCAGCGCATCAAAACCGGGCTTTTGATTAGCGGCGAACGGCTCCAGCGGGGAGAAGTAGTGGGCGTCGCCGCGCTTGCGCATCTGCACGATTACCGCGTTCATGTTGGCTTCGCGCACGCGCCGTAGCAGGGCGTCCACCTCTTCGGGCGTGTGGAAGCCCTCGTTGAAGCCATCCACCCAAAAAGCGCGAAATTCGGTCTCAATCTGAGTTTGTGTGAAGGTCATCGTCAGCATCATTCCCATCAGAGTGAGCAGGATGCGCGTTCTCATCGTGGGGGGCAGTATACCCCATCTGTTTGAGGAAGCGTCTCAGGGCGTCGCGCCATGTGGGCATAGGGGGCAGCTGCGCCCATTCCAGCCGCCATGAAATCAGCGCGGAGTAGGCGGGGCGGGGAGCAGGGGTCTGCCACGCGCTCATGGGGATTGGCTCCAGTAACTCAGGCAAGCCTGCCCACTGCAGAAGCGTTCGCGCGAACTCGTAGCGCGACACCGGACCGCGATTCGTCAGGTGATACACGCCGAACGCATCGGTCTGCACTAACTGAAGCAGGCGCTGGGCGACATCGTAGGTGTAGGTGGGGGAGCCAATCTGGTCTACAATCGCTTTGACCTTCTCGCCCGCCTGCGCCTGCTGAAGCACGAACTGGGGGAAGCTGGGACGGAACCGTCCGTATAACCACGCCACGCGCACGATGTAGTGGCGCGGGCAGAGCGCCTGCACCGCCTGCTCGCCCAGCCATTTGGAGCGCCCGTACACGCTCAGCGGATTGGGAGTGTCGTATTCGTGATAAGGGCGCCCCGCTTTGCCGTCAAATACATAGTCGGTGGAGATAGCCACACAGATGGCGCCCACCCGATGGCACTGGCTGGCAATCACTTCCGCACCGAAGGCGTTCACACGGTAGGCTTGCTGGGGGTGCTGCTCGCAGGCGTCCACATTGGTCATCGCGGCGCAGTGGAACACCACTTCGGGGCGGTATTCCTCAAACACGGCACGCACGGTTCGAGGTTCCGTGATGTCCATCTGAATGAGATGGGGCTGACGCCCCGTGGGGATGACGGTGTACCCCAGCTGCTGGCAATAATCCGTGAGTTCGGCGCCCAGCATGCCGTTGGCACCTGTGATGAGAACCCGCATGTTATGCCCCTCCTGTGAAGATACGCACCAGCGTCGCGACGCCGACCCCCACGCGGTAGATGACAAACGGCATCAGCGAGCGCGTGCGCAAATAACGCAACAGGAACGCAATACAGAGCCAGCCGACCACCATTGCCGTCAGGGCGCCCGCAATCATCGGCGTTACCATCTCCGCAGGGATGCTCTGCTTGAACAGGTGCCGAAATGACCAGAGCGCCGCGCCGAAGGTGATGGGCGTCGCCAGCAGGAACGAAAAGCGCGCCGCCGCCTCGCGCTGCAACCCCAGCGCCAACCCCGCAATAATCGTGATTCCTGAACGCGAAAAGCCCGGAATCAGCGCCAGCGACTGCGCTACCCCGATCAGCAGCGCGTCCAGCAGCCCGATGGACTCAATAGAGCGCGTTTTGGCTCCGAATCGGTCTGCCAGCGCCATCAGAATCCCCACGCCAATCAGCAGTCCGCTGATGCCCACATATTGCGAGCGGAAATACGCTTCAATTGTGTCTTCAAACAGCGCGCCCACCAGCGCGGCGGGGATACAGCCGATCACCACGCCCCACGCCAGCCGCCGCTCTATGGCACGGCTGGGGTCGGGGCTGAAGAGTGCGCCTGCCAGTCGCGCCAGGTCGCGGGCAAAATAGCCCACAATCGCCATGAGTGTGCCCACATGGAGCGCTACATCGAACATCAGTTCCATCTGCGGGTCGCCAATCTCCCAGCCGAACCAGTAGCGCATCAGAATCAGGTGGGCAGAACTGGAGATAGGCAGAAACTCGGTCAATCCCTGCAGTGCGCCTAACCAGATAGCCTGTATCAGATCCACCTATTTGCCTCCTGTGCCTGTGGTGAGCTCCGTGCGTTCCAGTACGGTAAGACGGTGCAGACGGGGGCGCCGTCGCGCACGCTGGCGCTGGGCAATCATCACATTGCGCACAATCACCGCCACGGGCACCCCGAAAAACATCCCCATCAACCCGAAGAAGGTACCACTCACCAGCAACACCACAATCACCAGCACAGGATGTAAATCCACGCGGTCGCCGATAATCTTCGGCATTATCATTTTATGCTCCACCAGGAAGAGCGCGGTCATAAAGATGGTGGTCTGAATCCCCAGCGTCAGCCCCTCCTGCAGCAGCCCCATCCCAACGACGGGCACCGCCGCCACGACGGGTCCAATCACCGGGATGGCGCGCGTAATGCCTGCAAACAGCGCCAGCGTCGCCGCGTATTTGATGCCCATCACCTGAAGCCCAATCCATGTGGCGATGCCGGCGATAATCCCCAGAATCAGCTGCCCCACAATATAGCCCCGCATCACGCGGTTCGTTTCGGCAATCAGCATCAGCACCGTGCGTGTGTAGCGCGGTGGAACCCAGCGGAGCGTCTCCCGCTTGAGATGATGCGAGTCGAACAGCAGGTAGAACACAATCACGGGCACAAGGAAGAGTTCCACCAGCAGTTTGAGAATGTGCCCCGCGCCCTGCACCACCTGTTGCACGCTTGCCTGTAGGTCGGCGGTGGTCTGGTTCAGCGAGTGGTTGAGCGCCTCGGTTTGCTTGTCCAGCCACTGCTGTGCCTGGGGCGGTAAGCCCGCGTACCACTGTTGATAGGTTTGTTGCCACTGGCTGAGGCTGGCTTCCAGTCGCTTCTGGTAGGTGGGCAGGTCTTTGAGGAAATCGCGCGCCTCAAAAATAAAGGGCGAAACGAACGCCACCGAAGCGTACACCACCAGCGCAATAAAGCCAATCACCACCCCCAGACTCACCAGCCCCCGCCAGAACACAGGCGTGACGCCCGGGGGGCGCCATCGGCAGAGCCAGTCCACCAGCGGAATCAGCAGGTAGGCAATCGCGCCACAGATGAACATGAGGCTAATGACTCCCCGAACTGCCCAGAGGACATAGAGCGCCAGCGCAATCAGCCCCAGCATGCCCAGCAGCCAGAGGACGCGCGATGCCCAGTCGCCCGCGGGATTCGGCACAGGACGCTCCATGAGTACCTCACGATTATACCCAGCACTGGAGGTTTGGAAGAAGGGCGTGAAGATGACAGGAATGTGCCGCTTTTGGCAGAACCTTGATGGCGGGAGGTGATATCCCAGTAATAAGCAGAGGTTGAATCAAGCCGCTGACGCTACCGCAGGGTGATTTTTCGCGCGGGTGGCGCTCTGTGATGAGTGTGCTGTGGGGCTGAAGCGGCGCCGCTGTGAGGTTGGGTTGTGTGGCATTTGAGGCAGGGGCGTCAAAAAAGGAGTGGCTTCTGCAGAGGGTGTTTTCGTGTTTTGAACAGTCCAAACCCGATTTGAACTCAAAGCGAAGTGGTGTTTGTGGGAGGTGTGTAGCAGGAAGGTTGCTGCGATTGAGGGTGTATAATAGAAGCGTCGGAGGTTTGCGATGAGAGTGATTACAGAGGCAACAGAGAGGAAACCCTTCTGGCACTTTATCCTTGCTATTTTAGCGGGGGGAGGGCGTGTTAGCGCGGTTGCTGTCCTGAGCCTCGTTGCATCTCTGAGTTTTGCCCAGTGGTGTATTGACGCTAACCCGCCTTCCGATCTGGACACTCTAAGCGTAGAGTGGTCGTGGCGAACGATTTTTACTTTTACATGTTATGGTAGCGTGGTAGAAGTTCGAGGTGGTTGTTTGGCTGGAGCGGTTGTCCCTGGGGTATGCTATCCTGAAGACTGTGCTAATGACGAGGGCTTGACAACAAACCAGTGCTGCCCACTTTATCATTCAACGGGGGCTCGAAGGGCAGAAGTAGCTATTACGGACGATCATTCTTGCCGTTCTGGTGGTCTGTACAATCACGGTTATGCAGACGGAGCCGTTGCAGCGCGCGGTGGTTCGACGCTTCGTCTTAGGTGGTGTGGGGAGGGTGAGCCGCCTTCCGAGGTACGCGTTATCACGGCTTTTTTGGTTCGGGCGAATGCTGCAGTTCCGAATTACCAACTGGGCTGTCAGACAGTTGAAGCATCCGCTACTGCTTCTGCCTCAGCACAGGTGAGTGGGGGGCCGGGCTTTTTGGATGGAGCAGAGGAGTTGGGCGACTCGGCTTCTGCTCGTGCGTCGGCGCGGGGAACGGAGGAGAGTTCCGCGAGGTTTGCCATTTCGCGGGTATGGGTTTTGCCCGTGCAGAGGGATAGTCGTGGAGCGTATGTTGATATTCCGTATGGTCTAGCTTTGAAGGCGGATGTTGATCAGTCTTCGGGGTCGTACGATTGTACAAAGGCGTTTTGTGGTGCAGAGCCTCCACTATCGCTTGAATATTTTGCTCAGATGCATCCGCGCCTGCCAGCGACCTCAGGGGCTACTATTACGCGTCTTTTTGACATTTTTACCTCAGGGCAGGATATTTACTTGGTGTCCAGCACTTCGCTGGTGGATGGAGCCGACGCGTTGGGGTGTGCGCCAGAGTTTTGCGGGATGCGTCCTGCCGCGGGGCAGATCAGCTGGGGTGTGCCCTTCCCTGCTGTGGATACAGCCTATACGGGCTGGGTGAAAACCACCTCGCCTGTGCCTGGCACCTTCTTGATGAATGGCGGAAGATACGGTCTGGAAAATGTGCAGCTTG
This sequence comes from Armatimonadetes bacterium DC, assembly GCA_001442985.1. Taxonomy (GTDB): domain Bacteria; phylum Armatimonadota; class Fimbriimonadia; order Fimbriimonadales; family GBS-DC; genus LDYB01. Next base: position 10,692 of record LDYB01000001.1, read on the forward strand.
TGATTGCGAATGAGGGGAAGCTGTTGAGTGACTTCTGGCGGGATGGTCCTATACAGTGGGCGTGGAGCAATAGTTTGGATGATCCATATGATGACCACTTAGGGGAAGCAGGTAATTTCCTCGCACGCAGGCACGAAGTGCTGGTTTATGATGTGGATGGAACAGCTGTGCGTTTTCTTGGGCATCGTACAGCGGATGGAAACTGGGAGTATCACCCTGCGCAGGGCGTGTTCTCGCAGCTGTCAGCAACGGTGGACTCAACGGGGGAGATTCGAGGGTTCACTTTGCGAGGGGGCGCGCCAGGGAACATGCGCGCCAAAGGCGGATGGGTATACACATTTGGCGCGGTTGTTAGAGGAGATCGTGAGGAGTCGACCACGCCGTACGCGCCACTGGTGCAGGTGACAGATCCTCTAAGTAACACGATAACAATTACGGGAGACCGTAGAGAGAATCGGCTGGTGGAGGACCCGATATCGGGTTCGAGGTTGGCGATAGGGAGCTACGGAGTCACCTACCAGAAGGGGAACAATGATCCTGTCACAATAGTGAATCAGTACGGTACGATTCCTTCTAACTTGCAGGACTGGTCAGATCCTCGTTATTTTCGTGAGCCTCTTACATACACAGAGTGGTGGCCGAGGTGGCTGCAGCAAGAGGTGCGTTTGGAATCGTACTGGTCGTCGCCAGGCACCCCTGAGGTTGTTCTAAGTTATGGTTGGTCGCTTCTATCACAGCAGGAGACAAATATCTTAGACCACGCTTTTGAAGGTCGGTTTTACGGTTCTCAGGGGCGTCTGATTTCGCGTAGGGTGGGGAACCTGATACCGACTACTTACAGCTACGAATGGCTTGACGAGAGTCGGTTCAAGATCACGACGCGTCGCGATAATCTCCAGACGGAGCTCATCTACCGCACAGATCGCGAAACAGGGAAGTTTCTGGAGGCGACCTACCGGCGCCCGGGTTTAGGCGAGGCGTGGGAAACGCACGAGTATCGCTTTAACCGACACGGGCAGGTGGATCGCTGGCGTCTCTCACTGGATGGTGTTCTCAAGCAGGAGGCTACCTATCAATTTGGGCTTGATTCGGATCCTCTGGCGATTACAGGAGTCACGGTGCAATACCCGCAGGATGGGATCACGCGCTCCTGGATCTATGGATACACCGAGCGGAATGGGGAAACCCTGCTGCAATCGGTCAAGGATCCAACGGGAGTCGTAGCCACTGTGGAGTACGAGGATGTAGACTACCCTGTGCTGCCCTCGGCTTTGGTGGACGGAGCAGGGCATCGGTGGGAGATGAGTTACACTGGTCCTGGTCTGTTGCAAGGCTTCAAAGAACCTGAGCGTCCTGCTTGGACCTTGGAGTACTACCCTCAAGGGCACTCCTTCCAGAACAAGCTGAGAAAGATTGTCGATCCAACGGGTCGAGAGGTCGAGGTGGCTACCTATGACCTATTTGGGCGTCCGACACGGGTTGTGGTGAGACCAGAAACGGGACGCTTGCTCTACCAGGAAACCGACTGGACGATGCTGGGCGCGCCACGCACGGTGCGCTGGAGCGATGGAAGTCAGGTGGACTTTTACTGGCACGGTCCGGGCTTGCGAGCCGTGCGCGATGCACGAGGGCGTTGGGCGGCATTCGATTACAACTACTACCAGCCTTCCGAGACCAATCACGGCGCTGCAGGGTTATTAACCCAGATCAGGATACTCTCCCCAGAGGCTTCGTTGTTTGAGGCAGAGGATCCACAGAGAGGCGTGCTTTTTGCAAGGTTCAGCTACGATTCACTGGGGCGCTTGACTCGCGTGGCAGGCGGGAATGGGGTCGGGATCAACTACACCTATGGTCTGCGCGACCAGCTTTTGAGTGTGCGCTATGACGGCGACACTCGCGCTGAGCAGTTCACCTATTCCTGTTGCGGGGAGCTGAAGAGCTGGACGAAACCCGACGGCAGAAGCGTCTACTTTGACTACAAGGCTGGGCTGCTCACGCATATTCGGCTCGGGAGTCCCAACGCTAACCCTGCTTATACCTTCGACTATGACTTAGCAGGGCGGCTCAAGCTCGCCAAGAGCGACACATCTTGGCACCAGTGGGTGTACGAATACGAACTGCCCGACGAGAGGCGCCGCAATACCGGGCGCCTTGCTGAGGAGCATAACCTGCTGTACGGCGCAGGCATCAGCTATAGCCACACCTATACCTATTACCCCAGCGGCGAGGTGGAAACCAGCACGCTGAACCTTTCCACGACTCAGGGAGCCTTCCAGCGCCAGCTGCGCTATGGGTATGACGATGCCGGACGCCTGACCGAAATTTATTACAACAATCAACTCCTCGCCAGCTACAGCTATGATGGCGCGGGACGCCTGACCAGCCAGACCGTCCACCCGCTGGGCACGAACGCCACCCTCACCGCAAGCCTTACTTACGCCGATAACCAGTCGGTAGGCGCCCTGGGTACTCTCCACTGGCAGTGGAACAACAGTACCCTAGCTTTCTTTGACTATGACGGCTACAACAACCAGCCAGGCTACTACCCTGATGGCACACTGGCGCGCGCCCGCGACCAGATTGCAGGGCAGCCTGCCTATGAATGGGAATGGGACTATGATGCGCTGGGGCAGCTGGCATATGAGCGTCGCCGCACAGGGACAGGTGAGTGGCAGACGGATTTTTCGTATGATGCGGGTGGCAATCTGTGGGGCGACGCGGGGTGGATTTACCGCTTCAACCAGCTCATCTATGTGCCCCGCACAGGGCAGAACAACAACTGGTATTATGCCTACACACCCAACGGTGAACGCTGGCGCTGGTGGACGACTGATCGCGCTGACCACTTGCAGGGCGATGTGAACCGCGATGGACAGGTCGATGACGCAGACCTGCTGGCAGTGCAGTTTGCGATTGGGCGCACCGATTGCCCCTGCCCTGAAGACCTTGATGGGGACGGGCAGGTGACCGATGCCGATATGCTGATTGTGATGTTCAACTATGGTCAGTCGGCGGGCGGCGCCCTGAGCTGGGAATACACCTACGATGTGTGGGGCAATCTGGTGGAGGCGTATTCACCCGCGGCAGGACGCTACCGCGCCCTGTATGACGCGCTGGGGCGGCGTGTGGGGCAGGAAATCATCCGCGAAACGGGCACCACACGCACCTACTATGTATACGAAGGCGACACGATTGTTGCCGAGGTGGACGGTTCGGGGCGGATTGTTGCCGAATATGTGTGGGGCTTACTGGGACCGATTGCACGGATTGACCTGCAGAACCCCGCGAACACACGCTACTATGTGATAGACGGCTTGGGACATGTGCGGGCGCTGGTCTCTCCCAGCGGCGCTATTACCGACCGCTACACCTATGACAGCTGGGGCAACCTGATTGAGCAGGCAGGCAACACGCCCAATCTCTTCACCTGGAATGGGGCGTATGGGTATGAGTTTATTCCGTTCACAGGGCTGTACCATGTCGGCGCCCGCGAGTATGACCCCCGCACCGCCCGCTGGCTGCAGCGCGACCCGATTGATGTGGCAGGC
>LDYB01000002.1 GCA_001442985.1 Armatimonadetes bacterium DC
AGGCGTGTTGGATTGTGATTGCGTGTGTGCGGTGGCTGGTGCGTCGGATTGCAAGGCGGAATTCCTAGATCGCTTCTTACGGACTTCTCCATCTACAACTGCACGCCCGACGGCGAGCCGCTGGAAATCGTCTGGGAGGGCATCCGCGCAGGCAAGCGGGAGGGGTAGCCTCTTTCACCTGCGGTTTGCGTGCGCCGCCGCCACCTGCTTCAGAATCGCCTCTATTTTGGCAACCTGTGTGTGGACGGTGAAATCGCGCTCGATGCGGGCGTGAGCGTTTGCGGCGCGACGGCTGCGCTCGTCAGGGTTTTGCGCCGCATCCAGCAGGGCGTGCGCCAGCGCTTCGGGGTCGCGTGGGGGCACAAGCCAGCCTTCCACACCGTCTGTAACGGCTTCAGGAATGCCGCCCACAGCGGTCGCCACCACAGGCAAGCCCACCCACATCGCCTCCAGCATCGAGAGAGGGAGCATCTCGCTCAGTGTCGGCAGGCAAAAGAGATCCATCGCCTGCAAAAGGCGCGGCACATCCTTGCGCTCGCCCAGCCACAGCACATGCCTCTCCACACCCAGCCGCTCTATCTCGCGACGCACCTTTTCGCCATAGCGCGGGGGATGCACCACGCCAACCAGCAGCACCTTGATGTTCGGGACACGACGCACGACTTCGGGCAGGGCGCGAATCAGATAAATCTGCCCCTTGCGCGGGATGATATTGCCCACCACGCCCACCACGAAGTCGCTGGGTGTCAGCCCCAGCTCGGCGCGAACAGCGGCGCGCGCTCCCTTATCGGCAACTGCCAGCCGCTCCGGGTCAATGAACCCATGGACCGTGCTGATTCGGTCGGGCGGCACACGGTTCCAGCGCATATGAAAGCGTCGCGTCTGCTCCGAGACGGCAATCACATGGTCTGCCATGCGCCAGTGGAAGTGGATTCGGTGGGAGTGCGCCCGTAGCACAGCGGGAATGCCCGTGAAGCGGCGCAGCCACACAGCAAAATTGTTCGCGCGGCTCATATGGGCAAGCATCACTTCAATCCCATGCTCGCGGCAAAAGCGCCCCACCTCGCGAAAATCGTGCAGGGTGTAGCGCCGCATCTCGGAGGTCAGCACAGGGATGCTCGCTTTCTGGGCAGGCTCAATAATCCATGAACCGGGGCGCGTCAGCAGGGTAATCTCATTTCCCCGCCGATGCAGCTCTTTCGCAATCTGCAGAGTATGCACCAGCGCCCCGCACAGCCCCACGCCCGAAACAATCTCTAAGATGCGCACACGGTCTCACCTCTTCGGCAGGGTGGGCAGAGGCAGTTTGGGGCGCGGCTCGAAGTCGGGCAGTCGGGGCGGATTTGCCTCCATCTGTTTCAGAATCTCCTCAATCGCGCGGTCTAACTGTGGGTCGCGCCCCTGCGCGTAATCGTGTGGCGCGTAGTCCACCTCAATATCGGGGTCGGTGCCGTAGTTTTCCACGCGCCAGCCAACATCATAGAACCAGAAGGCGTATTCAGGCTGGGTGGTCAGCCCCTGATCCACAAACACCGATTTGGGCCAGATGCCAATCACGCCGCCCCATGTGCGCTTGCCAATCAGCACGCCGATTTTCATCAGTTTGAAGGCGTGGCTGAACATATCGCCGTCGGAGCCAGCGCGCTCGTCAGTAATTGCGACAATCGGTCCCATCGGGGAGTCGTGGGGGTATGGCATCGGTTTGCCCCAGCGCGGCACATCGTAGCCGAGCCGTTTGCGTGCCAGTTTCTCCAGCAGCAGCGCCGAAATAAACCCGCCGCCGTTGCCCCGCACATCTACAATCAAGCCGGGGCGTACCAGCTCCGGCAGGAAGCCCCGATGGAACTCCGAGAACCCCCAGGAGCCCATGTCGGGGATGTGGATATAGCCCACCTGCCCGTCAGTTTTCGCATGCACATAGGCGCGGTTGCGGTTCACCCACTCGCGATAGAGCAGTCTGGCTTCGCTGGTGAGTGTTTTGGTCACAACGGTACGGGTGGTGCCGTCGGGCGCGCGCAGGGTGAGCTGCACGGGCATCCCTGCCTGATTGAGCAGCAACTCGCCCGGGGGGCGCGTGCGACTGAGCCGTTGCCCATTAATGGCAATCAGCACCTCGCCGACCTGCGCCAGCACACCCGGCTCGTTCAGGGGGGAGTCGGCGTTTTCCAGCCACGGGTCGCCCGTGTGAATATGGGTGATTCGGTAGCCCTGCGCCTTCTCGTCCCACTCAAACTCGGCGCCCAGGAAGCCCAGCGTATACTGTGGCGGCTGGCGGTAGTCGCCGCCGAACTCATAGCAGTGGGAGGTTCCCAGCTCGCCCTGCATCTCCCACATCAGGTCAGAAAACTCGGCGCGGGTGGCGACGCGCTCCAGAAGCGGATAGTAGCGATCGTACACCTTCTGCCAGTCCACGCCCGACATGTCGGGTGTCCAGAAGAACTCCCGCTGGAGGCGCCACGCCTCGCGGTACATCTGGCGCCACTCTTCGCTGGGCACAACCGCGCATCGCACGCGCGAGAGGTCAATCCAGCCGCTCTCGCGCGAAGGGGGGTCATGCTCATGCTTCTCGTCGGGCTTCTGCCCTGCAGGCAGCACCCGCAGGCGACTGCCTGTCTGATAGACCAGCGTCTTGCCATCCAGCGACACCGCAAAGCGCGTGATGCCGTGAATCAGCTCCTCGCTTTTGGCTCTGGAGAAGTCATACAGAATCAGCGTGCCCTTGCCCTCTTCCTCACCTGTATCCGTCCAATCGCCTTCGTCGAGCGTGCCTTCAATCGGGAACGAAGAGACCAGCAGGCGTTTCTTATCCAGCCCTGCTACCTGTCCGTAAATACCCCCTGGCAGGGGCACGGTCAGCACGCGCAGATGGATGTCGTCAAAGTCAATCTGCACAGGCTTCGGCTCTCCCGATTCGGGGTTTTCCTCCTTTTCCTCCGACTCCTTTTCGCCCCCTTCCAGCGGCTGGGGCGACGGAATCAGCGGGTTGGGCACATCCTTGCGCAGGGTGACCGCCATCACGCGCTGACCCCGCGGGAAGCTCAGCTCGTACTGCATCTGGTCATACACAGGGTCATAATCCCGATAAGAAATGAAATAGAGCAGGTCGCCATCGGGGTCCCAGGCGGGCATCACATCGCGGAATTCGGGGTGTGTGATGGGGTGAATCGCGCCCGACTGGCTGTCATAAACCTTGATGATGTGGGTGCGCTCGTTGGGCGCGAAGCTGTACGCCAGCCAGCGTCCGTCGGGCGACCACGCGAAGCCTTCAATCATCCCCGCCTCGCTGCGTTCTACCAGCGTGGGCGTGCCCGATTCGAAATCAAATACCCACAGCTCAAAGCGATGATTGGAAAGCGCCACCTTGTCGGCAGTCGGGCAGACCTCCATGCGGTAGACGATGCCCACATCGAAGTCTTCATAGCGCCTGACGCCTTCGGGGGTGTGGAGCTCCAGTCGTTCCTCGCCTGTGGCGTCGGAGACCGTGACGATTCGCTCACCATCTGCCAGCCAGCGGGCGATTCGGTAGCGCACGCCCTGCGGCTCGCCGTGTTGAATGACCGCCCCCTCCCAGTTGCCCATCGTGAAGGGTTTCCCGCGCACAATCAGCAGCAGCGAGTGTCCCTTCGGGTGCAGGCTGAAGCCCTGCAGGTACTTTTCGGTTTCCACAAACTTGCGCTGGGTCTGCACGCGCGGGCTGGGCGTCTCCACAGGGATATGCGCATTCTCGCCTGTGGCGATATCGTAATAGTAAAGTTCTGCGCCCGCGTGATACACAATCCGCCTGCCGTCGGTCGTGGGGAAGCGCACATAGTATTCCTCGTGGTGCGTGTGGCGTTGCAGGTCAGAGCCGTCAGGCAGGCAGGAATAGAGGTTCGCGATTCCCTCATAGTCTGACACAAAGTAGATGCGCTCGCCAATCCACATCGGAGCGGTGTGGTCGCCCTCGGTGGGTTTGAAGAGGGTGAAGGTTCCCGTGCCGTCGCGGTCAATCCAGAATACGCCTGCTGTGCCGCCCCGATAGCGTTTCCAGCGGGCGGGGTCCACGGTGTGCCGCCCGATAATCACACCGCCGTTCGGACCGAAGCTGATAGCATGCGCGATTCCGTATGGGTACATGCGCGGCTGACCCCCTTCGCGGGGCACGCGCCAGAGCCGTACCTCGCGCGGAGGGCAACCTGCCGTGCTGTGATAGATAACCTCGTTGCCGTCGGGCGTCCAGCCGACCACACGCACCACCGTCGCGCCCTGATAGGTGAGGCGCTTCGGCTCGCCCCCCTCTGCGGGGATGACATAGACCTCAGGATGCCCCTCATCCCGCGCCACGAAGGCAATCCATTTGCCGTCAGGCGAATAGTGGGGGGTGCTGACCATGCTGAGGGTGGTAGTGAGCCTGCGAGCGATACCTCCCTGTCGCGGAACCGTCCATAAGTCGTCTTCACAGACAAATGCGACCTGATCTCCGTAAATGGTAGGAAACCGATAGTACCCCTTTGACATGTGGGGGATTATACCCGACGGACAAGGCTGGGCGTTTTCAGCGGTGCGCCCATGAGCCAGCCCACCCCGAAACAGGTGCCTCCCAGGTAGAGATAGGCGCGCCCCAGAGTCGGCAGCGCGACAGGCACATCTGCAAAGGGAAGCACGCCTGCATACCAGAGCAGCAACCCATAGGCGATTGGGGGCACAGCGAGGCACATCGTCAGCGCGCCTGCCCAGCGCAACACGCGCGCGGGACGTTTAGACCCCCAGAACACCAGCCCTACACCCCACAACAGCCCCACGAGCGCGGCACTCAGGACAGGCGCCGCGTTAAACGCGCCGAGCGCATACCAGCGCACGAAATCGCGCCCAGTGGGGAAATACCCCTGCAGGCTCCACACCCACGCGAGCCAGAGGGGATGAATTAGCCAGAACCCGAAGCCTGAGACCAGGCTTCGGGTGAGCGGGGTGAGAAAAACACCAAACTGCCTCAAAAGTTCGGCTGAAGCGGTTGGTTACCCTGCGCTGGCTGACCCGGTTGCCCCGGCGCCGCAGGGGGCGCTGCAGGAGGCATCTGAGACGGCGCTCCTGTAGTGCTGGGAGGTGGAGGCGGAGCGGTTTCCGGGCGTACCCAGAACCAGTAAAACGCTACCGCCACAATCACTAACAGCACGGCAATAATCGCTATTGCGGTTCCTGTGGAGATTTCCTTCTTCATGCGCTCCTCCCTCTTTGAAGAGGGGAGGGATTGCCCCTCCCCTTGAGCAGAACGAACTTAGATGTTGAACTCGTAGTCAGGTCGGAACAGCCACGGGTTGCAGCCATCCCACCAGTAGTAGCCGGGGTAGCCCTGACTGTCGTACCCCGTATAGGGGTCCACGCGCCAGTCGGTGTTTGCGGGAGCAATCTGTGCCCCCAGTCGGCGCCACTTCGCGCTGCCATCGGCATGCACGAACAGGGCGCCGTTGGAGTGGATCCACATCGGACCGTCCAGCACGAACATCGCACCCGTCGGATAGGCGTTGCCCGGATTGCCGTAGGTGCAGCTGAAGTACTGGCACGGTCGGGTGGCATCTGTACACATAAGCGCCGGGTTAGTCAGGGCAAAGCCCTCCACGCTCGCTTTTCCGCGCCCTTCCCAGAAGAGCGGGAGCTTGGACGGGTGCGCAACACGCGCCTGAGTCAGCGCGTGAAGCAGCCCATTGTAGGTATAGGCGACCTTTGCTGGCGGCGCCTGAGGAGTGTTATAGTCGGGGATGTTCAGACGCTTGGGCGGGCACGAGGGACACTCATACAAGCCGTAGTTCTTCATGTAGGGCTGAAGCGTGTGGGACCAGTGAACCAAGTACGAAGCGTAGCGCGGGTCACTGGGTGGGACGCTGGGACGCCAGTTGTAAGGCGCCGCGTGGTAGAAATTCCACAGCCACTGCCCTGTACCCCCTGCGCGTCCGAATCCAAGCGGGAAGGTCTCATCATAGTCGTTGATATACATCATCGAGCCGAGACCAATCTGCTTGGTATAGTTGGTACAGGTCGTCTGACGCGCCTTATCACGCGCCTGCGCAAAGACCGGGAACAGTATCGCCGCAAGAATGGCGATAATCGCGATAACCACCAGCAGCTCAATCAGCGTAAAGCCCTTACGACGACCTAACATGGTATAACCTCCTATCGAAATGTTGCTAACCAACCCCTTAGACGCAAATGTGCCTTTCAGGGTTCCCGCAATTATACCCCTTCTCAATCTGTTCCTGCAAATTCCGCCCCCAGTGGGGCGAGATTCCGGGCATAAATCGATATGAGCCGTGCAGGAATTTCTGTCCTCTGCCCGAAAACCTTTCGATTGAGGTGCAAGTCCATGTACCCCATCTGGGAGAAGTTAGACCCGAAGGAGAAGGGCTATCTGCTGGGGTTTTATCTGTTGTCGCTGGCGGTGGTGGGGCTGCTGGCGTATGGGGTGGGGCGTGGGCAGAATGTGGTCAGCCCTGCCATCGGCGCTTCGGTGAACGCCACACCCCCTGCGGAGGTTATTCCTCTGGAGTCCAACCCGGAGCCTCCCCCTGCCGAAACCGAGCCAGCCAGTGCGCCCCCTCAAGACAGCCCGCTTGTTGTGCATGTGGCAGGGGCAGTGAAAAAGCCCGGGGTTTATACTCTTCCCTCAGGCAGCCGAGTGGCAGACGCGATTGAGCAGGCAGGTGGCGCTCGCGCCGACGCCGACACGAACGCCCTCAACCTTGCCGAAGCGCTTCAGAACGGGCAACAAGTTTATGTGCCCGCGAAGACCGAAACGCACGCCGAGCCGTCGCCCACACGAAAAACCGCCTCCAGCACGCCTCAGGCGCCCGCTCGCAAGCAGGTGCGCTTCCCCATAGACCTCAACCGCGCCAGCGCCGAAGAGCTGGAACAACTGCCCGGGATTGGCGCTGTGCTGGCGCAACGCATCGTGGAGTACCGCCAGCAGGTGGGGCGCTTCCAGAGCGTGGACGAACTGCGCAATGTGCGCGGAATCGGTCCCAAACGGCTGGAGCAGATTCGTCCGCTGGTGGTGGTGCGATAGGAAACTCCGCGCGTATGACGAACCGTATCCTGTGAAGGATACAGAGCGATGCGTTCCGATCTGGCGCGTGTGGGACTGGTGGTGTTGATAGGCGTCTCGGCGCTGATTACGGGGCTACGATTCCTGTGGCAGGACCTGTCAGATAGGGGGCACTATCTGCTGTATGTGCAGTTTGAAGATGCACGGAACCTCAGTCGGGGGGCGTCGGTGCTGATGGCGGGGGTTCAGGTGGGCTATGTCCGCGCTGTGAATCTTGTCGGCACACCGCCTCGCGCCGAGCTGACGCTTTCGATTCAGGAATCGGTCAAAATCCCGCGCGGCTCCACTTTTCGGATTTCGGGTGGCGCGCTGCTGCCCGCCGATGCACGGGTGGAAATTATCCCGCCCCAGCAGGTGGTGGACTATCTGCCCCCTGAATCCCGTGTAAAAGGCGAGACGCCGATGGATTTCAACGCCGCCCTGAGCCGATTGACCCCCGAACTGGAGAAGACCCTGCAGGAGTTTCAGCGCACACTGGCATCTGCACGCACCCTGCTGGAAGACGAAGCGCTCCGACAAAGCGTCACCGAGACTCTGCGCTCGGTACAGCGCCTGAGCGAACAATCCGCGCAACTGGCGAGCGAGGTAGAGTCGCTGGTGCGTGAGAACCGCGCGGCGGTGCGCCAGCTCCTGCGCCAGGCAAACGCCGCCACACAGGAGCTGCAACGCACGCTCCAGTCGGTGAACCGCCTGCTGAACGACCCCCAGCTGAACGAGGATGTCCGCGCCACGCTCGCCTCTGCGCGTGCCTCCGCCCAGAGAACCGAGCAAATCCTTAAAGAGGTGGAACAGCTGATTGGCGACCCCCAGCTGCAGGAGAACCTGAAACAGACCGCCCAGAATGCGCGTACGGTCTCCGAGAAAGCCACCACGCTCGCCGACAAGGCGGGCGAAGTGCTGGATAATGCCAACACCCTCACCCAGAGCCTCAACGACACCGTGCAGGAGGCGCGTCCTCTGATTAAAGAAGCGGGCGAGGCGTTCCAGCGGCTCAACGACACCTTCGAGCGCGTGCTATCCCTGCAAACTCTGGGGATTGTCGACAGCACCTACCGAATCGACTTGAACTATAACGCCCGCACCGAACGCTACCGCACCGACTTGCTGATTAGCCTCACCACACGCGACCAGCGCACTCTCTGGCTGGGCATCTATGACTTCACCGAGACCGACCGCCTGATTGCGCAGTTAGGCGTGCCGCTGAGCCAGAACTGGAACCTGCGCTATGGGTTATACGGCTCCAAACCCGGCTTCGGGATGGACTATCGGCTGGGGGCGAGCAACTGGCTCTCGCTGGATATTTTTGACCCGAACGACTGGCAGGGGAGCCTGCGCTGGAACTGGCAGGTCTCGCGCAATGTGTGGCTCTGGGGCGGTCTGGAAAGCCCGTTCCGTCAGAATCAGCCCGCCTTCGGAGTGAGCATTCAAAGATAATGCTTCAGGTATAATCGGCACACGGTATGGAGCGCCCAACGCTGGTGGTGATTGACGGACACAGCCTGCTGTATCGCGGTTTCTACGCGACGCGCCCGCTCACCACTTCCGACGGACGCCCCACGAACGCCGTCTACAGCTTCACCAACATGCTGCTTTCCCTGCTGGAGCAGGTGAAACCCGACTCCATTATCGTGGCGTTTGACGCGCCTGCGCCCACTTTCCGCCATGAGGCGTTCGTGGAATACAAAGCGCACCGCCGCGAGGCGCCCGATGAGTTCCGCCCGCAGGTGCCCATGACGCAGGCGCTTCTGGAGGCGATGGGCATCCCCGTGCTGATGGAAGAGGGGCTGGAAGCCGACGACCTCGTGGGAAGCCTCACCAAATTTGCGCTGGACCACGGCTACGAGGTGCTGATTTTCACCGGCGACCGCGACCAGCTCCAGCTGGTGGGCGAGCATGTGCGCGTGTGTGCCCCCCTGCGCGGCGTGAGCGACCTGAAAATCTTCGATGCGCAAGCCGTCCGCGAGCAGTACGGAATTGACCCTGAACAGATTCCTGACCTCAAGGCGCTGCAGGGTGACCCATCCGACAACATCCCCGGCGTGCCCGGCGTCGGCGAGAAGACGGCAGTCAAACTGCTCCAGCAGTTCGGCACGGTGGAGAACCTGCTGGCGAATCTGGATCAGGTTGCTGACGAGAAGCTCCGCGCCCGAATCGCCGAGTATGCCGACCAGATTCGCCAGAGCAAGATGCTGGCGACGATTCTGCAGGACGCGCCCCTGCCCCTGAACACAATCCCCGAATTTCGGCTCACGCCCGACAGGCTGCAGGCGCTTCAGCAGGTGCTGGAAGATTACGAGTTCCGCTCCATCCTGAAGCGGTTGCCCCAGTTAGCCCAGCAGTTCGGCGAGGGCACGCCCGCGCCTCTGGTCTCCACACGCGAGACGCTGAAACCCGAGGTCATCCGCAATCCCGACGAGCGCACTCTCGCCCGCCTGCTGGAAGGCAGCGGCGCCGTGGCGGTCAAAATGGCAGGGCAACTCCAGCACGCCCGCGCGGCGGAACTCCGCGCCCTCGCAATTGCCACCGACGCCAACCGCGCCATTGTGATAGACTGGGGCGCCCAGCTGTTTGCCCCCGAACCCCTGATACGCCTGCTGAACGATACGGAGCGCGTGCGGATTGCCTGGGACGCCAAGACTGAACTGCTGATTGCCCGCGTGCTGGAGCTGGAGATGGCGCCACCCGCCTTCGATGCCCTGATTGCCGCCTACCTGTGGCAACCCACTCGGAGCCAGTATTCGCTGGAGTGGCTGACCGAAGATTTGCTGGACATGCGCCTGCCCGAAGACGAAAACGCCCTGCCCGCCAGCGCGTGCGCCCTCTGGCAACTCTACCCCCTTTTGCAGGCGCGATTGGAGCAGGAAGAGGTGGCGACCGTCTTCTACGAGATTGAGATGCCGCTAATCCCCATCCTCGCCGAAATGGAGTGGTACGGGGTTCGTGTCGATGCGCCCTATCTGCAGGAGCTCTCGGCGCAACTGCAGGAGCAGATGGAGCGCGTGGCACAGGAGATTTACACGCTCGCAGGCGAGGTATTCAATATCGGCTCGCCCAAGCAGCTGGGCGCGATTCTATTTGAAAAACTCGGCTTGCCCGTGGTCAAGAAAACCAAAACGGGCTACTCCACCGACGCCGAAGTGCTTCAAACGCTGGCAGGTCAGCACCCGATTGTGCCCAAAATCGTGGAGTATCGCGAGCTGAGCAAGCTGCGCAGTACCTACGCCGAAGCCCTGCCGAAACTGGTGAACCCTGTTACGGGGCGAATCCACACGAAACTGAACCAGACCGTAACCGCCACAGGACGCCTCTCCAGCAGCGAGCCAAACCTGCAGAATATCCCCATCCGCACGGAGGCAGGACGCGCCATCCGCCGCGCCTTTATTGCCGACGAGGGCTATTCCCTGCTCTCGCTGGACTACTCCCAGATTGAGTTGCGCATTCTGGCGCACATGTCGCAGGACCCGATGTTGCTCCAAGCCTTCGAGCAGGGCGAAGATATTCACGCGGCGACCGCCTCCATCCTGTTCAGCGTGCCGATAGACCAGGTAGATAAGGAGATGCGCCGTCGCGCCAAGACGGTGAACTACGCCGTGCTGTATGGCATGAGCGATTACGGTCTCTCACAGGAACTGGGCATTTCGGTCAGCGAGGCGAACGCGATTATCAAGCAATACTTCCAGCGGTTCCCACGCATCAAGGCGTTCACGGAGCAGATTCTGGAGGAGGCGCGGCGCACGGGCTATGCGCGCACGCTGCTGGGGCGCAAACGCCCGATGCCCGAACTGCACAGCGCGAACCGCAACGAGCGGCTCGCCGCCGAACGCGCCGCCATCAACATGCCATTTCAGGGTACGGCAGCCGATATTATGAAGTTAGCCATGATTCGCGTGGCGAAGCGGTTGCCCGTTTGCGAGCCGCGCGCACGGATGCTCCTGCAGGTGCATGACGAACTGCTGCTGGAGACCCCGTGGGGCACGGAGAAAGCCGTCGCCGAGGCGGTCGCCCACGAGATGGAGCGCGCCTACACCCTGCGTGTGCCCCTGACCGTAGAAGCCAAAGCGGGCGCCAACTGGCGAGATATGGAGGCAATCTTGTAGGGTTGCTGTAGATGGTATAATCTGCCCGACAGGCAAAAACACTGAGGAAGTATTTACCGTTCAAGCCTATCTCGCTGTAGAGTGGCTGTGCGATGAGCAAAGATGCCACGATGTGCAGGAAAGCGTGCAAAAACTACTGAGGCAGATTAAAATTCTGAACAAACCCTGATTTCTGGCGAATCCTGAATTTTTCCAGCACAGGAGGTACGCTGTCATGAATCGAGTACGGCTAACGACCCTGCTGATAGCGGACAAGGGGCGCAAGGCAGGGCAGTTCGCCGTGCCCCCTGTGCAGGACGACGGTGCGGGCTATCCCTTCGCTGTGGCGCCCAACGGCAGAATCGCGCTCTGCAACGATTCGAACCTGATTCTGATGGACCCCAACCGCCGCAAGACGCGCCTCCTGAAAGCACCGCTGGGCGAACAAACCGAATTCTGGGGTATCGCCTGCTCTAACGACCTCCTCGTCGCCTTGCTATCCGACTATACGATAGCCCTCATGGACTGGGAGGGGCGCGTGCGCCAGCGCTTTGGCAAAGGGTTCGGCAAAGGCGAAAACCAGATAAGCGATGCGCCACCTGTGCGCATGGCGATAGTGCCTTCGGCAACCCCGCTCTGGATGCAGGCAGACAGTCTGTATCGGATTTCGGTGTCGGATGGGCGGATTGAGCGGGTGATCACCGCGGAGCGAGGAAAACGCCTCACAGGGCTGGCAGTGGATGCCCCGGGGCGCGTCTATCTAAGCAGCGAAGAGCCGATAGCCTCCACAGAGCCGCTCCAGTGGCAGAAAACGCCAGAGCGCTTGAAGCCACTTTCTCCCGAAGTCGCCCAGTGGCACTTGTTCGGCATAGACCAGGCAGGGAACTTTTACTGGCACGGAGAACGCCTCGAGAAGCGCCAGAAATACCCGATTACTGAAGTTGCCTGTGTGGCGCCTGAGGGAAGTGTTCGGTGGCATCTTGCGCTGAACGGGGCGTTGGGTATGTTGCAGCCGTTGCGGAGCGCCTCCCAGATTCAGTGGCTGGAGGTGGATCGGCAGGGGCGGTTGTACGCGCTGGGCTGGGTGTATGCAGGGTTGCGACAAAGCGTGCGACTGTTCCGCGTGGAGATTAGGTAAAGTTTGTCAGGCGGACAAGCGAGCAACCGAGTCATATGGCGTTTGTGCCAGAGGGCTAAAGCCGTTTCTACAAAACGAAGCCGACCTGCGTCAGCTAAAGAAGCCAGCCTCTTCTGCGCTCGCGCTCAGGCAGGATGCTCAAGTTGCAGGGAGCCAGCGCTGGCTGCTTCGTTTCTCGAGGCGGTGCAAGGCTCCGCACGCTCCATCACAAGGGTAAGTTGCTGGCTGCGAGCGGGCGCAAGCGGGTAGTTGCTGAGGAACAGCTCGTTGCCTGCGCGCGCTCGAGGCTGTTTGTAGTTATTCATCCCATATTGAAGCTTCCATCGGCTCTGATAGTAGCCTTCATACAGCTGGCGGATATACGGCGAGTCGTCATAAGTGAGAAGCCAGCGATGCGGGCACTGCTGGAGAACGCGCGCCAGCCGCTCATGGTCAAACTGGAGGTGAAGTTCCCCGCGCTTGCCGTAGAGGCGCGACTTTGCCACAGAATAGTACGGCGGGTCAAGAAAGATCAAAACCCCCGCTCCCTCTTCCATAACCACAGGCTCGTAATCGCCGCAGGTAATCCGAACGCCTTTTAGCAGTGGCGCCACCTGCTTGAGTGCATTGATAGCAGACCATGTGAACCGCCCGCGGAATGCTTGCTCGGAGTATCCCCCCGAATCGACTGTGCCAGAAAAGGTGATACGGTTCAGCACGAAAAAGCGCACGGCGCGTTCGAAAGGAGTTCCTTGCCCATACTGCTCCACTAGCTCGTAGAAAAGCTTGCGCCCGTCGGTCGTCCGCGCTTTGATGGCGCTCACCACTTCCACGAGAGCCTCAGGTTGCTCTTGAAGCACCTTCCAGAAGCAGTAGAGCTCGTAGTTGAGATCGTTAATCCAGTAGCGTCGGTCGGGGTAACGCTGGCGCAGGAACAGAAAAACAGAGCCTCCGCCCACCATCGGCTCCCGATATTCTGCAAAATCGGGAATGAGGGGGGTAATTTGCTTTAGCCCCCGCGATTTTCCTCCTGGAAAGCGAAGCGGGCTTTTCACCATAACAGTACCTCCGCCAGTTTCTGCAGAGCGTTATGTTTCATTACTGCGCCCCTCCAGTATGCCCCTAATTCCTAAAAGCCTCAACTCTTCGTTCAGCCACAACAGTTTCGCTTCCTGCTTGATATTGAACCTGTGCTGTCTTGAGAATCTCTTGAGTTCTTCTTCAGAAGCAGGAAGATAAAGAAACCCAGAAAATCTCCCCGTAAGCCGCAATCGAGTTTCAAAGTGGAGTGGAACCTTACCGCTCCCCTCTTTCAACCAGTAAAGCTCTTTGATATGGGAGAACAAGAGGAGCTTGAATAAACCGTCTTTTGTGTCCGCAAGCGAAGGTAGAACTTTTGATGTATTCTTGCTTTCTTGAATCAGTATGCTCGACTCTGATAGCCTGACGACCTCGTCGCATGTGAGATAGTATTCCCCGCCAAGGTTATTTCGGATTTTGATCAAGGCTTTTACCGTTCCCTCGGTCAGGTGTTCAGCACGGTGAACAGTTTGCTGCTCGGCGTGAGCAGAGCGTTCGGAAGCTTTCAAAGTTACCTCTCGGAATTTACTCAGATCTAAAGTGTCGCCCTCTCCACGCACCTTCTGGATGAATTCCTCGTGTACTTGCAGGTCATGCAACAGAACATTCCGACTCTGTGCAATCTTCTCGTAGGCTTCGATCGCCTTTCTATATACTGGGATAAAACACTGCTCAAAGTGCTCGCGGTTCCAGTGGTGTGCGTCAAGCCTGTAGGAGTCTATCCTTTGAAGTGTCTCTATAATGTATTCGTTGCTCATCCGCTGCTTTGTGATTTTTGTGTTGCTTTTCTTCTCAGCATCTTGATACCATGCTAAAATCACATAGATGTTCATCAGGTTCATCCACGACAGGGTGATAAAATTCACTCTGTCCAGATTAGTATCCCGTCCCTCGTCCTTCACGACAGGAATCACCGTAACTATCTTCCCGCTGTGGGAGTAGGTGTCGTATATGCGTGCGAAGGGATAGGTTCGTGTTCGCTTGGGTCCGCTCCAGCGAGAGAGTGCGATTGTATTGCCACTACCCATCGCCACCTTGCAAGCAGGTTTGCAGGTATTTATATTGAACTTGCCCAAGGGGTACTCAGGCAGCTCCGCCCTTTGCCCCGCGAAACTGAGGCTCTCGATGTAGCCCTCAAGGCGAATTTCTGCGCTCATCGCTCTCTCTTATCCCCCCACCCCCACCATCTGCAGGTACCGCTCGCGCTGTTCTTGGGGCAGGGTGCGCCAGATGAGGAACTGCTTGCGCAAAATATTCAGGAACCGTCGGTTCACGCGCTTCCAGTTGGCAATATCGCCACTGAGGCGCGTGAGCGTGAGCCGAATGTCGTACACCCCCGCGTAATCGGTGGGGATAATTTCAATCCGCACATGCTGGCTCACGCCGAGGTCAAAGGGCGCAATCCACGCATCGCACTCCACGCGGTAGCCCCTGCCGTGTTCGCTCTCAAAAGTCTCGGTGCGCACCGCCTGGGTGATGAACTCGCCGACGCTATACTCTTCGTAGGCGTGGAACCACTCCGCGAGGAACCCGCTCAAGCCGTGCGCCTGCGCGCTGGTCACGGAGAACGGCAACGGGATGCGCCAGAGATCGCCTTCGGGTTCGGGCAGACGCCATGTGCGCTCTTCGGCAGGACGCGCCACCTCCGCCGCCTTGCGAGCCGGATAAATCGTGGAGAGCAGCACCACCGCCACCACCACCAGCGTGGAAAACACCGCCGACATCGAGGAGAAGTTGAGGTAAAGCTCAGGGAACCAGCCCGTGACCACAATCAGTTTCGCCGCCAGCTGCGCCACAAAGTAGCCCGCGACGGAACCCAGCACGGCGTACACCAGCGACTCGGCAAAAAACAGCATCGCCACATGGTTGGGCGCCAGCCCGATTGCGCTGAAGATGCCAATCTCGCGCACGCGCTCGTACACCGAGCCAAGCATCGTGTTCAATACAATCATCGCGGCGATAATAATGGGCAGAATCACATACTCCAGCCCCTGCCCTGAGGTCGCCTGAATCGTGCTATAGCGCACGATGCGGTCGCCCAGCCCCGCATACAGGTTCAGCCCCAGCCGCGGCATCAGCTCCTGCTTGAGAACCCGATAGACCTCCTCGCGCGTGGCGAACTCGATCGCCAGCGAATAGAGGTTGCCCCCCAGATTAATCACCGTCTCGTAGGGCATCATCACCACCGTATCGGGTTCCAGGTGAACATACTCGCGGAAGCCGCCCTGTCCGCCCTGACGCCCCTGAGTCTGCAGCCGTTGCATCAGGATAAAGTCCACAGGGGTCAGCGGCTCGGAGTCTAAGTCGTTGATGCGCTTGAGGAGGGCGGGGTCAAACACGCCAATCACAGTGTAGTCCACCCCAGCGAACTGGATTCGGGCGCGTCCGACCTCGTTGGGTTTGATGCCGAGCGCCTCGGCGGCGTTGGTGGGCAGGATAATCGTATTGCGCTCGCCGGGCAGGAACCAGCGTCCATACACCAGCGCCTCCTGCGGGCGCGTGACTTTGGCTTCGTCGGGCGTCATACCGACAATCGTGCGGGCGCTGAAGCGTCGGTCGGCGCGGGTGAGCGTGATGAACGCCTGCTCGCCAATCTGCGTGCCGAAGAACCACGCGCGGGGCGCCACGCCGCGAGTCGCGCCGAACTCATCGTTCATCAGGCGGTACGCCGAATCGCGCAGGGGTTGCCAGTCGGGCGTGCGCATCATAATCCCGTTGTAGCGCGGCGTGCCCGGCGCGGGCGTCTCGTTGAAGCGCAACACGCTCACGATGGAGGTGAACGACAGCACAATAAAAGTCACCAGCACCAGCGAGAGGCTGGTCATAAAAGTCCGCAGGGCGCGTCGGCGCATATTCGAAACGCCCAGATTGAACGCCGCCGCCGCAACGCTCATGCGCCCCACATCCACCTGATGCGTGCCAATCACCTGCTTGCGAATCTTCTTGAGCTGCTCCTCAAACTTGCCGGAGATGAAAACCGCCACGATAATCGAGAGCGCGCCCATCGTGAAGGCGATAAACACAATAATCGGGTTGCCCGTAATCTCAAAGGCGGGGTGCAGGTAGCGCAACAGCAGGAACACCGCTACGAAAATCAACGAGGCGTAGGTAAGTTGCTGCTTGAGGCTGGGCGCACCGAACAGCAGGCGCTCCATGAAGTAGGCGAACGGCATCAGCAGGAACAGGTAGAAGATGACGCCGTTCACCACATCGTTGGCGGTGGCGCGCACATCGGGGTAGGCGCGCGCGGCGTAGCCCCACGCCATGCGGGCGTACACATCCAGCGCGGCGTAGTCTTTCTTTTCCAGCGCGGCGCGTGCCTTCTCCAGCGCGGATTTCGCCAGGGCGTGCAGCTCGTCGATGCCCTTGTTCACGATGCGGTGCTTGGCGAGCGTGCGGATGCGGTAATCGTTGAGCGTATACATATCCTCGGCGACGCGCAGGGCGGTGTAGGTAATCACGCCGCCGCGGGCAATCAGGTCGCGCTCGGTCAGCGTCCTGGGGTCAAAAGTGGGCACGGTGAAGCCCTGTGCCTCGCGTGGGTCGCCCCCCACCAGATAGCCCTTGCCTTCAGGGTCCTCGGGCGTGGCGTTAATCAGCAGCAGGCGGTCCGCGCCCGGACCCATGCCCATCTTAATCTTGAGGCGCGAGCCGGGCTGCGAGAAAATCACCGCCACATCCTCCACATACGACGACAGCGGCACATCCTTCGGGGTCATAATCATGCCGTACATCTGGGGCGTGCCGTTGGTGTCGCCGTCGTAAATCTCCATCGTGGTCAGCGGGCTGAGCGACTGGGGGTCTATCAGGTCATAAATCGCCGTCGCCACACAGCGGAACACGATAATCGGCGCTTCCTTGTCGCCCACCGTCATGCGGATGTTAATGGGATACACCTGCGACCCCTGAATGCCCTGGTCGGGGGCGTACTCAATCTCGCCCGTTTCGGGGTTCAAGTAGTAGGCGTTAATCTCGAACTCGCGGTTCCAGCCGTAGGCGGTGATGGGCGGCACGCCAACGAACTCGTAACGCGCCTGCTCGCGCGGGATGGGGCTGCTGTCGTCCACCAGCTGGAACATGTTGCCCCGCACGCCCATCAGCGACTTCATCCAGTGGCGCAACACGACAATAGAGCCGTTGATCGGCGTGTTGGGCAAAAAGCTGCGGTTGGGGTCAAAGCGGTAGACATTGCCATGCAGGCGCCCGAAGCCATTTTGCAAGCCGATGCGCACCCACTGCGAAGGCTTCTCTATCGGGAACCGCAGCGCGAAATCGCCCCGCTTATTCGGGTCGTTGAACACATGGTCTAACTGGCAGGCAATCACTTTGGTCTGCAGGGCGATATTGGCGATGTTGCAGTTTTCGTAGGTGTCAAACGGGGTGTCCACGAGGGGGCGAGCGTCTTCGATGGTGGCGAAGGTGATGCCCCACGCGCCTGCGAGGGTCGCCGCCTCGGCGTCGAACGCGGGCTTGCTGGGGATGTAGGTGCGCCAGTAGCGTCCCTGCACGGCATTAATGCCGTCGGCGAACAGTTTGGCAGGCTCTGTGCCCAGCACGGGCGCGATTCGGTCGGCATGCTCGCGCATCACGCGCCCGATGTCGGTGTAGAAGCGCTGGATGTCCTCGCGCATATCGTAAAACCAGCCCTTGTAGAACACGCCGACGCCCGTGTAGCGGCTGGCGAGGTCTAACCCCACGAACAGGTAGATGTCGGGCGGCTGGCGTTTGTCGCCCAGCAGCTTCTCAAAGATGTTGGGGCGGCTCCATTCAGGCATGCGTTTCTCAATAAACTGGCGCACGCCTTCCAGCGCCTGAAAGTGCCCGCTGAACGCCACGAACATCACGCTCCGTTTGGGCGGGTACTTTTTGAACAGGCGCGCCAGCTCCAGCAGGCTGGCGATGCTGGTGGCGTTCTCTGCCCCAGGCGCCAGCGCAGGCACAATAGAGATGGAATCGTAATACGCCGTAACCACAATCCACTGGTTGCGCAGCTCAGGGTCGGTGCCGGGGAGGACGCCGATAATGTTGTAGGCGGTGCGCTTTTCCCACGGCATGCTGGCTTTGAGAGTTGCCTGCGGGTTGGGCTGGGTTTCTGCATAGGCAATCAGGCGGGCGGCGTGGGTCGCGGGCAGCCAGAATCGGGGCACATTCAGCGGGATGCCGATGAACTTGGCTTCTGCCTCGCCGCGGTCGGTGCGCTCTGGCTCGATAAAGATGACCGCCTTCGCGCCCAGTCGCGCCGCGTTCAACCAGTTGTTGCCGCTGTTGAAGTCCATCAGCACGAGGCTGCCCTCCACGGGCTTGCCCCGAAACCGCTGGAGCTGCCCATCGCCCACATAGAGGAGCCGTCCAGAGACGCCCTGCGGCGGGAGCTGGCTGGTGCGCACCTGATTGGGCCAGAGCGCGTAGAGCCGAATTGTGGTGCCGTCGGGCAGGCGCAACGACGCGCCCTTATCCACGGGCACCGTTACGGGGAACGGCTCGCGCCTGACATCCTGCAACCCAATTTGTCGGAACTGCTGCTCAATATAGTCTGCGGCGCGGGTATCGCCCTCATAGCCCGCCACGCGCGACCCCAGCGACGAAAGATAGCGCACCGTCGCGCCGATTCGCTCGGTGGAAATCTCGCGTATCAGCTGGCGATAGCGCGCCTGCACTTTGGCGACATCGAGTTGCGCCTGCGCCCAGCCTGTAAGAAGCATCAACCCTGCAAGAAGGAACCCAATCAGCGTGCGCATAGAGGCTATGCTTCGACGCATGCGCTCTGCTTCCTGCTGAACCGGTTTGCTTTCCTGCCATGCTTCTCCTGCGGCAGAGGCGGGTCGCACCCAACGAGAACAGCACCCCCTATTTTGAACCTGTTTTTGACTAACCCTTCGTTCGACGACAAACGAGAAGACGATACACCACAGATAGCGTGTTATCTGCACTATCACACACCACATCCTGTACCCAGAAAACCCACTTGGCGTCGATCGCCAGCTTTTGGGCACTTGAGTTCAAATCCGAGTCCGATCGACGCCAGAGCTTGACTTCACCCACACCGATGGGGTATAATAAACCCGCCAACGGGCAACGCCCGAACCTTGACAATCGGAACCGTTTTGAACTCATTTTCGGGACCGACCCGCAAAGGGCGGGTTGGGTTTGTAGCCTACCTGTGAGGGATTGAAACTTGCGGAGCCTCTATCGCGCGATTGCGGGCGACCACGTTTGTAGCCTACCTGTGAGGGATTGAAACGTCGTTGTCGGTGATGTAGGGCGAGACGACGACCTGGTTTGTAGCCTACCTGTGAGGGATTGAAACCGTAGTACTTCGTCAACATGACTCTACCCAAAGGGGTTTGTAGCCTACCTGTGAGGGATTGAAACCTGGGCAAGAGCGCGATATAGTGCAGCTGGCTTAGTTTGTAGCCTACCTGTGAGGGATTGAAACCAAAATCAGGCTCCTCGTCGCTATCGGCGGGGATGTGTTTGTAGCCTACCTGTGAGGGATTGAAACTAAACGCAACGCAACGACGCTTGCAGAGGACGGCGATGTTTGTAGCCTACCTGTGAGGGATTGAAACAACGACTCGGCGAGCGCGTCGCCTATCCTGCGAAGCGTTTGTAGCCTACCTGTGAGGGATTGAAACTGAGCAATTTGACGCGCTACGGGATTGCTGTAGCGAGTTTGTAGCCTACCTGTGAGGGATTGAAACATCTATAAGCGACAGGAGGATATGGAGATGGAGACAGTTTGTAGCCTACCTGTGAGGGATTGAAACCATTTCAGGGCGGTACTGTCTGTCGCCTTCCCAGTAGTTTGTAGCCTACCTGTGAGGGATTGAAACCAGGAAGGGACGGCGTAGCAGCTCTGCGCCGAACTGGTTTGTAGCCTACCTGTGAGGGATTGAAACCTGGCACTTCAAACAGAACACTATCGTGTACGAACACGTTTGTAGCCTACCTGTGAGGGATTGAAACTCGTTGACGAGCATGAGAGCCGTCCCGTACGGAACGGGTTTGTAGCCTACCTGTGAGGGATTGAAACCGCGGGCGACGGGAGGGGACTTTTGTTCAGCAGGCGTTTGTAGCCTACCTGTGAGGGATTGAAACCGGTCTCGATAGACGGGTTGAATCGGGTCTCGTTGTGTTCGTTTGTAGCCTACCTGTGAGGGATTGAAACGTGCTTCGACGGGTCTTTCTGACCGAAGGTGAATTCGTTTGTAGCCTACCTGTGAGGGATTGAAACAACTGCGGGACTTGCAACGGCGACGGGCTTTGCACAGTTTGTAGCCTACCTGTGAGGGATTGAAACTAGTCAGCGATCGTCGTCATAACGGCAACCCGTGTTTGTAGCCTACCTGTGAGGGATTGAAACGCGGGGACGGGGTGTTTGCGTTGGCGCATTCGGAGTCGTTTGTAGCCTACCTGTGAGGGATTGAAACCTCTGGGAGGTCGTCTGCCATGCCTCTGACTGACCAGTTTGTAGCCTACCTGTGAGGGATTGAAACCCCCATCGCCCCGAGGCAGGTGAGGGGCTACTAGAAGGTGATCTCGTTTGTAGCCTACCTGTGAGGGATTGAAACTTGCGGGGGATGAACTTAAAGATTGGTGCTGCCGGGTCGTGGCTCCAGTGGGCGCACGTCTCGTTTGTAGCCTACCTGTGAGGGATTGAAACGAATTTGGAACATTTCGCCCCCATCAAAACAATAGTAGTTTGTAGCCTACCTGTGAGGGATTGAAACATACCAGATTTCACCTTCATGCGGGCAAGCCAAGCGGAGTTTGTAGCCTACCTGTGAGGGATTGAAACAGCAATTCATCAGGGGTCGAAAAGGGGTGGAGTGCGGTTTGTAGCCTACCTGTGAGGGATTGAAACCTTTTGCGCGAGCGGGACATGCAAAAGGCCATGTCCGTTTGTAGCCTACCTGTGAGGGATTGAAACTAGCAGTCGACCCTGGTATCGGGATCGAATCGATATGGTTTGTAGCCTACCTGTGAGGGATTGAAACTTGTAATGAGGGGGACAGTTGCTCGACGGGCAGCTCGGTTTGTAGCCTACCTGTGAGGGATTGAAACTGTGTCTCCTCCTTGTGTGTTTGTTTCCCCGCAAGGTTTGTAGCCTACCTGTGAGGGATTGAAACCTATATCGCCGCCCAGGACAACCGCGACGCCACCAGTTTGTAGCCTACCTGTGAGGGATTGAAACAACTCATACTCTGCGACGAGGCGGAAGAACGTCCCGGTTTGTAGCCTACCTGTGAGGGATTGAAACGATGATACGCAACCGCGCTCTGTGGCGCTAAATGCGTTTGTAGCCTACCTGTGAGGGATTGAAACTCGTTGACGAGCATGAGAGCCGTCCCGTACGGAACGGGTTTGTAGC
>LDYB01000003.1 GCA_001442985.1 Armatimonadetes bacterium DC
AGGTCGCTGGCATAGGGCTTTCGCTCGCTCATAGCGGACAAAGTATACCCGAACTCACTTTCCTAGATCGCTTCTTAAACCGAAAAGATCCTTTGGGGTTACAAGAACACTGCTCTGTCACTTGCACACGGGGGCGCGCAGAAATCGTTCAGATGGCTTTAGAGGAGGCGAGGCAGACGGCAACAGGTTCTATTCGTGCCACTCAGTGGTGGAGCTTCGCAAGCCGACGTTTCTTGCATCATATTTTCCCACAGCAGCTTCGTGAGGCATTCAAGAAGATAGGTATTGATATAGACCACTGTGTTATGGATGTACCCGATTGGTTCCATTCGTGGATACATAGCGGGGGAAAGAGCGGAGGTATGTGGAATCAGATGTGAAGAGACTTCTTTGATTGGATTCAACAAAGGCTCAAGAAATCGCTTGATGAACTCGATGAGTGTACCCGCAACGAAGTGCGTGAGCTTGCCAAACAGTATGCTCTGGATATGCTGCGCTGGTTCGGTGTGACGGACTTTGACTGGAGCCAGTGCCTCAGGTATACTAAGCCGAAGGGTGTTTTGGCACGCTTGGTGGATTTGTTTTTCTGAGCAGCATCATAAGCCATGTTGGGAGGCTATAGCCATGCGGTTCTACATCTGGGAACATCACGGATACGACCTAGACTTTGAGCCGTACCGAAAACAGGAAATAGACCTGCCGGCAGTGCGGTGCGAACACTGCGGTTATACCTTCTATGGCGCGCCCAGCGCCTCTGACATTCCCCTGGATGTCCCCAGAGCCTTACGCAAGCAGCTCGCCTCACTCCAGACAGAGACGCCTGATGCGTTATCTCCAGAGATAATCTCCATGGAGGCGTTTCGCGAACTGAGCCAGCAGGTGCGTCAGATATACAACTTACCCCCGACCTACCCTGTGATGCCGTCGGCGTATCTGGGCGCGCGTTTTGTTCGCGGCGCTGCGAACCCTGCATGGCACGCCTACGGTCCCGACCGCTACACAGGGAGCCTCTATGTTTCACGCGTATTCGCGGAGCGCCTCAGGGAGCGAGCGATTAGGGGCGTCCACCTGTTCCCAGTGTATACACCCAGTGGTGAACAAAGTTCGGTGCTTCTGGCGGTAGTGACGGGGGATGGGGGTATTCCGAAGATTGATCGGGGTGAGCTGGTGGTGTGTAGCGCGTGTGGGCGCTGGGAAGTGCGAGGGCGCACAAGGGTGCGTTATCAGGTTGATGAAACCCAGTGGGACGGGAGCGACTTTTTCCGGTTTCGCTACTCGCTGCTTGTGGTGTCCGAGCGTGTTGTTGAGGTTGTAAATGAGTTCGGCAGTTCGCTGTTTCCATACACGCGCTGGGAGCCGCTGGACACTGTGGAGCGGGCTTCTAGTGATATGCCTGTGGACTTTGGTCCGTACAGTTTTCTCCAGATTTCTGGTGGGGGTCAGGCGAGAGAAGAGGGTACCTGAGTTTGCTCTTGCCTAAAACGGCGCGTAGAGGGCTTGGGGGGATCCCTGAGGTTGGGTTATACCATGTCGGCGCACGCGCCTATGACCCCCGCACGGCACGGTGGCTGCAAAGAGACCCAGACCTACTGCCTACCCACCCAACAGCACCATCCGCATCCATTCGGCGCGGGCGCGCCCCACATGGTCGGGTTCCGGGGGCGGATAGACGGCGACTCGGAACAGGAGCTGGTCGGCGTAGTCGCGTGCGGGTTCGTCGTAGCGTTGCATGGCGCGCATGCGGTAGACGGCGAGCGCTCGGAGTGTTGTGCCCAGCGAGAGGCTGGCGGTATGCTGGAGCGTGGTGGTCAGCTCCTGCCATTCGGTTTCGAGCGCGTCGGCGTCGATTCGGGCGCGAGCTTCGCGCTCGGCGTCAATGAGCGTGCGGAGCGTGCCGCGCAGGCGTGCCAGCAGGTCGGGCAGTGGCTCGCGCTTGCCCAGCAGCGAAATCTGCACATAGCCCTCGAACGCGAGGCTCCCCTCGCCGTAGAGACCGCGCGTGTGGCACCCCAGCGCCTGGAGCGCCTCCAGCCAGCGCGTAATCTGCCGCGCACGCTGCAACCCCATCAGATGCACCAGCAGCCCCAGCCGAATGCCAGAGCCAAGATTAATCGGCGAGGCGGTCAAAAACCCCAGGTGTGGAGTGTAGCCCCAGCGCAGGGGTAGCCGTTGTAGCACCGACTCCCAGTGATGCATCTGCTGGATGAGCGTGTCGGGTTGCCAGCCCGCGCAGGTCATCTGCAGGCGCAGGTGGTCTTCCTCGTTCAAAATCGCGACCGCGCTTCCGTCGGCGTTCAGCAGCGCCCAGCGGTGGGGCAGCTCGTTAAGCAGGACAGGACTCAGCACGCGCGCGCCCACCAGCAACGCCCGCTCGTCCATGCTCAGGCGATCAATTTCCAGCGCGCCGCCTTCGCCCAGCCCGTAGGGAGTGAGCGCCTCGCGCAGGGTCTGGGCGACGGCGTGTAAGTCGGCTTCGCTGGCACGATGGGGAAAAGGGTACTCCAGCAGGTTGCGTGCCAGTCGTACCCGCCCTGAAATGACCACATCTCTGTCGGGCGCGGGCGCACTGAGCCAGGAGCAGACCAGAGCCAGAATGCGTTCCATCATTCTCGGAATTCGATTCGCCAGCGGCGCGTGCCGAGTTTCTGCCAGCGTCCTTCGGCGCGGGCGCGCTGGATATGCGCGACAGAGCGTTGAATCAGCAGGCGCAGTTCATCGGGGTCACGCGGGCGCGTGCGCGCACGCCGTCCCGTCAAGCCCAGTTGGCGCATCGCCTGCCGAACCGCTTCACTCCGCTGGCTCTGAGTTGCCCAATTCCATCGGCGTCGCATCGGCAATCTCCTGGAGCATCGCCTCCAGCGCGGCGCGAGTCGACTCCTGCTCCGCGCGCGCCTTCAGGTAGTTGGTATCAATCTCTGTCGCATACGCCTGCAACAGCACCCGCGCCCAACGTCCATCCTCTTCCGAGCGCTGGTGGACGAAAGCGTTCAGGCGGTCCAGAATCAAATCCTCCAGCCCGATACAGTAGACGGTTCCCCCGTCTATCTGGATTTCGGTGATGCGTTCGGCATCGCCCGCGAGGGTTTCGTCGGGGATTTCCAGCGTGATGTCCCATTCGGGATGGTAGAACACACGCCCCTCCACGCGAAACCCCATCTGTTGCAGCTCCGCAATTGCCTGCTGGCGCGAGGCGACCACCAGATCGATATCCGCCGACAGGTAGTCGCCCGCCGAATAAATCTCCACCGCGCTCCCGCCCACCACAATTGGGGTAATCCCTTTCGGCTGCAGTCGGCGTGTCAGCTCGCTGACCACAAGCAGTTTCTTTTCCAGCAGGCTCCGCGCCTGACGGAGTCGCTCTTCGAAGGGCATGGAAGCATTATACCGCGATGCTGACGCGCTCGATTGCCGTGCGCATCACCGCTTCGCTGGGAGCGCGGCTGCGCAGGTGCTGCTCGCACATGCGGAACGGGTAGAGCAGGCGGTCGTAGCGCGGGTCGGGCAGGCTCAGCGGGCTCGTCTCCTGCAGCAGCCACGCCGAGAGGCGGTCCGCCCACTCCTGAGTCTCTTCAGGTTCAGTCATCACAGGCATCTCCACGCGCACCAGCCCGTAGGTGGGCGAGGCGCCCTCCCGCCAGCGAAGCCGCAGATACCAGCTATACACATCCGCTACCTTTCCGCGCTGGGGACGGAACACGCTGCTGCGATAGCCCGCGGGCATGCTCAACACCTGCGCCATCCAGTTCAGCGGCAAATAGCCCGTGCGGTGCGACTTGGAGACCCCAATCACGCGTGTGAGCCGACGCTGTTTAAGACTGCTCATCAGGTCGGCGATGGAGCCGTCCACCACCAACCAGTCGCTACCGTCGGGGGACTGAGATTCAATCCATTCCAGCGCGACGCGATGTTCCAGCTGGTCGCGCACGCGGGCGACGGTCGCCGCCGCACGCACCAGCATCGTAGAGAAGGGCGTATCAGCAATCTCGCGCTCCTCAAGGGTGTCGTGAACCGTGATGCCGTGCCGTTTGAACCGCGCCGCGTCGAACGCCTTCAGGGGCAAGTAGAGCGCCTCTTCCGACTCAATTCGCACAGGGTGGAGCTGGCGTTCGCGCCGCTCCAGCAGCCCCACCGACACATAGCCATACACCACGGGCATAAACCCCTGCTCGGTTTGCTGGTAATACATCAGGTGCGAGTGCTGAATGCCGTCGATAAAGTGCGTGAACTGCGTGGCGCTATCGGCGGACGGGATGGGGAAGGTTCCGAACTCTTTTCGGTTCGGTTCTGCCACCAGCATCGCGCCTTCGAAGCCACCCTCTTCGTCGGGTGGTTCCAGCTCGTCTTCGGTGCTGACCCGTCGCACCAGCTTGACCCCCTCAGGATACTGGCGCAGGAACTCGGTTACTTTCCTCAGGAAGGGCGTCATAGTAATGCTTGATTCGGGGAGGGAGGTGGGAGTTCCTGCTTTATTCCCTGCCCGTTCGCTTTTCTGGACTGCTTCGAGGCAACGATCTCAGGAATTCTCTCTTACAATCCGACGCGCCAGCCATCGCCCACACGCTATCACTTCCAGCACGCCTCTACCTCACATAACCTGTCATAGCACCGACTCAAACGACGACACCCCCACCTTTTCCAACCCGCCACTGAACGGCTCGTTCCGATAACCCCACGCCCCGTTCCAGTCGCAGGTCTCCCGCACACCACTCACCAGGTCGCCAAACGCATCGGTTATCGGCGCAGGCGTGTACGCACCACTGGCTGTGGACTTCGCGGCTAAGTCCCCACGCCAAGACCACTGCTTGAACTCAGTCCCCGTGCTGGATGTCTGGGCATACATCGCCGCACCGTAGCTATAGTATACCCATTCCCCATTCACACGCTCGGCAATCAGGGTGTCCCCTGATCAGAACGAGTGTCCTCATATAATTTCAAGTCTACTACTTGCATAGTGCCTTTCCCGCTTAAGACCTCGAGAACTGCGAGGTACGACGAGTTCTTTAGAAAGACGGTATATTCGACTTCGTACTTTCTGAACGCATTGTCTTGGTTTTCTATACCGAACTCCAGAACAAACACTACCCTCCTGAATCTCCACTCCAGAAGTTCGCCACCACTAATAACAGTTTTTTGCCATGAACTCCATATACGCTGCCTACATTCCTCGCAAGGGATGGATTTACTCAAAAGATCAGTGTCGTTACTTGCAAGTGCCTGCAGTACCTCATCGCTTACTTTTACAGCCTCGAGAAACGGAACGCACGCCCTGAAGCCCCACAATCCAAGTAAAACCATTGCGATAAGAAATGCAATACCCGCTCGTTTGTAACTCTTTTTGACACCAAAGCGTCCCAAGCCCATGTTCATTCCCACCACCGATAATCGGGGCTATTTGCTGCGTCGTCTAACCCTCGAATGTAGTCATCGCGCCACCTGTCAAATTCCCGCCAACTCTTGCCGAGACCACCCCAGCCACTACCTGGATAAGCAGGCAAGCGATAGCCACACCTAACTGCAATCGGAGATCCAGGAGGAATCGTCACGCCCACGGCAGGACCGCGATTACCGTAATCGGCGGGAACCTCCACCCATACAGTTCCACTGGGGTCACGGATTACGACACCTCCCTCCACCCCTCCTGGGTGCGGGGGCGGGGTGAATTCGTGCGCGCATTTGGGGCACTTCACCTTTGCAGGCTGCTTCCCAAGGACATCCACCATACCTATAGGGTCATTCAAGCAATACCCATATGCATTCAGCGTTCTGGGCTGATAAATATCCCCCAACCACGGATCCACCTGCAAAAACCGACCCACCGCAGGGTCATACCACCGAACCCCCACCTTCTGCAACCCGCCACTGAACGGCTCGTTCCGATAACCCCACGCCCCGTTCCAGTCGTAAGTCTCCCGTGTGCCGCTTACCAGGTCGCCAAACGCATCGGTTATCGGCGCAGGCGCGTAGGCACCGCTGGCTGTGGACTTCGCGGCTAAATCCCCCCGCCAAGACCAGTGATTGAACTCAGTCCCTGTGCTGGATGTCTGAGCGTACATCGCTGCACCGTACCCGTAGTATACCCATTCGCCGTTCACACGCTCGGCAATCAAGATGTCGCTTGTCTCCAGGCACACTCCTGACACGACGGCATTCAAAGATTCTTTGGATACGGCTGAAGGGTCTGCAAACTGCTCACACACCGATAGTGGCGCACATTAAAAGTACAAAGAACCCCCTGACGTGCAGCACAGACACTCCCAATAACTGCGTCAATAATACTCAACCGACATCTATCGATCAGAATATCGGTATCCAGCACATACTTCATCGCGCTCGCTGGCTGGCTTTGCGACGCAGCTGGCGCGCCCAGCGTGTGCTGCTGGTTTCGGGCTTACGGTGCGCCCAGGCGCCAATCACGTCCGATGCGCGCCATGCTGCCACGATCTGCTGCCCCGCAGGCGACCCAATCGGCTCGATAGTCACGCGCGCCCATAGAGTCCCTAGTATACCTGACTAACTCAGTTTGTCCATTTTCACTTAGCTCTATTCTGGATTGCAGTATGCTTTTTTATCGACTTCGTATGCACCATCAAGGTAAACCCGATAACTGCCATACTTAGTGGAAATAATCGAAAGATGTCATTTTTGAAATTGTTGATACGAAATAACAAATCTATCCATAAAGCGGATAGAAAAATCAAACGAGATAATAAGCGTTTGAAATGAACTCGGCGTTCCTCTATGGAAGCAGCAAAACGCCACTGACAGAGTGTATAACCACTAAGCACTCCAACGAACACTATGGCTGCAGACAACGCAATCAGCAGGAAAGTCATAAGTTCCTCCTAACTCGCGCCCGGGTAGCCCACGAGCGGATGATAAGGTCCCCCTGAGTAGCAGTTTTGGTGAATTAGCTTCGCTTGCTCTCCCCATGCTTCCCATAGATCTATCAGAGCATTAGCACCCCAAAGCACTGTACCCACAATAACAATCCCTGGACTGTCAACCACAACCCCTATAACGACGATAACCACTCCTATCCTCTCTACCCAACTTGGTACCTGAAATCGAAATCCACTCGGATCCACGCACTGCACAGGATCATTCCCACAATACCCGTACCCATTCGGCGTTCTGGGCGCATAAACATCCCCCAGCCACGGATCCATCTGCAAAAACCGCCCCACCGCAGGGTCATACCACCGCACGCCCACCTTCTGCAACCCGCCTGTGAGCGGCTCGTTCCGATAACCCCACGCCCCGTTCCAGTCATAGGTCTCCCGCACACCGCTAACCGTGTCGCCAAACGCATCAGTTATCGGCACAGGCGCGTAGGCACCGCTGACAGTGGACTTCGCCACCAGGTCCCCCCGCCAGCTCCAGTGCTTATACTCCATCCCCGTGCTGGATGACCGGGCGTACATCACCGCACCGTACCCATAGTATACCCGCTTCAGGCGTACCGTTGGAATCAAGTCACTCTATGGGAACTGCTTGGATGCCCTCCACACCACCTACCCATAAGCGGTTCTCAAAAACTGCCAGACATTTAGCATCTCTTATCTGAATGCCTTCTAACCATTGCCACCGATGGTTCATTATATTGTAAACACCTACACTCCTTTGGACAGATGAGGGGGGCATTGTTCCGAACCCCATCGAACCAATTGAGATAAAAATGAGATGTTTCACAGGCAGCACTGCTGTGATAATACCCTCAGATGATATTGGAACTCTTGTAATTTGCTGCCACTTCTGGGTTTCTATCTCATATCGCCAAAGCATCCCGTCGACATTAGCTTTCGAGCCTATCCAAAGCTCTTTGCCACTCACACCAAGTGCCATAGCAGTTATTCCGATATCGGAGCGCACGGCTCGGAAAGAAAATCCTTGAGCGCTCTCTTTGTATACCCATAGCTCTCCTGCGGTGACAACCCAGACACCTTTTCGAGTGGGCACCACAGAATTAACCCAGTCGCTTGCTACGACTATGTCCCATTCTGGCACCTCTTCTTGGCTTCCTATGTCAAGACGCAAGAGATGGGTCTGCGAACCAATCCATAGCTTATTTGCATCCCCCACAATACAAAATGTGCGGTAGGCAAAGCGGGGAGTTACTAAACGCGGTAGCGGTATCCGCTTAGGAGCATTATTTACATCAGTAATGTAGCCAATTTCCCCCTCCATCCAGGTGCAAAACCACAAGCGATGGGTATCTGCATAGAGTCCAGTCAACCCCTTGGGGGCTGTCGGATGGAGACGCCAACATCCGCCCTCCATGACATAAAGTCCTTGACCATAACAGGCGGCCCAAAGTCGCCCTATAAATCTACCCAACGCGACCACCTTGCGCGGTGCTATTTCTGCAGCGTGCGACCAAAACACTATTCTTACCTCCTCCGTCTCTGGCCAGGCGGGTGTGAGGGATGAAATGACTCTTTGTCAAAACCCTCACATGGCTCTATGATAGTAACCTTAAGTACCCTGACTCCCCATTCTTTTTCAGCCTTCTCATGAGAAGGGAACCACACATCAATCCAAATGGTACAACCTTGAGGCATCTTTTTTGGACCGCTTCCGCGATCCTCCACAATCGCGTTACCGTAGCCTGGTATGATAATGGGAGTACCGAACGGAAGACCGCCTTTATCTGGGGGACGCGTGGCCGCCACCCCAGGATGAGTTGGGGTTCCTGATGCAGTTATGCCTCTCGCGTTCGGTCCACAGCACTGCTTGCAGTTACAATATGCTGTTACATATGCGACAACGGTTTTAATCTTGCAGGTTCCATTAGGGTCAACCCAGTATAAGGGGTCATTTATGCAATAGGTATAAGCATCAAGTGTCAAGCATTCGTGTGTATCCCCCAACCACGGATCCATCTGCAAAAACCGCCCCACCGCAGGGTCATACCACCGCACGCCCATTTTGTTTGTCCCCTCGGTAAGTAGAAGACATAACCTGAACTGTGCTTATGAGATAAAAGCCCACTGCAAAGATGAGCATACCAAGCAGCACACTCGAGAATACACCGCCTGAAACCGCTGAAAATCCGTATGCAGACATTAAAAAGAATATAAGGTAATGAAGAAACTTACTGAATGTATCATACACGACTTTGTTTTTATTTGATAAATATACATAAATACAAAGCACTGGGCAAGCAACTTCCATTGGCAGATCAACAACCACAAACTTACAACCAAGGGAGCGGGCGTAACTATAACCTGCTAGCAATAGACACAATAATCCCAACCGCGCAGAAAGAGCTATCCGCGCCGCTATCGACAGGAGAAACGCCAACATCACCATCTCAAAACGCATCGTTGTTCACTCCCACCAGTAGTCTTTTGCGCCTCGTCTCCTCCAGTACTCTCGTGACTGATCTTCCCTTGCAATCGCATCGTCGTACCATCTAGGCTGGTGCCCATATTCCCATCCCCAGTACTTGCGGTCTAACTCATTGTACCGATTTCCAGATTCGACTGCTTTGCGATAGTCTTTTGGTAGCTGCATACCAAATGCGCACGCTCCGCCGATTTTGGCAATATCGGGTACTGGTGCGAAAACAACTCCAAGTATACCTGACACTTTGGCGATAAGTGTACCCAAATCCGCCAACATATCCTCAAACGCCTCTTGCCTGGGCTTAGAGTAAGGGTTCGGTCGCTTAGGCGTGTAATCCGAGAGACGAAAAAGGCATCCACTCGGATCCACGCACTGCAGTGGATCATTCACGCAATACCCATACCCATTCAGCGTCAGCGGCTGATAAATATCCCCCAACCACGGATCCACCTGCAAAAACCGACCCACCGCAGGGTCATACCAGCGCACACCCACTTTCTGTAACCCGCCACTGAACGGCTCATTCCGATAACCCCACGCCCCGTTCCAGTCGTAGGTCTCCCGCACACCACTCACCAGGTCGCCGAAAGCGTCGGTTATCGGCGCAGGCGCATAGGCACCGCTGGCAGTGGACTTCGCGGCTAAATCCCCACGCAAGTTCCAGTGCTTGAACTCAGTCCCTGTGCCGGATGTCTGGGCATACATCGCCGCACCGTACCCGTAGTATACCCACTCCCCATTCACACGCTCTGCCACCACCGTATCGCCTGAATAAAGATACGCCACCTGAAGCGTACCGCGCACCGCCCGCACCCGACGACCCAAACCGTCATACTCATACACCCAGCCCACGCTCTCTCCCTGCTTCTGCAGGCTGGTCAACTGCCCCTCGGCGTCGTACCCCAGCAACCAGGTCTCACCACCAACCCGACGCACGGTTACATTCCCATCAGCGTCATGCTCCCAACTCTGACCATTCAAGGATACCAACT
>LDYB01000004.1 GCA_001442985.1 Armatimonadetes bacterium DC
TATGCGTATGATGGTCTGGGTCGTCGCGTGCGCACGCAGGACGGGGTTGATGGCGCGGTGGTGGAGTATGCGTACTCAGGCAGTACGCTGGTGGCGGAGCGTCGTGGGAACGCGTGGGTACCGATGGTGTACGGGCTGGAGTTGGTGCAGCGTGGGGATATGAGCCAGTACTGGTCGTGGCGCGGCGACCTTGTGGCGACGAACGGGGTAAGTGCGCCTGCGCAGCCCGCGCCTGTGGTGGATGCGTTTGGCGACCTTGTGAGCGGCAGCCCCGATGTGTATGCGTGGAACGGGGCGTGGGGCTATCGGTACGAGGCGCACACGGGCGGCTTGGTGAAAGTCGGCGTGCGCTGGTATGACCCCACAATCGGACGCTTCCTGCAGAAAGACCCGTGGCTGGGAACGCCTGCTTTGCCACTCACGCTAAATGCGTATGGGTATTGTGTGAATGATCCCATCCAACTTACGGATCCGGATGGGGAAAGGTGGCGTGACGCATTCCATGCGTGGGCGGTGGCCATCGAGATATGGATAAAAGCTCTCACTGGAGTGCCAGAAACTGATGTGGAACGACCAACATTTATTCCTGACCCCAAATCCGCCACGGCAGTTACAAGAGTGATTGTTGAAGGAGGCGATAGTGGTCAAGGTGGCAGTGGTTCTGGAGGTGGAACCAGCGGCGGCGGAACAGGAAATGGAAATGGTAGCAAGGGAACTGGAAAAGGAAAACCTCGCGGACCTGGTTTCGGATTGACCACGCTCGACGCCTACGCAAAATATGATCCTGTGGATTTTGCGGAGATACTTCAGGACATTGGTGGTTTTGGACGGATGTGATATGCTCATACAAAGAGACTCTAATGGAGGTGATAATCGTGAACACGAGTCGCAGCTTGCTATCGTCCGCGAGCTAATCGCATCGGGGCAGGGGGCGGAGGCGCTCGCTCTACTGGAAGCGATTGACTTCAGCCTCCTACCAGGTGAGATTCATGCGGACGCGCTGGAACTCGCAGGCGACTGCTTCACCGAGCTATCCCGGTATGCCGAAGCGCATGACGCATACCTGAAAGCGTTGCTTCTGAGAAAAGCGTCTACGGAACTGCATCAGAGAACCCTGTTTAAGGCGCTCTGTAGTGCTCTGCGCGTGCTGGACACAAAACAGTTCCCCACTTTGATACAACAACTGCGTACAGCCGCACAAAACGACGCGATGGTACGCTACATCCAGCTGGAAGTGGAGCGGATGGCTGCCAACGAGAAATGCTCATGGGATTACTATCTTGTCGGGATGGCATCTCATCAACCAGAGTTGGTAGAGGAGCTCACTGCGATGAGCCAGAGCCTTGCCTCAGGTCGGTTGGAGGAGGCGATAGAATTGTTGCGTCCTCTGCTAGAGGGTGGGCACCTGGCGCTATGGCTGCAGACAGCGAGGCTTCATCAGGCACTTCAGCAATCCCATCAGGCAGTGGCTTTACTGGAGCGCGCGCTGGAACATTTCCCCGACAGCTGGCGTTTACATTACGGATTGGGCATGGCAGCGGAGTTGAAGATGTTGCACGACCGAGCAGAACACTATTACCGACGGGCGTTGAGGCTGTATCCAAACTCTGGAGAAGCTTGGTTGGCCTTGGCACGCGTCTTGAGAAGCCAAGGAATGCTTTCCCAAGCGCGAGAGGCGGCACAGGAGGCTCTGTACTGGTGCAGGAGAGGTGGACTCCCCCTTGCGTTGCGTGAGCGCGCGTTTGCAGAAAACCTTCTGGTTGGTCTAGATGCCGCTCTCTCACCACTGGACTTACTGCCTTGGCGACTGTGGCGTCGTGTTCGGCGCGTTGTAAAATCGTTGCAACTTACACATCGCTTCGTCCGAACCTGCTGGGAGCGGGTACAGCTCTTTCGCAGCGTGTTTGATGAATGAAATGCGGGCGTCTTTTGTCTGAGGGATGCAAACGCGACAGCACGCGGGGGCTATCGGTACGAAGCGCACACGGGCGGCTTGGTGAAAGTCGGCGTGCGCTGGTATGACCCCACAATCGGGCGCTTCCTGCAGAAAGACCCGTGGCTGGGAATGCCTACCTTCCCGCTCACGCTAAACCGATACGGGTACTGCGTAAATGACCCACTGCAGTGCGTGGATCCGCGTGGAATGCGTTTCCGATACATCCGATACAGCTGATTAGCTCGCGTTCTTCTAATCGTGGGGGGGGTTGTTCTTTCACCTGGTGACGAGCTAATATGGGGTACACTTCTTCTGATTCCAGCGCTGCTTGAGCCGCATGAAGAAACGGTGAGGCGTTATAGGGAGTGGCTCAGGAAGCATCATTATCCTAAGTGTCCACGCGAACGAGCCAGAGACGAAGCAATTGCAAAAGCAGACGCGAATAGGGGTTATATACCACCTGGGTATAAGCCCGTTCAAATCCGTTGGTGAACGAGAATGTGCAAAGCTGTCGCGCTGGTTTGCTTTCTCGTGGCGCTCCTGTATCTGGTAGAGGCGGTGTTTGGGATACAACTTCCCCACCACCGCTATAAATGGCGTCTGTTTGCTCAGTGGGGAGTTTCCTGGCGTGTGGTCGCAGCGGGGGCGGCAGGATGGTGTATCATAGTCGGTACAGTTTTGATGCTTGTCTGTAGATAGTTCTTATGCTTGCTCCTCTGCGCTCCATGCCTCCACCTCTGCCTGGGCTTCCTCTTGCGTGGATGCGCCAAGGCGCAGGGGAATTCCCTTCTCCAGAAACAGTTGTTGTCGCTGAACCCGAGGCATGCCTAAAAGTTCCGCTGCTTTCCCCAGATTAATCTGCTCGTCGAGGTAAGCGCCCACGACCACTGCCCATCTGAACTCGGCATCCTCTTGAAGCGCCCGTTGCAAAATCGGTTCTATTAACTCTGGGCGCGTCTGTGCCAACCGCTCCAACTGCCGATGAAGCCAGAGAGTTATCTTTTCCGCCATAGGACCGCCCTTACCTTTCCTTATTGTACCTCACTACTGGTGCTTGCGTGTCCCCAGCAGGATTCCCTTCTCGCATCGCGTAATTCAACCCCGATGGACTATCTGCTGGCGAACGGGCGCGTGTTAGACCCGTCGCAGAATCGAGATGAGGTGGCGCATCTGGTGATTCGCGGCGGGCGGATTGCTGAAATCACCCCCATTTTGCCCTCAGACCCCTCTTTGAAACGAATCGACTGCGACGGGCTGTGGGTTGCGCCCGGGCTGGTGGACATCCATGTGCATCTGCGCGAGCCAGGGCAGAGCTACAAAGAAACCCTGCAAACAGGAGGCGCCGCGGCGTTAGCGGGAGGCTTCACCACGATTTGCTGTATGCCCAACACCGAGCCGCCGCTGGACAGCCCCACGCTGGTGCGCGAGATTCGCCAGCGTGCGGAGCGTGAAACGCCCTGCAGGGTCTATGTGGTCGCGGCGCTCACGCAGGGGATGGCGGGCGAGCAGTTGTGCGACTACCACGCGCTCAAGCAGGCGGGCGCGATTGCCTGCTCCGACGATGCATTCCCCGTGCAGAACGCCGAGGTGATGCGCCGCGCGATGCTGGCATGCGCCGCCTACGGATTGCCCGTCGTCACCCACTGCGAGGATAAAAGCCTCAGCGCAGGGGGGAGCATGCACAGGGGCGTTGTGAGTAGCCTGCTGGGACTGCAGGGCATACCCGCCTCCTCCGAAACCGTGCAGATTGCCCGAAATGCCCTGCTTGCATGGGAAACAGGGTGCCAGCTGCATCTGCAACACCTTTCTACGGCGGTTGGCGTGGCGCTGGTGCGCTTTTTCAAAGCACAGGGCGTGCGCCTCACCTGCGAGGTATGCCCCCACCACCTGCTGCTGACCGACTCCGCGTGCGAGGGCTACGACACGAACGCCAAAATGAACCCACCCCTGCGCACCGAATCGGACCGTCGCGCCCTGAGCGAGGGGCTGATAGAAGGCGTCATCGACTGCATCGCCACCGACCATGCGCCCCATGCCCCGTTCGAGAAAGAGCGCACCTTCCCCGACGCGCCCTTCGGGATTGTGGGGCTGGAGACCGCATTCGGCTGTATCGGGCTGTGGAACCACCAGCAGGGGACGCCGCTCAGCCCGCTGGAGTGGATTCGGCTCATGAGTACCGCGCCTGCCCAAATCCTGAACCTGACCGCGGGCACGCTTCAGGTGGGCGCGCCTGCTGATGTGGTGGTGTTAGACCCCCATGCCCGATGGATTGTGAACCCCGACGAGTTTCGCTCTAAGGGGCGCAACACGCCCTTCCGCGGCTGGGAGCTGATCGGCAAAGTGCGCTACACCTTTGTCGGGGGCGAGTGCGTCTACTCCGCGGCGGGGTAGGAACCGAGCAGTACCACCTCGCGGGCGTAGGTCTCCAGCTCCTCCAGCGCCGCTTTGACATGCTCATCCTGACGATGCCCCTGCACATCCACATAGAATAGATACTCAAACATCCCGCGCGGGTTGGGGCGCGATTCGATCATCGTCAGGTTCACCCCGTGCCGTTCGAACGCGCCCAGCGCCCGATAGAGCTCCCCAGGGCGGTTGCGCAGGGTGAACACCATCGAGGTCTTGTCGTTGCCCGTGGGCGCAGGCTCATTATAGCCAATCACCAGAAAGCGCGTGCGGTTGTGAGGGTTATCCTCAATATGCTCACAGAGGATGGGGATACCCACCAGCTCGGCGGTCAGGCTGTTGCCAATCGCGGCGCCATTGGGGTCTTCGGCGGCGATTCGCGCCGCGCGCGCCGTCGGAACCGCCTCAATAATCTCCGCCGCAGGCAAGTGCAGACGCAACCACCGCCGACACTGCTGAATCGGCTGCGGACCCGCGTAGACCCGTATCACCTGATTCAGGCTCTTGCATTTGGACAGCAGGTGATGCGCAATCGGCACATAGACCTCCGCGCAGATTCGCGCGTTGGTCAGCGGAAACATGTCCAGTGTTTCGGGCACGACCCCCGCGATGGAGTTTTCCACAGGCACCACGCCGTAGTCTACTGTGGACTGCTCCACCGCGGCGAACACATCGGCAATACTGTCGCAGGGGGTGAAGTGCGCCGAGCGCCCGAAACAGCGCAACGCCGCCATGTGGGTGAAAGTGCCCTCCGGACCCCAGTAGGCAATCGTGGGCGCTTTTTCCAGCGCCCGCGAGATGGAGATAATCTCCCGAAAAATGCTCACCAGCTGCTCGTGAGTGAGGGGTCCCTTATTGAGTTTCTGCAATCGGCGATAAATCATCTGCTCGCGTTCGGGCGTGAAGAAAGGCTTCTGGTCGCGCGTTTTGATTTCGCCGATGGCTTTCGCCAGCTCGGCGCGTTCGTTCAGTAATTCGAGCAGCTGTTTGTCAATCTCGTCAATTCGCGCCCGCAGTTCCGATAGCTTCTTCATCGTCCCAGCAACCTCAGCGTCATCA
The DNA here is from genome assembly GCA_001442985.1 of Armatimonadetes bacterium DC. Classification (GTDB taxonomy): domain Bacteria; phylum Armatimonadota; class Fimbriimonadia; order Fimbriimonadales; family GBS-DC; genus LDYB01. The sequence goes on from LDYB01000004.1 coordinate 5,402, forward strand.
GCAAGCCTGCGATTGTTTTGGAGTCTTTGATTGTACCCTCCAGAATCATATCGGCAATCTGATGGAGAGGCGTGGGCACGAGTTCGGTCAGTTCGTCCTCGTCCAGATGCTGGCGTGTGGGCTGGAGCGACTCGGCGAGGTAGACATGCAGTACCTCCTGCGAATAGCCAGGTGCAAGGTACTGGCTGAACAGTTTGCGCATCTGCCCCGCGCGGTAGCCCGTTTCCTCTTCCAGTTCGCGCTGGGCGCAGGCGTCGGGCGATTCGCCCGGCTCCAGCGTGCCCGCCGGAATCTCCAGCAGCACCTCACCCACCGCCTGGCGATACTGGCGGATGAGCAACACAGTTTCCGTGTCCAGCAGCGGCACAATCGCGACGGCGCCGTGATGCTCCACAATCTCGCGCCGCGCGATGCGCCCGTTGGGCAAGCGCACAGTGTCGATTCGCAGGGTTACCACGCGCCCGCGATATAGAGTCTGGCTCTCTATCAGTTCCTCTTTGAGATTCATTCTTCCTCCTTCAGCAGAAAGGATGTGGCGTGTCGGGAGCGCGCCTGCATATGGAGCCAGTGCCACGCTTCGGCAAGGTCGGGTGGACGCACAATCACCGTTTTCACATTCCCATAGCCCTCGCGGAGCAGCTTGAGCGCGAGCGTGTCGGGCGCATAGAGGCTCAGGTGATACCCATCTGCGCGTTCCACGATGCGCACCTCTACCCCCTCCAGCATCGGCATCAGTGGCTCAGGGTCGCTCAACTCCACCTCAATACGGGTGGCGTTTAAGCCTTCCACAAGGTTCTGGGGAGTATCGTCTGCCAGCAGGAAGCCGTTGTCCAGCATCAGCACGCGGTCGGCGCGCTGGGCGATTTCGGGCTGGCGTGTGGTGAAAATCACCGCGTTGCCGAAGCGGCAGCGGTCGTCCAGCTCGCTCCAGAGGCGTCGCGCCTGCTCAAAATCGGCGTGGTCAAAGGGGTCATCCAGCAGATAGAGCGGTCCGTGTTGCGCCAGCACACATGCCACCTGAAGCATTGCGCGCTGGCTGGTGGAGAGCTGTCCGACGGGGGTGTCCGCCACGACGCTCAACCCCAGCAGTTCCAGAAGGTAAATCGCACGAGTCCAGCTTTCAGCATGGCGCTTAAGCAGGCTCAGTGGCGTGGTGTTGCGGTTCAGGCGACTCAGGTCGGGGGCGACGGCGCACTCCGCACACTCCAGCACGCCCGCATACAGGGGGATTTCGTCGGCAATCAGCGCCAGCATCAGGCTCTTGCCCGAACCCGCAGGACCAAACAGCGCCACCAGCTCGCCCCGACGAACCTCAAAACTGGCAGGTTCAATCCGAACCGCACCCTGGGGGGCGGACTCAATCTGGTGGGCACGCAGCAGCAGTCGGTCGGCACGCATCAGGGAACCACTTCTGGGTTAGTTTGGCGCATCGCTGAAAGCGCCGCTTCAGCAAACTGCTTGAGCGTTTCCATATCCCGCTCGGCGTTGCCAGTGCTAACCTTCAAGAAGCGCACGAAGTAGGCTTTGGAAGGTAGCCCCGACAGGCGCCCCAGCAGGAGCAAGATTCGCGCCGAAGAGGTATCCGAACGGTAGCCATAGGGCGTGGTGTAAAAGTAGATTCCTACTGCCTGACGCTGGGCGCCCTCCAGCGACACCAGCTGCACCGCACGAGCGGGGATTGGGCGCTCCATGCCGGGCACCTTCAGCTCAATCTCGCGGTTGTCTGCAAACTCCCAGTTCTGCACGCGGAAGCACACCTGCGGGTTGTGAAACGCCCCTGTGTGGGAGCCGGCGATAATTGTGAAATCTGCCTGCTCGCCGCCGGGTCCCGCATAAATCCGCGCCAGATATTCGTCGGGCATCAGCTCTTTCAGGGCGCGCTCGCTGGGGGCGTATTCCTCCAGCAGGTTCCACTCGCCGAAGGAGGTGGGTACTCGGTTGAGCGTTTTCTCGCCTGTTTGCTGCTTAGCGCGAGGCATCACCTGCATCGCAACGAGCAGCCCCACCATCAGCAATAGGCTCAACACCGAAGGAACCCCGAACCGCTTCCAGTCCATCGGAGGAGCAGGGGGCGCATCACGCTGCGGCTCAGCAGCAACAGGCGCGGCGGTGTCTTGCCCGTCAACCGATTCGACCGCAACCTCTACAGGAGTCTTCATCTCTTCCATCCGAGCCACCTCGCTATCAGAAAGAGCGTTACAAAGGGAATGAGAATCTCCAGGGCACCCGTGGTGGGAATGTTCACTGTGCCGAACACAGGGAGTGAGACCTCATAACCCTCGTGAGCAATCTTTGCTGCCTGGGGACCCCAGTGTTCTCCCGCAATTGCAATCAGCGCAATCCGAATGCCATTCGAAAGAATCGCTATCGGAAACAGCGCCAGCGGTAGAATTAGTTTCTTCCATAAGGATAAATCCACCAGCGTGAAGAAAAATAGAATAAAAGTCAGCAAAGCCACTGTAACTTTGAAGCCGCTACATTCCACCCCCACGCGCAGCTCGTAGCCGCTGGGCATCAAGAAGGTCGTCTGGCTGGTCTCCAGCAGCCCATAAAACGGTTTCAGCATGGCAATCGCCACCTCTGTAGACCAGACCTGAATGGGATTGGTGATTTCGTCGAATACCGCAGAGGGAAGCGGCATCATCAAATAGAGAAACAGCAAGGGGTAGAGGAGAACCTTCGTGATTTTCACACCCCAGAGCATCAGGCTGAAGCTGATCAAAAACAGCGGGAACGCCATACTGGAGGTCCAGCTGGACCATCCCCAGTGCCCCAGCAGATGAATGCCTGTAGCCACCAGAAACAGAGGGAGACCCAGCCAGGGGTTTGGTTCTGCGCGCAGCTGCAGGAGCTTTTCACGACGCATCCATATCATGACCAGTGCCAGCGGCGGCACCAGATAGGCATAGGAGTAGTAGCCATTCTCATCGCCCCAGCGTGGCAGCCAGTACCAGCTAATCGGCTCCCGATAGGCGTAGAGAAGTAACCCCAGAAATGCCACAACGACCCCCACCAGAATCGGCTGGGGGCGTGGCAACTTCTTAATCTCGATCAGCAGTTGATCCAGCATAGCATCCCTCCAGGGTAGGTGTGTCAGAAGATTTTACCTGAGGTGCCTCGCGAAAGGTCCAGTATTTGTTCGCGAAGAAGTTCCAGAACAGCACAATCCCCGTGGCGGTCGCCTGTGCCAGCATAAACACCAGCTTCGGCGGGTTGGGCAAAAACGGGCGCACCAGCAAGGTGGTAATGGTTGCATTCAGGGTCATGCCAATCACATTCACGGTAACGAACTTGGCGAACTGGCGGGCGCGGGCGTGCTTATCGCGAATGCGAAAGGTCCAGCGCCGGTTCCAGATAAAACTGTTGATTGTCGCGGTGCCCGAAGAGAGAATCTTGGCAACCCAGACAGTGGCAGCCTCAGGGCGCACCGAGTGCCCAAACCAGCTGGCAGGGATTTGCAATACCCGCGCGAGCGGCGTCCCCAGCGCATGCGGAATACCCGTATAGAAAAGCAGGAAAAAGCCCAGACTCCAGTCGATGGCGGTGTTCATCGCGCCCACGGTGGCAAACTTGAGAAACTGTTTGACCCCCGTGGGCATCGCCTGCACGCGATTGCGCACTGCCTGAATCTTGCTCATCGCCACATCACCCCCACCACCAGCACACCCCAGATAAGCACCGAAAGCGCAATATGCTTGTCGGAAACAATCAGGCGTTCGGGGCTGCCGCCTGCGTCATAGCGGTGAACCAGATAAAAGTAGCGCAACAATCCGTAGGTCGCCACAGGCAAAGTATACCACAGTCCCGGATGCGCCTTGGCGGTCTCCGAAAGAATCACATAGATCGCATAGGACTGGATTGCCAGCACCATGCAGATGGTTAACAGGTGTTCCAGCAGGTTCGTGGAATATTCGCCGAGCGCGCTGCGGTGGTTTGCGGCTTGCTCGCCCAGCGACACCAGCTCATGGCGCCGTTTGGCAAACCCCAGAAAGAGCGCCAGAAAGAAGGTACAGATAATCAGCCATGGCGAGATAGAGACTTCGATAAGCACCGCTCCCGAAACGGCGCGGATCAGGAACCCCAGCGCAATCACTGCGACATCCAGAATCGGGATGTGCTTGAGGTAGAGCGTGTAGAGCGTGCTTTGCGCCAGATACCATACCAGCAAGACCCCAAACGGCACGCGCAACCACAGGGCTAACCCCAGCCCCCCTGCTAAGAGCATGAGAGCAGACGCCCACGCCAGCCAGAGGGGAAGCTTGCCAGAAGCAATCGGGCGGTACCGCTTGGTGGGATGATGGCGGTCGCGCTCCCGATCCAGAATGTCATTCACGAGGTAGATGCTGCTCGCGACAAAGCAGAACGCCACAAACCCCAGAAATGTCTTGAGGAGGAGATGGGTGTTGCTGAATTGAGCGGTGAAAAGGAGCGCCGCGAACACCAGCGTATTCTTCACCCACTGGTGGGGACGCATTGAAGAAAGGAGCGCGCTTACCTGCTCACGGTAACTCGCCGCACTGGTTGCCATGCTCATATGACAGGTGCCGCCTCCTTGAGAAGTGCCTCAACGGTTTGGCGAATACCTTCTGTTAAGGATACCCGTGGCTGGAAACCAAGATGCGCTTGAATTTTGCGGATGTCCGCGTAGGAGCGTCGAATATCGCCCGGGCGAGGGGGTTCCATGAGGGGCTGCAGAGGGCGTCCAACCACTTCTTCAATGGCGTGAAGCAGCTCCCAGAGGCTGTAGGGGCGTCCTGAAGCGAGGTTATAGACTTCCCCAACCGCTCTGGGGTGGTGAGCGCTCAGCCATATGCCCTGAATCAAATCGTCAATATAGATAAAGTCGCGTACCTGCATTCCATCGCCATAAAGGATCGGTTGTTTGCCACTCAGGGCGGCTTCCACCCAGCGGGGCACAACGGCGGCGTACTGCGAGCGCGGGTTCTGGCGCGGACCGTACACATTGAAAAACCGCAGGCAGACCGTTGGCACGCCGTAGACACGGAAATAGTCGCGACATAGCAGCTCGCCGTACCATTTCGTCCATGCGTAGGGTGAGATGGGCTGGGGGCGCATGGTTTCGCGCTTGGGTAAACGGGGCGTATCGCCGTAAACGGCGGCAGAAGAGGCAAACACCACTCGCTTCACCCCCGCCCGACGCGCCGCCTCCAGAACATACTGGGTCCCCAGCATGTTCACTTCAAAAGTCTCGTTGGGCGACTCCAGCGAGTAGGGAACTGACACCTGTGCCGCCAGATGAAACACCACCTCGCATCCGGCGACTGCTTCCGCGACGAGCGCCCAATCTGTCACGGAACCCTGCACGAACTCAATGGCGTCTCGTACCTCGTCCAGATTTTCCATCCGCCCCGAAGAGAGGTCATCCAGCACGCGCACGCGCCCATGCGGGAGCAGGAACCGCACCAGGTGCGATCCAATAAAGCCTGCTCCCCCCGTTACCAGATAAGTCGGCTTAATAGGCTCCATCACCTTTGAGAATGGCAGGGATAGTTTTCAGCAGGATTTCGAGATCGAGCCGCAACGAGATGTGGTCCACATAGTAGATATCAAGGCGCATCCACTCGTCGAAGCTCAGATTGCTCCGCCCGCTGACCTGCCATAGCCCCGTGCATCCCTGCGGCACGGCGAACCGCTTATAGTATTCCACATGGTCAAACCGATTCACATCATAGGGCGCCATCGCGCGGGGTCCCACGAGGCTCAGGTCGCCCTTCAGCACATTGAACAGCTGGGGGAGTTCATCCAGACTATATTTGCGAATGAACCGCCCGACACGGGTCATGCGAGGGTCATGGCGGATTTTGAACGCGCCCCCTTGCTTTTCGTTCATATGCATGATCAGGGGCTGCAGTTCCTGCGCGTTGCACCGCATCGAGCGGAACTTATACATAATGAAAGGCTTTCCGTAGCGTCCAAGCCGAATCTGTCGAAACAGCACGGGTCCAGGCGATTCCAGCCGAATCAGTAGCGCAATCAGGAGCATCAGCGGCGCCAGCAGAATCAGCGCGGTCAAGGAGACCACAATATCTATCAGCCGCTTTGCCCAAGCATGGGGCACGCGCACTTCAGGGATATATTCGGCAAAGGGTGAGACGGGCGGTGCGTGTGGTGCCACCCCTCCCGGACGCGGGGGTTCCATCGTACCCATTCGTCCTGTAAGCATGGTAAGCCTCCTTTCTCGTGCGGGGGCGGAATGCCCCCGCGTGTCCATCAAGATTAGTCGCGCGGTGTGGTCTGTTCGGGTTCCGAGTCGGAATCCACCCGGCTGCTGGGTGGGAGCGCCGCGCGTTCCGCCGCGCCGTTGCGCGCCTCCAGCGCGCGATAGTAGCCGCGCTGGAACTGCTGGAACACCACGCTGTCGTCCAGACGCACCTTATTGAGTACCACACCGACCATATTGATTTCGTGCTGTTTGAAGCGCGCCAGCACCTCGCGGGTGGCTTCGGTCATGCCCTGCCCTGCGGCATGCACAATCAGCACATTGCCTGCGACCGTGCCCACCACGAGGCTGTCGGCAAAGGTGGCAGCGGAGGGGGTATCGATAATCACGAAGTCTGCCACGCTCTTGAGTTTCTGCAGTAGCTCGTGCATCTGGGGCGAGCGGAGCAGGCGCACGGGGTTGTCGGGAGGCGTGCCCGCCCCGATAAAGACCAGCCCCTCGATGGCGGTCTGCTGCACCGCCTGTTCAAGGCTGACTTTGCCGAGCAGGATATCCGCCAGCCCCGGATGGTTCACATCGGCACGCACGAGCCGATGCAGGTTGGGATTGCGCATATCGGCGTCAATCAGCACGACGCGAGCGCCATCGCGCACCAGGGTGAGCGCAAGGTTATAGGCGACTGTGGTGCGCCCCACATCCGCTTCCGCGCCTGTGATGGCAAGCGCGTTGCCGTTAAGGCGTCCGTTCGCCTGCGCAATACTCGTGGAGAGCAGCTGATAGGAAGCGCTGAGCGGCGTTTGCTCGGCGCGGTCGCGCGCCAGAAGCGCCCGTCGCATGCGCGGCAGCGCCGCAATCGTGGGAATGCCGAACAGCGCCTCCGCTTGCGAGGGCGTGTAGACCCCCTGATCCACCTGACCTACCAGCAGCACCAGTCCGATGGAAAGAATCAGGCTGAGCGCAAAGGCGAGTGCGACACGGAGCGGGATGTTTTTATCCACAGGGGTGCTGACGGGTCCGTCGATGACCTTCACAAAGCCCGCGGTCTGAAGCTCATTTTCACGGGTGATGGCTTCGTCGAGCTTGTTTTTGAGGAGCGCCAGTCGGTTGCGCGCCAGCTCCACTTTGAGGGTCAGCTCCTGTGCGATCCGTTGGCGTTCGGGCAGGTTTTCGAGTCGCCCGCGCAGCTCGGCGACCTGCGCCCGCAGTTCGCGCACGCGCTCGTCTGCCACATTCCGATCCACCAGCGCCGCCAGATAGTCCCGCTTCAACGCCTCAAACAGGTTGTTGACGCCCGTGGTTTCCGCCTCGAGGATCATGGTTTGCTGTTCTTTGATCTGTTTTTCCAGCTCCTCGATGCGTCCCTGAATGCGTTTGTAGTCGGGATGTTCAGGTCCGATACCACGCGCAATTAGACCCTGCAACTCGTTTTGGCTTTCCGCCAGCCGAGCCTGAAGCTGCTGCAGGATAGGGTTCAATCGCACGACCTTACTGAGGTTGCGATACTCGCCACCGCCGGGGCGACGCGCTTCCTGCTCCAGTTGCTGAGTCAGGCGTGCAAGGCGGGCGGCTGCCGACTGCTGGGCAGTAATCGCATCGTAGAGTTGCGCCTCGAATCGGGCGATCTGCTGCAGGAGCAGGTTGGTCTGGTTGTCTCCCTGAATCACATCTTTGTTCTGGTTGAGGTACTCGCTCAGTTGGCGTGTGGCGCGTTCATACTCGCGCTGGGCGTCTTCATACTGGCGCTGCACGAACTCGCGTGAGGGGCGGGCAACCTGCGCGTTAAGGTTGCTGTAATGCTCCTGAAACTTACTGAGCAGAATGGTCATTGCGTATTCTGCCTGTCGGCGCGCCTCTTCGTCCCCCTGCGTTCGAATGGAAACGCTGAGGTACTCGGTGTTAGGGATAGGCTTAATTTCAAGGCGGTTGAGCAGGTCTAAGGCGCCGCGCAGGTCTTGCTCATTCGGGGGGTAGTTTTGCCGAATCGTTTCTGCAGGGGCCCAGTTGCCGCTATCGCGCAGCTCGCGCCAGGTGCTGAGTAGCACGGTATAGCTGCGTACCACATTCGCCATATTCTGCAGGCGCGTAATCAGGTCCACCTGAAGGGTGTAGGGGTCGGGATAGATAACCGTGCGGTTGGACTGCAGGGCGCGATACTCGGCGATAACGGCAACACCCTCCCACTCGTTTGGCTTAGTCCAGTAGTAGGTGAACACCGCGCCCGTGACAACGCCCGTGATCAGGGCAATCCACCACCAGCGCCGTTTCAGAAGTTTAATTGCTTGCCATAAAGTCATCGTTGAAACCTCCCTCTTAGGGTCTCCAGAGCGAGCGGGCTATGCCGAGATTTCTCAGCAGCCAGAGAATAGAGAGCGCTCGATAGGCTTGATCGTAGTTCGGCGTGCGCGTTTCCGCCACATACACAACATCACCGGGCTGGAGTTCGATATTCTGACTCATGTCGCCCTTGTGCAGGAGCTTGATCATATCCACCTGGATTTGCTCCTCTTTGCCCTCGCTATTTTTGCGTATCACATAGGTACGGCTGAGCGCGGCGCGCTCGGTTTCCCATGACGCCTGGCTCAGCGCGTCCAGCACGGTCAAACGGGGGCGCCATGTGTAAAGTCCAGGGCGCTTCACCTGCCCGCCCACGAAGTAGCGATTCTGGGTCTCTTCGGGAATGAAGATGGTGTCGCCATCTTGTAGAGGGATATTGAGACTCAGGTCTCCCTCCTCGTAGAGCCGGCGCAGGTTGAGAGGAATTTTGGTGCCATCGATACGCTGGAGCCAGGAGTCTTCCATGCGGGCGCGTTCCACCACAGGACCCCCTGCATAGGAAAGTGCATCCAGCAGGCGGTCGCCGTCCTTAAATTCGTAAACGCCAGGGCGATTCACGAATCCCAGCACGGAAACACGCGGGCGATGGTACTGCTCGATGTTCACCACGACACGCGCTCGGGTCAGATATTGCATGCGCACCAGTTCGCGCGCGATGCGGTCTGCAAGTTCATCGGGGGTCAGCCCCTGGGCTTGAAGTGTGCCTATCGGAGAAAACGAGATCGTGCCATCACGGCGCACAACAATCCCGCGCTGAAACAGTTCCGGGAAGCCATCCACACTAATAGTAATCACATCGTCCGCTTGCAGGCGGTAGGGACCTTCGGTTCGCTGGGCGTGCAGCCAACAGACCAGCGCCATGCTCATCCCAATCAAGAACCAGCGCATACAACTCCCTCCCATAAGGTTCGTTCCATCTCCTGAGACAGCAACTTTCGTGCCATGCGTTCCACTCCTTGTTGGATTATCGGCATCTCCTCTCGATTTCTCAAGGTATCCGCCATGCAGATTATACCTGACATCCGTTTGGCACGGAAGTTGCTGTGGCTTTTTGCGAGGGCGCCGTGCCTGCAGCACGAGGCGGAATTGGACGCTTAACAGCGAAGGGTTAGGGCTTGGCGAGCTGTGTTCGTGCTGCCTATCGGCGCCCTCTCTTCCCAACTCTCGCGATTTTACCTGCCCGCCTCCCGCTTACCGTATGGAACAAGCCGAGTGGGAGGCGAACAATGAAGCGACTTTGGGGAGTTTCTCTGGGAATTGCGCTGGTCTGTACCCTTTACGGCGATCCGAACGCTTTACGCACGCCCACAGGCTACCTCTGGGCTGGAACCACCTTTACGCTCCGGGCGCACGCCACAGCAGGCAGCCTGACGCAGAGTTCCGCGCCTGCACAGGTGCGCGTGGGGCAAATCATCCACTGGCAAACGATGGTGGACTCCCCCGCTGGCGCCAGCATTCCCATCGGGAGCGCCGTGTTCAGCACGCGCGTGGTCAATATGGGCAACGGCTATGATCGGCTTAGTTTCGAAGTGTGGCAGGACGAACTGACAGACCCCCTGTGGACGGTGCGTCTCTATGAGAACCCCCGCGGCGACGGACAGATTTCAAGCAGCACGCTGATTGCCACCCCAGGAAGCGGAGGGCAAGGACGCCTGATAGCGCCCGGGGAGACGATTCAGTACCTTGTGCAGGCAACTCCGCCCGGCAGCTCCGTACCAACCGACGGCGTGTGGGTGGCGGCGACCTATAATACCTCCGTGCCTTCCCGGACCAACCGCCTGCTGGGCGAATTTGTGGCGGGGGTTCGTCGCTCTGCAGGGGTGCATAGTCGGGCTACCAGTAACCTGAACTACCTGATTGCCGTAGCGCCCGTGTTAGCCGATTCAAGACTTTTCTGGATCGGGACTGACCCGGCAACTAACCGGAGCCTTCTCTATTACACCCCCAATCCCATCACGGTGCAGGGTAGCACGCTTTCTTCTAACCGGCAGACCTATGGGCGCACACTTTCCAACTTCGCGCCCTCGGGTTTCAGTGTGGTACTGGGCACGGGCTGGTTCACGGGCAACGGCTCCCAGCTGGTGCGGATTGACCTCGCCCGGGTGCTTGCGAATAATACTTCTGCAGACCCCTATCAGGTCGTTTCGTTGCCCAACACGCAGCCGCGTCTGGATCTGACCCCCGCAATTTACAACGGGCGACTTTATGTCGCAGGAGCCGATAACCGTCTGCATGTGATTCGCGACAACGGCACATGGGCAGCCCAGAGCGCACGCCCCTCCACCACCGTGGGGAACTTCTCCTGCTCGCCGCTCGTGGCGGGTTCCTCGCTGTATATTGGCACGGATCGGGGCTACATTCTGCGCTTTGACCTGACCAACGGCGGAATCGCCCAGTCGCGCCAGGTGGCGAGCAACCTCCCCATTCGGAGTCTGGCGCTGACGCGCGATGGGCGTCTGCTGCTGGCGCGGGCAGGCGACAACCGGGTGTTGGGGCTGCTGGTTGGCAACCTGACAACCTATTACTACTACAATACCCCCCAGCCCATCGTTTCGCCCCTCACCTATCACTGGGATACCGACACGGTGTTGTTTATGACTCAGGATGGCTTTCTGTACGCGCTGAATGCGCAAACGGGCATGCCGCGTCCGCATTATCCCCAGCAAATCTGGAGCGGGCAGCCCCTCCAGCGCGCGACGCTGGCAGTGATGCTTCAGGAAGGACGCAAGGCTTACTATGTGTACGCCTTAGCCCAGCAAGCCACAGCAGGGGGGGGCACTCAGGGGCGGTTCGCAATGATTACGCTGGTCAACCCCTATAACCAATACGAGGTTTCCGAGACCTCGATGTATACTGGCTCGGATTACCTGCCGTGGATCAGTTTTACGGGCAACCAGAGCTACAGCTTCTGCCTGATTGCGGCGCGAACCCATGCAACACCGCAGGGGGTTGTCGCAGCGATTAACATCCGATAACCTGTGGAGGTGAGTGAACGATGGAACTCAGTGCATTGAGCATTCGTGTGGCGCGGACCCCGGGCTTGGGGATGTTGCCCCAGATTACCAGCCAGATTCTGCGCATGGTGGACAATCCGAACGCTTCGCCGCGTCAAATCGGTGCGCTGATCGAGCGCGACCCCGGTCTGGCGTCCAAGCTGCTGAAGACCGCCAACAGCGCGTATTACGGCTCGCCGGGCAAGATTAAGACCGTCTCGCAAGCCATTTCGGTGATGGGGCTGTCGGCGGTGCGCTCGGTGGTGGTGAGTCAGGCATATCAGCAGATGACGGCGGTCCGGGGCGCTTCCAAACGGTTTGATCGGCTGGCGTTCTGGCAACACTCGCTGGCGACTGCCAGCGCCGCGCGGGTGCTGGCGAAGCTCAAAGGCTACCGCGACCCCGAAGAAGCCTTTCTGGCGGGACTGATGCACGATGCGGGGCGGCTGGTGATGGATCGGTTCCTGCCCAACGAGTTTGATCAGATTTGCACGCTGGCGCTGGAGCGCGTCATCCCGCTGATTGAAGCCGAACGCGAGGTGCTGGGCTATACCCATGTGGAAATTGGCGACATGCTGGCAGAGCAGTGGAACCTGCCCGATGGCTTGCGCACTGCCATCCGCATGCACCATCAGCCGAAGGGCACCTTCGCGGAATGCCCGCTGGGCTATCTGGTCTACGCTGCCAATATCGTGGCGCATCAAGTGGGGTTCGCGCTACAGCCGCCCGTCCTCTACAGTCTGGAAGAGCAGCCCAAGCAGGAGCTGGGGATCCCGGACGCGCAGCTGGAGGGGCTGAAGCAGGTCGTCCTGCAGGAGGTCATGCGCACCCAGGAAGTGCTGAAAATTTAGCCCAGCAGGAAACTGCTCACCAGAACCCCCAGGCTCCAGAGGCTCACATACAGCCCGATTGCCAGTCGGGTCCAGCGAGCCACAAACTGCGGGTTGTGCTTGCGATACCACTCGGCAAACCCAATTGCAAGCACAACCGTCGCGCCTTTCACTGCAAAAAAGGCGAACCAGCCAAACCCCAGCACCCAGTTCATAATCGGGTTGAACTCGGTCGCCAAGCCGTTCGTGATGAGCCAGTAGGTGCTGAGCGCGTCCGCAAGGCAAATCAAGAGAAGTGCCCAACTCTCCCGTGTCATAGCAAGGGGGCGAATCAGCAACTTTCGTGCCAGACAGGCTGGAGAGATTATCAGTTTTGCGCAAGGGCGCGGCTGAGTTCCTCGGCGGTGTAGGGGCGCGCCCGCTGGCATGCCAGTCGTTGTCCTGCCTGAGCGTGCAGGTAGGCGCCCGCGACGGCTGCGCGTTCAGGGGTCAGCCCCTGCGCCAGAAGACCCGCAATCGCGCCTGTCAGCACATCGCCCGACCCGCCCGTGCCCAGCGACGGCTCCGCGAAGGGGTTCACCCACAGGCGCGCCTCCGCCGCAATCAGCGTGTAGGCGCCTTTGAGCAGGCACACCGCGCGGTAGCGTTCGGCAATTGCCTGCGCCGAGCCAAAACGCTCCCTTTGAATCTGGGCGGTTTCTAACCCCAGCAGGCGCGCCGCCTCGCCGGGATGCGGCGTCAAAACCGTTTTGCTGGAGAGAGGCGTCTCCGAACCCAGGCGCGCCAGCCAGTTCAAGCCATCAGCGTCTATCACCAGCGGGCGATCCCGCTCGCTCCAGAGTGCCAGCAGTTCCAGAACCGCTCTGCCGACCGATTCGGCTTGCCCCAGCCCTGGTCCGAGCGCCAGCACGGAGTACCGCTCCAGTCGTTCGGCGAGCCAGCGCACGCCCTCCAGCGTGAGCGCGCCCGTGCCTTCATCCGGCAGGGGAAGCGTCATCAACTCGGGGTAGAAGCTGGCGACCTGCGGCTGGACACGGCTGGGGCACGCCACGGTGGCAAGCCCTGCCCCCACGCGCAGAGCCGACATCGCGCTCAGCGCGGGCGCGCCCACCATCCCCACCGAACCGCCCACCACCAGCACATGACCCCGATGCCCTTTATGCGCGTCAGGCGCCCAGCAGGGCAGCCATGCACGCACCTGTGGCTCGCTCACAATCCAGCCCGCAGGTTCCACTTCCGTCACGCGTGAGGGCGGGATGCCTATCGGCACGGCGACCCACTGCCCCACATGGCTCGGACCCGCGTTCTGGAAAAAGCCGCGCTTGGGAAACGCCATCGTCACGGTATAGGTGGCGCGCACCGCAGCGCCCAGCGCTTCGCCCGTCTCGCCGTTCAGCCCGGAGGGGATATCAATCGCCACAATCGGGCGCCCCGAAGCGTTCATCGCCTCAATCAGCGTCCTGAGGGGGGGCTGAATGGCGCCGCGTGTGCCTGTACCCAGCAAGGCGTCCACCAGCAGGTCTTCGTCCCGAAAGAGGTCGGGGTGTGGAGTGTCGGGGATGGCGAGTGCGGGCACTTTCAACGCCTGCAGGATGCGCCACTGAACGGCAGGGTCGCCCTGAAACTGGCTGGGGTCGCAAGTGAGCCATAAATGCACGCGCGCGCCCGCTTCATGCAGGTAGCGCGCCACCACCATCCCGTCGCCGCCGTTATTGCCTTTGCCCACCACCACCGCGACGGAGCGCTTCTCTATCGGCGCGAACCATTCGCAAATCTTCTGGAACACGCCGAACCCTGCGCGTTCCATTAAAATCAGCGACGGGATGCCGTCCTGCTCGATGGCGAGCTGATCCAGCCGCCGCATCGCCTCCACGCCTAACACCGGCATGCTGGGGTACATAGGCAATTCACACAACCTTTTTGAAAAGAGCCTCCCCTGATTGAGGGAGGCTCTTCGTATTACCCTCTGGCGTTTTTGAGCTCCTCAATCAGCTGAGGCACAACCTCGTAGAGGTCTGCCACCAGCCCATAGTCGGCGACCTGAAAGATGGGCGCTTCGGGGTCAATATTAATCGCCACAATCACACGCGAGTCTTTCATGCCCGCGAGGTGTTGCACCGAGCCAGAGATGGCTACCGCGATATAGAGTTCGGGGGCGACGGTCTTGCCCGTTTGCCCAACCTGCAGTTCGTTCGGGGCAATCCCGGCGTCGACGGCAGCACGGGTGGCGCCCACTGCCCCACCCAGCACATCTGCCAGCCCGCCGATGTATTTTTCAAAAGTCTGAGGGTCTTTGAGGGGGCGTCCGCCGGAGACCACCACGCGCGCCTGAGTGAGGTCGGGGCGTCCACCGCTGCTGCCTTGCAGGCTGAGCCATTCGGAGCGCGTGGGGATTTCGGCAGGCAGTTCCGCATTCTGGATAGGGGAAGCGCCTTCTTTCGGCTCTGGCTTGCCCCATGCGGGACCGCGCACGGTCAGCACAACGGGCGTGCCCTCCACTTCAAAAGTGCCAATCAGGTTCGCCGAGTAGATGGGGCGTCGAGCAATCAGCGTGCCGTTCAGGGATTCGAGGGCAGTAATGTCGCTGAGCATGGGCGCGTCTAACAGTCCAGCCGCGCGGGCGAGCGTGTCGCGGCTGAAGGTGGTGGTTGTGCTGGCAATCAGGTCTGCGCCAATCTGCCGCGCGAGGTGGGCAATCACAGGCGCATAGCGTTCGGCGAGGGGTTTGGCAAGGCGCGGGTCGTCCGCCACCCACACGGTCTGAGCGCCGTAGCCCGTGAGTAGCTCCAGATTCTGCAGGGAAGAGCCTACCGCCAGAATGTGGAAGTCGTTCGGGGCGATTTTCTGCGCAAAAGCAATCGCGGGCAGGGTCTTCTCCGAAACACGGCTGCCGTCCGTTTCCGCAACAATCAGAATCTTCATGCTTGTTTCCTCCTTCAGATGACGCGCGCCTCTTCCTTGAGCAGGCGCACCAGCTCTTTGACATCCGCGACACGCTTGCCTGCCTGGCGTGCGGGCGGTTTTTCAACCTTCTTGAGGCGCACGCGCGCTTTGGGTGTGATGCCCAGGTCGGCGGGTGTCAGCGTTTCCAGCGGTTTTGTGCGGGCGCGCACAATCCCTGTGAGGGCGACATAGCGTGGCTCGTTCAGGCGCAGGTCGGCAGTAATTACCGCAGGCAGGGGCACGCGAATCGTCTCGATGCCGTTATCGGTTTCACGCTCGACGGTGGCAGTGCTGTCTTCAATCGTGATTTTAGAGGCGAAGGTCGCCTGCGGCAGGTTCAAAATCGCTGCCAGCATCTGCCCTACCTGATTGTCGTCCATGTCAATCGCCTGTTTGCCCATCAAGATAAGCTGGGGCTGTTCGCGTTGCACAATCGCTGCCAGCAGGCGTGCGATAGAAGGGGGGTCCAGCGGCTCTTCGGTTTGCACGAGGATGGCGCGGTCGGCGCCCATCGCCAGCGCCGTGCGTAACTGCTCCTGCGACTCCGCGCCGCCGATAGAGACTGCCACAATTTCGGTCGCCTTGCCTGCCTCTTTCAGACGAATTGCTTCTTCTAATGCAATCTCATCGAAGGGGTTGACCGCCATCGTCAGCCCCTCACGCGCAATATCGGTACCGTCGGCGTTGGGGCTGATTTTGGCATATGGGTCGGGAACACGCTTGACAGTAACGAGAACCTTCATCGGTTATTGCCTCCTTATTCCGCGCGAGATTATACCCCAAGCGAGGGTATACTTGCAGAGGATGGCACTTCCCGAAGTGGTTGGAACGGAGCGCCCCGTGTGGCATGCCGTGCCATGCGAGCAGGTGGCGCGTTTTCTGAACACCAGCCCGAACGGGTTGTCGCAGCAGGAGGCGCAGGCGCGGCTGAACCGCTACGGCGAAAATGTGCTGGAAGAAGCAAAGCCCATCAGTATTTTTCAGTTAATCCTTCACCAGTTTCAGAGTCCCCTGATTTACATTCTGCTGGTCGCGGCGCTGGTTACGCTCTGGATGGGGGACTATATCGATTCCGCAGTGATAGCGGCGGTCCTATTGCTGAACGCGACCGTGGGTTTCGTGCAGGAATACAAAGCAGAGCGCTCCGTGCGTGCCCTGCAGCGGTTGACCGCGCCCCGCGCCCATGTGATTCGCGATGGGGTTGAGAAGGTGATTGAAAGTCGCCTGCTGGTGCCGGGCGATGTGGTGCTGCTGGAATCGGGCGTGCGTGCGCCCGCAGATATACGGCTTTTCTCCGCCACGGCGCTTCAGGCAGACGAATCGTTGTTGACGGGGGAATCGGTTCCTGTGCTGAAGCAAACGGCGCCTGTGCCCGAGACGACTCCGCTTGCCGATCGGGTGAACATGGTGTACGCGGGTTCCATCATCACAACGGGGCGCGGGCGGGGCTATGTGGTGGCGACGGGCAAGCACACGGAGCTGGGCAAAATTACCGAAAGCATCCGCGAGCAGGCAACGCCCGAAACGCCCCTGCAGCGCCGCATGCGCCAGTTTGCCAACATTCTGGGCGTCGCAATTGGCATCAGCTGTGCGCTGATTTTCGCGCTGGGGCTGGCGCTGGGCAATAGCCCCCTGCACATGTTCAAGGTGGTGGTGGGGATTGCGGTCGCCTCAATTCCCGAAGGGCTGCCGATTGTGCTGACGATTACGCTGGCGCTGAGTGTGAACCGCATGGCGCAGCGGAACGCCCTCGTGCGAAACCTGCCCGCTGTGGAAACCCTCGGCAGCACGACGGTCATCGGTTCTGACAAGACGGGTACGCTGACCATGAATCGCATGACGGTACAGGAATACTGGGTCGCAGGTGAGGTGTTTCGCATGGAAGCCCTCGCCGAGTCGGTTCGCGAGGACCATGACGATTCGCACCCGTTCCTGCTGGCGCTGCTGACGGGCATTTTGACCAACGAGGCAGATGTGCGCGAAACAGAGGCGGGCTACGAGATTCATGGCGACCCGACGGAAGCCGCGCTGCTGATGGCGGCGCTTCGGGCGGGGCTACACTACCGCACAGTACGGGCGGCGCACCCTGTAGTGGGCGAAATCCCCTTCGAGCCAGAACTGCAATATTCCGCCAGTGTGCGCCAGCGGGGCGACGAGCATTGGGTTTTTGTGAAGGGCGCCCCTGAGCGTGTGTTCCGCATGGCCCAGGCGTGGCTGACCCCCGAAGGGGAGAGACCTTTTGATTCCGCCGCGCGGGAACAGGTTCAGGCGCAGGCGCGGGCGATGGCGCAGCGCGGGTTGCGCGTGCTGGCGCTCGCTTATCGACGCCTTCCCCAACCGCTGGACCCTTCTGAAGGCGTGCCCGAACCCACCGGGCTGGTGTTGATTGGGCTGGTGGGTATGATGGACCCGCCGCGCCCGGGCGTGCTGGAGGCAATTCAGGACTGCCACCGCGCAGGCATTCGCGTGCTGATGATTACAGGCGACCACGCCGAAACGGCGCGCGCGATTGCCCACGAGCTGGGAATTGCCGACCGCGACGCCCCCGTGCTGACGGGAGTTGACCTGCAACAGATGGACAACGCCACCCTTCAGGAGCAGGTCAAACAGGTGAATGTGTTTGCGCGAGTCACGCCCGAGCAGAAGTTGCGCATCGTGCGGGCGCTTCAGGCGAATGGCGAGGTCGTGGCGGTTACGGGCGATGGGGTGAACGATGCGCCCGCGCTCAAAGCCGCCGATGTCGGCATCGCGATGGGACGCTCAGGCACCGATGTCGCCCGCGAGGCTGCCGATATTGTGCTGGCAGATGATAACTTCGTGTCTATCCGCAACGCCGTAGAAGAGGGGCGAATCGCCTTTGACAATGTGCGCAACGCCACCTTTTTCCTGCTCTCCACAGGCATGGGGTCTATCTTGCTGTTTTTCCTGACGCTGCTGGCAGGGCTACCCGTGCCGATGCTGGCGGCGCAGCTGCTCTGGCTGAACCTGGTCACGAACGGATTGCAGGTTGTGGCGCTGGCGTTTGAGCCGGGCGACCGTAGCGTGCTGTTGCGCAAGCCGCGCTCACGCAACGAAGGGATTATCTCGCCCCTGCTGTGGGAACGCACGGTGATTGTCGGCGCCCTGATTGCCGTCGCTACTTTCTGGTCGTTCCAGCAGGAGTATGCCCGAACAGGGAATTTGACCTACGCCCAGACGGTGGCGCTCACCACGATGGTGCTGTTCCAGAACTTCCATGTGGGCAACTGTCGCTCGGAGCATCGCTCGGCGTTTCTGTTGAGTCCCCTGCGCAATCCGTTTCTGCTGCTGGCGGCAATCAGCGCGTTAACGGTGCATGCGCTGGCGCTCTATCTGCCCCCGACGCAGTTCGTGTTGCGCGTGGCGCCCATCCCGCTGGAGACATGGGTGCAGATGGCGTTGGTGGCGTTGAGCGTGGTGGTTGTGGTGGAGATTCACAAGTGGGTGCGCCATCCCCATCTGGCGCGCATGCGGGTCAATTAGCGAACACGCCTTCTTTGGTTTCCTGAAGCATCTGATAGTGGCGGGCACGGCACTGGTTCATCAGCTCCAGTCGCAGTTCGTTCTCCACCCCCAGCAGGCGCATGATACGCCCCGCAATCTCAATAAAGGTCTCAAACTCTTCGGGAATCACATCGGTCGCGCCTGCGGCATAGAGCGGCTCAATTTCCGACACATACCGGGTGCGGGCAATCACATAGACGGTCGGGTTCAGTTCGCGCACAGCGCGCACGGTGTAGCGTGTGCTGATGGGGTCCGAGACCGCGATCACGACGGCGCGCGCATGCTCCACGCCTGCCGCGTGCAACACTTCGGGCTGGGCGGCGTCGCCGTAAATCACAGGGATGCCCATCTTCTGCGCTTCGCGAACCAGCGCGCCGTTCAGCTCCACCACCACGAAGGGGGTGCCAATCTCCCTCAGCAGGTTCGCCAGATTACGCCCGTTCAAACCGAACCCAACGATAATGATGTGGTCGCGATAGGGCACGGGCTGGTGTCGCTGCTGACCATAGTGAGAAAAGAGCGAGGCGCGTCCTGTCCAGCGTGCCAGCCAGCGGTAGGTTCCTGAGAGCAACAGCGGGGTGAGCAGAATGCTCAGCGAAGTGCCCGCCACCAGTCCGTGAACGAGCTCTTCTGGCAACACCCGCATCGCTCGCGCTTGTTCCATCAGCACGAATGAGAACTCGCCAATATTCGCCAGCACCGCCCCTGCCAACAGCCCCATGCGCAACGGGCGCTTGATGAGCCACGCAATCCCCACCACAATCAACCACTTGAGCGCCATCAGCCCGACCGTCCAGCTCAACACCTGCCCCCAGCTTGCCTGAAGATACGCAAGGTCCACCAGCAGCCCCACGGAGATGAAAAAGAGCGCCAGAAAGCTGTCGCGAAACGGCACAATATTGGCGGTAATCTGATGGCTATAGGGCGTTTCGGAGATAATCACGCCTGCCACAAACGCGCCCAGCGCAGGCGAAAGCCCCAGCTTCTGCGTGAGGTAGCCCATTAGCAACGCAATAAACAGCGAACCCAGCACGGGAATTTCGCGCGTGTCGGTGGAGACAATCCAGCGCAACACGGTTGGCACGAAGGCACGCGCCACCAGGTAAACCGCTCCCACTCCCACCACCGTCAGCAAGAGCTTGACCCCTATCGCACCCCAGCCTTCCTGTCCCAGCCGGGACACCAGGGGCATCATTGCCATAAACAGAGGCGCCATCACATCTTGAAAGAGCAGAACCCCCACGGCGAAACGCCCGTGCGTGCTGTCCAGCTCTTCGCGCTGTTTGAGCAGTTTGATTCCGACCGCCGTGCTGCTGAGGCTGATAATCATGCCCAGCGCGAGCGCCGCGGCAGCCCCATACCCCAGCAGCGCCGCCCCCACGGCGCACACCAGCACCGTGATGGCTATCTGGGCGATGCCTCCGCGTAGCACATAGTGGCGCAGCTGCCACAACCGATCCAGCGAGAACTCCACGCCCAGCGAGAACAGCAGCAGCACCAAGCCGATTTCCGCCAGCGTGTGAATCGCTTCCGCTTCGCCCACCCAACCCAACCCATGAGGACCAATCAGCACACCCGTGAGAATGAACCCCACAATAGGGGGAATGCGCAAACGCTGAAACAGCACCACCACCACGATGCTGAGACCAATCACGAGGAGAATGCTCTCCGCCAGCGAGGCTGTATGCGTTTGCATCCGGAAGACACTCCCAATCCTGAGGGAAAAAGTATACCCGACAAGGGTTCAGGGTTCGTAGCGGATGGTGTCCGCGGCGCGATAGATTCTGCCGCCGATTTTGAGTTCCACCCACACGGTATGTTCGCCGGCGGTTGCGGGCAGTTGCCACTCCAGTTCCGACTGGGGTTTGCGCCATGGCTGCCAGTTCTGTCCATCGGCGCTCAGGCGAATCTCAGAAGCGAGCGCCGCGCCATGAACGAACAGTTTCACCTTGCGGGAGCGGGTAATCGGGGCGTCGTTCTCTATAATCAGGGGGTAGACGCCCTCGCGTCGGGCGAAAACCACACAGCAAATTTTGGCGGAGAGCGAGTTGGGTTTTTCTCTCACGCCCACGCCGAGCTCGCGATAGTCTGGCGAGAGCAGAATTTTGCGGTGCTGCTCGCTTCGGAGCCATGCTTCCAGTGCATCGCCCCATGTGGGCGCGAAGGCTAAGATTTCGCCGACTGCCTGAATCTCATAGCCGCGCTCGCGCAGTCGCTGGGAGGGGCGCCGCCCCTCTTTGTCGTGATGGGTCAGCTGCCCAGTCTCTGCAATCACTTCCGCTTGATACTGCGCCGCATCGCTGATAATCGGGTTCAGTTTTAGCGGCGGTACGCCATGCGCGGCGCGCAGCGCGTTCAGCTCCGCTGTATAGGCTGCCAGCGCCGTCGCGTTCTCTGTTGCGTCATAACCTGCGGCTCCAAGACAATAAGCCCAGAGCCACAGCCCAACGAGCCATCCTTTTCGCATATCACACGCGCCACTGCCTCCATGATAACCCATCCCAGAGGCAGGGCGGTAGGGACTTTTGTCCTGAATTTCCTCTTACTTGCTGGCGCGGACAGGGCGCATCATTTTCTCAATCGCGTCGGGGTCGTCCGGGAGTGCGGCGGAAAGGTTCACCACGCCCTTTTCGGTCATCATGTAGTCATCTTCAATCCGAATGCCGATATTCTCGCTGGGGATGTAGACCCCCGGCTCAATGGTGAACACCATGCCGGGCTGGAGCGGCTTGCCCAGATCGGGGTCATGCACATCCATGCCCATCATGTGCGAGAGCCCGTGAACGAAGAAGGCGTCTAAGGTGCGTTCCTGTCCGTTTTCGTCACGGGCGCGCAGGGGCGAGTTGCGCAATACCTCCACCGCCTTCATGTGCAGGTCGCGCAGGGTCATGCCCGGTTTGGCGTGGCGCTCCACCGCGCGTTTGGCTTCCAGCACCGCCATGTAAAGTTCGCGCTGGCGTTTGGTGAACTTGCCCGAAACCGGGTAGGTGCGGGTGATATCTGCCGCGTAATAGGAATACTCTGCGCCGATATCGATCAGCACCAGCTCGCCTGCCTGCATGCGGCGCTTGTTCGCATTGTAATGCAGAATGCAGCTGTTCGGACCGGAGCCGATAATGCATGGATACGCCTCGCGCTCGGAGCCGTGCCGACGGAAGGTCGCCTGCACAATCGCTTCGATCTCGTACTCATAAACGCCGGGTTTAATGGCGCGCGCCAGATTGCGATGAGCTTCTATTGTCGCCTGAATTGCCTTGCGAATCAGGCGCTGTTCGGCAGGCGACTTGATAAGGCGCAGCTCCGCCATCGCCCGCTCAATAGAAAGGGGTTCCACTTCGGGGCGAATCTGGCGCAGGGTGTCGGCGTAGCCCGTGCGGGCATGGCGGTTCATCAGCACCCGCGGATGATGTTGCAGAGCGGTTTCCAGAAACGCCTGCAGTTCCGCCATCGGGCGCACGGAGCGGATGCCCGTTGCCAGCTCGGTCTCTTTATCGGGCTGGAAAGTGCGCCCCTCAAAAATCTGGGAGATTCGCGACTGGGGTCTCAAAAACAGAATCTCGCGCTCGCCAGTGGGGCTATCCATCGGCAACACCACCAGCAGGGCGTTCGGCGCTTCCACACCCGTGAGGTACATAAAGTGGCTATCCTGCCGGTAGCGCATGCGGGTGGGAGCCGGGGGTTCGCTGGCAACCAGCGCCATCTGGTCCGGTTCCAGCTGTTGCGCCAGTCGGGTTCGGCGTTGCGCATACTCGTTAATCTCGATGCCCCAGAGCGTGCGCGGCTCTGAAACCGCATGCACTACCCCAAAACATAACACCCACAACCAGAAAACACGCCAGCGTCGCATGCCTGCCAGTATACCCGACAAGTGGGTATAATCCTGCACATGGAAGTTTCGCCCCTGAGTGCCCTGATTTCGCAACTGTTCTGGCTCTTCTTTATCTTTATGATGCTGATGCCGATGGTGCGCCAGCGGATGCTGGAATCGGCGCGCCTCAGCATGATTCGCCAAATTGAGAAAATGCGCGGCACCCGCGTGATTGTGCTGATTCATCGCCAGGAAGCGCTTTCGTTTTTTGGCATCCCCGTGTTCCGCTTTATCAGCGTGGAAGACTCGGAAGAAGTGTTGCGCGCAATCCGCATGACCCCGCCCGATATGCCGATTGACATCATCCTGCACACGCCCGGAGGGCTGGTGCTGGCGAGCCAGCAGATTGCCTGCGCCCTGTGCGACCACAAGGCGAAAGTAACCGCCTTCGTGCCGCACTATGCGATGTCGGGGGGCACGCTGATCGCGCTCGCCGCCGACGAGATTGTGATGGACCCGCACGCCGTGCTGGGTCCTGTAGACCCGCAGGTGGGGCAGTTCCCTGCCGCCTCCATTCTCAAAGTGGTGGAGCAGAAACCCATCAGCGAAGTAGATGACCAGACGCTGATTCTGGCAGATATTTCTCGCAAGGCGTTGGCGCAGGCGCTGGAGCTGGTGCGCAATGTGCTGGTGGCGAACGGCATGCCCTTAGAGCAAGCCGAGCAGGTGGCGGATAAGCTCACCCAGGGTTATTACACGCATGATTACGCGATTACCGCCGACGAGGCGCGCGCGATGGGGCTGAATGTGCGCACCGACCTGCCCCAGGAGATTTATCAGCTGATGGCGCTCTACCCGCAGCCGGTACAGCGCACGGCAGGCGTGGACTATGTGCCTGTGCCCTACCATCCAGAGCCTGCGCCGCCCCAGCCGCAACGCCCCGTGCGTGGAAGAAGGATACGCAATTAGAGCTGCCAGCGCAACTGCACGCCCTCCGCGCTCAACTGTGCCTGATAAGCCGCGAGAAGCGCAGGCGCTTCGTAAACATGATGCGGCTCTGTGCCCTGCTCAAGGCAGAAAGCCAGCAGAGTGCCCACTGCCTCGCCGATATTCCACTCCACAGGATGCAGGCGATAGCAGCCGTTGGTGATGTGGGTCGTGCCGATGTTTTTGCATGCGGGTAGCAGGTTGCGCACCCGGATGGGGAGCAACGCGCCCAGCGGAATCTGAAACGGGAGCGCGTCAATATCCAGATAGGTGTCGCCTCCCGTGGTGGGGTGCAGGTCGATTCGGTAGTGCCCGACGCCGACGGTATCGGGGAACGGCTCGGCGAGCGTGGCGTTGGGGCGACAGGCAGCGCTTAAGTGTTGCTCGCAGACGGTGAACCGCGCCCGGATTCGTCGCGCCTCGCGGATGTAGGGCGCTTTCGCCAGCCCGTCGGGCGTGCCCGTGATGTCGGGACGCAGGCGCAAGCCCGGATAGCCCACCTCCCCATCGGGGCGCGGCGCCTCCGTCTGCAGCCAGTAGAGCAAACTCAGCGACAGCTGACGCGCCGACTCCAGATGGGCGCTCGCCTCTGCTTCAGGCACATCCAGAATGTTGCCCTCAAAATAATCGTTCTGGGGCCAGTTCACAATCGTAACAGGTTCGGGGGCGAGGTGGGGTTCGTAAATCGCAGGGTTCACAATCTGTCGATAGGTAAAAAGCGCTACGCCCTGTTCTCCGAACAGGCTTAACGGACGCGGCTGGAGCGTGATGGGATGCACATCCGTCCAGCTGAAAAACGGCGCGTGCCAGAAGGGCGGCTGATAGGCGCGCCAGCGCTCGTACTGGGCAGGCTTTTCAATCGTGTAATCGCCATCGGGGTCATAGCCGAGCGCCATGCACCATGTGAACGCCTGCATATTATGGGGTTCGGGTTCTGGCTTGGCATGGGGTTCCCCCGTTTCGCGTTGCGACTCGGCGCCCGTAACATACTCTACGCTCGCAAGGGGAAGCAGGTCGCCCAGCTCGCTGGCGTCCACAAAATAGTCGGCGTACACAATCAGGCTGTCGCCCGTCGCCGTGTTGAGGAACCGCACCGCACGCACGAAATCGCCTTCGGTGAGCGCCTCTATGGGCTTGTGATGGTACAGCACGGTGAGCCAGCCGCCCATCTGCGGGTAGGCAAGCATGGCGTTCAACACGGCGACCCCCACTTTCGGCTCGTGGCACAGGCGACTGACCCAGCCCCCGCCGGGGTTCAGGTAGGGGTCTTCCCGCGCGGCAGGTTTGAGCGGGTAGTAGCGACGGTAGTAATCGCGCACCGCCTCGCGATAGGCGCGGTAGCGTTGGGTACAGCCCTGCTCTTCGATCCAGCGATGTTCGTCGGGTGGCACGGCTTGCGTGGTGAGCTGCCCGCCCAGCCAGTCGGTTGGCTCCGTCAGAATCGTTGGAATACGGTGGCTGGCGAGCGCGAGGGCGCAGGCGCAGCCGCCCACGCCGCCGCCCACAATCAACACGCGGGTACGCACTTCGCGCTCCATCCACGGGGATTGTACCTGAAAGTGTCCTGACCTCCAGAAAAAACGGGTAGACTCCGAAAATAGAAACAGGGCTGTGAGCAATTTTGTCATTCGCCTTGAGGAAGGCGTAGGCGATGTGGCGTATGGGCGCCTGACCAGCACCGCAGGCGATCTGCTGCCCGCCACCCTGACGCGCGGCGAGGGGGAAGCATGGGGCACTACCTCGCAAGCGCCCGATGGCGTCGCCGCCCCGTTTCGCCTGCCAGAGGTAGGGCGTCTCTATGTGTGGGTCAACAATCAGGGCAGGGGGTTCACGGCGAATCATTCACCTTTGACCCTCTCCAGCGCGTTTGTCAAGGAGCGAACGGCGCAGCTGACCCAGAGCATGAAGCAGTACGCTCGCAGGGGCGTGCCCGTCAGCGCGGCGCAACACCATCTGGAAGCGGCGCAATCGGCAACAGAACCCCTGATGCAGATGAGCCACCTGATACGCGCCAGTGAGGCGCTCGTGCGCGCGGTGGCTCTCACGCGCCTGCAGCGGCTCAAGGGGCGCCCCGTGTTTCTTTGGGGAGTGCAGGTATACTCCAGCCAGCCCGATGCCGAACATCTCGCTCCCTTCAATACCCTCGCGCTCCCGCTCGGCTGCAGAGCCGACTGGGTTCCGCTCATCCAGTACGCCCAGCAGGAGCGCAAGGTGCTGATCGGCACGGAGCTGGGCGCAGAAGCGCTTCAAACTCCTGAGAAACATCTGCAGTCCTGCCTGATGCGCTATCGCGGCTGGGTGCGCTACTGGCAGATTCTGGACGATGCCCCCACCCACCTCAAGTCGCTGGGAGCCGACCATGCCACCCAGCTCTACGCGCTGCGGCGGGTTCTGCAAACGGCACGCGAAATAGACCCCATGTCGGTGCGCCTGCTGGGTGTGGGACACAGTCTCTACCACCGCAAAAGCGGGCTGGCGTTCCTGCAGGCGTGCGTGGAGCTGGAACTGCCCTTTGAGGGCGTCCACCTGACGCTTTACTGGCATGACGGCGATTTGTTTTACTTTGACCATCTGCTGGAGCAGTACGGCGAGGTGGGCAAGCCGCTCTACCTGACGCTCAAGCTCCCTCCTGAAACCCCTCACGAGACTTTCTGGCGCGAGGACGCCGCCCGCTGGATTGACTCCTTCTGCTGGCTGGCTATCAGCAAGCCGTTTGTCGTTGGGGTGCTGTTTGAGGAGCGCTCCGAAGACCCACTATATGGCGACAGTCATGGCGTCGTGCGCTCACTGATTCAGCGGGGGTATAATCCCCAACACTATGAATCACTGGAGTGAGATTGCCGAGCGACTGCGCCAGCAGATGGAGGAGAGCCATCAGGCACGGGAAGCGGGCTTACAATCTTGCAGGCGAGCAGTTCAACTGTGTGCGCGCGCGATTCGAAGTTTGCACCGGCGCGAATTCGAGGCGTGTCGTGATTTGTTGAGTCAGGCGCACGCCGAAATCCAGCAGGCGCGCGAGCGTTTGCGCCCCTACCCCGAAGTCTATTACGCAGGCTTTTTGCACGACGCCGAAAAGGAGTATGTGGAAGGCGAGGTGCTTTACGCGATTGTGCTGGGCAATGCGCTCCCTGAACCCGAAGAGCTGGAGGTCGGTATCCCCGCCTACCTGAACGGGATGGCAGAGGCGGCTTCGGAGTGTCGGCGCTATGTGCTGGACCTGTTGCGGGCAGGCGAAATCACCCACGCTGAAACGCTTCTGCAGGTGATGGACGAGATTTACGACGAGCTCATCACCTTTGACTATCCCGACGCGCTGACGGGCGGCTTGCGTCGGACATGTGATGCCCTGCGCGCGGTGCTGGAACGCACCCGCGCCGACCTGACTCTCACCGCCACACAAAAGCAGCTGGAAAACGCGCTCGCCAGCGTCTATCAGCTGGTCAGCGAGCGTTAGGGGACGCCTTTCGGCAACGGGGCGTAATAGGTTTCGTGGCAAAACTCGCGCTCGGTTTTGCCGCTCCACTGCTTGATTCGCCAGAGCCGTATGAGCATGCCGGGGCGTCCTGGTTGGGGTCGGAAGCCGCGCACCTCGAGCGGCGCTTGCACTGCAGACCGCTCACAGACCAGCTCACAACGCGGCACATGGCGGGCAATCTCGGCTTCGGTGACAAGCGCTTCCACCACGCACACAAGTCGGTTTCCCTCTGCTCGCGCTCGCAGGCGCACGGGGAAAGGGTAAGGGTTGCGCAGGCGCAAATCGGCGATTCCCTGCGCCACGGCAGCGTCCAGACCGGGCGCGACATACTGGGGCGCGACGGCGTGGGGATGGCGCTCCACCACCTCCAGCCCTGCCAGCAGCGCCGCGTTATACACATTCGTTGAGGTCTGGCACACGCCGCCGCCCCACGCAGGCACTAAAATACCCCCATAGCTCACAGGGGCGCGCTGGAAACCCTCCGAGCGCACCCACTTGCCCACACACCCGTTGAATGACCAGGTGGCGTTTGGCGCGAGGGTCTGCCCGTCGATGCGTCGCGCCGCCAGCAGGGCGTTATGCCGCTGGGCGGGCGTGCGCCCCTCCAGCGAGGTGGTGAAGTTGGCAATCGGGCGCCACCGTTTTGAATCTTTGGAACCCGCACAGCCACTCAGGCACAGCGTAAGCCCTACCCCCACAAGAAGGGCAACGCTTCCCAATCCCGAGACGCCATGCCCGGAGCCGCCGGGTCGCCCTTGCACCGCTTTCACCGAAGTGTTCGACGATTCACAGGGGGAATCGTTAGCAGGCGCTTTCAGGAACACCGCGCGCCATCTCCCCCATCAGGTATAATAGCCTCACTATGGCAGCAAGACGCCTCTCGCGTCGGGAGTTCCTCAAGTCCGCTACTGCCGCTGCGGGGCTTGGGTTACTCGCTCCCCACGCGCTGACCGCAACACCACTGTACAGGAGGGATTTGCGTATGGCTGAGATTCAAGTTGTGGAGGTTGTGGCAAAGCCGTTGCCCGAAAAAGTGTTCCAGACCGAAAAGTTCGGCATTTCCCGAAAAACCCACGAGGAACACTACAAGCTCTATCAGGGCTATGTGAACAAGACCAACGAGATTCGTAAGGCGCTCAGTGCGCTCACTGCCGACGACTTCGCGAAAGGCAACCAGACCTACAGCCTGATTCGCTCGCTGAAGGTGGATTACACCTTCGCGCTGGGCGGAGTGAAGAACCACGAGCTCTACTTCGAGAACATCGGGGGCGGTGGTTCCGAGCCGAGCAGCGAACTGCGCAGTGCGCTGGCACGCTACTTCGGCTCGTATGAGCGCTGGCTGGACGACTTCAAAGCGACAGGGATGGCAGCGCGCGGCTGGGTCTGGCTCGCTTACGACCACGACGACGGCACCCTTTTCAACTATATCGGCGACGCCCAGAACACCTTCCCGGTATGGAACGCCACCCCCATCCTCGCGATGGATACCTACGAGCATGCCTACTTCTACGACTTCCAGACGGCACGCGCTAAATACATCGAGGCGTTCGTTCAGGCGATTGACTGGGATGTGGTGAACGCACGCTACGAGGCGATTCTGCGCTCAAAGCGCTAACCCATAAGTGGGGTTCCCTCTGTCTCTCAGGGGGAACCCCTCACGGCGGAACCTCAGGGAGCGGGCACGAAACAACGGAGGCTCGCTATGGCATATCGCGATTTTCAGGACTTTCTGCTACGGCTGGAACAGGAAAACGAACTGCGTCGTGTCCGCTATCCGTTAGACCCCTATCTGGAGATTACGGAAGTCGCCGACCGCGTGATGAAGTCAGGCGGTCCCGCCCTGCTGATTGAGCGCCCCAAAGGCTACGATATCGCGGTCGCCATCAACACGATGGGGTCGCGCAAGCGCATGAGCATGGCGCTTGGCGTGGACGACTTTGAAACCATTGCCCGCGAAGTGGAGGCGCTACTCAAACCCGAAGTGCCCCAGCTGGAGGGCGGTTTACTGGGCAAGTTGCGTGCCTTGCCCGAACTGATGCCCCAGCTCGGCAGGCTCCTGCAGGTGGCGCGCTCAGTACCCCCCACCCGCGTCAAAGAGGGCATCTCGCAAGAGGTGGTCAAAACAGGCGACCAGATAGACCTGTTTGAGTTCCCCATTCTGCACTGCTGGCCTCAGGATGGAGGGCGCTACATCACGCTGCCGCTGGTGTTCACGCACGACCCCAACACGGGCAAGCGCAATGTGGGCATGTATCGCATTCAGGTGCTGGACAAGCGCACCACCGCGATGCACTGGCAGATTCACAAGGTAGGCGCGGAGCATTATCAGCACGCCGAGAAGCGCGGCGAGCCGATTCAGGTGGCGGTCGCGCTGGGCGATGACCCCGCGCTCACCTTCAGCGCGATTGCGCCCCTGCCGCCCGCGATTGACGAGCTGATGTTCGCAGGCTTCCTGCGCAAAAAGCCTGTGGAGCTGGTGCCCGCGAAAACCGTGGATATTCTCGTGCCCGCAAACGCTGAGATTGTGATCGAGGGCTACATCAACCCCGGCGAGCGGTGTCTGGAAGGTCCCTTTGGCGACCACACGGGCTACTATAGCCTCGCCGATTACTACCCCGTGTTTCATGTAACGGCAATTACGCACCGCCAGAAACCTGTCTATCCCGCCACGATTGTGGGCGTACCCCCGATGGAAGACGGCTGGATGGGCAAAGCGGTGGAGCGCATTTTCCTGCCGCTGGTGCGGCTCACCCTGCCCGAAATCGTGGACATGAACCTGCCTGTGGAAGGCGTCTTCCATAACTTCTGCTTCGTGAGCATCCGCAAGCGCTATCCGGGGCACGCCTTCAAGGTGATGAACGCGCTCTGGGGGCTGGGGCAGCTGATGTTCAGCAAATTCATCGTGGTGTTCGATGAGGATGTGAATGTGCAGGACCTGGGCGAAGTGCTGTGGCGCTGGGGCGCCAATGTAGACCCCGAACGCGACACCCTGATTGTGAAAGGACCCGTGGATGTGCTGGACCACGCCAGCCCCTATGTGGGATACGGCAGTAAAATCGGCTTTGACGCCACCACCAAGTGGAAAGAAGAAGGCTTCACCCGCGAGTGGCCCGATGTGATTCGCATGAGTCCCGAAGTCAAAGCCAGAATAGATGCCATCTGGGAACAGCTGGGATTGTAGGGGAACCTTTTGGGTATGATTAACGCACCGCGGGGGGTGCTGACGCAAAGTCGGCTGAGACCTCCAGTCTGGAGGAACCCCTGGAACCTGATCCAGGTAATACTGGCGAAGGGAACGCGGATAGAGGCAATCGTTTGCCCTCTTCTGCTCGCTCCCCCGTCGCTCTCCCCGCGAGACTAATCGGAGGAGGCATCACGATGACTCAGATGGAGTACGCGCGTCAGGGGATTATCACCGACGCGATGCGCTTTTGTGCAGAGCGCGAGGGGGTAGACCCCGAAATCGTGCGTGAAGAGGTGGCTTGCGGGCGTGCGATTATCCCCGCCAACATTCATCACACCGCGCTACAACCGATTGTGATTGGCAAGCGGTTCCGCACCAAAATCAACGCCAATATCGGCAGCTCGCCCCTGAGCGCAGGGATCGAGCAGGAGCTGGAGAAACTCTACACTGCCATCCGCTGGGGTGCCGATACGGTGATGGACCTCTCCACAGGCGGCGATCTGGACGCCATCCGCACGGCAATCATTCAGCACTCGCCCGTGCCCATCGGCACCGTGCCCGTCTACCAGCTGCTCACTCAGGTTCGCTCGGTGGAAGAACTGACCGAAGACGACTTTCTGGGGATTGTGGAGCATCAGGCAAAACAGGGTGTGGACTACATGACCATTCACGCAGGCGTGCTACGGCGCTACATCCCGCTGACCGAGCGACGCATTACGGGGATTGTCAGCCGCGGCGGCGCGATTATGGCGGAGTGGTGTCTCACCCATCACCGCGAGAACCCCTACTACGCCCGCTTTGACGACCTGCTGGAAATCTGTCGGCGCTACGATGTGACCATCAGCCTCGGCGATGGACTGCGCCCGGGCTGTATCGCCGACGCGAACGACGCGGCACAACTGGCGGAGTTGCGCACGCTGGGCGAACTGGTACAACGCGCGTGGGCGAAAGGCGTGCAGGTGATGGTGGAAGGTCCGGGGCACATCCCCCTGCACCTGCTCGAGGAGAATGTGCGCCTGCAGCAGGAGTGGTGCCACGAAGCGCCTTTCTACACGCTGGGACCGCTGGTGACCGATGTCGCGCCCGGCTATGACCATATCGCCTCCGCAATTGGCGCGGCGATTGTGGCGTGGCACGGCACGGCGTTGCTCTGCTATGTAACCCCCAAAGAGCATCTGGGTTTGCCCAACGCCGAGGATGTGAAACAGGGCTTGATTGCCTACCGTATCGCGGCGCACGCTGCCGATATTGCCAAGGGCATTCCCGGCGCCCGCGACTGGGACGACGCCATCTCCAGGGCGCGATTCGAGTTCGACTGGAACCGCCAGTTCGAGCTGGCGATAGACCCCGAAACCGCCCGCGCCTATCACGACGAGACGATGCCCAAAGAGGCGCACAAGTTCGCACACTTTTGTAGCATGTGTGGACCGCGCTTCTGCCCGATGGCGACCACGCAACGCCTGCGCGCCCAGACTCAGCAGGAAACCGTCCAGTCGTAAGCCCAAAGGAGCAGGGCAGGGGCTTTTTGCCCTGCTCCTTCAAACGGGTACAATTTCCCCGTATGCAATCGCATATCCGAAACTTCTGTATTATCGCGCATGTAGACCACGGCAAATCCACGCTGGCAGACCGCCTGCTGGAGTTCACAGGCGCGATTGCCCGCGGCACCCCGGTAGAGCAGGTGCTGGACACGATGGACCTGGAGCGCGAGCGCGGAATCACGATTAAAATGACCGCCGTGCGCCTTTCCTACACTGCCCGCGACGGGAAAACCTATCAGCTCAACCTGATTGACACACCGGGGCATGTGGACTTCACCTACGAAGTCTCGCGCAGTCTGGCAGCGTGCGAGGGCGCCATTCTGGTGGTGGACGCCGTGCAGGGCGTGGAAGCGCAAACGATTGCCAACACGAACCTTGCCTACAATCAGGGGCTGACAATTGTGCCCGTGATTAACAAGATCGATTTGCCCTCTGCAGACCCCGAGCGGGTCAAAGAGGAGATGGAACACGCCCTGTTGATAGACCCCAGCGAGGTCATCTTAGCCAGCGCGAAAGAGGGTATCGGGATTGAGGAGATTCTGGAGGCAATCGTGCAGCGCATCCCCCCGCCGAAAGGCGACCCCAACGCGCCGCTTCGGGCGCTGGTCTACGACTCCCACTACGACCCCTATGTGGGCGTGGTGGCGTATGTACGGGTGGTGGATGGCAGGGTGCAACCGGGCGACCGCATCATGTTTATGTCCAACGGCAAGGTGTTCGAAGTGGCGCAGGTGGGCTACTTCACCCCCCAGCTGCGCCCTGCCGAGCGCCTGGACACGGGCGAGGTGGGCTATATTACTGCTTCCATCAAGTCGGTGAAAGACGCGCAGGTGGGCGACACGATTACTTCCGCAGACCGCCCCGCAAAAGAGCCACTGCCCGGTTTCCGTAAGGTCAAGCCGATGGTGTTCTGCGGCTTGTACCCGGTGGAAGGCGATAAATACCCCGACCTGCGCGACGCGCTGGAAAAGCTCAGCCTTAATGACGCCGCCATCACCTTCGAGCCAGAAAACAGTGCCGCGCTTGGCTTCGGGTTCCGATGCGGCTTTCTGGGGCTGTTGCATATGGAAATTGTGCAGGAACGCCTGGAGCGCGAGTTCGGGCTGGAGCTGATTGCCACCGCCCCCAGCGTCGCCTATCGCGTGACGCTGGAGGACGGAACCCAGCTGGAAATAGACAACCCCACCCACTGGCCCAATCCGGGCACCATCGAGAAGGTGGAGGAACCCGTAGTCTTCGCCACGGTGATGGTTCCCAACGACTATGTGGGCGCGGTGATGGAGCTCTGCATGGGGCGGCGCGGCGAGTTTGTGAAAATGGAGTACCCCACGCCCCAGCGCGTGATTCTGTATTATCGCCTGCCCCTCAGCGAGATTCTGCTGGACTTTTATGACCAGCTCAAGACCCGCACGCGCGGCTACGCCTCGTTTGACTATGAGCCGGCAGGCTATCGCGAAGTGGACGCCGTGAAAATCGATGTGCTGATTAACGGCGACCCTGTGGACGCGCTGAGCTTTATCGCCCCGCGCGAGCGCGCCTACGCCCGCGCGAAGGTGCTGGTGGAACGCCTCAAAGAGGTCATCCCGCGCCAGCAGTTTGAGGTGCGCATTCAGGCGGCAATTGGCTCGCGCGTGATTGCCTCCGAGACCATCAAGCCGTTCCGCAAGAATGTGATTGCCAAGTGTTATGGGGGCGATATCACGCGCAAGCGCAAGCTGCTGGAGCGCCAGAAAGAGGGCAAGAAGCGCATGAAGCAGGTCGGCACGGTGGAAGTGCCTCAAGAGGCGTTTCTGAGCGTGCTGAAGGTCAACGATTAAGGAAGCCCCGAGGAGACCCGCGTCGCGCTTGCCTCCACCGCCTGCCGTGCAGGAGCCGTAAGCCACGAGGGCGCCAGCCCCAGCAGAATCAGCCCCAGCACGCACGCCAGCAGGCACGCCGCCATCGGCGCCGGCATGCGCCACCGCTCGACCGTCTCACGAGGCGGTGTATAGAGCGCGAACACCAGCCCCAGATAGTATGCCGCGCCCACCACGCTGGTCAGCGCCAGCAGAATCGCCAGCAGCACCTGCCCCGCCTCCAGCGATGCCACAAACAGATACCACTTGCCCCAAAAGCCTGCGGTGGGCGGAATGCCCGCAAGAGAGACCAGAAGCACCGCCATCGCGTGCGCCGCGAACGGCTGACGGTAATATAAGCCCCGTAGCGCCTCGATGGTGGTGGCGTCGCCCGCACGCGCCATCACCGTTAGCACCGCGAACGCGCCCACGCTCATCAGGCTATAGGCAACCAGATAGTAAAGAATCCCGCTCAAACCCGTGGCGTTCAAACTCACCAGCCCCACCGCCATATAGCCCGCGTGCGCAATACTGGAGTATGCCAGCATCCGCTTCGCGTCGCGTTGCACCAGCGCCAGCAGGTTGCCCACCACCATCGAGAGCGCCGCCAGCCACCACAGAATCGGCGCCCACAGCCCCGCCATGCCTGCCGCGCCCTCCACAAACCGTATCAGCACGCCAAACACCGCGACCTTCACCACCGCCGACATGTAAGCGGTCGCAATCGTGGGCGCGCCCTGATACACATCAGGCGTCCACATGTGGAACGGCACGAGCGACGCTTTAAACGCCAGCCCCACCAGCAGCAACGCCACACTGGCAATCAGCATGGCGCTGGTCGCCGTGCCGGGCGCACTGTTGCCCCATCCCCGCGCAATTGCCATCAGGTCTACGCTCCCCGTCGCCCCGTAAAGCATCGCAATCCCATACAAAAAGAAGGCAGACGCAAACGCACCCAGCAGAAAATATTTCAGCGCGGACTCTTCGGAGCGCACCTCATAGCGCGCCAGCCCTGCCAGCACATAGAGCGCCAGCGACAGCACCTCCAGCCCCAGAAACACCACCATCAGGTTTGTGCTGGAGACCATAATCACCGCGCCCGCGCTGGCAAACAATAAGAGCGGATAAAACTCCCCATAGCGTAAATCCCGCTGTTGCAGATACTCTTCGGAAAACAGCAGGGTGAGCGCCGTCGCGCCCAGAATCGCCAGAGTGAGCAAGCTGCTAATCGTGTCCACGCGCCAGAGATTCTCGAAAGTGGTCAGACTCGTTTGCCAGAGGGAGATTTGAAAATAGCCCGCAAGCGCCAGCCCAATCAGCCCAATCACAATCAGAGGCGCGTGCCTGCCTCTGGGCAAAAACATCTCCACCAGCAGTACCAGCGTCGCCGTTGCAATCAGGCTCATCAACGGCAAAAGCGCATTCCATTCAATCTCTGGACGAACCGTCGCTTCCATGCGCCCATGAGTATACCGAATCGCGGGCATTTGGGGCGATTCGGTCTTCAAGACGGCAGGAAATTTTAATGGGATGGGGTATAATCTCCTCAAACGAAACGCCCTGTTTGGCTTATCCTGCTTTGTCGCAAAGGATGGCTGAGACGCCTCTGAGTTTCCGACTTGAACCTTCCCTGGAGTGTGCGTTGGCAGAGGACGGCTATGAGACAGTGGGCACTGGCAGGATGGCTCGCGTGCGCAACCGTGCTTTGGGCGCAGCAGGTACCGCGCACGCCAGGCGGTGAATTGTGGGCAGGTACGACCCTTCAACTTCGCGCGGCGGTGGTGAACAGTTCGGGAAGCGCCGTTGCGCTCTCCAATCCCGCCGAAGTACGGGTCGGGCAAGTCGTGCGCTGGCGGGTAGAGTACGAGTCGCTTCCCCACGGAACGACCGACCGCGATGCATGGTTTACGCTTCTGGTGCAAAATCGGGGCAACGGTTACGACACCTTGCTCCCGAAACTCAACACCCTGGAAGCGCCCGACGCGACCCCATGGCAAATTACGCTCTATGAGCAGCTCACGCCAGACCAGAGTTTCGAGGGGGCAACTCTGGTGAGTGAGGCGCTGGCTCCTGTGGCGCCGGGGGAACAACGCCGGCTCTTCTTACGCGCCCGCGCGCCCAGCGATCGCAACACCGACGGTGCCTTCCTCTTTTTGAACGCACGCCCGCTGATGGACGCGAGCCTGCGCTTCGAACGCAACTTTGTAGCAGGTGTGGAAGCCACTCGTGGCGTCGCAACTCAAGCCACAACATGGAGCAGCTACACCCTGGTTGCAGAACCCGCTCTCATAGAAGGCAGGCTCTGGTGGGTAGCGAACAACGGAACGGACACCCGGGTTTTCTTCACGCCCCAGCCTCTCACGACAACGGGTACCTTTACGAATAACACCCAAGGGGGCGCCAAGTTAATCGGGATTACGCCCGG
The DNA here is from genome assembly GCA_001442985.1 of Armatimonadetes bacterium DC. Lineage (GTDB taxonomy): Bacteria > Armatimonadota > Fimbriimonadia > Fimbriimonadales > GBS-DC > LDYB01. Next base: position 41,460 of record LDYB01000004.1, read on the forward strand.
TGGGGCAGGGGTCTTCACGAATGAATGGCTGTTCCTGACCGCATCTAACGGCGCGGTGGGAGCATTCCCGCTGAACCTCCTGAGCCAGAATGGGTTGCTTGCGCCCACATGGCTCAACCTGCCCCTGCCTGTTCGCACCGATGTGGCGCCTGTTTGGGATGGCGTGCTGGTTTTCTTTGCAGACATCACGGAGCAGGTGATTGTGTTTGACCCTGTCAGGGGGCTGGCAACCTCCCTGCTTCGCCCCACCGATAGCCCGATCGTTGCGCTCTATACGCTTCCAGAGCGGACTGTGGTCGTTGCCCGGGCGAATGGCTTGTTTGAGGTGATTCAGAACGGCGTGCGCGTGCGGAGTAATGTGCGCTTACCGAACGCGGGCACGACCCCTCTGCTGGGTGCGGCTTATGATGCCCGCCGGGGTAATTTGATTGTTTCGGCAGGCACGCGCATTGGTTGCTACAACTTCCGTGCAAATCAGTGGCTCTGGGTGCTGAACACAGGAACCGCGCTGATAGGAGCGCCCGTCTACGACTTCGCTACCGACGCATGCTATGTGCTGGACAGCACAGGACAGCTCTGGGCGCTGGATTCGGGAGGAGGGGCGGTACGCCCGCTCTACCCGCAGCGGTGCTTCAATCGCCTCCTCAGCAAAGCCACCCTGACCGCACTGGCACGCCAGGACCGCAAAGTAAGCTATGTGTATGTGCTGGCGCAGTTCTCAGACGGTACTGTGGAGACCCGCCTGATTACCGCCGTGAACCCCTTCAACCGCTTTGTGAACACCACTATTCCTGCTGGCGCGGTGATAGGGAGCCGCTGGCTGGTTACGGGGGATGGCGACAGCGATTTTCTCATCGCGTGGTGCTGGCGCGGCGTGATTATTAACGGCACAGAGCGTGGCGCATTCTATGCCTTTCGCCCCCGATAAGCAGGTACAATTCGCCCGATGTGGGCGATTGAAACGCGCGGGCTGAAAAAGGTTTACCGTTCGCTTATCGGGGGGACTCCGGTTGTCGCCGTCGCCGAGCTGAACCTGCAGGTTCCCTACGGGTGCGTGTTCGGCTTTCTGGGACCGAACGGCGCGGGGAAGACGACCACCATCCAGATTCTGATTGGGAATGTGTACCCGACGGCGGGGCAGGCGTGGGTGCTGGGCTACAAAGCAGGCGCCCTTGCGGCGAAACGGCGTCTGGGGTTCCTGCCGGAGAAGTTTCAGTTCCATGAGTTTCTCACCGCCGAAGAGTTTTTGAAACTGCATGGGCGTCTGGCAGGGATGGACGGCAAAACGCTCGCAAAACGCATCGACGAGGTGCTGGAGCTGGTGGGACTGCAGGAGCGCCGCAAGAGCCGTATCCGTGAGTTCTCCAAAGGGATGCAGCAGCGCATCGGGCTGGCACAGGCGATTTTACACGACCCCGATCTCGTAATTCTGGATGAGCCGACCTCCGCACTGGACCCGCTGGGCAGGCGGCGCGTGCGCGAGGTCATCGAGTATCTCAAACAGCAGGGCAAAACCGTGTTCCTGAACTCGCATCTGCTCTCGGAGGTGGAGCGCAGTTGCGACATGGTGGCGATTCTCAACAAAGGGCGTGTGGTGAAGCAGGGCACGCTGGAGGCGTTGCTGGTTCATAAATCGGTGGTGGTGCTGGAGTTGCGTCAGGTGGTTCCCTCTGTTCTGGAGGCGCTGGAGCGCGTAGCGACAAAGGTGCAACCGCTGGACACAAACCGTGTGATGGCAGAGGTCGCCGATGAGCGGGCAATCCCCGAGCTGGCACGCGCGGTGGTCTACGCCGGCGGCGAGCTGATGGGGATGCAAGCCAAACGGGAAACGCTGGAAGACCTCTTTATCCAGCTGGTGGAAGGGGAGGCGAAGTGAGATGGGCGCAGTGGCTGCGATTATGACCCTCACGCTCAAAGAGGCGATGCGTCGGCGCGCCTTTCTGGGCACGCTGATTATTCTGGTCGTGCTGTACGGCTTGAGCTTCCTGCCGAAGGCGTTCCACGAGGCGTTCGGGGGCAGCGAGCGACGCTTCGAGTTGGGCATCCAGCTGATGACCAGCTTCGGAATCGACTCCATCAAATTTTTCGCGTCGGTGCTGGCAATCGTGTTGAGCGCGGGCACGATTACGGGCGAGATTGAGCGGGGCTATCTGGCGGCGATTTTGCCGCGCCCCTTGCACCGCTGGCAGGTCTATCTGGGCAAGTGGCTGGGCGTGATGGTGTTCTGCGCGGTGAATGTGGTTCTCTGGAGCGCGATGCTCTGGCTCTCAGTGTACCTGCAGGGCAGGTCGCGCCCTGAAATCTGGCATGCGCTCCCCTATGTGCTGCTGTACCCTGTGTTATACGGCACGCTCGCGCTGATGTTCTCCAGCTTTGCGGGCACTTCCGTCGCCCTGATGTTCACGGTGGCGCTGGGCGCGTTCGCCTATTTCGCGGATCATTTTCTGCGCCCGCTGGTGGTGTTTATTGACGCCGCCATCCTCCAGCGCATCGTGTGGCTGTCGGAGTGGGTGCTGCCGATGGCGACGCTGAAGCGTTTCGTGATGGCAGAGGTGCGTCTGCCTTTTACCGGGCGCATCGAGGACGCGCCCTTCGCCAGCGAAGCGGTACGATTCTTTCTGAATCCGCCCACCCGCGCATGGGAGCTGGGCTATGTCGCGCTCTATATTCTCGTTGCGCTGCTGATTGGGGGAATCATCTTCCAGCGGCGCGATGTGCAATAAGCCCCGAACCTCGCATTTTCCCCGATACAAAAAACGCCCCGAAGTGGCACAATCGTAATAGCGAATACACTTCGGGGAGGTATCGAGCATGTCTTTCAAGGATGCACAGCAGTATGTGGGGATGATGTGCGAAGTGTCGTGGCGTGATCGCCGTGGGGAGGTTCAGACCAAAAACCTCTTTATCGCGGATGTAACCTTCGTGCCGCTGTACGGTGTGTGCTTCATCACGGACAGTGGCGAGATACGCCTCGACCGGGTGGTGCAGGTCAATCCGTTAGAGCAGCCAGGCGAGAAGGCGGCTTAAGGCTGGGCGGCTGGGGACTGTGCCCCAGCCGCGCTTTCAGTTTTCTACGCGGTAGTGCTTGACGGCATCCTCGTCGATTTCGACGCCCAGCCCTGGCTTTGACGGCACAGGCAGATAGCCTTCCGAATCGGGCACAATCGGTTCCGTGAGGAAGTAGTCGCGTGCTTTCAGGTCCCAGCCGGGCGGCTCGTAGGGGAACTCTGCCCATTCGCAATTGGGCGAAGCGCCCATCAGTTGCAGGTTCGCCGCCAATCCCAGCCCGCTGGTCCAGGTGTGAGGGGCAATCTGCTTGCCGAAGGCTTCTGCCATGCCCGCAATCTTTTTGCCCATCAGGATGCCGCTGGAGAGGCACACATCGGGCTGCAGGATATCGATGGCGTCGCGAATGAGGTACTCGCGGAACTCGTGAAGATCCTGGTTCATCTCCCCGCTGGCGAGGGGGATGGGCGCTTTTTCGCGCAGGCGTCGGTAGCCTTCGTAGTCGTTTTTGTCTAACGGCTCTTCCAGCCAGCGCACGCCCAGTTCCGCCAGCTCTTCGGCAACGCGCAGGGCGGTGGACACATCCCATTTGGGTGCAGGCGCCATGCCTGCCACGCGCCAGCCCATGTTCGCGTCTACCATAATCTCCATATCGGGGTAGCGCTCGCGAACGGCGCGGGCGACCGCCATATCCTCGCGCCAGTCCCAGCTGTGGAACCGGAGCTTGACCGCGCGGATGCCCATCTCCCGCACCTGTGCCACATAGTCCAGTCGCTCTTCCACGGAGCGCAGCTCGCCCGTGCTGGCGTAGGCGCGCACGCGCTCCTGATAGCCGCCCAGCAGGCGGTAGACAGGCTGCCCCAGCGCCTTGCCGATAATGTCCCAGAACGCCATTTCAATCCACCACAGGCGCAGTCCCAGAAAAGTGGCGGAGCGGGCAATCTGCACCACCTCTTCCACATTCATCGGGTCGCGCCCGAACAGGAACGGCAACAGGAGCTGCTGGAGACCGCTCCCCTCGCGGCTGAAGGCGACCCCCGCGGCATAGCCCTTGATGCCCTCATCGGTTTCCAGCGTGAGCAGATGCACACGGTGCGCCGTCTGCGGGTAGCCGGGAAGCCACGCGGGGTAGAACGGAGTCTCCAGCGGGTACTCCAGCAGGCACAGGTCCACGCCGACGATGCGCATCTCAGGCTCCCAGTCCCTTCTCTTTCAGGTATTCGCGGTAGACGGCGACCGCCTGGGGCATCGTGTTGGTGAGTTGCATAATCCCGCTGACGCGCCCTTTCGGCTGGATTTTGCGCTGGGTGAATGCCATCATGGCGTTCTCCTGCCCCGTGTAGAGTTTGTGGAACAGGTCTGCCGTGAGCGTCAGCGCCGCTTCCTCTTCGCCGTCGGGCTTTTCGGTCAGCAGCTCCAGCTTGCCGCCGCGCGTGTCAATCCAGAAATCGATATCGGGCTGCTTGATATGGATGGCAATCAGCATATCCAGCTTCTGCCACCCCTCGCGAATCACATCCACATTGCGCAGGCGGTCGATAAACTCAAACACGAACGCCCTCGCTTGCTCCGGGTCTTTATACGGAAACCCCATCGTTGCGAACCTCCTTCGTTGAGTGTTGACTGACTCTTTATTCGGGGCATGCAGGCGATTTTCCTGCTACCCCTGCACAAATGCGGGGCTTCTGCCGAAATTGAGCAGATAGCAGGAGTCGGAACGGTTCTGTAGAATTGCGAGGGTGCCTATGGATCAGGCGTTAGGTTTACGCAGAGCGGCTCAAGCGAAGCGGGAGGTGCAAACCCGTTTGGGGGTGCCCCTTATTCATGCGCATGTGCTGCTGAGCGCCGAGGGGCGTGTGGAGGCGCCGCCGTGTACGCTGCTGTGGCACTGGCGTGACTCGGCGCGTGGGCGTGTGGGGTGGGATATGCAGGCGCGTCTGCATGTGGTGGGGGGTCCCCACCAGTTTTCGGCGCCGGAGTTGAGCCAGTGGCGTGCCCTGTTCCGTGAATGGTGGCTGTGCGGGCGCACGCTGGAGGTCATGCTTTATGCCGATGTGGGCTGGCTCTGGCTGAATTCAGGGCGGGAACTGCTGGAGCGCCTGCGCCCCACGCTTCACTGGCTCTGCAGAAACCAGCCGGAACTCCCGATAATTTTAGCAGGTCTCGGCGAATCGTCCATTGAGCGGATTCAGCGCTGGGCAAGCGCGCGGTTTCCGCTCCAGTTCCTGAGACCGGAAGCACTCTATGGCGGAGCGGAGCGTAAGCGGAACGGCTACTATCGGCTTTTGCGCTTGTGCCACGCTCCCACCCATATCTCGGTCGTCAAGGAGGCTCTATGAACCGTTCAATGCGTGTTTTGTTGGCTTCGGCAGAGGTTGCACCCTACGCAAAGGTCGGTGGATTAGCCGATGTGGCAGGCTCCCTTCCCAAAGCGCTCCATCAGCTCGGACACGATGTGCGAGTTGTTATGCCCGCCTACCCGATGGTAACGCAAAACGAGCGCTGGAGCGTTCGCCCATTGCGTGAATTCCTCGTTCCGATTCACCCCAGCTGGCGCGAAACGGCTACCCTGTATACCGTTGAATCGGCGCCTGTGCCCACCTACCTGCTCCGTGTGGGCGCATGGTTTGACAACGCTACCGAATCCAGCAAAATTTACGCCGTAGACCCCAGAGCCTATATCGCTTTCTGCCACGCGGTCGTGCAGATGGTCGCAGAGATGGCAGACGAGTGGACGCCCCAGATTCTGCACTGCAACGACTGGCACACGGCGCTTATTCCTGTATTGCTTCGGGTGAAGCAACAGCCTTTCTATTCGGCTATCGCGAGCGTTTATACAATCCATAATCTGGCATATCAGGGCGTGTTTGAGCGCGACTTTTTTGCCGAGACAGGCTTGCCTGAAACGCTTTTTGATATCGAAGGGCTGGAATTTTATGGCAAGGTGAACCTGATGAAGGGCGCTTTGCTCTTCAGCGACTATGTGAACACGGTCAGCCCGACCTATGCGCAGGAGATACAGACCCCCGAATATGGTGAACAGCTGGAAGGGGTTCTGCGTCGGCTGGATGCGGAGGGGCGGCTTCTGGGCATCCTGAACGGCATCGACTATGAGGAATGGAACCCCCAAACCGACCCGCATATTCCTGCCCACTACTCGGCGGACGACCTTTCGGGCAAGGCGGTGTGTAAGGCGCAGCTGCAAACCGAGTGCGGCTGGCAACCCGACCCTTCCAAAGCGGTGATTGGGCTGGTGTCGCGCCTGACCGACCAGAAGGGGCTGGACCTCATCAAGGCAATCGGGGCGCGCATTCTGCAGCTGCCCGTGCAGCTGGTGGTGCTGGGCACAGGCGACCCCAGCTATGAGCGCTATTTCCGCGCCCTGCACAAGCGCCACCGCGCGAAAGTGCATGCCACTATCGGATTCGATAACGCGCTGGCACATCGCATTTATGCGGGTTCTGACATGTTTCTGATGCCCTCACGGTTTGAGCCGTGCGGTTTAGGGCAAATGATTAGTTTGCGATATGGAACAATCCCCATAGTGCGGCAGACGGGTGGCTTGGCGGACAGCATCACGCCTTACGATGCCGAGCGCGAAGTGGGCAACGGTTTCGCGTTCCGTGCCTATCAGCCTGAAGCGCTCTATCGGGCGGTGGAGCAGGCGGTTCAGGTATTTGGGCAGACGGAGCGCTGGAGCCGCCTGGTGAAGCGCGTGATGCAGGAGGACTGGTCATGGTCCCGTTCGGCGGGTGCCTATGCGGAACTCTACGCACGCGCTCTGGAGGCGCGCGCCCGAATCGCCACCACGACCGCGCAACCTGCCGTGCGATGAGGAGGTTCCAGCGCAACCACGAGGAACCGAATGAAGACGCATGAACTGGAGCGTGGCGCCCCGCATTACAGGGGGGCTTGGCTGTATGCTGGTGCTGGTGCTCGGAATCATTTCGGGCATCGACCCCGTGCTGTGTACCATCCGGGGACTCATCGGGGGCATGGTCGGGTGGATCGCTGGCGCACTGTGGGCGTTCTGGATGAGCCAGCTCATGCCACCCGAACCGCCGCAGCACGAACATGCTCCCGAACCGCCGTCGGATTCCTCCGACAGCGAAGCGGACGCCGCTTAGGCAACTGAGGGAGGCTGTTATGGACGCTTATCAACTTGCGGACGCATGGCGCAACTTCAAGGTCTACGGCGATATGGAAAGCCGAGACCAGATTATCCGCCATTATGCGCATCTGATCAAACTCACGGTGGCGCGTGTTGTACCCTACCCGCCTGCGGGTATGGAGTGGGAGGACCTGTATAGCCACGGTGCCATCGGCTTGATTCGCGCGGTGGACACCTTTGACCCGACCCGGAATGTGAAGTTCGAAACCTACGCGATTGCACTGATTCGAGGCGCCGTGCTGGAAGCGTTGCGCTCGGAAGACTGGGTGCCGCGCTCCGCACGCGACAAGCTCCGGACTTTAGAACGCGCGTGGGTGCAACTGGAAGCGCAGCTGGGGCGCCCCCCCACTGAAGAGGAAACCGCCGAGGCGATGGGGATTTCGATGGAAGAGTATCGACAACTCCTGATTGATTACGCCCGCACGAACCTCATCTCGCTTGACAGCTGCCTCGTGAACGGCGACGACGACAACGAGAACGGCAACTCGCTCGCTGAGGTGCTGACCGCCTATGAGGACCCCTACGAGGAGCTGATGGAGCGTGAACAGATGCGAGCGCTCCAGCAGGCGATCGAGAGCCTCTCGGAACGCGAACAGCGGGTGATCCAACTCTACTATTACGAGGGGCTTACCTTCAAGGAGATTGGTCAGGTGCTGGGCATCTCCGAGTCGCGCGTGTATCAGCTGCACACCCGTGCGATTGCGCGGATGCGGGAGCAGTTGTGTCATACGCTGGGCATCCCCGTCGAGTGAGGCAGGGGATTGCCTTCCTGTGGCGAATCGTGTGCGTGCGATGAGTGACGAGCGCACAGGAGGGCTGTCGCCTCTGCTGAATGTGGGCTTTTACAATTTCGTGTTGACGGATAAAGTCGTGGCGCTGGTGCGGAGCGACTCGGCGCCCATCAAGCGTCTGATCCAGCAGCTGCGTCGGGAGGGCACGCGCCTGATTGATGCGACTCAGGGGCGTCGCACGCGCTGTGTGGTGTTTCTCAGCAGCGGTCAGGTGGTGCTGTCGGCGCTCACGCAGGAGACTCTGGCAAAGCGTTTGCTCCGTGCGTCTGCCGTGCTGGAGACGGCGGAAGAAGAGCTGGAGGCGCTTGCCTCGGAAGAGGGGGATGGGGTATAATTAAGCCGCGAGCGGGCATAGCTCAATGGTAGAGCTCCAGCCTTCCAAGCTGGCGGTGCGGGTTCGATTCCCGCTGCCCGCTCCAGAAAGGGCGGTGAGAGGATGCAACGCGCTCGCCTCAAAAAATGGTTGCTGTTGCTAATCGGGGCTGTGCTGCTGATAGGGGGAGCTGCCCTCTACTGGGAGTTCCAGAATCGGCGCATGCCCGCAATGGGAACACTTCTGGAAGAAGCCACCCAGATTGCATTAGCCCAGCCCGACCGACTCTATAACCCCGACGACTACCTCCTGCTCGCAGACCTCTGGATGGCGCAGGGGCGCCCTGAAAACGCGCGCCGCCTGTTCCAGTGGCTTACCGAACACCCCCTACAACTGAGCGACGGCGGGATTCGAAACGCACAGGTGCAGCTGGCAATTGCCCTGCGCTGGCTCAAACTCAACGAAATCAACGAAGCGGAAAAGGCATTCGTGCGGGCGTGTTCGCAAGCGCTCTGGCTACAACACGACCCAGAGACTCACGCACATCTGACGGCGTTCTTCCTGAAGTACCTTGAAACACAGCCCCTTGCCAGAGCAAAGGCACTCGCAGAAAAGGTGGACGAGGAGAAACGCCCGACAGTGCTGAGTGCGCTGGCAGCCGCTTTGCACGCAGCGGGGCGCATTCAGGAGGCACGGCAGATCCAGGCAACGCCTTCGCTTCCTGTGCCAGCTCGCTCGCAGCAGGCGCCGTCCCCCCTGCGCGTTTATCTGGAGAATAATCAACTGGAGGAGGCGATTGCGCTCTACAGGCGGTCATCAGGCTATACCGAGGAGTGGCTCCTGCTGGCGCAGAAGCTGATTGAGCAGGGGCGTGTCGAGCAGGCGCTGGCGCTGTTCGCACGCAACTCGCTTCTGTCCTCGAAGGTGCGCCTGATGGTGGCACGCCACTACGCCCGACAGGGGCAACTGAACAAGGCGCTGGAAGTGCTGGAACAGATTCCCAGCCTCAAAGACGAGCCAGCCCTTGTGGAGGTGGCAGATGCGCTGGCAGAAGGGGGGCACTATCGCCAGGCGCTTCGAATCGCGAACGCGCTCGGCGCGACGGCTCGCAGCGAGGCGCTCCAGCATATTGCGATGTCCATGATTGAGCATGGGCGCTACGGTCAAGCCTACCGCATCACGCAGGAAGCCGAACCGGCGCATCGTCTTGCCGTACTCTGTGCGCTCCTGCGTCAGCAGGCTCGGAGTCTGTAAGCTTATGCCGACCTGCTTGTCTCTTCCGTTGCCTTACTCGCGCATACAGTAGTAAGCGTAGTCCAGCGACTCGAAAAACGGGATTTTCGGGCAGAAAATGCGCGGGTCCACGGTGCCGTTGCAGTCGCGGATGCGCGGGCGCTCCTTGAGCGAGCGATACCACCTGGCATGCCCGTCAAAGAAAGTATAGTTTGCCCCCGCGGTATGCACAAACGAGGGGCAGTCGCAGTAATAAATCCCGCAAAACGCGCGATAGTGCCCATCGTTGAGCGTCTCTTGCTCGTCTATCAGCACGGCGAACTGGGCGATACGCTCCACCTGCGCTTCGGGGATGAAGCCTGCGACCGAGTTGAGCGCGTAGCTGATTTTCAACTCATCTTTGCGTCGGTGGGATGGACACACATAGACCTGGGCGTTTTTGACATAGGGATAGATAGCGCCCTGCGTGACGCCTGTTGCCGCCCACTGCGGATGCACGGGCGAAGTTTCAGGGTTGCCGCAGTCTTGAATAACCGGATAGTTCGGCACCCAGTGCCCCTCCGCGCGTGGGGTGATACCGCGTTGCCACGGCGGACGCTCGTTGCCGTAAGTTACAAAGCCGCGACACCCTTCACTTAAGCCGGGGTTGACCCCATCATAGTCGGAGCGGTATGCCGCCAGTGCCATCCCCAGCTGGCGCATGTTGGAAAGGCACTGTGTCTGGCGCGCCTTCTCCCGCGCCTGCGCGAACACCGGGAACAGAATCGCTGCCAGAATGGCAATGATTGCAATAACCACCAGCAACTCTATGAGCGTGAATCCGTCACGAAAACGCTTCATATACGCCACCTCCTCCGGAGCGGTTAAATATGACGCTTTCGCAATAATTCCTGCTAATTATGCCGAATCGAGGGGTTTGCGCAGAATGCAATAGAGGTTGTTGGTGAAATACTCGGTGAGGAACGGCACTTTTGCGAGCAGGGCAAACATTCGCAAGACAGGGTGGCGGCTGTTGTTGGGACGGAAAAACTCCACCTCAAACCCTGAGTTGTAGAGGATGGTTTGATAGTCACGGAACGCGAGCATGTTCAGCCCGAGGTCGCGATAGCTCTGCAGAGGACGCCCCACCCGCTGACCGACCTTGCGCAACACCCATCCCTGAGGCAGAATCAGATGCGCCCATGGCAGGTTAATGCCGAGTATCTTTTTGACGGTATCGTGGTCGCCGAAGGGGCTGTTCCAGAGGGGACCAATCGCGGCATAGAGTCGCCCGCCCGGTTTGAGCCGCTCCCGCATCGCCGCAAGCACCTTTGGTAAGTCCATCACATGCTCGAAAGTGTCTTTGGAAGTCATCAGGTCAAACTCGTATTCGGGGAACTCGGCGATATCGACGAGGTAGAACTCCACGCGCCCCAGCAGTTCGGGGTAGTTGATTTCCAGATTGCGCTTTGCGAACTCGATCAGGCGCGGGTTGAGGTCAATTCCCACCACACGCGCGGCGCCCGCCTTCGCCATATCCACACACAGGCTGCCGTGCCCGCAGCCGAGGTCTAAAACCTTTTTCCCCTGCAGGTCGGGCTGACCGCCTAAACGGTTCCAGAAACGGGGGTTTTCCCACCTGCCCCGCCCGAAATACTCCACATCGGCAGGATCCAGAGTCGGCTTACTCATTGTTCAGTACCAGTGGCTGCGCGTTCTCCAGTAAGCCCGGAATGTCTTCATATAGATACCGCATGTCGGGCAGGTAGAAGACCCGATAGCCCTGTTTCACCAGCGACTGCAGGAAACGCTCCCCTGCCTTCGGATCAGTTCCCTGAACACCACGCCAGAGGGGACGCGGATAACGAATCAGCCATGTATCGGTGTGCTTCAGGTACACATGTCCCATGCGAGAGGCTTCAGGGGACAGCTGACGGCGGGTGTAAAACTGTTGCGTCAGCAAGTAGGTAACATACAGTCGGTGTCCCATCAGCACCACGCTTCTTTCTGGAGGGTGCTGAACTAGCCCCTGCGCTATCCGCCATTCATGCTGGCGAAACATAAGCTCCTGCTGAATCTTGCCCTCGCCAACCCAGCGGAACTTAACACCGTCCCCGCGAAACTGCACATAGGGCATCGAAACGAGCAGAAAGGAGACGGTTGCAATGACCACCCATGAAAACGGTACCAGAGAACGGAACGAGACCAGCAGAGGGTAAAGAAAAGGCACCATGATCAGGGCATAGCCCGGCTTGTGGGGCTGGAGAATAATAAGCAACAACGACAACGCACTCATCCAGAACGGAATGTTCCACGGTTCCTGCCGGAGCAGCCGAATCAACTGAGGCAGCCCCCCCAGCACATACAGCACGCTGAACGCCATCCCCAGCAGACCGAACGCACGATAGAGGTCATAACCAATCCCCAGAATGCGCCACCAGAGTGAACCCTGCCACACACCCCCTGCCAGAAATTCCCATCCCCCTGTAAGCCAGCGCATGGGCACCAACCAGAGCGCGAGGGTGGTCAGCAGTGCCAGCCCCAGAAAAAGTCCCACCTGCCCCCATTTTTTTGAACGCGCCCAGAGCGCCAGCGCGAACACAGGAATTGCCACGAGGGTCTGGCTCACGCGCGCCGCCACCGCACTCCCAACCCACCAGCCACTCCACAGGGGTTGATCGCGCACCAGCGTATACCAGCCCAGCACCAGCAGGCTGTTGGAGAGTGTGTATTCGGAGATACTGGCATTCTCCACGACCATCAGCGGGAAAAACGAGTAGGCTATCAGCACCCAGAACGCATGGGGAATGTGGAGCGTCAGGAGCAAGCGCGCATACACCACACAGGATAGCCCATACACCACGCTCCAGAACAGGTTCGCGCTCCACCAGCCAAGCGGATAGAAGAGCGCGTTTATCATCTCACTCAAGAAATACCCCGGGGGACGCGAGGGTTCATAAATCCCCTCATGCCACAACATAAGCGCTGTAATCGCGACGCCGGGAGCATCGGCATCGGAAGAGATTCCCGGATTATCGGGAAAGATACCCCCTATCAGCGGCAGGCGTACCAGTAGTACCAGCAAGCACCACAGAAACGCTCCCCGAAAGGAATAGGCAACTGCATAGACCCACTGGGTGCTACGCTCTTCTAAGGACGGTTTTGGAGCCATGCCACTAACTCCGTCTGGGGAACGGTGTTCTGTTCGTGCGTATTCAGGTCGCGCAGGGTGGCGGTGTGTTGCTGGAGCTCTTCTTCTCCCAGCAGCAGGGCATAGCGTGCGCCTGCGCGGTCGGCGCGTTTCATTTGCGCTTTGGGACTGCGCTCCTCGAGGTCTAAATCACACGCGATCCCCGCATGGCGCAACTGCTGGGCTAACAGCAGCGCGGGCACGCGCGCCGAGTCGCTCATCGCCACCAGATAGACCAGCGGTCGGGGCGGCTCTGGCAACGGCACGCCCAGCTCTTGCATCACCAGCAGCGTACGCTCGATGCCAATTCCCACGCCCAGCGCGGGGGTGGGCGGTCCGCCGCACGATTCCACCAGCCCGTCGTAGCGCCCGCCGCCGCACAGCGCGTTCTGCGCTCCCAGCCCCTGCGCCACCACCTCAAAAGTGGTGCGCGTGTAGTAGTCCAGCCCCCGCACAAGCCGCACATCCCGCCGATAGGGCACATCCAGCGCCTTGAGCAGTGCCTGCAGCCGCTCAAAATGCGCACGGCACGCCTCGCACAGGTAGGGGTCAATCGGCGGCGCGTTCTGCATAATGGCTTGACAGGTGGGCACTTTGCAGTCCAGAATGCGCAGGGGGTTCGTCTCCAATCGGGCGCGACAGGTTTCACAGAGCGCGTCGCGATGCGCCAGCCCGAACTGCCGAATCGCCTCCCGATAGGCAGGGCGACACACGGAGCAGCCAATCGTGTTGAGGCGCAGCTCCAGCTTCTCCAGTGGGATACCCAGCCCTGAAAAGAAGTGCAGAATCATCGAGAGCAGTTCGGCGTCGGCGATGGGTTCCGCCGTGCCGAGAATCTCGGCTCCGAACTGGTGCGCCTGACGGTAGCGCCCTTTCTGGGGGCGCTCGTAGCGAAAGATGGGCGTGATATAGTAGAGTTTCTGCACCCCGCCCTGCGCGTGCAGGCTATGCTCCAGATAAGCGCGCACGACGGGCGCCGTGCCTTCGGGTTTCAGGGTCAGGGAGCGCCCCCCGCGGTCTTCAAAAGTATACATCTCTTTGGACACAATATCGGTCGCCTCGCCAACGCTTCGTGTGAAGAGTTCCGTCTCTTCGAAAATGGGGGTGCGAATCTCCCGATAGCCGTACAGATGGCACAGGTCGCGCCAGCGCGCCTCCACATACTGCCACAGGTGGCTGGTGTCGGGCAAAATGTCCTGCGTGCCGCGCGGAGCCGAATAGCGTGCGCCCATCTCTCACTCCTGATTCACTTTCGGCTGAATCTTCTTCCCCAGATAGCTCTGGATTTTAGGATTATTGTTCAGCAGGTTGACCAGTCCGCCCATGCCCGGCGCCACATGGATTTCGTTCTCGAAGACCACTATAAAAGTGGGCGTGGAGTTGACCCCCAGCCTGGAGCCTTCCTCAAAGTCGCGGTAGATTTTTTTGAAATGGATGTCCTGATTGTCCATCGCGGCGCGCACCTTTTTCGCGTCCAGCCCCAGCTGCTTGGCGAGGCGCTCGATGGCATTAGGGGATAGCCCCTCCTGAGTCTCGAACAGAGCGCGGTACATCTCCCAGAATTTGCCCTGGGCGCCTGCTTCTTCAGCGGCAGAGGCAGCCACCCATGCCATCGGGTGGATATTAATCAGCGGGTAATGGCGAAAGACAAAAAGCGCCTTGTCGCCCAGTTCGGGCAATACCTGCTCTTCCAGCAGCTCGAACGCCTGTCGGCATGCGGGGCACTGGAAGTCGGAAAACTCCACAATCACCAGTTTCGCGTTTGGGTTGCCCTTGCGCCAGCCCTGTCCGTCCAGATAAAGCAGCTTGAGCCGCGCCTCATCGTAGGGAACCTGGGTGGGTTTCGTCGCGCGTTGCCACTGCCAGTAGCCGTAGCCAAAGCCAATCACCATCATCAGCATCGAAACCATCAGCGCCCGCACCAGTTCACGCCCTGTCATGCTGGCAGGTTCCGGCGCACTGCGCAACCCGATCAGGGCGAAGACCCACACCAGCAGATTAGACACCGCCGCCCCCAGACACCACCAGCACGGCGCCCCCTTCGCATACAGGTTCAGCACAAAGAGTTGCACATAGGTCAGGTAGGCGAACGCCAGCACCCCCAGCGTGCTTAAGCCCGCAATCAGTTTACCGTAAAGTCGCCACTGCTCCGGTTGTTGCAGGCGCGAGAGCGCCAGCGTGAGCAAGATTCCGAAGTAGCCGAACCCCCACATCGCCGTTGGGAACCCAAGAAACCGCGCATAGGGGGAACGCGCCACCTCGTCGCAGCCGCCCCCCGTGCAGGGAAGTGCATACCCTGCCGAGTGTGAAACCCATAACAAGCCCGAAATAATCAGTCCGAGTGTTGAGAAGAGAATAATCAGGCGGTTCACCATGTGTGCGCCCATAATGGCTCATCCTCCGGGCTATAAGTGTACCCTATCCTGCCGATTCGGCTTGCGTGCGATAGTAGGCGCAGAGGTCGGTCAGCGGGCAGGCTTCACAGCGCGGGCGTGGCGCTTTGCACACCGCACGCCCGTGCCGTATCAGCGCCACATGGAACCGGTAGACCAGCGGTTCGGGCACAATTTGCTCCAGGGCGTCGTGGGCTTTCGCCTCGCCCAGCGACTTTGGAATCAGCCCCAATCGCCACGACACACGGAACACATGGGTATCCACCGGGATCACGGGACGCCCCAGCGCAAAGCACAGCACAATCGCGGCGCACTTGGGACCGATTCCGGGCAGACTCAGCAGGAACCGACGCGCCTCGTGAGTGGGCAGCTCCGCCAGCCAGTTAAGGTCATAGGCGCCACGCGCTTCATAAATGGCTTTCAACACTGCCTGAATGCGCCGCGCTTTCTGGTTCGCCAGCCCGCCCGAACGGATGGCGTCCGCAACCTTTTCCATGGGCGCCTCCACGACCGCCTGCCAGGTGGGGAAGGCTTTTCGCAACGATTCGTAGGCTCGAAATGAGTTGGCGTCAGAAGTGTGTTGCGAGAGAATGCAGTGAATCAGCTCTTCCAGCGGCTCGGCGCGGGGTTTCCATTCGGCGACACCATAGAGGGGTTCCAGACGCGCAAGGATTTCGCCCACCAGTTCTGCCTTCATCGGGGAGAGATTCTACCTCGCGGGCGCGGGAAGTGTGCCGCTCCCCGCGCCCGTTGGAGGTGGGTGTTGGCTGTGGAGTGAGACGGCTAACTGGTTCGGGACTCAAGCCGGTTCAGCCATGCGATGATGCCTGCGAAAAGCGCCGCCATCACGAGAGCCGCTGCCAGATACGGCACGCCCAGCACCTCGTGGAGCGTCACCTTGCCCAGGTCCATCGGCTTCATCAGAACAGGTTCAATCGCAGGGTAGACCAGAATGAACACCAGTGCGCCGGTGAGTCCCCCCAGCACGGTGAGCAGTCCATCGCGCACGCCGCCGCCCAGCCCAACCAGCGCGGTGCCGGGGCAGTATCCGGCAATAGACATCCCCACGCCGAAGATGAGACCGCCCAACACGACACCCCACACATAGAGCGGCTTCACCTTCAGGTTGGCATACTCCGGGAAGAAGGTCGCCAGCACTGCGGCGCCCACCATCCCGACGGTGATGGCGGTCAGCATCACCTTGAGCATCGTGAAGTCTTTAAACGCCAGCCCGCGCATCACAATCCCGCAGCGGCTGAACCCCGCGCGATGAAGCGCGAAGCCAAACAGAACCCCTGTAAGAAGCCCCAGAATCTGTTTTGTTTCCATCGCTTATCCCTCCTGTGCCGATTGGTTACGAAGCATCAGCATCGCGACCAGCACGCCTGCCGCAAACGCCGCCATGCCGAACACAAACCCGCTCAATGCCAGCTGGGCGATTCCGCTGAGCATATGCCCGCTGGTACACCCACCTGCCAGTCGCGCTCCGAACAGGATCAGAAAGCCGCCCACGAACGCCATCAACCCGCGCGTCCATGCCGAACGGAAGGGCACGGGGTCTACAGCGCAAGTGGCGCCTTCTCCTGTGGAGCGCCCATTCAGCATTCGGGAGAGCAACGCGCCCAGCGCCATCCCGAAGACCAGCATCACTTCCCAGCCAAGCTTGGTGCCTATCTTCTGCAGATAAGGCTGCGACTCGGCAAAGCCCGGCACAATCTTATCCACCAGCCAGCCCACGAACTGAGGATACGCGGTGGAAACCCCCAGCGGCTGCACGGTGGCGATGGCAAAAATCTGGGTCAGCCCAATCATGCCGCCCCATATCAGCCAGGGCGGCAGGGTCCCTTTACGCACGCGCGTTTCAACCGCCTCATGAGAAACCCGATTCGCAATCATTGTTGTCGATGCCTCCTGCTATGGTTTGTCCATGAGTATAAGAGGCGCGGCAGGTGCGAAAGGATTCATCTGGGCTAACGAAAAAGCCGCCCGTAGCCTTTCGAACTACGGGCGGCTTGGTGCAGTCCCGACCTACTATCGAAATTCACTGCGTGGGGTAGACATATTCTATAGTGAACAGGGTTCCTTCGGGTGGCACCGTCGTCTCCCATCGCATAATGGAGAGCAGGCGCGGGGGTGTGGCACGCAACAGGGTGCGCACCGCCGCATTCTCAGGAACTCTGAGCAGCTCGCCGTACACCTCGTAGTGAATCACCAGCTTGACGGGGTTTGGATGCCGATTCGTCAAGCGCACCTGCACTTTCCTCATCTCGAGGCGGCTGTCGTCGTACCATCGCTGCGTACCCGCCAGCTGAAGCCGCTGGCGGATTTCCCCCTGATCCCATACTCTGTCTTCGGCTTCAAAGTAGTAGAGCTGGTCGTCGGGTTGCAGGCGTACTTCCACCGAACCGCCTGCAGGTGTGAAGGGCAAGGTGTCCTGTCCCTGAACCGCCATCTCGCGTCGTATCAGCACAGCCCCTGAAGGGAGAGGGAACTTCGCAGGGTTCACAATCCGCAGGGCTTTCCAGATGGAGCCTGCTATCTCAGTGGCTGTGTAGAACTGGCGCAGCTGGGAGCTGGTTTCGATACGCGGGTTGCGCTCCCACTCCCAGCGCAGCGATTCGGGCACCTTTGCAGTGCGCGTCCAGAGGTAGACCGTCTCGTAGGGTACGGTGAGCGTTTCCAGCGTGAACGAGGCGCTCTGCCCACGACTCATGCTTCGGATACGCGGCAACGGGAACAGATGCACCACGCCCACGCCCTCTTCCAGAATCGGAAACACCCAGGTCGGGCGGTTCTGGGGCTGGACGAGGTTCAACCCCATGCCGGGGGGCGAGGAAGCAGGCGCGGCGCTCGGAACTGTGCTTGGGGAACCGCCAAATCCCCCGAAGTCCCCAAACGGGTACCCGAAATAGTCAGGGTAGTAGCGCTGGCGCTCGTCGCCGAACCATGTCAGAATCTGCCAGTAGTCGGCGTTCAGGTTCAAGGGGTCGTCTATCTGGCGGAGCAAAAAATGAGGCGTGCCTACCGCCAGAAAGAGTTCGGCATCGTTCAGGTCTTCCAGCTGGTTCACCACCGCGCCGCGCAGGGTCAGAGTCGCCTCACCTTGTTTTGGCGTATCAAGGAGCATCTCATAGCTGGGGACCCAGCCGATGCCCTGCTCAATACACGCAATCCCGACAGTGATTTTCTGCCCTTTGCGAACCCCGTCCAGCACCATTTCAAGGGTTGTGTCGGGCAGCCTCACTTCGCGTGTGCGTTTATAGTCGCCCAGAAAGCGTACCCGCGCCACCTGCGAGGGGTGAAACGGCACGATTCCGTCGGGCGACTCCACAGCGAACTGAGCTGCCTCTGCCAGCGCGGAGGTTTCGTCTTCAAGGGTTCGGGGCGCGTAGTAACCACGCGAGAAACCGCGTCGGCTCAGGGAACGCACAAACGCAGGGTCTAAAATCGGCTTCATCACCATCAGCTTGCCACGGTACATGCGCTCTTCCGTAGGAACGAGCATCTGCGTATAATATCGCGGATTGGGGTCTCGAATCGCGTTCAGCGTAATCTCCACCTCCGCGCCGTCGTTGAGCAGTAGCAGTTCTGCAAGGCTTTTCACGGTCTGGGTCTCTCTGCGTTCCACGGCGTGGATGGAAATCACGCGCACTTTCGGGTCGGTCGTGTAGCCCCATACAGCGCCGAAAATCGGCTTCACGGTATTTTTCAGCACCACGCGGTCGCCTTCGGCGGTGAAGGTGGCTTCGCGGAAGGTCAGGGCGTAGCCGTTGCGGAACACCACCACGCGGCGGATGGGCGCTTCCACCTCACGGACTGAGGGTTCGCCATATCCCACAGCGACGCTCAACACCGCCAGAGCGCCGCACAGCCATCGGGTATGCATAAAGCGGCACCTCCTGAAAATCTGACGCCCACTTTGGCGGCGCGTTTCGCAAGAGCTGGCAGGATTCGGGCGGACAGAAGCGTATCTGCTTATCAGGAGGTAAGCGATGTTAAAGCAGTTTGAGAAGTGGGTGAGCAGTTTTCTGGCATGTCTGCTGGTGGGCGGGGCTTTCGCCCAGTTCCCGAATCTGCCGCCTCAGGACGACCTGGAGCCTCTGCCTTTTCCTGACCAGCCCGCCGAGTTCGTGCCCGGCGAGCTGGTCGTCGGGCTGGACCCTGTAGAGCCGAAGGCGTTGCCGTTGCAAGCCATCGCTTTCGTGGGCACAGTAGTTGAGACCATCCCCCAGATAGGG
Source organism: Armatimonadetes bacterium DC (assembly GCA_001442985.1). GTDB lineage: Bacteria > Armatimonadota > Fimbriimonadia > Fimbriimonadales > GBS-DC > LDYB01. The sequence continues at coordinate 60,774 of LDYB01000004.1, forward strand.
GTTTATCGGGTGGTGCTGGCGCCGCACATTTCGATGGACGACGCTAAGGCGTTCCTTGAGGCGATTCCGGGCGTGGAGTATGTAGAGCCGAACTACATTTATCGGGCTTTTGCCACCCCGAACGACCCTGGCTATGGGCAGCAGTACGGTCTGCAACGCATTCAGGCGAATCTGGCGTGGGACCTCTGGCAGCCACAGGCTGTGCGTTATATTGCCATCATCGACACGGGGATTGATTATAACCATTCTGACCTGACAAATAAGTTCCGCAGGCATTCCAACGGGCAGATTTATGGCTACAACACGCTGAACAACACCACCAACGCGAACGACGACAACGGGCATGGCACGCACTGCGCAGGGATCGCGGCGGCGGAGATTAACAACGGGATTGGTGTGGCGGGTGTTGCCGCATGGAACCCTGCTGTTTCGGGCTACAACGCCTATGTGCAGCTGATGCCTGTTAAGGTGCTGGATGCGAACGGCTCTGGCTCATTGACTGCCGTCGCGAATGGGATTACATGGGCAGCCGATAATGGGGCGCATGTGCTGAGCTTGAGTTTAGGCGGCGCGAGCGGCTCCACCGCGCTCTCGAACGCCGTGACCTATGCGTGGAACCGGGGCTGCCTGATTGTCGCCGCGGCAGGGAATGGTGGCAGTTCCTCGCCCCAGTATCCTGCCTACTACACGAATGTGATTGCGGTCGCCGCCACCGACTCCAGCGATCGGTTGACCTCGTTCTCCCAGTACGGTTCGTGGGTGGATATTGCGGCGCCGGGCGCTTCGATTTACTCCACTTATCGGGGCAACAGCTATGCGACGCTTTCGGGTACTTCGATGGCGTGTCCGCATGTGTCGGGCGCGGCGGCGCTCGTGTGGTCGCACGCGCCAAACCTGACGAACCAGCAACTGCGTGCCATTCTGGAGCAGAATGTAGACCCCTATCAGCCCTACAGCGGGCGCACCATTGCTTCGGGCGCAGGACGCCTGAATGTGTATCGTGCCCTGCAGGCGGCAGGGGGCGGCGGTGGCACGACGCCCTCGCTCAGCAATCTCACGCTGAACCCCAGCACGGTTGTGGGAGGCAACAGTAGCACAGGAACCGTGACCCTGACCGCCGCCGCGCCCTCGGGTGGCTTCACGGTGCAGTTGAGCAGCAGCAATCCGTCGGTAGCCAGCGTGCCGGGTTCCATCACCGTGCCTGCCGGGCAGTCCTCTGCGAGCTTCACCATCGCCACCCAGCAGGTCTCCAGCACGACGCAGGTCACCATCACTGCCAGCGCAGGCAGCGTCTCCCGACAGGCGACGCTCACGGTCAACCCGCCATCTGGCTCCGTCTCGCTGGAGTCGCTCACAATTAGCCCGACCTCCGTGTGGGGCGGTAGCAGTGCTACAGGTACTGTAACGCTCAATGCCCCCGCACCTGCGGGCGGTGTGGTGGTGCAACTGCGCAGCAGCAACTCTGGCGCGGCGTCCGTGCCGAGCAGTATTACCATCCCCGCGGGGCAACGCAGTGTGAGTTTCACCATCCGCACGACCGCCTGCTGGTACTGCTTCGTTCGCACGGTGACGATTACAGCGACCTATAACGGCGTGTCGCGTTCTGCTTCGTTGACCATCTGGTTCTGAGACAAGCCAGCAACCCCCTGAGGCAGTCCAAACCTCAGGGGGTAAACAAAACGATGACCCGTCGTGTGGCTCTGGAAACAGCGGTGATGACCCACGGCTTGCCCGCCCCCTACAACGAGCAGGCGGGCGTGCAGATGTGCGACGCCGTGCGACAGGCAGGGGGCGTGCCCGTCGTGATTGGCATCATTGAGGGTGAGCCGATTGTGGGGCTTACAGAGGAGCAAATGCGCCACTTAGCACGCCACCCCGCGCCCCAGAAAGTGGCGCTCCATAATCTGGCGCTGGTGTGTGCGCAGAGGCAATCGGGGGGCACGACGGTTTCCGCCACACTCTGGCTGGCGCGTCGGGCAGGCATCAGCGTGATGGCAACTGGGGGGATTGGAGGCGTGCATCGCGGCGACGCCCACGACATCAGTGCCGACTTGCCCGCGCTTGCCCGACTGCCGCTGCTGGTGGTGTGTAGCGGCGCGAAGGTGATTTTAGACCTGCCCGCCACGCGCGAATGGCTGGAAACATGGGGCATTCCAGTGGTGGGCTATCAGACCGACGAACTGCCGGGCTTCTACACCGCCCACACAGGTCTGCGCGTGGACGCGGTTGCCAACACTGTGGAGCAAATTGGCGCTTTCTGGCATGCCCATCAGCACATGGGCACAGGCACGGCGATGCTGGTCGTTCAGCCTCCGCCTGCAGAGCATGCGATGCCCGCGAAAGAGGTGGAGGCGATGATTGCGCAGGCGTGTGCGGAGGCGGAAGCGCAGGGCATTCAGGGCGCGGCGACAACCCCGTATCTGCTCCGCAGGCTGGCGGAGCTCAGCGAGGGACGCACGGTGCCCCTCAACCTCGCCCTGCTGAAGGCGAACGCTCATCTGGCAGGCGCGATTGCCACCGTGCTGGAAGACTAACTCTGATCCCGTAGCGCACGCAAAACCGCCAGCACCTCCTGCGCGTGCCCAGCAGGTGAAACTTTCGGAAACACATGACGCACCACCCCAGACGGGTCAATTATGAAGGTGATACGCGCCACGCCCCAGTAGGTTTTGCCATACATCGATTTCTGCTGCCACGCCCCATAGGCTTCGCTTACCTGATGGGACTCATCTGCCAGCAGGGGGAAGGGTAGCCCATATTTCTCAGCGAACTTCTGATGAGAGCGCACGCTGTCCGCGCTAACGCCCAGCACCACGATGCCCTCGCGCTCAAACTCGGCAAAGTTATCGCGAAAGGCGCACGCCTCCTGCGTACAACCCGGTGTCATATCTTTGGGATAAAAATACAGCACCACCCAGCGCCCGCGAAAGTCCGAGAGGCGTACTGGCTTGCCCTGCTGGTCGGGCAGTTCAAAATCAGGCGCAGGCTTCCCCACGAGGCTTTCCATATCTCCAGTATACCTACTTCTCCAGCACGGCTTCTACCCACAGGCGTTGCTGCTCGTCCACCGAGACGGCAATCTGCCCCAGACGCCACAGCTCCAGCACTGCCAGAAACGAGACCAGCACCTCGTAAATATCGGTTGCCTCCTGTTCCAGCAGGGCTTCAAGGCGCACGGGTTGCGCCGACTGTTTCAACTGTTCGCGGAGCGCCACCATGCGGGCGTGGATGGAGAAATAGCGCCGTTCGGGGATAGCGGTCGGCGCCGGGGACGCACGCTGAAGCACCCGACGAAGCGCCAGCCAGAGGGCATCGGGCAACTCGGCGTTCGTAGGCAGGGGCGCTTCAATGGAGTCGGGGTCTACGGAATAGCCGCGGAAGAAGATTTGCAGTCGCTTTTCCTCACAGGCGCGTAAAAACTCCACGCGTGGCAGGTACTCGTCAGGCAGGCGCATCGGTTCCAGCCACGCCGCTTCGGGTTCCGCTTCCGGCTCCGGTTCGGGCATCAACAGGCGTTCCGCCTTGCGCTCGGTCAGGTGCGCCAGAATCGCCAGCGAGTCGGAGGCTTCGTCTAAATCGCCCACAGAGCGCCAGTAGTCATAGCACGCGCGGGCAATCGGCGCTAAATCCACCTCCAGCAGGTCTACCTTATGCTTGCGCAAGAGATGCACCAGCCAGCCCAGCGAGCCATAGCCCAGCGGCAACTGAACGGGCACGCGCGGCGGCGCCCACTCCGGACTGCCGATATGGAACCGTCGCATAAGCGCAATTCTACCTGTTTCCAGATTCCGGTGAAGTTTGCCGAGAATTTGTGGAACACTCCCTCTGGAGGCAAGCGTATGGAAGCGCGGCGGCGGTACCTGAGCAACGAGAGCTGGGCAATCATTCTCATCTGTGTTGCCGACCTGTTGATTACGCTGGTGCTGATCGACAAGGGGCTGGCAGAAGAGGGCAACCCCCTGATGCGGTTCTATCTGGGGCACGGGGTCTGGGCGTTCGTGCTGGCGAAAAGCATTATGGTGGCGGCGCCCGTTGTCATTATCGAGTGGGGACTGCGCCATCGCCCGCGCACCGTCGCAACCCTGGCACGAGCGGGTATCGCAGGCTATCTGGGCATTTACGCCCTGATGTTCCTCACAATTAATGTGCCCGCGATGCGCACCGCGCAGGAGCCAGACTGGGCGGAGTTCCCGCCCATCGACAGGGAGCTGTTGCGGCTGGAACGCGAGGGCTATCTCCCGGGACCTGAGATGCCTGAAGATGTACGGGCACCAAAAGCGCCGCATGCGCCCAGTCGGTAATCAATCGCTCTCGTTTCGCAGGCGCATCAGGTAAGTTTCCAGTAAAATCGCGGCGGCGACGGCATCCACCACCTGCTTGCGCTTCTCGCGACGCACCTCCATCGTTAGCAGGCGTCGTTCCGCCTCCTGCGTGCTGAACCGCTCGTCCACAATTTCGATGGGCACACGCAGTCGCGTGCGGAGGGCATCAATGAACCGTTCCACCTGTTCTGCACGCTCGCTTTTTGCGCCCCACAGGTGGATTGGCATCCCCACCACCACGCGCTCCGCGCCCGATTCGCGAAGCCACGCCACAACCCTTTCAATATCGTTCGGCAACACTGTTGCGGGCAACGCCACGCCCACCTCGGTCTGGGCGACCGCCACGCCAATCCGCTTCTCGCCGTAGTCCAGCGCCACGACCTTCATGCGTTTTCCCAGTTCAGCACCACCTTACCCGCCGTGCCGGAGGCGGTCAGCTCGAACGCCTGCTCGTACTCGTGCCATGCCAGCTCGTGCGTGATGGCGGGGCGCACATCCAGCCGTCCCGACACCAGCAGGCTCTGCATCGTCTCCCATGTTTGATAGAGTCGCCTGCCCAGAATGGCGTGAATCTCCACCGCTTTGAAAATCAGTGCGTTCAGGTCTACGGGCACAGGCTCGGCGAATAGCCCCAGCAGGCTAATGCGCCCGCCCGGACGAATCGCTTCGGTCAGCAGGGCGATTGCCGACGGGTGTCCCGACATCTCCAGCCCGACATCCACGCCTGCGCCGTCGGTGGCTTTGCGGATGGCAGTTAGCACATCGTCGTGCGTGGGGTCAAACACGGCGTCGGCGCCCATGCGCATCGCCAGCTCGCGCCGATAGGGGCGCACTTCGGTGGCGAAAACCTGGCGCGCCCCACACGCCCGCGCCACCGCGATACTGAACAGCCCAATCGCCCCACAGCCCGTAATCAGCACCGACCTGCCTGCAATCTCGCCCGAAAGCACGGTATGCACCGCGTTCCCCAGCGGGTCCTGCACCGTCGCCACTTCGGGGGGGATTCGGGGGTCGGTCTTCTGGGCGTTCGCAGCAGGGATGGCAATCAGCGGCGCGAAGCACCCATCGGTATCCACACCCAGAATCCGTGTGTTCAGGCAGACATGCGCCTGTCCCTCGCGACACGGTTTACAGCGCCCACATACGATGTGGCTCTCGCCTGCCACAAAATCGCCCACCTGCAAGCCTTCCACACCGTCGCCGACCGCCACCACATGCCCGCAAAACTCATGCCCGATAATCAGCGGCGGCTTCAAGCGCGACTGCGCCCATGAATCCCAGCGATAGATGTGCAGGTCGGTCCCACACAGGGAGGTTCGGCTCACTTTAATCAGCACCTCGCCGTAGCGAGGGGTTGGCTCTGGCACCTCACACAGTTCCAGCCCGACGGCGGGCTGCGTTTTGCAGATGGCTTTCATCCCTGCCTAAGTATACCCCCTGTCAGCGGGTACAATTTCAAACACCTTATGGACTACGATGTGATTGTTGTGGGGACGGGACACGCCGGATGTGAGGCAGCCTTAGCCGCCGCGCGCATGGGCTGTCGCACGCTTGCCGTCACGCTGAATCTCGCGCGAACCGCCCATATGCCCTGCAACTGCAGTATCGGCGGACCCGCGAAAGGGCATCTCGTGCGCGAAATTGACGCGCTCGGCGGGCAAATGGGCATCAACACCGACCTCACACTCACCCACATTCGCTTTGTGGGCACAGGCAAGGGACCTGCCGTGCGCACCCTCCGCGCCCATGCCGATAAAGACCTCTATCCCGCCCAGATGCTCGCCACTTTGCAGGCGCAACCGAACCTCACTCTGCTGGAGGGAAGTGTTGAGTCGCTGCTGGTGCGCGACGAGACTTGCTACGGCGTGCGCCTTGCCGATGGCACCGAGATTACGGCTCGCGCTGTGGTGCTGACCACGGGCACCTTCCTGAACGGACTGTGCCATATCGGCGAGCGCAAAATTCAATCTGCCCGCTTCGGCGACCCGCCCGCCACAGGCTTGACCGAATGTTTGCGTCAGCTGGGGTTCCGTATCGGGCGGTTCAAGACGGGCACCACACCCCGCATCGACAAAAAGAGCGTGGATTTCAGCCAGTGGCAGGAGGTGCCTTCCGAGCCGTGCCCGCCCTTCTCGTATATGCATGACAGCCTCAATCCGCCGCGCCCCCTGCTGCCCTGCTGGCAGACCTACACCAACGAGCGCACGCACGCCATCATCCGGGAGAACCTGCACCGCTCCGCGATGTATGGGGGGCATATCGTGGGCGTGGGACCCCGATTCTGCCCCAGTATAGAAGATAAAATCGTGCGCTTCCCCGACAAGGACCGCCACCCCGTCTATCTGGAGCAGGAATACTGGGATAAGGACGACCTCTATGTGCAGGGCATGTCCACCAGCCTGCCCGAAGAGGTGCAGCTGGCATTCCTGCGCACGCTACCGGGGCTGGAAGAGGTGGTGATGATTCGCCCCGGCTACGCGGTGGAATATGATATGGTCTTCCCCGACCAGCTATACCCGACTCTGATGACCAAGCAGGTGCGCGGGCTGTTTCTGGCAGGGCAGGTGAACGGCACTTCGGGCTATGAAGAGGCGGCGGCGCAGGGGCTGGTGGCGGGCATTAATGCCGCGCTCTATGTGCAGAACCGCGAGCCGATGGTGCTGGATCGCGCGAGCAGCTATATCGGCGTGCTGATTGACGATCTGGTCACCAAAGGCGTGGAAGACCCCTATCGGATGCTCACAGGGCGCGCCGAGCATCGCCTGCACCTGCGCCATGATAATGCCGACGAGCGTCTCACCCCGATTGGGCGACAGGTGGGGCTGGTGGACGACGCCCGCTGGAAGCGCTACTGCGAACGACAGGAGCGCATTCAGGCGGAGCTGGAACGCCTTGAGCAACTGGAAATCAGCGGACGCCACAACCCGCAACTGCTTGCGCTGGGTGGCACACCCGTGAACGCCCGAATCAGCGCCCGCGAGTACCTCCGTCGCCCCGAAGCCACTTACGCAATGATTAATGCGCTCTTCCCTACAGAGAACCCGCTCCCGGCGGAGCTGGCGGAGCAGGTAGAGATTATCGCCAAGTATGAAGTCTATCTGCGCAAACAGCAGCAACAGATTCAGCAGATGCGCCGCATGGAACACTGGGTCATCCCAGACGATCTGGATTACGAGCAGTTGCCCGCGATTTCCCGTGAATCGCGTGAGAAGCTCTCGCGTGTGCGCCCGCGCACATTGGGTCAGGCGTCGCGTATCCCCGGCGTGCGCCCCGCCGACATTGCCTGCCTGATGATTTACCTCAAGTCGCGGAGTGGGAAGTAGTTCAACTGGAACGAACCCAGCCCTGCGCGCGGCGCAGGCGTTTCAAGACGCGCTCCTTGCCCAGTACCGCCATCATCTCAAACAGGCTCGGTCCTGTCGTGCGCCCGCTGAGCGCCACCCGAACGGGGTGAATCACCTCGCCGCCCTTGACGCCCAGCCACGCAATCACCTCGCGCGTAACGCGCTCCACCGACTCGGCGTCAAACGATTCCAGTGCCTCGTAGCGGCGAATCAGTTCCTCCAGCATCTGGGGGATGTGGGGCTGGGTGTACCACTTGCGCACCGCCGCCTCGTCAATTGGATAATCGTCGCGGAAGAAGAAATCGGTCAGCGACACCACATCTTTGAGGACCTTCATCTTCTCCTGCTCCAGAGGAATTACCCGCTCGGCGTAGGCGCGAGTCGGCTCATCCAGCTCCTTCGGGAGCAAGCCCGCCTCCTGCAGATAGGGCAGGCAGTATTCCACCAGCTGCTCTTTAGAAAGCCGTCGGATATAAACCCCATTCATCCAGAGCAACTTATCGTGGTGGAACACGAAGGGGTTATCCGACACGCGCTCCAGCGAGAAGAGTTCAATAATCTCCTCACGGCTCAGGATTTCGCGGTCGTCGCCGGGGTTCCAGCCACAGAGCGCGAGGAAATTGAACATCGCGTCGGGCAGGTAGCCCTCCTTGATGAACTCCACGAACTGCACATGCCCGTGCCGCTTGGAGAGTTTCTGGCGGTCGGGTCCGAGCAGCAGGGGCAGGTGAGCGAACTTTGGCGGTTCCCACCCCAGCGCCTTGTAAAGGTTCAGATGGCGCGGCATGCTGGAAATCCACTCGTCGCCCCGAATCACATGGGTAATCTCCATCAGGTGGTCGTCCACAATATTCGCCAGATGATAAGTCGGGTAGCCGTCCGACTTGAGCATCACGAAATCGTCCGTGAGCGCATTGCGGAACTCGGTGTAGCCGTGAATCAGGTCTTCGTAGCCGATAGTTCCCTCCAGCGGCATCGCGAACCGGATGACATAGGGCAACCCCGCGGCTTCGCGGGCGCGCACTTCCTCAGGGGTCAGTCGGCGGCATCGGCGGTCATACATGGTCGTCGCGGCGCCCATCGCTTTCTGAGCCTCGCGCATGCGCTCCAGGTCTTCGGGCGTGCAGAAGCACTTATAGGCTTTGCCCTCTTCCACCAGACGGTGCGCTATCTCCTGATAGATTGCGAGCCGCTGGGATTGATGGTACGGTCCATAGGGTCCGCCGACATCGGGACCCTCGTCCCACTCGATGCCCAGCCAGCGGAGCGACCACTTGATGTCGTCTTCCGAGCCGGGCACATAGCGGTTGCGGTCGGTGTCTTCGATCCGCAGGATGAATTTGCCCCCGTGATGACGGGCAAACACATAGTTGAAAAGAGCCGTGCGGATATTCCCCACATGGGGGGAACCCGTCGGACTGGGCGCGTAGCGTACTCGTACCATGTTCGAGATTGTACCCGACGGGGGAAGCAGACTTGCGGACGCTTAGGTTTGGCTCGCGCCCCGAAGACGGTATAATCCTTCTGATGTCCACGCGTACCGAAATTGAGCTACCTTTGGAGCAGTGGCAACAGCTACAGCAGCTGGCGAAGCGACGCGAGCGAAGCGTAGAGCAGTTGATTGCGGAAGCCGTCGCTTATTGGCTGCAACAACAGGCGATAGAGGCGTGGGAAGCGCGCAAGCAGCGAGCGCTCTCAGTGGTGGGGCGCTTCCCCGCGGAACCTGACCTGGCGCAGAAACACGACGAGTATCTGGAGGTTGAATGAGCGTCTATCTGGATACCTCAGCGGTGTTGGCAGTGCTCAATCCCAACGATAAGTTCCATCTATCGGCACGGGAGCAGTGGCAAACCCTGCTGGAGAGCGCTACGCTCCTTGTGTGCTCCAACTATGTGCTACTGGAAACCTTGGCGCTGGTACAGCGCCGAATGGGATTAGATGCAGTACGCACCGTAATCGCTGATGTTGTACCAATACTACAAGTCGAGTGGGTTTCCCCAACAGAACACTGGGCGGCTGTGCAACTGTGGCTCAGTCTAAATCGTCGTCAGGTAAGTTTAGTGGACTGCGTTAGCTTTGTACAGATGCGTCGGCTTGGCATCCAAGAAGTCTTCACCTTCGATCCGCATTTCGCGGAACAAGGTTTTACCTGCCTACCGTAAAAAAAACCGTTCTATCCGTTGCGCGCAACACATTCCGAACCACTATCCCCATCGGGTATAGTTCATGCCCGCAACCACTTCAACCTATAACGAGGGAGCCAAACGCATGGAAGCCATTATCGCCCTGATTACGCTCAGTGCGCTGGAGATTGTGCTGGGGATTGACAACATCATCTTCATCTCCATCCTGTCGGACAAGTTGCCCGAACATCAGCGGGCGCGGGCACGCTTCATTGGATTGGGTCTGGCGTTGATCATGCGCATTCTGCTTCTGCTCTCCATCACATGGGTGCTGGGACTGCAGAAGCCACTGTTTGAGCTATTCGGCAACGAGTTTTCGGGCAGAGACCTGATTCTGATTCTGGGCGGGCTGTTTCTGATGGGCAAGGCGACCTACGAGATTCATCACAAGGTGGAGATGGCAGACCAGCCCCATCCCATCCCGAAACGAATCAGCTTTGGGTGGGCAGTCGTGCAGATTGTGCTGATTGATCTTGTGTTTTCGGTGGACTCGGTGCTGACGGCGATTGGCATGGTGCGCGAGCTGTGGGTGATGGTTACGGCAGTGATTGTTTCCATTGGGTTCATGCTGGCGTTCGCGGGTTCAGTAAGCAAACTCATCGACGCGCATCCCTCGCTGAAAGTGCTGGCGCTGGCGTTTCTGGTGCTGATTGGGTTCAACCTGCTGGGCGAGGGCTTCGGCTACCATATTCCCAAGGGCTACACTTATTTCGCGATGGCGTTCTCGGTGGCGGTGGAGGTCATCAACATTCGGATTGGGGCACGCAAAAAGGCGTAGGGCGTCTAAAAAGGTACAATCATATGGCGAGGGGCTGGGGAGATGATACCGATGCAGGAGCCGACGATACAGACGCCCGAAGCAGAGCGCATGCCGAAAGAACGCATCGAAGCGCTGATGCGCGAGGCGGTGCATCTGTACGAGCAGAACCGCCTTGACGAGGCGCTGCTGGCGTGCGAGGGGATTCTGGCGTTAGACCCGCGCCATGTGCATGCGCTCTCGTTGAAAGGGCTGATTCACGAGCGCAGGGGACAGATTGCGGATGCGATTCATGCATATGAGCGCGTGCTGGAGATAGACCCCCTGAGTGTCTCCGAGCGCGCGCGGCTGGAAGCGTTGCGTGCGGGTGGGCAGCGCAAGCGCGTTGCGGCTCGTCCGCTCTGGCTGGAAGCGATGCCCGCCGTACTGGCGTTTCTGGGCGCAGGGCTGGTGCTGATGCTTGGCTTTGTGTGGCTCATTCGCGCGACGACTCCGCCCCCGGCACCCCAGCCTGCGAGTTCCCCTGCCACGACCTTCGCGCCCGCGCCTGCCTCGTCCGCCCCGGTGCAGAACCCCAGTCCGATACCGCCGCCCACAGTCTCGCGTCCCGAGCCAGCGGAAGGCGCGGTGCCCCCAGTGATAGTAGACCCCAGCAAGGTGGCGCTGACGCCGAGCAATCCGCCCGCGCCCCCTCTCACAGGCGCCCTGCCGAACCTGCCCGCGCCCCAGAACAAAGCCGAAAAAGAGTCGCAGCCCGAATCTTCCAGAACCTCCGAATCGCCGAAACCCCAGAGCGAAGTGATGCCCGATGTGAAGGTGGAGGAGCGCGACCCCGGCGTGTACGAGATTCAGGTTCACCGTGTGGGTTCGGGCGAGGCTAATTCTTCGCGCGAAGACCCCCTTGCTGCCGCACGCCGTTACCAGATGGCGGGCAACTATCGCGAAGCCATCGCGGCGTACCAGCGCGCCCTGCCGAACGCGCCCTCGCCCGGCTATGTGCATCAGCAGATTGCGACCTGCTACCTGCGCCTGAACGAGAAAGCGAACGCCCGCACCCACTTCCAGCAAGCCATTCGCGAGTATGAGCGCCAGATCAGCGCAGGGCGCGATGTGGAAAGCGCACGGCAGGGCATCGCCGCCTGCCAGGACGGGCTGAAACTATGCGAGGAGTAAGTGCGCTTCTGCTGGGCTTTCTCCTTTGCTGGCAGAGCCTGAGCGCCCAGCAGGCGCCCCTGATGCTGGTCTATCAGGAGCGTGTGCCCGCCTCTAACCCGGAGGAAGACCCCAACCTGCCCATTCAGGCGCCGCTCACCGCGTTTTTGAACGAGATTCGCAAGGTGCGTGTGGAGTGGTATCAGCCCACTCATCCCGCGGTGCAGCAGGTCTTGCAGGCGCGCGGACTTGCCCCCAGCCGCGCCGAACAGCCTGATACCAGCCTGCTGATGCAGGTCGCGCGAGCGATGGGAGCGACTTACATGCTCACCGTGCGTTGCACGAACGGCAAGAAAGGGCAGATTCAGTACGCCTGCACGCTGTGGCAGCTCGGGCGGCGCGCCCCGCTCTGGCAAAGTGAAGGCATCCAGCAGTTCACTGACGAAACCTATCAGAACGCGCTGATGAGTCTTTTGCGCACGCTGGCGATGCGCATGAATCAGGAAGCGTTTGCCGATTTGCCCACGCTTCCTGAAAAGCCCCAGCCGCCGCCCACCCCCCAAAGTCAGCCGCCGTCCCTTCCTGCCGACACCCCCCAGAAGCGACTGGAGCAACTGATTCGGGAGGGGCGCCTGCGCGAAGCGATTGCCCCCCTGCGCACGCTTATCAATCAGGAACCCACCAACCTCGCCTATCGCCTGCAACTGATCCAGATTTACCGCCAGCTCGGCCTGGAGGGTCTGGCAGCACAGGCTGTTGACGACGCACTTGCGCTTTTCCCGGACGACGAAACGCTCCTGAATCTCTGGGCGCGCTCGCTGCAGGAGAGTCATGACCCCCCGCAGGTGATAGAGGCGCTCCAGCACAAACTGCGCGAGAACCCCGCCTCCAGCACCCTGCGCCTGCACCTTTTCGATGCGCTGTTAGCCGCAGGACGCACCGACGAGGCAGAAACGGTGCTGACCCCTTTCCAGAACACGGACCTGCCCGAAGTGCGCTGGCGCGAGTACCTGCTCCAGGGCGCAAAACGACGCTACGCGATTACAGGCGAACCCGTGCAGGGCTTCGGGGAGCAAGCGGGTCTGTGGTGGACGATTGTCTCGGGCGCGTTCACCGATTTCGCAAACGAGATTTTAGACCTCCGCCGCCTCGCCAGCGACCCCGCCCCCAACTGGAAACAACTCCGTGAACGGGGCGAGAAACTGGTACAACAGATTCTGGAGTTCGGGCAGTGGGTGGGGCGGATGCAACCCGACGCCACCCTCCAGAAACCTTACCAGCATGTACGGTTCGGGGCGCAGTTGCTGGGGCAGTCGGCGCAACATATGGCACGCTACTTGCTGTCGCGCAATAACGAGGAGGCGGAACAGGCAGCCACGCTCCGCATCGAGGCGTTGCGCGAGCTGGAATCTGCCCAGCCGAAACCTGAGTGATGATCGAACTGGGGTTGCTAATGGGTCTGGCTGTGCTGGGGGGCGCCGCCATCACATGGTGGAGCCGACGCGCCTGCCCCTTCTGTCCACGCCCCCCTGTGATGGCGCATCAGCGCGTGCAGATGGAGGTGGAGGGGCAGACCTACACCGTGCTGTTGCATACAATAACGGAAAGCCATCTTGTGCTGACGCCGCCGGTGCGCAACGGATTGCCCCTGCGTTTTGAGACGGGCACGCGCGTGCGCCTGACGCTCACTGCGCCGGGCGGCGTGTATACAATGGAGAGCCAGTTCACCGGGTTCACGCGCGAAGGCGCCCACTCCTATCTGCTGATCGCGAACCCTTCCCGCTGGCAGGTGCATCAGCGACGTCGGCAACCGCGCGTCCTGCTCGCCGACGAAGTGCCCCTCGAAGCGTGCGCCAACGGCAAGACCTTCATCGGCTGGGTGCAGGATGTGAGCGCAGGGGGCATGCGCCTGTTCGCCCCCGTGCCGCTCGCCGAAGGAACCCTGCTGCAGCTGGACATCCCGCCGGGTCTGAAGGGAGCGCTTTCGGAGGGCATCCGCACCGCGCAGGTTCGCGCCTGCAAGCGTACCCTGCACCGCCACGATTACCTCTTCTGTCTGCACCTCGCCTTCACCGATGGCTAACGCGCCCGACCTCTCGGTGATTATCGTCAACTACAACACGCGCGACCTGCTGCGGGAGTGTTTGCTGGCTCTGAGGCACTGCGCAGGGGTCTCTCTGGAGATCATCGTGGTGGACAACGCCTCCGCCGACGGCAGCGCAGAGATGGTGCGCACTGAGTTCCCGGAGGTCGTGCTGATTGCGAACGCCGAAAACAGGGGCTTTGGCGCGGGGTGTAATCAGGGATTGCGCGTGGCGCAGGGGCGTTATGCGCTGATTCTGAACGCCGATGCGCGCCCTCAGCAACACGCGCTCGCCCGACTCGTCGCATTTATGGACGCCCATCCCGAAGCCGCTGCCTGCGGGGGACAGCTCCGCTATCCCGACGGACGCATCCAGCCCTCGTGTGCAACGGACCTGACCCTCTGGGCGGTCTTCTGTGAGCAAACAATGCTGGAGAAGCTGTTCCCCAAAACGCGCCTGTTCGGCGGCTACTGGCGCACATGGTGGGACTTCAGCAGCACCATAGAGACCGAGCAGCTGATGGGCGCATGCCTGATGCTCCGCCGCCAGCCCGATGGAGCCTTTCCCGAATTTGACGAGGCGTACTTCCTCTACTGCGAGGACACCGACCTCTGCTATCGCCTGCGCAGAGCAGGGGGCAAGCTCTATTATGTGCATGACGCGATTTTTGTGCATCATCTGGGGGCAAGCGGGGAGGGTCAGCGTGCCGAGATGGTGATTTATTACAATCGCGGCAAGGAGCGGTTCTTTCGCAAGTTTCATGGGGCGCTCCCTGCCGCGCTCTGTTTTCTGCTGAACCAGTTCGGTGCGCTCCTGCGCTGGCTGATCGGGTTCAGCCTGACAATCTTGACGCTGGGGCGCGTGGCGCGGTATCGCCGCTACGCCAGCATCTTCTGGCGCGTGTTCTGGCGACGCATGCCTAATGCCCATCAATAGACACAGGACGGTAGCCGCCCCGTGCCCGATAGTACAGGAACTGCGCCCCGAACAGCACCACCAGAATCGCAGGCAGGATGGCGACCACACGGAAGGTCATCGCCGCGCCCTCGCGCAGTGCCTGATCCAGCACCTTCACCTGTTCCTGTGCCGTCGGATCGCCGGCTTCTGCCTGCTGGCGCAATTCCGCAGCTTTTTCGGGGCTGTACCGTCCGTCCACCACCACAATCTGGCGCACTTCGGGCGTGAGATTACGGATGGTGTATTCGTCATAGATGCGCCCCATCGAGGGACCCGCGACGCCTGCGGCAATCATGCCTGCCGCGCCCATCACCGCCAGCAGGAATTCGCCCCCACGCGGATAGCGCTCCGACACCACGCCCAGCATCGTGGGCCAGAAGTAGGCTTTGCCTATCCCGAAAATGGTCGCCGCCAGAAACGCCATCCCCGCCTCGAAGGCGTAGCTCAGCATGTACAGCCCCACCGCGGCGAACGCCGCGCAGATTGCCAGCAACCCGATTGGCGTGAACACCCGCGCGACAGGTCCCGCCACAAGGCGCAACACGAACATCAACCCCGAAGTGTACACCAGAAACAGAATCCCACGAATGCCCACCGTGTCGGTCAGCACGGAACCCACCCACTGGTCGGGTCCCAGCTCGGTGATGGCGGTCATACACATGCACAGAATCAGCAACAGCACGCCGGGGCGCAGAATCTGCATGAACATCTCGCCCATGCTGACTCCCGAAGCGGCGCGCTCGGTTGGTGGAAAATGTTCCGTCCAGATCATGGCGCCGTAAATCAACGCGGGCACGATAATCATGCCCAGTCGCACCTGCCACGGAGCGTTGAAGAATTGCGCCAGCGCGAAGGTTACCAGCCCGCCAATAATCAGCCCACCTGGCCACCATGCGTGCAGCACATTCAGCTTGTGGGTTTTCTCGTTGGGATACATGGTGGCTGCCAGCGGGTTAATCACCGCCTCCACGGTTCCGTTCGCCAGTCCCACCAGCAGGGTAGACGCCAGCAACGCCACAAACCCATAGTTCGGCGAGAGAATCGTGAACACAATCCCAAGGATATGTCCCAGACACGCCAGCTTCAGCAGGCGTCCCATGCCAATCGTGTTGACCAGCGGACCCACCAGCAGGATGGCAATCGGGAAGCCCCAGATGCCCATCAGGTTCACCAGTCCCTGTTGCTCGTGGCTGATGTCGAAGGTGGTGCCCAGTTCCTTGAGGATGTCGGCGCGGATGGAAAACGCCATCGCCGTAGTGACCAGCGCAATACAGCTCGCAATAAACAGCTTCTGTGCGTTATAGCCTGCTCCGTTCATTGCTGCCTCCCCTGATGGTGGAGAGAGTTCGAATCAGGGCGTGATTTTCCTGCTATTTCGGCTTATAATAATCGTGTTGTTTGTAGCGAGGGGGCACAGCAACCCGCTGCGCCCCGTGCGTGGAAGATTAGCACCCGCTGCCAAAGTGGAACAGCACGGTTAGCAGGTCGGCATCGTCCACCACCCCGTCGCAGTTGACATCCTCACGGATGCCCTGCTCGGTTGACCCGAACAGAAACAGCACCGCCAGCAGGTCGGCGTCGTCCACGCAGCCGTCGGCGTTCACATCGCCATTATGGCTCCAGCACCATGGCAGAATTGCAATCCCCACACCCAGTTTGGGGTTGCCCGCCTGCACCGTGCGCAGGAGCGTGCCGTTCTCGTCCAGTTGATAGACGCGCCCACTGTTGTAGTTGCTGACCCACAGCGTGTTGTCGGGCGCATGGGCAATTCCAAACAGCTGCGTGCCGGGTTCAGGGTTGCCCGCCAAATCGCCGAGCCGTCGACAGCCGGGTTGGGGCATATCAAAAGCGTACAACCCCACACGCCGCAGTCGTGGCTGGTTCGCGCCCATAAAATCATCGTCCGTTGCAGTGAGGCGTGTTGTTTGCGCGTCGCCACTGATCACGGCGACATCCCAGGGTATGGAGACAGCGTTCACGCCGATCTGGCAGCGTACGCTATTGGTGAGGGAGCCGTCGGGGTCTGCCACAATTTCCGCCACGCCGCCCCGCGCCGCCGCGTACAAATATCGCCCCTCCGGATGCCACTCAATCCCGTAAATGCCGTCGAGATAGATGACCGTGTATTCTCCATCCTGATATGCGAACAGGATGGGACGCCACTGCCCGGTGGAAAGGGTGTATTCCGCCATCGCGAATGTGTTGTGGGAAAACACCACCTTGTCGCCGTTGGGATGGATAGCAATGCCGTGGGGGCGCGAGAAACCCGACGACATCGTGCGCAGGCAGTTGCCGTCAAAGTCTAAAATATCGATGCGGTTGCGCAACACATTACACACCCAGATTTCGCCGCGCTCATGGTGAATTGCGATTCCGTAGTAAAAGTCGCTCGCCGTCTCAGAGGGATTACAAATCCCCAGCACACCGAAGTTGCCCGTCGGGTAATCGTAATACAGCACGCCACGCTCTGCGTCGCGGTCGCCAATCAGCACGCGATACTGGTAGTGCTGGGCATAGACGCCAGCGCTCCACAACAGTAACCCTATCAGCAGTATGCCTCTCATTTTTGCTCCTCCGCGGACTCCAGCGCGAATTTGGACGCAAAAACGGCGAAATTGTACCGCTTTCAAGGCGCAATTCCCTCCGCCCCCCTTGACAAACGGCAAAAAATGTGCTATAATATGGGTGCGCTAATCGGTTAACGGGGAACGATACGCCTTATCCCTGTTGCGGTTAGTGAAATCGATGGAAGGAGGCACAAGCGATGAAGCGATTGGGGATGATAGCACTGGCGGGCGCCGCCCTGACGGCATGGGCGAGCGCACAGAGCGTGTGGGTGCGTCCGTATGTGTGGCACGATGATGCCTCGTCGGATTTCACCTGGTCGTTTGCGAATGGCTGTCTGACCCTCTCCGATACCTCCACTGACTGTCAGGGACCGACTGGACCCGACTGGTATTCCCAGTGTGGCTGGGGCAACCGCCATGTGTGGTTCGTCTCGATGGACGGGATTGGTCCCACATGGTTTGACCCCGACTCGGATGGCAGCTCGCTGGAAGTGGAGGTTACTTTCAACCTGACCCCTGTGATGCAGGCGAACCGCACTGTGGAATCGGGACTCTTTGTGCTGGAGCGTCCGTTCCCGCGCTATCCGCGTGAGGTTAACGATCAGGGCAACTGGTGGGCGGACGGCGTTTTCATGGTTGCCAACGAGTCGGCTGGGGGCGCGGGTGGCGAGATTGCCTGCTTTGGTGGACGCCTGCCTTTCTGGAACGGCGGCGGTGTGCGCTATCAGGGCGGTCCGATCACGCTCATCTTCCGCTACAACGGCAGCACGAAAAAGGTGCAGTATGAGGTGCGCTACGGCAGCACCACCGCCACCAGCCCATGGCTGGACCCTGGCGACTCCGGCAGCACCTACAACGGCGGTCCGCACGGTCTGCGCTACTTCTCTATTGGCGGCTACCTGCAGATTAATGGCATCAACGGCGGCAACACGGCAGGCGGCACTGCCCAGTGGTGTACCATCAAAGTCAACGGCAAGCAGATTCTCGGACCGAACTCCGGGGATGTGGATATGAACGGCTGTGTGGACGACGCCGACCTGCTGAAAGTGTTGTTCAACTTCGGAACCGGGTGCGGAAACTAACCCCCAACGGCGCTCTCCCCATGATGGGGAGGGCGCCCATCCTGTGGCGAGGTGAGGCGATGGCAAAGCGACGGGTGACTCTGGAAGATGTGGCGAGGCGTGCGGGCGTCTCAAAGGTAACGGTCTCCAACATCCTGAACAACCGCCCGACGGCGGTGCCCATCAGCGAGGCGACGCGCCAGCGGGTGCTGGCAGTGGTGCAGGAGCTGGGCTACTACCCGAACGCTGTCGCGCGGGCGCTGGCACGCCAGCGTACCGACACAATCGCTATTGTACTGCAGTTTCCCGCCATCTTTCAGGGCTGGTCGGGCTTCACCAACGAACTGATGCACGGCGTTGCGGACAAAGCGATTGAGCTGGGCTATGACATTCTGATGCACACGCGCCAGCAGCCCGATGCGCGGGCGGAGGCGCTCGCGCTGATGGACGGGCGCGTGGACGGCGCGCTGCTCCTGCGCGATTACGACGACCCCCTTTCGGGCATGCTCGCCGAACGGAACTTCCCCCATGTGCTGTTCTTTACCCGCAGCCCCCGAAACGATGTCTCCTGGGTGGACTGCGATAATCTGGCAGGCGCACGGCTCGCGGTGGAACATCTCATTCGGCTGGGACACCGACGCATTGCGCACTTAGCCGGTCCCATGAGCGCGTGTAGTGGGCGCGACCGCCTGCAGGGCTACCGGCAGACGATGGAGGCATATGGGTTGGAAGTGCACCCCGAATGGGTGCTGCCCGCTCCCTTCGGTGGTGCAGACCTGACCCCGTTCGCGCAACTGCTTCAGAGTCCGCAGCGCCCGACCGCCGTGTTCGCCTGGAGCGATGAGGTCGCCGTGCGCGTACTGAACCTTGCCAAAGAGCTGGGGCTTACCGTGCCCGACGACCTTGCCGTGGTGGGGTTTGACTCCACTCAGATTTGTGAGCATACCGACCCGCCGTTGACCAGCGTGCGCCAGCCCATCTATCAGATGGCAGCCGACGCGCTGGAAATCCTTGTGGACCTGATTACCGAGAAACGCACACAACCCATTACCCGCGTCTACGCGCCCGGACTGGACATCCGCGGCTCGTGCGGGGCATCACAGGCAGGTGAGCGCTATGTTTAAGCAGGAGATTGATCCGAAACTGGCGTGGGGCGCGATTGTGGGCGTGCTGCTGATTGCGCTGGCGGTCTACTACTTTGTGTTCCGTACTCCTTCGGGCGAGCTGAGCGCGAAGGAGGCGCGCCTTGGCAACCCGGTGAAGCCCGGTGAACTGCCCCCTGGCACGCCGCCCCCTCCGTGGGCGCCGCCCGCAAACACTGCGCCCCAACCGCCTGCATCGACAAATCCACGATAGGAGGCTGAGACCGATGAGATACCGTACCTGTACAGGCTTTACCTTGATCGAGCTACTGGTCGTGATAGCGATAATTGCTATTCTGGCGGCAATTCTGTTCCCCGTGTTTGCGCAGGCACGCGAATCGGCGCGCCTGACCCAGTGCATAAGCCACATGAAGCAGATCGGACACGCAGTGTTGATGTACGCCGATGATTACGAAGAAACAATGCCTCCGCGCTACGACTACACCGCCGCTCCTGCAGAAAACCCCTGCGTGACATGGAAACATCTCGTAACACCCTATCACAAAAACGCTGATCTCTTTCGCTGTCCGACGAACCCCTCTGCACGCACACCCGACATTGCGGCGGATACCGCCTCGTGTCCTGCCAACCAACAGCAGCAGCCGCGTTATATGCGGGGCTACTTCTATTACCGCCCCTTCTTCAAGTCGGGGTTTTCTCCTGGCTCTGCTGGCTGGTGGCTGGGGATGGGATACCGCTACACCTCCATCACGCACCCTGCTACAGCAATCGTGCTGGGCGAGAACAAAGATGTCTACCCTGACTACGGCCCGTGGATGTCCTTCTACCGACCAGGCACATGGCAAAATTCGCCTCACAGCAACTGGGGGGCGAACCATCGGGGCAACGATCTTTCTAACAATCTTGTGTTCGCCGATGGGCATGCCAAATACACCCACTGGAACGCCACATGCCCTGCCGTCAACGATAACACCACCAACATGTGGCAATATAATCCCTGTAACCCGAATGAGATTACGGGCGGCAATCCCGATATCCGGTGGCTCAACACCTTCTGCTACACCCTCTTGAACCGCACACCGGGCAACACGCCGCCGTGCTTTTAGAAAATCTCGCGACTCCTCAGGGCAGGATGCCTTTGACCCTTATGGAGGTCAGGGGCATCCTGTTTTGCTATACTTAAAGCCAATGGACACGAAACTTTTACTGGAGCAGTTAACCCGTCGCGCGTTTGACTATTTCTGGCACGAGGCGCACCCTGACACGGGGTTTGTCAAAGACCGCGCGCACAATCACGAACCGGACGAGTTTGTAGTCTCGAGTATTGCCGCGAGCGGCTTCGCGCTTGCGGTGCTGCCAATTGCCGTCCGACGCGGCTGGGTAGAGAAAGCGCAGGCGGTCAAACGCGCCGAGCAGACGCTCGAATCGCATCTGCAGCTGTCCCATCAGCGCGGCTGGCTCTATCACTTCATCCACTGGGAAACGGGCGAACGCCAGTGGAACTGCGAGGTGTCTTCCATCGACACGGGACTTCTGGTGATGGGCGCGCTGATTGCTGCTGAAGGGCTGGACACGCCTGCCCTCCGTAAGCAGGCGCAGAGCCTCTACGAGCGCGTCGACTTCACATGGATGCTGACCGACGGCGGCGCCCGCCCCGCCGAGAAAACACTCTCGATGGGCTGGAAACCCGAAACGGGCTTCCTCGCCAGCCGCTGGGACCACTACAGTGAGCATATGTTCCTCTACCTGCTGGCGATGGGTTCGCCCACATATCCCATCCCCTCGGAGTGCTGGGAGGCATGGCAACGCCCCCTGTTGCGTTATCAGCACCACGCGATCCTGTTCGGCGGACCGCTCTTTCTGCACCAGATGAGCCATGTGTTTATTGATTTTCGGGGCAAGCGCGACAGGCTGGGCTACAACTACTGGATTGCTTCACGCAACGCGACGCTGGCGCAACGCGCGTTCTGCATCGAGATGGCGTGCCGCTATAAAACCTACAGCGAGGATGTGTGGGGGCTGACCGCCTCCGACGGACCCGATGGCTACCGAGCCTACGGCGCGCCGGGCGATATCGAACACGACGGCACAGTCGCGCCCACCGCCGCGATTACCTCCCTCATTTTCACACCCGAAGAGAGCCTGAAAGCGCTCCGAGCCATCTACGAGCGCTACCACCCCAAACTCTGGGGACGCTACGGGTTTGGCAACGCCTTCAATGTGGAGCGCGACTGGTGGGATAGGGAAGTGATCGGGATTGATCTCGGCATGATGGCACTGGCGATTGGGAACTACGAGACACGCCTGATCTGGGAGTTGAGCGCGCGGTTTCCTGCCATTCAGCGCGGGCTTAAGGCGGCAGGGTTTCGGGCGGTCTCCGAAGACGAGCGGCGCGCCCCGATTCGTAGGGTATAATAACCATCGCGCGGAGCGGTGCCCGAGCGGCTGAAGGGACACGACTGGAAATCGTGTAGCCTCCGAAAGGGGGCTCGTGGGTTCGAATCCCACCCGCTCCGCCATTTGCGTAGGGGAGGGCGACGGTGAGACGCTGGTGGTTCCGGATGGGGCTTGCCCTGCTGGGCGCGCTCGGCTCTTATGTGGGCATGAGCGTGCTGCTATTCACGATGAGCGCCTCCCGCGCCAGCCTGTCGCAACAACCCCACGAGTGGCTTCCCCTGAATCTGCTGGAACCCGACCGACGCCTGCTGATTATCGCCCCCCATCCCGACGACGAGGTGCTGGGCTGCGGCGGACTGATTGCCGAGGCGGTGGCACGGGGCATTCCGGTCAAGATTATCTGGCTGACCGCAGGCGACGGCTTCCCCGGGGCGGCGATGCTGGTGAGCCGCACCACGCCCGACGCACAGGCGTATCAGCTGCTCGGCAAAACCCGTATTCAGGAAGCCCAGCAAGCGTGCCAGCAACTGGGTGTGTCGCGTGAAAACCTCTGTTTTTTAGGCTATCCTGACCGACGCCTGTGGGCGATGGCGCTGTCGGGCGAGCGCCCTGTGCGCTCTCCCTCCACAGGCTACACGCAGGTCGCTTACGACGCCTGCCCCAACCGCGCACGCGCCTACACCGCGCCGAATCTGGTGGCAGACCTGCGCGAGGCGATTATCGCATTCCAGCCGACCGATATTTTCACTGCGCACCCTCTGGACGACCACCCCGATCACATGGCGGGCGCGCTGTTCACGATGGAAGCGATTCGGCAGGCAGTGCAATCAGGGGGGTTAAGACAACGCCCAGGTCTTTATTATTATCTGGTTCATCGGGGCAACTGGCCGCTTCCACAGGGCGATTACCCCAACCGCACGCTGTTGCCCCCTGTGAGCATGGGGCAATCGGGCTGGTATTACTTCCCGTTGACGCCCGAAACACTGGAACGCAAGCGCGCCGCGCTGGAAGCCCATGCCACCCAGTATGCCCTGATGACCCGGTTCCTGACCAGTTTCCTGCGCCAGAACGAGCTGTTCCAGCGGGCGGATGAACCCGTGCTGTATTATCGCAATCCTGTGGACGACAACCCTGCGCTTCATTTGCGCCCCGAAGGCGACCTCAGCGTGGTGCAAATAGAACCCCAACAGCACGGGCTGGAGGTCAAAATTACCACCCGCAAGCCCGTAGAAACGCCTTTTCAAGTGGAGCTGAACCTGATCACGGTGGACTCGCGTGGGCGCTGGAGCCGAAATCGATGGGTCTACCGCCCTGGCGCCGACGCGCTCCCTGCACGAGTGGAAGGCAATACCGTGCGATTGTGGCTCTCGCGCCCGAACCTGGGAACTCAGCGTGCTGCCTATCTCATGGTGCAAACGCGCCTGTATGGGGTGGAGCTGGACAGAAGTGGCGTCCTCCCTATTCCGCTTTCCGACGCGGGATGGGATAACCCAGCGCGTGCCACAGCCCTGCTATCTGCTCCATCACATAGTCGCTGAAGGCATCACGCGCTTGACGATCGGTGCGTTCCCCGAACAGAGTGCGATAACACACCGCTTCCCCAAACGCCACGATGACCTTCGCAGGTCTTGGCAACCGCTTGCCGCGTCCCCACGCCCTGTCTGTGCCGATGATGGCGGTGGGGAGAACGTGCGCATCTGCCTGTCGCGCCAGCAGCGTTACGCCCGAAGTGGGGGGTAGAAGCGCTTTCCCGTCGCCGCGTGTCCCCTCAATAAAAATCAGCACCGCTTTGTGTTCATGAAGCAGGCGCAACACCGTTTTGATGGCGCCCACATCGGCAGTGCCCCGTTCCACAGGTGTCGCGCCCACCCGACGGATTAAGCGTGCAAACGGCGCCCAGCGAAACAGCTCCGCCTTCGCCAGATAGCGCAACTCACGGGGACAGGCGCACCCAATCAGGGGCGGGTCCAGATAGCTCAGGTGGTTCGCCGTAACAATCAGCCCACCGTGCAGGGGCACGCGCTCGGCTCCGTACACCTCCATCTGGAACAGACGCTGCGCCAGCCATCGAAACAGAAACCAGCCCGCACGATAGAGCCAGTCGTCGGTGTGGATGGTCATGCCTCATCAATTACAAAGCGCGACTCCACTTCGGTGGGCATTCGGAGCGTCGCCGAAGCCGAGCAATATTTCTCATCCGAGAGCTTGACCGCTTTCTCCAGCGCCTGAGGGTCCAGGTTCTCGCCTTTGAAGTGGTGAATCAGCACCACCTTTGTGAAGCGTCGGGGGTGTTCGGGATGGCGCTCGGCGTGGATTTCCACCCAGTATTCGCGCAGCTCTTGCTTCATCTTGCGCAGGATGGCGACCACATCCAGCGCGGTACAGCCCGCCACCGCCAGCAGCAGATGCTCCATCGGCGTCGCTGCCACACCCTGCCCGCCGTGATCAGGATGAGCGTCAATCAGTACCGTCTTGCCTGTTACATCGGTTTCGCCCTCAAACAGCATGCGCCCTTTCCACACGAGTTTGCCTTCCATAGGTGAGAGAAGTATACCCCTTACCCTTCAACATAACCAATCTCTGTCAGGTAGCGTTTCCAGAGGCGGTAGAGGTGTTCAGGCAGGTTCAGTTCGTCCAGCAAGGCGGCAACCTCTTTCAGGTCAAGACGATGTGGCGCGGAGGTCGGATTTGCATGCGATTTTACCCCCGTGAATTAAAGATACAGCACGCGCCCCCGGTAGTGTTCCATCAGGCGGGCGTTATGCGCGTCGCCGCCCTCCAGATTGGCGGACATAAACACAGGGGGTGTGATGCCCTTTTCCAGAAGCAGGGCGCACGCCTCTGCCATAATCGCGTGCAGCAGCGCCGCGCCCAGCACTGTCGAGACAGGCGACACCGCCTGCGGAAAGCCGGGCAAGTTCACGATTGCATCGCCTTCGGGCGCGCCGTTATCGATCACCAGATCCACCACCTCAAATAGGCGTTTGCCTGTTCTGGAGCGCGAAGAGACTGATTGGGAATACGCCAGAGAAGTGAGCCCGATCACCTTCGCCCCTTTCTGCTTGCCATAGAGCGCGACCTCCACAGGGGCAGGGTTGCGCCCCGAAACCGAATGCACTATCAGCAAATCCCGGTCGGTGAGAGGCACATTCTGCACGGCGTTCCACGCATAATCGTCCACACGCTCCAGAAACGAGGTGAGCGTGATGGGGCGCACATCGCAGGTCAACCCTGGAATAAAGATGGGGCTGATGGGCACAAGCCCCCCCGCACGATAGACCAGCTCTTCGGTGAGAATACCCGCATGCGATGCGCCGAACACATAGACCAAGCCATCTGCCATCAGCGTGTCTGCAACCCATTCGGCGGCGGTCTGAAGCGTCTCGCGCTGGCGTTCATAAACCTCCTGGAGGCGCCGAATCACCTGCGGGATGTAGTCGGTGCGCATAAATCGTTTTTTCGTCGTCGGGGCGCGTTGTCCTGCAGGCGATAGAGCCACAGTGCGTGCGCTTTCATTTCGCGATGAAGGGGCATGTGCGGTTTCCGTGTTGACGACTCTGTTGCGATGAAGGGGGATGCAAAACCGTAATCGCGTCAGGGCTGGCGACGCTGCCAGCCCACAGGGAACGAGTTCACTTCTTGCGACGGCGTGCGACAAGCCCCACCAGACCTGCGCTCAAAGCCAGCATGCTGGCAGGCTCCGGCACCCAGTCCTGCTCCACCAGCATCAGCGCGGCGGTGGAACCTGTGCTGGGCAGTACCGTGAGCAGGAAGGTTTCATAGACCGTCACATCATTCGCGGGCGCGCTCAGGGTTTCGGGCATCACCAGGGAGAAGGCGCCATCAGTGCCCCCGTAGCCAGACCCCAGAATCTGACCGCTCTCCAGATAGAGAATCGCGTTGTCGGAGTTGCGGACGACCTTCTTGGTCCAGCTAATCTGGGCGAACCCCTGCACGAAGCCCGAAATCACGAAGTTGAACCCGGTCAGCATGCTGGTGTTGCCTACCTGAGGGCTGATGGAATAGACCCCCATGAAGGTGCCGACGGTGAAGGAAGTGCCGTCCCCTACGATTAGCGGGTTCGGGGTTGCTGCTGAAGTCAGGAAGGTAATCTGAGGGAGGGGGTTCGTAATCACCGTGTAGGGCACCGTTACGGGCACGGACGGTGGGTTCAGCACCCCGTTGCTGGTGCTGACATTCACATTCCACTGCGCAAACGCACTCAGCGCGACAGTTGCAAGAGCCAAGCTCGTCAGTAAGCGTTGTTTCATGAGCATTTACCTCCTTTGCGGTGGGCTGCTTGTAGCATTTCCCCGCTGGGGGCATGAGATGAGCAACTTGTGTGCCAAAGTTCCCTTTTGAACTGAAAACTGGCAATTTTGAGGGGGGCGAGCGCGCTTCCACTCTGGGGGGTGGGGAGTAGGGTATAATTCCGCTGTCGCCGGCGTAGCTCAGCGGTAGAGCAGCCGCCTTGTAAGCGGAAGGTCGGGGGTTCGAATCCCCCCGCCGGCTCCAGAGCGCCACTCGTTGTATCCCCAAATCGTCAAGCCCCCTACAGAATGTGGAATCACGCCCGCGTGCCCTTTGGGGACAGCTATGCAGACCTTCCGTCTGGTGGACGGTGCGTCGGAAATTGAGCAAGCCTTCGAACTCTGGCTCGAACACTTGCACGCTTGGGGCGCAACCCCAAAGACCCTGCGCAACTACCGTTGTGAAGTCGGGCAGTTTATCCGCTACCTGACCCGTACCTTGAACCTCACCACGCTGGACAGCGTACAGCCCTTGCATATCCGCAAGTGGCTCGTATCCCGACGCGAACAGGGAGTCTCGGAAGTCCAGATACACAACGATTATCGCAAGCCCCGTGCTTTCTGGAACTGGTGTCTACGGGAAGGACTGACCGAACACAACCCGTTCCTGAAGGTAGAGAAGCCCAAGCTCCCGCCCAAAGTCAAGCCTGCCCTGACCCCTGACGAGGTGGAGCAACTGCTTCGCGCCTGCGAGGGCAACGACTGGCTACGCCTTCGCGATAAAGCACTGGTGCTATTGCTTCTGGACACAGGCATGCGTGCCCACGAAGCCCACAAACTCACGGTAGCCGACGCCCGACAGGAATGCCTGCTGATTCGAGGCAAGGGAGGCAAACAGCGCGTCGTGTTCCTGTCGCACGAGGTACGCCTTGCTCTGAGGCGGTATCTCAAGGCGTGTCCCTACCCGCTGAATGACGACTCGCCTCTGTGGTGGGGACGCTACGGCGCTCTGACCCTGTGGGGGATTATGGAAGTGGTGGAGAAAATCGGCAAGCGTGCAGGACTGCCGAAACCGCTGGGAGCGCATGCGTTTCGCCGAACCTTCGCCACTTGGAGCTTGCGGAACGGCATAGACCTCGAACACCTGCGACAGCTCATGGGGCACAGCGATTATGGGGTACTACGCCAGTACCTCGCGCTGGTGGAGGCTGACCTGAAACAGGCTCACCAGCAACACAGTCCGTTGCGGAATCTGAGGAAAGGGCGGGCAACATTCGCGTCCCTTGACAAACTACAGTAAGACTCAGGTATAATGTAGGAAGACAAGGGAGCGCGAGTACCGGCCAAGTACCCTTCGCGCTCCCTGAAGAGAAACGGGGGGAACCCCCATCTTCATCATCATCATTATACCCCATCGGGGTATGATGATGTCAAGACCCCGTTGCCCCCCGTTTCCCCCTAACTTTGGAGGCAAACTATGAGTCTGATTCGAGAACTGCGAAAGCAACAAGGACTGCCGATAGACGCCTTGGCACATAAGGCAGGCGTATCGAATAGCACGATTGTGCTGTGGGAACGGTATGGACTCGTGCCTAAGAGACGCAAGACTGTCGAGAAAATCGCTCGTGCGCTCGGAGTCGACGCGGACGAGCTGCTGAACGCTTACCGTGAGGAGGGGAGCCAGCCTTGAGAAGACCCAGACACGACGCTCCTGCGCACGGCGCTCTGAACCCCAGAGACTCGAAGGGACGGGCGTATATTAACGCGGAGGCAAGCAAATGAAAACAATAGAGACACTCGGTCAACGACTGAAGACCTTGCGTCAAGAGCAAGGGCTCCCTATTGATGTGCTGGCCTACAAAGCACGGTGCAGTACCCGCACGCTGATACTGGTGGAGCAGTGGAACCTCCCGCCGCGCCGACGCAAGACTCGTGAACGGATTGCGCACGCGCTCGGTGTGTCTTATGAGGCACTCTGGGGTGAACTGGAAGCACGGGGAGGTGCCAGCCCATGAGAAACGGACATGCCCCCCACCTGAACGGCAGGGGGCAAGGCGTGAGGGAACACAACTTGCGCCTTGCGGATATTATACCCCACCTGCAGAAAATCCAGCGCCGTCCCGACGGGAGCTATACAGCGTGTTGCCCGTGCCATGACGACACGAATCCGAGTCTCTCGCTGAAAGAGCAACCCGACGGCACGGTACTCGTCCACTGCTTTGCTGGCTGTCCGCAGGACACCGTTTGGCGTGAGCTCTGTCGAATCGCTGGGGTACAACCCGCGCGTGCGAATCTCATCCTACCCCGACAGCGCCAGCAAACACGGAATGCAGGCGAAACGGTTTCGCCTGCACACCTCACGCTGGAGCAATATGCTCGCGCGAAGGGACTGGACGCGAACTTGCTTCGGGAATGGGGACTGACCGACACCGAGCGCGGCATCACCATTCCCTACCTTGACACTGACGGCAATCGTGTTGCTACGCGCTACCGCCTTGCGCTGGACGGCGAGAACCGCTTTACTTGGGAACGGGGGAACCGTCCGTGCCTGTACGGATTGTGGCGCCTGCGCGAGTGGAGCGACACGGAGACCCTGTACCTGTGCGAAGGGGAAACCGACACGCTGACATTCTGGAGCGCAGGACTGCCCGCGCTCGGTATCCCTGGCGCCAGCGTGTGGCGAGCCGAATGGTGGCTCCACCTGACCCGCTTCCAGCGCGTGAGAGTGATTCCCGACGCAGACGACGCAGGGCGCCAGCTGGTGCAGAAACTTACCGAAACCTGTCCCCCTGACTTGCTGGAGCGTGTCGAGGTGCTGGAACTCCCCGAAGGGTGTAAGGACGCAAACGAACTCTGGCTGCAGGGGGACGCTGACCCCGAACGGTTTCGAGAGGCGCTTTTAGTGCAAAGTGCAAAGCCCTTAAGGGATTGCACTTTTGCACTATTGCACTATTCCGACCCTGACGACATGCCTTTGCTTGTACCCCTTCGGGAACTACTCCAGAACACCCCCAGCGAACCGACCGAGTACCTGCCTCTGCTGGGGATAGACGGACTGATTGCCAGAGGCACGCTCACCTTGCTGGGGGCACACCCGAAGGCAGGTAAGACCACGCTCCTGATTCACGCTTGCCGAGAGTGGCTCCAGCAGGGACTGAAAGTCGTCTACCTCACGGAAGACCCGCAACCCGTTTGGCGGGAGCGTGTCAAGCGGTTCCCTGAGCTGGCTGACCTGATTGTGAACGCCATCCCACGCGCGAACCCGTACAAGTGGACGCAAGCCATAGAGGCACTCCAGCCTGACCTCGTGATTGTGGACACGATTCGGCGCTTCCTGCCTGCGAATGACGAGAACGACTCGGCGTCCGTCTCTTCTGCACTCGCGCCGTTTGTGGACTTGAGCCAGAAACTCCCCCGCACGGCCATCGTGTTAGTTCACCATACGAAAAAGAGCCTCTCGCAAGAGGGGGAGATAACCGATATAGCAGGTTCCCATGCGTTCACAGCGGAGGTGGACACGATTCTGTTGCTGGCGCCTGTACGCGAACACAACCGCCAGCGAGTGCTGACCCCGCTGGCGGGACGCTTGTGGACGCTGGCTCCTGACCCGCTGGTGCTGGAGCTGAGTGAAGACGGCTCCACTTACACCGTGTTGGGGATTGCGAGCGAGGTACTTCCCGAAGCCCGCGCCCAGTCCACGAAGCAGAAGATTCTGCAGGCGGTAGAGGCGCTGGGGCAGGCAACCCCTGAGGAAGTCGCCGAGTACCTGCGTGGGCAGGGGGAGGCTCTCCACAAGCGCACGGTCTATCACTACCTCGCGGAACTCCACGCCGAAGGACGGCTGGAGCGCGAAGGCAGTCGTGGGAGAGGTGGGGGGTATGTCTTTTATTGCAATAGTGCAAAAGTGCAACCCCTTAATCCCTTGCACTATTGCACTATTGCACAAAGCGCCGCGGACCCGTTTGAGAAAGTGAGAAACTGCGAAACTGCCCCTGAGCGGTTAGTTTCCAGTTTGTTTCCAGAGGGGGACTTAAGGGAAAACAAACTGACTGACGCCGACACACCCCCAACCCCGCCCGAATCTTCTGATTCGGCGCTCACTACGCAAACTGCGCAAGCGATTAATGCGTTGCGCACTTGCGCACTTCCGTCGGACGCCGAATCTCCCGATAATCCTGTAAGGGAAGATTCAGCGCTCACTACTGCCTACACCCGCGCCCGCGCTTTGTACCGCCCTGCAGGGGATATCGAGGCGATTATTGAACGGCTCCAGCGCAACCCTGAATATCCCCTCTCGGAAGACGAAGCGGAGCGCATGCGTGCCGTCTATGCGCTGGCGGAATCGCTGGGATACCCTGCGCTGGAGCTGCCTGATTGGAATCTCGCGATAGACGCCACGCGCGTGGACTGGGTGAACGCGCTCCCTGTGCTGGCAGGAACCGACGCGCTTGACGACGCTATGCAGGCACTCTTAGCACAGGTTTCGCGCTCGGCAGGTGAACCTGCGGAGGCGACTCAGAGAAAAACTCTCAGGAACGGCTCAGAGGGGGTTTCACCCGCCTCGGCTTTACAACTCACCCTTACGGAGGTGCAATAATCATGCCACTCAAAATCACCGCTACCGAAAACACGCCCTTGCCCACAGGTGAGTACCGAGTCGAACTCACGGCGATTGAACTTGTGGACGGGCAATACGGGCAACAGCTGCGCTGGACTTTCGCTGTCCACGAACACGGTAAGACGCTGATTGCCTACTCCAGCCCCTCGCCGAGCCTTGCCAGCAAGTGCATGCGCTGGGCGAGCGCCCTGCTGGGACGCCCGATTAAGGCTGGCGAAACAGTGGACTTCGAGGCGCTCGTGGGCAGGACGGCGATTGCGACTGTCGTGCGCAAGCGCAAAGAGGACGGCACGGAATATAACGCGATAGACGACCTCATGCCTGACAGCGACGGCAACCCGTTCCAATAAACCGCAACAGGGGCGTGGCGTGTCGCCAGCACGCCACGCCCCGTGATTGGAGGTGTATTCGGAATGCGAACGATTGTACCTGACAAGCCTATCGAGATTCGAGGTGCAGAAGGCAAGCTCAGAGGCGTGATTCAGAACCGAACCCTGATTAAGGAGATTCGGGGGAGCATTCACCTGCTTCGCAAACCGCCCGCAATCGCGATAGACGCGAATATGTATAACCGTTGGCGCCCTTACTTCGACACCATAGAGATTCGGGACACCGAAACGGGGCGTGTGTACCGTATCTCGGCGAAGCACTTCGATTATTGGCGCTGGGAACTGGAGCGGGGGTACGGGAAGCAATACGCCGTAGCGCTCTCACGCTGGAAGGTGGAGAACCCGAACGACCCCCAATTGCGACTGGAGGTGTAGTATGCCAGCGCTTCAGGCTGTATATCGTTTATGAGGCGAAAGATTCGGGCACGAGCAAGGAAGGCAATCCTGCAATCGCTCTCGCAGGGCGCCACAATCTCGCAGGCATGCGCGGCTGCTGGGGTTTCACGCCGAGCGTTTTATGATTGGCTCCAGAAAGACCCCCGCTTTGCAGAGGCTGTCGAGATTGCGCAGGGCAAGCTGATAGCGCTGGCTGAAGGCGTGGTGCTGGACGCGATTCGCAGGGGCGACCTGAAAGCTGCCATGTGGTGGCTGGAACGGCGCGTGCCTGAGTATCGCCCACCTCACCTGCAACCGCAACTGCGTATCAACTCGCCTGAAGACGAAGACGCGGTGCAGATTGTCTTCGAGGTGGTGGACGCGCCCACAGAGAGCTTTGACGAGCTCTTAGAAGCGATCTAGGAATTCCGCCTTGCAATCCGACGCACCAGCCACCGCACACACGCAATCACAAACCAACCCGCT
>LDYB01000005.1 GCA_001442985.1 Armatimonadetes bacterium DC
GGATGCGGTTATTCATCTCCTGCCGATAGAGCCGGGTTTCGTGCGCCTTTTTGTGCATCGGGGATAAGTGTACCCGAAGAGATACAATCGTATGTGTAGTACTCTGTGCATGGGGGTTTCGTCCCCTTGGGTCAGGTAAGGGTTACTCAATAACTTCGCTTTCCGTGAGGATAGGTAGTTGCTCTTTTACCTCCTCGTATATGACCGCTACTTGATGGGCTGAATCGTCGGCTTCGAATAGTTTGTGGCTTTCCATAAGGAGAATAACCAGGTAATCCTTTCTTAGTTGGTACCGTCCGCCCACATATGCGTAAGGAAAAACGATGCATGTTTTGCCTATTTGGTCTACAGCTACTTGCGCGAGTTCCTCGGTTCTTAAAGTGCTCCCCCCTGACTTCAGGACACAGCTTTCGTATGCCACGATGGAGAGCGGCTTACAGCTGTGTGTGTCAGCTTCGGAGTACAGGAAAAGTTCTATGGCCTTTGGAGTTATCACCTTGATCGACATGATTCTCGCGAGAAGCGGCACCGTTTCACTGAACGAGTAGAACAGAGATCTGGAAAGTTCTGACAGACTTTTTATGTCCTCAATACTTATGTTTTTTGGATGCGCGATCTTGTTCCTTATGAGGCGCATATTGTGCAGGTTACTTATGACGTCTTCATTTATTACCTCGCTTAGCTGTCGTACAGCTGGATGGTCGCCAGCAGGAGACGAAAGGCATTCTCGTGTCAATTTCTGCAAGCAACCTATTTTATCTACCAAGCGTTCTGACCGCACTTCCTTGCAGCTTTCAGAATCATTAAGTAGGGTCAAGAAATTGAAAAAGAAATCAACGAACCCTTCAAAGCTTCTGCAAAGCACGCAAGCTTCTTTTATGGATTGCTTAGAGACCTGCTCATGCTTGTTCAGCTTCTCAGGAAGAACTCGAAGGTCTCTGATTGCGGACGATAAACCACTCTGAGGGCAGAAACCGCTTTTTCCAAACTCCGAGACAAATCTTTCCATAATCTGTTCACTTAACCAAGCGATAGGGTCTGCCGAACTACAAGTTCTTTCTATACCCCTGAACTTGTATCCTAAAATCTTCACATCTTGGATTTTCTTGCCATGAGATTTAAGTTTCTCTTCTATTTTATTTTCGGTAAAACTCAAGAATAGTTCTAACAGTTTGGAATAAGTATTCTCGTGATTCTTATTGCGTAAGATAGTGTAATATAGGCAATCAACTCGGTTTTGAATTGGCAAACCTGTTTCTTGAGTGATCAGCCAGTTGTAGAAATACTCCTGACTAAACTCGCTAAGACTTACAACTACGCAATTCTGCACTCTCACACCTCCGCTCGTCTCATTCTCACTCCCCACCCCCACGCGCGTGCTTTGTCGATTCCTGTCAGCTGGCAAGTGCTTGACCACCCACGCCATATACGATAGAGTTGCTGGTAGTATCGCTGCGTGCGTTTGCTACGTGGGGGTGGGTTCTCTGCCATCTGTCTCAGGTAGCGATCCATCGCCTGTTCGTCGCAACCTTTGAATAGGTAGTAACCGATTGCCTTCTCCGCCTCGTTGAGGTCCAAATCTGCCTGGCGGAGCATCCTCTCCAGCTTCTCTGCTTCGCGCATGATGGCTTCCCAGTTCACGGCGCCCTCCTCTCAGTACGGGTCTGCAGGGGCAGTTGTGTTCAGCCCCTCTTTGTCGAGAATGGACTCAATCTCTTCAAGTGCGTCTACCTCAATCAGCGTTCCGCCCGCTTTGCACCATTCAGTGTGTGCTTTCTGGAGTGCATCCCCCGCGAGGCGTGTGGCTTGTCCGAGCCTGCCCGTCTGGCGCACCGATTCAGCGCCCTGAGTTAAGATAATCTCTTCGAGATGAACCTGAACACTCCCCAGCCCCACAGGTTTGCCTCCACCCAGCTTGATGGGGAACGGATGCTCGGGGTGCAGTCCAAGCGCTGTGAGCAGTAGCCCCAGCTCTGCCTGCGTGAGATTCGTGAAGTGGATTCGCGCAGGTAGACGAGTTCCTGTTTTGATACAGGTGCGTGGGTCGGCACCCTGAGCTGGGCGGGCGTGGAAATAGAACTTGCGCCCTTTTGCCTGACCCCCTTCAAGGTAGCGCGGGGGCAGTCCGCCTCTATTGCGAGCGGGCGTCCACAGCAGCGGCGTGCCGAGAAGCACCAGCGAGCCTGTGGGAGCGATAGCATCCTCGAACTGGAGGTGCCCCTGATAATCCTGAGCGCCGAAGAGGCGGCAGGCGACGCAGAGATTTTCTGGGTTGCGGCAGCCGCCGTAGCCGTGCGGCAGGAAACGATTGTGTTTCGTGACGCGCACGCACGAGCGCGAAAGCGCCTCTACCAGACTGCGCACCGTCCCTTTCAAAGAAGCACCCGGAATAAGGTACTGTCGGCGGAGAGTGTTCCCTTCTATCACTCGCTTCGATGCCTGCAACGCGGCGAGATGCTCAGCGTTTTGCGTCTTCACAAAGTCGCTGTAGCCCGAGCCGACATGCACAGGCGTAAGCGTTTCGAGGGTCAGAATCAGCGTGCCGCTGAGCATACCTTCTCTCAGGCGGTCTTGCCCAACCCCCTGCTTGCGCTCTGGAGGCTTTTCAGGGAACAGCACAAAGTCATAAGGCTTTTCTCCGTTCATCGCGCGAACTCCTCCTTCTGAATTGCTGTGTAGCGCGTGTAGCGCAGGCGCATGCTTGTGTCGTAATAGCGATGCACAACGGCAACGACCTTGCTGGTGTTTTTAGCGCTGGGCGCAAGGGGAATTCCATAGTCGAAGGTGGTGGGGTAGGCGACATCCACCAGGGTTGTGGTGGCGCCACCTGCGCTTTGGGGCGGATCTCCCAGCAGAATGTGGCGCGATTCCACAGCGTGGTACTCCCCACAGAGTTCCCAGTTGCTCGCCGTGAGATCGCTTTCGGTCAGGAGCAGGAAGAAGGGCTTACCACCGCCTGCTATCAGGCGCAGTTCTGCCTGCTCGCAGAAGAGGCTCAGCCGCTCCCAGTCGGCTTCGGGCAGGCTTCCGCTCAGGCGGTTAGGCAGGTAAAGGCAGGTTTCGCTCCAGCCGTACCACCATATGTCGCCCGGAAACCCCAGGCTTTGCCAGAGCGCGAGCGGGTTCGCCTCCCCTCCTGTATAGCGATAGACCCTACCCTGCACGCTGTACCTCCTCCACCCAGCGGGGCGCGACCGTGTTCAGCCACTGCCGAATTTGAGCGTCGTCGTTGCTGTGTGCCTGATAGTAAAGCGAGTCGCGCCGAACGGGCTGGAACCCTTCGAGCGCGATTGCGTCATTGTCAGGCAATCCGTAGCGGCGTTTGACCTCAGTAGGGGCGAGCGCCCCAACGCCCAGAAGCTGGTTCTGGTCGCTTCGGGCAAGGCGGAACTGCGCACGGACGAACTCGATACGCACGCGTCCCAGCCCGCGCGACTTGGCGTGCCCGAGGGCGACCAAGCCGTCGGCGATGTCCAGCAACGCGGCGCTGAGCAAACCGAACTGACCTATTGTGAAATTCCGCAACACAATCTGCCCTTCAAATCGTCCGTCGGTAACAACCTCCAGGTCAAAGGGACCCACGGCTACCGCGCCCGTGATGCGGTCAATTGCCACGCCGAATCGGGTTTCGCGCAGGGGGTTGCCTGCTGGGTAGAGGTCGCTCAGTTGCACACGCGAGGCGACGCCTGTGTTGCCGAACAGTCGGCAAGCGTGGCAGGAGGCTTTATACAGCGTGTCTGCAGCTTCTTTGTCTTCCTTCAAGCCCTTTTGCCGCAGGCAGAGTTTCTTCGCCTCTACCTGGCAGGCGTATTCTTCGTTCAGGGTACGCAGGAGCCGTTCCGCATGGGCGCGCAGCACCCCCCGCAGGCTGGAACCCGGAATGTAGACCACTTCGGCTACCGAGCCGTCAGACAGACGCTTGCGTGTGCGCACAAACTGCATATCGGGCAGGGCGGGGTCAATGCTCGCCTTTTGCCCCGACTTAATCAGCAGCGGCGTCTGGGGCGAGATAACAATCTCCAGCACCACTTCGTTATACAGTCGCCCGTGCATGGTTAACCTCCCATTTCCTGAAAGAGTTGCTGAAGACGCGCGTTCACCCAGTTCTCGTCGACGGGTGCCACACGCCCGGAAATCAGGTAATCCAGCAGGTTGGAGCGTTCCACCCATTCGTAGCAGGTTTCCCGTAGTCTAACGACGCCCAGCCCACGCCCTTTGAAGCCTCCGATGCGGATATTGCCGTTTTCCAACTCGCGCACGCCCAGCAGGAGTAGCCCCAGCTCCGCATCGTTCAGGTTCTCGGCGATGATTTCCAGATTGAACTGAGTTCCTGCGGGAAGGACTTCAAAGTCATACTTGTTGGCGACGCTCTCTTTTTCGCGATCAATCGCGACGCTATCGCGCAGCTCGGGGCTAACAGGATAGCACAGGGTCAAGTCGGTGAAGCGTACTCGCGAGGCAAACCATGGCGACCCGAAGACACGCTCCACACGGCAGGAACGCTCATAAACATGCTTCTCGTAATCTGGTTTGGCAGCAAGTTCGCTGCGTACATCGGGCGGGATTGCCCATTCTGTGGTTTTCGTCGGGTTTGACGCTCCTCTCCCGTTGCCTGCTTGAGGCTCGAAGGCACGCACGATGCGTTCGATGTGCGCACGCACTGCCCCGCGCAGACTGGAGCCGGGGATGAACGGGCGCCCCTGCGAGTCTTTGATAACGGGCAGGTCGGTTGCGGTGGGCAGCGCGCTTTCGGCGCTCATGCCGACGCGCAGGGCGGTCTCGGCAACTAACTTACCTGTAATGCGCAGGCGGTTCTCAAAGCGGTCCCACATTACTCGTTCCTCACCTCCCGCAGCTGCGGCGGAATTTGCTCCAGATAGCGCAACGCCACCAGAGCACGCCGCGCGAAGCCCAGAAAGTTCGTCAAATGCGCCACTGCGTTTTCTGCGTCGCGCCGCAGCAGGTCCTGAGCGTACTTGTAAATCTGCTCGGCAAAGGAGCCATTCTTGCCCGGCGTGCGCCAGAAATCTTCGCGCGACATCTGGTAGCGTAGCCAGTTGCAAAAGACCGCGACAGAACCCGATTGGTTGATTGCATCGATGGCGTTAGAGAGTTGCGTACGCCCTGTGGAGCCAGCCGAGAGCGCCGCTTGAGAAAAACAGTCCGCCACAATCGCTTCCGCTTTGTGGACCAGCTCATCAATCGTGATTTGACTCATTGCGCACCTCCTGAGTGCTGGAATTGCGTGATGTCCGTGTCCAGATGATAAGGGCTGCAGGGGACAATCTGTCCGTAGCCTTCGGCGGTGCGTTCGCCGAGGGCGTGAACGGTGAGTTGCTGGAGCCATGCGGCGACCGCTGCTTCCTCGCTGGGGTCGTAGGTGTAAGTAAACACGCTTCCTGGGGCGAACGCCTGTTGCACCGGTTTGGGCATGCCCCACGCGCCCGACCAGCCGCTGACCAGTTCGCGCTCGATGCGGGTGGCTTCTGGAAGCAAGCGCACTGATGCGGGCAACCCCGGCAGAGATTCGTTCAACAGCTCAGGAGTCAGAGTAGGGGCAGGGGCGCCGCTGGGGTCATACACAATAACGGGTGTACGCGCCAGGAGCGTGAATACTGGCTTACCCGCACGCTCCGCAAAATCTTTCAGGTTGACAGGTTCTGGGTCAGGAGCGTCGTGATAGGTCAGAGATACTTCTCCGAACCCGCGGGAGCGCGCTGAGCCGAGCCGCAGGTGTACCTCGTCGTCGTGCCAGCGCAGGGCGTTCAGGATTGTTTCGAACGCTTTGGCGCCCTGTGCATCTGGGAAGCGTACTTCGCCCGTGAAGCGCAGGGGGCGTCCTGCCTCCCCGTTCAGGACAAAAGGTTCAATGGCTTCTATAGCGTACAGAATCCCTTCCTGCGCCGCTTCCAGCTGGCGGTTCAACCCCACGCGCACGAAGAGGTGTTTTGGAGGCATCGGTGCTTTGCTCCAGCCGTTTTCTCCGCGCACGAGGAAGCCGCGCCCACGCTCCAGACGATAGCCCGTGTGGGGGCACTCCATCGAGTAAGTCTCGTCGCGAAGAAGCGCTACCAGGGTGTCGTAGAGATATCTACCGTCTTGCTTGTTGAACAACGCGGTAGCGGGTGCGGGAATCCATGCGGCGTTTTCAAAGGGCATCAGGAAACCGAACTGTGCGCCCGACTTGCCGAAACAAAGCTCGAACGCCTGCTGGAGTGTGGGTGAATGAGCTCCCAGCGTGCGTCGACTGGAGCGGTGCTGACCTATTTGTTCCAGCACTGCCTGTGCCAGTGCGCCCCGCAATACGCCGCCGGGGATATAGTTGAGGCTCTCCCGCACATTACTTCGTGAGGTCATCCACTCGCCGACCG
This sequence comes from Armatimonadetes bacterium DC, assembly GCA_001442985.1. Taxonomy (GTDB): domain Bacteria; phylum Armatimonadota; class Fimbriimonadia; order Fimbriimonadales; family GBS-DC; genus LDYB01. The sequence continues at coordinate 6,372 of LDYB01000005.1, forward strand.
CTATCGGCGCGCGTGCTTCCAGTACGAGTTTGACACGCCTCATGGGGCGACCTCCCTCAGGGTGTGTAGCACTGTGCTGAGGTTTACAGAATGCCAGCCGCTGTCGCCGAGCTGGTAAAGGCTCTTTATCTCGACAGTAGCACGCCCCAGCCCACGCGCTTTCTGCCCACCGAAGTGGGTGATAAGCTTCATGGCGCCTGCAAGCAGAGCAACTTCCTGCTCGGTTGCCCAGCCACGGACAGCCCCGCGAAAGCGCAGTTCGTTACAGGGCGCCGCCTCGTAGAAGAACAGCCGACCTTCGGCAACCGTGTTCAGCTGGCGATTAATGCCGATCCCGATGCGCGTAATCAGGGTATCAGAGGTGTCGCTGACAGGCTCCAGCGTCGAGAACTCTACGCGACTTTGCTGTACGGGTGAGCCGAACAGGGAGCAAACAGGGCACAGGTTCGCGGGGTCCTGACACATCGTTGCGGGGTCGGGGGGCTTGCACCCTTTGAGGTCGAAGCCCAGCGCTTGAAGCAGCCGCTCATAGTGCGCTCGCACGCGCCCTTTGAACGCCGTGCCCGGGATTATGGGGCGCCCCCGCACATCGGTCTCGATACAGCGGTCAATCAGCGCTGCGGCGCGCCCCACGCCCGCGATGTGCAGATCACTGTGTAGACACACCTCCACGACCATTTCAAAACGGCTGTAAGCTTGCATAGGGGCACCTCTCACCTTAGGCTCTTCGTAATTTCCAGTATGTCTAAGATTGGCGCGAAGAAATGTTCCTGAGCCGACTTGCTGTCAATCGTAATGCGTTTTGACTTACGGATAGGGAACCACCCAAGCTGTTGCAGGCTGGTGAACAGGGTGTTCGCGTCCTGGTTTTTCTCGAGGCGGGCATTCTGGTACACATAGTGGAGCAAGGCAGCCATCACGGGTTGGCGCACAAACGGCTCGGCGAGACGCTGGAGGCTGCCGAGCAAGTCGTTCTGCATAATTTCCTCTGCACAGTTCAGGTAGTGCTCCAGTTCATGGGCGGTGAGTGGCTGGAGCGTAAGATAGACGGGAGAAGCGTCTGCACGGTCCTTATCCAGATATGCCTTGCGTTTGTAGTTGGTGGCGAGATGCCTCTCGTAGTCGCCCGGAATCTGATCCGCATTCGTTGTGTAGAGGAAGGCAATCGTGCCCTGTTTATGCTCTGGCACGCCGCGCTTGGCGAATTTGAGCAGCTGGCTTTCGGTGAACTCGACGACGCGATACGCGGGGGCTTTCTCGTCGCTGATGAGACACCCGACGCCGAAGCAGATGGGGGTTTCTCCCACGATGCAGCGCTTCGGGTCGCCTTTCTTGAACTCCGTATCGGTCAGGCGCACGAACTGCTCGCAGAATCGGAGGGCGAGGCGGCTCCATGTGAAGAGGCTGAAGTCGTCGCCGCCAATCACCAGCACCTCGCAGGGGAGGCGTGGTAGCTGAACTTTCTGGAGTGCATACGCCATACTTCGGCTCAGGGCGAGCGCGACGGCGGCGCGCGTGGTCAGCTCGGCACGGCGTGTCCACTGCAGGCTCAGCGCCAGCGAGGTCAGGTTTTTCGTGATCTGCCCGAAGTTGCTCCCGTCGCCGTAGATGAAAGCGACCTGTTTCTTCGGCTCGGCTTCTCCTGTTTCGGGGACAAGCTCATCAAGCGTGCCTGCGAAAGCTTTTTTCGGGTCGCGCACCCCAATCTGCTGGGGTGTGAGACCTGCGTCTGTGAGCAGGCGCAAGCCCGCTTCCGTGCGTTGTTCGTAGCCTCCTGCCTCGCGCTTGCGCTCACACGGTGAGCAAATCAGCGCACTCCCCCCGGCGACCTTGGCAAGCGCGTTTGCAGGGCGTTTTCGGCAGAAGGCGCATCGCGCCTCGAAGGGCAGGCATTCCCAGATTGCTTGCTCGGCGCGGTAGCGGTCGGCATCCATCGCCTTCAGGAACTCGCGCATCGTTTCGGGATAGCGACTCAGTAGCTGATTGAGCGGGATTTCTACGGCGGCAGCGGCGCAGAACGCGCTCAAAGTCGTTTCATAAAACTGGCGTTTGAGATGCTCTGCCCGGTCGCCCGCCTCAGGCGCCAGAAAAATCAGCGTGGATGCCACCTGCTGCAACACGCATTCGCGCCCCAGCGTTTTAGAAATCGCCTCGGCGGCATCCAGAACCACTTTGTCCAGCAGAGCCGATGCCCCCCGAATCTCGGCAAGTCCGGGCGTTTCGAACACATACTGCTTAATGCGCTGGGCTGCCAGCCCGACAATCGCGAGCGAGTATCCATTCTGGAGCTGCACGGCATCCCCCGTATGTACCGCGTCAATCAGGTCCTGGTAGCGGTTCAGCGCTTCAGGACAGCTGGAGGATTCTCCTTTGAGGTATTGGGCAAGCGCGAAGGCAACAGGATACGGCTCCAGCAGGTTGCGGATGGGCACAAGGTCTATCAACTCGTGCAGAAGGGCGCCTAATCGCGCCTGATTCACAAGGTCTTCGTCGACGCCCATGCGGCGCAAGCAGATATTCAGCAGCGCGGCGGTTATCAGATGGTGGTCTGGAGCCAGCAGCACTGGTAATTCGGCGCCCAGAGGTTGCGTTTCGGCGGGTAGAACGGGCGGGAAGTTCATTTCGTCAAGGAAGCTCTCACGCCATCGGGCGCCGTCGGGGAAGGAAAGGGCGTCTTGGCTTGAAGCGTATTTCAACTCCTCGCCTACGGTGAACCCCGACTTCAGCCGCTGTCTGCCGAAGCGAAGCGGGAAAACGCGCTCATAGTAGGCGTGCCAGTATTCCGCTACCGCATTCGCCTTCTCGTGAATATTTCCAGCCGACAGGCGTTGTGCCAGCGATTGCGCAACTCCCTCGCGAACCGCCTTGCTCTGTGGCTCACTCACCTGATATACTTGCCCCGTAAACTGATCCAACCACTGCGTCATCGGATAACCTCTCTTTTCTGGGTGCAGTGAAGATTCAGTTCGCTCCTGACAGCACTCTTCCTGCCAGAGTTCAAGGGAAATTTCGTGAATTTGGGGCTGATTATTTCCCCATCTCCATCAACTGCACGGGGGATTGGCTCAGCACCTCGCAGCCCGTTTCGGTGACCAGCACATCCTGTTCGATGCGCACGCCGCCGAAACCGGGGATGTAGACGCCTGGTTCGACGGTCAGCACCATGCCTGCCTCCAGCTTGCCCTTTTCGCGGGGCGAGAAGCCGCGCCCATCATGCACGGTCAGCCCGAT
>LDYB01000006.1 GCA_001442985.1 Armatimonadetes bacterium DC
GGGCGCACGCAAGCGCCAGAGTTGTCAGCAAAGCCAGCAACAAAGACACTTGCTTCCACATACTTCCGACCTCCATCTCGCGTATTATAACACAGGGGGTCTTACGAGAGTCTTAAAAAATCGGGGCTTTTTACGGGATTTGTTCTGATTTGGGGTGGATTTTGGAGCCAAATTCTCCCAGAAAGTGGCTTGCGTGAAGGGTTGGCGGCAGGGTGTAGCCATGCGACCGTTTGCCGAAGCCAAGTAGAGAGGATCAAGGGCATGTTTCGGGCTTGCCCGCCGTAGAGACATCACGCTCCTGCGGTTGATCTTTCATGGAGCGAAATCCTCCACATACTGCACCTGCCGCACGATGCGATAGCCGTGCCCACTCAAATCCAGTATCCTGTCCACATGCTCCTCAGCAGGATACTCCTGCCATTTGTCAAAGCGGCTGAAAGTATCCCCTGTGCCGTGTATAAGTGGCTGTTCCTCAAGCGGGTAAAGCCCTGCCAGCCCCGCTTCCCAATCCTCGCCTTCCATTCGGAATCGGAAGAGATAAGCGTCAGCGAGACCGTCCCCGGTTTCAATCGTGTAGACGCCCACGAGCTGAATTTCGTCAGGCGGGCATCCTAACTCGGTGGGGAATATCAGCCAGTCCACCATATCGCTTTCGGCAAGCGCAGCCTGATTCCGATATTCCTCTGGAAACAGATGGGCAAGTTCCATCCGCTGGAGGTATTCAAAGAGCCACCGGCGTGTTTCTGCATCCGCAGCAATACGCCTCAGGGTTTCATGGGGCACACTCTCCCCAAGGCGCAGGAGCGAACAGGCGGCGTATAGTAAGAGGTAAGGATCGGTGTATGCCAGTGCCGCCTGCAACCGCTGGCGTACTTCGGGGGATTCGAGATACCCCATCAGATCGAGCAGGACTCCCGCAATCTCGCGCGCCTGCATATAGAGTTCGTCATCCCATATCCAGCGCATCGAATGCGGCTTCTGTTGGGGCATCAGCGTGCTGGCAAGCGAGTCGTAGCAGGCGAGAACATAGGGGACGCTCTCCGCAAGCACTTCCTTTGGGACGGCGCCCGCCTGCACATGTCGGAGGTAGAGCCGAGCGATGTAGAAATGGTGATGCGCGTTTTCTTGCCTTGCAAGGAGCGTCAGGAGCGTCGGAAACAGCAAAGGCGCGTACTCTGTGCGCGACTCCAGCGCCGCGAGGCAAGAGGTATCCCCCTCCGCTTGAGCCAATAACGCGCAAAGAGATTGAATAGCGTTTGGGGTGGAAATCGTCACCAGTAAGTCAAGCGCTGCTGTCTGAGCGCGTGGGGAGTAGCGCCCGAAATCGCGCTCTATTACAGGAATGAAGGTGGGGTCAGGTTTTTTGGCTGCAATCTGCAGGAGAAGCCGTTGCGGGTCATCGAACTCCGACTCCTGCAGGGGATACTCGGCACCTGCGGCTTCCAGCGCGGTGCGCGCCTCGTCGAGGTGAATCTTTCTATCGAGGAGATTTTGCAAAGCCCTGTACGCCTTCTGGCGGCTCTCGGCGTCTGCGCTCTGCAGCGCCTCAATCAGCGGCGCTACCCGATTGCGGTGAAACAGCATCCACTATCCCCTCCTGTCCAAAACGAATGTGGCGTGCGGCGTCGCTCCGCCACACGCCATATTGTACCTCCTGGCGTATTCAGCCTCTCGGAGTGTATACAGCGAGCGTCTATATGTCCCCGGCAAGCGCGTGGATGCCCACTGGGCTGGCATGAAGCGCCCCTTCTACGGCTCTGGCAGCCCGAAAGCGCGCAACCACTCAATCAGCTTGGCGCGGCGTTCAGCGTCGTTTTGCGGGAGTTGCAGCGGGCGTCCGCGCGTGTCCACAATCAGCCCCACGACGCCCCCTTCCACCACGGCTTCCATCGCGCGCCCTTTGCCTGCGCCCACATCGAATCCGCGTGCAGGCTTGAGCATCACACGCATCGTCTCGCCCACGCCCATCGGCAACACGCGAATCTCGCCGTAGCGGAAGGTCTCGCTCTTGCCGTTGTATTCCATCGTCAACACGGGTTCGCCAGCGCGTGCCTGCCCCACGGGCGCAATGCACGAGCCAAGCCGAATCAGACAGTCGCGGTCAAACACCTGCGCCGCCGCTTCGGGATGTACCGTCGACAACACGCCCAGCTGCGGCATCATGAAGATGGAGTCCACCGCCAGCATCGTAACGCCTTCGGGCTGGTAGGCGTCCATCATCATCAGGGCAGCCTGCGCACGGCGCGGCGCGTGGCTTAACACGCCCCCGCTGCCGACAATCATGTCCAGCTTCATCATCTCCACCAGCGACTTGCCCGTCTCGGTCTGCTCCAGCGCCTCGCCGATGGTGCGCTGTTGTTGCACGCCCTTGAGACCACGCGCCAGTTGCTTGTGGTGCAGGAACGCCAGCCGAAGCGCCTCGCGCGCCACTGCCTGCTCCAGCAGCAGGTCATGATAGGTCTGGGGGATGGTGGTGGGGCGAATCATCTTGTTGCGCAGGCGGTTGCGCACCTCATACTCTTCAATATCGAACGGCAACCACTTGCGGATGTTGGCAATCCCCGCCTCCAGCATCACATTACAGATGGAGTAGCTCATCCCCAGGTTCGCGCTGACCGTACGGGTGTAGTTGCCGTCAAACACCGAGAACACATCGGTGGTCGCGCCGCCGATATCCACACCGAGAATGTTGATGCCTCGCTGTTCGGCAATCGTGACCATAATCTTGCCGACGGCGTTCGGCGTGGACATAATATCGGCGGAAGTCCAGCTCATCAGTTTGGAGTAGCCCGGCGCCTGCTGCATTACATGTTCCAGAAACAGCTCGTGAATCGCTTCGCGGGCGGGACCGAGGTTTTCCCTGTCGAGGGTGGGGCGCAGGTTGTCTACGATTCGCAGGTCAAACCGCTCGCCGAGCAGGCGTTTGATCTCCTCGCGGGCGTCTTTGTTGCCGGCGAAGATGACAGGCAGGTTCATCGTGCCGAATCGGGGGCGCGGGTCGGCGGCGATCAGCAACTCCGCCAGCTCCACGAGGTGGGTAATCGTGCCGCCGTCCGTGCCGCCAGAGAGCAACACAATATCGGGGCGCAGCTCGCGCAGGCGCTGGATTTTCTGATAATCTTTGCGCCCGTCATCGATGGCGATGACATCCATAATAATTGCGCCTGCACCGAGCGCGGCGCGTTGGGCACTCTCCGCCGACATCTGGCGCACCACGCCCATCACCATCATCTGCAAGCCCCCGCCTGCACTGGAGGTAGAGAGATACAGGTCTACCCCGCGCTTGTCGTCCACCTGAGGGGTGAGAATCTTGCCATCCTGAATAAACTGGCGCCCGGTGAGGTCTTCCAGCTCGCGCACGGCGTTCAGCACGCCAATCGTAACATCGTCGAAGGGCGCCTCGACGGTAGTGGGCGCCTCGCCGCGATTCACAAGGCGATACTCGTCGCCCTGTTTCTCAATTAAGATTGCCTTCGTGGTCGTGCTGCCACAGTCGGTCGCCAGAATGGAACGCACTTCCGCCATCGTTCTCGCTCTCCTGCGCCACGCCTCGCGGGGCGTCGCCCAAGATTATACCCACTAAGGGTATAATCTGAATGCTATGCGCCAGCCGTTTATCCCGTCGGAAGCGGTCGCCACCCATGTGGAGCGCACCGAAGAAGGCACGATGATTATCAACATGGGTCCCCAGCATCCCAGCACACACGGGGTGTTGCGTGTCATCTGCGAGCTGGAAGGGGAGCGTATCGTCAAAGCCGAGTGCGTGATTGGCTACCTGCACACCGGCATGGAGAAGGAAGCCGAGTATCTGACCTATCACAAAGCGCTCCCGATGACCGACCGCATGGACTATCTCTCCGCGAATAATAACAACCTCGCGTTTTCACTCTCTATTGAAAAGATTCTGGGGATAGAGATTCCGCCGCGCGGGCAGTACCTGCGGGTGATTCTGGCGGAGCTGTCGCGCCTTGCGAGCCATCTGGTCTGGATTGGCACGCACGCGATGGATTTGGGCGCGATGACGATTTTCTTCTACGCCTTTCGCGAGCGCGAGAAGATTCTGGACCTGTTTGAGATGATGTCGGGTGTGCGCATGATGCCCAGCTGGATTTGCCCGGGCGGTCTGCGGGGCGACATGCCGCCCGGGTTCGAGTCGCGCCTGCGCCAGCTGATTAAAGAGTTGCCGAACGCCCTGGACGATATTGAAGGGATGCTGAGTCAGAACCCCATCTGGCGCGAGCGCACGATGGGCATCGGCAAAATCACGGTGGAAGAGTGTTTCCAGCTCGGCGTGAGCGGACCCACCATCCGCGCCGCAGGGTTCGCATGGGATATCCGCAAGGCGAACCCCTACAGCGGCTATGAACAGTTCGATTTCAACATCCCCGTCGGCAAGCACGGCGATGTATACGACCGCTATCTGGTGCGGATGGCGGAGATGCGCGAGAGCCTCAAGATTCTCCAGCAGGCGATCGACGGCTTGCCCGAAGGACCTTACCGCGTGAACGACCCCAAAATCGTGCCCCCGCCCCGCGAAACGATTGACACCTCGATGGAGTCGCTGATTCACTGGTTCAAGATTCACACCGAGGGGTTCCGTCCGCCAGTGGGCGAGGCGTATGTGCCCGTGGAGTCGCCGAAGGGCGAGCTGGGGTTCTATTTTGTGAGCGACGGCACGAACCGCCCGTATCGGATGCACACACGCGCGCCCAGTTTTATGAACCTGCAGGCGCTGGAGAAGATGGCGGTCGGGCGCCTGATTGCCGATATGGTCGCGCTGATTGGCAGTATCGATATCGTGCTGGGCGAGATTGACCGTTAGAAGGGTAGAGGGATCGGCTCACCCACTTCCATCGTAACGCCCCAGAGCCTGCCGATCGTGGCGCCAATATCGGCAAGGCTGGCGCGGGTTCCCAGCGGCTTGCCCTCCTGATGGGCAGGCGTGTACACCAGCAAGGGCACATACTCGCGCGAATGGTCGGTGCTGGGCGTGGTGGGGTCGTTGCCGTGATCGGCGGTCCAGATGACCAGATCGGTAGGGCGCAGGCGCTCCAGCAGGCGTGCCATCATCGTGTCGAACTCTGCGAGAGCGCGCGCGAACCCCTGTGGGTCGTTACGGTGCCCGTAGAGCATGTCAAAATCTTCGAAGTTCGCGAAAATAAACACGCAATCGGAATCCAGGGCGCGCAAAAGCGCGTCAAAATGTTCGGGATTTGTCTGCGTGCGCTCAGCGTGGCGGAAACCCCGATAGGTGAACAACTCCGGCACGACACCGATGCCATACACCCCGATTCCCTTCTCGGCGAGCGCGTCTATCAGATTGGGCGGCGGCGGGAGCGGGAAATCTTTACGGCGTTCGGTGCGGCGGAAGTTGCTGGCGTTCTCGCCCTCAAAGGGGCGGGCAATCACCCGTTGCACATGGTGGGGTGGCTGAAGGAGTTCGCGGGCAATCTCGCACATGCGATAAAGCTCTTCAACAGGGATTACCTGCTCGTGCGCGGCAATCTGAAACACGCTATCGGCGCTGGTGTAGACAATCGGGTAGCCCGTGCGCAGATGCTCCTCGCCGAGTTGCTTAATAATTTCGGTGCCCGAAGCGGGGTAGTTGCCCAGCGTTTTGCGCCCGATACGCCGCTCAAACTCGGCAATCAGCTCAGGCGGAAAGCCGTTCGGATAGGTCGGGAACGGCGTCTCGGTTATGATTCCCATCATCTCCCAGTGCCCCGTAACCGAATCTTTGCCTTTAGAGCGGGGTTGCGCCTTGCCGTAAGAGGCGAGCGGCGTTTCGGCAGGGGGCACGCCCTCTAAAAGCAGGATGTTTCCCAGCCCCAGTTGCTGGAAGGTGGGCATCTGCAGTCCGCCGACCGCCTGTGCGAGATGTCCCAGCGTGTTGGGTGTGTTTTCGCCGAAATCGCCGTACTCTGCCGCGTCGGGCGCCGCGCCCACGCCACAGCCGTCCATCACAATCAGAATCGCCCGCTCATACCGCATGGCGCATAGGATACCATGCATTTGGGGTACAATAGGGGCGTGGAGGTGCAATGCGATGGCGCAGACCGATGTGCAGTTTTACCCTGGCATGGGGTTGACGACGACGAAAGCCCCGTTTATTGAGGTGGCTCGCAATCGTGGCGAGCTCTACATCGAGCAGCCCTACGAGCTCTACTCGGAAGAGAACCATGAGGCGTGGCGTCGGCTCTACGCGCGGATGCAGGAGCGCTGGCAACGCTACGCGACCGACAAGTTTCTGGAAGGCATCTCCAAGCTCTGTCTGGACCCGAACCGCGTGCCGCGCCTGAGCGATGTGAACCAGTTCCTCGCGCCCCTGACAGGCTTCAAGGCGAAAGCGGTTACGGGCTATGTGCCTGCCTATATCTTCTTTGATTGCCTGCGTCGCCGCGAGTTCCCCACTACCATCACCGTGCGCAGTCTCGATTCGCTGGACTACCTGCCCGAACCGGACATCTTCCACGATATTGCCGGGCATGTTCCGATGCACACCGATAAGCGGTTCGCCGACACGCTGGTGCGCTTTGGCGAGGCGGCGCACACCGCCGCGCGACTGGTACAGGAAATCAAGGACCCTGAGCTCCAAACCCAGCGGATTATCAGCATCTTCCGAGCGCTGGCGCGATTCTTCTGGTTCACGATAGAGTTCGGGCTGATGCGTGGCAAAAACGGCGAGATCAAAGTGTACGGTAGTGGACTGCTCAGCTCCTACGGAGAAATTGCGCACGCCGTCGAGTCGCCCGAAGTGCAACGCTACCCCATCCAACTGGAGTGGGTGATTAACCAGCACTTTGAGATTGACCACTACCAGCCGTTGCTGTTTATCGTCGACTCGTTTGACCACCTGTTTGACCTGGTAGACCAGCTGGAGCGCTGGATGCTGGAAGGCAAGTTGAACAATGTGGCGCCGGGCGAGCCGAAGATGAGCGAGGAAGACATCCGCAGCTTCCTGGAAGCCGCGGTGGATTAGAGGTATAATAGCGCTGTCAACACCACACAAGGGAGGTATCCACGATGCCGTGGTATGTACGCATGGGTCAGGTGCCGCGCAAGCGGCATATCCAGTTCCGCCGCCCTGATGGCGGGCTGTATGCCGAAGAGGTGCTGGGCACGGAGGGTTTTTCAGGCATTCAGTCGATTCTGTATCATTACTATCCGCCGACGCGCGTGAAGGAGTTCCATGTCTGCTACGAGCGCACAATTGAGCCGCTGGAGGAGCCGATTCTGCAACATCGGCACTTCAAGACGGGCGAGATGCCCCCTTCGGGCGACGCGGTTACGGGGCGCGTGGAGTTGATGTTCAATCAGGATGTGATTTTCTCCGTTGCGCGCCCGATTGAGCAGATGGACTACTTCTACAAAAACGCCGACGGCGACGACCTCATTTTCGTGCATGAAGGCTCTGGGCGGCTGGAGTCGCAGTTCGGGCATCTGCGCTTCGGCGAGGGCGATTATCTGGTGATTCCGCACGGCACGATCTGGCGGCTGGTGTTTGATAAGCTGCCCGCGAAACTGGTATGGATTGAGGCGATTGGCGGGCAGATTCAGCCGCCGCGCCGCTACCGCAACGAATATGGGCAGCTGATGGAGCATTCGCCCTACTGCGAGCGCGACATCCGCGTGCCCGAAACGCTGGAGACTCACACCGAGCTGGGCGACTTTGAGGTGCGTATCCACAAGCGCGGGCGCGTCTACGCCTACCACTACGAGCATCACCCGTTTGATGTCGTCGGCTGGGACGGCTATGTCTACCCCTGGGCGTTCAACATCAACGACTTCGAACCCATCACAGGGCGTATCCATCAGCCACCGCCTGTGCATCAGACCTTCGAAGGACCCAACTTCGTGGTCTGCTCCTTCTGCCCGCGCATGCTGGACTATCACCCCGAAGCCATCAAGGTGCCCTACAACCACAGCAACCTCGACAGCGACGAGGTGCTGTATTATGTGAACCGCAAGTTCGGCAGTCGGCGCGGGATTGAGGAAGGCTCCATCACGCTTCACCCGTCGGGCATTCCCCACGGACCGCAACCGGGCGCGGTAGAAGCCAGCATGAACCTCACCCACACCGAAGAGCTGGCGGTGATGATGGACACCTTCCGCCCGCTACAGGTCACCAAAGCCGCGCTGGAGTTTGAAGACCCGAACTATCCCTATTCGTGGCTGGGCTAATTGAAATCGGGGGCGTTCGCGGACGCCCCCGATGACTCAACAGCCTGTGCCGAAAGGGAAAAGGACCCTATCCCCGAGGTGCTACTCTGGCGCATGGGGAGCGGGTTATTTCAAGAGCGCTTCGCCCAGCACCTTGCCATCCAGCGCCAGCACTACGCTCCCTTCGGTGGCGGCTTTGATAACGGGAGTGGCGACTTCTGCTCCCGCCACGACTGGCACTGCGGGGTAGCCCAGCCGTTGCAGAATTGTGGCGCGACGGATGGCGCGCTCCATATCCCCCTCATCCACCACCCACGAGGCTTCCAGAACCACATAAACTGGCTCGCGGGTTTTCTTTTTCACAGCGTAGAAGATGGCGTCGGCACTCGTCAGCTCGTCGGCGTCTTCGTCTGAGAGTTCCGTGCGCGCCTCAATTTCGTCCAGCAGGTCGCCCATGTTCAGCAGTTGCACCTTGCGCAGGTAGCGTCCGAAAATCGCGTGGGCGCGCTCGCAGTAGTAGCGCTCGCGGTCGCTGCACTTGAGGATTGCCACATCTTTGAGCAGCTTGGCTTGAATCTGGCGCAGGTCTTCAATCGCGTCCCTCAGTTCGCTTTCTACACGGCGCGACTCTTCCAGCCCCGCTGCCAGCTGTTGCTCCACACGGCGCGACTCGGCGACTCCCTCCATCAGCTGAGCAACTGCGTTTTCGAGTCGGTCAAACCGCTCTCGAGTTTCCTGCTGGTACGCTTCCAGCTGGGCGCGAGACTCCTGCCGATAGGCTTCCAACCGTTCGCGGAACTCTTGACGCAACGCTTCTATCTGCTCGCGGGTCTCCTGGCGATAGGCTTCCAGTCGCTCGCGAAACTCCTGACGAAACGCCTCCAGCTGTTCCTGATTCTCTTGCCGATAGGCTTCCAGCCGCTCGCGAAACTCCTGACGAAACGCCTCCAGCTGTTCGCGATTCTCCTGCTGGTACGCCTCCAGCCTCGCAGGCAGGTAGACCAGCTCACTCATCCCCAGCACCTGCAGCAGCTTCAGGCGCCACTCCGGGTGCGCCTCCAGCACGCGAAGAATGTCCTCTATGGACTCGACTCTCATCGGTGACAGAAGTATACCTCGAACGAGTTCGTTGCTGCGCACCGGCTCATGCGGTATACTCTCCCACTGATATGGTCAGGAATCGCGGGGCACGCTACCGATGGTGGCTTCTGGGCGTGTTGCTAAGTCTGCTCACTGCGGGCGAGCTGAGCGCGTTGAGTCGCGACTCTGAATGGCTCATTCGTGTAGGGCTGGAGCGCGGCGCGTTTGGGGAAGTGATTTATGTGCGGGCGCAGGGCGGTAGCCTGCGCTGGGTGAACCCCGACACGGGGCAAACGCTGCTGGAAGCCGCGGAAGGCACGCTCTGGCAGGTTCGGCTGGAATCAGGGCAGCTGGTGGCGCGTTCTTCGGGGGCACGGGTGTCGGCAAGACGGCTCCACGCCCAACCCGTCGGCTCAGCGTTGCTAACGGTGGGCACAGACCCCAATCGGCTCCGGCGGTATCGGGGCGCGCTGGAGTGGGTGCCGCGCGACGGCAAGCTCCTCACGCTCAACTGGGTGCGCCTCGATGATTACCTCAAGGCGGTACTGCCGATGGAGATGCCCCCCAACTTCCCGATGGAGGCGCTCAAGGCGCAGGCAGTGGCTTCGCGCTCGTTTACGCTAAAACGGCTGAACCGCTACCGCCAGTGGGGCTACGACCTCTGCGACCACGCCCCATGCCAGGTGTACGGCGGCGTGGATGCCGAGCGCCCCACCACCAATCAGGCAGTAGAGTCCACCGCGGGTGAGGTGCTGTATTACAACGGCGCGGTGCTGGAGGCGGTCTACACGGGCAACTGTGGGGGGCACACGGCTCCAATCGAGCTGGTGATGGCAGGCACGCGCGCTCTGGAGCCACTTCAGGGTGTGCCCGATACCGACCGCGAGGGCAAGCCTTACTGCAATCTTGCCCCTAACAGCGAGTGGCGCGTGTTGCTTACACGCGACGCCCTGCAGAAGGCGTTCCCGCAGGTAGGCGCGATCCGCTCGCTCACGATTGAGGAGCAGGCGCCCAGCGGTTATGTGGCGCGGCTCAAGTTAGTGGGCGAGAAAGCCACGCTCACGCTCACAGGCGCCGAGTTTCGGGCGCGAATCGGCGCGACGGTTCTCAGGAGCCAGCGGTTCACCCTGCAACCGCTCAGCGACGGCTGGGAAGCAATCGGGCGCGGCTCGGGGCACGGCGCAGGGCTGTGCCAGTGGGGCGCGAACGGTCGCGCCCGCGCAAGACAAACCTACGCCGAAATCCTGCAAGCCTACTACCCCAACACGACGCTGGGCAAGTGGTGAGGCGTCGGGTATAATCTACCATCACACTTTGAGGGGGACGAAACGATGGCTATCCGACAGAAGTTGAGCCAGCTGACCCACTGGTGGAATATTGTCAAAGAGTTATCGCCTCGCCAGGTGGAGCAGGAGTTGCTGACCCCGTTTCGGATTGCGCTGGTGGGTCAGCCTGACCGCACGGAAGCCGTCTGGCGCGTGCTGACCGAAGGCGCAAGCCCCACGGTGCTCCAGACCGCCAGCGAATATGTGAAACGATTCACCTCCCCGCCAAACGAGGAGTTTGACTTCGTGCTGGCATGCGATGTGCTGGAAGTGCCTCAGGATGCCGTAGAGGCGGTGGTAGACCACTTTCACAAGCACGAATTTCCGCTGGTTGCCCTCGCGCGGGTGTTGCCTGGCACACGCACCTTGGTGGTGAATCGGATTATCGAGGATGTGGCGACTCTGAACGCGGGGCTGGCGATGCTCTCGGCAGTGCCGAGCGTGTTTCCGCTGCTGGGGTTGCTTGCACCGCCTGCCGCGCTGGCAGATATGGTGGTGCTGACCAAGAATCAGCTGATGATGGTGTTGCGCGTTGCGGCGGCGTTCGGGAAAGCGCCCGACTGGAAGCAGCGCCTGCCAGAACTCTCTTCGGTGCTGGGCGCGGCGTTCGGGTGGCGTGCCGTCGCGCGCCAGCTGGTCGGGCTGGTGCCCGGCGGGGTCGGCATGGTGGTCAAGGGCATGGTGGCTTACGCGGGCACGCTCACGGTGGGGCGGGCGGTGGCATGGTTCTATGCCACAGGGCAGGCGCCAGGCACGGCGGAACGCGCCCGACTCTATCAGCAGGCTTGGGAAGAGGCGCGCGAGAAAAGCAAAGAATGGCGTCAACCCTGACACGGCTTGCCGCACTGGCACTGTTGTGGGCGCTGAGTGGCTGGCTTGCGCTGGCACACGCTCCCTATAAACTCACGCGCCTGCCCAGCGGTGTCCGCCTTGTGGTAGAGCCAGACCCCAGCATGCCGCTTGTGGCGATAGAGGTTTGGGTTCAGGCAGGCGTCGCCTACGAAACGCCCGAAACCTCAGGCGTTGCCCACCTGCTGGAGCATATGATTTTCAAAGGCACTGCTCGCCACCCCGCTGGTACACTGGACAGAGTGTGTGAAGAGTCGGGGGGTATCCTCACAGCGACCACCGAGCGCGATTGGGCGCGCTATTCGGTGAGCGTGTTGCCTGACCAGTGGCGCGAGGTGCTGAAAACGCTGCTGGAACACCTGCGCGCGCCCGCCATCCCGCCCGAAGAGCTGGAAAAAGAGCGCCAGATTATCCTGCGCGACGAATATGCCCTGCACCACGCTGACCCCATCCGCCCTGTGCGCTATCGCGCGTTTGAGCAGGCGTTTCCGAACCATCCCTATGGCTTGCCGTTGCTGGGCAATCCCGAACGGTTGCGCGTGCTGAATCGCGAGGCGATTCTGGAGTTTCACCGTCGCCATTATCGTCCTGAACGCATTGTGGTAGCGCTGGTGGGCAATCTTCAGGAGAGCGAGGCGCGCGCTGTGGTGGAATCTGTTTGGGGGCAGGCATCGGAAGACAATCCGGAGGCAAGCCTCCCAGCCGCCCTGCCCCAACCGCCTGCTCGCTTTCTTGAGGTGAATGGCGTGCTGGTGCGCTGTGTGCCCGCCCCGCCCGCCAGAGCCACTGAGGCGATGCTGGCGACCGAGGTTTTACGCCTCGTACTGGCGGAGCCGTATCTGGGGCTACTGTATGGGGGTGAGCCGCCACACCCGTTCGGGCGCTGTGTCAGCGAGTACCTGCCGCGCTCGGAGTCGGGGCTGCTTTGCTTCTATTTCCTGCCGCCTGTGGAGCCAGCCGAAAACTGGCAAGCGCGCATGGCAGAGCGCTGGGCGCAGGCAATCGAGCGCCTCAGGAGCCAGGGAGCGCGCACGCTGATAGAGCAGGCGAAACAGTGGCTGATTCTGCGCCACCGCCACGCCATGCGCAACCCCATCGAGCGGGCGCGACTTTATGCTTTCTACACGCTGCTGAACCTGCCCCACCTGCCCGCCGAGTATGAAGCGCGCGTGCGCGAGATTACTCCAGAACAGGTGGAGGCGCTTGCTGAAAAACTTTTGCAAAGCGAACCGCCCCGCGACTGGAGCCTGCCCCCCTCCAGCGAGCGCGAAGGCTCGCCTGCCCCTTCACTGCATGCCCCTGCTGCCGCGCCGCTCAAAGCCGTGCGCCAGCGCTATGCGAACGGCTTGCGTGCGATTGCGCTCCAGCAGGCTGGGCGCGAAACCGCGCTGATTCAGATTCTCATCCGCACCGACACGCCCGACGCTTTCCCCGCAGGCACGGATGAACTCACCGCTCGCATGCTGTTCACCACCACGCGCAACGAGACGCTTCAAACGATGGGCTACCGTCTTGCGCTTTCGGGCGGCACATTACAGATATTCTGGGAGCCAAACCTGACCCGAATCGTCGCCTACGCCCGACCGAACGCGCTGGGGAATGTGTTATCTACCCTCGCCGAGGGGCTGACACGCTCCGAGTTCGAGGCGGAGCATCTCCAGCGTGCAACTCAGCAGGCGCTCTGGGAACGGCGCTGGGCGGACGGCACGCAGGAGTGGCGACTCTATCAGCAACTGAGCCAGTTTTACGCTGACGAGAACACCCTGCGCCGCGTGTCGCTGGAGGCGGTACGCCGATTCTACCGCGCCGTCTACCGCCCGGAGCGCGTGGTGGTGGTGGTGCTGTCGCCGCAAGCGCCCGAAAATGTGCTTGCGGAAATCGCCCGCTATCTGAGCAACGAGTGGGGGGAGTCGGGGCGCTCGCGCTCCAGCCCCCCGCTGGAGCCGCCCGCCCCACGCCTGCAGGTCGGCGCGGTAGAGGCGCAGGGCGTGGTCTATGCAGGCTATCTGCACACGCTGCCGTGTGAGGGGCTGGAATCGTACCTGCAGGTGCTGATCCACCACACGGCGCTGAGCGAGGGCAAGGGCGCGCGCCTCTTTCGGGCATACCGCGAGGAGCGGGGACGCGGCTACGGCATACGCGGGCAACTCGCGCTCACCGAGAAGGGCGTGATTCTGGGCGGATTCGTGCAGTTCGGCACGCTGACCCCAGAGGAACGCAAAGCTTTCACGGAGATTTTGAACACGCTCTGCACTGCGCCCCTCACCCCCGAAGAGACCCGTCGCGCCCGCGCCCTGCTGAAAGGGCAAACCCATCGCCATTTTTATGACGGCGAAGAGCTCACGCGCCGTCTTGGCTTGGCGGAACTCTTCGGCTGGGGCTACGAGAGAGAAATGCGCCTGCCCGACGCGCTGCCGAATCCAGAAAGCGCCCCAATCGGCTACAATTAAGGCTATGGACGCGCTCAAGGAGTGGGCAAAGGGCATTATCCAGTCGTATGGGCTGGGGGGGCTGTTTGGGATTGCCTTTATCGAGTCGTCGTTTTTCCCCATCCCGCCTGATGTGTTTATGATTGGGCTGCTGCTGACCCCGAATGCGCCCACGCCGTTCATCACCGCGCTCATCTGCACGATAGGGAGCGTGCTGGGCGCGGCGTTCGGCTGGGTGATTGGGGCGTATGGGGGCTACCCGCTGTTGCACCGCTTTTTCAAGGAAGAGAAGGTGCAGGCGGTGGAGCGGCTCTATCAGCGTTATGGGGTCTATGCGATTCTGATTGCGGCGTTCACGCCCATTCCCTACAAAGTGTTCACGATTGCCAGCGGCGTGTTTCGGTACAACCTGCTGGTGATGATGGGGGTGAGCGTGGTGGGGCGCGGGGCGCGCTTCTTTCTGGTGGCGTATCTGGTGCAGTGGTTTGGGGCGAGCATCCTCCAGCAGTTTGACCGCGTGTTGCTGGTGGGCACGGTTCTGCTGATTGTGGGCGCGGCGGGCTATCTCTACTGGCGCTCGCGCTATGGCAAGGTTCGCCTGCGCGGGCGACGCGAAGTGGTGGAGGAATGATACCAATGCCGAGTGAGGTTCCCCACGCAAGCGAGGGGAACCGAGAACGGGGTTTTCACACCACTGGAAGCACTTATCGGGGGGCAGGGGAACCTCACGGAGGGGATCGTGAAACACACCCCCCAACCCTTGCGACAGAGCGAGTTCACCCCTCCTGTCCAAGAACGATTTTTCGCACACCCTTAGCGTCAGTCCACCACGAAGACCACTTTGAGCTGTTTCAGGAAGCCTGTGCGGGCGTCTTCTGTTAGCAGTTTCGCGGCGTCGGCGTCGCTCAGCACCACATCGGTGGTCGCCGCGCTGCGCCGATAGACGCCAATCGGGCGTAGCACGAGCGGATTGCTGCCCGCTCGCGGGTCGGAACGCGCCGCGCCCATATCGCGATAGTAAGACGCCAGCCCCTTCTCGATGACCATATCGATATCGAAGTTCCCCACGCCGTAGAGGGGCGTGCCGTCTGCCTTGAGGATACGGGGCGCCATCGCAGGCTGAACCTTCAGCCCGCGCGCGTCGATAATCAGCCCCGTATAGTTGCCCTCGACGGTGAGCGTCGTGGGGGCAGGCGTGTTGGGCGCGAGCAGCTCAATTCGCGGCAGCGTCGGGTCGCTCGCAGGCTCTGGCGTCGCAGGCGACGGGCGCAACAGCAGGCGGCTCAGCCCATTCTTGCCGTACATCGCCGTGCCAACAGTAACCTGAACTGCCTCCTGACCCTCAATAAAGATTTTGCGCTCGTCGAGAATCTGGGCGCCGCGCACAAACCCCGTAACGCTGGCACGCAGAATTTCGCTCTGCATCATGTAGTCCGCGCCCGTATATTGGGCGTCAATCTGCACGCGGTCGATGAGCATCAGCAGGTTCGCGAGCGCGTCCAGTCGGGCGTAGCCGCGCGCCTTGAGGTACGCGCGGGCGCGATTCGGTTCGTCCTGCGGCAGCAGCCCCACGCCTGTTGCCGTCAGCATGCCTTCCGACCAGTTGATGGAGGCTTCCTCGTAAACCTCAATATACCCTTGCGGCGAGACGACTTTAGTGACGGTTTGCGCGTGTGCGTGCAGTGTTGCGAGGAGCAGAAGCCCCGCCGCGATTAGCGTTGCGTTCGTTCGCATTTCTTTGAACCTCCTTCTTCGCGGGTTTGAGTTCTACGGAATGGCTTTTGAAACCCTCTTCGGGACGACTCAGCAGGTGTTCCACCCAGAGGGTGGCGAGTGTGATGCGCCAGTTCGCGTCGGGCTGGGTGAGCGCGTGGCGAATGGCGCGATGCACAGCGTCCGTGTCGCTGACGAGGCTCACGGCGCGTGCCGTGCGCTGGGCGAGCAGCACAGGCTCCTTGCGGTCAGGGGCGAGTGCCAGCAACTGCAGGCGCGCCTGCCAGCTCGCGAACTGGTCGCCCAGCGCGTAGGGGGCGTTCGCATCGCCCCAGCGCGTGATGGGCGACACCTCCAGCTCGGCAATCAGCTGCCACTGGCTCTTGTCGGGTTGCGTGCTGAGGCGCACGCCCATCTCCGCCAGCAACTGGCGTGCAAGGGATTGTATCGCCTGGCGAGCCGATGGCTCCATCGCCAGCTCGCCCGTGTAGCGGAGGGTCCATCGCAGCGGCGGATGCCCCACGGTTTGCCACACTTCGCGCCAGTCGGCGGGCGTTTGCAGGGCGCTGAGGGGCATCACCTCAGCCCGCACGCGCACATACACGCAGCCGTTCTGCTGGCGCGGCGCGCCCAGCATCTGCCAGTTCAGCACGACGCCCTGCGCGAAGGCAAGTTGCGCCGACTGTTCCAGCATCCCGTCGCGCCCGATCTCCATTCGGGCAAGGCGCACGCCGCACGCCTGCTCTATCGCCTGCTGGAGCGCGTCGCGAATCGCCTGCCGCGTTGCCTGCTCGTAGGGCTTTTTCCACTCAGCGACGCCCTCTGCCTCCACCGCGACGGGCACAGGTTTGTCGTTGCCCGCTGTGGAGCCTACTAAGAGCAGCAGAACCCCCAGCAGCCAGCTGACGACTCGCATCATGGCGCACCCCCTTGCGTGTTCGGCGGCGACGCCTCCATCGCCCGAAACAGGTTATAGAGCAAGGCGGCGAGCTGTTCGCGCGTGAGGGGTGCGGCATGCGCACGCCCCACGACGCCCTTCGCCCAGTCGGGGATGTCCAGATACGAAGCGCGGCGGTCGGGCAACCGCGCGCGGCTCGCTTTCGCCAGCAGCAGCGCCGCCTGCCCACAGCGAATCGGCTGGGCAGGCTCCGAAGGCTGATACTCCACGAAACTCCCCAGATGGGTCTGCAGCCGCTGGAGCAACGCGGCGAAGTAGCAGGCAGATACTGGCTCGTTGGGGCGGAAGTTGCCATCAGGATACAGGCGCATCCAGCCTCGCGCAAGAATGCTCTCAATCTGCTCACGGTAGGGGCTACTCGCGTAATCGTAGCGATTCTCGCCCGGCGGCACGCCCTCATCAGGGAGCGGTTCTGTCGCAATCCCGATGGGCAGGGCATAGCCTGTCAGGCGACGGTGGATCCGTTCGGCGGCACGCAACGCCAGCGTTTCCCATTCGGCTCGCCGCCCGCTGACCGCCTCTGTTCCGCCCAGAAGCAGCGCGCCCGTGCGTACATCCAGACTGCTCAACTCAATCTGTGTCTGCTCGCCGCTGACGACCACGCGCCCCACCAGCAGCCATTTCGCAGGGGGCAACGGCGCGCTCTCGGTGTCCGATTTGCCCGTCAGCCCCGTCTCACGCAGGCGCTGTTCCTCAAGCACCGCGCGCGCATGCTCCCGGTCGGAAACCCGCAATTGAGAGGAGAGACTGAGCGCCTGCACCACCCGCTGGCGTACTTGCTGTGCCAACGCTCCATCAGTGCCCCCAAACGCGCCGACCGCCAGCACAGGACGCGCCTGCTGACCGAAAGCGATCAGCACGCCCCACAGCGCGCCCAGCAGCAGACCGCCCACACGCCACCAGCAACCCATCGCGCCTCACCCCGTACATTAGACGAATCATCCCGCGAAATATGTTATGCAGGCGTTGGGATTCTCCTGCAGGTGGGCGCAGAGTCATGGCTACCTTGTTCTCCTGATTCGGGTGCCTGTGCCAGAGGACGCTCCCCGTAGTAATACCACACCCCCGCTGCGCCCCAAAACTCGCATTTTTGCGTATGCAAACGAGAAACCGGGCACGCTGATTGCTGTGTCTAATCCCCAGACTTCGGAAATGGGGGTAAGAACGATGCGGAAAACGCTGCTTGGCTTGGGGTTAGCAATTAGCCTGTGTGTGAGTGCAAACGCCAGTTTGACAATTGACGACTTCACAACCGGCGCCTACTCGGTGAGCCTGATTACAGGGGTGAACTCGAGCCTTCAGTCTGGCTCGATGCTGGGGGGCTTCCGTCGAACAATCCTGTAGGTACTCTCCAACCCTCTGAATCGCCCTGTGGTGCTGGATATCGGATCAGGGCTCAGTGTACTGGACAACGGGAGCCTTGCCCAGTCGCAGCTCACACTGATTTATCTGATAGGCACTACCACGGTAGACCTGAGCGGCTACGACCGCCTGCGCCTGCACTTCGTGGGGAACGATCTGCCGATGAATATGCAGGTTGCCTTCTACTCGCCCACAGGGCAGGCGATGGGCACTTCAGCGGTTGCGCCCGGCGTGAGCTTCCAGCACGATATTCTGTTCAGCTCGCTGACGACCTTCGGCACGATGGACTGGTCGCAGGTGAACTATATCTCCGTGCGCTTCGAGCCGTCGCCCGGCGGCGATTTTGCTCTGGGACAACTGGAGATTGTTCCGGAGCCTGCCAGCCTGATTGCGCTGGCAACCGGGATTGTCAGTCTGGTGAGCTACGCGCGTCGGCGTAAATAAGACCGCTTCATCCCCTCTGACACCCTCCCTGCCGTGCCTGCGCTTCTGCGGGCACGGCGTTCTTTAAACGGGTATAATCCCCCCCACAGGAGTTTTGACTCGCGAGTCGAAAAACACCCTGTAGAGGAGGTTATCCGATGTTGAACGAACATAAAACCACAGGCAAAGCTGCCGTTTTGGGGGCAGGCACGATGGGCGCCCAGATTGCGGCGCACCTGGCGAATGTCGGCTGGCAGGTGTTGCTGCTCGATATTGTGCCCACGCAACTGACCCCCGAAGAAGAAGCGAAAGGACTTACCCTCCAGAGCCGCGAGGTGCGCAACCGAATCGCTCGCACAGGCTTGGAGCGCGTCAGCAAACTCAAACCCGCACCTTTCTACCTGCCGGAACTGGCAAGCCGAATTGAAATAGGCAACTTCGAAGACGATCTCCCGCGCCTCAAAGAAGCCGACTGGGTGATTGAGGCGGTCGTGGAAGACCCCAAAATCAAACGCGAACTCTGGACGCGCGTGCAGGACTATGTGAACCCCGATGCGATTGTTTCCACCAACACCAGTGGTCTCTCCGTTCACGAGATGAGCGAAGACTGCCGCGACGACATCAAGCGGCGCTTTATGGGGACGCACTTTTTCAACCCCCCGCGCTACCTCAAGCTGCTGGAGATTATCCCCCGCAAGGAGACCGACCCCGAACTGGTGGAGGGCATGATTCGCTTCGCCGAACGGGTGCTGGGCAAGCGCGTGGTGATTGCCCGCGACACGCCCGGCTTTATCGCGAACCGACTCGGCGTGCATGCTATGATGGTCGTCTTCCCCATCATGCAGGAGTTCGGGATGACGATTGAGGAGGTGGACGCGCTCACGGGTCCGCTAATCGGGCATCCGCGCAGCGCCACCTTCCGACTGGCAGATATTGTGGGGCTGGATGTGATGGCAAGCGTCGCCAAAAACCTGCACGAGCGCCTCGAAACCCCCGAAGAGAAAGCCATTTTCACCTTGCCCGAAGTGGTGCAGCGCCTGATTGCGGATGGGCGCCTCGGCGAGAAAACGGGCGCGGGATTCTACCGACGCCAGAAAGACGGCACGATTGAAGCCCTGGATCTCAACACCTACGAGTATCGCCCGCGCCAGAAGCCTAAATTCCCCCATCTGGAGCCGCTGGAGAAACTCCCGCTGGAGGAGCGCCTCAAAGCGCTGGTGAACCACGACAGCCGTGAGGGGCGGTTCCTGTGGCGCTTGACTGCCGAAACGCTGACCTATGTCGCCCAGCACGCCCCGGCTCTCGCCGACGACCCAATTGCCATTGACCACGCCATCAAGTGGGGCTTCAACTGGGAGCTGGGTCCGTTCCAGATTTGGGATGCCCTGGGGGTCAAAGAGACCGCCGAGCGACTGGAACGCGAGGGTAAACCCGTGCCACCGGTGGTGCAGCAACTGCTCGCCAAAGGACGCACGGGATTCTACGAGACCGCCGACACAGGCGAGACCACTGTTTATGTCTGGCTCGGCAGCGGGCAGATTGCGCCCTATCACCCCTCTGAAGAGTTTCTCACGCCGGGCAACATGGCGCGCCACTGCCCCGAAGTGGAGCGCAACGCCGACGCTTCGGTGTATGACCTCGGCGACGGCGTGTTCTGCGTGGGCATTCACAGCAAGATGAACACGCTCGGTCCCGGCGTGATGGAGATGCTCTACAAGGGCGTGGAGCGCGCCGAGCGCGAGGGCGTCGGGCTGGTTATCACAGGGATTGGCGAGCATTTCTCGGTCGGGTTCAACTTGCAGCTCTTTTTGATGATGATTGGCACCGGCGACTTTGACGAGTTGCTGATGGGCGCTAAAGCCTTTCAGGATTCGCTTTTGCGCCTGCGCCACGCGAAAGTGCCCACCGTTGCGGCGGTGTTCGGCTACACGCTGGGCGGGGCGTGCGAGCTGGCGATGCACTGCACCAAAACGGTCGCCAGCGCAGAAACTTACATCGGCTTGCCCGAAGTGGGCGTGGGTATCATCCCGGCGGGGGGCGGCACCAGCACGATGCTCTGGCGCGCCCTCAGTGACCTGCCCCCGAACGCCGACCCCTACCCTGCTATCCGCCGCGTGATGGAAACGCTCGGCTTTGGTAAAGTCGCCACCAGCGCGCTGGAAGGCGTGCAGTACGGCTTCCTGCGCGAAGGCGTGGATCATATCGTGGTGAACCCCGACCGCGTGCTGTGGACTGCCAAGCAGGAGGTGCTTCACCTCGCCGAGGTCGGCTACACGCCGATGGAAGAGCCGAAGGTGATGGCATACGGCGACGCGGTGCTGAACCGCCTGCTGGTGGAGCTGCACAACCTGAAGCGGGGCGGATTTATCACCGAGCATGACTTCACGATTGCCTCACAGATTGCCTATGTGCTGTCGGGCGGCGACCTGAGCCAGCCCACCGAGATGCCCCTGAGCTACTTCTATGGGCTGGAAGTTCAGGTGGTGGGCTTCCTCGCCCAGCAACCCAAGACATGGGAGCGCATGCGCCATATGCTCGAAACGGGCAAACCGCTGCGCAACTGAGTAAGAAATACGCCCCCAGCCGTTGCGGCTGGGGGCGTTCTGCTATGACAAGCATTCACAAGTTGCCCCGCACGAACTCAGCAATCGCGCTCGGTGTGTTGGGGTCAAAACCAACCACATCGAGCATGCCCGCGTCGTTAGGGTCGGCAATCGAGAAGGGGTTCGCCAGCATGCCGACCACCACCAGTCGTGCAGGGATACCCGTCGCCTCGCGGTACATGCGTAGCGCCTCCACAGGATGCACCTCGCCGTACCAGGTCTCCGAGTCGGTGTAGATAACAAACGCATCCGCTGCCACGCCGCGCTCCAGCGCCCAGAGCATCGGCAACGCGCAGTCGGTTGCACCGAACGGCAGACGCTCAAGGTACTTCACGGCTCGCTCCAGAGGCATGTCAGGCTTCAGCTTCAGCGGCATCAGCTGGTGCGAGAAGCCAACGACATGCGCCTCTTGCTCGGCGTTCAGCGTGACGAGCGCGAGCGCGGCGCTGGCAATGCGCGGGGTCAGCCCCATAATACCGCCCACATTGCCCCAGCTCATCGAGCCAGAGATGTCCAGCGCCAGCACGAGGCGCTTGCCCGTGGGCGCGACATTCTCAAAGGTGGCGTAGAACGCCCCGTTGAGCGCACGCACGATTGCAGGCACAGGCTCCCACACGCCGCTGCCGCGTCCGCCACGCCCGCGCTCATAGGTCACGAGCGCCGCCAGCACCTGCAGGGGGTGAACCCGTGCCTGGCGCAGGCGCGCACGGTCGGTCAGCTGAGCCACCACAAAGTGCGTTGCCTCGCTGTCTGGCGTCAGCAGCCCCACGCGCGTCATCGTGGCGAGGTTGCGAATCAGCGCGGTCATCGGCATCGCGGGCAGCAGCGCGTTCCACACCTCCGCCGAGGTCAGCAGGTGGGTGGGCACGACCTCGCGCGGCAGGGCGTAGTCGCGGATCAGGCGCGCCGCCTCAGGCAAAGGCAGGTCAGGCGCGTTCAGCCGCTCCACCGCCTCAAGGTACGCCCCCACCTCGGCAGGCAAATTCGCCGATACCTCGCGCGTGAGGATATAACGGTAGAGCGCGTTCCGCTCTGCGGTATCCGCCTTCGGGTGCGCCAGACGGAGCAGGTCGCGATGCGCCCAGCCATAGCGCTGGCGATACTTGGTGACCTGATATGCCAGTTCACGCAGGTCGCGCGCCTGATACCAGTGCGCCACGGCGCGTCGCACTGCCCGTCCCCAGCCGCGCAACTGCGTCAGGTAATCGACGAAGGTGAACAGGTGGGTTCCCGTGCGCACGATGCGCGGCATCGCCTCCAGCGCGAGCGTGCGAATTGCGTCGCGCCCCGAAGCAAGCGCCAGCGCCAGCACGAACAGCGCAGGGTCGTTCTTGTAGGCGCGCCCCTGCTCGCTGATAGTGGCAGTGCGCTCCAGCACATAGGCTGGCTCCTGATAGAGCAGCTCCAGCACCGCCTTCACATTCTCCAGCGTCAGGCGCTGCTCGGACACATAGTAAGTGCCGCCCTCCGTGCCGAGGATCAGGAACCGCTCCAGCTGTTGACGCGGCTCCAGCGGGTAGGCGAAGCCCCCCGCGTCGTTGCGTGTCTGTCCCGGCAGCGCCACACGCTGCGTGCGCGAAAGCACTCGTGGTACTTGCATTCGCATAAATATCCCCCAGAAGAGAGTTTTTTTGCGTGGGAGGCGGGTGGGGGCTTCGAACCCCCAACAGCCCGTAGGCTGTGCGACCGATAACCCTCTCCGTTCGACCCAGCGGATAAGGGCGCGGCGACGGAATCTATCGCGTCGCGATTCAAGCGATAACCGTCTGCCTCCGACCCACTGGATAAATCTGTGGAGACGGCAGCCCGCTCTCCCACTCCCCCTGCAAAAGCAAAGGGACAGGTCGTTTTAACGGCATATCGCGCCTGAAAGTTCCCGCGGGCGAGTTGTTTTCCGAAAAGTATGGGGTATTATTATGGCGCACGGAGGCGGAGCGTGACACGCGACCAGCTGGTGAGAATGGAAAATGATGTGGTGCGGGCGCTGGTACGCGCGCTGGAGATGGCGCATCCCCATCTGGAAGGGCACAGCGAGCGCGTGGCGACCTACGCGGTAGCAATCGGCTGCGAGCTGGGATTGAGCAAACCCACCCTGCGCCTGCTCCGAATCGCGGGCGCCCTGCACGACATCGGCATGCTCGCCCTCCCTACACCCCTGCTGACCAGAGCAAACCCCACACCCGAAGAGTGGGAACAGATTCGGAGCCACCCCACGCTGAGCGTGCAACTGCTGCGGCGCATTCACCGCTTCAAAGACGCTCTGGTGTGGGTGGAGTGTCATCACGAACGCTGGGACGGACGCGGCTATCCGTTCGGCTGGCGTGAAGAGCAGATTCCCCTGCCCGCGCGAATCTTAGCCGTCGCGGAGGCTTTTGACGGCATGCGCACGCCTATGCCCTACCGCGACGCGCTCTCTGAGCAGGAAGCACTGGAGCTCATCCAGCAAGGCGCGGCGATGCAGTTTGACCCCCGTGTGGTAAAAGCCCTCCTCAAAGTGCAGCCCGTGATTCAGCCTGTGGGACGGGAATAAAAATCGCAGCAGGAATCTCACTTGAGAGCGCGAACCCCTCCCTGACAAGGAGGACTCCAGTGCGCAGTCGGGACTGGTGGGTAGAGTGGCTTGTAGGAAAGTTCGCGATAAGCCGCGACGACGCAGAAGACCTCATGCAAGCATCTCTAATCTACTTCACGAAGACTTACCTGCGCGAAAACCCTGACGCAGGCGAAGCCGATGTGGAGAGGTATCTTGCAGAAATACCAGACGCGCTTATCTCTCGCACGCTTCGCTGGCGGTTTCGCGACCTGGTTCGGGCGCGCACTCGTGACCAGCAGGCGCTTGAACACTGGTCAGCCTGCCAGCTGCCAGCGGAAGACCCCGAACAAGACGCACTGGAAAATCTGGAACTGGAGAGGATGCTTGCGCAGATTCCAGAATCTGCACGGGATGTGGTACGACTATGGCTTGAGGGCTACCGCTGGCAAAAGATTGCCCAGAAGCTGGGGATTAGCGCGAGCGCAGCCAAAATGCGCTTCAACCGCGCAATCGAGGCGCTTCGTGCCAACCTTGGGATTCGATGTGACGATCGGGCAGTTTGTGGCGTTAATTTTTAGCGGAGAGTGCAAAAAGGAAGCTCTCCACAAAAACCTTTGACGGAGGTGTACGATGAAACGACGCAGGCTGTTAGGCACAATAGCGATGGCGTTGCTGGCAGCGAATTTTGTGGCGCTTAGTACTGCGTTTGCCAGTGCAGGTACACAAGGAGATTTCGATTCCACCCCTTCCTACAGATCCCACCTACAGGGTGTAGATTCCGTGGGAGGAGAGTGAGCTCCGATGAGAATGTTCATCTTATGGATGTTGTTGGTGATATTGGGAAATTTGAATGCTCAGACTTTAGTGGTTGCAGGATATGAATCCGAATCCCAGCGGAAGATCGCCGAGCGACTGATAGAGCAGAGTCGTGAAAAGAGCTGGAATCGTCGCGAGTGGGAGGCACACTGTCGCGAAAATGGGTATGTGGTAGTAGGCAGTGGCGATGTTATCTATCTTATTCCTATCTATTACACGCCTGAATTTATTGAGTATTCGCTTGTTCCGTTTGTGGAGCATCTTGCCCAGCTCCACCTGAAGGTGACGACGCAGGAGATGCTATCTCCGCCACTAAAGCAAGTGATTTTTGCCCTTGCGGCTCGAGCGCCTGATTGGGGGGTATCATGGGGGCTATCGTCTCCTGAGATAGCTGAAACAAAGCTGCGCTCAGGCGCGATAGCAGTCGGACTGAAAGCAGGTTGGCTTTTTGAGAGCGCCTCAGATAGTACCAAGCCGCTCCATGTTCTCGTGGATTTGCAAAGCTTGGAATACAGTCCAACGAAAGTCTTAGAGACCTTCCGCCTTGAGCGTGTTCCAACTATTTCTTCTGTCCCCAAAAATTCTGGATTGAGCGATTGGTCGTTCCTCTTTTCTCATCCCTTAGGCATAGAAAGGCGTATTGAACACATGAAAGCGTATCTTGAATGGGTTCTGGCTTTTCAGAAGCAGCTGCAATTACTTTGGCAACAAACGAAATCGCGGATTCAATCTATCTTGTGCGCGCAAGAGATACCTCTACAAATGGGGGCGACCTATTCCATTAGTGAGATAGAAGACATGTTCAGAGGAATAGGGTTGGTGATCCCGCTTGAGGGAAAGGTTTCCGAGTCTCTGATCTATCGGGAATGGCAGATCTGGCTGACAGTGCTTTACCAGGACGAAATGGGTACAGGGACGATAGAGGTTTGTGTTCCCCTTGAAACGTTGATGGGTATGAAGCGCAGGAACTGAGCAGTTGCCGACTGCGGCGGCGGTCGCTGCGAGGACACCGAGCTATCTGTCAACCCCTCGTCTTACCTGTTTATGGGCTTAACAACGCCCTAAAACAGGGGGCAATCCTCAAAATTCCCGCAGGAATTTGGACCCCTGTTCTCGTATCTGTATAGCAGGGGGACGGAGAGCGATGCTGATTGTCTACCGCATTCTCTGGATTGTGGGGTTAGTGGCGCTGATTGTGGAGCTGGCGTTGCTGGCGAACCCGCGTGTGCGTGCGCCCCAGAGCAGCAAAGAGTGGCAGATTGTGCAAGAGGGCAGTTTCACGATGCGTGCGCCGAAGCAGTTCCGCTCGGCGCGCGTGCCCAACTTCATGCTGGCCATGTACGGCTCCGACAGCGAGTTTCGGGTGCTTGAGGCGGTGTTCCTGACGCGCGGGCGGCGGTTCGGGATGGAGATTCTGGTCGTTTCGCCTAAGCAGATGAACTTACCGCCTCCCTTCGGGCAGGCGCAAAACCCGCTTGCCCAACCTCCGACTATGGGGCAGCTCCTGCGCAAAGCGCACGCCTCCTACATCGCCTCGCTCCGTGAAGACTGGGAGTTTGTAGACTTCAAAGAGACAGGCAACCGCTCCGTCAAAGTGCAGGGCGTGCCCGCTTTGCGCTCCGACTACACCTGCAAGATTCCACATCCGATAGACTTCCTGAGCATGCCCCTGCAGGGGTTCCTGATTACTGTGCCACTTTCTCAAAACCAAATCGTTCACATCAATGCCTACGCGCCACCTGGCTCGTTCAAAGAGTACGAGAAGGTCTACGAGCAGATGATTGCTTCTATCCGCATTCAACAGGGGGGATACCGATGACTCGATGCCGATGGTGCGGGATGGAGAGTCGCGACCCGAATGTGTGTGAGTGGTGTCGCCGCGATATGCGCACGGGGAACTTCGTGCAGGGGTATCGTCCGCCCACACAGCCTGCTGCCCCGAACCCACCGACAGCGAACACCCCTGCAAGCAGCCAGCCGACCGTTCAGGGCGCGCAGCCGCTGTATGACTACTCGCGCCCCGCGACGCCCGCCCAGACGCCCCAGCAAGGCGACCAGATTCGGTTCCTCTATGAGGTCTCAGAAGGGTTCCCTTTCTGGGTGCGGGTGGAGCGGTTTCTGGGTGTCGTGTTGCCTCTGACCGCGATCAATGTGCTGTTGTTGTGGCAGAAGCCCGAATGGTCGTTCTGGACGAATGCGCTTTACTTCTTTCTCGTGGGGCTGTGGCTGCCCGGCTCGCATCTGGTGGGGCGCTTTGACGATTTTGATGAGTATCGCGATATTGCGATTGTGTTGCTGCTGAATCTCCTCTGTTGCGGCAACCCGGTGGTGGTATTCGCGCTCTACGGGCTGACGCTGTTAGGTCTCTGGCTGATTACACGCGCCGACATCAACTGGTCGCTGCTGGGGGTCTATGGTGTCTATATGATTTTGATGCTCTTTTTCAACCTCGTGCTGATTCTGGTGGACTATGCCGATATAGCGGACGCCCTGACCGTTGGGATTGCGTTCGCGCCCATATTCCCCCTGCTGGCGCTGTTTGCGGGCTGGTTTTTTGGTGGGCTGGTGCGCCCCGAATATGGCTAATCCAGTTCGGGCTGGGGCTTGGTCCATCGGCTCAGGAGCGTGAACCCGATGGCGCCAGAAAGTGCAGACCCCAGCAGAATGCCGATTTTGGCGAGGTCGAGCGCCTCTTTCGCAAAAGCGAGCTGGGCAATAAAAAGCGCCATCGTGAACCCGATTCCCGCAAGGAATCCGACGCCCCACAGATGCACCCAGCCAATCCCTCTGGGCAGTTGGGCAATCCCCAGCCGAACAGCCAGCCATGAGGCGCCCACAATCCCTATCGGCTTGCCCAGAAGCAACCCCAGCACAACGCCCCAGATCACGCGGCTATCCCACTGAATGGCGGCGTCGCCCCCCAGCGCGACGCCTGCATTCGCCAGCGCGAAAATCGGCATAATCAGAAACGCCACAGGGTAGTGCAGCTGATGTTCCAGCCGCTGCAGGGGCGATTGCACGCGCAGCGAGGCACGCTCAATCGCTTCCACCGCCGACTGTTGCTCGGAATCCAGAATAATCTGCGCTTCCGTGTAGGGCTTTTCAAAGCGCCCCAGATACTCGCGCACACAGCGTACATAGTGCGCAGGGTCAATGCGCGAGCGCACGGGGATTGCCATCGCTGCCAGCACACCTGCCACCGTCGCATGCACGCCCGACTTGAGCATGAAGAACCACATCACCAGTCCCATCAGAAAATAAGCGAGCGCACTGCGCACGCCCAGCCGATTCGCGCCTATCATCAACCCCCAGACCAACAGGGCATACCCCAGAAAGCCGATTTTGAGGTTTTCCGTGTAGAAGATGGCAATCACCAGCACCGCGCCGAGGTCATCCACAATCGCCAGTGCGGTCAGAAACACTTTCAACGCAGTCGGGGCGCGCGTGCCCAACAGCGCCAGCGCCCCCAGGGCGAACGCGATATCCGTTGCCATCGGGATGCCCCAGCCGCGAAGGTTCTCTGTGCCCCAGTTGAGCGCCGTGTATATCAGCGCAGGCGCCACCATCCCTCCAATGGCTGCAGCGACCGATAACGATGCTTTTTTGAATGATGCCAGCTCCCCCACCAGCAGCTCGCGCTTGATTTCCATCCCCACAAGGAAGAAGAAGATGGCCATCAAGCCGTCGTTAATCCAGAGAAGCAGGGGCTTGTTCAGATTTATCAAGTTTCCGAAGCGAACTTCAACAGGCGTGTTCCACAGGCGAAAGTAGGCATCTGCGAGCGGGGAGTTCGCCCAGAGGAGCGCCACAATCGCGCACGCCAGTAGCACAATACCTCCCGCCGTCGAGCGCTTGGCGAACTGTTGAAACGGGCTGAGCAAGCGCTCGATGGGAGCCTCCACCGAGATGCTGTCAGGGATCGCCGTTTTGGGCATGACTACATACCTAACACATGGTATCCTGCGTCGATGTAAATCACTTCTCCCGTAACGCCGCGCCCCAGTTCGCTGAACAGAAACACCGCCGCGTCGCCCACCTCATAGGGGTCCGTATCGCGCTTGAAGGGGGCACGCTCGCGCACATACTCCATCATGGAGGTGAAGCCGCGAATGCCGCGCGCCGCCAGCGTACTCACAGGACCCGGCGAAAGCGCGTTAACCCGAATCTGCCGATCGCCTAACTCATAAGCGAGATAACGCACGCTGGCTTCCAGCGCCGCCTTGGCAACCCCCATCACATTGTAGCCAGGCACCACCCGCTCACTCCCCAGATAGGTCAGCGTGAGAACAGAGGCTTTGGGCGCGAGAATCGGCTCCAGATGGCGCACTGCCGCGACAAAAGTGTACACGCTGGTCTCCATCGCAATCTTAAAACCCTCGCGAGAGGTGTCCAGAAAGCGTCCTGCGAGCTCCTCACGCAGGGCATATGCCACACAGTGCGCCATGAAATCCACCTGCCCCCAGCGCTCTTTGAGCATCGCGACCCGTTCTGCGATTTCGGCGTCGTTGTTCAGGTCGCACTGAAAAGTGAAGGCATCGGGCAATTCCGCTGCCAGCGCGCCCACCTTTTCCTCAAAGCGTTCGTTTTGATAAGAAATCGCCAGCGACGCCCCGTGCTCCGCACAGCGTTGCGCAATCTTCCACGCCAGACTGTGCTGGTTCGCAACGCTAAAGATCACACCTCGTTTCCCTGCAAGCAGACCGTTTCCCTGCATAGCCTGATTGTACCCCATGCGGGTATAATTCCCTTGCCATGTTCCGCCTGAACCCCGAATACACGCCCAAAGGCGATCAACCCCAGGCGATAGAAAAGCTGGTGCAGGGGTTGGAAGCGGGGTATCGGTTTCAAACGCTTCTGGGGGCGACGGGCACGGGAAAAACCTTCACGATGGCGTCGGTGATTGCGCGCGTTCAGCGCCCTGCACTGGTAATTGCGCACAACAAAACCCTCGCCGCGCAGCTGTGTCAGGAATTCCGTGCCTTCTTCCCGGAAAACGCGGTTCAGTTTTTCATCAGTTACTACGACTACTATCAACCCGAAGCTTATGTGCCTCAGACCGACACTTACATCGAGAAAACCGCCTCCATCAACGACGAAATTGACCGCCTGCGCCATGCCGCCACTCAAGCCGTACTGGAGCGCCGCGATGTCATCGTGGTCGCCAGCGTTTCGTGTATCTACGGTCTGGGTTCGCCTACCGAGTACCTGCGGAGCATCGTGACGGTCAAACGCGGAGATTGTATAGACCCCCGTGAGCTGGCGATGCGTTTGGTGGAGCTCCAGTATGTGCGCTCCGACATGGTGCTGGGGCGCGGCACTTTCCGAATTCGCGGCGATGTGATCGATGTGCAGCCTGCTGACGATGAGTTTGTTACGCGGATTGAACTCTTCGGCGACGAAGTGGAGCGCATCTATCAGTACGACCCCCTCAAGGGCGATATTCTGGCGGAGCTGGAGCGCGCCGTTTTCTTCCCTGCCACCCACTATGTAACGCCCTGGGATCGGATGGACAGCATTCTCGAGCAGATCCGGGCGGAGCTGGAGGAACAGGTGCGCTATTTCGAGTCGCAGGGACGCCTGATAGAAGCCCAGCGCATCCGTCAGCGCACCGAGATGGACATCGAGATGATGCGGGAGCTGGGCTACTGCAACGGTATCGAGAACTACTCGCGCTACTTTGATGGGCGCAAGCCGGGCGAGCCACCCTACACACTGCTGGATTACTTCCCCGAAGACTACATTGTGTTCATCGACGAGTCGCACCAGACAATCCCCCAGCTGCGGGGGATGTATAATGGCGACCTGCAGCGCAAACGGATGCTGGTGGAATACGGCTTCCGCCTGCCTTCCGCGATGGATAACCGCCCTCTACGGTTCGAGGAGTTTCTCCAGCGCGTAGGGCAGGTCATCTTCGTGTCGGCAACACCGGGTCCTTACGAACGCGAGGTCAGCGAACAGATTGTGGAGCAAATCATTCGCCCCACAGGGTTGCTGGACCCCGAGGTGATTGTACGCCCCACGCAAGGGCAGATTGACGACCTGATTGGCGAAATCCGGAAGCGCATCGAGCGTCAGGAGCGGGTGCTGGTCACGACACTTACCAAGAAAATGGCGGAAGACCTGACCAGCTATCTTCAGGAGCTGGGCATCAAGGTGCAATACCTCCATTCTGACATCCAATCGCTGGAACGAGCCGAGATTCTGCGCGATTTGCGGTTAGGGACTTACGATGTGGTTGTCGGTGTGAACCTGCTGCGTGAGGGGCTGGACCTGCCAGAGGTCTCGCTGGTGGCGATTCTGGATGCTGATAAGGAGGGCTTCCTGCGTTCGGAGACCTCTCTGATTCAAACAATCGGGCGTGCGGCGCGCAACAAGTTCGGGCAGGTCATCCTGTACGCGGACAAGATCACAGGCTCCATGCAGCGGGCGATTGACGAGACCAATCGCCGTCGTCAGATTCAGATGGAATACAATCGCCAGCACGGCATCGAGCCAGAAACAGTGCGTAAAGAGGTTCGTGAAACGGTGCGGGCTTACAAAGTTGCCGAAGAGCGTGAAGCCTATCGGGTTGTGGACACCGACCGCGTGGCGTTTGAGGACCTGCCGCTGGTGATCGACCGCCTGGAGAAGGAGATGCGCCAGTGCGCGAAGAACCTGGAGTTTGAGCGCGCTGCCATCCTGCGCGACGAAATTCTCCGCCTTCGCAGGATTCTGGAGCAGAGCGCTGTATAGGACTCCAGAAATTACGGGGTGAAGCCGAAAATCTGGGACTCCAGATTTTTCGAAGCCTGCCGATAATTGAAAGCAGGCAGTATGCTGAGGCAGAAAAAGGCAAACCTGCAGCGATGCAGGGGCGCAAAGCCCAAGGGTCTGCTCAGAAGGCAGACAGCCGGGTTGCCTGCCTCCGCGCTGATAGCAAATCAGCAGAGTAAGGAGGCAGAACGATGCAGATCACATTTGAGGAAGTACGGCGAGCGGTGAAAGCCTATCGGGCGGCGGTGCAGGCACCGATCCCGAAAGAGCATGTGCCAGAGCCGGTTCAGACCTCGCCCGAGGCGGATCAGCAACTGGCGCGTGAGCTGGCGCGGCAACTGGTGCAAATGCCTGATGTGCGCGAAGAGCGCGTCAACGAGGTCAAAGCCAAACTCGCCAGCGGGACCTACCGCGTCTCGTCCGAGATGGTCGCGGGAGCCATCATTCGACGCGCCCTTGCCGACAAAATCCGCTAACTCCGCACCGCATGGGAGGCGAAATGCCTCCCATGCGCCCAAAACCTGCAGGAAAACCGCTCTCAGGCGAGAACCCTTTGCATGTGAGCCAGCACTGTCGGGTTCTCGCTGTGGTGAATCAGAAGGGTGGTGTGGGTAAAACCACCACGGCAGTCAATCTGTCGGCGGGACTTGCCACAACAGGCGATACTGTCCTCCTGATCGACGCCGACCCTCAGGTAAACGCCACAAGCGGGCTGGGCGTGGCAGAGCGCGAATATACCCTGTTTGACCTCTTTCAAGAGGAAGCAACGCCTGAGCAGGTCATCACCGAAACAGGACGCCCGAATTTGTGGCTTATTCCCGCCAGCATAGACCTTGCAGGGATCGATGTGCTTTTCGCCTCGCGAATTGCTCGTGAAACAATCCTCAAGCAGATTCTTCAGCCTCTACGCGAGCGGTTCCAGTGGATTATCGTGGACACACCCCCCTCTCTGGGATTACTGACGATTAACGCATTGACTGCCGCCGATGGACTGATTATTCCCCTTCAGTGTGAATACTATGCACTTGAAGGCTTAACGCAACTGATGCGCACGATTGAGCTGGTGCGCCAGCACCTTAACCCGAACCTGACTATCTGGAAAGTGTTGCTCACGATGTACGATACACGCACACGCCTCGCGGAGCAGGTGGAATCGGAAGTGCGTAAGTTCTTTGGCACGAAGGTGGCGCAAACGGTGATTCCGCGCAATGTGCGGATCGGCGAGTCACCCAGTTTTGGGCAACCTGTTATAGAGTACGATCCCCGTTCGCGGGGGGCACACGCATATCTGGAATTTGTGAAGGA
Organism: Armatimonadetes bacterium DC; assembly: GCA_001442985.1. Classification (GTDB taxonomy): domain Bacteria; phylum Armatimonadota; class Fimbriimonadia; order Fimbriimonadales; family GBS-DC; genus LDYB01. The sequence goes on from LDYB01000006.1 coordinate 32,310, forward strand.
GGTGCGCGAATATGGCGCGTCGCGGTCTGGGTAAAGGGATTGGCGCCCTGTTAGGGCAGTCGGAGTTTTCAGAGACTCTGGTTCAGGAGATTCCCATCGCGCAAATACGCCCAAACCCGTTTCAGCCTCGTCAGCAGTTCAGTGAGGAGTCCTTGCGGGAGCTGGCGGAGTCGATTCGTCAGATGGGCGTGATTCAGCCGATTATCGTTCGTCAAGAATCGGCGGAGGATTATGTACTGGTGGCAGGGGAGCGGCGTTTACGCGCGGCACAGATGGCGGGACTTACCACCATCCCGGCGATTGTGCGTTCGCCATCCGAGCAGCAGATGCTGGAGATGGCGCTTGTGGAGAATGTTCAGCGCGAGGACATCAACCCCGTTGACGCGGCACTGGCATATAAGCGCCTGATGGACGAGTTTGGCTTGACGATGGAGCAGGTTGCTCAGCGTGTGGGCAAGAGCGTCCCCGCTATTTCCAATACCATTCGCCTGCTCCAGCTACCAGACTACATTCTGGAAACGATTCGCAACGGCGCCCTGAGCGAAGGGCACGGGCGTGCTTTGCTCATGGTTCGGGATGCCGTTCACCAGCGCCAACTGTGGCAAGAGATTCTATCGGACAACCTGAGCGTTCGCACAGCGGAGCTGCGTGCCCGCGAATGGCGTGAACGAGAGATGAACCCCACTCCCCGCAACGCGCCCCAAGCGGCGCCCCAGCCGGTCCCTGTTTCAGCGGAGTTGAAAGCGCTGGAGCAAAACTTGAGTGCCTACCTGGGTACGCGCGTGCAGGTGGTGCAGGTGGCTGGTGGCGGGGGGCGTATCGTGATTGAGTTCTACTCGGAGGAAGAGCTGGGGCGGATTCTGGAGACTATTGCCCCAAACGGGCTGTAGTTTTCATGTGAAAACCCCCTGCTACAGGGTGAATACGATGGAAAAGGCAAGGATGAAAGCCAGGGAACAGTTCCGCGAGATGCGCTTCGGGCTTTTCGTTCACTGGGGCATCTACTCTCTTCTGGGGCGAGGGGAATGGGTCATGTACCACGAAAAAATCCCTCGCCAGGAGTACGAAAAGCTCATGCATCAGTTCAACCCCACCCTGTTCAATGCCCGCGAATGGGTGCAACTCGTCAAAAAGGCAGGGATGCGCTATATCACCATTACCGCGAAACACCACGACGGCTTCTGCATGTATGACAGCGACCTGACCGATTACAAAATCACCAATACGCCCTATCGCCGCGACCCTATTGCTGACCTCGCCCGCGAATGTCAACGGCAAAAAATCGCGCTCCTTTTCTACTACTCGCCTCTCGACTGGCATCACCCCGCCTATGAGAACGACTGGGAAACTTATACACGCTACTGGCATGGACAGGTGCTTGAGCTCTTCCGCAAATACCAGCCTTTCGGTATCTGGCTGGACGGATGCTGGCATAAACCGGAACAACTGGATGCCACTTGGAAACTTACCCAGCTCTATCGGGAAATCCGAAAAATTGCGCCTGGAGCCATTGTCGGAAACAATCACCACCAGCCGCCTCTTCCCGATGAAGATATCCAGACCTTCGAGCAGGACCTACCCGGAGAAAATACGGCAGGTTTCAATCCTGTGAAACCCGTAGAAGATGCCCTCTACGAGACCTGTATGACCATCAACAACAGCTGGGGGTATCACGCAAGCGACCACAACTATAAAAGCGTTGAAACCCTCATCAAAATCCTTTCCACTTGCGCAGGGCGGGATGCCAACCTGCTCCTGAATGTTGGTCCCAAGCCTGACGGCACCATTCAATCCGAGTTTGTAGAAAGGCTGGAAGGAATGGGCAAGTGGCTCGCCATCTATGGAGAAGCGATCTATCGCACGCGGGGGCGACTCATCCCAGAAGCAGAGTGGGGCACTCTCACCGCAAGGAACAAGCGCTATTTCCTGCACCTCTGGAAAATACCCCCGGATCGCACTATTGTGATTGCTTCCTTTCCCATGCGCGTGCGCAAGGCTTTCTGGATGGACACGAAAGACCCCGTCCCGTTCGCTCAAGAGGCGCAAACCCTGCGCGTGACACTTCCAGAGAGGAATCTTACCAAGGGCGTTGAAGTGATTGAACTGGAGGTCGTTTAAAATGGCTTCGGAACTCATTCTCAGCAAAGAGCGAAGTGCCCTTGTGGTCGTCGATATGCAGGAAACCTTTCTTGAACCCATCAAGGTGCGGGGACTCATAGAGCGCAACATTCAACTGCTCATGCAAATTGCGCAACAGCTGGGTGTCCCTGCATTGGCGACGACTCAGAATGCCGAGAAACTCGGCGGTATGGTTCCAGCGCTTCAGGAGGTGCCGGGGGTGCCTGTTTTCAACAAGCTCTGCTTCAGCTGCTGGCAAGAGGAGGTGTTCGCAAAGGCACTGCAAGAATCAGGCTGCCAGCAGGTTCTCCTGACAGGTGTAGAAGCCCACATCTGCGTCATGCAAACGGCTCTTGACCTGATAGAAGCGGGCTATCAGGTGCATATTCCCTACGACGCCGTTGCCAGCCGCAATAAGCGCGACTGGAAGTACGCTCTCTATCGCTTGCAAAGCGGGGGCGCCATCATCACCTCAGTAGAGTCGGCAATCTACGAATGGCTGCGAGCCGCAGGAACGGAGGAGTTCCGTCAGGTACTCCCTCTGCTGAAGGCACACATGAGTCCTCAGCGGGAATCTTCTGAGGAAACGGAGTGAGAAGTCAGCCGCGGAACAGGCTCTTCAGGACAAAGTAAAGGTTCGCAGGGCGCTCAGCTAAGCGCCGTGAGAAGTAGGGGTACCACTGCTCCCCATAGGGCACATAAATCAGGGTGCGATAGCCTTCTGCCACCAGCTGCTTTTGGAGATCGCGGCTGATACCGTAGAGCAACTGAAACTCAAACTGATTTTTGGCAAGCCCAATTTGCTGGGCATACTCTTTCGCGTGGCGAATGAGGCGCCTGTCATGGGTGGCTATTGCCGGCTCCTTGCCACGACGAAGAAGCTCTTCCATCAAAATCCAGAACTGCCGATCCACCTCCCGTTTGGAGCGGTATGCCACTGAAAGTGGCTCGGCGTATGCCCCCTTGACCAGGCGAATACGCGCCCCCAATTCCAGAAGACGCTCCATATCCCGGGGAGTGCGATAGAGATAGGTTTGTAAAACCGTGCCCGTATTCGGATACCGCGGGAACATCTCGCAGAAGAGACTCAGGATCCCATCTGTGTGTTTACTGCTCTCCATGTCAATCCAGACGAAGTTACCCAAATCGCGCGCTGTTTTGAGAACGCATTCCAGGTTCGCCTTGCAAAGATCGTACCCCAGATCCAGCCCCAGCTGGGTCAGTTTGATAGAGATGCAGGCGTTGACCCCTGTTTCTGCAATTTTTTCAAGCAATAAAATATACTGGCGCGCCGCGTTTTCTGCATCTTCGGGGCGTGTGGTATCTTCCCCCAGGTAATCCAGAGCAACAGCGAAGCCCTGCTGATTGAGGTTTTGAGTGACTCGTATCGCGGTTTCCAGATCCTCCCCTGCAATAAAGCGCTCCACCAGCCCCCGCGTCATGCGGCTATGTTTAATCCAGTTTTTGAAAGCAGGCCACTCTGCCACTTTCAGCACCAGTGCGCGTGAGAGCATCGTCGCTCCTCCTTATTGCGGGGTTACTTCTTGCCCGTCTCGGCAGGTTTCATCTCCCACCAGTAATCCATTACATCACGCGAGGGGTCAGGCTTGGGCGGCTCCACCCGGGACGGGGCTTTGGGAGCAGAAGTCTGAGGGGCAGCAGGCGGCTTGGCGCCGATTGCCTGCTTATTTCTCTCCAGCATCGCCTTGACCTCTGCTTCCGAAGGAGCAGGCGTGCTCGGGGGAGTTTCGTTCTGAGCCTCATGCTGATGCGTTTCTTCCATAAGGGGTGCAATCTGGGTAGACCACCCGTACCAGATAATAAAGGCAAGCGCGATAATCATCACACCAATATAGCCGATAGGAATGCTACGCCGTCGCATTGTTTCAGCCTCCAGAGAGATTATACCGCATGGCTACCCGATTCGTTCCTGTTGAACAATCGCATCGAACTGCAGCGCAACATCCGCCAGGACAGAGCGCAAGTCGGAGAGCAGGGGCAATTGCGCCCGGGCAATCGCCACATCGTCCAGATTAATCGGAACCACCAGCAATGCCTCCTGTCCGAGTGGTCCCTGCATAATCACCTTGCCAAAGGGGTTGACAATCCACGACGCGCCGACAAAGCCCTTGCCTCCTTCAAACCCCACCAGACTGGACTGCGCCACAAACAGGGTGTGTTCGCTGGCAGCTTGGGTGAGCATGCGATGGTAGGCTTCCACATTCTCTATTTGCTCACTTTGAAATCCTCGCGCGGGTGAGGCGGTGGGCACATAAATGATTTGCGCCCCCTTGAGCGCCACAATTGCTGAAGTCACGGAGTGCCATACATCCTCGCAGATGAGGATAGCCGCCTTGGCAAAGCGTGTGGGGAACACATCCAGCCGTGTCCCGCGTGCCACAAAGCGCTCCTCTTCAAAAACGCCATAGGTTGGGAGGAAGAATTTCCGATGAACATGCACAAGGCGAGAGTGTTCAGCTTTCGGCTCTAAAGTTCCATAGAGCGCCGAGTTGTAATATTCGCCCTCGTAGCGCTCATAGAAGCCGATGCAGATGTCCATCGCACGGTTTGGCGATAGCGCCTCGTAGCGCGCGGCTAAGTCAGCAAACAGATGCTCCGCAGGCATTGCCAGCTCACGAACGCCCCCCTGCACAAAGTAGCCTGTAGTCGCGGTCTCTGGGAACACCAGCACATCCACGGGAGGCGTCGTGTTCAAAGCCTGATGCATCACCGCTTGAATCGACTCCAGATTGCGCAGGTACTGCCCTTTTACGGGTTTGAACTGGACTATGCCGAGCGTAAACTGCGTCGTTTCCATCATTGCCGACAGAATCATACCCTGCGAGCTAACCTTTTACCGCGCCAGAGGTCAGCCCAGCCACAAACTCCTTCTGGAGCAGCAGGAACAGGATAATCACGGGCAGAATGCTCAACAGCGTTCCCGCCATCAACATCCCATATTGCTGCTGGTAAATGCCAACCATCTGTGTCAGGGCAATCGGCAGGGTGAAGCGCTCCGCGCTGTGAAGCACAATCTGCGGCCAGAGGAACGAGTTCCACTGCCCCATGAACGCAATCAACACGAACGCGCCCACCATCGGGCGAACCGTGGGCATCACAATTTGCCAGTAAATGCCAAACTCGGAAGCGCCGTCCACACGCGCCGCATGAATCAACTCGGTCGGCACGCTCAGAATCGCCTGACGGAACAGGAAAATCCCGAAGACACTCACAGCTCCAGGCACCAGCAGCGCCCAGTAGGTATCGATCCAGCCCAGATGATAAAGCAGCTCATAAGTCGGCGCCAGTGTAACCTGTCCCGGGATCAGCATCGTCGCCAGCATCAGCAAAGTGAGGGCATATTTACCACGAAACTCGTACTTCGCCAGCGCATAGCCCGCCAGCGACGAGAAGAAAAGCTGAATCACGACGCTGGCACAGGACACAAAGACACTATTCACAAAATAGCGTAAAAAGTCTACCTGCGTGAAAAGGTCCACAAAATTCTTCAGGCTGGGGTTCGGCGAGAAAAAGGTGTAGGAGAACAGGTCTTCAGGCGCTTTCAGGGAGGCTGCCAGCAGCCACACCAGCGGTGTCATCGCGATGCCTGCTGCCACCGCAATCCCAACCCACAGAATAAGCCTGATGAGACGCAAAGTCATCGTTTTTGCCTCCTACGATGCGCGGGGCTTCCATGCGCCTGTCAGGCGCAGCTGAACCAGGCTCACCACCAGCAAACCGAGCGCCAGCGTCCAGCCCACAGCAGAAGCATAGCCCAGGTCGCCTGCAACATACCCATTCAGGTAGAGATACATCACGATGGTCAGCCCTGAAGCGTCGGGTCCAGGACCGCGCCCCAGCATCACCCACGGCAGCTCAAATAACTGGAATGAGCCGATGGTACTGATGAGCAAGAGAAAAATCAATACATGGCGCAATCCGGGCAGGGTCACATGCCAGAACTGCTGCCAGCTGTTGGCGCCGTCCAGGAGCGCTGCTTCGTAGAGGTCTTTCTCGATACTCTGAAGCCCTGCGAGGATGTAGACCATATGGAACCCCACCGACATCCAGAGGCTGGTCATCACCAGCGCGGGCATCACCAGCGCAGGGTCGGCAAGCCAGCGTGTATCCAGCGGGATGCCGAAAAGAGCGTGTAGTCCCCGATTAATCAAGCCATACTGGGGCACAAACAGCACGCTGAACAGCACCCCCACAAACACACCCCCTACAAGGTTGGGCGAGAAAAACGCCAGCCGAAACAGGTTCCGCCCCCGCATCCACGGGCTGTTGAGCAAAAGCGCCAGCCCCAGACCTGCAGGAATCTGTAGCACAATAGACCAGAAGGTGAAGACCGCTGTGTTGCGAACCGCCTTCCAGAAGTTGGGGTCGCTGAACATGTAGCGAAAGTTGTCCAACCCGACGAACACCACATCGCGTGGACCGTTTGTGATATAGAGAGACAGCAGAAAGCTTTTGGCAAGCGGGTACGCCCCAAAAATAAGAAACAGGATGACAAAGGGCGCCACGAACAGGTAAGGCGCTATCTGTTCGGCACGCCAGCGCCGTTCCCGAACACGCTCAGAGATACGGGTTTCGGCGTATGGCACGGCGCACCTCCTCGGCACTTTGTTCCAACTGCTTGCGGACATAGCCGTCAAAACCGCGCTCTCCATAGGTGTTATAGTAGCGCACGCAGCCTATCAGCGCTTCGCTCATCTTGGCTTTCGCCAGGCTGATATAGGGGCTGGTATACTGAAACGGCACATCGGGAGCGAGTTTGGCGTAAAGCGCCCCCAGAGGCTGATGGCTCCAGTAGGGGCGTTTCTCGTAATATGCGGGGTGATCCCACAAATCGCGGGCGGGGGGCAGGATGTTCGTATCGCGAAAGCGTTGTGCCAGATCCTCGCGATTGAAGTAGAGATGCATTATCAGCTCCCATGCCAGATCGGGGTTCTGGCATCGGCGGGTGATGCCAATCATGGTGCCGCCCCATGTGGTCGTGCGGCGCTTGCCGGGCGCGACGGCGGGCAGGGGCATCAGCGCCATGCGCCCTGCAACGCGCGGGACATCCTGTTCAATGGTGCGGCTACGCCAGTCGGGCGTAATCAGGAACAGAAAGTAGCCATCCTCCACGGCACGGGTGAAAATTTGCCCTCCCCCCAGATCGCTGGCGATGCGGGAGCGCCCTGCCACCATCGGCACATACATCTTCATCGTCTCCACAGCAATCTCGTTATCCATAATGCACTGCCCCTGTTCGTCAAAATAGCCGCCGTCGCGCTGGAAAAGCAACGCCTCAAAACGCGACGACTCGGTGTCGGGCAGCTCAATCATGTAGCGCTTGCCGGGCTGAGTGATTCGGCGTCCCACCTCAATAAAGTCGTCCCATGTGCGCAGTTGCTCCACATCGATGCCGAGCCGCTCCACCAGATCGCGTCGGTAGGCGAGCATCACAGGATGCACATCGTGCGGAATCCCGAAGATTCGCCCACGGGAGGTGTAGGGGGCAAACCGCGCCTGCACCACGCGCTCCCACAAGCCGGATTGGTGAATACGCTCGGTCAAATCCAGAAAGCCGATGCTTTCCAGCGGTCCCCGGAAAAAGCTGCCTGCCCAGCTGATTTCCACTTCCACCAGGTCGGGCACATCGAGGTCTGCCCAGAAAGCAGCCTGCAGGCGCGAGGTAACGGCTTCCCCTGCCACAATCTGCACTTCCACCGAGACGCCGGGATGCGCCTTTACAAACGCGGGAACCGCCTGCTGGTATGCCTCACCGTGCGTTTTCGCAAAGGTCCACAGGCGCAAAGTCGGCTTTGCCTTGCTGGGGCGGTTCAGAGTGAGATAGGCGCCACTTGCCGCCGCCAGCCCCAGCATCGCCAGCGCCGAGTTGCCGTAGGGAAACTTGCTCACGCCCTCTTAATACGCCTTTGAAACGCTTAAACCTGCTATTTTCGCAAGGCGTCGGCGAGCGATTCGGCAAAGGTCTCTATTTCTTCGCGCGTGCGGGTTTCCGTTACGCACACCAGCAGCGCGTTTTCCATATTCGGGTAGTACGGCTCCAGCGGCAGCCCAGCCAGAATCTGCTTGTCAAGGAGTCGGTCGCAGACCGCTCTGGCGCTGAGGGGCAGCTCCAGCACAAACTCTTTGAAGAAGGGGGTTTTCGGGAATCGGAGCGCCACGCCAGGGATTTCCGTCAGGCGCTGGGCGGCGTAGTGAGCTTTCTGAGTGCAGGTTTCCGCCAGTTCACGAAACCCCTGCTTTCCCAGTGCGCTCATAAAAATCGTGCTGGCGAGGGCACAGAGCGCTTCGTTGGTGCAGATGTTGGAGGTTGCCTTCTCGCGTCGGATATCTTGCTCGCGGGTGCGCAGGGTCATCACGAAGCCGCGGCGCCCCTCGCTGTCGGTCGTTTGCCCCACGATGCGCCCGGGTATGCGTCGCACATATTCCTGCTTACAGGCGAACAGCCCCAGAAACGGTCCGCCGAACCCCATCGCGTTGCCCAGCGACTGCCCCTCGCCCACGACAATATCCACACCGTACTCGCCAGGAGGCTTCAATACACCCAGCGCCATCGGGTCGGCGCACACAATAGCAAGCGCTCCGTGCTGATGCGCCGTTTCCACTATCGGCGCCAGCGGCTCAATCAACCCAAAGAAGTTCGGATATTGCACCAGCACGCAGGCGGTCTGGTTGTCTATTGCCGCTCGGAGCGCGTCTGAGTCGGTGATTCCTTCAGCATGCGGAATCTCCACCAGTTCGCGGCTATTCGTCCACAGGTAGGTGCGCAGAACCTGACGATAGTGCGGGTGAATCGCTTGGGAAGCGATCACTCTGGAGCGCCCCGTAATCTGGCACGCCATCAGCGCCGACTCCGCCAGCGCGGTGGAGGCATCGTACATCGAGGCGTTGGCGACTTCCATCCCCGTGAGTTCGCACACCATCGTCTGAAACTCAAAAATGCTCTGGAGCAGCCCCTGACTGGCTTCAGGCTGATAGGGCGTGTAGGCTGTAAGAAACTCCCCGCGGCTGATGAGGGTCTGTACGATGCTGGGGATGAAATGGTCATAGGCGCCTGCGCCCAAGAAGCTCAGGTAGCGTGTGGTGTCGGCGTTCTGGTTCGCCAGTCGGGCAAGGCGTTTGAAAAGAGCATGCTCGTCCAACCCATCGGGAATGGGCAACGGCTCTTTGAGGTAGAGCGAATCGGGAATATCCTGAAACAAATCGCGAATGCTGGTAACCCCGATGGTCGCCAGCATCTGCTGGATATCCTCTTCTGTGTGGGGGATGTATCTCATAGTCCTCGATAGGCGCGATATTCGTCGGCGGTCATGAGCGTGTTCACCTGGCTGGGGTCTTTCATGCGAATCTTAATCATCCAGCCTGCGCCGTAGGGGTCCTGGTTAATCTGTTCCAGCGCCGATTGGAGCGCCGTGTTGACCTCAATCACTTCGCCTTCCACAGGAGCATAGAGGTCGGATGCGGCTTTGACGGATTCGACTGCGCCGAACGCTTCGTCCGTTTGCAGGTAGCGCCCCACTTCGGGCAGTTCCAGAAACACAATATCGCCTAACTCCGACTGGGCATAATCGGTGATGCCGATGGTCGCCACATCGCCTTCGACGCGAACCCACTCATCGCTTTTGGTATAACGCAGTTCTGCGGGCGTATCCATAAGGTGCCTCCGTCGCGCTATATTTTACCCGATGTTCTGGTAGTAGCAGGAGACCTCTCCTGGAGGGAGAATCCTCTATTGAAGAGGCGAGAGCCTTACTCCACGAGCAAGCGAGTTGGTAAGCCTTCTGGGCGTAGCGTCGTGTGCCCACTCATTTTGAGCGTGGATGGCGCATTGGGCTTTTGTGGCGTTTCACCTCCAAGTGTCCCTGCTTGAATTCAAATAGTGCGTTCCTACTCAACCTCTTGACAAAATCCCGCCTGACATGCTATAGTAATTTTGCGCGTGTTCCACTATAGCGCTTGAGGAGGCACTGCGATGAAACGGACAAACCTCTTGCGGTGGGTGCGCCGAACCTGGGCGCAGGGAGCAGTCGGGAAGACAGTGGCGACGGTGTTGCTGGTGGCGATGGGGGTGCTTGTGCGTTTCTCATTTTCTCACTCTGCTTTAGATGAACAGCCGCCTGTCATTTCTGTCAACATTCCTTACGGCTCCCTTTGGCTAAAGCAAGTTACCCCGCAGATCGTGGTCAAAGATGATATTGACCCAAAGCCGACCTTCGTAGCCCTGTTGGGCGATGAACCCTATACCGTAGGCACGCCAATTCGTGAACCAGGAGTGTACGAGTTGCGGATACTTGCCAGAGATTCCTCGGGTAACTCCTCGGAAAAAGCGGTCACCTTTCAAGTGTTAGAACAGCCTCACTATATTGCCTCTTTGGCAGTAGTTCAGTGGCATTATGAGGTAGAGGGGGATTGGGCGGGATTGGACGCTTGGCTGCTGCTATATGGTCCTTTTATTCCTGACAAGCGTCTTCACGCTCTGGGCGACTACCCTGAGGCTATCCCTGTCTGTGTTGTCGAGCCGCTTCATTTCTCGATGCTTGTCTTAGATGAAGAGGGGATGCCCCTTAACAGAGGAGATGCGATTTTACCAGCAGGGATAAAGATGTGCGAAGCCGATTCTTCGCCGCGCTACGAGTCGGTTTACTATGACATTGCGAAGGATATTGTGGCGCTCCATTTTCGGGTGACTCCTCAGGAGCGGATTTTGCGTAAGGGTGTTCCTGTGAGCGTGAAAATCGTGGGCATTGCCACAGTGAAGGCAGGAGACTTTACTTTTGAAGCTGGTGCAGCATCTTCTGCAAACCCAGCCTTTGGCGACCTGGTGAGTGGCGTGCGGGAGACTTACGGATGGGAAGCGGAATAATGGCTAATGGCTGGAACCAGAAGCATAGCATCGTTTTACTGAATGAGAGAGGATACTACGGTTACGGCGTAGCGCTGTACCCCCAGACATCCAGCAGGAGAACAGAGTGTTATCACGAAGAGAAACAGGGCGCAAGACCTGACGGACTCATGGAGGCATAAAGCGATGGCGATTCGGGTGCAGTGGTGGACGATTGCGGGGTTGTTGTGTCAACTGGCAGCAGGCAGCGCGATGGATGGCTCTGCCCCTGAACAGACGGTCAAACTCCATAAAATACGATGTTCCGTACAACTGACCATCCAGAGTGCGGAGGGCAAGACGCTCTTTGCTTCTTCAACAAGCGCTCAGGTGGAGTTCTCCGAGCCGTTGAGCGTTACCTTTGCGGAAGCGAACGCAACCGCGGGGCAGATAGTAGAAACCCTTTTCCAGGAGGCGATAGAGGACGCGGTAGGCTCAGTGGGACTCGCGTTCCCACAGGCATCAGAGGAAACACTGAAACAACCGTCCGCGATATGGGATAGTGAGTGGTTATTCCCCAGCAGTACCCAGTTTCGGTGGCGTCCAGAGGGCTCGGCTCTGCTCCCTATCGAGCTGGGTCAAGTCCGCAGGAGGTGACGCGGTGGAAAGCAACCGCTTTCAGAAATGGATTCTCGTGGTTGCTGGGGTTGTGCTGGTGGTATGTGTGGCGTGTGGTATCAGCATGTGGGTTCTCGCTCGTGGCACACTACAAGCGCATGCAGGAAGCCAGCAAACGGCACAAAGGCTGCTTATGGCTTTGCGAAACCATGATTGGCGAGCTGCTCGACAGGAGCTGACGCCTGAAGCTCAGGCGCGTTTCAAGCCCGAGACACTCCAGCAACGATGGCAACTGTTGGAACAGGCGATAGGAACAGTGCAAGACTGGACGATGGAAGAGTTCAATTTGCAGATCGACACAACAGGATCGTGGATGGATTTGAGGTACAGGATTCAGGGTGGCTGGGGGACAGGCACAGCACGGATGCGCCTGCGCGAGGCGGGTCGTCAGTGGCGGGTGGAGACACTGGAATTCGGCTGGTGACGGGAATTCGCGCCATGTTAGACTTGAGGCGCGGGTACAATTCTCCCACTGTGGCGACAGCGCTGGCGTGGCGGAGCCGTTTACATGCGCTCAAGAATCTGGACTTCCCGCTACTTCTGAGCGTGCTGACGCTCGTTGGGGCGGGACTGCTGATTCTGCACAGCGCCACTTACCACTGGGCGCCGGGGCTGATGCGCCGCCAGCTGATGTGGCTGGCGCTGGGCACAGGCGCGATGCTGTTCTTCATGCTGGTGAATCCGCTGGTGTGGATGCGCTATTCCCGATGGCTTTACGGGCTGAATGTGCTGATGTTGCTGTATGTGGATTTGTTCGGCGCCGAGCGCAAGGGCGCCCAGCGCTGGATTGAACTGCCCGGGGGCTATCAGTTCCAGCCCTCTGAGCTGGCGAAACTGTTGCTGATTCTCACGCTGGCGAGCCTGCTCGTGCGCATGGGCGCGCAGCTCCGCACGCCGAAAGGGTTTTTGCTTTCGCTGTTGCACACCGCCATCCCTGCCTTTCTGGTGTTCAAGCAGCCTGACCTGGGGACTTCAATCGTGCTGGGGGTGTTGTGGTTCGCGATGGTCTTTCTGGCAGAGGCGCCGGGACGCTGGCTGGCGCTCACGGTGGTGGCGGGCGCGCTCGGATTCGGCGCGATGTGGCATCTGGACATCCTGCGTGATTACCAGAAGGCACGGCTGGTTTCCTTCCTCAACCCAGAGGCTGACCCCCAGCAATCGGGCTATCACATTCTGCAGGCGCGGATTGCGATTGGCAGCGGGCAGCTCACAGGCAAGGGCTACCTGCAGGGAACCCAGAAGACCCTGCGCTACATTCCAGAGCAACACACCGACTTCATTTTCGTGGTGATTGGCGAGGAGCTGGGATTCATAGGCGCAACGGGGTTTCTGGCGCTGTACGGGCTGTTTTTGTATCGCGTCTGGCGTGTGATGGTGGAGACGCACCATGAGTTCTATCGGCTTGTGGCAGGCGGGGTGCTGACGCTTTTCCTGTTTCATCTGCTGACCAATGTGGGCATGACGATGGGGCTGTTTCCTGTAGTGGGCATCCCGTTGCCGTTCGTGAGTCTGGGAGGGAGCATGCTGTTAGCATCTATGATGGCGGTGGGGCTTCTGCTGGGGGTTCGCCTGCACGAGAAAACGCTTCAGTTGTGAGGTTGCCGATGGAGAAGCCGCGTCCCCTGCCTGTGGAGTTTTATCTTCAGCCGACGGTGGAGGCGGCGCGCGCCCTGCTGGGGCACTGGCTGGTGGTCTATCATCCGGGCGCGGGCTGGGTTGGCGGGCGTATCGTGGAGGCAGAGGCGTACACACAGGACGACCCCGCGAGCCACAGCTATCGGGGGCGCACCGAGCGCAACGCCGCGATGTTCGGACCCCCGGGCACGGCGTATGTGTACCTGATTTACGGCGTGCATGAGTGCTTTAATGCCGTGTGCCAGCCTGAGGGGGTGGGCGAGGCGGTGCTGATTCGCGCGCTGGAGCCGACGCTGGGCGTGGAGTGGATGATTCGCCATCGGGGGCATCGCCCGTTGACGATGCTCTGTCGCGGACCGGGCAATCTCTGTCGGGCGCTGGGCATTACGCGGGCGTTTAACGGCGAGTCGCTCATCACGGGGCGCGTGCAAATCTGGCAGGGCGAGCCGGTGCCCGACTCGAAAGTGGGCGTTTCGCCCCGTATTGGCATTCAGAAGGCGACGGATCGGCTCTGGCGATTTTATGAGCGGGGCAATCCGTGCGTGTCGGGGCGTGGGCAGTGAATCTGGTGCTGGGCGTGTTGCTGGCGGGTGGGGTGGCGTGGGGAGCCTATCGGATGCGCCTGCTGACTCGCGACGGCGCGCTGGGCGCGGTAGTGGTGGGGGCGAGCGTGTTCGGGTTAGGGGGCTGGCAGCCGAGCCTGCTGATGGTGGTCTTCTTTTTCACCTCCAGCCTGTTGCCGCGCGTGCTGGGGCGGTCGGGGCAATCAGAGCGGCGTAACCTCTGGCAGGTGCTGGCGAACGGGGGTATGCCGACCCTCGCGGTGTGGCTGGCATTTCTGGCTCCTGCCTTCGCCGAGCGCGCGTGGCTTGCCTATACCGCCAGCCTTGCCTGCGCAACGGGCGACACATGGGCGACCGAGATCGGCATTCGCTATGGCAGACAGCCGCGCCTGATCCTTACGGGGGCGCCCGTGCCGCCGGGCACTTCGGGTGCGGTCAGCCTCGCGGGCACGCTGGGGGCGCTGCTGGGAAGTGGGCTGATAGGGGGGCTGGGCGCGCTGGGGACGGGGCTATCGGCTGCGCAGTTTCTGTGGGCGTGGGGCGCAGGACTGGCGGGCGTGATGCTGGACAGCCTGCTGGGTGCGTCGGTGCAGGCGCGGTTTGTGTGCCAGCGGTGTCAGAAGCGCACCGAGTCGCGTGTTCACTGCGGCGTGCCTGCAGAGTGGCACTCGGGCTGGCGCTGGCTGGACAATAACGGAGTGAACGCGCTGGCGACACTGGGGGCGGCGCTGACAGGGTTTATGGGGCGTTTCTGATCTCCATCACCAGTGCTTCGCGGTGGGGCGACTCGCCAAGCGGCGCCAGTGAAAGCTCCACTTGCCAGCCCGCCTGTAGCAGGCGCTCGGCAAACAGCCAGCCCGAATCGCGCCCGGGGTCTACCAGAATCGCCTCCCCCTCTGGCGCGAGCGCCCGCTCCAGCACGCGCATCAGCGGCGTGTGCAAGTCGCGGTCGTACACCACATCCGCGCCCAGCACGAGGTCGTACTGCTCTGAGTGCGTCCATGTGCGCCAGTCCATCAGCAGCGGTTCGGGGGGTGTCATCCCGTTCTGCCGCGCATTCTGAGCGGAAAGCACCAGCGCAGGGGGATGATTGTCGTTCTGCACCACGCGCGCCGCGCCCACCATCTGGGCGACGATCCCCACCAGCCCGACGCCGCATCCCAGCTCCAGCACGCGCTTGCCCCAAACCCGATGGGGGTTCGCCCAGAGCCAGCGCCCCAGCCAGAGCGCGGAATCCCACAGAATCGCCCAGTAGGGAATCTCACTCTCGGGCGGGAGCGCGCTCAGCAGGTCATCCACCGAGCGCACGGTCCACAGGCGCAGGCAGTGCCCCCCAATCTGCACTGTTTCTTCGTGGAGCCATTCGGGGTTGACGCCTGCGTTCTGGAGAGCGACACGCCAGTCTTCCATAAATGCAAAACAAAGGGGAGGCAAAGCGCCTCCCCCATATTTTCAGCGCTTCTCCAGCTGGCTCATCAGCACCTCAATCGCCTTGTCCAGCTGCGGGTCGCGCTCGTTCACCCAGTCGTCGGGCGACATCCAGACGGCAATATCGGGCGCTTCGCCGTTGTTCTCCATGTTGGAGCCGTCCTTGCGGTAGACGCCCAGCTGGGGCATGCGCGCGCCCGTGCCGTCCACAAGGTCCAGACTCCATGTTGCAATCACATAGCCGGGCGTCTGCCAGCCGACCAGAGTGCCCAGTTTTTTGGCGCGGACCGAGTAGGGGAACATCTCGGCGTTGCTGAAACTGCGCTCGTTCATCAAGACCACCAGCGGCAGTTCCATCGCGCCCGATGGCCAGGGATAGGGCTGCCAGTCGCGCGGGCGGTAGTAGCCGTACTGGGTGCGCTCCAGCCAGTCAATCAGCGTGTCGGCGATATTGCCCCCGCCGTTGAAGCGCACATCGATAATCATCGCCTGCTTGCCCCGTGCGTACTCGTAATATTCGCGTTCGAAGCGGTTCAGGTCGGAGCCGCCCATGCCGCGAATATGCACATAGCCGATTTTGCCGCCGCTGCGCTCTTCCACATAGCGGCGCAGGCGGTTCACGCGGTTCCGGTAGTGCAGCTCGCTCCACTCACCTGCGCTGAGCGGTTTATACTTCACCACCCGCGCGCCCTCCTCAAAGGGACCGCTGTTGACCAGAAACTCGAAGGTGCGGTCGCCCTTGTCGTTGATGAGCTGCCAGAGTTTCTGGTTGGCTTCCACGGGTTCGCCGTTGATTCTAAGGATGTATTCACCCGGCTGAATTCGGGTTTCGGGGTAGGAACCGGGCGCGCCTTCGGGCACGGCAGCCACCTTCAGCCCGCGCCCGCGATGGCTGTAGTCTATCGTGAAACCCAGATGGGGCGTGCTGGGACTGCGCCCGCCACTGGAACGCGGCGACACCTCCGAGTGCGAGGCTTCCAGCTCACCGACCATCATCGAAAGCACCAGCGCGAACTCTTCGGGCACGCCCACACCCGCAAGCAGCGGACGATACCGCTCGCGAATCGCCGTCCAGTCGCGCCCGTGAAAACCGGGGTCGTAGAACCCGCGCTCGTAGGCACGCCAGAACTGCACAAACGCCGCCTGACGCACAGCCTCCGTATCAACCTCCATCTCCGCCTTGAACTCCACCTTCTCCACACGGTTGTTTGCCTGCAGGTTCATCGTGTACAGTTCGCCGTTGCGGATGAAGTAGAGTTTTTTGCCGTCGGCGGAGACTCGCAGTGCCGCATGCCCACCTCCCGTGGTGAGCCGCTTGCTCTCGCTCCCGTCATAAGACACCTGCCAGATGTCGCCCTCGGAGAGGAAGTAAATCTTGCCGTCCGCGCTGACCGTCAGATCGCCCTGCGAGGACTGGCTCACGAACCGCCGGATGCGCTGGTCAATCCCGTCAAAGTCAATCTTGACCTCCAGCGGCTCGCCCTCTCTGGGCTTCTCGAACTTCATTTCGGTGTCTTCCGTGCGGGCGGTCTCGCGCGTGAGCGGCACGACATAAATCGCGCTCCCTGCACGATTGCTGTTGAAGAAAAGATACTTCCCGTCGGGCGACCATGCAGGCTGGTTATGGAAAGCGTTCAGGCGCGTGATGTTGACGGGTTCCCCAGAGCCATCGGCGGGCAGAATCCAGAGGTTCCAGCTGCCGCGCGGGTCGCGCCGTTGCACGCACAGCCAGCGCATATCGGGCGACCATGCAAAGTCGCCGCCGCCCAGCCCGTACCAGTGCGTGCCCGGCTCATGGAGCACCTTCTTCACCTCGTTCGTCTCCAGGTTCAGTGTGAACAGCCCGCCGTCCTCGCCCGAAACCCAGAAGCCCAGAAACTTGCCGTCGGGCGAGAGTTGCAGGCGCGACACATCGGCAGGCTTGTCCCAGAGGCGCTTCACCTCCAGCGTCTCTACATTCAGCGCATAGACCTGCTGATAGTAGTTGCGGTCGGAGGTGAAGTAAAGGGTCTTGCCGTCTTTAGACCAGTAGAAATCGGAGTCGTCGCCTGCCCAGTCGGTGAGGCGTCGGGCGAACTCGGCGTTGCGCTTTTCGGGCAGGCTCCTGGGCTTCTCAATATCGATTACCCAGATGTCGCCGCGCAGGCGGAAGGCGTAGCGCTTGCCATCGGGCGAGGGTTCCGCCTCCTCCACGCCGCTGGTGAACACCTCGCGCTGGCGTGTGTTCTGGGCGTCATCCTGCATCGCGTAGAAGGTGAGTTTTTGAGGCTCCCGCGCTCCCGACCGAAGCAGATAGAGATGCCCCTCGTACTCAAACGCAATATCGCCCGACTGTGCGGCGACAGAGGGAAACCGCACCGCGCCGCCCACCATCTGCGTCAGCTGGCGCTTGCGCCCCTGCAAATCCACCAGCCACAGGTTGGGCGTGCGGCGTGGATTATCCTGAAACAGGGGCAACTTCTCTCCCAGCCGGGGCGAGTCGGGGGTCTTCTCGCCAATCGTGACGGTCAGCAGGTGCTTCCCATCGGGCATCCACTGAGTCCACAGGTGCTGGCGCTGGTCGTTGACCAGTGCGCGGCGGGCGCCTGTTTGCATCTCCATCACCCAGATTTGCATCGCGCCCGAACCTGTGTAGCGCGGACGCCACCAGGGAAACCCACCCCGCCCATACGCCAGCAGCTTGCCATCGGGCGAAATCTGGGGTCCAGTAAGCGTCTGGTAATCTTCTGTCAGGCGACGGAAACGCCCCGTCGCAACCTCCAGCTCCACCAGCGACGGGTTGTTGGAATCATACGACGCGGCATAATACAGATAACGCCCATCCCGACTCCAGCTGCTGGGGGTTTCCGACTGGGAGTGGAAGGTGAGCTGCACGGGCGCGCCCCCTTCCGCCGAAATCAGAAAGATATCCCAGTTGCCGTTGCGCACGCTGGCGAACGCAATCCACTTGCCGTCGGGCGACCAGAGCGGATAGGCGTCGTAAGCCACATGACGAGTCAACGGTGTCGCGCGCCCACCCTCTGCAGGCGCCAGCCAGATATCGCCACGATACACGAACGCAATCTGCTTGCCATCGGGACTCAGCGCCGGCATCCGTGCCCCAACAATCGGCTTCGGCTCAGGCAACGCCATCTGCGCCCAACCAACGGCAAGCCACACACACAGCAACATCCAGAACCATACCCAGCGTCTCATAGCACCTGCCCGTTTCGCGCAAGGGTAGGGGAATCCTGCCCCTCATCGGGTACAATCTTGGCGCGAAGGAGACTGGAACGATGGCAATTCTGGTGGACGCGAACTCAAAGGTGCTGGTACAGGGAATCACGGGGCGCGAAGGAGAGTTCCACACGCGCCAGATGCTGGAATATGGCACAAAAGTCGTCGCGGGAGTCACGCCGGGCAAAGGAGGACAGGAAGTCGCAGGCGTGCCCGTGTTTGATACCGTCAAGCAAGCCGTGCGCGAGACGGGCGCGAATGTGTCGTGTATCTTCGTGCCCGCGCCGTTTGCTCCTGATGCCATCCTCGAGGCGGCGGACGCTGGGATTGAGCTGATTGTGTGCATCACCGAAGGCATCCCTGTTCAGGATATGGTGCGCGTGGTGAACTACCTCAAGCGCTGCACCCAGAGCCGACTGATTGGTCCCAACTGTCCGGGGTTGACCACCGCCAAAGAGTGCAAAGTGGGCATTATGCCGGGCATGCTGTTCCGCAAAGGCTCCATCGGGCTGGTCTCCCGCAGCGGCACGCTGACCTACGAGATTGTCTACGAGCTGACCCAGGCAGGCTTGGGGCAGTCCACCTGCGTGGGAATTGGCGGCGACCCGATTATCGGCACGACCTTTATTGATGTGTTGCCTCTGTTTGAAGCCGACCCCCAGACCGAAGCGGTGGTGCTGGTGGGCGAAATCGGCGGCTCCGATGAAGAGATTGCGGCGGAGTATATCAAAAACCACATGACCAAGCCCGTGGTGGGCTTCATTTCGGGACGCACTGCGCCGCCAGGCAAGCGCATGGGGCACGCAGGGGCGATTATCTCAGGTGGTAAAGGCAGTCCCCAATCCAAGGTTAAGGCGCTCACAGAAGCAGGCGTGCCGATTGCCGACACGCCCAGCGACATCCCCGCGCTGGTGAAGCAAGCGCTGGAAAACTGGCGCAGGTAAGGGGTTCGCCTGAACAGAAAACCCCTCCCTATAAAAGGCGTGTGTAGGGTCGTCGTCTCCGCTAGCTCGCCCGGAGTGGTGGGCGATACACGAAACCCGGAATTTTTACCAGCAGGAAATTCTGCGGGGGACCAGTATTAACGCAGCATCGTCAGATTCTTCACACCGCAGGGACGCCCCGCTTTCCGTACAGGGAGGGCACAAGAGGGTGATGGTCTATGCCTATCGCGGAAGCAACTTCACAGGCAGTTGTGCTGGTGGTGGATGATGAGCCGCTGACAGGAGAGTATATCGCGACGCTGCTGCGTGAAGCGGGGTACAAGCAGATTCTTACGGCTTCCGCCCCCCACGAGGTGCTGGACCGACTGGCTGCTGTGGCTCCCGATATTGCGCTGGTGGACTGGCATTTGAAGGAGGCAGAGGGGAAAGAGATTGTCCGTGCGCTACGCGAGCGATATTCCAGCGAAGTGTTGCCGATTATTGTACTGACCGCCGATCTGGCTCCAGAGATCAAACTCGAAGCCTTTCGGAGCGGCGCGACCGAGTTTCTGCATAAACCCTTTCAGGCGACGGAGTTGCTGCTGCGCGTGCGCAACCTGCTGGAGATGCGCCGGCTCCATCAGCAGTTAGCGGAGCAGAAGTTGCAGATTGAACGCCTTCTGGAGCGGCGCGAGCGGGAACTGGAGCTGGCGCGGATAGAGATTCTGGAGCGTCTGGCGCGCGCGGCGGAGTATCGCGACGACATAACAGGCGAACACATCGTGCGCGTGGGGCGCCTGAGTGAGGCGATTGGGCGCGTGC
Organism: Armatimonadetes bacterium DC; assembly: GCA_001442985.1. GTDB lineage: Bacteria > Armatimonadota > Fimbriimonadia > Fimbriimonadales > GBS-DC > LDYB01. Next base: position 52,532 of record LDYB01000006.1, read on the forward strand.
TGGGGCTTTCAGAAGAGGTGCTGTTTCTGCTGCGCCACGCCGCGCCCCTGCACGATCTGGGCAAAATTGCCATCCCCGATGCTATCTTGCGTAAGCCGGGCAAACTCACCCATGAGGAGCGACGCATTATGCGTCAGCATACCCTTCTTGGCGCTCAGATGCTGGAGGGCTGTCCGTACCCTGCCGTTCAGATGGCGCGCCAGATTGCGCTGACCCATCACGAACGCTGGGATGGGCGTGGCTACCCCTGCCGCTTGAAAGGCACCGAAATCCCCCTCTGGGGACGAATCGTGGCGCTCGCCGACGCCTACGATGCCATGACTCACGACCGCCCTTACCGCCCCGCAAAACCCCTTGAAGAGGCAGTAGAAGAAATCCGACTTCAACGGGGCAAGCAGTTCGATCCCATCGTGGTGGATGCCTTTCTGGAGCCTGCCACTTTCACCGCCATCGGGGAATCCGGTTCCGTCTCAACCCCTGAGGAAACGGTGCCCTGAGTCTGCACAGGCAGGAATCGGCAACGAAAGGTGTAAAATTAATCTCGCTATGCACAAGGGGCTTCTGGCGCTGGGGTTGTGGGCGTTTGTTGTGGGGGTGTGGAGCCAAAAGCCGATAGAGATTAAAGCCACGCCGCTGTTCGGGCAGCGCGCGACGCTCAATAGTCCCTTCCCGATCGCGATAGAGGTGCGCTCCAACACGGGCAATCTGCGCGGCGTGCTGACCGTTCGAAGCGCCGGGTTCGGCTCGATACGCGAATATCGATACCCGCTGGAGCTACCCGCAGGCGGGCGTAAGGTGGTGGTCACGACCCCCATCGTGAGCGACTACACAAGCAGTTTTGAGATTCTGTTTGAGGGCGGGCGTCATCGCGTCAGTGTCCGTCAGGAGGTGCAACCCCTCGGCGAAACCGATACCCTCGTGGTGAATGTGGGCGACCTGATTGGGGGGCTGCAGAACCTGACCCGCATCCCGAACCGTCGTAAAACAGAGTGGGGAGGCTTGAGTCAGAGCGGCAAGTACCAACCCGCCTACTGCATGCCTGAATATTTCCCGGAGAGCGCGCTGGCGCTGGGGGGTGTCAGCGTCGTGATTCTGCACGCAGGCGCCGAGCGGCTGAACGCCGAGCAGTGGAACGCCCTGCGCCAGTGGGTTGCGTTGGGCGGCGTGCTGATAGTGCCCGGCGGCGCGGGTGCGCTCTACCTGCAAACGCCTGCGCTCCGCTCGATATTGCCCGTGCAACCAGAGCAGCTGATTCAGGCTCCGCGATTGCCTGCGCTGGGCACTTTCGCCCAGAGCCGACCGCTCAATCAGCCCGTGTCGCTCACCCGTGCGCGCGTTCTCAAGGGCAGTCGAACGCTGCTGCGGCAGGGCGAGTTGCCCCTGATTGTGGCGCGTCCCTACGGGCTGGGCGCGGTGATCTTCCTCGCGTTCCACCCTGCCGAAGAACCGTTGCGCTCCTACATGGGGATTGACGGCTTCTGGAAAGCCTTACTGCGCCATGCGCCCGACCTCCCACCCAGCCAGACGGTCAACCGCGTCTTCGCCGTGCAGTCGGGGGTTGCATCGAACCATTTCGGCAGGAATCCGCAGCCGGTACCAGGTGCCGATGTGAAACTGGAGCTGCCGTCGCTGGGGCTGGTGTTTACCCTGCTGGCGCTCTATTTCTTTCTGGTGGTGCCCGTGAACTACTGGGTGCTGAAACGGTTTCGGGCGTTAGACTGGGCGTGGATCACCACCCCCCTGATCGCCCTGGTATTTGTGGGCATTCTGGCGCGGTTCACAGCGCATCTGTATCGGAAGCCGCTCTCGGCGAACATCCAGTCGGTTCTGATTATGCCGGTGGGTGCCTCCGAAGCCTATGCAATCAGTAGCGCGCTACTTTTCTTCCCGCGCGCGGGGCTGTACGATTTGCAGTTTGACCGCGCGGAGCTGGTGGAAAGCGGCACGCTGAGCTCTTTTGTGAGGCGAGGAGGCGACCTGCTGGAGGTGCTGGGCACGCTGGAGGGCGACCCCAAGATAGTGCAGGACTACCGGGTGCGCAATCTCAGCTTCCAGTGGTTCCGCTACACACGCTATGTGGAGCTGGGCGGGCATCTGGAAGCCCAGCTGCGCCTCAAGCCTGTGGGACGCCGCTGGCAACTGGAAGGCACAATCCGTAACCGATTCCCCTTCCCCCTCCGCCAGGTGGAGCTTCATGTGGGCGACCGCATTCTTTACATTCACGACCTGGAGCCGGGTGAGGGGCATTTCGTGCGTGAAACGGTCTTTCAAAAAGTACCCCCACAAGTAGCGCGTCCGCGCGAGGTGGATCCGTGGATGCTTCGTGCATACAGCGATGTCGCCTCGTTTAACGACATCATAAGCCTCGCGCGTGAGGAGTGGGTGCAATCACTCCACGAGGTGTCTGTGGCGTATCTGACGGCGGAAACTTCGGAGCCTGTGCTGGCGCCCAGCCTGCGCGACGCCGCCCAGAGCAAAGCACGCAACACCCTCTGGATCAGCATCCCCGTGGAGGTCTCCAATGAGAAATGAGAACCCCCTGCTCTGGTATCACCTGGTCGGCAGCACGCGCCATCGTTTCACCCGCCTGCGCGTGGTCTACTACTCCATCGGCGTGGTGCTGATTCTGGTGTACATGACCACCTTCCTCATGATTGTGAATCTGCGATTAGGCATCACAGAGACCTTCTTTCTGATACTGTTCGTGGTCTGTCTGATTGCACCGCTGTTCAGCTACAATCTCTTTTCTTCGGAGTACGAGAAGGCGACATGGGAGTTTCTCGCACTCACACGACTCACAGCGAAAGAGATTGTGCTGGGCAAGTGGGGCGTGGGATTGATTCGGCTGGTGGTGTTGCTGGCGGCGTTGTTCCCTCTGGGGCTGGCGTCTTCGGCGTTAATGCCGGCAAGCCACGATTTTATGACGCACCTGATTTTGGGAACGCTCTGCATCGGGTGCTGGGGCGTGCTGCTCATCTCGGCTGGCACCTGGCTTTCGTTCCGCTGGCGTAGCACGGTGTTAAGTGCGTCGCTACTCTATGCGCTTCAGGTTTTTGTCTTGTTACTGCTTCCTTCACTGGTCGGCATTTTGACCTACGAGCCATGGGTGGACTTCCTCGGAACCATGCTTCAGGATGACTTCTCAAGTTTTGCCAGTCGCGCCTATTTCTGGCTCGCCTCAGTGACGAATGGGCAGTGCCTCGTCTGGCTGAATCCGTTTTACACGCTTGGAGAAATGGGAACGATGTTCGGCAGGTATGACGAAATAGCACAGGGAATGCATGCTGTCGGCTGGGGGTTGGTGCAAAGTGGGATCTACCTGCTGCTTGCGACAGGATTCCTGTGGCTGACTTATAATGGAGTTAAGCAGCGGTGGCGCAAATGAGGAGGGAACACGCATGCTGGATGTGCAGAACCTGCGCAAAGAGTTTGGCGACCTGGTAGCGGTGAAAGATATCTCGTTTCAGCTGGTGCCGGGCGATGTGTTCGGCTTCATCGGTCCGAATGGAGCAGGTAAAACCACCACCATTAAGATGCTGGCGACCCTGCTGGAGCCGACTTCGGGAACCGCCACGCTGAACGGGATCGATATCGTGAAGTATCCCGAAGAGGTGCGCCCCCTGCTGGGGTATATGCCCGACTTCTTCGGGCTGTACGAGGGCATTACGGTGCGAGAGTATCTGGAGTTCTTCGCGGCGGCGTATCGGATTCCCAAATCCCAGCGTGAGCAGATTATCGATAATGTGCTGATGCTGACCGACCTCACCGTCAAGAAAGACGCTTATGTGGAAACCCTCTCGCGGGGGATGCAGCAGCGCCTGTGCCTGGCAAAAAGCCTCGTGCATGACCCCCTGTTGCTGTTGCTGGACGAGCCCGCGTCCGGGCTGGACCCGCGCGCCCGAATCGAAATCAAAGAGCTGATTCGCGAACTGGGCGCGATGGGCAAAATCGTGCTGGTTTCTTCCCATATTCTGCCAGAGCTGGCGGACTTCTGCAACAAGATTGGCATTATTGAGAAGGGCGAGCTGCTGGTGTGGGGCGCAGTGGAAGAGATTGTGAAGCAGTTGCAGGCGAATCGGCTGATTGCGATTCGCCCACTGGACGAGCCAGAAAAGATTATCCAGCGACTGGAGCGCGAGAGCCTCGTGCATGGGGTGGATCTGCGCGACGGGAGCGTGGTGGTGCATTTCGCAGGCGGATTGGAAGAGCAGGCGGAGCTGCTGAGCGCCCTCGTGCGCGACGGCTATCGCATCGCCTCCTTCCACGAAGAAGCGCTGGACCTGGAGGATGTGTTCATGCAAATAACAAAGGGCGAGGTGAGTTAGGCGTGGGAGGTCAGGGGTAGCGCGATTTAATACCCGTGTCCGGAAGGGAATTCAGGGATGGTCTTTACAGGCAAGGACGCGATACTGCACGGTGTAGGACTCAGCGAGCGAATAGAGCAGGTCTACCAGAGTCTGCTGAGTCGAATCTCAAGCGCTGTCGGGGTTCCGTGTGCTGGGCTAAATCTGGTACTGACCGAAGACCGCCCTGTAGAATTTTCTGATGGAGAATACGAGTTCAGGAGGTCATCGGGAGTTTTGACGATCCGCATCAACAGCCAGCTACCCCCTGATGAGCGCGTTCGTGTTTTCTTCAGGGAACTGGCAGAATTTCTGCAGCGATGTGAGAGGGGCTACTGCATTACCAGAGAAGTATGGGAATTACATGCGCCGATGGAGTATAATACTGTCATGGAGGCGCTTTATGCCCGAATCAGCTGGTAACGGCTTGGAGATTGTTGTTATCCCTCCAGGGGGTCAGGCGCAGGAGATACTGCATCGCGCCCTTCGCTACCTTTCTGGAAGCCTCGCCAAAGCGTGGATTCATCTCGCTACAAAGCCATCGGAAGCAATAGTGCCAAAACTGGTGCTTATTGACGAGCAAGCGCTTCACCGCGACAATCGTGGGCTGGCAGAAACGCTTCGCGAGCTGCAGCAAAGTAACTGGCGAGAAGTTCCCGTGATTGTCCTTGACGACCCGGAAGCCGATATAGTGAGTGGCTATGCAGCAGGTTATGTGGCGCGCGTTTGTCTCAGTAGCTCGCCACAAGAAATTGCCAGAGTTATTCAAAAAGTTTTGGGCTATGAGGATCATATTATACCAACGGGCACAGACGGTCGACAATGATCAGAAGCAAATCTAGCGAATTAGAAATAACCAATATCGACGAAGAAAGGGCGAGCTCTTCATCAAGCAGTTCTGAGCCACTTACAGAAGGCAATTGACCGAACCGCCTCCTGACCCTATAGAGGACAAAAAATGCTCCCCTGACAGGACGCCCGACTCGGCGATCGAAACGCCCGTCTAAACACTGTGTACGGGCAGTTGTTCGCCACACGGAAACCCTGCTATCTTGCAGGGTTTCCGTGTTTACTTTCTTAAGAAGCCTGCTGAACCTCGTCTTTGGTGAGGATAATCGGCTCTTTGCGCTGGGTGACGGTCTCTTCGGTGATAATCACCCGCTTGATGTTGGGGTTGGAGGGCACTTCGTACATCACATTGAGCATAATCTCTTCCATGATGGAGCGCAGGGCGCGTGCGCCTGTGCCCCGCCGAATCGCCTCGCGGGCGATTGCTTGAAGCGCCTCCTCTTTGACCACCAGCTCCACGCCGTCCAGCTCGAAGAACTTCTGGTACTGGCGCACGAGCGCATTTTTCGGCTCCACGAGGATTCGGACAAGCGTGGCTTCGTCCAGCGCGTCCAGAGTCGCGATCACGGGCAGGCGCCCGATGAATTCGGGGATTAGCCCGAACTTGAGCAGGTCTTCGGGCATCACATGCTGGAGAATCTCGCCGACATTGCGTTTTTTGCGGCTTTCGGGGCTGGAGCGGAAGCCCATCGTCTGGTCGGTGAGGCGTCGCTCGATGATGCGATCCAGCCCTTCAAACGCGCCGCCACAGATGAAGAGGATATTGGTGGTGTCAATCTGGATGAACTCCTGATGAGGGTGCTTGCGTCCGCCCTGCGGTGGCACATTGGCAATCGTACCTTCCAGAATTTTCAGCAGCGCCTGTTGCACGCCCTCGCCTGACACATCGCGCGTGATGGAGGGGTTATCCGATTTGCGGGCGATTTTGTCTATTTCGTCGATATAGATAATCCCGCGCTCGGCAGCCTTGATGTCCATATCTGCCGCCTGAATCAGCCGCAGCAGGATATTCTCCACATCCTCGCCCACATAGCCCGCCTCCGTGAGGGCGGTGGCGTCTGCAATCGCGAAGGGCACATTCAGAATCCGTGCCAGCGTCTGCGCCAGGAGCGTCTTGCCACTGCCCGTGGGACCGATCAGCAGGATATTGCTTTTCTGCAGTTCCACATCGGTGGCGTTGCCCGCTTTGAGGCGCTTGAAGTGGTTATACACTGCCACCGACAGCACCCGTTTGGCGCGGTCTTGCCCGACCACATACTGGTTCAGGACGCGATAGATGTCTTTGGGTTTGGGAATAGTATCCACGCTTCCTGCATGGACGCCCGCGCCGGCAGGTTGCATTTCGTTTTTGAGGATATCGCTGGCGAGCCGCACACAGTCCGAGCAGACCCCGCCATACATCCCCAGAATCAACTTGCGTACCTGCTCACGGGTTTTCCCGCAGAGGACGCAACGATCCATCATTCGGTTCTCCGACGAAATCCTCGCCACAATCGCCTCCTGTGCGTGTGAGATTACTCCTCCCCCGTGCGCCGAGTGAGGACATGATCGATTATTCCATACTCCTTGGCTTCCTCTGCAGACATAAAGTAGTCGCGAGCGGTGTCCTGCTCGATGCGCTCGATGGGCTGCCCCGTGTGGCGGTGCAGAATGTTGTTGAGGATGTCTTTATAGCGGAGCACCTCGCGTGCCTGAATCTCGATGTCAAGCGCCGTGCCCTGAAAGCCCGCATGCACCTGGTGAATCATGATACGGGCGTGCGGGAGGGCGTAGCGCTTGCCGGGCGCGCCGCCTGCCAGCAACACGGCGCCCATGCTGGCAGCCTGTCCGATACAGATGGTCGCCACATCGGGTTTAATCATCTGCATCGTGTCGTAGATTGCCAGCCCTGCGCTCACCACGCCGCCTGGCGAGTTGATGTACATATCGATGTCTTTATCGGGGTCTTCTTTCTCGAGGTAAAGCAGTTCAGCGACAATCAGGTTTGCCACATAGTCGTCGATGGGGGTGCCGATGAAGACGATTCGGTCTTTGAGCAGTCGGGAATAGATGTCGTAGGCGCGTTCCCCGCGCGCGGTCTGCTCCACCACCATCGGTATCAGCTGGCTTCGGAGAATTCGGTCGTTCATGGCGTCGCTCCTTCTGCTTCTTTATTTTGGAGATTCGCGGTCAGTTTTTGGAGAGCCTTTTCGATGCGCAGCTCCTGCGTGAGCTGGTAGCGCAGGTCGCGGTCGCTGCGCATGCGGGCGCGCTCCTGAGGGGTTTTGGCGTTTTCCTCGATAAACTGGTCAAGGTACTGTTCAATTTCCTCGTGCGTAGGCTCCAGTTGCTCCTTGTTGGCGATTTCCAGCAGGATGAAGGTGTTCTGGAGCCGTGCCAGGGCGCGCTGGCGGAGCGCCTCCTGAAGTTGCTCACGAGTCATGTTAGATTGCTCCAGAAACTGTTCCAGCGTCAGGCGACTGGCTTGCAGCTGCTCCACGAATCGCACCGCTTCAGCACGGGTTTCCTCCTCGATGAGCGCATCGGGGATATGCACGGTGCTTTGTTCGCGCAGGGTTTGCAGGAGCTGGTCGGTCGCGCTGTTGATGGCATCCTGCATTTTACGGGACAGGAGGCTCTCACGCAACCCCTCGCGGAGCGCATCCGGCGACTCGAAACGGAAAAACTGCGCCAGCTCCTCGTCGTCCTTATAGCGCGGGCGATGGATTTGTTGCAGAGTTAACTCTACAGGGACAGTTTTGCCTGCGAGTTCGGGGTCGTCCCAGCTTTCGGGGAAGGTCAGCTCCAGCTGTTTGGTTTCGTTTTCGCGCATGCCCGCGAGGGCGTTATCCAGATCGGCAAAAGAGCGTCCCAGGATCACCATAAACCGTTGAGGGCGTGCCTCCGCTGGCTCCAGTGGGCGCAGCTGAATCACGAGTCTGTCTTCCACCTCTGCCTGCGCGTCGCTCACACGCTCGAGCGTAAGGGTTTCGTCACGCAGGGCTTCTATCATCCGTTGCACTTCGTCATCCGAAACTTCCACAGTGGGCAACGGGATATGAACCGATTCGTAATCGCCCAGTTCCACCACAGGACGCAGGGGGATGGTGGCTTTGAATCGGAACGGTTCGCCCTCCTGGAACTGCTCAATTTCAACCCGCGGCTCGCGGTATGGGGTGATATTTTGCTCTTGCAGGGCGCGTTCGAGGCTTTCTTCCACCAGAATTTCGCTGGCGACCCGGCGCACCATATCGGGCGCAAGCATCTGCTTGAGAATATTCAGGGGCGCCTGACCGGGGCGGAAGCCGGGCACGCGCACATTTTTGCCCAGATAGCGCACCGCCCGGTCGAACGCACGCTGAACCGTCTCCGTATCGGCTTCGATGGTTATCTGTATCGTTACGGGGTTAAGTTGCTGGACAGACAGAACTTGCATGGGTTTCCCTCTTGGCTGGATTAAGGATGGAGCGGGAGACGGGATTTGAACCCGCGACCCCCTCGTTGGCAACGAGGTGCTCTACCACTGAGCTACTCCCGCACATCGTGTGGGTATTATACCCGATTTGGTGGGCGAGGGGAGACTCGAACTCCCACGGGCAAATGCCCACCAGATCCTAAGTCTGGCGTGTCTACCATTCCACCACTCGCCCGATGGTGCCGGGGGCCGGAGTCGAACCGGCGACACCTGGATTTTCAGTCCAGTGCTCTACCACCTGAGCTACCCCGGCGGGCAGGGTAGAAATGGCGGGGCTGACGGGACTTGAACCCGCGACCTCTAGCGTGACAGGCTAGCGCTCTGACCTGGCTGAGCTACAGCCCCGCGTGTTTTCGGCTCGCACTGGTGGGCGAAGCAGGACTCGAACCTGCGACCTCTTCCTTGTAAGGGAAGCGCTCTCCCACCTGAGCTATTCGCCCGGTTGCTTCCGAGCGCCTATATTATACCACATCGGCGCGAGAGTTGTCAAGGGGTACCCTCTGGTTTCTGCGCGATAATTGCTTCCAGGGCGGCATAGGCGCGGGGGTCTATCTTGTTGCCCTGCGCGTCGGTGCAGTAGAAGCTGAGCAGGGTGCGCCCTGCCCACTGTCCCAGTCGTGCGCTGTGAATGTTCCAGCCCAGCCGCGAAAGCGCATACGACGCCCGATAGAGCGCGCCTGCGTCCAGGGGCGTCTGCAGGTCAATCACCGTGTAGTGATCCGAGGCGTTCTCGTGGAACTGGAGCTGGTGAACCTGCAGGGGGGCGTCGGGGTCTTTCTGGTGGGCGCGGAGCAGCTCCGCCACCGACAGCTCGCCCTGCAGCACCCGACGCAGGTCGCGCTCCAGAATGGCGCACTGGTTCGCTGTCAATGGGCGGTGGCGCACCGTGAGCCACAGAGTGTCCAGCGCGACGCGGGGCGGGTCTTCGCGGGTCAGCACGCGCGCAGAACTCACCTCCACCTCATGCGCATACAGCACGCCGGCAATCTTGCTGAGCAATCCGGGCTGGGGGTCGTCAAAGGTGCAGAGCGTCAGCTCGGTATAGGGCGAATCGGGCGCGTTGTGAAATTCCAGCACGGGACCCTCGCCCTGACGCACGCGCTGTATGTAATGGATATGGAGGCTAATCTGGTCGGGAGGCGTGTTGAGCAGGTAGCCCGGGGGCATGCTTTCGATGTGTTGCTCGATGGCTTCCTGTGGGAGGGGATGGCGTGCGAGGGCGCGCATCAGGCGCTTACGCAACTGCCCCACTGGCACCGGTTCTGCTGCCATGCCTGCCTCCAGCGCCCGTATGCTTCGCCGATAAAGCTCCAGCAGAAAGCTTGCCTGCGCGGGCGTCCAGATGCGTTCGCCCACCGCCTGCGTGTCGGCGCAGGTGAGCAGGTAAAGCATCTGCAGGCGCTCGATATCGTCCACAATCCGGGTGAACTCGCGAATCGTTTCGGGCAGGTGCAAGTCGCGCTGGCGGGCGGTCTGCGCCATCAGCAGGTGGTGGCGCACCAGAAACACGACATCGGCGCGCGCCTGCTCGTCCCAGCCAAGCTGAGTGAGAATCTGTTCTGCGAGTTCAGCGCCGGCTTCGGCGTGCGGACGGTTGGGGTCCACCTTGCCGAGGTCATGGAGCAGGAGCGCCATATACAGCACTTCGGGGCGCGGAATCTGCTCCAGCAGCGCATGCCAGAGTTCGCGGTCGGAGCGTCCGCTTTTGGGCGGTGGCTCGCGCCACGAGTCCAGAATGCGAATTGCCTGCAGGGTATGCTCGCCGACAGTGAACTCGTGGGTGGGGTCGCCTGCGGGAAGCGCCATCGCCTGCTGCCATACAGGGAGCGCCCAGCCCAGCACGCCCAGCCGCGCCATCGGCTCCAGCACGCGATACACCGCGCCCACTCGACGGAACAAATCGTGCAAACATTGCCCCACCACTTCGGGAGGCGGCGGGGGCGCATGGCGCAGTGTCGCCTCGATGCGCTCGGCAATCGCAGGGCTGAGTCCCAGCTGATAGCGTTGTGCCAGCACGAACACCCACAGGCACCATTCGGGCGGCTCGCGCTCGATGGCGGGCGCGGGTGTAATCTCGCGGTTCACGCTATCCAGCCCGATCCCTAACACAAGGGGCGCGCGCACCAGTCGCTCGATGGTGCGTCGGGTCAGGCGGGCGTGTGTTTCCAGCACGGGGTAGAGTTTTTTCGCGAGCGCCTCCCGCGAGACACCCAGTCTTTCGGCAATCCGCTCTTGCTTGCTGAGCGTGAGCTGTTCGCGCGCCTCGCCGCCCAGCCAGTGCAAAAGCGCCCGGAACCAGAGAAGCGTTTGCGTGGCGCATTCCAGCGCTTCGGCGTCGTCGGCGGAGATCAGCCCTTCGGCAATCAGGGTCTCCAGCGCGTGGTCAGGCGCTATGCCGAAGCGCGCCTGCGCCATCCAGTTGAGGGTGTGGCGGTCGCGCAAGCCGCCGCGCCCCTCCTTGAGGTCTGGCTCCGTGCGCAGAACCCCCTCGCCCTGTTTCTGCCAGCGCGCCTGATATTCCTGATACCGTTCCAGCACGAACCCCGTTGGGTCCAGCGTGCGCCAGAAGGTTTGCTGAAACGCCTCGGCGACCTGCGGGTTGCCCCCAATTCGGCGCATATCCAGCAGCCCCGTGCGCGTCTTGTCGTCCAGCGATTCGCAATCTTCCATCAGGCGGTAGGCGTAGCCCACCTTGAGGCGGGCGTGCGTGTAAAACACGCTCATCAACAGCTGAAACAGGCGTTTCACCAGCCGCTCCGTGAACGGGTCATGGTCGTTCAGAGGCACGAAAGTGAGGTCAATATCCGAGTAGGGCGCCAGCTCCTTGCGTCCGTAGCCGCCTGTGGCAAGAAACGCCAGCGGCGGCTGGGCAGGCTCGCCCATTTCTGCAACGGTCTGTTGATACGCCAGCGTGTAGAGCGCGTTCAGCGCGGTATCCATCAAATCGGCATGCTGGCGCATCCACTGGCGAATGTTCAGCTCAGGCGCGGTCAACTGCTCAAACAACGCCTGACGCTGTTCAGCTAACCACTGCGCGATCGCCTCGGGCGAATCGAGGGCAACGGGCGAAACCATCAGAGAAGATTGTACCCTGCTCTCAGGTATAATCCCCCCTCGAGCGATGGAACATCACGAACACCATCAGATGTGGGGCGGGCGCTTTGAAGAGGAGTTAGCGCCCGATGCATTCGCTTACTCCCATTCGCTGCCTGTGGATATTCGGCTCTGGAAACAGGACATCGAGACCAGCCTTGTGCATGTGCGCATGCTCGGCATCAAGGGGATTATCAGCACGCACGAGGCAAATACCCTGATTAGCGCCCTGCTGGAAATCCATGACGAAATTGCGAACGGCAGGTGGATGCCCAGTGCCGAAACGGAAGATATCCACACTGCCATCGAACAACGCCTTTACGAAAAGGTGGGCGCTCTGGCGGGCAAACTGCATACTGGGCGCAGCCGAAATGATCTGGTCGCCACCGACCTGCGCCTCTGGCTCCGCGAGATGGCGCTCAAGCTGGCGAACCACCTCTACTGGCTCTGCGAAACCCTGATGGAAATCGCCGAAGAGCATACCGAAACTCTGCTTCCGGGGCTTACCCATCAACAGCATGCGCAACCTGTCTCGCTGGGGCATCATATGATGGCGCATTGCTGGGCGTTCCTGCGCGATATGGAGCGGCTCTATCAGGCGACCCAGCGCATGAACCTCTGCCCGCTCGGCTCAGGCGCGCTCGCGGGCACCTCGTTCCCCATTGACCGGGAGCTGACCGCGAACGAACTGGGCTTCCACATGCCCACCCCGAACAGTATGGACGCCGTTTCCGACCGCGATTTCGTGGCGGAGTTCCTGTTTGTGGGCGCTATGATGATGCTCCACCTGAGTCGGCTGGCGCAGGAGCTCATTCTCTGGAGCACGCCCGAATACGGCTTCGTGGAACTGGCAGACTCGTACACCACTGGCAGCAGCATGATGCCCCAGAAGAAAAACCCCGATATTGCGGAGCTGATTCGCGGGCGGAGCGCCCTGGCAATCGGGAATCTCACCGGGATGCTGGCGTTGCTCAAGGCGTTGCCGCTGACCTATAATCGCGACCTGCAGGACGACAAGACCCTCCTGTTCCAGACGGTGGACATCCTGTTGCCCTCAGTGCGCCTGATGAGCGCGATGCTGGAGACTGCCGAGTGGAACACCGCGCGCATGCGGGAGGCGCTGCAGGGCGACTTCTCCACTGCCACGGATCTCGCAGACTATCTGGTACGCAAGGGCATGCCGTTTCGGGAGGCGCACCATCTGGTAGGACAAATTGTGCGCGCCTGCATTCAGCAAGGGATTGGGCTGGAGGCAGTGGATTTGGAGTTTCTGCGAAAGTTTTCGCCGCTTTTTGACCCGGATGTTCTGGAAGTGCTGTCGCCCGAAGCGTCCATGCGTGCCCGTACCAGCTATGGGGGCACGGCGCCCGAATCGGTTCGCGCCCAGATTGAGATGGCACGCGCCGCGCTTCAGGTGCTGGAGCAGCGCCTGAGCGATCTGCACACGCCCGTATGAGAGAGGCTTTCCTGCGCTCGGATGCGTGGCGGTTCCGCTGGCTCCCCCTGTTGACGGCAATCGCGGGTGTTATCACGGCTTACTTCTTGCAGGAAGTGCCCCTCTTTCGCCGTCACGCCCTGTTGATTACGCTCCTGATAGGAATTGGCTTTTTCGTACCGCCGATTCGCCACCGCCTGCTCATCCTGTTTGCCTACGGGCTGAGCCTCTACTTTTTGAGCAAGTCGCTTGGCACATGGTTTGGCGCGCCGCTGGGGGAACTGGGGCATGTGGATCAGGTGGCGTGGGTGTTTGTGGGGCTTCTCTGTGGAATCAGCGCTGTGGGGATGGGACAGCGTCATCCTCCCGCGTGGACTGTTTCGGTTCTGCTGGTGGCGCTGGCAATTTACTTTGCAACCTACACCTATTCGGAGCTGCAGCTGGGCAACTGGCTTCAGGTGCTGGCAGGGTTCGGCTTGATGCTGGTGGCGCTGGGGCAAGCAGTGGTTCACTGGGTAGAAAACAGCAAGCCGCCTCAGAGCATGCCTTAGCCGTCCGAAGGCTCACGCTTTTTCAAGCGCTCCAGAAAGGCGCGGATTCGGGCTTCGTGTCCGTGTTCCGTCGGCTCGTAGTAGGGCAGGTTCCAGTCGCCTTC
>LDYB01000007.1 GCA_001442985.1 Armatimonadetes bacterium DC
ATATCGCGGGGATGACCGACCGCTACGCGATTCAACGCTACCTGACGCTCTTTTTGCCGCGCAACTGGGGAGGCGAGGCGCCATGAGTCCCCTCAGGTGCCGCTGTGGACAACCTATAGGGCTGGACGACCTGACTTATGTTGCTTATCATCCCCACACGATGGGCGCGAATCGCGTGGAGGTGCATTTTCAGTGCCCCGCGTGCGGGCGCGTCTCGGAGCGCATGCTGACTCAGGCGGCGTGGGATCGGATACTGCTCCACTTTATGGAGGGGGAAGAACGCACTTTCGAGGAATGGGTGCGTACAGAACAGCTGGGACCCATCACCGACGAGGAGGTACGCCAGATGCGGCGCGCCCTGCGGGAGAACACTTTCCTGTCAAGCCTGCGCGAATGGGAGTCCGCACACGGGGAAAATGAGTGATTCACATCTCCAGCTCAGGCTGATGGGAAGTAGGAGAAACCCGTTCAGCGGTCTGTACGCCCGATAGCAGCGCCGCGCTGGGGATATCGAACCCCCGCCCCTGCAACAGGTCTTCTATCGTGCGTATCTGCAGCCGCTGGAGTCGGATGTTCCCCAGCGGTGTGGTGTAAAACCCTGCCTGCTCCGCCTCGCGTACCATGTCGCGCGTGGGCGGCTCCAGCGTTACAAACAGCCCCAGCGTCGCCTTCTCTCGCTCCAGAACGCCCCGAAAGTCGCGAATGTCTTTCACCCCCACACGCCCGCTTTTGACCTGAATCACCACCTTTTTGGGGTGTTCGCGGGGGTTATCGGTGAAATAGAGCATGCCGTCAACCCCTGTGTCGGCGCCCTTCTTTTGCTGATAGGGGAACGCGCGGGGGATCAGCCCAATCGCCCACTTCTGGAACTCGTCGCGGTCTTGCAACGCCAGCGCGCGGGCGTCGTCCACCGTTGTGGGTTCGCCAATCACGCGGTAGTCTTTGCCCTCCTTGAGGTCAAACATATCGCTGAGGCGGTACTTGATGAGCGCAATCGCGAGGTGGGTGATGTCGATGCCAATCCATCGGCGTTTGAGTTTATGAGCGGCGACGACGGCGGTGCCGCAGCCACAGAAGGGGTCTAACACCACATCGCCCTCGTTGCTGGAGGCTTGAATGATGCGCTCCAGCAGGGCAAGCGGCTTCTGCGTGGGATAGCCGAGAAACTCGCTGGCAGCAGTGCGTGTCCCAAACCCATAAATATCGTCCCACACAGCCCCCACAGTTGCATGCGCTTCGTCAAGGTAATACTTCACATACCGTTTACCAGTGGAAGAGTAATGAATGCGCCCTTCTTTTTCCAGCCTTGCCAAACTTTCTTCTGTATAGTCGCCTGTTTGAACCGCCTTGTACCTGCCACGCTCATCCTGATAACGATACGCCCTTTTTTGCTCTTCCGAGAGGGGCTTGAACTGTTGGTAAAATACATGGTTCTCGCTCTTCGTATAAAACAAAAGAATATCTATGTTGCGAGGCCATTGCCTACTTACCTTTTTGGCGCCTTTCCCAGCAGGGTCGCGTACCCACACAATCTCGTTCCGAAAGTTGCGTGCCCCGAAAATCACATCCAGCATCACCTTCAAATAATGGCTCGCCGTCGGGTCGCAGTGCAGATAGAGGCTTCCTGTCGGTTTCAGCACGCGGTGCAGCTCCACCAGTCGCGGCGCCATCATCACCAGATAGGCTGTTACCTCGTTCCGTCCCAGGGTGCGCACGAATCCCTGCAACAGCTCCACCAGCGCGGGCAGGGGGCAGGTCTCGCAGAACTCCACATAGGCGCGCTCGCTCCACTGCCAGGTGTCGGTAAAGGCTTTAATCTGCGCCTGCGCAGGTTCGCCCGACTGCTCCCGAAACAGCAGGTTATAATCGCGCTGGCTGTTGAACGGGGGGTCTAAGTAAATCAGGTCTACGCTCTCCTCCCCGATATGCTTGCGCAACACCTCCAGATTGTCGCCATAATAGAGCGTGTTGACAGGGTGCATGGGAGAAATTGTACCTGTTGAGGTACAATTTCGTCAGGATGGCGTTTCGGATTGAGACGATAGAAGACCTCATTCGCCTTCTGGAGGAGCGTCCTGAGTGGCGGGAGCGGCTGCGGGAGGTGTTGCTCACGCCTGAGGAGCGCGCTATCCCAGCTCAGCTGGCGCAGTTGATAGAGGCGGTGCGTGAACTGAGCCAGTCGCATCGCGCGGCGCTTCAGCGTCTGGAGCGGCTGGAGCAGAGCCATCAGGCAGCCATAGAGCGTCTGGAGCGGCTGGAGCAGAGCCATCAGGCACTGCTTCAGAGCCATTACGACCTGCGCCAGAGCCACGAGGCGGCTATTCAGCGACTGGAGCGGCTGGAGCAGAGCCATCAGGCACTGCTTCAGAGCCATTACGACCTGCGCCAGAGCCACGAGGCAGCGATTCAGCGACTGGAGCGGTTGGAGCAAAGTCATTATGACCTCCGCCAGAGCCACGAGGAAGCCATCCGACGACTGGAGCGGCTGGAAGAAACCGTGGCACGCCTCGCTGTCACCGTGGAGCAAGGGTTTCAGCGATTTGAAACCGAAATCGCTAAACTCAAGGGCTACACGATGGAGATTCGGTATCAAACGCGCGGTCCCGCCCTGTTCGGGCGCTATGTAAGCCGTCCCAGAGTGGTGGACCTCGCCCAGTTCATCGCTGACCTGCGTGAACAGGGATGCGAACTTTCCGAGGCAGAATGGGACGAGTTAAGCGCGATAGACCTTCTGCTTTCCGCAAAACATCCTGAGACGAAAGCGCCCCTCTATCTGGCGGTGGAGATTTCGTGGATGTTGTTTGTAGACGATGTGGAGCGGGCGCGGGAACGAGCAGCGATTCTGCGCCGATGCGGTGTGGAAGCGTACCCCGCGCTGGCAGGCGAGGGCATCACCCCTGAAGCACAGGAGATGGTCAGCCGCTTCGGCATTCTCACACTTCTGGACGGGCGCGCCCTGATCCGAACTCTGGGCACTTGAGCGCCCCATAATGTACCTCTCCAGATAGCCCCTTCGCTTCCCGAAAATTACGGGTGTATGAGCCACGCAGAGGTGCTGGAGCTGGGGCGTCAGGCGATGTGGGTCGGCTTGCAGGTGGCGATGCCGATCCTGGTCGCCGCGCTGATTGTAGGCTTGCTGGTGAGCGTGTTTCAGGCTGTAACGCAGATTCAGGAGATGACGCTCCAGTTTATCCCCAAGATGATTGCCGTCGGGATTGTGCTGATTATTGCAGGGGGCTGGATGCTGAGCCAGATGGTGGAGTTTACCGTGCGCGTGTTTTCCCATCTGCCGCCGCAATAGCGCGATGAGCCTCGATACGAACTGGTTCTGGAGCGTGCTGGTGGTGTTTGCACGGGCGTCGGGGCTGGTGGCGCTGGCGCCCGTGTTTGGCAGTCGCACCGTGCCTGTGCCGGTGCGGGTCGGGCTATCGGGGATGCTGGCGCTGGGGCTGGCGCCTGTGGTGCAGCCTGCAATAGGCGCGCCGCCGGGCGACTGGCTGCCGCTGATCACGCGCCTGCTGGGCGAAGTGGTGATGGGAATCGTGCTGGGGTATGGGGTCAACCTGCTGATGGGCGCGGCGGTGATGGCGGGCGAGCTGCTGGATCAGATGATGGGCTTCAGCATGATGCAACTGCTGAACCCGCTGAGTACCTTCCCGACCAGTTTGCTGGCGCAGTTTCACTATCTGCTGGCGCTCACGCTGTTCGCGCTGGTGGACGGGCATCACCTGTTGCTGATGGCGCTGGCACGCAGCTTTGAGGTGAGCGGGGACTTTACTTCGTTTCAATCGCTGGCGGAGGGGGGGCTTGCGCTCGCAATCGGGCTTGGCACGCAGGTACTCTGGCTCTGTCTGCAAATTGCCGCCCCTGCGGCGGGAGTGCTGTTTGTGGTGGATTCGGCGATGGCGGCGCTTTCGCGGGCGGTGCCCCAGGTGCCCATCTGGCTGATTGGCGTGCCCGCGAAGATTGCGGTTGGCGTTGTGGCGCTCGCGCTCAGCCTGCCCGCTATGACAGGCATCACGATGCGCCTGACAGACCTGTGCCTGCGCTATCTGGAGCAGGTGATGCGGTGGTGGTGAGCAGGAAAACCTCGCAAAATTGCGGAATCTGAGCTCTATGTACGAGATTGCGCAGGTCTGGCATTTCACGCGCAGGCGGCTGGAGCAGGCACTGGAAGGGCTGGACGATTCGAAACTCAATTTTCGCCTGATGCCCCACCTGCACACGATTGCGGAGTACCTTTACCATGTGGCAGGCGTGGAGTTCTACTGGGTGCATCATCTGGGCGGATACGCGCCCCAGAGCGAGTTTGAGTCGTGCCTGTTGCGGTGCGCCACCGATTCGTTTTTGAACACCGCGCCGTTCCCGTTTCCGCAGAGCGCGTGTACCTGCGAAGGCACGCGGCAGGCGCTTCAGTTCACTTTTGAGCGATTCCGACCCCTGATAGAGAACCCCAGCGCTGAGCTGTTAGCCAAGCCTGTGGTCAGCCCGATTGGCGACCCGATAGACGGACGCGAGGCGCTGATTCGCACCGCCCAGCACGCCAGCTATCATACGGGGCAAATCTGGCTTATTCGGCTGAGCCAGGGCTGGTGAGGCGAATCGGCTATAATAAAGCCATGCGTGCGATTATCTGGATTCTGGCGGGCTTTCTGTTTGTGTGCGGCTGGAGCCAGACCGCCGACTATACGGGCTATCAGGTTCTGCGCATCACGGTGGAGCATCCCAAGCAGTTTGAGCAGATTCAGACGCTGGTGCGGGATGTATGGTCGTGTTCGCTCAAGGGGCGCACGATAGATGTGTGTGCCTCGCCCGAAGAGCGGGCAGCGCTCCAGAAAGCAGGGTTCACCTGGCAGACCCTGATAGAGGATGTGCAGGCGCTCATCGAGAGCCAGCGTTCGGACTACCAGCCGCAAGGCGATTTGTTCAGCCGCTATCTCACGCTGGACGAGGTGTACGCGGCGATGCGGACGCTGGCGGAGCAGAACCCACGCCTGGTGCAAATGCTTCAGGTGGGCATTTCTGTGGAAGGACGCCCGATTTACGCCCTGCGGATCACACGCGATCCCCGAGGAGCGCGAGTCTATCGCGACCGACCCCAGGTGGTGTTCAACGCCTGCCAGCACGCACGCGAGTGGATTACCGTCTCGGTGGCGCTCTATCTTGCCTATGCCCTTGTTGCCAGCTATGGGGTAGACACCCGCGTTACGCAGTGGCTCCAGCGTACAGAAGTCTATGTGGTGCCCGTGGTGAACCCTGATGGGTATGTGTACACATGGACAACTAACCGTCTCTGGCGCAAGAATCGGCGCTATCTGGGTACAAACAACTGGGGTCAGCCGATTTACGGCGTAGACCTCAACCGCAACTGGGGCTTCCAGTGGGGTGGTCAGGGGTCCAGCGGGCAGCGCAGCTCCGAAACCTATCGGGGACCTGCGCCTTTTTCGGAGCCTGAGACCTACACGCTGAGCCGCTGGCTACTGAGTTTGCCCACCCTGCGCGCCCATGTGGATATTCACAGCTATTCCCAGCTCATCATGTGGCCATGGGGTTATACCGATGCACTCTGCTATCATCATGCCACTTTTGAGCGCATCGGGCTGATAATGCAACAGCAGATTCAGAGCGTGCATGGGATGTTTTACGCGGCAGGACCGATTTACACCACCATCTACCCTGCCAGCGGCAATATGTGCGACTGGGTTTATGGCGTTCGGGGGGCGCTGTCGTTTGGGTATGAGCTGCGCGACACAGGACAGTACGGCTTTTTGCTCCCACCTGACCAGATTCTGCCCAACAGCGAGGAGTTTTACCCTGCCGCGCTGACCCTGATTGAATGGATGACCACGCGCCGGTGGGATTAAATCGGGTACAATCCATGCGCCCGCACTGGCGCGGAGCCTTTAAACCCACTCTAAGGAGGTTCCAGTGAGTACCAGAACAAACCGAACCAAAAAAACGGCGCACATACCCGATGCAGAGCGGGCGGAACTGATAGAACTCTACCGCCAGATGCTGCTGATACGCCGATTTGAAGAGCATTGCGACAAAGCCTATCGTCAGGACAAAATTGGAGGCTACCTGCACCTTTATATTGGTGAAGAGGCGCTCGCTGTCGGATTTATTTCGCAACTGAACCCTGACGACCGCGTGCTGGGGCATTACCGCGACCACGGCTATGTGCTGGCGCTGGGCAGCGACCCCAAAGCGGTGATGGCAGAGCTGTACGGCAAGGTCACGGGCTTGTGCCGGGGCAAGGGCGGCTCGATGCACCTGTACGATAAGGAAAAGAACTTTCTGGGCGGCTATGCGATTGTGGGCGATGTGATTGGAATCGCCACGGGCGTCGCCTTCGCGGCGAAGTATGAGGGGAGCGACCGCATCGTGCTGTGCTTCTTCGGCGACGGCGCGATGAATGCAGGGCTGCTGCACGAATCGCTCAACATGGCGGGGCTGTGGAAACTGCCCGTGATTTATATCGTAGAGAACAACAAATACGCGATGGGCACGCCTGTGGAGCTGCACTCCGCCGTCACGAACCTCGCCAAGCGCGCCTCCGTGTATGGCTTCCCCAGCGAGACCATCGATGCGATGGATGTGCTGGAGGTGCGCAAACACGCGCGGCGCATTATTGACCATGTGCGCACCCACAAAGAGCCTTACTTCGTGGAGGCGATAACCTACCGTTTTGTGGGGCACGGCGCGGCGGACATCACCGACCCCGGTTCGTATCGCACGCGCGAGGAAGTCGAAGAGTGGCGCAAGCGCGACCCCATCCCCACACTGGCGAAATATCTGCTGGAAAACGGCATCGCCACGCAGGACGAGCTGGACGCGATAGACCGCGAGGTGCGTGCCGTTGTGGAAGAGGCGGCGCGCTTCGCCGACGAAAGCCCCGACCCGCCCCTGGACGAACTCTGGGAGCATGTGTTTGTGGATTGAGGTGCGATGAGCGGTTATCATGTCGCAATTGTAGGGGCGACAGGGGCAGTTGGCACGGAACTGTTGCGCCTGCTGGAGGCGCGGCGGTTTCCCGTGCGCCAGCTGACCCTGCTGGCGTCGGAGCGTTCCGCAGGGAAACGCCTGACCTTTGCGGGCGAGTCGGTTCCCGTACAGGCGCTCGCAGCGGAGGCGTTTCGGGGCGTGGAGATTGCTTTCTTTTCGGCGGGCGCGTCGCGCAGTCGTGCGTTCGCGCCAATCGCGGTGCAGGCGGGCGTGCTTGTGATTGACAACTCCTCCGCCTTTCGGATGGAGCCGGATGTGCCGCTGGTGATCCCCGAAATCAATTCTGAGGCGTTGCGCCAGCATCGCGGGATTATTGCCAACCCCAACTGCTCCACGATTATTATGCTGATGGCGCTGGAGCCGCTGCGCCGCCTCTCGCCCATCCGACGGATTGTGGTGTCCACCTATCAATCTGCCAGTGGGGCAGGGGCGCAGGCGATGCAGGAATTGCTGGACTCTACCCGCGCGTTTCTGCAGGGCGAGCCGTTCACACCCCAGGTGTTGCCACACCCCTATGCGTTCAACCTCTTCTCGCATAACTCACCGATTGGCGAGGATGGCTATAACGAGGAAGAGCGCAAGATGATTCTGGAGACGCGCAAAATCTGGGGCGACCCCACGATTCAGGTGATGCCCACCTGCGTGCGGGTGCCTGTGTTGCGGGCGCATAGCGAGAGTATCGTGGTGGAACTGGCAGAGCGCCCCTCGCTGGAGCAGATTTACGCGGCGTATCGCGACTTTCCGGGCGTGCGGCTGGTGGACGACCGCGAGCGCAACCATTTCCCGATGCCGCTTGAGGCGTCGGGGCGCGACGAGGTGCTGGTGGGACGCATCCGCTACGATGTGAGCGCCCCGAATGGCGTTGCCCTGTTTGCCTGTGGCGACCAGCTGCTCAAGGGCGCCGCGCTAAACGCCCTCCAGATTGCCGAATTGCTGACCCGATAGGCTATAATATGCCTATGCGACACCGAAAAGGTTTCACCCTGATCGAGCTGCTGGTGGTGATAGCGATTATCGCCATTCTGGCGGCGATCCTGTTTCCCGTTTTTGCACAGGCGCGCGAGCGCGCCCGGATGGTGGCGTGTGCCTCCAACGCACGCCAGCTCGCGATTGCGGTAATGACCTATGTGCAAGACTTTGAGGAGGCGTTTCCGCCTTCCACAAACTACGCCGTGCCCACCAATGTGCCCGAACGCATCTGGACGCGCCTCATTCAGCCGTATGTGAAGGACACAAACATCTTCACCTGTCCCAGTGCGTCGCGTACTGGGTTCCCGACGGACTGGTCTACGCGCGGGGTCGGCTCCATCGGCTACACCGCTGCCACTGCTTACGATCCGCTGCAGTTAGAGGGCTTCGCCACGCCTGTAACCCTGCCTCAAATGGACGAACCTGCCCGCACGCCCCTGTTCGGCGACACCGCCAGCGGTCCCACCAGCGAAAAATATCGGGGCTATGTGTTTGACCCTTATGTGGGTCAGCCCAATCCGATAGACCCCCGATTGGGCACGCCGCTGGTGGCAGATCGCGACCTTGTGCGGGAGCTCAATCACCTGCCGCCTTCCCAGCTGAAGCCACTCTATGCACGCCATCACGCAACTGGCGACAACAGGGGATTGGCGATGCTCATCTTTGGGGACGGGCATGTGAAGCCCTACTCGGCAGCGTCAATCCTGGCACAGGAGCGCGGCGCCAACCTGCTGTGGCGGTTTCGGTAAAACAGACGCCCTCCCGAAAAAGGGAGGGCTTGACTCTTATGGAACGAAGCTCTGACTGCGAACAGCAAAGCGAACCTGCCCGCTGGCGCTGATGGGGCGCCCCGCAAAGTAGTCGAGGATGACGCTCGCAGGCGCCGTGGAGACCAGCACAGTACATTCGCCATCTACCTGGGTGCTCCGTGCAAGGCTCCAACTACTGTTCCAGCCTGAGAGGCTTGTCAGGTCGGGCGTGGTGTAGGTGGTGTCCGTTCCCAGCCATGCCCTGGTGAACAGCACGCTCCAGCGCAGGTTGCCCTGAGAGAGGCGTAGTATATAGGCGCGTGGTGTTTCGGCGTAGTCCAGACCCGCTACCGTTACGGTAACCGCGCCCGTGCTGCTCGATGTGAAGGAAGCAGCGGTGTAAGGTGGGGGTAGGGTCAAGTCCACACTATTCCCAAAACTCGCCTGCACCAGCACAACGCCCCGATCTGTACCGATGGCGTTAAGACGGAACAGCGTGCCCGCAGGCGCCACACCCGATGGAAAGATGGGGTAGCGCATCAGCGTTCCGTTGCCCACAATCGTACCGACCCCAATCAGTGTGGAGCGTGTACCGGAAACATAGAAGAACTGCCCTGCCACCTGCTCGGTCATGTCGGCGCCACTGACGGTGGCGGTGCCTGCAGTGATGTCCACCACGCGGCGCAAAGTCTCGTCGCTCGCGCTGAAGTCCACTGTGTAGGTTCTGTCTTGCGTGAAGCTCTGGTTCGGGTGGAACCACAGGCGGTTGGGCACACCGCCGCTGCTTCGGACGGAAATCACATCGTAACTGCCGGCAGGAACCGGTTTGGTCTGGCTGTTTACGAAGGGGACCTCTCCGATTCCCGTAAGGGCGCTGCCGCCGTTCAAACCGCTGACATTAACGCTGACATTCACTTCCGCGGGTGGGGTCGCGGGACCGCAGGTCGCCGAAAGGCTGGGGGTTTCGGCGCGGGTGGTGTGAACCACATAAACTGTTGTTTTATCTCCGGGGCAGACCCAGGCGACAGAATAGCGCCCTGCGGCGTCGTTCACAGGTACTGAGCCGCTGGTGGAGGAAAGCGTCTGCCATGTGCCCTCTTTCCCATCCTGAAACGCGACCCACTGGGCGCCCGTGAGGGTGAGGGACACCGTGTTGCCCGCGCCGCCTCCGTTTCCGCCGCCTCCGCCGCCCCCACAACCTGCAAGCGTCAACGAGGCGACAATTAGCAGGCTTATTCCAGGTACGCTCCATGCGTTGCGGTTTCTCATCCTATAACCTCCTGCCTTTATAGTACCCCACATTAGACGCCCTGCAGCGCCCTAAGTTCCTGAACCTGTAAACCATTTCAGGTAGAGACGCACGATGGTGTAGAGCATCACGCCAGCGAAGAGCAGGCGTAGTGCGCTGGCGGGCATATGCTTCGCGAGGCGCACGCCTGCACGCGCGCCCAGCAGAATCCCCAGCACGGCGGGCACCACAATATCGGGCAGCAACTTGCCCTGCACGAGGTAGAGCAGGGCACTGACGGAGGCGGTCGCGCCAATCAGGAAGGTGCTGGTGCCGATGGCGCATCGCAGGGGCGCTTTGAGAATCGTGTGGATCAGGGGCACCTGAATCAGCCCGCCGCCGACGCCCAGCATCGCCGAGATAATCCCGCCCAGCATAGAAAGCCCTGCCGCGAGCGTGCGCTGGTTCGGGTTCCACTGAGTACGACACGGGGTGCTGGGCGCCTCCACCGGAGCAGGGTGGCGTGCTGCCCAGAGCATCTGCCCCAGCACATAGAGGATGAGCAGGATGAATAGCCCTGCAATCCATTTCGCGGGGATAACCCCTGCCAGCAGACCGCCTGCAATCGCGCCCAGAATAGTGGGAATCAGCAAGCGCACTGCCAGGCGCCAGTCTACCAGCCCTGCCTGCAGGTAAGCGGGCGCGCCTGCACACGAGGTGGCTGCCACCGCCACCAGACTCGCCGCCACCGCCTGCTTGATAGGCACATCCATCAGCAGGGTCAGGGCAGGCACGAGAATAATGCCGCCGCCCAGCCCCAGCATCGCACCAAATGCGCCTGCCCCCAGCGCAATCGGAAAAATCCAGAGGGTACTCATCCTGAAGAGCGCATATTGCGGGGTAGTCGCTCGTTCACGGGCGGGAGCGGCGGAAACGGCTTGTGCGGCTCCGTCTGATACCAGTACGCCACGCTTGAATAGTCGTTCTCCTGCAGATTCGCGTGCCCATGCTCAATACTCACGCGGATAGAACGGCTGAACAGAATCGGGTCTTCAATATGAAAACGGTACGAGGTACACTGGTGGCGGTCGGGGAATTTGGGGTCATGCTCAGGAATGGAGGCGCCCGCATAGAGGTAGGCTCGCGGGTGCATCCCCCACGCCTGCGAGAGGTAGTCTTCGGAGCCTGTGCCGTGCAGGGAGGGCGGCCACGGCTCGCCGTCGATGAAAATCATGTCATCGCCCTCGCCCCACCATGTGTATTCCTTGATGATCTGCTCGTGGCTGCCCAGCTTGCGAATCACGGGCAGGGGGTCAATGTTGTCCACCGAAAGCACACATCCCACATAGTGCCCTGCGCCTTCTGCTTCCAGAATAAGGTAGTTCTCTTCGTCGCTCAGGTTGGGGGTGTCCAGCAGCTCCCAGTAGTTGCGTCGCTGTTCAAAGAGGTTGCCCTGCGTGCCGCGCGTGGGGTACTCCTGCCGATACTGCGCGTGGAACCGCAGCACATTCTCGGGGAGCGGGTTCTCGTAGGTTTCGTAGTCGATGTAGTAGTAAAACGAGCCGATGTCCACCTCGCATTCGTTCACCACCTCAAGGCGTGCCGACTGCGAGAAGGGCATCGGGAAATAGCAGTTGAGCGCGACACCGCCGCCATAGTTGCCTTCGTTATCGGTGTGGGTCACGGTTGCCAGCGGGAGCGACATAAAGGAGCGGGCGATGCCGTGTCCCAGCCCGAAGAAGTCGCCCAGCGGACTCAACACGCTGGGTTCGGTCTCGCCGTCCCAATACATTCGGAGCACCACCTTGCGCAGGTAGAGGGGATCGCGGCAGCCGACGGTAATCCAGATGTGTCGGATGCACCCTGCTCCCTGCAGGTCGGCGAGTGTGGCGCTCGCGCCTGCGGGGATGGTGAGAAAATCGCGGTTGCCGCCCGTGCGGTCCCAGCTGGAAACGCGCTTCGTGCGCCCTTCGCGGCGAAAAACGAGCCGTGCTAACGGACCTGCGCCCTCGTAGCCTTTGAGAATCTCCATAGTGAAAAACCTCCTGGAGCGCAATTTCTCGATGGATGAGTCTACTCCTGCTGTTGGAAGAGGGCACGCAGAGTCGGCATCGCCTGGCGCATCACGCGAGCGCGGTGGCTGATGCGATTTTTGAACTCGGAGGGCAGCTCGGCGAGCGTGCAGCCGAGTTCGGGCACATAGAAGATGGGGTCATAGCCGAAGCCTGCTTGCCCGCGAGGGGCGTGGGTAATACGCCCCGCGAAGGTGTCCTCAAAAGTGCAAAGGTCGCCTGCGGGTGTCGCAATCGCAATTGCGCATCGGAAGCGGGCGGTGCGGCGTTCTTCGGGCACGGCGCTCAGCATGTTCAA
This sequence comes from Armatimonadetes bacterium DC, assembly GCA_001442985.1. Classification (GTDB taxonomy): domain Bacteria; phylum Armatimonadota; class Fimbriimonadia; order Fimbriimonadales; family GBS-DC; genus LDYB01. Next base: position 12,322 of record LDYB01000007.1, read on the forward strand.
CAAAATGCCCATCTTGACGGGGAAGGGGGTCGCTTCGCCAGCGAATCGGCGTGAGAAGCGCCCTGGTTGCCCGTTCAGCGCGTCAATTTCCAGCCCGGCGTCGTCCGCCAGCGCGATTTCGCCTGTGAACTGGGTGCACGCCCGCGCTTTGATAATCGCATTCCCCACATAGGTATCCGCGGTTTCGTCGGGTTGCGGCGCGTTGGGATAGTCGGCGAGCAGAGCCACCTCCACACCCAGATCACGCAACCCCTGCTCCAGCAGCATGGCAATCTCTTTAGACTTGGAGCGGTTATGGCTGGCAATCACGATGCGTTTAGCAGCCATCTTCCTCGCTCAGCATGCGGTTGATGAGCGCTTTGACACGCATCTCGATCATATCGCGCACGCGCCGAAACTCGTCCAGCGGTTTGCCCACGGGGTCGGGGATGTTCCACTGCTCCTTGATGCCCATATAGACTGCGGGGCAGAGGCTATCCGTATCGGCTTCGCACAGGCTCACCACAGCATCAAACTGGCTGACATCGAACTCCGCCACGCTTTTGGACGATTGGCGTGAGATATCGATGCCCTTTTCCGCCATCACGGCAATCGCGTTCGGATGCACATAGCCTGCGGGCAGTGTGCCCGCGCTGAAGGCGACCACACGCCCTTGACCGTAATAGTTGCCAAAGCCCTCTGCCATCTGGCTCCGGCACGAGTTGCCCACACACACGAACAGAATCGTTTTCGGCGTCTTCATGTTCAATACCCCTTCTGCTTGTACTCCTCAATACTCCGCTTGTAGCGTTCCTGCCCGTCGGGGCGATTGATGCTTGCCAGTACCGTGGGAGTATACCCCGCGTTGACCATGCGCTCGATAATCCCTGCGACGACTGCCCACAGCGCGACTGCCGCGCCGATTCCTGAAGCGGGGCAGAAGGGCACCTCCAGCCCCTCGATTTGCATCATGCCGTCGCCGTAGGGCGCGGCGTTGTCGATCACGAGGTCAGCAACCTCATAGAGGCGTTTGCCCGACTCATGCTCCGACTGGAGTTTCGAGGAGTAGTCCAGCGCGGTGAGGGCAATCACGAACACGCCGCGCTCGCGCGCCTGAATTGCCAGCTCCACGGGGAAGGGGGTCTTGCCCGACACGCTGCCGATGACCAGCACATCGCCGGGCAGGATGCGGCTCCGATCCAGCGCGGCGGACACAATTGCCCGCACGGTTTCAGGGCGCGTTTGTCCCGAAACGCCCTGCGCCTCGCGATAGGGGTTCGGGTTGTTCACCGAGAGGTCAAAGTGAAACGGGGTGAACGCCGCCAGCCCGCCCGCGCGGTTAATCAGCTCGCGCGAGACGAGGTGCCCCGTGTCGTACACATGGATGACGCCCCCTTTCTGCAAGCACTCCGCGCAACGCTCTGCCGCCTGCTCAATCGCCTGAAGCGAACGACGCTCTAACTCCTGAATCTGCGCTCGAATCCGTTCGAAGTAGGCTTTGGGCAACTCCATAGTAGGGGAATTGTACCTACTCCACGCGGAAGAGGCGCCTGTCTACAAAGGTCTGCCCGAACATGTCTGTGGTGCGTACATAGAGGACATGCGTGCCGCGCGGGAGGTTGGCGGGCAGGCGTCCGCCCCACAGGTGAGGGCAGGGCATCGCGCCCGGCAAAGCGCGTCCCGGGAGTTTGTATTCCGTCTCGAGGCGTTTGAGTTCGGCATAGGCGGGGTCTACGCGCCCCTGCACGGGCTGGAGCCGTATCCATTCACCCTGTTCCCCGACACGCATCTCCACCACAGAGCGCTCCGAGCCAGCGAACACATTCACCAGCACCTCGGTTTCGGCGAGTTGCGCTTGCGGGATCGCGTCGGGCAGGTAGATGTTCATCTGGTAGTCCGCGGGGCGTCGCGACGCCTGATAGCGAATGCGGAACTTCGCGCGGTCAAAAGACACCCACAGGTAGCCGTTGGGCGTGCCATCGCGCATGGTGGTGTGGGGGATGCCCGTCGGGTCGGGCGCGCCCGTCCACCAGCTGCCGCAGACAGTTACGGCGTTCCAGTGCAGGTGGGGTTGGCGTCCCTGCCAGCCATCCGCCGCGCCGAAGAAGCGCTGGGTCTGATAGTGGGTATGCGCCGAAAAAGAAAGTGTGTTGGGAAACGGTGCGAGCAGTTCGAACACGGCACGACGCTCCTCTTCAGGCCATTCCCACATCGGGATGTGCATACACAACACCACCCAGTGCTGGCGCGGTACATATTGCAGGTAGTTGCGGATGAATTCAATCTGTCGTTCGCCCAGTCCTGCCCGGTAGCGCCCGCGCTGACCGTTGCGTGCGCCCTCCCATACCACATCGTCCAGCACGAGGAAATGCACATGCCCGTACTGGAAGGCGTAATAGTTCGGTCCGAACACGCGCTCCCAGGTTTCGTCGCTATGTTCGTCGTCGGGCGAGTCGTAGTTCATATCGTGGTTGCCCAGCACATAGTAGAAGGGGATGCCGATGCGCCCGATTGCCTGAATCAGCGGGGGCATCACGGTGAGGTCATCAAAAACCACATCGCCCAGCACAATGCCGAACGCCGCTTCGCGGGTTCCTATCAGTTCCCGGAGCACATCGTGCGCGATATAGCTCACCTCGCGCAGGTCGCGGGGCTGGGTGTCTCCGAACATCAATACTGTGAACCGTTCCGACTCGCGTTGAGGGTAAAGCGGAAAGTCTACCGAAGCGGGCAGAGGTCCCGTGGGCGCAACGCCACGATAGCGCACCGGAGGGGAGCCTTGCGGCTTGTGGATATAGTAGAAGCGCGGCACATTGTCGGAGTCTATCGCGGTACGCCAGCCGCGGGGCTTAATCACGAAAATCTTCGTGTCTTCCCCCACAGGCAGGCGGTAGCGCCCTTTCGAGTCGGTGCGCACCACCTCACGCTGATTGGAGACCAGCACATTCGGGATGCCTGGCTCTCCTGAGTCGCGAACCCCGTTCTGATTGCGGTCATGGTACACCACGCCTTCTACAAACGCGCCCTGCTGTGCCCAGACCAGCGTTAGGAGCGCAAGCAGACCCGTCAACACCATCCCTTTTCGCATGCGAGTACCCTCGTGCAAAGAATACGCCGTGCGAGAGGGGGTTCCTGTTTATCCACTCTCCTCCACAGGCAGCCACACGCGGAAGGTGCTGCCCACGCGGTACTCGCTCTCCACCTCCACACGCCCCCCATGGGACTCCACAATATGTTTTACGATGGAGAGTCCCAACCCTGTGCCGCCTGTATCGCGCGAGCGGGTCTTGTCCACCCGATAGAAGCGCTCAAAAATGCGCGGGATTTCGGAGCTGGGAATGCCGATTCCTGTGTCCTGTACTTCCACCACCACGAAGCCGTCGCGCATGGCGGCGCGCACCCACACATGACCGCCCTGCTTGTTGTAGCGTATCGCGTTCGTGAGCAGGTTCAGCAGCACCTGCACCATCTGGTCTCGGCTGGCGAGCAATCGGAGGGGTTCCTGCAGTTCGCACTCAATGGTAACCTCGCGCTCTTTGGCTTCGCCCTGAACCTGTTGCACCACACTCCGAATGATGGGCGCGAGGTCTACTGGCTCTTTCTCTGGTGGGAGCGACTCGGCGCGGGATAGCACCAGCAGGTCGTCGGCAATACGGGCGAGGCGCTCGGTCTCCTGAACTATCAGCTGCAGGAAGCGTTCGCGCGTTTCGGGGGGCATCGCGCCGTCGTGCAACAGGGTTTCCGCCAGCGAACGAATGGACGCCAGCGGCGTGCGGAACTCGTGTGAGACATTCGCCACAAAATCGCGACGCACCTGCTCCAGCCGAACCAGCTCGCTCTTATCCAGCAACGCCACCGCGAACAGAGGGGTATTGCCGTCATCCCCCAGATACCAGATGCTTGCGACCACATGGCGCTCACGCGGATAGCTCAGCACAATTTCGCTGGTCAACTGATAGCGCCGTTGCACCGCATGCAGGTATAGCACATAGAGGTCGTAGCAGAAGGTGAGCGCTATAATCGACTTGCCTGTGAGCGGGCGATAGCCGAACCACTCATAGGCGGTGTGATTCACGAAACGCAGGTTGGCGTCCTGATCCCCAATCAGAATTGGGATGGGCAGCCCTTCCGCGAAACTGATGAATCGTCGGCGCAGGCGGGCAAAATCCAGGGTCTGGACCTCGTTCTCGGCGGCGAGGGTCTTGACGCGATTTTCCAGCTGTGCCTGATGCTGGGCTTCCTGACGCAGAAACCAGTAGACCAGAAGCCATGCACCCACCATCAAGATGGCGAGCGTTTCCACACCTGCTGGCGGGAGCGAAAAGAGGGCAATCGAGGCAGAAAGAATAGCCCCCACCGCTGCCAGACGCAGTGCCCACACTCTCATAAAGAAGGCTCGCCTCTCCCGTATCAGTATACCTGTAATGGCGCAGTAACCCCTTAATTGTGCCATAAGCGGGGCGCCGTACTATGCCGAGAATTGCCATTATGCAAATCAAAGGCGTTTCGGAGACGATGGTCAGTGCCGTGGGGGCAGGGGAGCCAACCCTCAAGGCACAGGCGCAGGTGAAGCTCGCTAAAAAAGTGCTGGACATGCAGAAAGAGCAGATGGCGACCTTGCTGAATCAGATGCAGGGGCTGGGTCAACGCATCGATGTGAGGGTCTGAAGCGGGTACACTTTACCCCGCGATGGTTCGGCTTTATCTGGTACGCCACGGGCAGACCGCGTGGAACGAGGTCGGGCGCATTCAGGGGCATTCGGATGTGCCGCTGGATGCCGTCGGTTTGCGTCAGGCGGAGCAGACCGCCCGCTGGCTCGCCGAAACCCTCCCGAACCCGCAGGGCGTGTACACCAGCGACCTCCAGCGTGCGGCGCAAACCGCGGAGGCAATCGCACGCGCCCTCAACCGCCCGCTCTATCCCGAGCCGCGCCTGCGCGAACGATTCTGGGGCGACTGGGAGGGACTCACCCTTGACGAGGTGCGCGAACGCTACCCCGATCAGCATCTGACCTACCTGTATGACCCCATCCACGGCACGCCACCGAACGCCGAGCCGATGGAGGCGTTCTGGGAGCGCGTGAGAGATTTCGCCCACACGCTGTTCAAAACCCACGCGGAAGGCGACTGGGTGATTGTGGGGCACGGCGGGAGCCTGCGCATCATTTTGTGCGAGGTGCTGGCAGGGGATGTGCAGACCTATCGGCGCATTCGGCTGGACAACACCAGCATCTCTATTGTAGAACATACAGGCGAGCGCGTGTATGTGGCGCTGCTGAACTCCACGGTTCATCTGCAGGACCCTTCGGTGGATGGCTTCTAACATGTAAGGTGAGCCAAGATGTGCTGGCTCAGGCGCGTCGGTGTGGTTGTGTGTCGTCCCTATGCGTGGCGGGCGGCGCTCTTGACAAAGGCGTCGCCTCTGGACTGGGAGGTTCGGCTTGCGCAGGCACTGGTGCAGGCGACCGAGACCATCAAGCTGATTCTGGGCGTGGGCGAGCCGCTGATTGGGCGGTTGCTGCTGCTGGACGCCCTGCAGATGCGCTGGCGCGAACTGAAACTGCGCAAAGACCCCAACTGCCCCGTGTGTGGCGAGAACCCCACCGTGCGCGAGCTGATTGACTACGCCGAGTTCTGTGGCATACGCGGGGAGGAGGCGCCCGTGCAGACCGAGGGGCTGCCCTGCATCACGCCTGCGCAGCTCAAGGAGCGGCTGGAGCGCGGCGAGCCGCTGGTGATTCTGGATGTGCGCGAGCCGTTTGAACTGCAAATCAGCCGACTGCCGTACCCGTTCCGACACATCCCGATGGGCGAGGTGCTGGAGCGCGTGCATGAGCTGAACCCCGCGGACGAGATTGTGGTGGTGTGCCGTTCGGGCGGGCGGAGCGCCCAAATTGCGCGCCTGCTGCAGACGATGGGCTTCGGCAAGGTCAAAAACCTGATTGGTGGCGTCAACGCCTACGCGCAGGAGGTGGACCCAAGCATTTCAGTGTATTGAGGTGGGCGTTTGGGAGGGATATGGAGCGGTGCGAGCACTGCGGCACACTGAACGAGGGTTGTGCGAGAGCAGAAACTCCAAGCGATGTTTGCTCCCAGAAAGCAGGAATCCTTCCCCGCGAGGCGAATCTGCCTTGCAAGGAGGTGAGAGCCTCACTCCACAATCGAGCGAGTTGGGAAGCCTTCTGGGCGTGGCGTCGTGTGCCCACTCATTTTGAGCGCGGATGGCGCACTGAGCTCTTGTTGTGTTATTGGGCGTCTCCTATGCCTCCGAAGAAGGTAGCGGTTTGCTTTCTGCAGAAAGGCGAGCGCCACAAAAAAGGTCAACGCTCGTAACAGGTTCTTTCGTGTTCCACCTCCAAGTGTCCCTGCTTGAACTCAAATAGTGCGTTCCTGCTCGCGCTCTGAGGGTGTTCGAAAAATTCTCTTATGTGCCCGACGGCTGAAGCCGTTCCTATGAGACGAAGCCGACCTTCGTCGGCTAAAACAGCCAGCGCAGGCTGGCTTTGTTTCTTAGGAACGGGTTCACCCGTCCTGTTCAGCGGTGATTTTCCGAACACCCTCTCGCGCTCTTGACTAAACCCCGTCCGGCATGCGGCATGCTATAGTAATTTTGCGCATGTTCTGCACAAAGCGTTTGAGGAGGCACTGCGATGAAACGGACAAACCTCTTGTTGCTGGGGTACGACGCCGAGGGGCAGTTGACCAGCCTGCAGAAGCAAGGAGAGAGCGTGGGCTGGGTGTATGAGTATGACGGTTTGGGTCGTCGGGTGCGGGCGGTGCGTGGCACGCTTCAGGTGGCATATCTTTATTCAGGCGATACGGTGGTGGCAGAGCGTGTGAATGGGGAGTGGGTATACTACGGGTACGGTAGTGTGATGTACGCCCAGTCATCCAGCACGGGGACTGAGTTCAAGCACTGGAACTTGCGTGGGGACTTAGCCGCGAAGTCCACTGCCAGTGGTGCGTACCTGCCTGCGCCCCTCACGGACGCCTTCGGCGATTTGGTAAGCGGCACACGGGAGACTTACGACTGGAACGGGGCGTGGGGTTATCGGAATGAGCCGTTCAGTGGCGGGTTGGAGAAGGTGGGGGTTCGGTGGTATGACCCTGCAGTAGGGCGGTTTTTGCAGATGGATCCGTGGCTGGGGGATATTTATCAGCCGCTGACGCTGAACGGGTATGGGTATTGCTTGAATGACCCGCTGCAGTGCGTGGATCCGAGAGGGCTGTGGTACATCAAAATAGGATTCTCTCTCGATATAACCTTCGGTGGGTGGGTGAACCTGGAAATCGGTATTGGTGTAGGAACAGATCCTGGAGGGAGAATCGTGGGGCGACCATACATCAACACTGGGATAGGTGGAGGTGCTCCCCCTGCAGCAAGTGTTGGTATTCGGATCGGTGTCAGCCCAGGAGGGAATCTGCCCCCAAGAGGTGTGCCTAGAAACGATTTTGCAGGCACAGTGGGGATTACGACACCTGTGTGCGGTATTGATGTCAATATTCCAATAAATATTCCTGTACCTGGCTGGCGCGACCCTGAATACGGGATTACCGTCGGTCCGACTTTTCCTCCGGGAATGCCGATGCTATACGGGGGTGTATCACAAACAATATGGCTGTGAAACAAAAAACTTTCAGAGTGGCTGCCGATATGGCACAGATTGTGAGGGAGTTCCGCCAGAGGTACTGGCGATGGCACATCAGACTGCCATTTGGCTTGATTCTGTTGCCCATGCTGCCGTTTGCGTGCTTCCTTTCTTTTCTGTTTTACATCGAGGAGTGTGCATTAGAGGAGCTGGCTGCGCCAGAGAAAAGGTGTCCCCATAGGAGTGGTCTTGTTCGAGGTCTCGTTACCATCACAAAAGAGGTGATACGCTCCGGCTTCGTGAGCATAAGCTGGGATGTGGCAGATGAGTCGCTTGCCGATTGGCTTCAGCGCACGCATCGCGCTTTGTTTTCAGGGGGCTTGGTCGTATCTCTTGTCGTGGAGACGATTGCTTCTTTGGTGATATGGTACGCGCTGCTTTTGTCGATTGTGCAATAGCTGCACCCGGCTGGAGGAGGAGAGATGAAGAGCAAGGTGCTGATTTTTCTGTTTGTAGGTTTAGCACTTGTTGTTGTGTGCTGCGGCACTGGTATTTACTTGGTTGTCCGCAACACTGTTTCGGGCTATCAGGAGATATCATCCACAGGCTTACGAGTAGTGGAGCTCCTGAACAGGAACGCCTACGCATCGGTGGTAGAAATGGTGGCTCCATCATCGCGTGGGAATTTGTCAGAGCCTATCATTCGCCAGCGGTGGGAAATCTTCACACGCGCGATTGGAGGGGCGCGCACATGGGGCGTTCACGACTTCAATATCCAGTCGTTCGGTACTCGACAGCAAGCGAGTTTACGGATATGGGTTCGCGGGGACAAGGGGGAAGGCAGGGTAGACATCGAGTTTCAACAGCAGGGCGATAAGTGGTGGATTACGGACTTGAAATGGGTATGGTAAATGTGGGGTAAACCGACATGGTTACTCGCTTCAGCACGGGAACGGAATATCAGCACTGGAGCTGGCGCGGGGATCTGGTGGCGAAGCCCACCGCCAGTGGCACATATTCGCCTGCGCCGATAACCGATGCGTTTGGCGACACGGTAAGCGGCACACGGGAGACTTACGACTGGAACGGGGCGTGGGGTTATCGGAACGAGCCGTTCAGTGGTGGGTTGCAAAAAGTGGGTGTGCGCTGGTACGACCCTGTGGTAGGGCGGTTTTTGCAGCTGGATCCATGGCTGGGGGATATTTATCAGCCGCTGACGCTGAACGGGTATGGGTATTGCTTGAATGACCCGCTGCAGTGCGTGGATCCGAGTGGCAAACTTCCAGTAATTGCGGTCATTTTGATAGGAGCAGTTAGTGGTGCAATTGCAGGCACGGTAACTGAAATTATCATCCAGTCCATAGATGACAAACCCGGCATAAACTGGGGCGATGTTGGTCAGGAAGCCATCGGCGGGGCTGTCGGAGGCGGGATTGCAGGACCTGTAAGTGGAAGGATCTTGCGCCCTGTAGGCAAATGGTGTGCCCGCCGGTTTTTTGGTCCGGGTCTCGGCGAAGGAAGACCGACCTTGCGAGCCAGCCGAAATCGGTGTCTTTACAACAAGTGTGATGGAGGAAGCGATAATGTCTGAACACCATCAAAAACCGGCAAAGGAAGAGAACCCTCACGAGGAAGGGAAGAATTCAGCGTTTCGAACGGTACTGTATACTTCCCTCGCAGGAGGGGGTAGTGGGATTTTTGTGTCGGTCATGCTTGGCGAAAGTCGCCAAGAACTTGTGAAAAATCCCATGGATGTTGTTATTTTTCTACTCTTAGTTGCTGTAGGGAACGTACTGGGAATTATCGTTGGGCATCGTTTGGGAAACTCCTGTGAGTCTCGGCTTGGTTGCCGATGTATTTTGGCGGTTATTCTCGCGTTTTTGGCTTCTCTGGTCTTGCCGATAGGGTATATTGTGTTCAAGAGGTTCTCTTAGAATCTGCTGGCGCCTTTCAGGAGACAGTTTCGCCGACGGGCACGCGCCGTGCGAGATGCACACCCAGATAGGCAATTTCCGCCAGCGCCGCCACCTGAAACGCCAGCGTGCCGACCGTCAGCCCCACATACGCGCCGTGCTGGCTCCAGTCCCCTGCAAGCCACGCGCCTGCAAAAAGCAACCCCGTGTTGACCAGCAGGTTCAGCGCCATGCCCCGGTAGATCACTGGCGTCTGTTTGCGCAGAATCAGCACCCCACGCAGGGTGGAGCCGATTGCGGTGAAGGCAGGCAGGAGCAGGCAGAGCAGAACGCCATAGCGTACAGGCTTCAGTTCAGGCGCCAGCGCCAGCACTCTATCGGTGAACAGGGTGAGCAACGGGGTGAACCCCACAGCCGCCAGAAACCCCGATGTGCCCAGCGCTACCCACAGGGTGAAACGCCTGAGCGTCTCCATCGAGACGCCCTGTTGCAGGGCTGCCACCGCCGCTTCTTGAAGCGCCATGCCCCAGCTGCGCACAATCAGCAGCGAGCCGAACACCACCGTCCACGACGCCAGCGTGATTTCGGGTTCGGGCATGCGAGCCAGTGCGCTCGCCGTAATCGGATGCACCAGCAGGGTCAACAGCGTGGTGAGCGCCAGCGGCAGGTGGAACCGCCAGATGGCGCGGAGCGTTAGCGTGGGCGACTCTTCATGCACGGTCAGGACGCGCTCGCGTAGCACGGGATAGGCGAACAGAGTCGTAACGACCGCCTCCACGAACACGCCCGTCATCACCATCAGCGCGCCCACGATTGCCCCCGGCAGGCGGTTCCACCACAGCAGCGCCAAGCCAACCGTCAAGATGCTCACAAGCCGTATCGCCGTGCCCCAGGTGACGAATCGTGCGCCGCCGTAGCGCACCAGCACGCCCTGCAGAAACCGACGCCAGCCGATCAGCGCCGTCCAGAGCAACATCACGCGCATCGCGCTCCGTCCCGCCTCGCCAACCGCAGGGGGCAGCCCCATCAGGTGGAACGCAATCGCATCATAGAGAGGTGTGAACGCAATCAGCGCGGTGAGCAGGGTCAGCCCACTAATCAGCAGCAACACAAAGCGCATCAGCGCCAGAAACGACTCGCGCCCCTGCACCAGCGCAATCGCCGTCGCCAGCAGCATAATCACGGGGCTTTCAATCAGAAGCGACAGCCCCAGCGCCGCGCCAAACCCCGCCAGATGGGTCGCCGAATCGGGGAAACGGCTGAGAATCGCGTTCGTGGCGGGCGATTCCATCATCATCAAGGTGAAACTGAGCGCCAGCGGAAGCCATAGCCAGAACAAAACGCGCGTGGAAACGACTCGTTCCATATGCCCAAGAGGATACCTCAGTTATCCTCCCAGCATGCCCAGAGTTGCGCCAGGGCATAAAACCCCGCGCTCTCCGTGCGCAACACCCGCGCCCCCAGCGAGACGGCGTAAACCGATTCGCTTTGCGCCATTCGCGCGCGCTCTTCAGGGCTAAATCCTCCTTCGGGACCGACCACCAGTGCCAGCGCCTGAAACGAAGCCATATCGGCTGCCTGCCACTCGCGCAGGAGCGCGTTCAGCAGGCGCGTGTGTTCCCACTCGTCCAGCACGAGGATGGGCTTTGGCAACGCCTCAAACGCCTCCCACCAATATTCAAACAGGCGAATCTGGGGCAATCGCGCGCGGCAGGCAAGCTCTGCCTCCTCGGCGGCGATTTTCTGCCAGCGCTCCTGTCGGGTGCGCCCTTTAGACGCCTCTAACTTCACCACCGACCGCTGGCTGGGGGCAACCCACACCGCCGAAACGCCGCCCTGCACACACAGCCGTATCGCCTGCTCCAGCTTTTCGGAGCGCACCAGCGCCTGCAGCACCACCACCTCCAGCGGCGGCTCGGTGGTGAGGGGATACTGTTGAATCAGCCGAAACTGCCCACGCTCGCCCAGCCGAGCGATCCATGCGTCGCCCGTGCCGTCCAGCAGGCAGATTCGGTCGCCAGAGCGCAGGCGTAGCACATGCGCCACCTGATGCGCCACCGCGCTGGGCAAAACGCCTTCCTTCAGCACTTCGGGCGCCACGAAAAAGCGGGGCAGAGCGCGGGGACTCAACTCGCGCTCTTCTGGAACAGGCTGGCGGTCCATGTGCGGCGCTTGCGAAACTCCCCCAGAGTCAGCCCTTCCGCCTCAAGTGCCTTGCGCACCTCGCGCCAGTTGCGTCCAATCACCCCTGACGCCAGATAATAGCCCCCCGGCGCAAGCAGGGGCGGCAGCGTCGGCGCGTTCGCGATATGGAAGGTGCTGATGATGTTGCACGCGATAAAATCAAAAGTCTCGTTCAGGTCGTTCCAGTTGTCGCGCAGTTGTACCGTGACGCGCTCGCTCACGCCGTTGCGCATCACATTCTCCTGAGCGATCTGCACGGAGAGCGGGTCGTTGTCGATTGCCAGCACGCGGGCGGCACCCAGCTTCGCACAGGCAATCGCCAGAATACCCGTGCCCGTGCCCATATCCAGCACGCGCATGCCGGGCTGAAGCCACTGGTCAATCATCTCCAGGCAGAGGGCGGTGGTGGGGTGCCCACCTGTGCCGAACGCCAGTCCGGGGTCTAACAGAATCGTTTGCTCGTTCGGTTCGGGCTTGCGTTTGCTCCATGAGGGTTGCACGCGCAGGCGTTGCCCGAACTTGCGGCTGCGGAAGTGGCGTCGCCAGAGGGTGTGCCAGTCCTTTTCGGTGATGGTTTGCACCTGCACGGCGGCGACGGGGGGCAGGTCAAACTGCGGGAGCCGGTTCAGCTTTTCCTGAATTGCGGCGACGCGCTCCGATTCGGTTTCGGGGAGGTAGCCCACAAGGCGCGGCGGCTTGTCGCATAGCTGGACGCCCGTGCAACCTGACTCAATCATCACCGCCGCCACGGTGTCCCACACCTGAGGTGGGGCTATCACCTCGATGCTGAGCCAGCGTTCGTCCTGCACGGTGGGGATTATACCCTGCTGGTGAGTTGCTGGCGTGCGGCGTCGCGACGGGCGAGCCGTTCGGCGCGGCGCTGGTCTGCCTGCTCCCACTTGAGGCGCTCCTCCTCGGTCTGGGGCAACACAGGCGGCACAGGGGTTGGGCGTCCCGAAGAATCCAGCGCCACATACACCAGATAGGCGACGGAAGTGATTCGCCGCTCGCCCGTGAGCAGGTTCTCCGCCTCCACCACCGCCTCCACTTCCATCGAGGTGCGCCACGAGCGGGTAATCCGCGCCCGCACATGCACCAGATTGCCCACATGCACGGGCTGGCAGAAGTTGACGGAGTCTATCTCCACCGTTACGGCGGGGGCGCGCGCATGGCGTGAGGCGACAATCCCACCCGCTTCGTCAATCAGTTTCAGAATCCAGCCGCCATGCACATTGCCCAGAGGGTTCGCGTGTTCGGGGTTCATCATCTGGGTCAGGATGACCTCAGTCTCTGCTGGGGTTCGCGCTTCCATCGGGAGAATTGTACCTTGCGAGCAGGGCGTTCACGGCGTTCTCCGCGCTTTCCAGTGCGCCCTCCATGTAGCCCACGAAGAGGCTGAGGTAGTCGCCTGCGAAGTAGAGGCGTCCCTCGGGTTCGCGGAGTAGCGGAAGCGCCTGCGTGAGGTAGCCTGGCGCGTGATAAATATAGGCGTGCTGGGCGAAGGGGTCTGCGCCACACGCATAGCTTTCGGCATGGAGGGAATCGGCGCGGCAGCCGGGGTACATCACCTCCATCACCTGCAGGCAGGTTTCAATCCGCTCCTGTGGGGAGCGTGTCGCCCACTTGCGGGCAGGTTCGCCCCCGACCCAGAAGGAGAGGATGCCCGTCTTGCCCGGCATGCCGTCGGTCTCTTCCCAGATGGCGGAGATGTCGGGGTTATGAGCGATTCGGCGCGGCGCGTTTTGACGCCAGAATCGGCGGCGGAACAGAATCAGCGTGCGCACGACCTGCCCTGCACCTGCCAGTGCGAGCGCCTCCCGTCGCGCCGCGCTCAGCGGCGGCTCCCACTCTATTTGAGGAATCACGGGGAAGGGAAGCGCCACAACCGCATCACGGGCAACAACGGTGCGCACCTGCCCTGATTGGCGATAGGAAACCCGCACGCCCGATGGCTCCTGAACCACTTTCTCCACAATCGCACCCAGCCGCAGCGAGACGCCGCACGCGCTCAGGTGTTGCGCCAGCGCCATCGGGAGGCTTTCTGTGCCCTCTACAATCCGAAACGCGCCCAGCTCCACACCCTTGCCATAGAACCGCTCCTGCGCCACAAGGCTGAACATGGAGACCTGCTCTGGCTCGGCAGCCTCGAGGTTGCGGGTGTAGCGGCGGAACAGCGGCTCGCCTGCCTGCCAGAGACCCCGCTCTTCTGCCCAGTCGCGCATCGTGCGAAGGTCCAGCGCACGCACCATTTCGGGCGCCCTCCAGGGGGCAGCAGGGTCGGGAATCTGGGGCGCAAGCTCGTTCAGAACTCCTGCCCAGAATCGGCGCCACGCCTGATGTGCGGCTCGCCCGATCGCACGAGAGGGAGTGAGACCCCAGAAATCGGGGCGTTCGCCGAGGGTCAGCCCCAGCGTGCGCGCCAGATTCAACAGGCGATGATGATTGGAGTCGATAAACTCCGCGCCCAGCTCGCCATGCTGACTCGTATCGGGAGGCTGCCATGTTGCCACGCGCCCCCCAACGCGCTCTCGCGCCTCTAAAATACAGACCGAATATCCCTGCTTCTGAAGGAGATACGCCGCATAAAGCCCTGCAAGACCAGCCCCTAAAACAACAGTATCATATCTGTTCGGCTCGTCAGCACACATTGTCTCACCCTGCGGTTGCAGTTGTCAATTAGTCAAGCACTGATTGGCGCAGGGCATAAAACCGTCTGTTTTGCGTGGCTGTTTGTTTTCGTTAGGCAGGAATCTCTCCATTCTGTGCGAATCGTAGTATTAGCAAGGAGGGCGACGATGCCTACTTTGTGGGTTCACGGACAACAGAAGCCTGCGCGGAGGCTTGGGAAGGCACTCTGTTCGGCATCCGCGGGCAATCTCGCACGGGGGGGGGGCGATGACCGACACTCGGCACTTTCCCGACGAGTCGCCGCGCGACCTGCCACTCGAATGGCAGCGTGCTATGCGCGTCGCCCTCCGACTGCTGGCACAGCGCTATCCCAACCCTTGCCCCGATCCGCACGAATGGAAACGGGATTGCGAACAGGAAGCCTATGTCGCGCTTGCTGAGGCTGCTCCCCGCTATGCCTGCCCCGATCCACCGCCTGCCGATCCTGAGCGGCATCACCTGTTGTGGCTAGCCAATCAGGCATATAATGCCCTGCGACGGTGGTGGCGTCAGGAAGTGCAGTACTACGCGCACACCGTGCCGATGGTGGTGGAGGAGGAAACGGGCGAGGAGGTGGAGATTGAGTTGGAGGATGCGGTGGCGGAGGCAGCGGTGCTGGCAGTGTTGGAGCGGATGTTTTGTGCGCAGGTATTGGAGCAGCTCTCCCCCTATTTGGATGCGAGGGACTGGGGGGTGTTGCAGGGTTTGGCGGAGGGGAGAACCCAGTCGGAGGTGGCACAGGAGTTGGGGATGACACAGCAGGCAGTGAGTAAGCGTTTGGGGGCGCTTCGGCGTTTGGCGCGGGCGATTTTGGGGGAATTGGGGTGCGAGTGGTTGTAATTTTTGCGGCTGGATGGCATGTATAAGTAGGAGGCGGGAATGGTGGTGTGGAACCACCCTGCCTGCCAACAGACCAAAACGATGGAGGAGGACAAACGATGCGTATCCAGTATACTGTTCTTATTCTGATCGTTTGGATGATGCTCCAAACGCCCCAGACTCGTCTTGCATCGCGTTCCGAAGCTGTCGACTCACTGTTTGTATTACTCAAGCCCGGACAAGTTTATACTCTTCGCTTTGATAAGCCTTTACCTGTAAGTGGTAAAAGTGAGTCTGAAAGACCCCCTTATAGGGAATGGGGGGCAGGATATGTGGAATTCATAGAAGTCAATCCGCGTTTTATCCGGTTTCGTACTCTCACCTTGGAAGAAGCACTGAAAGAGGTAGAGAGAACAAACGCTAAGATCAAAAAGTGGGGAGGCGAGCCTGTTAATCCTGACTCCGTTCGTAGTGAATACGAAGGAGGATCCCCCTTTAACTTGGTTTACTATCTATGGTCGCCTCCTCAGGGGAATAGACCCGCCGTCAACAAGGATCTGCTTTTAGTTAGTTTTAGTATAGAGACTCCGCAAAGGCTGACTGTCGCCCATAAGAAACGCGTGGGCACTAAAGGACTAGAGATCAAGCCAATGCTGAATCGCACGGGCGCGCGTCTTTTTCTTATCCCTGAAGGAAAAGGGTCAGCCTTATACATTGTGCCTTCCAACAAGCGTTATTCACCATAATATTTGGAGGCGCAGCAGGTATTGCCGCCTTTCTGGGTCGTGCCGTTGACGGTGCGTGTGGACACGACGGGAAAGTCGGCAGGAGAACACCTCCAGCGTGTGGAACTGATTGTGCGGGATGGTCGCTATAGCTGGCGTGAGGGGATAGCGGTTCGGCTCACGGTGCAATCCGCCTTCAAATCACGATAGGAGGCGATGGAGATGACGAGACGAGTAATGCAGATCAGTATGTGGACGCTGGCTCTCGTGATTATCTTGCCAGTGACTACGCTCATTTCATGTGGTGGCTGTCCAGATACACGCTCTGCAACGCATAACGAGGATCGCTATATCGAATGCATTGACACTCACTGCCATACCTGTTGGCGATACGCTAGACCTATCCGGCAGGATTTCTGCGTTGGTGGCGCGAACGGCATGAGCTGCAAGTGCACTTCAAGAATGGTAGTTATCGATGTCAGCAGCTTTAAATGCGATCACTCGTGTAATTGCACATTTATCCCCGTTGGAAGACCGTTCACTTTTGAGGTTGAGGAACGCACCTGTTCCACCAGTTCCTGCCTAATTCCGTGAGTCCCGAAGCCGCTCAGGGAGAGGAAAGGCATGCGAAGAGTAGCACTGGGGCTTTGCAAATGGCTGGCTTTGCTAAGTGTATTGTACGCCCAGACAGGAGGCGTGCTGGAGCGCCTGCAGCGATATCAGCAGCAGTACGATGAATGGGCATCCCAGCACACCTTCTTCTGGCAAATCGTGTACTCTGAATCGAACAACCTGGCAGCCGTTGAGCAGGAACTTACTTCTCGGAGAGAGACTGGTCATTTCAGAATTCTGACCCCTCCCTCAATGTCAGTGGTTGCACACCTTACAATTGCTCGCACCCCAGAACTAAGCATGGTAGTGCTTAAACATGTAAGCGGTGATTGGTTTCCTGGCTACAGTAAGGTTCTACGCATCTATCGAGGGCGGGACTGGCTGTCAGTCGATGGGGGCGAGGCAGGAGGGGTAGACACAGAGCAAATCTCCCAGACTGTTTATATTATACCTCTTCCGCAAGGAAAGCATATTTTGCTGGACTCGTTGTCCTTCGCACCAACCCTGCATCCCGCTTTTTTCGCTGGGACCAGTCCTTTTGAACCAGCATTTAAATGCATTCCGCGCCCCGAATGGCTTCTCGACAAAGCAACAGATTCCCAGATTATCCTGAAACAGCTATTTGAGAATGGGGCTGCCGAGAAAGGGGGTTATTACCTGATTCTTCATCCTGAAGGCTGGGTTCAAGAATTTCAGGTACGACCGAATCCCACCACGATTCAAAGTCGGATTACCGTCCTAAAGACCCAGAGGCATGGCAACTTTGTTGTACCTTCGGAAGTGCTGGCAGAGTTTCGTTGGAAGAATTTTAGTCAAGCGCGTTTGGTTGCGCGACTGGTTCGCCTTGAAAAGACTGGAACAGTCAAGGTAGAGCATCCTATCGGTGCGCATGTCAGCGATTATCGACTCACGAACCCCGACCAGTGGTGCACTGATGGTGCGGGCAAAGTGGTGAATTATATCTGGAAAGGTCAGTTACCCACTCTAACAGAGCTGGAGCAGAGGTATCAGGCAGCTTCTCCGCCAGCGGGTATCCCCATTCCACCTGCCCGGCAAGGGCGGTGGTGGCTCTATTTACCAGGTATCCTTTTAGTTGTTGCAGGCGCCTATCTATGGTGGCGTAGCAAGCGGGTGACGAAGATGGGGTGAAAAGAAGCGGTTTTTCCCTTGCAGAGTTGCTGGTGGTCATCGGTATTCTCATGCTGCTGACCGCACTACTGTTTCCCGTGCTACAATCCGCACGAGAGGGTGGACGGCGTAGTAAATGTATCACCCAAATGCGCCAGCTCGGACACAGCGTGCTGACGTATCTTGCCGACTTCGATGAAACCTATCCCATGGCGGCTTATGTGCAGCCTTCCGCACCCAACGGAGGGTGCCTCTTCACACTTTACCACGCACTGGCGCCTTATATTCAAGATAAGCAAATCGTGGTCTGCCCGTCCGACAATCGTCCAGTGGATGTGGTTCAGGTGTTTGCCAATCACTGGGAGCTTTGTCCTGCGATGGGGTTTCGGCACACCAGCTATATGGCAAACTGGTGCCTATTCGAGGTAGGCTGGCTACCGCCGTGGCTATCTTTACCGCATCAGGTGATTTCCGCAAGCAAGCTGGAGTATATTGCCCAGACGGTAGCTTTCTTCGACGCGGTGATGACCGGTCCTCCGGGTTTAACACCCTATGTGCAGGGGCGCCATCTGGAGATCGCCATCGCCAACTTCGCAGATGGACACGCGCAGCCGCTACATACGCGCTACACTGCGATAGCGATTCCGCGTGGGGACGGCGGTACCGCACCACTTTATTGCCTGCTCGATGTGGGACCCTATTATTCCGGAGATGGCTTTTGTGAAGGGATGATATTCGGGTTAGCAGCCAAGCGTCGGGATGGGCGCTGGTGCTGGCACTGTCCAGGACGACCGCGTGAAAGTCGCTGGTATATGCAAGGCAGTTGTGAGACTCCATAAACTATCCTTTGGTAGAAAGAGGGTCGGTGGATGTGGGGCGCCGCAGGCTTAATCATCAGTGGTTGTGGACTGGCATTGGCATTTACGCCAGGGAAGGGGTGGTTACTGTTATGGATGCCAGCACTCACTTTCTGGCTGCTGCGCAATGTGGGTTGGCGTCCTGGACTGATAGGCGGCTGGCTCTGGGGTTTGAGCTTCTATCTGGTTCATGGCTTTTGGGGACTGCCTGTGTTTGAGCAACGAGCGGCGTCACCACTCTACGCGGGCATAGCCTGGGCAATCACCGCTTTGTGGTTGGGCTTCTTTTACGCACTCTTCGGATTACTCCTGAATCTCATCCCAACAACGAGCTGGTTTGGGCGCGCCGTTGGAGGCGCCTCCGCGTGGACAGTTTGCCAGTGGTTGCAGGGCCTGGGTTCCTACAGTCTGCCCTGGGCACAGTGGGGAATAGCCCTGACCCAAATACCACTCCTGATTCAGCTGGTCGATTTAGGCGGTGTGTGGTTCTTAGAATGGATGATCGCCTACTGGAACATGCTGCTGTGCGAGTTCGTTCGTGGAACAACCGAGCAATTGGCTACAGCACAGCTACGAAACAAGGTGGCAGCCATGCTAATCGTGGTCGCTTTGTTTTGGGGGAGCTATGGCGCGCTTCGTTTAAATCAATACAGAGATACTGACTTGAGCAAGGAAGCGACGAAGATACGTGTGGGTATATTGCAGTATCAAGAGCATCCTATCGCAGAGCGCAACGAACAGGTTCTTGACTTCTGGATTACCAAAACTCAACAACATAAACCGGAGTGGCTGGTTCTGCCCGAATCGACAGTGCAGCTTGACCCATCCAACCCTGACTGGCAACGCTGGCAGCAGCACATCCGAACCCTCAATAGCATGGTACTGGTGGGCACGGGACGTCGCGTGGGTTCTGGATATCGGGCGAACAGTGCCTGTTTACTGATGGCAGATCGGGAGCCAGTATGTTCCGATAAAGTGAAACTGATGCCCTTCACAGAGTTACCTCCACCCCTGCCAACGCTCAGCTTCTGGCAAGCACTCGGACTGGATTCCAAGAGTACCGTCCAATCCGGTAAACAGCCCATAGCCCTGCAAGGCGCGGATGGCAGGCGGGTGGGCGCATTGATTTGCGTCGAGTCGTTGTATGGCTGGGTGGCACGCGAGATGGTGAGGAATGACGCCCAGTGGATCGCTGTATTGACCAACGATGAGTGGCTCCCCTCAGGGATGACTCGCGGGCAGTTTGCTCAGTATTGTGCCCTGCGTGCAGTGGAATGTCGCCGCTGGATTGCGCGGGCGTCTTCGGTGGGTGTTAGTGGGTTTTATGCGCCGACAGGGGAACTCGTCGCGTCGTTGCCGATGGGCAAGCCGGGCGTGCTGGTATACCCCATCACCCCTCGCACTGACCAGACCCTCTATGTGCGTTGGGGCGACTGGTGGGTCTATCTCTGTTTAGCAGCGATGATTGTCGTATGGCTCGGACGGTTGTCAAGCACTGATTGGCGCAGGGCATAAAACCGTCTGTTTTGCGTGGCTGTTTGTTTTCGTTAGGCAGGAATCTCTCCATTCTGTGCGAATCGTAGTATTAGCAAGGAGGGCGACGATGCCTACTTTGTGGGTTCACGGACAACAGAAGCCTGCGCGGAGGCTTGGGAAGGCACTCTGTTCGGCATCCGCGGGCAATCTCGCAGGGGGGGGGGGCGATGACCGACACTCGGCACTTTCCCGACGAGTCGCCGCGCGACCTGCCACTCGAATGGCAGCGTGCTATGCGCGTCGCCCTCCGACTGCTGGCACAGCGCTATCCCAACCCTTGCCCCGACCCGCACGAATGGAAACGGGATTGCGAACAGGAAGCCTATGTCGCGCTTGCTGAGGCTGCTCCCCGCTATGCCTGCCCCGATCCACCGCCTGCCGATCCTGAGCGGCATCACCTGTTGTGGCTAGCCAATCAGGCATATAATGCCCTGCGACGGTGGTGGCGTCAGGAAGTGCAGTACTACGCGCACACCGTGCCGATGGTGGTGGAGGAGGAAACGGGCGAGGAGGTGGAGATTGAGTTGGAGGATGCGGTGGCGGAGGCAGCGGTGCTGGCAGTGTTGGAGCGGATGTTTTGTGCGCAGGTATTGGAGCAGCTCTCCCCCTATTTGGATGCGAGGGACTGGGGGGTGTTGCAGGGTTTGGCGGAGGGGAGAACCCAGTCGGAGGTGGCACAGGAGTTGGGGATGACACAGCAGGCAGTGAGTAAGCGTTTGGGGGCGCTTCGGCGTTTGGCGCGGGCGATTTTGGGGGAATTGGGGTGCGAGTGGTTGTAATTTTTGCGGCTGGATGGCATGTATAAGTAGGAGGCGGGAATGGTGGTGTTCTCCCGCCTGCCAACGAACCAAAACGATGGAGGAGAATGAAGATGATATGGCGACAGAAGATACTGTGGGTAAGCACACTCACATTGGTTGTAACCGTCGGTATTGGACGCGGTGCACCCAATCTGTCATACTCCACCAATGATGACCCGTGTCAGTGTTCGTCTGGCTGGCAGGTTAATAACCCTGTACAATTCATCCAAGACACTCCGCAAGGTCAACATGTACATGAAAACCCACACTGCGATAGAAGTCTTCTTATACCAGAAGAGTGTGGATATACGCGTAAGCGCATAATAGGGGAATGGCGCTGTGGCGAAGGTGGGCGCTCTCACAGATGTAATAATATCCCCTGGTCGCTTACGGGCTCTGATGAGAGTTATCCAGTGTGCTTTCCGGCTGAGGGACTGGGGGCATGCACAGGTGTTATACACATATTTAACTTACACCAAGTAACCGTGAAGCAAGTCGCACGTTGTCCTGATACAGGAGCTTGTCGCGAGCGCATTCAGATTGATAGCATCCCGGAAAGGTTTACAATATCATACATCATACAGGATTGCCCATGCAAACCAGTACCAGAAGAGCCGGTCGTGGTTGTAATTTCACATTGATCTGGAGGGACATACAATGCTGAAAACGATTACTTTATGGGCATCCATGCTGCTTGTCGCATCGAACCTGATGGCTCAGTCTCCAATTATTGTAGTGGGTGCGGTAAGTGATCATGAGCGTCAGTACGCTGTCGAGTTGTTGCGGGCTGTCGAAATTGAGCGAATCCAGCAGTTTCACGCGTTTCAGCAACGCGCGAAGCAACTGGGCTTTGTTGTGGAGGCTCATGGGAACTACTGGTTCGTTCTGCCGCGGAGTATTGGACCCGACAGCATCTATGGCTATGCTGCGGCACTGCTGCGTGGGTTGAAAGAGCTGTCCTCAGTGCCCGGTACCTTTCGCGTGGATGACCTCCCAGCCCCAGCGCGCGAAGCCTGTAGGGAGTTGCTGCTTCGTATCGGAGAACTTGCCCTTAGCAGCTTTCAACCCGAGTTGCAGCAATCCCTGCAAAGCGCTCTTGGACAGGCAGTAGAACAAAAGCCGTTAGCGCTCTCACTTATGGAAAAGAACCAGCTATCGATCTCGATCCATGTTGCCTTGCGTCCCCAGATAGGTATTGGTGAGCATTCACTGCGCATTCCCCCGATTGTCCTCTTTGTTCCGCGCTCTTCACCGCTTCCCGCGGATCTTCAAGCCCGAGTCGAACAGCTGCTTGCATCCCAAGAAACGGCTACCTCGCCCTTGCCCAGCCATCGTGAGCGTGATTCGGCTTTGCAGACGCTGCCGCTGCCCGCTGCTTGGAGCCAAGCGGCGAAGGAGTTACGCGAGCGTCGTGGCGTGGCTTTTGCTCATCTCGATCTCTACTTCTCCAAAACGCTAACACCTTCTGAGGCAGCTCAGGTTGGGCAGGAGTACCTTCGGCGCCTCGAACACCAGGCACTGCAAGCACAGGGGTCATTCAAAAATGCTTTGCGTGATCTTGTAGAGCATTGGGCAGCTCAAAATGCCTTTTTGAAAGAAAACCTTCCACCCTTTGGGCGAATTCCATTCAACAAGCTTTCCTCCTACCTCCAGCACCAATTGATGGACATGCTGAGAGGTTATAAGGGTGATACTGCTCTCCTATCGCAAATTCAAAACAGCGGCTGGTTCCAGCTCTCGCCCAACGACATAGATATTGTTATCAGCTATCCCACCCGAGCAATCCCATTACCCAATATGGAGGACCTTGTCATTTATGACTGGAGAGGTTATTTGCTCACCGATCTCATGCGGTGAACAGAGACTCAGCTCGAAAACATGGAGTGGTCCTTTGGCGAGGCGTTAAGCGAGTGGGCTAAACTGATGGAGGAGGTATGAGGCGAGGAATACGCAGAGTGCTTCCCGAGTAGAGGAAGCGAGTGCACCTATGACGGTTTTGGCGAGATCAAGGTGCAGTGGACAGAACAGGCCACTTGTGTGCCGAGCCGTCAGGTTTGCAAATGCGGTTCATTCAGTAGGTTGGATTTCCCTATAGTGGGAACAAACATTGTGAGGAAGTGCCAATGAAACAAATTGATCTGAGTCAGTGGTTAGTCGCTTGCTATCAATCCTTCGCCCGTCGGATCGGGTTGACAGGGCTGGTGGGATTGTTGCTATGCTGCTGCGCTTTCGGAGAGGGGAGGGCACCCTCCCCGACATACTACGATGCTCGGGAGCGCGCTGCCGCTGCACTGACATTTGAGTCACATTGTCTCACCCTGCGGTTGCAGTTGTCAATTAGTGTACCCAGTCGCGAGGGGTTGCACAAGCGGCGTGCCTGTTTCTCTGGGCTTTACCGTCTTGTTGCGGGTAGCCCCACGCGCCATTCTTTCTGGAGCAGGGGGAAACCTTCCGCCTCGCGCTTCTCCAGATATTTGAGGCAGCAGGCGCGCGCCAGAGTGCGAATGCGCTGAATATAACTGGCACGCTCCGTAACCGAGATGCTCCCCCGCGCGTCCAGTAGATTGAAGATGTGGGAGCACTTCAGGGCGAGATCAAACGCCGGGTGAACCCAGCCTTTCTCCACGATACGGGCGCTCTCTTTTTCGTACATCTCGAACAGGCGGAACAGCATTTCGGTATCCGCCTCTTCAAAGTTGTAATAGTTATGCTCCAGCTCGGCAAGGTAGTCCACATCGGCGTAGGTAATGCCGCGCCCCCATTCCAGTTCCCATACGCTGTTTTTCTTTTGCAACAGCATGCAGAGCCGTTCGGGACCGTAGGTAATCTCGGCGCACACGGGGTCGCACTCGATGCCGCCCACCTGCTGAAAGTAGGTGAACTGGGTGATTTCGGTGCCGTTGAGCCACACCTCCCAGCCAACGCCCGACGCCCCCAGGGTGGGCGCCTCCCAGTCGTCCTCGACGAAGCGGATGTCATGTTCGCTGGGTTCGATTCCAATCGCACGCAGACTTTCCAGATAGACATCCACCACATCGTCGGGCGAAGGCTTCAGTATCACCTGATACTGGTAGTAATGCTGGAGGCGCATCGGGTTGCGTGCGTAGCGCCCGTCGGCGGGGCGCCGCGAAGGTTGCACATAGGCGACATACCATGGCTCTGGTCCCAGCGCCCGCAGAGTGGTGTAGGGCGCCATCGTGCCTGCGCCAACCTCCACATCGTAGGGCTGCAGGATTAAACAGCCGTAATCCGCCCAGAACTGTTCCAGCCGAAAGAGCAGCTCCTGAAAAGTCATCGCCGATTAGTGTACCCCAAGCGCGTCGGAAACCGCACGGAATGCGCGGATAGCATGTTCGATGCCTGCGTCATCTACATCATGATGCGTTACGAGGCGTAGGCGGTGAGGGTCTAAAGCGAGGCACAGCACCCCATGCTCCGCCAGCCGACGCTCCACTTCGGGCGCAGGGGCCACGGTTTCCACATAGACCATATTGGTCTGGACGGTTTCAAGGTCTACGCGGAAGCCGCGCATTTCGGCAATCGCTTCGGCGAGGCGTCGGGCGCGTCGGTGGTCTTCGGCGAGGCGGTCAATCATCGTGTCCAGCGCTACCAGACACGCCGCCGCCAGCACGCCTACCTGGCGCATGCCCCCACCGAACAGTTTGCGCACGCGATGCGCCTCCTGAATAAACGCCCTGGACCCCACAAGCGCCGACCCGATGGGACAGCACAGCCCTTTGGAGAACGCCACCATCACCGAGTCCGCATAGCGCGTCCATACCTGTGGCGAGACGCCCAGCGCGACGCTTGCGTTAAACAGGCGCGCCCCGTCCAAGTGAATCCGCAACCCGTGTGAATCGGCGATCTGGCGTAGCACGGGCATCTGCTCCGGCGGCAAAATTGTGCCCCCACAACGGTTATGGGTGTTTTCAATACACAGCAGGCGCGTGCCGGGCGTATGGTCGTCGGCGATGCGGATACGGCGCCGAATCGCTTCGGGGTCTATGCGCCCGTGCGGAATGGGGTAGGTGTCCATCTGCACGCCCGACAACACTGCAGGACCCGCCAGCTCGTAGTGCAGAATATGGCTCTCCTCGTCCACAAGGATGGCGTCCATCGGTTGTGTCCA
Source organism: Armatimonadetes bacterium DC (assembly GCA_001442985.1). Taxonomy (GTDB): domain Bacteria; phylum Armatimonadota; class Fimbriimonadia; order Fimbriimonadales; family GBS-DC; genus LDYB01. Next base: position 37,260 of record LDYB01000007.1, read on the forward strand.
GACCTTGATGGCAATCTCGTTTGCCATCGTGCCGGTGGGGGTGAACAGCGCCGCCTCGTGTCCGAGCATTTCGGCGACGCGCTCCTGCAGGCGGTTGACAGTGGGGTCTTCGCCGAACACATCATCGCCAACTTCTGCGTTTGCCATCGCCTGACGCATGGCGGGTGTTGGGTGGGTTACGGTGTCGGAACGCAAGTCTACGCGCATAGCCTTCAGATTCGTGCGTTGCCTCGTTATCCCTGCTGAACGGGCGCGGCATCACGCACAGCGTCCAGACACACGGCGAGCCACTCCAGCGCGTCGGCGAGGCGCGGGCTGGGGCAGCTGAAGTAGGCGATTCCCTCGGTGATGAAGATATGCCCCGCACGCACGGCAGGGAGCGTGTGCCAGCCCGGTTGCGCTTCCAGCAGCGGCATATCCTGAAGCGTGCGCTCGATGGAGTAGCCGCAGCAGGCAATCACAATCGCTTCGGGCTGCCACGCCAGCACCTCGTCCCACGCAAGTCGGCGCGAAGGCTTACCGGGTTCGCCGTGCCCCTCCACACCGCCTGCCAGCGCCACCATCTCCGGGATCCAGTGCCCGCAGGCAAAGGGCGGGGCGATCCACTCCAGAAACGAGACTTTGACGCGCGGTCTGTTTTGAGAGCGTTCGGCGACGCGCTCCACACGGCTCCAGAACTGCTGTGCCAGCGTGCGCCCGCGCTCAGGCACGCCCGCCGCTTCTGCTACCTGCAAAAAGGTGTCTACCACTCCCTGAAGCGTGGTCGGCTCCAGATTGAGAACTTTTGCTTTCGGCTGAAGCACAGCGATGGCTTCCTGCACCGTGTTGAAGGGCACCGCGCACACGGAGCAGAGCGCCTGCGTGAGAATCAAATCGGGCTGGAGCGCCTGAAGCAGTTCCAGATCGAGCGTGTAGAGGGTGGCGTGGGTCATCAGTGTTTCCGACACGAGGCGGTCAATTTCGTGGCTGGGCAGGTCGGGCGGAATCAGGCTGCGCGTGACGACGGGGCGGTCTAAAATGGTGGGCGGGTAGAGGCACTCGTGGCTTCGCCCCACCAGATGCTCTTCCAGCCCCAGCGCGCACACGATTTCCGTGGCGCTCGGCAGCAGCGACACGATGCGCATGGTTGGCAGTATACCTCAGCCGCCAGAGATTACCAGAATCTCGCGTAATAGAGTTCGTGTCAGCACAAAGCCCAAGTAGAGGTACAATTCAAAGCGATGATCACTCGTCTGCAGATTGAGAACTTTAAGTCATGGAAGCAGGCGGATTTGCCCTTCGGCAAAATAACTGCCTTCTTCGGGGCAAACAGCTCGGGCAAGACCAGCATCCTGCAGCTCCTCTTACTACTAAGGCAGACGGTGGACTGGCCCGACCCCTCCATCCCGCTCTTTCTTGGCGACCGGGAGAGCCTTGTGGATTTGGGAACCTTCTACGACCTGATTCATCAGCACAATCTATCTGAAACCCTGCGCTGGCGATTGGAGTGGCAGATTAAGCCGCGCAAGCTGTTTGGCATCAAAAATGTCCAGCGTATCGAGCATTCAGCAGAAATAGGTTGGGAAGGCGTTGGGCAGTCGGGGCGCATGGTTGTGCGCGCTCTCAGCTACCGATTCGATGGGCGCCAAGTTAGCTACCTGCGTACAGAGAAAGGGTACGATGTTCGGTCGGAACCACCGCAGTTGCTTGCGCGTTCTCCCGGACGCCCGCCCGTGCATAGAGAACCCATCAATTGTTACGGCTTTCCCGACTCGGTGCGGATTGCTTTTCAGAACGCTGAGCCGCTGTTCGAACTGGCATACGAACTGACCAGCCTTGCCCAGCGGATTTACTACCTCGGTCCCTTGCGGGAGTATCCCCAGCGCCAATACCTCTGGTCAGGAGCGGAACCAAGCGATGTGGGCATGCGCGGCGAAAATACAATTGCTGCACTTCTGACTTCACGCCGGCATGGCAAAAAGATTCCCCGCAAAAAACGACACTCCCAGACGGTGGAGGAAGCCGTTGCAGAGCAGCTCAAGAAACTGGGCGTGATCTATTCGTTCGATGTGAGAACGATTGCCGAAGGCAGTCGCCTCTACGAGGTCAAGGTGCGTCTTGCGCCCCAATCGCCCGAAGTGTCGCTGGTCGATGTGGGGTTCGGGGTTTCGCAGATGCTGCCCGTGATAACCCTCTGTTATTTTGTGCCAAAAGGTTCTGTTGTCATCCTGGAGCAGCCCGAGATTCACCTGCACCCTGCTGTGCAGATGCGACTCGCGGATGTCCTCATCGACGCGGTGCAAAGAAACGGCATCCAGATTGTTCTCGAAAGCCATAGCGAACACTTGTTGACGCGCTTGCAGCGCCGTGTCGCTGAAGGGAAAATCTCCCACGAAGATGTGAAGCTCTATTTTTGCCAGTTTGACGGGCAAAAGTCTATTGCAGAGCCGCTTGCGCTCGATGTGTACGGTCAAATTTCCAACTGGCCTGCAGATTTCTTTGGCGACCTGATGACCGAAGCGATAGAAACCCAAAAAGCACGCATCCAGAGAATGAAGAATGAAAAGTAAAGCATTGACTTCTGTCGTAGTGATAGATACAAATGTGTTATATGCTGCCGACGACTTCACCGATCCCAACTGTCAGGCTACCTGTTTGCAGAAAGTAGAAGCGGTTCGGGAAGGCAAACTACGGATTGCTCTCGACACATACGGATATATCCTTGAGGAATATGCGCGGAACACCCGAACACTTGACAACACAAGCGTGAGAAAGCAATTTGTCAACTGGCTACGCGGGTACCTGTATACCCGGTGCCTGATTGTAGACCCGCAACCGACGGACGAATCGCGCGTCAACTTCAGATTGTTTCCAGCTGCGCTTGAGCATGCCAATTTCCATCAGGACGACAGGAAGTTCGTCGCCGTTGCGATTGCTGCCCAGCAGGCAACGGGGCAAACGGTGCCCATTCTGAACGCAATTGATTCGGATTGGTGTCATCATTACGCTTTGCTTCTGCAGAACGGCATTCAAGTGCATTTTCTGTGCCCTGACCGAATGCCCTCCGACGAGTGCCGTTAGTCATCAGATGCGCGATACAACAGCAGGCGCAGTCCGTTCAGCACCACCAGCAGCGTGCTGCCCTCGTGTCCCACAACGCCAAACGGCAGGCGCAGCCCCGCTGTAAAGGTGGCAATCACCAGCGCCACAATCACGCCTGTGGCAAACACGATATTTTGCACCAGCACGCGCATGGCGTAGCGGCTCAGCCCGAAGGCGTAAGGCAGGTTCAGCAGGTCGTTCCCCACGAGCGCGACATCGGCGGTTTCCAGCGCGACATCGGTGCCCGCGCCCATCGCAATACCCACTTCCGCAGAGGCGAGCGCAGGCGCGTCGTTGACCCCATCGCCCACCATCGCCACGCGCCCGTACTCCTGCGTGAGCTGCTGGAGCACTTCCAGCTTCTCGTGGGGCAGCAGGTCGGCATACACCCTGTCGATGCCTACCTGCTTCGCGATTGCCTGCGCAATTGGCTCGGCGTCTCCGGTGAGCATCACAATCTGGCGGATGCCAAGCGCTTTGAGCTGGCGGATTGCCTGCTTCGCGTTCGGACGCAGGCGGTCCGCCGCGGCGACCACCGCCACCGCTTCACCGTTCACCCAGACCACCATCGCGGTCTTGCCTTGCTGGCGGAGGGCGTGAACGGTCTGGACTACCTGTTCGCTCAGCTCGCCTTCTTCAAACAGGCGCAGGTTGCCAATTTTCACGGCGACTCCCTGACGCTGGGCGATGACCCCTTTGCCCGGCACCGCCTGAAACGACTCTATGGGCTGGGGCTGGACACCGCGCTCGGTCGCTGCCTGCACCAGCGCCTGCGCCAGCGGATGCTCCGAAAGCGACTCCACATCGGCAATCACCTGCCACACCTCGCGCTCTGGCGTGTTGCCTATCAGCACGAGGTCGGTGAAACGCAGCTTGCCCTCCGTCAGCGTGCCCGTTTTGTCGATAGCGACTGCCCTAACGCTCGCGAGGCGTTCAATCGGTTCGCCGCCTTTGAAGAGGATTCCGTGCCGTGCGCCGTTGGCAATTGCGCTGAGCAGGGTGGCAGGCGTGCTAATCACCAGCGCGCATGGCGAGGCGACCACCAGCAGGGTCATGGCGCGATAGAACGCCTCGCTCCACGCCCAGCCGAGCAGGGGCAAGCCGAGCGCCACCAGCGTCGCGCCGCCAATCACCACAAACGCATACCGCTGCTCAAACCGTTCCAGCCAGCGCTGGGTACGCGCCTTCTGCTCCTGCGCCTGCTCCACCAGACGCAAAATGCGATGGAGCAAGGTCTCCGTCGCCGGGTGGGTTACCTCAATCTCCAGCGTGCCGGTGGTGTTAATCGTGCCCGCATAGACCGTCGCGCCTTCGGTTTTATGCACGGGGAGCGACTCGCCCGTGATGGGCGACTGATCCACATGGGATTCACCCCGAAGCACTTTGCCGTCGACGGGGATGCGCTCGCCGGGGCGAATCAGCACGCGGTCGCCCACCTGAAGTGCCTCTACGGGCACGGTTTCCGTGCCCTCTGAGGTGAGGCGCGTGGCGGTTTCGGGCTGGAGCGCCATCAGGGCGCGGACTGCCTTGCGGCTGCGTGCCAGCGCGTAGCTCTGAAGCGTGTTGGAGAGCGAGAACAGGAACAGCAAAGTGGCGCCTTCGGGCGCTTCGCCCACAATCGCCGCGCCAATCGCTGCCAGCACCATCAGCAGGTTCACATCCACCTGACGCTGGCGCAGGGTGTTAATCCCGTCCAGCACGCCGAAGTAGCCCCCGCTGAGATATGCCAGCGCATACGCCGCCATCGCCAGCTGGCTCCAGCCCTGCCAGTTCGCCAGAGCGCCCAGCAGAATCATCGCCAGGTTGATAGCGGTCAGCACGGGTTCCCAGAAGGGGCGGCTTTTCCAGCGTGGGGCGGGCTGTTCCAGCACTCGCACGCGACGCAGGAGGGTCTGCGTCGTGCCGATGGGTGGCTCCACCTGCTCGACGGTCAGCACCTGCCCGTCAAACGAGGCACGGTAGAGCGTGCCGTTCACGCGCCACTGCTTGCCGTGCTGGGCGACGCTGGGACATGCTTCGCAGATGCCTTTTACAGGGTCGCGCAGGGCACAGGTGGGGATACGGGCGCCCAGCTCGCGAAGCACAGGCTCACTGAGTTGCGCTGCCTGCTCCGCGCTTAGCAGGGCAGGGTCATATTCCACTTCCACAAGGTCGTTGCGATAGTCGTATCGCAGGCGGCGCAGCCCGCCCTGCTGGAGCAGACTCTTCGCCATCTCATCTGAACATGAGTTCGCTTCAGCACGACGCTTCCGAATCGTGGCAATCCATCTCATCGGGTCGCCTCCTGCTGGGATAGCCCGTAAGCATTCCCTTCCGCGCTTTGAGGAAGCATTTCTGCCGCGGCGAAGTGCGCCTGACGGTATGCCTCCCGAACCGCGTCCAGCGGTGTCCACTCTCCCTCGCGCAAAACATGCCAGAACTTCCAGCCGTTCACCCCTGGCTTGCCCATCAGATACGACCCCACGCGGTGAATGGAACCCACCACGCCGTTTGCCTGCACCATGCCCGTCGCCAGCACGGTGGCGGTGAAGCGCCCATCGTGCGAACGGAGGGTTTCTCCTGGCTGAAGATAGCCCTGTTCCACCAGCACGCCGAACGGCACGCGCGGCGGCTTTTGCTCCACCGAATAGTCAATCAGCTCTTGCGGAACAGGGTGGGTGCGCTCCAGTCGCTGAATCGCCAGCTGGCAGTAGGTGGGGTCCTGCTCGATGCCGATATAATGGCGGCGCAGGCGTTTGGCAACCACAGCCGTCGTGCCCGTACCCAGAAACGGGTCTAACACCACATCTCCCGGCTGGCTGGAGAGGGTGATAATCCGATAGAGCAGCGCCTCTGGCTTCTGGGTGGGGTGTGCCTTTTTGCCGTCAATTTTCACGCGCTCGCGCCCGGTGCAGAGCGGGAGGTGCCACTCCGCGCGGAGCTGGCGGTCGTCATTCAGGGCGCGCGCGGTTTTGTAGTGGAACTGATAGCGGGCGCCTTTATGCTTCACCGCCCAGATGAGAATCTCATGCGAGTGGGTCAGGCGCCTGCCCCGAAAATTTGGCATCGGGTTCGCTTTGACCCATATCACGGAGTTGAGAATCCAGAACCCCAAATCCTGCATCAGTTTGCCAATCCGAAAAATGTTGTGATAGCTGCCAATCACCCAGAGGGCGCCGTCGTCTTTCAGCACGCGCCGACAGCCCTCCAGCCAGCGCAGGCAAAACGAGTCGTACTCCTCAAAGCTGGAGAACTGATCCCAGGCTTCGTCCACCGCGTCCACTTTGGTGAGGTTCGGACGCCACAGCTCTTCCTGCAATTGCAGAAAGTAGGGTGGGTCGGCGAAGATGAGGTCTACCGACTGTTCAGGGAGCTGGGGCAAAATTTCGGTGCAGTCGCCCTGTATGACGGTATCGAGCCAGGGATGTTGCATGTCGTTGCCTCCGCCCGTCTATTTTACCTCTGTGCCGTTGGTGTGTCCGTTTTTACAGCGGGGGCATAGCCCATAGTAGACGATACGGGCGCCCTGAATTTCGTAGCCCGAGCGTTCCGCGACGGCACGCTCCACCCGCTCGATGAGTTCCTCGTCGAAGTCCACCACCTGGTGGCACCGCACGCACACGAGGTTGATGTGGGGTTGCAGGTCTGCCTCATAGTGTTCCATGCCGTCGCCTGCGTCGCCCAGTGTATGCACCAGCCCCAGCTGCTTCAGCACATTCAGCGTTTTGTAGACGGTGGCGAGGCTCAATGTGGGGAACTGGGGCAGGAGCGCGTGATAAATCATCATTGCCGTCGGGTGGTCTTTGCTCTCGGCGAGTGTTTTGCAGATCGCCACCCGTTGTGGCGTGATGCGCAATCCGGCTCGCTTCAGCCCTTCTATCAGATGGTTCATCGCCGTCCTCCCTGTGGAGAGTGATTTTCTGATGAGAATTATACTCCATAAGAGGGCATGATGTCAAGGGGGTGGGAGATGTTCAGACAGCCTGGCTTCTCCAATCCCTGCATTTTTACCAGTTTTCTCCCCGATTGTCCAGTTTGGCACGCAATTTGAGTCTTTAAGGCGACGGAGGTATGGAGCATGTGGAACCGAGCGAACTTCTGGCGAGGTGTAAGCCTCCTGGTGGTTGCAAGTGTGATTCATGGTGCGGCATGGAGTATCGTCCGACGACATGATGTCCCTGACAGTCAATATCAGCTGCTTGGAGCCTCGGCTCTCGCCGCTACGGTAGGGCGAGTTATTGGCTCAAACGCGTCGGGTTCAGGAACTGTGATTGCAAACGGCAGGTGGGTACTCACCGCGGCGCATGTGGTCTATAACAATCCCAATCTCGTGTTCCAGCTGGGCGCCAGCACCTACACTGTGCAAAATGTGTATATCCACCCCAACTACAACCCGAGCGACTTGATGTACGGAGGCGATATCGCTCTGCTGGAACTGTCGGCTCCGGTGGTCGGGGTAACCCCTGCCCTTATTAACACCAGCTTCAGCCCGATCGGGCTGAACAGTATTTCCGTTGGCTACGGTGCTACAGGTACTGGGCTAACAGGATACACAACTTACGATGGTCGGCGTCGTGGGATGACGAATGTTGTGGACGCCTATCTGAGCTCATACAACAACTCCACCGAGTGGATTCTGAGCGACTTTGACCATCCAACAGACTCTACCTACAGCACGATGGGTAGCAGCATGGCGACGCCCTTTGAGGGTCTGGTGGCACCAGGGGACAGCGGTGGTCCTGTGTTCATTCAGGTTGGGACAAACCGCTACATTGCCGGGGTTCATTCATTTATTGCTGCGCCACTCGACTATTACCCGAATGCGAGCTACGGTGACATTCAGGCTTCCACGAATGTCGCCCTGTATGCAGGCTGAATTGAGGCGACCGTTCCGGAGCCGGCGTCGTTGCTGGTGCTGGCGACGGGCGTCGTCGGTCTGCTCGCGCGTCGGCGCATGCGCCAGTCGTAAGCCCTCACACTCCACGAGTAGCGCGGGTTGCGGGGGTGCGTCCCCTGCAACCCGATTTTGATTTAAGGGGTATACTCCCTGCCCGATGGGCAAGGCGTCGGCAAAAGCATCTTCACCGAAGCGCCCCATGGGCGCGTGGGCAGGGGCAATTGCGCTCTTTGTGCTGGCGTTCGCAATCCGCTATGTGGGCATCTCGTGGAGCCTGCCCAACGAAACCCACTACTACAGCTATCACCCCGACGAGTGGCTGGTGCTGTTAGCCAGCTACTTCGTGATGAACCCCTACGCGGGCGACTGGCTGCCGGGGTTTTACAACTACGGCACGCTCCCGATGACGCTGTGGAGCGCGTGGCTGCACTGGCTCAGTGCGTTTGGCGTGATTACACCGCTTCCCGAAAACCCCACGCCTTTACAGCTGGCACAGTTGCGAGCCGATTTGCTTCTCTGGGCGCGCGTGTTAACGGCTTTGCTTGGCGCGGGCACGGCGGTTGTGGTGGCGCGCACGCTGGCGCTGGTCGCAGGCGAGCGGGCAGGGCTGTTCGCCGGGCTGGCGCTGGCGCTCGCGCCTGCCTTTGTGGTGCATAGCCGCTTCCAGACGGTGGATGTGCCCACCACTTTTTTTGTGGCACTGACCTTTTATCAGTCGGTCGCGCTCTGGAACGCCCCGAATCGCTGGCGTACCCTGCTATGGGGCGCGTTCTGGGCAGGATGCGCCGCGGGGAGCAAGTATAACGCGGGGCTGGCGATTCTCGCGCTCTGGGTGAGCTGGGGGCTGCTCACACGGCGCGATGCGGGGGGCTGGTATGGGATGCTCGGCGGGATTCTTGCCAGCGCGGGCGTGGCGCTACTGACTTTCTTGCTGGCGTGCCCGGGCAGCTGGGCAGACAGTGAGAAGTTCTGGCGCGATTTCCGCTACGAAGTGCGCCATGTGAAGCAGGGACACGGCGAGATTTTCACCGACACAGGGCTGGGCTGGGTGTATCACCTGTATCCGAACCTGACGACTGGATTCACGCTGACAGGGTTGGTGCTGGGGCTGATGGGCTGGTTCTGGGCGGGGCGTCGGGAGCGGGCGCTGTGGGGAATCGCGCTGGCATCGCTGGCGTACTATCTGCTGATTGGAAGCGCGGAAGTGCGCTTTATGCGCTATACCTTTCCGTTGTTCCCCACGCTGGCAATCGGGCTGGGGTTATGGGTGAGCGAAGCGGCAGGCAAACTCCAGCGGGCAGGGCGGTGGCTTATTCCGGTCGTGCTGATGGTGCAGGCGGTTTACACGACGGATTACACGCTCTGCATGGTTCGCCCCGACGCGCGCGATCAGGCGGTGGAGTGGATTCGCGAAAATATTTCGGAACGCTCCGTGATAGCGTTTCCCACCGTGCCGTGGTTTTACACGCCGCCCCTGTTTCCCGAAACGGGGGAGCTGTTCTGGGAGGAGCGCCTGAAGGCGATGCAGGCTTTTGAGGGACGCTACCGGCTTGTGTCGCTCGCGCCGCCCGAGTGGAGCGCAGAAAACCTGCGCCTGCATCAGCCCGATTATGTTCTCATCAGCGAGTTTGAGGCACGGGATGTGGCGCGTATCGGGCGCCCCGACTATCGCGCCTTCATGCAGGCGTTGCAGCAAGACTATGTGCTGCTGGAGACCTTCTCCAACGGTCCCGCTCTGGTGGGCAACCGAAACAGCCTGCCCCATGATATGCTTTACATCTGCCCCGAAGTGATGCTCTGGGGCAGGAAAACAGTGGTGGAAGACGAACTGAACACAGGAGGTGCGCCATGATTGTAGATACCCTTTCGAAGGCGTTTCTGCGGAGCGTGGGGGAGAACGGTGACAAACCCGCTCTGCTGGTGAAGCGCGAGAAGCAGTTCCGCCCGATTACCTATCACGAACTGGGGCGGCGCGTCTATCAGTTCGCCCGGGGGCTACACGCGCTGGGTGTGGCGCCGGGCGACCGTGTGGCGATTCTTTCCGAAAACTGCCCCGAATGGGCGATTACCGACTGGGCGAACCTCTGCCTGGGCGCCATCACCGTGCCGATTTACCCGACGCTGACCCCCGCGCAGGTGCGGGAGATTCTTGTGGACTCAGAGCCGAAGGTGCTGGTGGTGAGCGATAAACGCCAGCTCAAGAAGGCGCAGGATGCCCTCAAAGACACCAAACTGCAGATAGTCCTGATTGGCATGCAACCGGATGAGCAGGGCGAGGCGCTCCCGTTTGAGCAGGTTATGAACATGCCGGGCGAGCTGAGTGAGGAAGGCTTCCGCAAGATGGCGCTCCGTGTGCAGCCCGACGACCTCGCCACGCTGATTTACACCTCCGGCACTACTGGTGAACCTAAAGGCGCGATGCTCACCCATGCCAACTTCATCTCTAACATTCAGGCATGCCTGGAAGTGCTGGAGATCCAGAAAAGCGACCTGTTTCTGTCGTTTCTGCCGCTGAGCCATGTGTTCGAGCGGATGGCGGGACACTTCCTGCCGATTTATGCGGGCTTGACAATTGCCTATGCCGAGAGCCTGTTCACCCTCGCGGCAGATATGGTGGAAGTTAAGCCGACCGTGATGCTGGGCGTGCCCCGCTTTTACACTTCGGTGCAGGATCGGATTCTCGCCTCGATTCGGGAGCAGACGCCGCTGAAGCAGAAACTGTTTTACAAGGCGCTGGAGGTGGGCAAAATCTATTCCCGCTGCTGGCGCGAGGGGCGTCCGTGCCCGCTGGGCGCTCGGCTGATGCATTCCGTGCTGGATCAGCTGGTGGGCGCGAAGATTCGCGAGCGTGTGGGCGGGCGGCTGCGCTTCTTCGTGTCGGGAGGCGCCGCGCTGCCCAAGGAGACCGCCGAATTCTTCCACGCCTTCGGCATCCTGATTCTGGAGGGCTATGGACTGACCGAGACCAGCCCTGTGCTGACCGTGAACCCTCTGCATGCGCCCCGGTTCGGCAGCGTGGGGAAACCCATCCCGGGCGTGGAAATCAAGATTGCAGAAGACGGCGAGATACTGGCGCGTGGTCCCAACATTATGAAGGGCTACTGGCATAAGCCTGAAGCCACGCGCGAGGCGATTGACCCCGACGGCTGGTTCCACACAGGCGATATTGGGTATATGGACGAACACGGCTACCTCTACATCACCGACCGCAAGAAAGACATTATCGTGCTGGCGAACGGCAAGAATGTCGCGCCTCAGAAACTGGAGAATCTGCTTCGTAACAGCCCGTTTATTCAAGAAGCGGTGGTGTTCGGCGACAAGATGAGCGCGCCCGTCGCCCTGATTATCCCCGATATGGAGATGCTTAAACAGTTCGCCCAGCAGCACGAGCTGGACGCTTCCGACATCCCCAGCCTGCTGGAGCATGAACTGGTGCAAAAACGCTTCCGTCAGGAAATAGAGCAGGTGAACCGCGAGCTGGCGGACTACGAGCGCATCAAGGGCTTCCGCCTGATCGCCACGCAGTTCACCATCGGCGACGAATTAACCCCGACGCTTAAAGTTAAGCGTCGGGTGGTGGCGCAAAAATACGCCCATCTGATAGCCGAGATGGCGCGTTAGGAGACCGCGCGCTGGTGAATAAACTCGGAGACCGCCGAGGAAGGCACCACGCTGAAGGGGTGCGTGGGAACCCGTGCCATGCGCTCAAACAGGCTGGCATACGCGCGCCCTACGGCGTCCCAGTTCAGCATCGCCGCTTTCTTCTGGGCGACGGCGCGGTGATAGCGCATCAGCATCGGGTCTGACAACAGCTGCAGGATAGCGTCGGCAATCGAATCGGGATTGCGGAACTCCACCAGCATCCCGCCGCCGTCCGCCAGTACCTCCTGTGCGTACAGATAGGGGGTGGAAATCACCACGCATCCCGCCGCCAGCGCGTAGGCTAAGGTGCCGCTCGTAATCTGGTCGGGGTTCAGGTAAGGCGTGATGTAGAGGTCGGTCGCCCGCAGGTAGAGCCGAATATCTTCCAGACTCAGATAGCGGTTCTCGAACACGACATGCTCCTGCAAGCCGAGCCGCTCCACTTCCGCCATCAGCATCTCACGGTACTCTTCTCCTTCGCGGGCACGCACTTTGGGGTGTGTCTCGCCCAGAATCAGGTAGACCACATTCGGGAACTGCTTGACGACCTCTGGCAGGGCGCGAATCACATATTCCAGCCCTTTGCCGCGGCTCACCAGCCCGAAGGTACTCAACACCGTGCGCCCGCTGAAGCCGATCAACGCTTTCGCCTCCTGCTGGGCAATGGGCAACGGGGCAGGGGCGCCGTGCGGAATCACATACACATTGTCCGTCGGCACCTCATACACCTCACGGAGCAGGTGAACCGCTGTGGTCGCCATCACCACAACCGCGTTCGAGTGGAGCACCACCTTGCGCAAAATGTCGCGCATCACATCGGTGGGGCGGGGCACGACCGTGTGCAGTGTGGTGACCACAGGCACTTCCAGACGGCGCAGGAACGGAATGATGTACTCGCCCATCTCGCCTCCGAAAATCCCATACTCATGCTGGAGGCTCACCACCCGCACCTGCGAGCGATTCAGCAATTCGGCGGCTTCCACATAATCCCCCATCTCCTCCCTTCGAATCTGGTAAATCACACGGGGATCAGGGTGGTCAATATAATCTTCGTGGTCTGCGGAAATCACCAGTCCGCGCCAGCCGTGCCGCTCGACGGCGTTCAACACATCCTGCGTGAAGGTTGCCAATCCGCACTCCGTGGGCGGATAGGTGCTGACAAACGCAACCTCTGGACGCACATCGATGCCGTTGCTCTTTCGAGACATCCAAATCACCTCCCTATGGTGAACATCACTTTCTTAGAGAAAGTGATAAGCGTGGCAAAAATCGTGATTTTTATGCTTCCGATTTGCCACCCGTCGAAAGCAGGAACTCAAGGCTTCTTTGACACTCCTGAGTGCGACTCAGGCGTTCCTGACGGCGAAGCATTTGCTGGCGGCATCCTTGCCCATGAGGTCTTTGGGGTACCTGGTCAGTATCGTTTCGTTCTCGTTAACATGATACCCGATTTTGACGGGAAGAGTCAAGGGCTTTTACGGTGCCGCCGTGCGCTTCCCCTGAAGCCTCGCATCACCGCGGGCTGTTAAGATTATCGGCAGGGACTTTCTAATTCTTTAGAGGGGACGCTGACGGCGCTGGATTCGTGAGCGGATTCGCTGGACGGTTTCGCGGAGTTGTGGGTCGCGCGGGAGACGCTGGGCAATCTGGCGGTAGGCGTGCATGACGGTGGTGTGGTCGTTGCGCTGGAGCGCCTGGGCGATGCGTGTCCACGATTCGCCTGTCAGTTCGCGTGCCATATACGCCGCAATCTGGCGGATAGGCACAATATCGCCGCGGCGGCTCTTGCCTGTGAGCTCATGCTCGCTGATGGCGAATTCCTCGCAGACAGCCTCTATCACACTGACAAGGGTGAGCGGAGCGGACGGCGGCGCATCGATGAGATAGTCGCGGAGTGCCTCGCGAGCCAGTTCCAGACTGATGGGGGCTTCATAGAGTGAGCTGTGGGCAATCAGGCGAGTCAGCACGCCCTCCAAGGCGCGCACATTCGAATGCACCTTGTCGGCGATATACTCGGCGACCTCAATCGGCAGGGCGACTCCTTCACGCTCTGCTTTGGCGCAGAGGATGGCGATGCGCATTTCATAGTCAGGGGGGGCAATATCGGCGCACAAGCCCTGTTCGAATCGGGAGCGCAGGCGCTCTTCGACACCGCTCAGGTCGCGCGGAGGCTTATCGCTGGACATCACCAGCGGGCGCCCCGCGCTGTAGAGCGCGTTGTAGAGGTGGAAAAACTCTTCCTGCGAGCGCTCTTTGCCCGCAAGAAACTGCACATCGTCCATCAGCCAGAGGTCCACACTGCGGTAGCGTGCGCGGAACTCGTCGATGCGCCCGCTGCGAAGCGCCTGCACATAGTCGCGCACGAACGCTTCGGCACTCATGTAGACCACGCGCGCCCCCGCATAGCGCGACAGGAACGCCTGCCCGATCGCATGCAGAAGGTGCGTTTTGCCCAATCCGGGCGCGCCATACAGAAACAGCGGATTGTAGCGTTTGCCAGGCGCTTCGACCACCGCCTGACCTGCCGCGACGGCAAGGCGGTTGCTCTGGCCGACAATCAGCGTCTCGAAAGTGAGTTGCGGGTTGAACTGCGGGGCGGGCAGGGGAGGTGCAGAAGGGGCGGCGACCGCGGCGGGCATTGCCACAACGACCTCTTCCATCGGCGTGGGGATGTGGCTCGCCTCCTCGCCGACCAGTTCGACACGCACCTCACGCCCCAGATACTCGCTCAGCAAGACGGTAATCTCGTGGCGGTGGTGGTGCGAAACCCACTGTCTGCCGAACGCACTATCCAGACGCAAGGCAACGCAGTCGTCCTGTATCCCGAGGGGTTCAATCGCCTCGAGGAACCGACGACTGGTGACCGAAGCTTTGGGAAGGAGCTGGCGAAGCGCTTCGCGCCACGCACGGCGCAACTGGGCGCTATCGAGACTCTCCCCAAGCCGCAACTGGTCTATGCTCTCGTCCTTGCGTCGCATACTGCCTCCCTGCTCTCGCCAGAGGGTGGCATATAGGATAGCACATCCCCTCCCCGAATCCTGCAATTGCTTCCAGCATTTCAGGAGCGTCTAAGGGCTAATGAGAGCCATTTAGTCCCAAAGTGAGATTTTTTCGCGCTATTCCGTGTTTTTCTGGGTTTTTGCTTGTCTTTGCTTGATTTTTCCAATCGGTGGTGGAGCCAGTTCACGACCCCACAATATTTTGGAATGCGCCTTCAGGGGTGTGTGGAAGGCTTCAGGGGGAAGAAAGGCTTGAGACGCGTTGTTGTAAAGTAGGTGAGATTCAGAGAAGCAGGACGCAGGAACCACGCCTGTACGGGCAGGGGTGAGGGCACGGCACAGTGAGCGTTGCGGCAAGGCAGGGCAGATATCTTTGCCGCAGCGCAGCTTGAGCAGACAGGACCGTCCCTAACACCCACTGCCAAAGTGGAACAGTACGCTCAGCAAATCGGCGTCATCCACGGCGCCGTCCCTGTTCACATCTTCGGGGTGCGTGCCCGTTTGCCCAAAGGCGAACAGGATTGCGAGCAGGTCGGCGTCATCCACGCATCCGTCGTCGTTCACATCACCGTCGCGCCGGGCAAACGGATTGCGTGCCAGCACCACCGTTCCATCCGAGCGCCCATATGCAAGGTAGCGCCCATCGGCGGAGAATTGAACGCTGTAGACATACCTCCATGTTTCCTGAGTGTAGTCAACTGCCAGCAAGCCGTCGCTCACTTGCCACAGCTTGACGGTGCCATCGGAGCTCCCACTGGCTATGTACTGCCCGTCGGGGGAGAAGACAACGGAGGCAACGGTTCCTTGATGCCCCCTGAGAGTGCGAGTCCAGAAGCTGCCGCTCATCCGCCACAAGCGGATGGTATAATCCTCGCTCCCGCTTGCCACGTACCGTCCATCGGGCGAAAAGGCTACAGAAAGGATTGCATCGGTGTGCCCCGTGAAAGTGCGTACCAGCGCGCCGTCGCTCACGCGCCAAACTCGAACAGCGCGTTCCAGATCGCCACTGCCACATGCCAAATACTGCCCGTCGGGGGAGAAGGCGACCGCTCGGACGGTGTGGGTGTGCCCTGTGATGGTGCGTATCAGGGCGCCATCCTCAACCCGCCAGATATAAGCCCTGCCGCGCATGCACAGACAGTCTGTATTAAGATGTTGGCTTGCTGCTGCCAGGTAGTATCCATCGGGCGAAAACGCCAGACAGAAGATACTATCCGTGTTCCCTGTGAATGCACGGACTAAGGTTCCATCGGGTATCTGCCACAGTTTGGCGGAGCGATCGCCGCTTCCGCTCGCGCTTGCCAGATGCTGCCCATCAGGCGAAAACGCCAGCGAATAGACAGGCCCCGTATGTCCTATGATCGTGTTTACCAGCGTACCGTCGGCGACGCGCCACAGTCTGATAACTCTGTCCTCGCCTGCGCTTGCGAGGTACTGCCCGTCAGGCGAGAACGCCACAGCGTACACCGAACTCGTATGATTCGTGAGCGGACGCACCAGTTCGCCCTCGCGGAGTTGCCAGAGCAGTATCATGCTGTCGTAGCCGCCGCTTACCAGATATTGTCCATCGGCAGACACGGAGATAGCTCGGATATACCCCGCGTGCCCTCGAAGCGTGCGAAGCAGGGTACCATCACTGGGGTTCCAGAGTTTGATGGTTTGGTCCCAGCTGGCGCTGATCAGATACTGCCCGTCGGGTGAAAACGCTACGGAAGTGACAGTGTCTGTGTGCCCGGTTTGCGTGTACACAAGGGTTCCGTCGCTCACATTCCAGAGCTTGAGAGCATTATCCCCACCGCCGCTTGCTAGGTACTGCCCATCGGGCGAAAAGGCAACGGCGTTGCAACCCCCGATGTGCCTGCCGAATATGCGCACCAGCGAGCCGTCCTCCACGCGCCACAACCTGACAGTGCCATCCACATACTCACTGCCGCTTGCCAGGTACTGTCCATCAGGCGAGAAGGCTAAAGTGGTAACCCGATCCGTATGCCCCGTAATGGTGCGTATCAGCGTGCCTTCACTGAAATCCCACACGCTAATCGTCCGGTCAGCGCCCGCACTTGCCAGATACTCCCCGTCGGGCGAAAAGGCCATTGAGTAGACGGGAACGGTGCTTCCGACAAGCGTGCGGACTAAGGCGCCATCATTGACGCGCCACACCCAGATAGTCCCTCCAGAACTCCCGCATGCCAGATATTGCCCGTCGGGCGAAAAGCTGACAGAGAACATCTCGTAGGGAAAATTACGCCCCACGAGCGTGCGTATTAACATCCCGTCGCTGACACGCCACAGCTTGACATCCCCCACACCCCCGCTTGCGACATACTGCCCGTCTGGGGAGAAGGCGAGGGCAAAAACACCTCCTGCCTGCCCTCCCCGCATCCACATAATATCGGGTCGGTTTTGCGCTAAACCAGGCGCGATGAGCAGGAGAATCGCAATGCTAATTGACACTATACGAACGCACAGAGCGTGTACCCCCATCTCCAGTTTCTTTTCAATTCTGAACATCGCCATCCACCTCGCTGTCCACCGAATGGATATATTATACGCGATTTTATAGGGGTTTCTCTGGAGTTTCGACTTCTTTCAGCAGGCGAAGCAGGTGCTGAAACCCCGGCTGGAGTCGGGCGAAGGGGCGTGCGTGCCCGTAGTACTGCTCGGTGAGCGTCTTTTCGGCACGCATGAGTTGTTCCACCTGCTGGCGAGCGTGGTGGAGGAAGCGCGCCTCGTCCAGCTGCTGGTAGAGAGCGTGCCATTCGGGCGGGGCAAGCGGTTCGTCCAGCAGGGGCTGGAGCAGGGCACTTGCTTTGAGCAGGGTACGCAGGCGCCCCCAGCGCAGCTCCAGCGCCATCGTGGAGTTTTCTATAGCGGGGCGGTGTTCACGCAGGCACGCCTGCCACTGCTGGCTGGCATAGTCGGTGCAGGGCGGCTCCTGAGCGAACGACTCCGCCCAGCGGCGCGAAAGCCCCCCTATCTCTTCCAGCACATGGTCGCGCTGGAGTTGCTGGAGCGCTGTGTGAAGTCGCTGGAGGTGTGTTTCCTGCACCTGGTGCAGGCGCAGGCGCACGCGCTCGATGCCTGCCCGCGCGGGCGGAGGGGCGTCCCCTTGGCTCAGCCAATCCAGAAGGCGCTGATTCAGTTCCAGCTGGTGGAGCGCCCGCAACACACGCCGGAGCCGACGCTTCCAGAACGCAATTCGCGTAGGCGGGAAACAGGGCTGGAACACGCGCAGGCACACCTGAAGGGTGAAGAGGCTCTCACGGAGCATCTCCAGCGCGTCGGGGGTCCAGTCGGATTGGCGAATCAGCGGTCGCACCTGCGCTAAGAGTGTTTGAATGTGCGACGCCCCGTAGGCGCAGAATCCTTCTTTGCGCATCAGGGTGTGGGGGTGGTCTCAGGGGGGTCTAACGCCGCCCAGTAGAGCATGCGTCCGCAGCTTTCGCAGGTTACGGGGTCATGCGATTCTTTGAGCCGGTTGACGAGGTAGGGAGTGAGTTTGGTGCGGCATGCGGCGCAGGCTTCGTTTTCGACGCGGGCGACGGCTTTGCGTGCGAGTCGGGGTCGCATGGTTTCGTAGCGCTGGACGAGGGCAGGTTCTATTTGCGCCACGAGCTGGGCGCGCATGGCTTCGCGCTTCTCGATTTCCGCCTCAAGGCGTGCTTTTTGCGCCTGATAGCGTTGCTGGTGCTGTTCGAACATCACCTCGATCTGGCGCAGGTCGGCTTCGGTTTCTTGAATCTGTTGTCCCTGAGTCTCCATCTCTTCCCAGAGGCGGAGCAGTTCCAGTTCCATCTGGTCGTGGGCGCGGCGCATGGCGTCGATGTCGTGCTGGAGTGCTTCCAGTTCGCGGGGGTTTCGGATGCGTCCGGAATAGAGTTCCGCCTCGGCGTGGCGGATGCGCTCTTCCGCGCTCTGCAGTTGAAGTTGCTGGTCGTGCGCCGCCGCTTGCAGTTCGCGGTAGCGTTGTTTAATCTCTTCCAGTCGCTGGCGCGATTCGTTGAGTCGCTGGCGCAGGTGTTCGCCCGGATCGAGGCGTTTCAGCAGCTGGCGGAGCTGATCCAGCTCATCGTCCAGCTGCTGAAGCCGATCCAGAAGCCGCATCTGCGGGTGCATCGGCGTCCTACCCCCCTATCAGGTACTGACGCGCCTTCTTGGTGATGGGTTTGCCGATTTCGTCTTCCTTCAGGTGCCACACGGGCGAGCCTTTGTGGAGTTCGAAGCAGGGGTAGGCGCTGAGGATTGATGCCGTAACCTCGCGCTTCGTGCGCCGCACGATGTTGACCTCGTTGTGCAGGGTCAGGTAGTCGGCGCCGCGGGGGTGTCCGCGCATCAACTCCACCATGATGTGGTAGGTGGAGAGCTGATCGGCGCGCTCCTGAAGCTCCAGCAGTTTCTCGTAACGCGCATGGGAGACCGCCAGTAGCGGATCCGTTTCGCCCGTGAAGCGGAAGTAGAACACATCAGGCTGGTCGGTGCGCTCCAGCTCGAAGATTGCGCCCGAAAGGATGTCCAGCTCGGCGAACTTATCGAATAGCCCATACACCAGGCGTGTTTCGTGGTTCAGCCACACTTCGTGTGCTTGCCCGTTCTCATCAATAAAAGTCACCTGTTGAATCGTGGGCTGGTCTGCGAAAAAGCCGAGCGGGATCTGGCACATCGGGAGGGTGCCGAGGTCCTTATGGGGCGGGCGCAGCACGATTCGCACCTTCTGGGGTACTTCTGGGGGCATAGCGGGCGTCTCTTCGTCGTCCACATCCTGAGCGCGGGGGTCGCGAATCTCCTCGCGTAGAGAACGCGGGTAGGCTTCGGGGTCTAACACCACATCATACGGCTCGCCCTGCTCGTTCAGGATTTGCGGAAGTGGCGGGAACAGGAGGATGGCAGGCACGGTCCGCACATATTCGGGCATATCGGTGTCGCGCCCGAATCGGTCATAGCCGTACCATGTCAGGCGTCCATCGCTCCAGAGTGCGGAAATCAGCGTATCGAGGTCTTCGCGGAAGGTGCGGCTCTGAGGTGAGACTTCGAACATCTCTTCCAGCAGTTGCGAGGCGCGGGCGATGCCCGGTCGCTGGAGGAGTTGCGATACAATCTGTTCCACCTCGTCGGGGCGCAGTTCCAGCGGCTGGGTCTCTTCGGGGGGCATTTCGGCGAGCCACTGGCGCACAAGGGCGCGCCCGCGCTCCAGCCATTCCGCTTCCACCGATTTGGGATACCATGCGCCATCAGAACCCCACGCATACGCATCCGAAGCCCAAACCGCCTCAAACAGCGCCACCCCGTCGTAGGGGAACACCCAGCGCGGGTCGGGGTCCAGATTGAAGTACCAGTGCATGAAGCCCAGCAGGCGGTTCGGGATAGGCTCTTCTGCCTGCTGCAGATACGCCACCACCCATTCGGGGTTGGTGAAGTCCAGCTTCATTTTACGCGCCTTTTTGAGGTGGGGTTCTACCTCTTTCCATGTGAGGTCGTTGTAGAAGAGGGCGTCGTGGACAGCGCGCTCGCGTTCCGCTGGCTCCTCCCAGAGGTAGGCGATGGGCTCAATCCATTCGGGGCGGAAGAGCCATTCACGAAGCCCAATTATGTTGCTGGGGGTGATAAATAGATTCTGCGCGTTCCGACACAGCTGGGGCAGGATGGTTTCGAAATATTCATGGCTTCGGCGGTAGCGTGCGCCCAGCTCCAGCGCGACCGCATCGCGGGATACGGGCGCGCCCACCGCCCGCACAATCCGCTCCGCAAACGCCACAATCGGCGAACGGTTCGACACTTTCCGATACAGCGGTAGCCAGCGGCGCTCCTCCTGAAGAAACTTCTCTGGCTGGTTATACAGCAGCGCGCGCACCTCGCCCGAGCTCAATCCCAGCGCCTGAATCCGATCGCGCACCTCGTTTGTGCGCAACGGCACCGGCGTGCCCTGCATAAAACCTAACAGTACCTGACGCGCCAGATAGTCCAGCGCCAGCCTGTCCTGTGGTGAGAATACGGTGGTCTCCATCATCGTCTCAGTCCTCTTCCGAAGCGTCCCTTAATTATGACACATCGCCCTCCTGATTCGTATGGCGCGGGTGAAGCACATACAAAAGCAGCGACAGAAGCCACAACACCGCGCCATACAGGTAAAACGCGGGAGCCACCTCCCACACCCTCTGCGCCGGGGTGTCTATCATACCCCACACGGGATACACCACGGAAAGATAGAAGGCGGGCGACTCCCTCATGAACATATCGGAGAAGAGTGTCATGTGCAGGATTGGGGGTAGCAGGAACAGCACGGCGTAGCATCCGAGCGTGAGCCATCGCGCGGCTGCCACAGAACGCCCCTTTAAAAGAGCGGAACAGAGCTGCGCGCATGCCCACAGGAACACCCACAAGCCCGTGTAGTAAAACAGGAGCGTGACGAGGTACGCCCACACTTCTGGCGAAAAAAGGACAAAGAGGGGTTGCATCGCAAGCGCCAGCCCCGCAATCGCGGCGAACCATAAGCTTAGAATGTAAGGCAGGGAACCGGACGGTTTGCCCGTGAGCATATCCCGCACGCGAATCCGCCTGTTCCACACCACCCTGCGCTCTTCCTGACCGCCGTAAGGGGCGAGAAACAGAATGAGGAGCGGCATGGGCGCCGGCAGAGCGAACCCGACCAGAGGCAATATATCAGTGATTCCGAACCCCCCGCCGTGCCCAATTCCTCCAGCCGCAATCAAGTGCTGAACGGGCGGCGCAAAACTCAGCCACGAGGCGAGAAACACTGCCAGCAGCATCTGACGCCTCAGCGAGGGGAGCGTATCTTTATCGTACAGCCCCACCTTCGGCGCGGCGCCAGTCAGCAGCATGCGAGTCGCCAGCAAACACACCAGCACGCCCACCACCACGCCCGGAATCTCCAAGCCGAAAGCGTTGAACACCGTGTCTGCCACATAGGGCGCGGAAAAGGGGCTCAGGGCGCTAAGGGGCATCACCAGTTCGCGCCCTGTCGCGCCAGGCGGCGGAGCGAGCCGTGTCGTTGCTTGCGCAATCGTCATAATTCCCAGCACGACCACCAGCAACCCCACCCGCAGGTAGCTCAAGAACACGGCGGTGGTGGAGTTGCGGGCATAGGCGGAGCTGAACAGCGCCAGCGCACACAGCACCATCGCACTGGCGGCAATCAACACATAGGTCTCCAGCATCTCTCGAATCGTCGCTCCCCCCATCAGCAGGCTCACTCCGCTTACGGGCAGGGTCAGCGCGAGCAGCAACAGCACAAACCCCAGCGAGCCAAGCAGTTTGCCCGTCAGCAGCTGGCGGGCGGTCAGTGGCGTCGCCGCCAGCAGATCCATCGTGCGTCGCTCGCGCTCTAAGGTAATCGCGTTTGCCGTCAGCGCGGGGGCGATTAGCACAATCAGGGCAGTCAGCGTGCCCATCACCGTCGCGTGGAACGCCTGCAGGCTCTGCTGCGCCTCGAAGGGATTGCGCATCACCTCGTCGGAGACCACATTCTGGTACACCAGCATCACGATCAGGATCATAAAGCCCAGGTAGAGGCTCTGCAGGAAGTAGCTGCGGCTGAGCCGCACACGCACCCGCGCCTCACGCCCCACTACCGGGTTGCCCCACACCTGCGTGAAGGTCCCGACCACATAACGCCCCCAATCGCGGAGCCAGCTCCGTGTCAACAACGCCACTTTTGCCACGCGACTCACCTGTAAAAAGTGATACGCCGTTTATGGGGTATTTCCTGCTCCGGTCAGGAACTCTGGCGTGCTAAATCGGGTATACTTTACAACGCCTATGGCTCGTAAGCGTGGGACAGTGCTTCTGGCGATGAGTGGGGGGGTAGACAGTTCGGTCGCTGCGGTACTCCTGCAGAAGCGTGGCTACGAAGTGATTGGGGTCACGATGCAGATCTGGCAGGAGTCGCACCCCGACCCCCGACACGGCGGCTGCTGCTCGCTCGGCGCGGTAGAGGACGCGCGGCGCGTGGCGCGGCGGCTCGGCATCCCGCACTATGTGCTGAACTTCCGCCGCGTGTTCGCCGACACCGTGATTCGCGACTTTATCCACGAATACCGCCGCGGGCGCACGCCCAACCCGTGCGTGCAGTGCAACCGCTTTGTGAAGTTTGACGCCCTGCTCAAGAAGGCGGACGAGCTGGGCTGCGACTACATCGCCACCGGGCACTACGCCCGCGTGCGCTATAACCCCCACACAGGGCGCTGGAATCTGCTCCGCGCCGTGAACAAGGATAAAGACCAGTCCTATGTGCTCTATATGCTGAATCAGGAGCAGTTGCGGCGGAGCCTGTTCCCGCTGGGCACACTCCCCAGCAAGGAGCAGACCCGCCAGATTGCCCGCGAGATGGGGCTGTGGACCGCCGACAAGCCTGATAGTCAGGAGATTTGTTTTGTGGCGCATCTGGGCGGTTATCACCAATTTTTGCGCGAAGTGACGCCCGACGCCTTCAAGCCGGGCGAGATTCGGGATGTGCATGGGCGCGTGCTGGGGATGCATCAGGGAATTGCGCTCTACACCATCGGACAGCGCCGACGACTGAACATCCCCAGCCCGGTGCCGATGTATGTGCTACGCATCCTGCCCGAAGAGAACGCTATCATCGTGGGCACCGAGGACCAGCTCTACGAGCGCGAGATGTGGGTGGGCGATGTGGTGTGGAGCAGTATCCCCGAACTCACAAAGCCTTTGAAAGTGATGGCAAAAATTCGGTATAATATGCCTGCCGCGCCAGCGAAGGTTTTCCCGACAGAGCGCGAAGATCAGGTACGGGTCGTGTTTGATCACCCTGTGCGCGCCATTACGCCCGGGCAGATTGCAGTGTTCTACCGGGGCGAGACGGTGGTGGGGGGCGGAACCATCCTGGCGCCGAACCAGATAGAGGTGGACTCCGAGACCACCGAACAGGCAGTTAAGCGTGCCCTGCAACGGGTACAGCCATTCATGCTGGAGGGGGCTATCGAATGAACGAGACTTTGCTGGCGATTCTGATAGGGCTGATGGTGTTGAACCTTGTCGTGCTGAGCGGCGCAGTGGCGGCGCTGGCGATTGCCCTGCGCAAGCAACTGCCCGAAATCCGCCAGCGCGTCGACACGGTGCAACAGCGCGTGCTGACCCTGCTGGACGAAACGATCCCCGCACTCCAGGGAACCCACAAGGCTCTGGATGAGGCGACCCGCGCACTGCACGAAGCCGCCGAAACAATAGAGAACCTGCACATCGTAACCGACAACATCCGCCACAAGCTGGAAGTGGCAGACCAGATTGCCGCGAAGGTGCGACGCCTGCCTGAAAAGACTGCCCGCTTGCTGGGCAGGCTGATTCATCACACTTTCCAGCTGGGCGGACGGGTGGTGGCACGCCAGATAGACCGCCTCAGCCCGAAACCCGTGCGCCCCAGCGTCTATCAGCCGATTTCCGCCGAACCCACGGCGGAGACGACCCCCACCGAGGTCGTAGAACACACACCAACACAAGGAGGGATGACCGATGCAAAACCATGATGAGCGCAGTGGATTGCTCTATCTGCTGGCAGGAATTGGTCTGGGTGCGCTGATCGGCGCAGTGATTGCGCTGCTGTTTGCGCCCAAGTCGGGCGAGGAGATTCGCAGCGACCTGAGCCAGCGCGTCCACGACCTGTCGGAGAAAGTGCGCGAGCTGGCGACCCAGGTCTATGAGCGTGGCGGAGAGACGGTGCGAACCGTGCGCGAGCGCATCGCGCGCAAAGCCCACGAAGTCGGCGAAGAGATTGCACCCGACGAAGCCTGAGCGATGACCTGGCGCGTGCTGGGATGGGTGGCAGTCGTCTCTGCCACCCTCTACTTTCTCTATTTTGTACGCGATGCCCTGATCCCCTTCGCGATCGGGGGCATTATCGCACTGCTGCTGAACCCCATCGTGGAGTGGCGTTGCAAGCGGGGGCTGTCGCGCCCCAAAGCGGTGCTGGCGGTCTTCTCGATGTTCCTGCTGCTGGTGGTTCTGCTCGGTATTCTGGCGACGCCCGTGTTTTACGCGCAGGCGCTGGGCTTGATTGAGAGCTTCAGCGGCAAAAACGGCGGCGCCGATATTGAGAAAGTCATCAACACATGGGTCAACGATGCGCGTGCCTATCTGCAGGCGGAGCTGCCCAAACACCAGAAATGGCTCGAGGCGAACAGTGAACTGCTTCAGCGGCTCGGATTGCCCACCGACCCCAAAGCGCTCACCGATGCGCTCACCGTGCGTCTGCGCGACCGCGTGAGCGCGTTCTTCCTGGACAACGCCGCGAGCTTCCTGAACGGACTGCTGGGTACGCTACTGAGCCTGCTCTCCAAAGTGGTCTGGATTATCGTCATCCCGTTGAGCGCGTACTTTTTCCTGCTGGATATGCCTTCCATCAAGCGGGCGATTCTGTTTCTTGTGCCTCCAGCCCAGCGTGCGGCAGTGAACAATCTGCTGAGCGAGATCGGCGACCTCTTTTTCCGTTACATTCGGGGGCTGGTTACAGCGGCGCTGAGTTATGGGATGGTGAGCATGCTCCTCTACTGGATGCTGGGTGTGCCGAACCCCTTGCTGCTGGGCGTGCTGGCGGGAGTGCTATATCCCATCCCCTATGTGGGCGCGTTTCTGATAGCGCTCAGCTCCACGGGGTTCACCCTGCTGTTTGGTCCTGCGCATCCGTTGCTGTTTCTGTTTGAGCTGTCGCGGGTGTGGCACGCGATTGCCGTTTTGCTGGGGGCGATTGCGCTCAACACCGTGTTTGATATGCTGATTACGCCGCGCTTGCTGGGCGGGGCGGTGGGGCTGCGCCCTTTAGCCAGCCTGATTGTGATTGTAGTGGGCGCGAAGTGGGGCATCTGGGGCATGATGCTCGCCGTGCCCGTTGCGACCACGCTCAAAATTATTATCGAGCGCTTGCTCCACTTCTTTTATGGCGAAGCGGAGTTTCTGGAAGCGCCTGAGCCAATTCACGAATCGGCGCCCTCGGCTTCCTCGCCTGTGCCAAACGCCCCTGCACCCCTTGATTTTCCTGATTCGCAGGGGGTATAATAGTACACTGCGCCGATTGCGCATTTGGAGGTAGAATCTATGCGTATTGTTCGCCACAACGCAAAGCGAATCGAGAGCATCTTACCGCCGCCTAACCTGATTGAAATCCAATACAACTCTTACCGCTGGTTTTTAGAGGAAGGACTCAAAGAGCTGTTTCAGACCTTTTCGCCGATTTATGACCCGACGGGACGCTATTTTATAGAGTTCGGCGATTATTGTCTGGGCGAGCCGAAGTACTCGGTTGAGGAGTGTCGCGAGCGTGAAATCACTTTCAAGGCGCCCCTGCGCGTGAAGGTGCGCTATGGCGTCCGCGATGGCGAGGTGCAGGAAAGCGAAATTTATCTGGGCGACCTGCCGCTGATGACCGACGGCGGCACCTTCATCGTGAATGGGCGCGAGCGCGTGATTATTAACCAGATTAACCGCACGCCGGGCGTTCACTTCCCGTCGCCGTTTCTATCGGGCGCGGGGCGCGAAATGCTGGCGCGCACGCTCGACAAGGTGCTTCAGGTGCAGATTATTCCCGCTGAGGGTCCGTGGCTGGACGGGGGCAACGACCCGCAGGGCGTGTTGCGTCTTAAGATCCACCAGTCCAAGCAGTTGCCCATCACGCAGATTATCAAGGCGTTCGCCGCGTATGAGGAAGCGCGCGTACCGGCTGAGCTGGAGCTGGAGCGTGCAGTCGGCTGGCGCGTGCTGAACCCTGTCAAAGACGAGTCGGGCAACCCCCTGCTGGAGGCGGGAGAGGTTATTACCCGCGAATGGCTGGAGGCACAACCGGAGACAGTACGCAAGGTTCGAGCGCTGGTGGAGCCGCCCTATGACCCCGAACGGGGGTTGACCAACGAGGCGCTTCATGGCATCTTCGGGCGCGTGGTGGAGAGGGAGGAAACCCTCGCGTACCCCACCTACGACCAGCTGGAAGGTAAGACCCTCGCCCAGGATGTGTACGACCCCAAAAAGCCTGACCAGCTCGTCGCCACTGCGGGCACGCCGATTGACACCACGCTCGCAAAAAAGCTGGCACGGCTCAAACTGGAAACCGTTACCGTCCGAAAGCAGGAGGTGGAGCTGCATCCGTTCCTGCGCAACACACTGGACGCAGACCCCACCACCGATTCGCGCGAGGCGCTGCTGGACTTCTATCGCCGCGCACGCCCGGGCGACCCCGCCACCGAGGAGAATGTGCGCAGTCTCTTCTACAGCCTCGTCCTGGACCCGCGCCGCTATGACCTGGGGCGTGTGGGGCGCTATCAGATTAATCGTAAACTGCGCCACAACATTCCGATGGAGGTGCGGCGGCTGACCGTGCCCGACATGCTGCTCGTGCTGCGCCATTTGCTGGAACTGGCAGACGACCTGCACGAGTATGAAGATACCGACCACCTCGGCAACAAGCGCGTGCGCTCGGTGGGCGAGCTGCTGCAGGCACACCTGCGCGTCGCCTTCCTCAAACTTGAAAAAACCGCCCGCGAGAAGATGATTAATGCCGAGGATGTGAGCCAGATTCTGCCGAATGTGGTGTTGAGCGTGAAGCCCGTGTCGGCAGCGCTCGAATCGTTCTTCGCCACGAACCCGCTTTCCACTTTCATGGATCAGACCAACCCGCTCTCGGAGCTGGCGAACAAGCGGCGCCTGTCGGTGCTGGGACCGGGCGGTTTGAACCGTCAGAACATCCCGCCGCAGGTGCGCAACATCACGCCGAGCCAGTACGGGCGCATCTGCCCGATTGAAACGCCCGAAGGGCAGAACATCGGGCTGGTGACCCAGCTCACACTCTATGCCCAGGTGGACGAGTTCGGCTTCATCCGCACGCCCTATCGCGTGGTGAAAGATGGTAAGGTAACCAACGAAGTCGTCTACCTGCCCGCGGATGAGGAAGAGGATAAGTGCATCGCGCCAGCGGATACGCCGATTGCCGAAGACGGCACGCTGCCCGAAATGGTGCAGGTGCGTCTGGGCGATGAGTACCCCACCGTACCACGCGAGCAGGTGCAGTATATGGATGTGAATCCCGCGCAGGCGTTCAGCGTCTCCGCGAGCATGATCCCGTTCCTCGAGCATGACGACGCAGGGCGCGCGCTGATGGGAAGCAACATGCAGCGTCAGGGGGTGCCGTTGCTCAACCCCGAAGCGCCCTTCGTCCACACGGGCGTCGAAAGCCACGCTGCCGAGTACGCGCGAAGCGTTATCCGCGCGAAGGCGGACGGGCGCGTGCGCTATGTGAGCGCGACCGAAATCCGTGTCGAGCGCCCCGACGGCGAACTGGATATCTATAAACTGCCCCATCTGGTGGAGTCCAACAAGGGCACCTGCTTCACCTTCCTGCCGCGGGTAACGCTCGGTCAGCGCGTGCGCAAGGGCGATGTGCTGGCAGATGGACCCTCCACCGAAAACGGGGAGCTCGCGCTGGGGCGCAATGTGCTGGTGGCGTTCCTGCCCGCAGGCGGCTACAACTACGAGGACGCCGTGTTCGTCTCGCAACGCCTGCTCTACGACGACACCTACACCAGCATCCACCTGGAGAGCTATCAGACCGACGCGACCGAGACCAAACTCGGTCCCGAAGAGATTACCAACGATATTCCCAACATCAGCGAGGAGGCGCGGCGCGACCTCGACGAGAACGGCATCATCCGAATCGGCGCAGAGGTCAAGCCCGATGACCTGCTGGTGGGCAAGATTCAGCCGAAGGGTCAAACCGAAGGCTCCACCGAGCAGAAGCTGGTGCGCATCATCTTCGGTGGCAAGTCGGAAGAGGTGCGCGATGTGTCGCTCCGCCTGCCGCACGGCGAGCGCGGCTATGTGGTGCGCGTGTCGCAATTTGCACGCTACAAGTATTACTGCCGCGACTGCAAGACAACCTTCTACCGCTCGCGTCCGCCGGAGTCGCGCGCCTGCCCACGCTGTGGGGGCAATCTGGAGCAACTGCCTGAGGACGAGCTGCCACCCAGCGTGAACCATCGCGTGCGCGTCACAGTCGCCACCCGGCGCCCGCTCACCGAGGGCGACAAGATGGCAGGGCGCCACGGCAACAAGGGCGTTATCTCCAAAATCCAGCCTGTGGAGGACATGCCCTTCCTGATGGACGGCACGCCCATCGATATCGTGCTGAACCCGCTCGGCGTGCCTTCGCGCATGAACATCGGGCAGATTCTGGAGTTCCATCTGGGGCTGGTCGCCAAGCATCTGGGGGTTCGCTTCCGCGTGCCCGTCTTTCAGGGGAGTACCTCCGAAGAGATTAAGCAGGAGATGCGCCTGCTGGCGGATCGGCTGCGCACGCACGCGCTCCGCACCATGCTGGAGGACGAACTGGGCATCCATATCCACTGGCACTACCGCATCACTTTTGAGGAAGCGCTGAGCCAGGTGGAGACGGTACTCAAGAGCCTGCCTGAGGAGCGCCTTGCGGAGCTGCGCACGCGCTTCGCGCTGCCGAAAAAAGCCAAACTGGGCGAGCTCATGGAAGCCATCCGCCAGCGCGCCATCGACCGCAGCGGCTTTGACCCCGAAACGGGCAAGGTCATCCTGCGCGACGGGCGCACAGGCGAGCCGTTCGACAACAAAGTGGCAGTGGGCTACCTCTACATTCTGAAACTGGAACACCTCGCCGAAGAGAAAATCCACGCCCGGAGCATCGGTCCTTACTCGCTGATTACCCAGCAGCCGCTGGGCGGAAAAGCGCAGTTCGGCGGGCAGCGACTGGGTGAGATGGAGGTCTGGGCGCTCGAAGCTTACGGCGCCGCCCACACCCTGCAGGAGATGCTCACTATCAAATCGGACGACATCACCGGGCGCGTGCAGAGCTTCGAAGCCATCATCAAAGGGCTGCCCGTGATCCAGCCGTCCGTGCCCGAATCGTTCAAAATCCTCGTGAACGAACTGCGCGCCCTGGCGCTCAAAGTGCAGATTATCGACAAAGACGGGGAAGCGCACGACTTCCGCAGCTTAGAGGAACTTGATGCGCTTGATGAGAAAAAATCCAAACCCAGCCTGACGAGCATCGTGGAAGGGCTGTGAAGTGAGGTGAAGAGAATATGGCAGACATTTCGCATATCCGCGCGTTAAAAATCGGGCTGGCGTCGCCCGAAGATATCCTCAACTGGTCGTATGGCGAGGTCAAAAAGCCAGAGACCATCAACTATCGTACCTTCAAGCCGGAACGCGATGGGCTGTTCTGCGAGCGCATCTTCGGTCCCCTGCGCGACTGGGAGTGCGCGTGCGGGCGCTATAAGCGCGTCAAAAACAAAGGCATCCGCTGTGAGCGTTGTGGGGTGGAAGTGACCCGCGCCAAAGTGCGCCGCGAACGCATGGGGCATATTGAACTCGCCGCGCCCGTGTGCCATATCTGGTACCTCAAGGGGCAGCCCCCCAGCCCGCTCGGACTGCTGCTGGACATTCCGCCACGC
>LDYB01000008.1 GCA_001442985.1 Armatimonadetes bacterium DC
GTCCCCATGTGGCGATTATTCCCGTCAGCAGTCTGGAAGAGGCGGTGTATGTCTATAACGACACGCCCTACGGGCTGGCGATGGCGGTGATTACGGAAGACTACCGCAAGTGGCGCTATGTGCGCGACAACTGCGACTTCGGCGTGGGCTATGTGAACCTTCCGAGCATCGGCGCGGAGGTGCATCTGCCCTTCGGCGGGGTCAAAGCCAGCGGGAACGGACACCCCAGCGCGTCCGCCCTGTTCGATGCCGTTACGCACAAAGTCGCCTTCACCGTCAACCACGGCACCGAGATTAAGATGGCGCAGGGCTTGAGCGCGAGGATTCGTTAAACTTATAGAGTGCGGAAGCGAGGCTTCCGCACTCCACATTTGTAGGGCGAAAACGCCCGTCGCTCACTTCTTGCGCCGGCGCAGACCCAGCAGACCCACCAGACCTGCCCCCAGCGCGACCATGCTCGCGGGTTCGGGGACGACCCAGATACGCAGGTCGTCCATATACGCACTACCTGCACGATTCGTGGTTGTTATATAGTCACTGCCGAGATTGACATTCCAGGAGTTAGTCCCTGTACCGTTGGCGCCGCCCAGACTGACTGTATCAAAGTTGGTACTAAAAAGCAGGGTATCTGAAGCATCGTACACCGCTGCGGAGCCGCCTGTTCCATCATAGCGGAGCACAACACGCACCCAGCTTCCGACAAGCGCTGGATTGGTGTAAAGTGCAGTAGAAGAGTAGGTCGCGCCCCAGGTTGTCCCTGCACGGAAGCCTCCGTCGCCCGAAATCGTAGCGCCCAACACAGTGCTTCCGAGTGTGCCAGTACCAGAGTTCGTGAGGTAAATGCCATAGAGGCGGTCTGCTCCTGTGCCCGGATTCACATGAATCCAAACGCTTGCCTCAAGAGGCGTTATGGGGGTGATTGCGCCAGCTTGTCCGTTGAACGAACGACGAACGCTGTAGAACGAGTTAAGCGCGCCAGTGTTGTCCCAGAACAAGCTCTGAGACCCGGTGCGAGCGAATGTATTTACGATGGATTGGGAGGCGCCACCCCCCGAACCGTTTGCCCATCCGTCTTGCCCGTTAATACTGCCTGTTGCAAACCCTTCAAAGCTGGTCTGGTAGATTATCACCTGCGCGTTCGCGCCTGCCATCAGCGCGGCGACTGCAATGCTGCTCAACCACAAAGTTGCTCGTTTCATCATCCAACAACCTCCTGTGACGAGATTTTCTGAGGGCTTCGGGTGATGCGCTCCCTTTCTGCCCCTTCACTGAATTAGACTCCAAATTCGCCCAAAACCGGACAGCCGGCGGGGCGAATTTTGGGGTTTCGCTGGGCGCTTCGCCCTCGCCTGCAATTATACACCGGGTATGAGTGTTCTACGGCTGGTAAAAATACCAGTTTTTGGGGTTTGGGAGGCTAAAACCGCTGTTGCCATTCCAGTTGCCAGCCGCATCGGGCGTCGGGGTCGCCCGCGTTGCGCAGGGAGCGCGTGCGGTAGCGCAGGCGGATGAGCGTGCGCTCGTCCACCTGCCGTGCGAGGCTCGCGTTGAACTCAAACCCGCGCTCGCCCCCATACCAGGCGTGAAACCGACGCAGGTTATACCCTTCCAGCGAGACCAGCCACGCTTTGTGCTGGTAGTCCAGACGCCCGTAAAACCCTATCTGGTTCGCGCCGAAGGGATGTCCCATCGGGAAGCCGTTCAGGTTGTAAGCGTAGCGGGGGTCGTGCCCCGAATCGCCATAGACCCCGCCGTTGCGCGTGCCGTCCGTGCGCACCAGTTCCAGCACGACGCGCGTGTGGGGGTTCGGATAGAGCCGGGCGCCGATTAGCAGTGCGGTTTTGCGCGGCGTGCTGGCGCCCCGACCGCCCCAGAAATCAGGCGCGCGCATGTCGTCCGTCAGCCAGAAGGCATAGAGCCGATTGTGTTCTCCAAAGCGGTACTGCACGCCCACTTCCGCGAGGTAGTTGAACCAGCCTGAACCGCGCTCGGCGGTACTCATCCATTTCTGGTAGGCGTAGTAAGGGGCAATCTGGCTCAGGGCGCCGTCGGGCAGGCTCAGCGCCTTGAAGGCTTCTGCGAGCGAAAGAGTCCATCGCCTGCCCAGTTCGCGCTCGAACCGTCGCCCGCCCCACCACACCGTGCGCCCCGACTGGCGCGTCTCCGCAAAAAACTGTTCAAAGCGCCACTCCCCCAGCACGGGGAGGCGAAACGGAAACGCGACTTTCCCATAGGCAACGGGGGGTGTGGTGTCGTTGACCAGCAGCGCGCCACTGTAGCCGCCCGCCCAGCGCAGGGGCGCACGCCCGAACTGCCACTCCCACTCGCCCGTGCGAAAGGTGAGCCGCGCCAGCGGCAGCGTGTCAAACACTTCAGGAGATGGCTCTGGCAGGTTCACCACCGCAGGGGGCGCGAGGCGTGGCGCGTCGCTCCAGACCCATTCCAGCAGCGCCTGCTCGCCCAGCGCATAGACTCCGCTCACCCGATAGGTCGCTTTTGCGGGGGTCTGCCAGTCTTCTTTCAGGTATCCGTAGAGGTGGGTTTGCACAAACAGCGCGCCGTGTCCTGCAGGGAGCCTTTCGGCGTCGCCCAGTTTCCAGAGCGCGACGGTGCGCAGGTGGCTCTGGGGCGCGTTCTGGAGGGCATCTTGCCACTCGTCGAGGGCGCGAGGGGTGCCTGCTATCGAAAGCGGTTCTTTCAGGAGGGCGGCGCCTACATCATAGAGGGGATCATAGCGCACGGGCAGTTGCTGGCTCCACGCGCTCCAGCCCAGTATCCCGGTCAGCGCCAGCGCCAATCGCTTCATGCGTGCCTTACCCCGTGCGCACCGTAAGGGGGCTTCAACCTGCCCGTCGCCAGCTCCATCAACATCGCCTGTGCCCGCTCCGCCTGATTCGACTCACAGAGGTCTATCAGCACCTCCAGTTGTTGCCGCAGCCACTCCCAGTCGGGTGCGTTTCCGTTGGTAACGCGCCGAATCTTGGGATGCACCGTCGGCTCCAGATGCTCCTCGTCGTAGCAGAGCTCCTCGTGCAGTTTCTCGCCAGGGCGCACGCCCGTATAGATAATCTGGATATCTTTGCCCGGCACCAGTCCGTACAGGCGGATCAGGTCGTGGGCGAGGTCCACGATCTTTACGGGCTTGCCCATGTCCAGAATGTGGATGTCGCCGCGGCTTTCAAAGGCACCCACGCGCATAATCAGATGCACGGCTTCCGAGATACTCATAAAATAGCGTTGCATTTCAGGATGGGTCAGGCGCACGGGACCGCCTGCTTCGATTTGTGCCTGAATGGTGGGCACGAGGCTGCCGCGACTGCCCAGCACATTGCCGAAGCGCACAATCGCGAACTCGGTTTCGGTTTCGTGCGCCAGCGCCTGCACAATCATCTCGCCCACGCGCTTGGTGGCGCCCATGATGCTGGCGGGTTTGACCGCCTTGTCGGTGGACACATAGACGAATTTGCGCACGCCGTTGCGTGCCGCGCTCTCTGCCGTGACCCATGTGCCCAGCACATTGTTTTTGATGGCTTCGATCGGGTTGGCTTGCATCAGGGGGACATGCTTGTGCGCCGCGGCGTGGAACACTATCGTGGGTTGCTCTTCCTGAAACACCGCCTCGATGCGGGAGGCATCGCGCACATCGGCAATCACACAACGCGGTTCGTAGTCGTGCCTCTCTATCAACTCGCGCTGGATGAAATAGATGCTGTTCTCGCCCTTGCCCAGCAGAATCAGTGCGGCAGGACCCAGCAGCACCACCTGTCGCGCCAGCTCGCTGCCGATGGAGCCGCCTGCGCCCGTAATCAGCACGCGCTCGCCTTCGATATAATCCGAAACCGCACGCAGATCAAAACGCACCGGCTCGCGCGGGAGCAGGTCTTCGATATCCACCTCACGAATCTGCTGCAGCTGGACGCCCTTCTCGAAAATCGTGGGGATAGAGGGCACGATTCGGATGCGGGCGGGGGTGCGTCGGCAGATTTCAAAAATGCGCCGTATTGCGGAACCTTCCGCCGAAGGGATTGCAATAATAATCTCCTGAATGCCGAACTCCGCGACCAGCTGCGGAATATCTTCGGTTGTTCCCAGGCATGGATAGCCGTGGATGCGGGCGTGACGTTTGAGCGGGTTGTCGTCCACAAACCCCACAATACGGCGCCCCGATTCGGGGTTGCGCTGGATTTCGCGCATGACCATCTCGCCCGCGTCGCCGCCCCCCACAATCAGGGTGCGCTTACGCTCGCGCCCCTTGTCCCGAAGTGCATCGTACCAGTCAAACGCACGCCGCCAGAGCCGAAACGCGCCCAACCCGCTCGCCGTAAGAAAGAAAAACAAAACAGGCTCCACCACACGGAACGGGCGCCCCAGCCACACTGTTCCCCCGTAAAACACACCTGCGCTCAACACGCCCAGAATCAGGGACGCCTGAAGCAGATGAATCATGTCCACGACACCGGCATATCGGCTCTGAACACGATACAGCCCTTTGGAAAACAGCAGGAGAAATGCGGCAAGCGACAGCAGGGGCGCTCCCCATGCAATCAAACGCCAATCTGCAGGCGTGAAACGAAAATTCTCGACCAGACCGATGCTAACGACCAGCGCCAGTGAGAGCGTCAGGGCGTCCCATGCCACCGCCTGAAGCAGTGCCCCCCACCGTTTCGGGGGAATCCGTCGCCAGAACTCCAGTTTCTCCCCACTAAACAAGGCTTCCCTCCTTAGAAACCGCGCGACTCTCTGGGTCTTTAGAGTATACCCGTTTCTTCAGGTAGTTCTACGGGGTCTGTTCCAGCAGGGTTTCCAGCAGGGCATGGGGCACAGAGGTTCGGAGCGCCCGACTGAGGGCGTTGCGTTTCAAAGCGCGTTGAAGGCACGCTTTCTGTGGGCACAGATAGGCGCCGCGTCCGGGGAGGTTTTGCTGGGAGTCAAAGACGACCTGCTGGGTCTGGGGCAGGCGCACGAATCGGAGAAGATGCGATTTGGGGGCGGTGCGCATGCATGCCGCGCACCGCCGAATGGGTTCATGCGCCGCGCCGCGCCGAGCGCTCTTGCTTGGCAATCTCTTCCTCCGAGTGAACCTCCAGAGTCCAGCCTGTGAGTTCCTCGGCTAAGCGCACATTCACGCCGCCGCGCCCCACCGCCTGACGCAGTTGATTATTGGGCACAACCACCACAGCACGCTTGTTCTCTTTGTCGGTAATTATCACGCGGTTCACCCGGGCGGGGCTGAGCGCCGCGCGAATAAACTTTTCGGGGTCGCTGCTCCATTCCACCACATCGATATGCTCGCCTGCCAGCTCGTTGCTAATCGCCTGAATTCGCATGCCGCGTTGTCCCAGACATGCGCCTACGGCGTCTATCAGCGGGTTGCGCGAATGCACGGCAATCTTGGTGCGCTCGCCGGGGGCGCGGGCAATCGCCTTGATTTCCACCTCGCCGTTGGCAACTTCGGGCGACTCCTGTGCCAGCAATCGGGCGACCAGCCGCTTATCGGTGCGGGAGGCAATTACTTTCATATCGCGCAAGCGCGGCTCGCGCCCGCCTTCGCGCTGAGGAACCTGCACTTCCAGAATCAACACTTTCAGGTTATCGCCAATCGCGTAGTGTTCGCCCTCAATCTGATGACGGTACGGCAGAATCACCTCCACGCGCCCATAGGAAAGAATCACCGTGTTGCCCTGAAAGCGTTCGACACGGGCGGTAATCACATCGCCCACATGGGCTTGCAGGTCGCGCATCGCATGTTCGCGCTCCAGCTCGCGCAGGCGCTGCGTCAGAATCTGGAAGGCGTTCTGCACCGCCACGCGCCCCATCTCCTCCAGCGACATCTCGATAGAGACTGTGTCGCCCACCTCGAGGTTCGGATCCATCTTGCGCGCCTCCTCCACGCTAATCTGGGTGTTCTCGTCGGTGACGATTCCCACAACCTCCTTCTCAACGAACACGCGGAAACAGTTGGGGGCTTCGGGCGCCCACTGGGCGCGAATCCGGGCGCTGCTGGGCAGATGGCGATGTTTGCGATAGGCGTTCGCTATCGCGCCCTCCAGGGCTGCCATCAGCTCCGGGAACGGAATGCTCCGCTCCTTCTCTAACTGCTTCAAAACCTCAATAATTTCGTTGCACATCATGCTTACCCCCTTGGACACACGGTGATATAAAGAAAAGAGTGGGCATAACCCCACTCTTTTCCCCGCCATGTGCCCGCCTGTAGTATACCCCATCGGAAACCTATCATGCGGAATTGGAGTATAATTCCCCTGTAAGCCAGCAAGGAGGTTTTCTATGGCACGCCGCTATGACTACGACGACGAGTTCGAACTTCCCGAAACCCAGTTACGAGCGCTGGGGATTCTGGAAGAGATTATGCGAATCGCCCCCCGCACTGATCTCCGACTGATCCAGCTCCTGCGACTGCTCAAACACCAGCTGGAGGTCGACGAGAAGCAGATGCAGGAGGCTATGCAAGCGCTTCAGGAGTATGAAGAGGCATATCAGAAACTCACTTCGCCTGCTAACCGAATTGGCGTCTTTCTGGACCAGCCCGAAGAGGGCGTCGCGATGATTGCGCTTGGCGACAGCGAATACTACGCCAATATTGACCCCAAACTGGAAAACCCCAACTTCCGCGTGGGGACGCGAGTCAAGGTCAACGAGGCATTCGCGGTGATTGGCGACCTCGGCTATCACCCTGCCGGTCCGATTGTGAAGGTGCAGGAAGTGATAGACGAGAAACGCCTCCGCGTCGCCAACGACCCGCAGGGGATGACCTCCCGAATCGTGTTCCGTTCCAGCGATCTGATGGGGCAGCCCATCAAGCCGGGCGACGAGGTGCGCATCGAGCCGAACTTCAAAGTCGCGATTGAGCATATCCCCCATCAGGAAGTGCGCGACTACTACTTCGAGGAAGTGCCACCCATCGAGTGGAGCCAGATTGGCGGTCAGGAGGAAGCGATTCGGCTCATTCGGGAGACCATCGAACTGCCCCTGCTCCATCCGGAAATCTACAAGAAGTTCGATAAGCAACCCCTCAAAGGGATTCTGCTCTACGGTCCGCCCGGCTGTGGCAAGACGCTGATTGGCAAAGCGACCGCCTATAACCTCACCCGCCAGTATTCCGAGCGGCTCGGCAGACCTGTGAAGGAGTATTTCATGTATATCAGCGGTCCGAAGATTCTCAACATGTGGCTGGGCGAGACCGAGCGGATGGTGCGCGAGATTTTTGCGATTGCCCGCGAGAAGGCGAAAGAGGGCTATCTGGTGTTCATCTTTATCGACGAAGCGGAGTCGATTCTGCGCACGCGCAGCTCGGGGCGCTGGCTGAACATCTCCAACACGGTCGTGCCCCAGTTTTGCGCTGAGATGGACGGACTGGTCAGCCTCGAAAATGTGGTGGTGCTGCTGACCTCCAACCGTCCCGACTATATTGACCCCGCCATCTTGCGCCCTGGGCGCATCGACCGCAAGGTCAAGGTGCGCCGCCCTGACCGCGACGCCACGCGCGAGATTTTCGGCATCTATCTGCACGAGAATCTGCCGCTGGACCCCGCCTTCGTCAGCGAATACGACTCCTATCAGGAGGCGCGGGAGTGCCTGATTGAGCAGGCGGTACAGTACCTCTGGCGCAAGGCGCCCGATACCGAGTTCCTGCAGGTCTACCTGCGCAACGGCGGTGTCGAGACACTCTACTGGCGCGATCTGGTCAGCGGCGCGCTGATTAAGTCGGTGGTGGATCGCGCGAAGGAGTATGCCATCCGCCGCGCGATTGAGGAACCGAACGCTGAACACGGCATCCGCCCCGATGACCTCAAGCGCGCGATTGAGCGCGAATACGCCGAGAACGAAATCTTCCCCAAGTCCGATGTGATGGAAGACTGGCTGAAGCTCATCGACTACGAGCCCGAATATGTCGCGAGTGTGAAGCCGATTCGTCCCAACGCCCAGATGGACGACGGGCGCAACCGCGTGATTTGAACTGAGTGGGGGCAGAGTGGTGCGGCTCTGCCCCTGTTTGCAGGCAGGCGAGAACGGCTATTTCAGAAGCCTCTGCACCGCGCGTTCGAAAGTCGCGGTGTCGCGCGCGCCAACCCACCAGAAGCGAATGCGCCCCTGTGTGTCGATCAGCACCGACTGGGGCACGCCATGAATGTCAAAGGCTTCGCGAATGGGCGCGTCGCCAAGCACCTGCGGGTAGCGCACGCCGCGCGCGGCACAGAATTGCTGAAGCCCCCGTGCGCCTGCAGGCTCATCAAAAGCAACCCCCACCACCTGCACTTGATTGCCGTACTTGCGGTGAAACGCGGTAAGATGAGGCAATTCCTGCTGACAGGCGCCACACCATGTGCCCCAGAAGTGGAGCAGTAGCGGCTTCTCTGGGCGACGAAGGGAAATCCGGGCGCCTTCCAGGGTGCGCAGGGTCAGGTCAGGCGCGGGCTGAGTCTGGCTGGGATGAACGGGGCGCGGCGTGATGGCGGGGAACTCTGCCTGCGTCTTTGTCCACCACGCCAGCCATTGCTGGCGCGCCTGTTGACGCCTCGCAGGCGGGTCGGTATAGCGCGCATAAAATGGCTGTCCTGTAAGAGCGCGTAGCACGCCCATCGCCATGTGCTGCGTTTTCTCGTTTGAGTCCTCGCGCAGG
This sequence comes from Armatimonadetes bacterium DC, assembly GCA_001442985.1. Taxonomy (GTDB): domain Bacteria; phylum Armatimonadota; class Fimbriimonadia; order Fimbriimonadales; family GBS-DC; genus LDYB01. Next base: position 8,639 of record LDYB01000008.1, read on the forward strand.
AGGGTGATGAGGGCGCTCACGGCGCGTCGGTCGCGTATCTGTTGGAGCGCGAGCAGAGCGCTCTGGCGCACTTCCGTATCGTGGTCGGCGAGGCAGTCCACAAGCAGTTCCAGAGCGTAATCGCGTGGTTGGGACGATGCCGTCTCCGCAACACGCACGCGCACAGGCGAGGCAAAATCGCGCAGGGCTTCGCGGAGCATGGCGCGTGCTTCGGCTGTATCGATTCGCGCCAGCGCCTCCACCGCCTCTGCACGCATGGCGATTGGCGACTCAAGCGACAGATACTCCTTCAGCTTTTGCAGTCGCTGGGCAACCGGTAGCGATGCCAGCGACTCGACGGCTGCCTGCGCCTTCACTTCCTCCGCGTGCATCCGCTCGTGAGCGTCTTCAGAGGGACGAGAGAGCAGGCGCACAAGGATCGCCGCACCCACCAGCACCGCCACCACCGCCCAGAACGCACCCTTTCGCATGGAGCAATTGTACCTGCCTGCGGCACAACAGGGATTATCCCATCCCTGACGAAAACCTAACAAAAGGAGGGAAGGCTTCACAATGCGCTGTCAGAGCGTATACGGGAAGTAAGTTCTCACACTTGCCTCACCCCCAACTGACATAAACGACGCAACGCCAACACGATCAAACGCACATATAACCAACTCACGCGACTCCCCACATCCGACTCATAGTCCCTGTCCAAACGACGCGCATAACTCAACCACGCAAAACTGCGCTCCACCAACCAACGCTTCGGCAACACCACAAAACCTGCCCCCGCAACCTTCGCAACCACGCGCACCTCGACCCCAAACACCTCCCACGACACCTGCTCAAACTGCCCCTGATACCCACTGTCCACATACACCCGACGCACCCGCGACGACGCCCGACACGCCTGCGCCAGCACCTCCAGTCCGCCTACAGACTCGTGAATATTCGCAGGTACGACACAGACCCCCCACACCAACCCCAGCGTATCTACCGCCACAAACTGCTTACGCCCGACGACCTTCTTTGCCGCGTCGTACCCCGTCGTTGTACGGGGTTGATAGACCCCCCTTTTGGGGTGCTTCGGACGGTCTGACTGTCAATAATCAGCGTGCTGGGCTGGGGGTCTTTGCCGTGCGCGAGGCGCACCGCTTCGCGTAAGTGGGCATATATCTGTTCCCAGACGCCCAGTCGTTTCCAGCGGTGGAAGTGGTAGGAGACGGTTGTATAGGGCGGGAAGTGTTTGGGCAAGTGTCGCCACGCGCAGCCTGTGGTGAGGATGTAGAGGATGGCGTTGAGGATGTCGCGTGGGTGGTGTTTGGGCTTGGTTCCGTAGACGCGCTTGGGCAGGAGTGGCTCGATGAGTTGCCACTGTTGGTCGGTGAGACAGAACTCGTAGGTGTTGTGTGCTGTGTTCATAGGGAGTTTTTTTCCACATTTTTACTTCCCGTATACGCTCTCAGATTTGTGGCACAGAGATTGCAGAGGGGCGCGCCTACTGCGAGCATTGCGCTCCTGTCGCCAGCGGCACACCACAGTCAGGCGACTCGGAGCTCCTCCCGCGAATCGTGCCCTACAGGAACCGCTACGCGCTGATTGGCTACTACCTCGCCGTGTTCAGCCTGATCCCTTGTGTCGGGGCGCTGCTGGCGCTGGCGGCGCTCCCGCTGGGACTGATGGGCTTATCGGAAGCGAAACGGAATCCGCAGGCGCATGGAAAGGTGCATGCGTGGATAGCGATTATTCTGGGCACGCTGGTGCTGGTTGCGCACGCAACTTGTGGGGTGCTGATGCTGAGCACACCGCGCTTACCTTCATAGAGGTCTTGATTTTCCCCGCGCGAATCCGATAGAATTAAAGCGCCTTTGCAGGAGCGTGGGAAATCGGGTAGAATTGAATCCCATCCTGCAAAGGAAGGAGGCAGATGAGCATTGGCACAGATAACGATTCGTCCGAATGAGTCGATAGACAACGCGCTCAAGCGCTTTAAGAAGGCATTAGAGCAGAGTGGGATTCTTCAGGAGTATAAACGGCACACGCACTACGAGAAGCCGTCCGAGCGGCGTCGGCGTCAGAAGCAGCGCCGTCGGAAGAAGTAATTGTGAGACCATCATGCGCATTGGGCGAGCGACTCTGCGCAGGGGTCGCGGGCAGTCGGGCATTCACCACCGCGCGTGGTCGCTCCCTGTTTACTGGGGGCATGTGGCGGTGGGGATGTTCGCGGTGGGGTGTTTGACCCTGCTGAATGGCGAGCTGCGTACCCTGCCCGTGCAGTGGCTGGAGCGGCTTGTGATTGCCTTTGCGCAGGTGGGGCTGATGATCCCGCTACTGCATTATCTGGGTTTGTCTCGTCCCACCGGGTTGGCGCTCCGCTCGCCGATTGCGCACAGCGCTCGTGAAACCGGAATTGCCCTGCTGATGATTGTGGGGCTGGCAAGCCTGCTCGGTGTTCGCCTGGCTTCCGCGATTGCCGATGGCGACACGCTGACGCACACGCACGGGTTCCTCTCGTTCGCGCCGCTGGTCGCAGGGGCGATGCTCCTGAGCGTGCTGATCCATCCGCTCGCGGCGCTGGTTGTCTCGGCGGTGCTGTTGCTGGGTGTGGGGCTAACGCTGAACCTGCCACCACAAACGCTGGGCGTGGTTGGGCTGGCGGCGTGGGCATCCGCGCTGGCGATTGCCCCCATGCGGCGACGCGCGCACATGCTGTGGACAGGGGTGCTGCTGAGCCTGCTGCTGGCAGGGGCGTCGGGGCTGCTGGCGCTCGAAGCGGATACCGCACCGCTTCAGGCAGGAAGCAGCGCGTTCTGGGGCGCCATCGGCGGAATCGGCGCGATTGCCCTCTTCTGGCTGGGGCTGAACCTGATTGAGCGCCCCTTCCGCCTTGCGACCCCGCTGACACTGATGGAACTCGCGTCGCCCGAACATCCCCTTTTGCGTGAACTACGCGAAAAAGCGCCCGGCACCTACTTCCACAGCCAGATGGTGGGGCAACTCGCGGAAGAAGCCGCGCTCGCTATCGGCGCCGACCCGCTGCTGGCGCGTGTGGCGGGCTACTATCACGACATCGGCAAACTGACCAAACCCGACTTTTACATCGAGAACCAGACCACCCTCAACGCCCACGAACGCATCAACCCTGCGCTTTCCGCACGCATCATCGCCTCGCATGTGCGCGATGGCGTGGATCTGGCGCACCAGCACCGCCTGCCAATCGCCCTCTGCGATATTATTGCCCAGCATCATGGCACCAGCCTGATTACCTACTTCTATCATCAGGCGATTGGCGATGGGCATGACCCCGTGCTGGAACAGCATTTCCGCTACCCAGGTCCCAAGCCCCAGACACGCGAGGCGGGCATCATCATGCTGGCAGATACGGTGGAGGCGGCGACCCGCAGTCTGGGCGAGATGACGCCCGCCCGACTGGCGAACTTTGTGCATGACATGATTGCGATGCGTCTGGAAGATGGTCAGCTGGACGAAAGCACGCTGACCTTTCGCGACCTGAAGCGGATTGAGGAGGCGTTTGTGCGGGTGCTGGTGGCGTCGCGCCATCGGCGTGTGGAATACCCGAACGCCCCCACCGAGGGAACTGACGCCTATGCCGTCCGCAGTGGCTGAACGCCTGATAACGGTCCAGATTGCGCCCTCTGTGCGCCCTCTGCTTCAGGAATCTGCTGAAGTGGAGCCAGCCCTCGTGCAGGTCGTCGCCGCGCTCCTTGACCAGGAGTCCGACCGCCTGCCCCCCGACACCCCGATGGAGGTTCACTTCCTGCTGACAGACGACGAGACGGTGCAGGCGCTCAATCGGCAGTATCGGGGTGTGGATCGCCCCACGGATGTGTTGAGTTTCGGGTATCTGGAGTCGCCCTCGCCCGTTTTGCCCGGTCAGCCTGTGTGTCTGGGCGAGGTGGTGATTTCGGTGCCGACGGCGTTGCGTCAGGCGGCGCCGAACGGGCACGATGCAATCACCGAAATCCTGATGCTGGCGTTGCACGGCACGCTCCACCTGCTGGGGTATACCGACGAGACCGAAGCCGAGCAGCAGGTGATGAACCAGCGCGCATGCGCCTTACTTCGAGCGTTCGGCTACCCAGCGAAGGAGGTGTGGTACTCGCGATACGATGAAAACTGACCCTCCCGAACAACGCGAACTCCCCCCGGATTCGGAAGCGCATGAGCCAGGCGGGATACGCCGCCACCCTCTGGAAGGCTTCCGCTACGCACTGGAAGGAATTATCGCCGTCGTGCGCACCCAGCGCCACATGCGGTTCCACTTTTTCAGTGTCGTGCTGGTGCTGCTGATGGGGTTCCTCTTCCGCCTCGACAAGCGCGAGATGCTGGTGTTGCTGTTCACCATCTCGCTGGTGCTGATTGCCGAGATGTTCAACTCGGCAGTGGAGGCGACGGTGGACCTGGTAACAGAGGAGTATCACCCCAAAGCGAAGTTCGCCAAAGATATTGCGGCGGGCGCGGTGCTGGTGGCGACGCTGAACGCGGTGGTGGTGGCATGGGTGCTGTTTATGGGCGATTTGCGTCTGGAGCAGATTCGCCTGCGGATGGAACGCGCCGAGCCGACCCTTGCCGTCGCCCTGACGATGGGCACGGTGATTATTTTCGTGGTGGTCTCACTGGTGAAGGTGCTTTCCACGCAGGGCAAGGTGCGCCTGTTTCACGGGGGCGCGATGAGCGGGCACGCCGCGCTGGGGTTCTTCTTCGCGATGGCGATTATCATCGTTTCGGGCAACCTGCTGGCGTCGATTCTGGCGCTGTTGCTCGCCGCGCTGGTCGCCCAGAGCCGCGTGGAAGCCAAAGTGCATAGCCTGCGCGAAGTCGTGCTGGGCAGCCTGCTCGGAATCGCTGTCGCCGGGCTCATCTACTGGCTCGTGCCCCGATGAGGAGGTTGAAAACGCTCTATGGAAGAAGGCTCTACCCGGTCTGTGCGTAAGCCGTCAGGAAGTCGTATCCGAACCCGACGCATCCTGGGAACCACACTGCTGATAGGGTTGGCTTTCTGGATTTTCTATGGGCAAGCGCCTGCTGAGGGCGGAGCGCCCACCGCAACAACGGGGCTAACCCCCACCACCAGCCTGCTGATAATTCTGGTGCTGCTGCTGGGGAACGCCTTTTTCGCGCTGGCGGAGACCGCGCTGATTTCTATTCGCCACAGCTGGGTGCGCATGCTACTGGAGCAGAAGCATCGGCTGGCAGGGCATCTGAACGCGCTCAAAAACGAGCCGACGCGGTTCCTCTCCACCGTGCAGGTGGGCGTAACGCTGCTGGGCTTTCTGGCGTCGGCCGTGGCGGCGACCAACCTCGCCGAACCCTTCTATCAGACCCTCAAGCCGTTAGAAGCCTATGTGGAGCCGCGCCTGCTGTACGGCTTGAGCGTGGTTATCGTGACGCTTCTCACGGGGTTTGCCAGCATCATTCTGGGCGAGATTGTGCCCAAGAGCATCGCGGTGGCGTACCCCGAGCGGGTTGCACTAACAGTCGCTGCGCCGATGGTGTTTCTGGATCGCCTGCTGGCACCGCCCGTGTGGCTGGTCAACGCCATCACACGGCTGATTCTGCGACCGTTTGGCATCCAGCCCCAGCGGCTGGCGCCCGTCGTGAGCGAAGAAGAGCTGCGCGTGCTGGTAGAAGCAGGCGAGGAGCAGGGCGTGATCGAAGAAGAAGAGAAGGAGATGATCCAATCCATCTTCGAGTTCACCGACACCATCGTGCGTGAGGTGATGACGCCCCGCGTGGATATGAAGTGCGTGCCGATAGACGCCGATGTGCAGGAGGTGATTGCCCTGATTCGCAAGTCGGGACACTCGCGCATCCCTGTCTATGAGGGGAGCGTGGACAACATTCTGGGGATTGTGCATGCCAAAGACCTGCTCCAGCTGTGCGAAGGGGACAGGAAACTCCACCTGCGCGAGGTGATTCGCCCCGCCTACTTCGTGCCTGAGAGCAAGCGCGTGATTGACCTGCTTCAGGAGTTGCGCCGCCAGCGCACGCATATGGCAATCGTCCAGGACGAGTACGGCGGCACGGCGGGGCTGGTCACCCTCGAAGACCTCGTGGAGGAGATTGTCGGCGAGATTCAGGACGAGTACGATGTGGAACCCGAAACGCTGGTGCAGGAGCTGCCCGACGGCTCGCTGATTATCGACGCGCGAATGCATCTGGATGACGCCAGCGAACTGCTTCGCACCACCCTCGAATCGGAAGAGTTCGACACGCTGGGCGGCTATGTGTTCGGCATGCTGGGGCATCAGCCTACCGTGGGCGAGACGGTCACCATCGAGGGCTGGCAGCTCCGCGTGCATGAGCTGGAAGGACACCGCATTCGGAGCGTGCATGCGATTCCGTATACTCCCGAACCGACCGCCTCGGAAGAGGTGGCATCGCGTGAGGCATAATATGGAATAATCGGGAACAGAGGCCTGGCGCGAATCGTCCTTTAACAGGGGATTCCGCAGGAGTGGGTGGTATGATGACGGCGAGAGAAGCCTTAGAACAACTGTTTCGGTCGCTGGTAGAGCGTGCGTTTGTGCTGTCGATGCGCTGGGACGATCGGCAGGTTATCGAGTACCTGACACGCCTGCTGACCGAGTTCGTGCATATGGACAACCTGTATCGCTTGCGCGACCTCAACGGGCGTCCGCTGCAGGAGGTCGCGGAGATGCTCTACTACGCCGATGTGCGGCTCGGCGCTCAGTCGTTCTATCAGGAGCGCGAGGTGCATAAACATATCGGCGACTACACGCTCTTCTGGACGGGGGTCTACCCTGAGGCGTTGCCACGCCTGCGAGCGTCCCTGCGCAAAGACCACCTGATTGACTATGTGAAGCAGGGGAAGCAATCGTACTACATTGTTTCCCTGTTTGATATTGGCGAATGGCGTGAGGAGGCGCCGCTGTATCGGAAGCTCTCGGAGAACTTCGAGGTGTGCATGCAGGGTCTGCACGCAGTGCGTCGGCTGTGGGAGCAGATGGCGCAGGAGAGCTTCCGCCAGTTCCAGCGTCGGCTGGAGTGGTAGCCGTCAGAGCGCGGATTCGCCGCGCTCTTCGGTGCGAATGCGGATGGCTTCCTGATAGGGTAGCACGAAAATCTTGCCGTCGTCGGGCTGACCCGTGCGGGCGTGTTCCAGAATCGCCTCAATAATCGGCTCGACCAGCGCGTCGGGCACGACCATCTCGATTCGCAGGCGCAGGGGGAGCGAAACGAGGGTCTCGTCGTCGAACGCGGGCGCCGCAGGCGCGGGTTGACCGCAGCCGCGCACCTCGCTCACGGTCATGCCCGTTACGCCCAGCTCACTGAGTGCGGTTTTAACCGCTTCCAGCTTGTGTGGGCGCAGGATACAGTCCACCTTTTTCATCGCGTTTCAGCAGGGTTGGGCAGTGGGCGAACGCCTCGTCTGGTTCTGGGTAGTCCATCACGGTATGCAAGCCCCTGCTCTCCTTGCGCAGGAGCGCACTGCGGATAATCAGCAGGGCGCAGGTCACCAGATTGCGCACTTCGCAGGAGTCCACGCTGGGCGGCTCGGCGAGATAGGCTGCTTCAATCTGGCGGGCGAGCGCATAGAGTTCGCGCTCCGCCTGCAGCAGCCGTTCCACCGTGCGCACGATGCCGACTTTGGCTTGCATCGTGGCGCGAATCTGGGTGCGCGCGGACGCCCAGTCGAAGGGTTCGGCGCGGGGTGTGGTGTGATTTGGCGCGAACGGCTCGTGCGGCGCACAGGGATAATGGGGTTGGGGCGGCTCCTCGTCGAGGCGGGTTGTGGCGTGCTGGGCGGCGCGCTCGGCAAACACCAGCGCCTCCAGCAACGAATTACTCGCCAGTCGGTTCGCGCCATGCACCCCCGTGTAGGCGACTTCCCCACAGGCGTACAGGCGACGCACCGTTGTGCGCCCCCACACATCCGTCCACACGCCGCCGCATACATAATGGGCGGCAGGCACGACAGGGATCGGCTCGCGCGTGATGTCGATGCCATATTCCAGACAGCGATGATAAATCGTGGGGAAACGCCGCTTGATGAATTCGGGGTCCAGGTGGGTGATGTCCAGATAGACATAGGGGTCGCCTGTCTTTTTGAGTTCGGCGTCGATGGCGCGCGCCACGATGTCGCGGGGCGCCAGCTCGGCGCGCGGGTCATAGTCGGGCATGAAGCGATACCCGTCCCGGCGCTTCAGGATACCCCCCTCGCCCCGCACTGCTTCGGAAATCAAAAACGATTGCGCTTCAGGATGATAGAGCGTTGTGGGATGGAACTGGATAAACTCCATATTGGCAATCACCGCGCCCACACGCCAGCCCATCGCGATTCCGTCGCCTGTGGCGATTGGCGGATTGCTGGTGTGCAGGTAGACCTGACCGCAGCCGCCTGTGGCTAACAGCACGGCGTGCGCCCGTATCTCAAACAGGTCGCCTGTGAGCGTATCCAGCACCTGCGCGCCCACACAGGTGTCGCCCTCCATCAGCAGCTCCAGCACCTGATAATGTTCCAGCAGGGTGATGTTGGGTGTATTACGCACGGCGCGAAGCAGAGTGCGTTCAATTTCCCACCCTGTATGGTCAGCGGCATGCACGATTCGGTGGCGCGAATGCCCCCCTTCCATGCCTAAAGCAAGCGTGCCGTCGGGATTGCGGTCAAACTCGGCGCCCAGATCGACAAGCCACTGAATCAGGCGCGGTCCGTTCTGGGTCAAGATTCGCACCGCTTCGGGTTCGCATAGCCCTGCCCCCGCCCGAAGCGTGTCTTCCATATGCAGCTCCCACGAGTCGTCGGGTCCGATGGCGGCGGCAATCCCGCCCTGAGCGTAGTTCGTGTTCGATTCGGAACGCTGTTTTTTGGTGAGAATCGCGACGGAGCCGTGGGGCGCGGCGTTCAGCGCAAAAGTTAGCCCCGCAATGCCACTGCCCAGCACCAGATAGTCATATTGCACAGTCGCGATGTCCTCCTGTGGGTTGAGCGATTTCTGTCCCTTCGGCTACATGATACGACAGCACCGCCAGTTCCTGCAGGAACGACACATTGCGCACGAACACATGGGGCGGCACTTTCAGCACAGTTGGCGCGAAGTTGAGAATGCCGGTGATGCCCGCTTCCACCAGCATATCCGCCACGGTTTGGGCGGCGCTGGCGGGCACGGCGATAATCGCCAGTTTCGCGCCAATCTGGGCGTTTACCTCTTTGAGGCGGGCGATATCTTCAATCACCAGCTCGCCGAACGGGCGCCCGATTTTAACGAAGTTGTTGTCGAATACAGCGGCGATACGAAACCGATGCGCTCGAAAGTTGGGGTATCCGACGAGCGCCGCGCCGAGATTGCCCGCGCCCACCAGCAGAATCGGTTGCTCCTGATCGATATGGAGGATGCGCTCGATGCACTCAATCAGCTGGGGTACCGAGTAGCCGACCCCGGGCTTGCCGAACTCGCCGAAGTAGGAGAGGTCTTTGCGGAATTGCGCGGCGCTGATGCCCGAATAATGCTCCATCTCCTGCGACGAAATGGTCTCAACGCCACCCTCGTTCAGGTCCAGCAGCACTCGCAGGTAGGTTGCGAGCCTTTCCAGCGTAGGGATGGGCACACGGGTCTCGGTCATGGCGCGTTTTCGGGTCTGAGGGGCAGGCTTGTTTCTGCCCCTCAGCGTTGTGGTTATTCAAGGTCTTTCTCTTCGATCATCGCGAGCGCCTCTTCCAGTTCGAGCCCGCGTGTTTTGCGCAGGTCTTCGAGGCGTTCGCCGATGAGTCGGAGTTTGCGCAGGGCGCGCAGTTCGAGCTGGCGCACGCGCTCGCGGGTGATTTTGAGCTCGGCGCCGACCTCTTCGAGCGTGCGCTGGTGCCCGTCGTCGAGTCCGAAGCGCAGGCGCACCACATCGCGCTCCCGCGGCTGGAGTTTCTGCAGAATCATCTCAATTTGCTCGCGCAGAATCATCTGGCGCGTAACATCCTCTGGCGTCGGCACGATATCGGTGGAGGGGATGAACTCGCCCAGGGTCGCGTTATCGCGCTCGCCGACGGGGCTTTCGATGGAGATGGGTTCGATGGAGGCGCGGCGGATTTCACGCACGCGCTCCACGCTCATGCCTGTCTCCTGCGCAATCTCCTCATCGGTTGGCTCGCGCTGGAGAATCTGCTGCAGGCGCATCTCGGTCTTGATGACCTTGTTAATCAGCTCCGCCACATACACAGGGATTCGGATGGTGCGCCCGTTGTTGATGACGGCGCGGGCAATCGCACGGCGAATCCACCATGTGGCATAAGTGCTGAATCGGAAGCCCCGACTGGGGTCAAACTTCTCCACCGCCCGAATCAAGCCGAGGTTACCTTCCTGAATCAGGTCTGCCAGCGAGATGCCGCGGGTGGCATAGCGCTTGGCGACGCTGACGACCAGTCGCAGGTTCGATTCGATCAGGCGTCGCTTCGCTTCTTCCGCTTCTTCGAGGCGGTAGGCGAGCTCGTAGGGTGGCAACCCGACGGCTTCCGCCCACTCGGCTTCGCTGATCTCTTCCACGCTCACTTTGCGCTTCTCAGCAAGTTGCTGGCGTACTTTGTGGAGCCGCTCGCCTTCCTGCACCTGCTGAGCGTAGCGGATCTCCTCTTCAGGTGTCAGCAGTTGCGAGCGACGGCTCTGGAGCATCCAGAGCTCCACATCGACGCTATCGTCCTCATGGGGCGTCTCCTCGCTCAGTCCACCCCAGAAATCGTACTCTTCCTCTTCTTCACCTGCGAGTTCGTCGCCCAGCTCCAGTCCCCCCATGCCCACTGAAGCGAGCTCCTCGTCCAGCATATCGATGTCGTCAAAATCTACCCCCTCCATCTCCAGCTCGAGGGGGTCATAGCCCAACTCGCGTCCCGCCTTCGTCAGACGAGCCGATGCCTGCGTCTCAATCAGTTCCATCTCCTCATCCAATATTGGCACTGGTTTCACCTCCTGAAGGGGCGATTTCGTGAAACTTTTCACAATCTCGCCCTCCTATAGTTCGGTTCCATAGAGTAATGTCCTGTATGGTATACGAAGCGCTCCGTATTCGAGTTCCACAGGCGCCTCCCAATTCCTGCCGTCAATTCCCGCAGTCTTCGCCAATTCCTGCAAAGACCCCCCTTCTCTGTAGGGCTAATGGATATTATAACAAAAAATCGGCAGTTTGTCAAGGGGGTAAAGGGAAATTGGGGTCAAAAACCCCGCAATTTTGCGGGGAGAAGCCGTCGTCCCCCCTTTCAGGTACACTATATCTCGATGGATCTGAGCGTGTTGAACCTACAGCAGCTGGAAGCGGTACTCCACAAGGATGGTCCTCTTCTGGTGTTCGCAGGGGCGGGAAGCGGCAAGACGCGCGTCATCACCTACCGGATTGCAAACCTGATTCATACGCACGGCGTGTCGCCCCGCCATATTCTGGCAGTAACTTTCACCAATAAAGCGGCGAACGAAATGAAGGAGCGCCTGCGCCACCTGCTGGGCGACGCGGCACGCGGGCTGTGGGTCGGCACCTTCCATTCCATCTGCTTGCGAATCCTGCGGGAAAGCGGCACGGCAATCGGCATTCCCCCGAACTTCGTGGTGTACGACGAAAGCGACCAGCTGGAGGTGGTGCGTCAGGCACTGATCGCGCTTAACATCGACGAGAAACAGTTCAACGCTCGCACGATTGCGAACCAGATTAGCCGCGCCAAAGAGCGCCTGCTCACCCCCGAACAGTATCAGGAGCGCGCAATAGACTTTTTTGAGCGCATCGTCGCCAGCGTGTACCGCAACTATCAGGCGTTTCTGCGCTCGGCGAACGCGCTGGACTTCGACGATTTGCTCGTGCGCACCATCGAGCTGCTGGAGACTCAACCGCTTATCAGGGCGCGCTATCAGGATCAGTTCCGCTACATTTTGGTGGACGAGTATCAGGATGTGAACTACGCGCAATATGTGCTGGTGCGCTTGCTTGCGGAGAATCACCGCAACCTGTGTGTGGTGGGGGACGACGATCAAGCCATCTACAGTTTTCGCGGCGCGGAGGTGGAGCTGATTCTGCGCTTTGAGCAGGACTTTCCCGACGCGAAGGTGGTCAAGCTGGAGCGCAATTATCGCTCTACCCAGCCGATTCTGGACGCGGCGCACAAAGTGATTCAGGAAAACACTCTCCGCGCGCCCAAAAAGCTCTGGACGGAACGCACCGACGGGGCGCCCATCACCTTCACGCAGGCGATCGATCAGGAAGACGAAGCGCGAATCGTGGCGGACTACATTTTCCAGCAGGTGCGTCAGGGTAAGCGCCGTTTCAAAGATTTCGCGGTTCTGTATCGCACGAACGCCCAGTCGCGTGCGTTCGAGGAGCGATTCCTGCGCGAGCGAATCCCTTACCGCCTTGTGGGGGCGCTGCGATTCTACGACCGTCGTGAGATTAAAGACCTGCTGGCGTACCTGCGTGTGGTGGTCAATCCCGACGATTCGGTGAGCCTCAAGCGCATCATCAATGTGCCGCCGCGCCAGATTGGGCAAAGCACCCTGAACGCCGTGCAGGCACACGCCGCCGAGTGGGGTATCAGCCTCTATCAGGCGCTCAATGACCCGCGCCTGCTGGGCACTTTCACGCCCAAAACGCTTCAAGCCGTTCAGCAGTTCGTGCTGTTGATAGAGGAGTTGCGCGAGTTTGCACGCACTCATAGCCTCACCGCCACCGTCAAGCGCCTGCTGGAAAGCTCAGGCTATCTCGCCTGGCTGGAGCAGAAGGGCGACGCCGACTCGCTGGATCGGGCAGGCAACCTGCGTGAGTTCGTGACGGTGGTGGAAGGGTTTGAACGCAAACTGCAGGACGAAGAGGAGACCCCTGAAGACACGCTGAACGCTTTCCTGCAACATATCGCGCTCCTTTCGGACATCGACACGCTGGACGAGAGCCGCGATCAGGTGGTGATGATGACCTTCCATGCCGCTAAAGGGCTGGAGTTTCCTGTGGTGTTTCTGGTGGGGCTGGAACAGGGGATTATTCCGCATGCGCTGAGCGAGACCCCGCGCGATATCGAGGAGGAGCGCCGCCTGCTTTATGTGGGCATGACCCGCGCGATGGACGAGTTGCACCTGCTCTGCGCCCGCGAGCGCTCCGTGTACGGCTCGCGCAAGGCGGCTATCCCCTCGCCCTTCTTGAGAGCGCTGGCTGACACCCCGATGCCTTCGCTTTTTCAACTCCGATACGGCGGTGCGAAACCCAGCCCGCTCCAGTGGACGCCTCCCCATCGCCGTCAGGAGCCTCCGAAACCCGCGCCCGAAAAACCTGCGCCGTTCCTGCCCGGTCAGCGTGTGCATCACCCCCAGCACGGCTACGGGATTGTCGTGCGCACACAGGAGCATGTGGTAACCGTGATGTTCCCCGGGGGCAAAGGCTTGATGTCGTTCCCGCTGCAAGGCTGCCCGCTGGAAGAGGCGTAAAGAGCAATTTCCCCTTGCAAAATCCCCCTGCCATCGGGTATCCTATACCCCTGCAAGCAACGAACCCGAAAAGCGAGGTGCTACGATGAATCAGGCTACTCTGAACGCGATTACGGAGCCTTACCTCAAGAAAGATATTCCGGAGTTTCGTCCGGGCGATACGGTGCGCGTGCATGTGCGCGTGGTGGAAGGCAACAAGGAGCGAACGCAGATTTTTGAGGGTGTGGTGATTGCCCGCAAACATGGTGGGATTGCCGACACCATCACGGTGCGCAAGATTTCGTATGGCGTGGGCGTGGAGCGCACCTTCCCCATTCACTCACCGACCGTTGCCAAGATTGAGGTGGTGCGCAAAGGCAAGGTGCGCCGCGCGAAGCTACACTACCTGCGCAATCTGTCGAGCAAAGAGGCGCGCCTGAAAGAGGATATGAGCCGCTGATGGAGCCGTTCGCGCCCCCATCGGGACCGCTCACATGGATTGAGACGCTGGCGCGTCTGCCCGTGGCGACCGTCGTGTTCGCCATGGCGGTCTGCATCGTGCTACGGCTTGCCATCGAGCCGATGCACAAGCGCCCCCTCGCCCGATTCGTGAGCAACTTTCTGGATGCCATTATCTACGCGGGCATCCTCGTCTATCTGATTATCCGCCCCTATCTGGTTCAGCCCTTCTACATCCCCTCCGAATCGATGGTGCCGACCCTGCAGGTGGGCGATGTGGTGATGGTGGGCAAATATTCCTATCGGTTCAGTGAGCCGAAGCGGTTCGATATCGTGGTGTTCCGTGCCCCCGACTGGGCGCTTAACCCCTGGCAAACACCGGGCAAAACCGACTTTGTGAAACGCCTGATTGGCTTGCCAGGCGATGTGATTGAAATCAAAGCGGGCGAGGGGCTTTACCTCAACGGCAAGCGCATCGAGGAAAAGTATATCAGTGGCATCCCCCAGTACTCGATGAAAATCATCGACGGCATCGTTTATGAATATAACGACTTCGGGGATGTGTGGAAAGGCGGACCGAACATGAATCGGGTTCCCGTGATTGATGACGCGGAACGCGAGCGCGTTCTCCGCACCCCCTCCCAGCCAATTCCGAAGGGCAAATACCTGATGTTAGGCGACAACCGCAACGGCAGCAGCGATAGCCATCACTGGGGGTTGCTGGACGCCAACCGGGTGGTGGGCAAAGCGCTGTTTGTGTTCTGGCCGCCTTCGCGAATTGGTCCTGCGAACCGCACCCCTCTCCCACAAGTAGAATAAAAAATGGAGCGGGAGACGGGATTCGAACCCGCGACCCCTGGCATGGGAGGCCAGTGCTCTACCCCTGAGCTACTCCCGCACGCCCGTAATTATACCTCTTCCTGGTGGGCGAATGCAAGGGGTCGGGTGGGCGGAGTACATTCGGAGAGGTCTGCCAGCACTTTGCACGCCAGCCAGCGCGCATCGGCGGGTTGAATATCTTCGGGCACGCGCTGTCCTGTGGTGAAGTAAGCAATCGGTAGCCCGACACGCACACACAGGTTCACGCAGTTCCCGAACCGAACCGCCTCGTCGGTTTTGGTGAGAATCAGCGATTCGGGTTCAAAAATGGCGAATTTCTGGGCGGCTTCCAGCATGACGGCGGTGTCGCTGGTTGCAGAAAGCACCAGATAGGTCTGGGCGTTCGCAGGCGCGAGCGCCCGATGCATCTCGGTCAGGTGCGCCTCGTCGCGTTGACCACGCCCCACCGTATCGATCAGCACCAGCTCATAACCCCGAAACAGTTCCAGCCCCTCTTTGACCTCTTCGGGGGTGGTGGCGATGTGCAACGGCAGGTTCATAATGCTGGCGTAAGTGCGCAGCTGTTCCACGGCGCCGATGCGATAGGTGTCCAGCGAGAGGAGCGCGACACGGCGGTTGTAGTCCAGCGCGTGAATCGCCGCGAGCTTGGCAATCGTGGTGGTCTTCCCGACCCCTGTGGGTCCAACGAGTGCCACGACCTGCTGGGTACGGCTTTCCCGGCGCAGAGTGCCCCCAATCGGGATGCGGGTCATCAGCGTGCGTTTCAGGGCGTCCATCGCGGCGTTCTGGGGGATACGGGGCACACGGCGCAGAAGTTCCCTCGCAATATCGGGTTCCACCCCTGCCGCCAGCAACGGACGCAGCAGCGGATGGTCCTCGGAGGGCGCCACCACCGCCTGTGATGGAGGCGCGGTTTCTGCTTCGGGAGCGCCCGCGATAATCAGTTTCTGCACCAGCTCTTTAAGTTCGCTCAGTTCGCGTTCCAGTCGGCGCAGGCGTGTCTGCGTGGGGTCTATGGAATCGATCCCCTTCGGCTCTACCTTGCCGCTTTCAGGTTCCTTAATGCCGACCGTGATCTCCACCATCGGCTTGCGTCGGAACAGTCCACCCTTCTGGATTGTGCGCTCGCTCAGGATGACCGCGTCGGCTCCCAGCTCCTCACGGATTTTGAGAAGCGCTTCCAGTTTCGTTGGCGCAACATAGGTTTTCGTCTGCATCGTTCTCTCCCCGTATTAATATCGGCATGCGGGGCGTATTTTTTCAGAGGTGTGGGGTACACTATCGGCATGCGCTGGGTGTGGCTTGCGATTTTGCTGGTCTCGCCGTTGAACGGGTGTCAATCCGTGAAAGAGCCAACAACCAACGGGCAAACCGAGACACCTCGCACGCAGGCAGAGGAAAAGCCTGCTACCAGCGGCGCCCCCAAAGAGACCCCCCTCTACACCTATCGTGTAGTGCAGACTTACCCGCACGACCCGAAGGCGTTCACGCAGGGGCTGGAGTATTACAACGGCTTTCTGTACGAAAGCACAGGGCTGGAGGGGCAATCCTCTTTGCGCAAGGTGGAGCTGCGCACGGGCAGGGTCCTCCAGATTCGCCGCCTGCCCGCCGAGATTTTCGCCGAGGGTATCACGATATTTAACAACCGAATCTATCAGCTCACCTGGCGGAACGGGGTTTGCTTTGTCTATGAGCGCGACTCGTTCCGCTCCGATATAGAGTTCCGCTACACAGGCGAGGGGTGGGGGCTAACCAACGACGGCACGCACCTGATTATGAGCGACGGCTCCGACACACTCACTTTCCGCGACCCTGCCAGTTTCGCCGTCGTGCGCCAGATTCGGGTGCAGGATCAGGGTAAGCCCGTGCGCGACCTGAACGAGCTGGAGTATATTGAGGGCGAAATCTGGGCGAATGTATGGCAGACCGACATGATTGTGCGCATCTCCCCCAAAACGGGCGAGGTGCTGGGCTGGATTGACCTTTCAGGTCTGCTGAAACCCGAGGAGGCGAGTCGGGCAGAAGTGCTGAACGGGATCGCCTATGACCGCCAGAACAAGCGCATCTTCGTAACAGGCAAGCTCTGGCCCAAACTGTTTGAGATTGAGGTGGTTCCCAAGAAGCCATGAGGGGCTGGACGCTGCTTGCGTTGGTTGTGGGCATACGGAGTGCTGATGCCCAAACCCTGCTGTGGCTGGAAGAACCCCCGAACGCCCTGAGTTCGGAGCTTTATGCAGTGTCAGCGGACGGGACAATAGCAGTGGGGGTTGTGCAAATAGGCGCGCGTACCTATGCGGCACGATGGACAGAATCGTCAGGGGTGGCGCTGTTAGGCACGCTTGGCGGGCAGAGCAGCTATGCCCTTGCGGTTTCGGCAGATGGGCAGATCGTAGCAGGCTGGAGCTACGACCTCTCTGGTCATCGGCGCGCCTTCCGCTGGACGCCCGTTACGGGGATGCAGAGCATGGGTACTCTTTACGGACATCGCGCCAGCGAAGCCTATGCTATCTCCGCCGACGGCACGCTGATAGCAGGGCTGTTGACTCACGGCAACACATGGGAGCCGTTCTGCTGGTATACAAACGGCAGTGTGTGGCTTCTGAACACCAGCCCTTACTGGGACTTTACGCCGCGTGCCCTCTCAGCCGATGGGCAGGTGGTCGCCGGCTTCGGGAGGGATGCCACAGGGCGCGTCCGTGCGCTCTGCAAAACGCCCGAAGGCATGTGGAACCTGGGCACTCTGGGCGGTTCGGAGTCGTGTGCCCATGCGATTTCGCCGGATGGACAGATTGTGGTAGGGAGTGCTACCCTGCCGAATGGGCGAGCGCGCGCCTTTCGCTGGCGCAACGGCGTGATGGAAAATCTGGGCGTTCCCGACGGCTTCATAGAGAGCATCGCCTACGGCGTTTCCGCCGACGGGAATGCGGTGGTCGGTGAGGCAGTCCGAATGGAAGGGAACCAGTACGCCAGTTATGCCGCGCTCTGGACTCTCGAAGAGGGCATGGGGGATTTGAACCAGCGTTTCGCGAGTTTGCTTTCAGATGGCTCGGTGTTGCTGATGGCGCGCGCCATCTCGGCAGACGGCAGTACGATTGTCGGAACGGGCAGGCGCCCGACGGGCAAGGTAGAAGGCTTCATCCTGAGGTTGGCAAGCGAGTGTCAACTGGAAGGCGACGCCAACCGCGACCGCGTGGTGGACGACGCTGACCTGCTGGAGGTGCTGTTTAACTTCGGTCAAACGGGGTTCGCCTCGGCAGACCTGAACCGCGACGGCGTGGTGGATGACGCAGACTTGCTGATTGTTCTGTTCAACTTCGGAAACCGCTGTTAGCGCGCTTCCACAGCCGCGCAGCCGCCCCGATGCCTATCAGCGCGCCCAGCCCGACACCGCCCCACAGCCCCGCTTCACCCAGCACCATCTGTCCCAGCCAGCCCAGCACCAGAATCGGCACCAGCAGCGCAGTCAGGTAGACTGCGCCCAGCCCCACCAGAGCGCCCGCGATTAGCCCCACCAGCGCCCCCGGAATGCAACCAATAATCCCGAACGGCAGCCCCAGCACAAATCCCATCACCAGCCCCAGCCCGCTGAACAGCCCCACCAGCAGGCGCGCCCAGGGGGGCATCCGCTGGGTGTTCACCTGCACCCGATAGTAGCGCTGCTGATAGCCCGCGCGCATCGTGGAATAGGGATCGCGCGGCGCCGAGCGCGGCATGCTTTGCCCCTGGGATATCGTGCGCACCGTGGTGGGGGCAGGCGCATGGGGACGCCGCGCCCGATCATACAGCGCACGCCTTTGAGGATCGCTCAGAATCTCATACGCCGAGTTGATGCGCTTCATGCGCTCCTCATACTCCTGCTGTTTGCCCTCGGGCGCATGGTCCGGATGATACTGACGCGCGAGCCGCAAGTAAGCCTGACGAATCGCTTCCGCCGAGGCGGTCTCCGAAACGCCCAGCTCACGATAGGCATCCAGACGAAAATCAAAACGCATCCTGCTCTAATTGTAGCACAGCACGGGGTAGAATTGGGGCGCGATGAGACCCCAACAGCCGCTGGTGGGCGTGATTATGGGTTCGCGCTCCGACTGGGAAACCATGAAGCACGCCGTGGAAACGCTGGAGACGCTGGGCGTGCCCTATGAAGTGCAAATTGTCTCCGCGCACCGCACGCCCGACAGAATGTTTGAATACGCCAGCACCGCCGAGTCGCGCGGGATTGAGGTGATTATCGCAGGCGCGGGCGGCGCGGCGCACCTGCCTGGCATGACCGCCTCCAAGACCACTCTCCCTGTGCTGGGTGTGCCGATTGAGTCGCACGCCCTGAAAGGGCTGGATTCCCTGCTTTCTATCGTGCAGATGCCAGCGGGTGTGCCCGTGGGCACGCTGGCAATCGGCAAAGCGGGAGCGATCAACGCGGCGTTGCTGGCAACGGCTATTCTTGCCAATAAGTATCCCCAGTTCCGCGAAGCGCTCCGGGCTTATCGCCAGCGCCAGACGGAAGCGGTCCTCGCAAACCCCGACCCACGCTCGGAATGAGCCATGTATCGGACAATCGGTGTGCTGGGAGGCGGTCAGCTGGGGCGTATGATGGCGCTCGCAGGCTATCCGCTGGGGGTTCAGTGCCTCTTTTACGACCCCAGCTCTGAAGCGTGCGCGGGGCATGTGGCACCTCTGCTGGCTTACCCCTATGAAGACACGCACGCTCTAAGCCAGCTTGCGGCGCGTTGCGAAGTTATCACCTACGAGTTTGAAAATGTACCCGTGGAGAGCGCGCGGTGGCTGGCAGAGCGCGTCCCCGTGCGCCCCACTCCAGAGGCGTTGCACGCCTTTCAGGACCGCCTGATGGAAAAGCAGACCCTGCAGGCGCACGGCGTGCCTGTGCCCACCTTCGCGCCGATAGACCCCCAGAACCCACGCACGGCGCTGGAGGTTGTGGGGTTGCCCGCGGTGATTAAAACGCGCCGCTTCGGCTACGATGGCAAAGGGCAGGCGGTTGTGAAAACCGAATCTGAGTTTGTTGAGGCGGTGGCGCGTTTTGGAGCGCATCTCCTGATTGCGGAGGCGTTCGTGCCGTTTGAGCGTGAGGTTTCTATTATTGCCGTGCGCGGGCTGGATGGCACCTTTGCGTTTTACCCGCTGGTGGAGAACCACCATCGCGAAGGGATTCTCTATCGCTCCATTGCGCCCGCACCAAATATCACCCCTGCCCTCCAGCAACAGGCGGAGCGCCACGCCCGCGCCCTGATGGAAGCGCTGGACTATGTGGGGGTGATGACCATCGAGTGGTTTGAGTGCAACGGGCAGCTGCTGGCAAATGAGGTCGCCCCGCGCGTGCATAACAGCGGGCACTGGACGATTGAGGGCGCCCACACCAGCCAGTTTGAGAACCACCTGCGGGCGATTCTGGGCTTGCCGCTGGGTTCCACCGCGCCCAAGGGCTATATGGTGATGCAAAACATTCTCGGCGACCTGCCCGATCCCGCCAAAGTTTTGAGCCATCCCCGTGCTAAACTCCACCTGTACGGCAAAGCGCCCAAGCCAAAACGCAAGCTGGGGCATATCACATGGTGCTTTGACACGCCCGAAGAGCGCGAGCGGTTCCTATCGGAAGCCCTGCACTAACGCCTGCGCCAGCACGCCCCAGCCGTTCGCCAGCGTGAACACCAGCAGCTTCGCAGGTGTGGAGACCACCACAGGCGGCAGCATCATCATGCCCATCGAGAGCAGAATGCTCGCCACCACAAGGTCAATCACCAGAAACGGGATGTAGATGTAAAAGCCTATCAGGAAGGCGGTTTTAAGCTCGCTCAGCATAAACGCAGGGATCAGCACGCTCATTGGCACCTCATCGGGCGTGCGTGGGGGCGGCGCCTTGCGCATGCGTAAAAAGAGATTCAAATCGCTGGTGTAGGTCTGGCGAAGCATAAACGCGCGAATCGGCTTCTGAGCGCGGTTTAGCGCCTCTTCGAAGGAAATCTCTTTGCGCATGTAGGGCTGGTAGGCGGTGGCGTTGATTTCGTCCAGGGTGGGCGCCATCACATAGAAGGTCAAAAAGAGGCTCAAGCCAATCAGCACGGGCGTCGGTGGGATGTTGGGCAGCCCCAGCGCGCTCTTGAGAAACGACAGCACAATCACGATTCGCGTGAAGGCGGTCATCATCAACAGGATGGACGGCGCGACCGAAAGCAGGGTCAGCAGCGCCAGAATCTGGAGCGAGGTGGACACCTCCTGCGGGTTGCGGGCGTTGCCGACCTCCACGCTGATGCGCGGCAGGGGTACCGATTCCTGGGCAAACAGCCAGAGGGGGAGCAACCCGATGCTGAGCGTTAGCCCAATCCAGAGCGCACGCTGCCTCATCCGCGAATCCCCTCCTGAAGGCTTCCGCCACTCAGTCGCGCCAGTCGCTCGCGTGCCTGATGCAGGCGCGATTGCACCTGTTCGGCAACCGCCTGCTGGGGGTCTGCCGTGGGTTGATAGGGGCGTGCGCTCCGCAAGACTTTATCAAAAGGCGTGTCTGCAGTCAGCGGCGCCGATTCGGGGGGCGGGGTCAAATCGGCGAGCAGGCTCATGCCCTGTGGCGAGCTGCCTATCAGCAACAGTCTGTCGCGTGCTTTGACCAGCATCAGGCTCCCGTTGGGCACGGCGCGAGTTTCAATCACGCGCACCTGCCCATCCAGCGGGGAGCCGTCGCCTGTTTTGCCTGCCCAGCGGAGCAGTTTCGGCAGCCCGTAGCGCAAGCCAACGCCCACCATGAGCAGCGCGAGGCTGACCTGAATCCAGCCCCCGCCGCTACTGCTGGGCGCGGCGACCTGCATCGGCGAGCCAGAGCGCGTGCCCAGCGCACCGGGCGCCAGCTCCGAATTCGTGGGCGCGCCCTGACCCCACGCCGCCCACAGCAAAATTACCTGCATACTTGCAAGCCACACAAGCCGTCTCATAAGCGTTCACCCAGCCAGTTTCTGAACCCGTTCCGCAGGCGAAAGAATCTCGGTGATGCGCACCGCGAAGTTGTCTTCCACCACCACGACTTCCCCACGCGCAATCAGACGCCCGTTCACCAGCACCTCCACAGGCTCGCCTGCGGTCTTTTTCAGCTCGATAATGGAACCTGTGCCAATCTCCAGCAGTTCGCGCACCATCAGCGACACGCGCCCCAGCTCCACCGACACTTCCAGTGGAATGTCCAGCAACAGCTCCAGGTTGCGGTCGTGTGTTTCCTCTGGCTCCCGAAACGGATTGAAGGGTGTGGGGGCAAAGCCTGCGGCAGGGGTGGGAGGCGTTTCAGGCTCGGTCGCCAGCCCGCTCAGCGGGTCGCTCACGCCCCCCTGCACTCCCAGCAGCGCACGCGCCAGCCCCTCTGTCAGCAGCCATGTGAGAGTGAACGGCGTGCGGTCGGGAATTTGCACTGTGAAGCGCGTCGCAATCACCTCATCCACCATCAGGAAGTTCGGCGGGAAGGTGACTGGCTCATATTTGACCGTCACCTCGCCTGGGGTGAAGGTGGTGTTGCGCAGGTTGCCGAACGCCACTGCCAGCCCCTGCATCAGGTGCTGGAAAAACTCCTGCACCGCGGGGAAGTGGCTCTCGTTCACGCCCTCCTGGGGTGTTCCCGTGAGCGCTTCCAGCAGGGCTTTTTCCGTATCTGCCCGTTCTCCGAGCTGCTCGCCCACGATAAACAGACACGGCTCTTCTGTCGCTTCGGTGAAAAACGATTGCCCATGAAGCACGGGGTCGGCGGTGAGCAGGGTCAGGTCGCCAATCGGTACCGCCTGCGAGGTGGGAGTGGGAATCTCCACCAGCACATTGTTCTGCTCTGACAGGTGGAGCGCTACGGTTTGCCATACCTGCCCTTGCTTCACGATAAACTGTGTCAGGATTTCGGGGGTGATTTCGCTCATGGGCTTATTCCTCCTTCACCACATCGGTGATGCTGACGACCAGTTTGCGGTTGCGCACGGCGGGCTTGCCGCGGAATTTGACCTTGTTTTCCACAAGCAGGTCAATTTCGCCGTTGACTTCGGTGTCCAGCACCAGCAGATCGCCCACCTTGAGGGCAAGCAGGTCGCGCATGCGCAGGGTGGTGCGCCCCAGCCGGGCGGTACACTGCATAAAGGTGTGGTTCAGATGTTGCGTGAGCGCCTGACGAATGTAGGGCGTGGTGCGTTTGCCCGAGGAGGCGACCCAGTTCTGGGAGCTGAGGCGCGGGGTGATGGGTTTAATCACCATGTGGGGCACACAGAGGCTCATGGCGTCGCGCCGATCGCCCACGCGCGCCTCCATCAGCACCGTGATCACAATGTCGCTGGGCGGGGCAATCTGCACAAACTGCGCGCTGGTCTCCAAGCTCTCAATATGCGGGTCTAACTGAATAATGCTTTCCCATGCGCTTCGGAACGCCAGCAGCACGCGCTCGGCGAGCGTCATCACCAGCGGGCGCTCAATATCGGTGAAGGCGTTGCGCTCCACAGGGCGCCCGACGCCCCCCAGCAGCCGATCCAGTAGCGTGAACACCAGCGAATACTCCATCTCCAGCACCGACTCGCCCGACAGGGGCGGCGCACTGAACACGATAAACGCCGACTGCTTCAACGAGCGCAGGTAGTCCTCATAAGGGATTTGCTCCAGTGAGATGAGCTCAATATGCACGGGCACGCGCAAATAGGTCGCGAGGTTGGTCGCGCTCAGGCGGGCGAAGGTCTCGAACACCATCTGCAGGGTGCGCAGCTGGTCGCGCGAGAACTTATCGGGGCGCCGAAAGTCGTACACCTCATACGCAATCGCTTTCCGGCTGGTGGTGAGCGCTCCGCTCGCCGAAGGCGTCATCAAGGGTGCGCTGGTGCTACCCTCCGGTTCCTCCGCCGAGAGGGACGCCAGTAATGCCTCAATTTCCGCCTGCGACAGAATCTCGCTCATCGTTTACGCCACCTGCTCTGCAGTTTCAAACAGGTTAATCTCGCGGGCGCTTTTCTCCACAAGGTCGGTTTCCAGCGTCAGGCATGGGAAGCCAAAGTACTCCCCTTCCTGCAGCTCCACCTGATGCCCGCTGATTTGCGCCCAGCCTCGAAGCGGTGTGAAGAGCAGAACCCCCAGCCGATTCATCGTTTGCGCAGAGAGCAGAGCCAGTTGCATTTGCCCTGGAAGTCCTGCGAGTTTGTAGCGCAGGTTGGCGCGCGCGGTGAGCCACCGCGCCAGCTCATGGGCTGTCAGCCACTCGTAGCCGTTGTAGCGCACCGTGCCAATCATCCGCATCAGCGCATCGGCGCTGCTGTGGTCTGTTAGCACCGAGGGGCGTATGGTGAGGTGGAACACCCCATACACGCTTCGGGTCGCGCTGAAGAGGGCGTTCACCTGTGCTGGCGAGACCCACTCCATCGCCCGATATGCCAGCAGGGGGAGCGAATAGACGCGGATGATCTCTCCGGGGCGCGTGCGACTCATCGGTTGCCACAGGTGTGCGCTTCCAAACAGGAACCCGCTTGCCTGGGGGTGATAACCGCCGCGGCTGAGCTCTGTAAAAATCTGCGCCCGCTCCACATACTCATAAAACTCGCTACAGCCCCGCCACTGCAGTCCCTCCACCTGCACCGCGGTAATCGCCCGCACGCCCGTAAAGCGACGCAAATTATCCACCTGATTCTGCAGGCTGCTCGGCTTACAGAATTGCCCCGGCTCAGGCACATAGCGTAAGCCAATCTCGTGTTCACGGCGTGCTAAATCACGATAGAAGTTCGCGTTGTGCATCAGCTCGCTGATGCACCAGACGGCGCGCGTGCCTGTGAGGGTCATCAGGTGATTCAAGTGCGTTTCGTAGCTGCCGCTTGCAGGGTCAGACTCGATGCTCAAAACGCCCACTCCTGGCAACAGGCGCGGGTAGAACCAGACCATCGGCACAACCGCGCCTGCCCATTGCCCCGCCTGAAGCACCGCCCGAATCAGGCTCTCCTGCCATAAATCGGCGACGGGCTTCAGAAAACAGAGGGTGCCATCTTCGCACGGGTAGCGGTCCAGATACCAGTCCAGCCGCGTTGCATCCTCACTGTGGAGGCATGGATCTTCGTAGCGTGAGGGGATATCGGGGGGTAGCACGACCTGCTCGCTCACGGGGCGCCCCATGCGAATGCGCAAAATCGTTTCGCCCAGGTCAATAGCGAAGACCAGCACATGCCCTGCGCCCAGCGTATGATGGAGGAGTGCGGGGCGGTCGGTGCGCCGTCCGTGTGGGTCGTGCCAGTATGCCCACACTTCGGCGCCGGTAGCGTGGACTTCGCGCCCCCCGAAGCAGTGGAGTAGCCCCCATGTTTCGGGTAGCACGGTGTTGGGCTTTTCAGAGGCGACATAGCCCTCCCCCAGTCGGACAGGCTTGCCGTCGGGATGGGTCTGGGGTTCACAGCCTGTGATTTCGGGCGCCTCAGGCACGCCGCCAACGGCAATCCACACACCGCCCTGTTCCACAAACTGGTGGAGCGTCAGGCGTGTGGCGTCATCCAGCTCCCCTTCGCCCAGGGTGAGCAGGATGTCCAGATGGGGCACGCGGGACGCCAGCTCGGCAGGCGTGAGCCATTCGGGCAGGAAGCCTGCATACCGAATCACCTCACACGCGTAGGTTTCGAACGGGTTCGTGCAGGTGGGGGGGCTTCCCACGCCCGTCTTGCTGACTGCGCTGAACGGGCAGACCCCAATGCGCGCCCATCTCCACTGTGCCTTGCTCATAGTTCCCCATCCCGATTTTCGGCAAGCCGCTCGACTTTCTTCACCGCAAGGCTACGCGGTTAGCGCTTCATGTTGACCACATCTGCCAGCAGCTCGTCCACCACCGACACGATTCGCGTGTTCGCCTGAAAGCCGCGCTGGGTCACGATCATATCGGCGAACTCGCTTCCCAGATCCACATTGGACTGCTCCAGGTAGCCGGCGTTGATTTCGCCCAGTCCGCCTGTGGTGGGCGCGCCAATCTGGGGTAGCCCGGAGTTGTCGGTCAGTCGCCACATGTTGTTGCCCAGCCGCTCCAGCCCCGCCGGGTTAGAGAACAGGCTGAGCGCAATCCGTCCCATGGGGCGCGATAGCCCGTTGGAGAACACGCCCTGAATCGTGCCGTCGATGCCGATGGTGAACTCCTGAAGCGTGCCCGGGGGGAAGCCGTCCTGATAAATCGGCTGTACCACCGACTCGGCAGCCAGAGAGGTAATCTGGCTGAGATCCAGCGTCACGGTGAACGGCGATGCGCCGTTGGTGGGGGTGATGGTAATCTGCTGGGTGGTGGAGCCAATCAGGCGTCCCTGCGAATCGAAGTAGAGGCGCGTGTTGGACCCTGTGCTGAAATCACCCACCACAGTGGCGCCTTCGGTGGCTTCCCAATCCCAGGACATGACCGCGCCTGTGGGCGCGCCTGCGGGCGGCGGCGACTGGCGGTTGCGGAAGGTAATCGTAATATCATGGGCGCCGCCCAAGCCGTCGTACACGCGCACGGTTGCCGAATACTGGTCGCCTGAACCCGCGTTCGCGTTGAGATTACCGGTGTAAATCACCTGCGAGGTCTGGCGGACTGCCGCCTGCGAGCCGACGGGAAACTGAAGCACCGAGCTGGCGGTGATTGCCTGATTGGTGTCTATCAGCCCGCCTGGGTCGGCGCGCCAGCCCAGCACTTTCCAGCCCGTGCCCCGATGTACCAGAAAGCCCGAGGAGTCGAGTCCGAACGCGCCATCGCGTGTGAATACGACATCCCGTCCGTTGGTGAGCATAAAGTAGCCGTTGCCCTGAATGGCGAGGTCAGTGCTACGCCCGGTCAGCTCCAGTGCGCCCTGCAGGGGCAGGGTGTCGATGGCGCCGACTTTGACCCCCAAACCCACCTGCATCGGGTTCGTGCCGCCCAGCACGCCGCTGGGACGACTGGCAGCGCGTAAGGTCTGTGCCATCAGGTCCTGAAAATGGGTCCGGGCGCTCTTGAAGCCAATCGTGTTGATATTCGCGATATTGTTGCCGATGATGTTCATCTTAATCTGATGTGCCTTGAGGCTGGCAACACCGGAAAGCATCGCTTGCCACATCTGCATTCACCTCCTAACGAATGGTTTTGAGCGCACTGAACGGAACGCGCTGGTCGGATACGGTGAGGTAAATCTGCCCTCCGCTGAGCTCCACTGCCTGCACTTTCCCGTTGAGCGTGGTGCCGTTGGGCAGAACCGCTTCCACCTCACGCCCGATCAGGCTGGCAGATTGGAGTGCGGTCAGCAGTTGTCCCATGCGTTCCATCTGTTGCGCGGTATTGAGCTGCGCCATCTGTGCCAGAAAGTCCCGATCCTTTACCGGGTCCATCGGGTTCTGGGATGTCAGCTCCACAATCAGCAATCGCAAGAATTGATAGGTGTCCAGAGCGGTGCGTGAACTGTTGCCTGCGACCGTCTGGGCGCTTGACTGAACAGCCTGTATTGTCATAGGCGACCTCCTCAGGCATTCACGCCCAGGCGCTCCATCGCCCAAGAAGGTGGATGCTTTCCGTAGCGTGGCGTGTGATGCGTGTTGGCTCGTTGATAGGGCGAGTTGTTTCGTAGGGTGTTGGTGTCGGGCGTCGGGAAGCGTGGTGGCTGCCCGTGCCGACGCTGAACGCGCCCAGCTGCAATCCGCGCTGGGCTAACTGCTCGCGCAGGCTCTGCGCCGCCTGTTCCAGCGCACGCCGCGCGAAATCGTGTTCCGTGGTGAGCCAGGTATGCACCTCGGTACCCTCTACCTGAACGCGAATCTCAATCCGCCCCCATTCAGGCGGGTCTAACTGAAGGGTGATGCTCTGTTCGCTGGGGCGTTGCACCAGCCGTTCGATGTGCCGGGCAACCTGCTCCATGTGTTCCCAGCGCAACGCTTCTGAGGATAGGGCGCTTGTTTCCGGAATAGCGACATCCCCTCCTTGCAAGAGGTGGTGTGTGCCTGTAGCAGGATGTGCCAGTGGCTCCCCACGCGAGTGGGGCACGCGCCTCTCCAATCCCTGCGGGGTTTCGCGTCCCTCTTCAGGCGATACAGGCTCTTCCCCTGCCCCGATGAGCGCTCCAGAGGGGGCTTGGGGTGCCTCTCTGTTCGGGGTGTGAGTCGCCCCTGTGGGAGAGGTTGACTCGGGCGTTGCGGGCTGACTCATTATCGGCAGGCGCCCGATTTCTCCTGAGTTCTGCCCGTCAGCATGCCTCGGAGAAAACACAGCCCCCTCAAAGGTGGGTTCCTGTCCTGACGGGGCAGCGGGCTGCTCCGTCAGGTGCGGCAAGACCGCTTCCTCTGAAACGGGCGTCATGTGCTGGAGAATCTCCGTGAAGGGGTCCGCCGCGTTCTGTTCGGGAGAAGTGATGGCTTCTGGGTTAGCCGCAGGAGCGTTTGCTTCCATGCGGCTCGCCACCGTCTCCTGCAGGGAAAGCCCCGCTTGCGGAGCGCGGGCGGTTGGCTCCGAAAGCGCTGGCTCTCCCGCAGGCAGTGGCAAAAACACCCCAGGGACCGGGAGGCTCATTCCTGCAAGCAAGCCCACCGTGGTGGCATCAGAAGGAGGGTCGGCATCCGTGTGGGCAGGCTCCTGTTCTTCACCAAGCAGGAGGTTCAGCCACTCTGCAAAGAGACTGTTGCCTTCGCCCTCTGCAAAGGGGCACTCCAAGCCTGTCCACTCACACACAAACGCACTTGCTTGCAGGTTCGTGATGTGCATCACCCCGTATTATAGGCAGGGTAAGGGAATCTTTAGAGGGGTGGAAGGGAAGTTACTCTTCTTCGCCTACAACCTGTAAAACGCGCTGAACGAAATGGTCTGCCAGCCAGAAACCAGCTTCGCTACGAAGCCTTTCCAGCGCCTCTTTCAGCGATGGTATTTTCTTCTCCTGCTTCGCGCGGATTAGAACGCCAACAACCCCTGTTACTCTCAAGTTCATCTGACGCGCAACGAGACGCGCTTCCGAATCATCGAGCAGCAAGACATCGGGTTGCTCTTGTACCGCCAACGCAATCGCTTCCGCTTCACCTGCACCCAGATACAACTTCAACAGGGAAGCAAGGTTCTCATCCTGTAGAGGCTTTTGCTGAAGCCATCCATCTTGAACAGCGCGCTCGATAAGGGGCGTTTCAGGGTACCCCTGCCCTTGCTCAATCACCTCTCTCAAGACAGCGGGGGGAATCAATACCTCTCGGTGGAATTCACGCAGCAATTCCAGCTGTCCTATTTTTGAAAGGTGGATTATAGGCGAGGCGTTACTGACTGCTTTGGGCATAATCCAGATCCATCTGCAGGTCTTCTTCCGTGTAGTGGCGTGTAATCTGGCGGGCGCCGAGCAGCTCGGTAAACTCGCGGACATTCATACCTGCCAGCAAGCACGCTTTCCCGAAGGGCAAGATGCCCCGAGCGTACAGAGCGAGCGCCAGCTCGCGACGCAGCACCTTCTCCGCTTCATCAGGCGGCAAACGCAGGGCGCGGGAAACCTCTTCAGGTATCTCGATGTTTAGGGATGCCATCGCGTTCAATTATACCCCTCCCAACGGACGCAATCCCCGCGCAATCGGGTATCATATATAAGCGGAGGCACACCGTATGCGACTGACGGAGCGACTGAAAGCCAAGATTCACATGGCGCGCGTCACGGAATCGCGCCTGGACTACATCGGCAGTATCGCGATTGACGAGGAACTGATGGACGCGATTGGTATCGAGCCAGGCGAGATGGTGCATGTGTGGGTGATGGATAACGGAGAGCGGTTTCAGACCTATGTAATTCCCGCCCCGCCCGGCTCGGGTGAGATTGCCATCTACGGCTCCGCCGCCCACAAAGCCCAGAAGGGGCATCGGCTCATCATCGCCGCGACCGTGTTCACCGACGAGTGGGTGGAACCGAAGATGGTGCTGGTCAACGAAAAGAACCAGATTGTGCAGTACCTGCCGTTCAAAGCCCAGGCGATTCCAGTGGAGCTTTCCTGATGCGAGGCGAGCCAAGTCTTCGCGCCATCCTGTTCGATGTGGATGGCACGCTCATCGATACCGTCCAGCTGATTGTGAAGGCGCTGGACTACACTTATCGCAAGCATCTGGGGATTGCTCTGCCCCATGAGGAGATTCGGCGCCTGATTGGCTTGCCGCTCCATGTGCAGATGCACTATTTAGACGATAGGGTGAGCCATCCCGTGGACCACCTTCAGATGGAGAACGACGAGCGCGCCTATTATGAAGCGCACCGCCATGAGGAGCGCGTGATTCCTGAGATGGTAGAAGCAGTGCGCGAAGCCAAGCGACGCGGCTATCGCACCGCGCTCGTGACCTCTAAAAATCGGCTGGAGTACGCAATCTCACGCCCTCAACTCCAACTGGATGACTGGATCGATACACTGGTAACGGCGGAAGACACGGAGCGCCATAAACCGCACCCCGACCCCGTGTTGAAAGCGCTGGAACGCCTCAAAGTCGCTCCCGAGGAGGCACTCTATATCGGGGACACGGTCTACGACCTGACCTGTGGGCGCTCCGCAGGGACTCAGGTTGCCGCCGTTGCCTGGGGCGCGCACTTGCCCGAAGACCTGCGCGCCGCTCAACCCGACTATTTCTTTGAACACCCACAGGATGTGCTGGACTGGATCAGAACCCTCCCACCTATAGACGACGATGGCACGCCGAAAGAAGACAGTTTCCGAGTCAGCCCTGCCTCCCTCCGCGGAGGCTCCCGTTACGAATGAGAGTGGACGCAAACGACGACGGAAAGTAGCGGAAGCACCGCCGCCAGAGGCAACAGTGCCCACAATCGCGGCGGCGGAATCGCCAGCGGAAGGCTCCGCCAAGCCGTCGCGACGCAGGCGCACGGCGGCGCCCCCAGCAGAGGCTCCGCCCCCTGAAGCGCCTGCCGCACCCGAAACCGCTCAGGCTGCCGAACCCAAGCGCAAACGACGCGCGCGGAAAGCCGAAACGGCGCCTGCCGAACCAGAAGCTCAGGTTGTCGCCGCTCCCCCAGAAGCCGAGACACCTGCTGAGGTGGAGTCGCCCCCTCCCGAAACGCCCCGGCGACGCACCCGACGCAAGAAAACCGCTGCCGAACCCACCACCGAAGCACCCCCTGTGGAAACGGTAGCGGAAGAGCCTGCTGCCCCCGCAAGCGCCGAAGGCGCCGCTACCCCCGTAGAGAGCGCCGAAGCGCCTGCCCCCACCAGGCGCCGACGCCGCAGAAGAGCCAAAGCGACACCCGAAGCCGCGGCTGAGCCTGCGTCTGCAGAGAGTGCCCCTGTTGTTGAGGTCCCGCCCACACCGCCAGCGGAAGCGCCAGAAGAGGCTCCCCGCAAAACGCGCCGACGCCGTAAAAAGGCGGAAGCTGTCGAAACGGTCCCTGAAACGGCTGTTGTGGAAGAAGCCCTTCCTGCAAAGCCGCCCATTCGCCATCCGCTGGTGCGCGTGCATTTCCATCACGGCGTTCCCAGCATCACCGTTGGCGAAAAAAGCTATCGTCCCTTCTTCTTTTTTGGCAACCCGCACACCACCGAAGCAGGCGCCCGCATTCATCAGGAAATGCAGCTCGCCTTTGAGGCAGGCATTTCGCTGGTGGCGTTGCTGATTACCCTGCCCGCACGCGACACAGGGGCGATTGAGGCGTTTGACCAGGTGCGCTACTGGGTCGCGCTCGCCCGCGAGCTGAACCCGAATGTGCAGATTCTGTGGCGGATTGTGCCTGCCCCTGTGGGACGCTGGGAAAAAGAGTATCCCGAAGGCGTGATTCGGTATGCCGACGGCACAATCGGTGGACCCTCGGTGTGCGCTGACCGCTGGTGGCAGCTGGTGCAGGAGCAACTGACGCGCCTTGTGGAACTGATTGAGCAGGAAGAGGAGGGCGCGCACACGCTGGGCTATCATCTGGACTGGGGCGAGTGGTTTTATCCTGAATCGGGCGGTTATGATACCAGCGAGGCGGCGCTCAGCGCGTTTCGCGACTGGCTCCGTCGTCACTATCGGGGCGATTCGGTCTCGCTCCGCGCCTGCTGGTTTGATGGGCAGGTGAGCTTCAGCACGGCGACTCTGCCACCTTTCCAGCCCAGCGCGCCGCCCCAGAAACTGCAATTCTATCACCTGCGCCGTGAAGGACGCTGGATAGACTATCACCGCTTTTTGTCGGAAATCACCGCGAAGCGCATCCTCACGCTGGCAGAGGCGGTCAAAAACGCCTGCCAGAACCGGGCGCTGGTGGGGGTCTCCTACGGCTATCTGCTGGAGTGGCGCCATCCCCATTCGGGGCATCTGGCGCTGGGGCAGCTGCTGCGAAGCGAGCTGATAGATTTCCTGAGCGCACCGATTACCTACGCTGACCGTCTACCTGGCGGCACGGGCGCCTTCCCCACCCCCGTCGACTCGGTACACCTGCACCACAAGCTGTTTCTCTCGGAGGAGGACTATCGCACGCCGTTTGGCAAGATGGCGCCGATTGGCGCGCCCGCGACGGAGCGCACGCTGACCCCTACCAGTGAACCTGACGACTATAATCCGCCCCTGCGCTCGGCAGAAGCGGTGGTGCAGGCACAGGCGCGTTCCGTTGGGCAGGCGCTCACTTTCGGCTACGGCACGCAGTGGATGGACCTGTGGGGCGAGGGCTGGCTTGCCAGCCCGATTGCATGGGAAAACGCACGCGCGGAGCAAATCCTCTGGGAGATTCGCGAGCGCACCCCGCAGGCGCCCCCCGATGTCGCTGTGATTGTAGACCCCACCAGCATGCGCTATGTGCGCACTGGCTCGCGCCTGCTGGAACAGGTGATTGTCAAGGCGCGAGAGGCGCTCATGCGCAGTGGCGTCTCGGTCGGATTCTACCTGCTGGAAGACATCGTGCGCCGCGACTTCCCGCTCACCCGCATGGTGCTGTTCCTGAACGCATGGCGGCTGTCGCACCCTGTGCGAGAAGCCATCCAGCGCAAGCTCCAGCGCAATCAGCGCACGCTGGTCTGGCTCTACGCAGGTTCCCTGTTCAAAGGACATCGCGACGCGCTCGCCACCGCCCGCGAGGTGATGGGCTTCGCGCTCGCACGCCAGCCATGGGCAAGCACGCAGGGGACGCAAATTGTTAAACCTACTCACCCGATTGCACGCGCACTCGGCACCGATAAGCTCGGCGCTCAAGAGCCATGGGAACCCAGCTACTATGTGCTGGACGAAGACGCCGAAGTGATCGGGCAGTATATTGAAACGGGTTTGCCCTCGCTGGCGGTTAAGGACCACGGCGACTGGCGCTCGGTGTTTATCGGGGAGCGCACGCTCACCCCGGAGCTGATTCGCGCCCTTGCATGGTGGGCGGGGGTGCATGTGTGGCTCAGCTCCAACGATGTGGTGCATGTGCGCCGTCCCTGGCTTCACCTCCATGCCACCCGCAGTGGGCGCAAAACCCTCTTCCTGCCCGAAGGCATCAGCGTGTATGACCCTGCTGAAGGGCGCGTTATCGCGCGCAACGGCGGCGAATATGTGGTGAGCCTGCAGGAGGGCGAAAGCCGCGTGCTACTAATGGATACCGCCGAGCGGCTGGAAGCGCTTCTGCGTGGAGAAAGCCTGCCGCCGCTGGCGCACGAAGAGCCTGTGCCAGAGCCTGAGCCTGTCAAAATAGAACCCGTTATCCCCATCGTGGCAGTGGAACCCCTGGAGGAGGTCGCGCCAGAGGCGGCGGAGCCTGCTCGAAGCCGAAAAGCGCGCGGCGCTCGCAAGCGCCGTTCTAAAGGGGGCACAAAGGAAACCCCGTCGGTACCCTCCATAGAAGCGGTTCAGTGGCGGCGTGCGCCTGTAGAACGCAACGGGGAACCCTCATGACCACTCGTCGGATTATCCCCTGCCTCGATATTAAGAATGGGCGCGTGGTGAAGGGTGTGCGCTTTGTGGGCTTGCGCGACGCAGGCGACCCGGTGGAACTGGCACGCTATTACGATTCAGAAGGCGCTGATGAGCTGGTGTTTCTGGACATCACCGCCAGCCACGAGCGCCGCGCCCCCGTGTTTGAGTTAGCCAGCCGTGTCGCCGAGCAGGTGTTTATCCCCTTCACCGTGGGGGGCGGCATTCGGAGCCTTCAGGATATTCGCGCCATCCTGCAAGCAGGCGCCGACAAAGTGAGCCTCAACACGGTCGCTGTGGAAAACCCCACTCTGATTGCCGAAGCGGCGGAGCGGTTCGGCAGTCAGTGCGTGGTCGTGGCAATTGACGCCCGCTGGAACGGCGCGTTTTACGAAGTGTATACCCACGGCGGGCGCACCCCCACAGGCAAAGACGCCGTGCAGTGGGCGCAGGAAGTGGTTCAGCGCGGCGCAGGCGAGATTCTGCTGACCAGCATGGATCGCGACGGGGCGCAGACGGGCTATGAGCTGACCCTTACGCGCCAGGTCGCGGAGGCGGTCTCCGTGCCGGTGATTGCTTCTGGCGGCGCGGGTATGCCCCAGCACCTCTACGAGGCGCTCACCGAAGGCAAAGCGTCTGCCGCGCTGGTCGCCTCCATCGTGCATGACGGCGTTTATCGCATCCGCGAGCTGAAAGCCTATCTGCACGAACGGGGCGTGCCTGTGCGCCTCTAAAACGCCCCCACCCGAATAAACGGCGCCCAGTAGTAGGGGTGCTGGAAGCGCGGGTCTTGCTTGACCTCCAGCCCGGCGCGGCGGAGCGCCTCTTCGGGGGTCAGCCCCTGCTTGAGCAACGCATAGAAACGGCTCATGAGCAACGCTGTGCTTTCGTCGCTGACCTTCCACTGGCTCAGTATCTGCACAGGAACGCCGCAGACGCTGAGCGCCCACACCATGCCCATCGTGCCCTCGCCCGGACGTGCCTGCCCGCGTGCGCTCTCGCATGCGGACAGTACCACCATCTCCGCGCTCAGAGGGATTTCCATCAGCTCGCGTGCCGTGAGAATCCCGTCCTCGCCAGAGTTTTCCGCAGGTTCCGCCAGTACCAGACCGCTCTGCAAGGGTGTTGCATCGTTGAAGTAGCCATGCGTTGCCAGATGCAGGTAGCGATACTTGCCCATCTCCGCCTTGAGGGTTGCTTCCTGAGCGTCTGCCCCTTTGAACAGGGTGTGGTCCGGGAACAGGGGCGCAATCCGCTGGGCTTCCTGTTCTGTGCCGGGCAGGGGCGTAATGCGCACACCCAGCTCTGCAAGGTACTGCCCTGTGATGTCGCGTGCGCCTGCCGTGATGGGGCGCGCGCCCGCGGTAATCGGGCGTGCGCCTGCGGTGATGGGACGCGCCCCCGCCGTGATGGGGCGCTCACCCGCAGTTATCGGGCGTTCCCCTGCGGTAATCGGGCGCTCGCCCGCTGTCAGGGGGCGTTCCCCTGCGGTAAGGGGACGCTCGCCTGCAGTCAGAGGGCGCGAGCCTGCAGTGAGTGGGCGCGCCTCGTCCGCACGCGCCAGTGTCAGCATCCCAAACTGGGGGTTAGCGACCATCAACATCTCTTTTTCAGGGCGTGGGCGGTTAGGCACCTCGCGCAAGCGCACAGCGATAGACGCACTGGGTGCGTAAATCAGGGTATATTGCTCCCACAGGAAGCCCTGTGTGCTGAGCAACGCCTGAAATGGCACATCCCAGAGCTCCACATCGGGGCAGATAATCAGCGTTTTCGCCGAAGCGATGCGCCCCTGCACAGGACCCAGCAGGAGCCGATGCATTTCGCGAGCAGGCGCCTCATATTTGCCTTCTGGGGTCGCGCAGGTCAACACGAACGCTTCGGTCAACTCGCCCAGCGGCTTCTGAAGAGTGATCTGATGCACGCTCAGACGGGGCTGGTCTTTCTCCTTCGTCAGGCAGAACACCAGCACGACCGACTGATTCCCTTTGCTGGTGGGGATGGCAAGGTATTCCAGCAGGGCGCTTTGTGGGGGTAGCGCGTCGGCAATCTGTTGCAGGGTCGGCGATGCATGGGGCGAAGCGGCTAACGCAGGGAGCCGCGCGGCGACCCGATCCAGAAAGGCTTGCAGCTCGCGCTCCGCCTGACGCGCCTCTTCCCGAAACTGCTCCACAACCGCAGGGTCTGCATTCGGGTCCGAGCGAATCGTCAGCAGATTCTGGTTCGCGCGGTCCACCCGAAATCGGAGCATGCGCTCCTGCTCTCGCTCTTCGGGGGTCAGCAAGCTGGCGAGGCTCACGCGCCCGGTGTCCATCAAATCGCTGAGGGTACGCCCTTTGGCGCGTTGCGTAAGCAGGAACGCTTCTTCTGTACGCTTCACGCGCGCCAGCAGGGCAATCGTGGTGGTGTAGAGGCTCTGCCGCTCCGCCTGGAACGAGAGCCGTCCTTCGGTGAGCGCTCCAATCTGTTCGCGAATCTTTTCGGCACGATCAATAGCTGCCAGGTAATGCTGAATGGCAGTCTCGAGGTCGTTTTGATTATAGGCGAGCGTTCCCAGGTTGGACAGCACATACATCTCACCGCGCGGGTCGCCCAGTTGCGTATAGAGGGCGAGCGCGGTCTCAAACGCCTGTCGCGCTTCGTTGGGGCGCTGGGTTCGCGCGTAGAGCAAGCCGAGGTTGGCTTGTGCGCCTGCCTGTCCCGCTGTATCGCCCAGCGCCTGAGCGCGCGCGTATGCCTGACGGTAAAGCGTTTCTGCCTGCGCAGGCTCTTTGTCGGCAAGCAGGTTGCCCAACGCGTTCAGGGCGCTGACCTCGCCCCGTTCATAGCGGGCGGCGCGGCTGAGCTCCAGCGCCTTCTCGTAATGCTGGCGTGCTTTTTCTACCTGACCTGTGCGCACATAGAGGTGTCCCAGCCCCAGGTGCGTGATGACCATCTCGCGCGGGTTGTCCTCGGTCTGACGCAGTTCCAGCGCCTGGTGATAATAGTTCAGCGCCAGTTCGGGTTGCCCCAGCGTCAGGTAGAGCGAGGCGATAGAAGCCAGTAGTTTCGCCTCAAGGTCAGGGCTGCGCACTTCCTGGCACAGGGCAAGCGCCTTTTCGTAGCTTGCGAGCGCCGCATGCCATTGCCCAGAAGCCTGATAGAGCTGCCCGATATAGCGGAGCGTTTCGGCTTGGGCAGGCTTGTTGTCCAGCGCGTCCCATATTTTCAGGGCTTGCTCAAAGTAGTGCTGTGCCTGCTTCGTGTCGTATAGCCCAAAGTAAACCAGCGCGATGCCCTGCAGGGTCGTGGCTTCCCCGTGACGCTGCTGGAGAGCGCGTCGCAGGCTCAGCGCACGCTCATAGGCAGCAAGCGCCTCGCGGGGTTTGCCGAGGTTGGTGTACGCCACGCCGAGATTGTGGAGTGTGTTCGCCTCGCAGTCGCTGTCTTTCAGAGTTTGCCATCGTTGGAGCGCCTGATTCAGGTACGAAATCGCTTCCTGCGGGCGTCCCTGACTGATGAGCGCGACACCCAGCGCATGGAGCGCTGCCGCTTCGCCCCCGGAATCGTTCAGCGCACGCGCTTGCTCTAACGCCTGACGATAATAGGTAAGCGCTTCGCTCTCCTGCGCACGCTGGCGTGCCAGGTTCCCGCGCTGAATCAGGTCGTTCACCTCCGGGCGCAGGCGCGTCTGGGCATGCCCAGGCATCAATATTGCACATATCACCACGAATAGTGCTGCTCTCATTATCATAACCTCCTCTGTGTGTTAGACGGTTTGTGAGTCTGCAGGTTCCTCAAACGATTCGCTCTGTGCCCAATAAACCAGTTCCTCACATGGGCAATGGAGCGCGTGCGCACGCAACTGGGCAAGGGTTGGCTCGTCGAGCGCCAGCGCGTTCAGAAGCGAGCGCACATAGGCGACATCCGGTGAGCCGTATCGGTCAAACACGCACTCCGCTGCCAGCAGGTAGCGCGCCGCCTGCCGCGCTTGCTCAGGGTTCTGCATCAGAGTCTCGCCGAGGTTGCATAGACAACGCGCGACCCCAATACGGTCGTTCAGCTCGATCTCATAGCGTAGCGCGTCGCTGAAGTGGCGCAGGGCGCTTTCGTAGTCTTCTTTCAGGAAGGAGACCGCGCCCAGATTGGTGAGGCTCTCTGCCAGCCCGCGCATATCACCCAATCGCCGCTGCTGCTGCACCGCTTCACTGATCTGCGCTTCCGCAAGGTCGTAGTCGCCGGTTTCGTAAGCGACAAGCCCGAGGTTGTTGCGCACAGCCGCCTGCCAGACCGGTTGCCTCGCTTCCTCAAACGCCTGAAGCGCCAGTTCGAACTGACGGGTAGCGTTCTCATAGTCGCAGCGGCGGAGGGCAATCAGTCCCAGCAGGTTATGCGCCTGAGCCTGCTCAGCGCGTCGATTCAGCTGTTCATAAAGCACGAGCGCCTGCTCCGCTCTCTGCCACGCATGCTCCCAGTCGTGGGTTTCGTACAGGAGACCCGCGTGTTCCATCAGCAAGTCTGCCTGAATCTCGGCAGGGGGCGAGCCAATCTGGGCGAGAGAGTGCAGGGCGCGCTCCAGCGATCGGTGCGCGGAGTAGAGCAGTCCGAGCCGTGTGGTGAGCTTAATGAGGGCTGTGGCTAACTGCACGGCATGGTTCAAATCGCCCCCCTGCTCAAACACTCCCAGCGCTTGCTGAAAATCTTCCAGATGGCGTTCCACAAGGCGCAAGGCTTCCATCTCGTGAGGCGTCCGAATCTGGCGTCCTGCCTGAAGCGCCATCTGCAGGAAGTAGTGGGCGTAACGCTGGGAGACCTGCGCGTGCAGTTCGGGATGCTCTCGCAAGCGATTGCGAGCGAAAAGGCGCAACGGGTTCAACAACCGAAACAGCTGGGCGTCTTTCTGGTGTTCTTCTATTACAAGAGCGTGCTGGCGCAGTTCCAGAAGGTCCTCCACCAGCATGAACGATTCGCACACAGCTTCGGCGTCGGTGAGGGTGAAGCTGCCCGCGAACATGCCGAGCTGGCAGAGCAGCTCGCGTGCGCTCTCTGTGAGCTGCGAGTACGACCACTCTATGGCACCCAGCAAGGTGCGCTGGCGGTCGGGCATATCGGGATTGCGCGACTGGAGAATCTGGAACCGTTCGTCCAGCCGTTTCAACACCTCCTGAGGCATCATCACCGCCAGGCGCGGCGCTGCCAGCTCGATTCCCAGCGGGAGTCCGTCCAGGTGGCGACACAACGCCGCCAGCGCGGGGGCGTTCTCGGCGCTGATGGCGTAACCGTTTTTGTAGTGGCGCACACGCTCCAGAAGCAGCTGCACGGAGGGGTACTGCGCAATCTGTTGGGGGGTCAGTCCCTCACGCGCGGGCGGCACGGCGAGTGGCTTCACTTCGTAGAGATGCTCCGCACGCAGGTGCAACGGTCCCGTGTGGCAGAGCAGAATCTTGAGTTTGCTGACCCCCAGAAGCTGGCGTATTGCCTGCAAGAGTGCCTCTGTGGAGCCTGCCGAGTCGATAACCAGAAGCACCGAGCGCCCTTCCAGGTGCGCCAGTACCTGTTCGCTGAGGGGGCGGTCGCCGCGCACCGCCAGCGAAAGCGCCTGCGCAATGCTTTGAAACACGCTCTCTGTCGTGTAGGTTTCAGGGAGATTGACTAGCCAGACGCCATCGGGGAACTGTTCCAGCACGGCTTCGGCGACAGCGACTGCCAGTCGGCTCTTCCCAACGCCACTGGGACCGACAAGCGTTACCAGATGGATGTGGGGTTGCGCGAGCATCGCCGTCAAATCGCGTATCTCGCGGTCGCGCCCAATCAGGGCGGTTTCGGCGAGCGTCAGATTGTGCGCCCCTGCGCGGGGAGCGTTCGGCGGTAGAAGCACAGCCTGTAGCCCCTCTTCATAAACCTGATACAGGCGCTCCTGTCCCACCCCTTTGAGCCAGTAGACGCCCCAGTTGCGAAACTCCCAGTGGGTGGGGCAGTGGCTCAGCGCGGTATAGGTCGTCTCCGAGAGCAGGATTTGCCCCCCATGCGCGGCGCTACACACACGCGAGGCGCGGTTCACATCGGCGCCGATATAGTCGGCTTGACCATCGGGATGGGTAATTTCCTCGGCTTCCCCTGTGTGGATGCCAATCCGAATGCGCAGGTCAATCGGTTCGCCCTCGATCTGCCAAGCCTCCATTTGAATAGCGCCCTGCGCTTCCAGCGCAAAAGCCACCGCTTCAATGGGGTTGGCAAATACCAGAAAGAAGGCGTCGCCAATGACTTTGACCTCGCGCCCCCCATGATTTTGGGCGCAAGCGCGTACCAGAGCGTTATGGCGCTCCAGAATCGGGCGAAAGCTCGCCCGATAGCGCGCCGTCAACTCCGAATAGCCCTGTATGTCCGTAAACACCAGGGTCAGATTCTCCCGCGACAAGGCAGGAGAGCGAGAATAATCGTTTTGCATGCGCACGCTCTCCGCGAAAAACCGAGCCTATGAGCCTATGGTATTATAGCACATAAAGGGGCTGGGCAAGACAGAATTTGGGACTAAATTACGACTTTTCCGCGTCTGAACCCCCTAAAACAAAGGAGCGTACTTCACCTCTGGACAACGATTGAAGTCGTTAGGATTGAATGTACAAAGATAATCAATCTCGTAGCAACGCATCCATGCCACAAGGCGCGCATCATGGGCTTCGCGCCCCAGAACAGAATGCTGACGGCAAATCTCCATCCATTCCTGCCACAGAGTAGGAGGGTCCGGTAAAAGCTGAAAATCGCTCACTGCCTGCTGAAGGTGCTGATAGGCGTCCTCTGCACGCATGCCGAACCCGTTTTGCGCTACGGGGCGCGTCAGCACAACCCACATCTCATAGAGAACTTGCGGCGCTATACATGGAATGTAGCCTTGCTCTTCAAGCCAGTGCAAAGCCGCTAACGCCTTTGTATGAAGAGGATCGTCCCTCGCGTAAAACCGCAGGATAACAGAGGTATCCACCAGCACCTTACTCATCATAAAAACCGGAAGCGCGAGAGCTACGAATCGGATCGGGCAGCGAAACTCCCTTTAGGACGCCCGCTCGTGCCAACAGAAGACCGTTGTGGACCAGTCCATACGCCTGGTTGTCAATAAGCCCCCACACTTTATCGAAACGCCCCCACAACTCACGCCTCCATGGTATTCTTGCGCACGGATTCTGGTATATTTCAAGCACAGGCATCTCCTCGAACACATCAATGCCTGCACGCAGATACTTTTGGTATATCTTTTGATACTCCTTGAAAAACTCAGCAAAGCCCTTGCCAGATGCACCCAGCGTCCGCACTTCCTTCTCGAATCCGGAGAGTTGCGCATTTACCCTCTCGAGTTTAAGCGCCCCTATAGCGCTCAGATGAGCATTCTGCGATTTGTAAGCGAAAAGCGAGCCTTTCTCCGTGAGTACTGGTTTCATTTCTCCCGCCTCTCCAGAAAAAGGATTCACTGGAACTGCTATTGATAAGCCGAGAAGCTTTTGCATAAGAAAGATTGGGTGCGTTTGTAGTCCAACGGGGTCGTAAAGAACTACCATCAACGGCAGAGAAGGGAGCCCAGCGCGGTTCAATAGCTCCGTAACCTTATATAGTTGCTTCGCCTCCTTGCGGATTTTCTGGGGTAGTCGCGAAAGTTTCGGAGAGAATTCCCCTTCTTCTGAAAAAAGATCTTTTATCGTGAACTCACTCACCTCCACCACAGCTTTGGGAGCGCCAGAGCTATCGAGAATTGTAAAGTCAGGCGCGGCATCGGTGGGGAGCAGTCCTAACCGCTGACGGAACTGGTCCTCCGTCCAGTAGCTCCAGCCCTGTTGCTTCAGGTACTGGTGGTAGAGTCTCTCTGCTTGGTGATGGTGCATACTCCTATTTTACCCCGCTGGCATACGGCGCGCACAGCGGGTCGCCCACCACGAGGTCTTTCCAGAGAATGAAGGGGGAAGCGCCCCAGAGGCTTTCGGCGATATTGCGCCCGCGCGTGTAGAGGTCAAACATAATGTGCGCCCGACACAGCGCCACCGTATACGGCTCCGACACATAGCCCTTCACACCCGTCGCGCCCTGCGCAATCAGGTCGGCAATCAGCGACTGCCCCTTTTCGGTGGGACGGAAGGTGCGCGCGCTGGTGGAAACGGCTGTCTCGGCAATCGCGCCCGGACGAAACTGCAAACTGCGATAACTCATCTTGTTGAACTGATGGTCGTTGCTTCCCCACGAATAATAGCCCATAATATCGCGTACGACCCCCATGAAATCCTCACGCTCGTCCAGAATCACCTCGAAGCCGCGCTTCTGCAACAGCCGCGCCGCCTGGCGCATGCTTTCGTTAATCGCCCGATACCCGCCCCCGTTGCGCTTCGGGTCAATATCCAGCAGAAAGACCCCCTTGGCAGGCTTGGCACGCAGGCTATTGTCAATCAAATCGCGAATCTGGGCAATCGTGTAGCCGTCCAGTCGCGTTGCCAGATAGAAGCCATATTTACGCCGCGAGAAGGGTTCTGTGGCGCCATAGTACGGGTTCTGGTGAAAGCGCCCCTGCTCCCGCAGGAACGGGAGCTTCAGCGGTGCGCTCATCAGGGCAGAGTCCACCGAAAAGCCACCCTCCTGAATCCGCAGAGGCACGCCCCGACACAACACGAGATAGTCTATTTTGAGGGCGAGCTTCTTCTGCTCCAGATACGCCATGACGGGCTTCTCTATCGTATCCCGGTAGTCGGCGAGAGGCACCTCCTCCTGGGGAACGCAATCGATG
The DNA here is from genome assembly GCA_001442985.1 of Armatimonadetes bacterium DC. Taxonomy (GTDB): domain Bacteria; phylum Armatimonadota; class Fimbriimonadia; order Fimbriimonadales; family GBS-DC; genus LDYB01. The sequence goes on from LDYB01000008.1 coordinate 50,853, forward strand.
AAGCAGAGATTTTCCTGCGGCACGCCTCGACGCTGGGCGTAATATTGCGCAATCCCGACCGAGTCGGGGCTGCGGCGCGTCGCAATCACCAGCACATTCGTTGCTTTAGGCATCAGTCGCTCACCGTGAGCCGTATATCTGCTCTGGATCAATCAGCACGGGTTCCACTTCGACCAGTTCGCCATTCTGCACGGCGCGGTAGAAGCAGGAGCGGTGCCCCGTGTGGCAGGCAACCCCCTCCTGCTCCACTCGAATCAGGACGCAGTCCTGATCGCAGTCCACGCGGATTTCCTTGACCCGCTGCACATGCCCGCTGGTTTCGCCCTTGACCCAGTATTGCTGGCGCGAACGGCTCCAGTAGGTGCAGAGTCCCGTGTCAAGGGTGCGCTGGAGCGCTTCCCGATTCATATAGGCGACCATCAGCACCTGCCCGTTGTGGGCGTCCTGAATCACCGCTGGAATCAAGCCGTTCGCGTCAAACTTGAGCGTATCCAGCCACGACATCTCAGTTCACCTGAATCTCAATCTGGGTGGTGTAGGGTTTGCGTTGCCCATAGGGGTCCGCAATCGTGAGGTACACGACATAGTTTCCACGCTTGGGGAATCGGTGTCGGATGCCGTTGCCCTCTCCATCGATCTGGCTGGGGTCGCCGCCGAAGCTCCAGCGGAACACCACGGGCAGGCTCCCCGATTCGCTCACGCCGTAGAAAGTCAGTTCATCGTTCGTCGCGATGATGATTTTTTGCTGGTTTCGCGAGCTGAAGCCGCTGCCGTAGGCGTTCATCACATAGATATAGCCCTGAATAGGGGTCTGTTCGCTGAGCGTGCGGATTTCGCCCACATAAAACACACCGCTGGTGTCGCCAAACAGCCCGATTCGAGCAATTTGTCCGTTGGTCTCCTTCAATCCGGGGATGGCGCTGAGAGGGACGCTCACCGATTGCCAGCCTGTTTCGCTGGCACGCAGGCTGCGCACGGGAAGCATGAACTCCCCTGTCTTGCCGTCGGTGGTTTGATAGACCACACGCACGGTTTCCATGTTGGGCGGCGTGGTCTGTGTGGTCGCGCCGCCTCCTGTACCGCCCAGCGGGGCGCCAGGACCACCCTGCGGACCGCGTGGACCGCCCGCCAGGTCCCCTCCCTCACCGAGACCGCCGGGACCACCTCTGGGACCGCGCGGTGCGCCACCCCCACCGGGCGCGGTCGTCGTGCCGGGGAATCGGAAGGTGAATCGTATCACCTTATCCGGGGCGTTCATATCGGCACGCAGGTCTATCGGATTACGGAATATCAGCCATCCGCCCGAAAAGACACCTCGCGTGGTGACTTTGAGCGAGCGACTCCCCACAAAGCTCAGTTCTTCGCTATCTTCTACCTTGCCACTGCCCCACCCCTGTAGGGTGATTCCCGTCGCGTCGGTAGGCAACCCCTGATACAGGGCGACATCCGCCCATGCCGATACCCATACGCTCAGCAATATAACCCAACCGATACGCCTGATGACTCGCATTCGTTTTTCCGCCTCCACAGGCAGGATTCTACCTCATGCCCTGGGTTTCCTGCTAAAAGTCGCGTTCCACGGTGAACTGAGCAATCCAGCGCAGGGGGTCAGCTGCGGCATCAAAGCCGTGGAGCGAGTCGAGCGCCCGCTGGATGGCTTCATGGGCGTGGCGCCTTGCGGTCTCCAGTCCGTAAAGGCGCGGGTAGGTCGCTTTCTGATGAGCGCGGTCTGTGCCTGCCGATTTGCCCAGCCGCTGTGGGTCGCCCGTCTCGTTGAGAATATCGTCTACAATCTGGAACGCCAGCCCCAGGGATTGACTGTAGGCGTCCAGCGCGGCGCGCTGGCTCTCTGAAGCGCCTGCAAGAATTGCCCCGCTCAGCACAGACGCACGAATCAGCGCCCCTGTCTTATGGGTGTGGATGTAGGCAAGCTTCTCAGCGTCCACAGGCTCGCCTTCGGAGAGGATGTCCTCCACCTGCCCCCCTACCATGCCGTCGATCCCCACGGCGTCGCACAGCAAGCGCAGGGTTTGCAGGACGCGCTCCATGGGACTCTGCTCCGCCTGACGCGCCAGTAGCCCAAAGGCATGCACCAGCAGGGCGTCGCCAGCAAGGATTGCCATCGCCTCGCCGTACTGCTTCCACACGGTGGGTTTGCCCCGGCGCAACTCGTCGTTATCCAGAGCGGGCAGGTCGTCATGCACAAGGCTGAAGGCGTGGATGAGCTCAATTGCGCAGGCGGTGGGCAGCACCTGCTCCAGCGAACCCCCTACCGCTTCTGCCGCCGCGCCACAGAGCAACGGGCGCAGGCGTTTGCCCTGCCCCAGCACCGCATAGCGCATCGCCTCTGGCAAAATGCGCGGCAATCGGGAGGTTGCGGTGGGGAGGTAGGACTCCAGCGCCTGCTCAATTCGCGCGACGCGCTCGCGGGCATACGCTTCAAACAGCCCCTGCATAGCCCATAGGATACCCAAAACTACAGGTCGGGGTCTATGCCCAGTTCGCGCAGGCGCTGGGCGAGCTGCTCGGCACGCTGACGCTCACGCTCCGCCTCCTCGCCCGCCGTCAACACCAGATGCCCTTCTCGATCCCACAACCGCACCCAACGCCGCCGCCGACCCCAATACACTCCCTCCCACACACCCACATACGCTTCCAACTGCGCACTCCACAACCACCCCCGCTCATCCGCCTCCAGCGGCTCATACACTCCATCCACCAAACGATACCCGCGCAACTCATCCTTGTCAGGGTCATACCAGAAATATTCCGAAACCCCAAACACCTCCGCATACAACCGCAAGTTCTCCTCCTTGTCCTTCCGCGCCGTCGTCGGCGAGGTCAACTCAATAATCACATCGGGATACTTGCCCCCCTCCTCCCACACAATCCACGACTTGCGCGGCTTCGTGCCGTCTACACCTTTGACCACGAAAAAGTCGGGACCCTTGTAGAGCGGGCGCCCTTCAATCACGGAGCGGGCTTGCTCAAGACTGTAGTAGATAAACATATTCCCGCCCGCGAAGAAGTCGGTGCGGGGTTTCCAGTGCTGGTAGACGAGTTCAATCAGCAGATGGATTTGCAGGACATGCCAATCGCTTTCCAGGGGTTCACCATCTCCTTCGGGCAGTTCAAGGTTGGGCAGCTCAGGCACGAGGTGGGCGTACTCTGAGCTGAGTTTCGGTTTGCGTTTGCGCGGTGAGGTAGCCGCTCTGGGCATCGCGTTCACCCTGCAGGAGTATACCCTATGAAGGGGTCAGCGCGAGGCATTTGCATGCACTCGCGCTGACCGACGAGATTACTTTAGCGCAGGGTGAAGCTCCGCGAGAGCGAGAAGCCCACATCTGACTCGCGGTTGGGATGGAACCACCAGACCCCGACACGCCACTCGCCGATGCGATGCACCAGCGCGAGGTTATAGGAGAGCGGCTCTCCTGTCATCGTGGGCTGGTGCGAGTAGAACATCAGCGCGGTGCGGTCGTTCAGGCGGTAGTTGCCCGCTATGAAGGCGATATCGCGCCCATTACGCAGGTGTTGCCAGCCCGCCATCAATGAGAGGTTGCCCTCCGTGCGCACGCCCATCAGGTAGAAACCCTCCTGCTGGCGCGTGTAGGTGGACGAGAAGCCGTAGCCTGTCAACAGGCTTACGGGCATCCGCTCTCCCTGTTGCGCCAGCTGATAGCTCACCTGAAGCGTGGCGCGGTCGCCATAGCGCGAGTAGCCAATTCCGAGGTCCATTCGATCTGTAACGCCCGTCTTGAAAAACGAGCGGAACTCGTTCTCTTCGGAGTTGGGCGAGCCAATCGTGAACCATGTCAGCGTGCCCTTCGGCACGGTCAGCTCCGCGAAGTCGGTTGCCGTCTCGCTTCCCTGTTGCGATTGAATCACCACGCAGGCAGGGCAGCCGCCGCTGCCTTCCTGCGCATGCAGAACACCTGCTGTTGCCCATGTCAGGACCATCACGGTTAGAAATGCTGTCTTTTTCATGGTTTTGCCTCCTGTGTTGAGTGTGTTGTGGCTGGCTGAAACCAGCGTGAAAGGACTTCGCGCCGCTGTGGCGCGAGGTAAAGCCCAATTCCCTCAACACAGGGGCGGCGCACGGGGTGCTTCAGGGGAAAATGGAGGGGAATGATTGCGAACTGCTGGCAGTCCGAAGCGCACATGCTGCCCGAAAGAAACCTCAAGGCGGGGAGGTTCGGGCAGTGCCAGCACCCAGAGTTGTATTTCCAGCGTGAGCCGTGCGGGAAGCGCCTTATCAGTCTGGGGCGCGTCTATTTTGCATGCCCGACACGAACACTCACACGCGGGCGCGGAGCTTTTCTCTGAGCAGCAATCGTGCTTCGGAGCCTGCGTCTGGCAGCACGCCTTCTGGGCGGCACAACATGCCCCTTCCTGCGGCGCGCATGAACAGAATACAACCCATGCGGCGCCAACAGGCAGGACGCTGAGCCATACCCCCAGCAAAATCGCCCACAAACGCGCTGCCATCGCAACAGGATTATACCCCATTTTGTCGATTTTCAATCACTTCGTGCCCATATTTTTGCGCGAGATGGGGCTGTCGGCGACCCTGATTACCTTTGTGCTGACATGGGACAACTACCTCAACATGCTCATGCAGCCCATAGTGGGGCAGCTTTCTGACAATACGCGCACGGCGCTGGGGCGGCGCAAGCCGTGGGTGCTGGCGGGGGCGCCGCTGGCAGGGGTGGCGTTTCTGATGGTCCCTGCCTCGCCAGTGGTGTGGGGGATGATGCTCGCGATTTTTCTGACGAACTTGGGCGCGGCACTGATGCGCTCGCCCGGCGTGGCGCTGATTGGCGACCTCTACCCATCCCGACAGCGGAGCATTGCGAATGGCATCATCAATCTGATGCTGGGCGTGGGCGCGGGGCTGGCGTACTTTGGCGGTGGCTGGCTCTACGGGCAATTTGGACGCTATGCGCCCTTTCTGTTCGGGAGCGCGATGCTCTTTCTGGCAATCGTTGTGGTCCTGTTTTTCATCCGGGAGCCTGCTAACCCTGTAGACCAGCCCGACGAGCCTGAAGCGGGGTTTCGGGAGACCCTGCATACACTGCTCTCCCAGCACGATTCGTCGCTTTTCTGGATGCTGGGCGCGATTCTCTCGTGGTTTATGGGGTTCACCGCGCTGGAAGCGTTGCTCTCGCTGATTGGCAAAGAGGCGCTGGACATCCCCCCCGATAAGATGGGGCAGTTCGTGGCGCTGTTGCTAGCGGTGTTCGTGCTGTGTGCCGTGCCCAGCGGGATTCTGGCGACCCGTTTCGGGCGCAGGCGCATCATCCTGCTGGGGCTGACGGGGCTTATCGCGACGCTTCTGTACGGCTATACGGTACAGTCGGTGCCGATGCTGATTGGGTTTCTGGTGCTGGCAGGCTTTTTCTGGGCGTTTGTGAATGTGAATTCGCTGCCTGCGTTGTACGACACGGCGCCGTACCTGAGAGCGGGCATCATCACGGGGTTATATTATCTGGCTTCCAATCTGTCGGCGGTGCTGGGTCCGCAACTCGCGGGTGTGCTGGTTGACCTCACGGACAACAATTACCGCATGGTATTTCTGTATGGAGCGTTTTTCATGACGCTGGCGTGGGCGTGCATGCGGCGCGTGCGCGTGGCATAGGGTATCCTTCCCATTATGGAGACTCTAAGCGGGCGCGTGGCGATTATCACGGGCGCCAGCCGCGGGATTGGGCGAGCGATTGCCCTGCGGCTGGCAAAAGAGGGCGTCGCAGTGGTGATTGCCGCCAAGACGGCGAAACCTGACCCCCGATTGCCTGGCACCATCTACACGGTTGCCGAAGAGGTGCAGGCGCTGGGCGGACGCGCCTTGCCCGTGCAGGTGGATGTGCGCGACGAAAACGCCATCCAGCGCATGGTGGAGCAGACCATGCAGACCTTCGGGCGGATTGATATTCTGGTGAATAACGCGGGCGCGCTCTGGTGGTATCCTGTTCTGGAGACGCCCCCGAAGCGGTTTGACCTCGTGATGGATGTGAACCTGCGCGGCGCATTCGTTTGCTCGCAGGCGGTGCTGCCGCATATGATGGCTCAGCGCTGGGGGCATATCATCAACATGTCGCCCCCGATAGACTTCAGTGTGCTACCCGGTAGAGTCGCCTATATGATTTCCAAGTTTGGCATGACGATGCTGGCGTTCGGGCTGGCAGAAGAGGTGAAGGAATACAACATCGCGGTGAACGCGCTCTGGCCCCGCACGCTGATTGAGAGCCAGGCGACCATCGGCTGGAATCTGGGCACGCCGAAACAGTGGCGCAAGGCGGATATTATGGCGGACGCGGTGTACGAGATTGTCCGACGCTCCCCTGCCTCGCTCACAGGGCGTGCGCTGATCGACGAGGAGATTTTGCGTGAGGCGGGCGTTAGAAGCGATCTAGGAAAGTGAGTTCGGGTATACTTTGTCCGCTATGAGCGAGCGAAAGCCCTATGCCAGCGACCTGA
>LDYB01000009.1 GCA_001442985.1 Armatimonadetes bacterium DC
CTTTGCGGGTCGGTCCCGAAAATGAGTTCAAAACGGTTCCGATTGTCAAGGTTCGGGCGTTGCCCGTTGGCGGGTTTATTATACCCCATCGGTGTGGGTGAAGTCAAGCTCTGGCGTCGATCGGACTCGGATTTGAACTCAAGTGCCCAAAAGTTGGTGATCGACGCCAAGTGGGTTTTTGGGGTACAGGATGTGGTGTGTGGTAGCGAATGCAACACGCTACCTGTGGTGTATCGCTTCTCGGTTTGTCGTCGAACGAAGGGTTAGTCAAGGAATCGGGCAAAATGAGTTCAAAATGGGGTGAAAAAAAACGCCCCCCTGCCGCGCTGGCAGGGGGTGTGAATTCTTCTGGAGCAAGTCCTGTGGCTTACGCCTTGACGCCTGCTGCCGCCTGCGCCGGTTTGGTCTCTTTGGGCAGGTCGTAGCGGCGCGGGCGCGGCTTGATCAGGCTTGTGTCCACAGGCTCGTAGGAGATTTCGGGTCCGTCGGGCGTCCACTTCGCCAGCGTGGTCTTGAGGTAGTTCTCGTCGTCGCGCTGGGGGAACTCTGGCTTGTAGTGGGCGCCGCGGCTCTCGTTGCGTGCCAGCGCACACGCCGTGATACAGATCGCCAGCTCCAGCTGATGCTCCAGCGTGCGCACGAAGGGGATTACCTGATTCGTCCAGCTGAGGTGGTCGCTGATGTTGACATGCTTGACGCGCTCGCGGAGCTCCTTGAGGGCGTTCAGCGTGCGCTCCAGCCGCGGGTTCTCGCGCACCACGGTGACATTCTCGTCCATCAGGATGCGCATCTCGTCGGCGAGTTTGTAGGGGTTCTCGGAGCCGGTGCGCTGGCTGATGGCTTTGAAGTGCGCCTCGTGGCGGGCGCGCTCCTGCTCAAACAGGCTGGAGGGCATATCGAACGCCGAGCGCTCGAGGCTCTTGAGATATTCCACGATTGCGGGAGCGCACACTTCGCCGCCGAACAGGCAGCTCAGCAGCGAGTTCGCGCCCAGGCGGTTCGCCCCGTGATACTGGTAGTCCACCTCGCCGACGGCGTACACGCCGGGGATATTGGTCATCTGGTTGCGCGGATGCACCGCTTCCATCATGCCGTCGCCGTTTGTGGCGTAGTCCACCCACAGCCCGCCCATCGAGTAGTGTTGCGCCGGGTAGATGCGCATCGGCACCTCGCGCGGGTCTTCGCCCACGAACTTGATGTAGACCTCCAGAATGCCGAGCAGTTTCTTTTCAATCTGCTGGCGGGGCAGGTGGGTGATGTCCAGATAGACCTGGTTCTTGCCCTGAATGCCGCGGCGCTGGTTCACGCACACATCGAAGATTTCGCGTGTGGCGATATCGCGCGGTACGAGGTTGCCATAGGCGGGGTACTTTTCCTCAAGGAAGTACCAGCGGTCGTGTTCGGGGATGTCGCGCGGGTGGCGCTTGTCGTAGGGGTCTTTGGGCACCCACACGCGCCCGCCCTCGCCGCGCACCGCCTCCGAGACCAGTCGGCACTTGTCCTCGCCCGGAATCGCGGTGGGGTGAATCTGGATAAACTCGCCGTTGGCGTAGTAGACGCCCTGCTGGTAGCAGATGCTGGCAGCCGAACCTGTGCAGATGATGGAGTTGGTGGTGTTTTTGAACAGCATGCCGGGTCCGCCGGTGGCGATTACAACCGCTTCGGCGGGGAAGGCGCGGATTTCCATCGAGCGCAGGTCTTGCGCCACCAGCCCACGGCAGACGCCCGTCTCGTCCAGCACAAGACCGAGGAAGTCCCAGCCTTCGTACTTGGTGACGCGCCCTTCCACTTCCCAGCGGCGCACCTGTTCATCCAGCGCGTAGAGCAGTTGCTGTCCGGTGGTAGAACCCGCGAAGGCGGTGCGGTGGTGGCGCGTGCCGCCGAAGCGGCGGAAGTCTATCAAGCCTTCCGGGGTGCGGTTGAAGGGCACGCCGAGCCGATCCAGCAAGTAGATAATCGCGGGGGCGCGCTCGCACATGCGCAACACGGGCGGCTGGTTCGCCAAAAAGTCGCCCCCATACACCGTGTCGTCGAAATGAATCCATGGGGAGTCGCCTTCGCCTTTGGTGTTCACCGCGCCGTTGATGCCGCCCTGCGCACACACCGAGTGCGAGCGCTTCACGGGCACCAGAGAGAAGAGGTCTACATGCACGCCTGCTTCGGCGAGCTTCATCACGGTCATCAAGCCGCCAAGACCGCCGCCCACAACAGCTACTCGCTTCTGTGCCATGGTTCTCGCCTCCTTAGTGCGATACGGGGGGCGCCGGCGCTTCGTGCATAAAGAAGCCCGCCAGCGCAATCAGCCCCAGCGCGCTCAGCAGCACGAACCCCACCCAGCACCACTTGTGGAGCGTGCGCTGCGCACGGTCGCCAATCACAATGCCCCAGCGAATCGCGAAGTTCCAGACCCCGTTAAACAGGTGATACGAGCTGGCAATCACGCCCAGCGCGTAAAACGCCACCACCAGCGGGTTCTGGAAATGCGCCTGCATGCCCGAATAGTAGATATCCGTGCCGTACAGCTTGTGGCTAATCGTCGTGGAATAGACATGGTAAATCAGGAACACAAAGATATAGACCCCACTCACGCGCTGGAGCGTGTAGGCGAGGTTCTCGCTGAAACGGTACCGGTAGATATTCGCCTTGCCGTGATAGGTGATCACAAACCCGTAGAGCGAATGGAACAGCAACGGCAGAATCACCAGAAACAGCTCCATCCCCCACAGCACCGGTTTCGGCAAAATCTCGTTGAAGAAGTAGACCACCGCATTAAAGTATTTGGGGTCTACTGCCGCCATCGAGTTGAGAAACAGGTGCTGTACGAGATAGTAGCCGACGGGGAAAATCCCTGTAAGCGAGTGAAGCTTGTGCAGGAAGTAGTTATCGCCCTTGAGCTTCTCTCGCCAGCCAACAGGTGGTGCGGTTTGAACGCTCATCGTTAGCACACCTCTGGCGAGATTATACCCGATGGGGCTACTCCTTGAGGTGTGGCTCGTCGCGATAGCGTTCCAGAATGCGCTGGGTGAGGTCCTTGAGCATATCGGGCAGCTCTTTACCGAGAATCGGTTCGGTGGGCTTGTAATAGAGGGGCGAGCCGGCACCCACCCAGGCGCCCTGCGCCAGAAACTGCAGGTCAGCATAGGCAGGGTGTTTGGGGTCTAACGCGATTCGGGGCTGGGTGCGGAACTCGGTTTTGCCGATGGGGTCGCCCAGAATCGCGCGCATGCGGGCGTCCAGTCGCTTTGCGTAGCGGGCGAGCATCATCCCCACCTGATAGCGGGGCATCGGCTTGGCGCCATTGAACTGGGGCGGAATCGCGCCGCGCGCCTTCACCTCTTTGAGCGCGTCCACCACCCACGCAGGGTGCTTGCCCGTGAGCGTCACGACGCCCGCTGTGCCCGTGCGAATCGGCTTCTGGAACGCCTCGGTGAGACCTTTTTCCAGGTTCTGGACATATTCCGCAAACAGCGCCACGACCTCGTAGCCTGTGAGCGGCTGGTCATAGGCAGCGGCAGGCTTGGGCGGTTCCGGGTGGAGATGGGGCTGTTGCCGTTGCGCCTGACTCCACAGCAGGGCAGCCATCAGCAGGCTCAAACTCGCAGACCGAAACAGCGAAAAGTTGCGCATGGTTCTGGACTCTATTATGGCACATGCGCGCCCGTAATTTTAGCGAGGCGCGGGTCTCCGGGACCGCCTCTTAAACAGTGCAACCCCCACAAGGGGGGCTGCACTGCCGGTGTTCGCTTGAGGAGGTAAGACGGTTTACTGTCCGAAGCCCTGTCCGCCGCGGCGTTGACCGCTCGGGCCACCGAATCCGCCGCGCGGTCCGCCGAAGCCAGGACCGAATCCGCGCCCGCCTTCGAACTGGAAGGGTTTACCAAGCATCTGGTTCCACTTCTCGCGCTGGGCGGGGGTCAGGACGGCGAGGATTTTATTCTCCAGCTCCTGGCGTGCCTTTTCAAACGCCTGCGGGTCGGGTTGACCGCCGCCCTGCCGGAACCGCTCGCGCATCGCCTGGGACTGCTCCTGCAGGATGCCCCGAATCTTGGCTTGCTGTTCCTGGGTTAAGCCCACTTCTCTGGCAATTTCGGGGTTCAACAGCGCTGTGGGACCCTGCCACTGGAGCTCCAGTTCGCGCAGGCGCTTCTTCTGGGCGTCGGTCAGCACGGTGGTCGGGTCGTTTTTCTGGCGAATTTCTTCCATTCGCTGGCGTCGCTGATCTGGAGGCAGGTTGCGCAGCTCCTGCATCGCGACGCGCATCGCCTGTTGCATCTCGTTGATTTTCGCTTTCTGCTGCTCGGTCAGGTTGAGTTCACGCTGAACATCGGGGCGCATCAGGAGCATGCCAGCAATCCCACGCCCCTGCATCATGCGCAGCCCCAGACGCTCTTGCTGACCCGCTTGAGGTTGTGGGCGTGCCTGTCCCTCGCCGCGTCGCTGCGCCTGAACTGTTGCCGTCGCGGCAACAGCCAGCGCCAGAACACTCGTCCAAATCCATAGATTTCGCATGGTCGTTCGTACCTCCGTAGGCTATAGACGCCTGGCACACGCCGATGTTCGCTCCAATCGGTCACAAAATCCGCCGAATCAGCAGGAATTTGGAGCCTTTTCTGCAAAATTGATCCCTAATGGACGCGATTGAGCGTGCGCGCGAGGCGCTGGTGCAATCACCTTTCTTCAATCTGCCGAATATGGGGGTCCTGCTGATAGCCCCCGAAACTCTCCAGATCTATCGCGCCAACCAGCGCGCGCTGGAAATTCTGGGCTATGGGGCGGAAGCCCTCCAGCAGATGACTTTTTACGATCTCTGCCTGGACCCTCCTGAGCAGGTTCGTCGCTACTTTGAGGAATTGCAAAGCGAAAAACCCTTCCATCTTGATGTACGCACCGCTTCGAGCGAGTGGCGTATTGTAGAAGCAGCGGTAACCTTCTTTGAAGAGGTCCGGTTGTTTCGGTTGCTGTTCGCTGATTTAACAGGCGTGCGTCTGGCGTGGCGCGTTCTCACGCGGTTAGTGCCCAACACGGCACGGCTCACGGGAGAAACCTACCTGAAAGCGCTGGTGCGCGAGCTGGCGGCACTGCTCCGGGTGGAATACGCCTATGTCGGGGAGCTGGTGGAACCCGACAGGGTGCGTGGGCTGGCGTTCTGGTCTAAAGAGAACTGGCAAACACCTCCGGAATACCGGTTAGAAAACACGCCGTGTGAGGGTGTGATCAACAGAGCAGCCTGTCTCTACGCGCGGTCGGTGCAGAGTCTCTTTCCGAAAGACGAAGATCTGAAGGCGCTGGGAGCGGAAAGTTATGCGGGCATCCCCCTGCGGGACACGCGCGGGCGTCCGATGGGCATCCTGTGGGTGTGTGGGATGAACCCTTTGCCCGATGTGCCTGAACTACTGGAGATTATGGAGAGCGTGGGCGCACGCGCCAGCAGCGAAATCGAACGCATGCGCATGGAGCAGGAACTGCAAATTGTTCGAGAGCAGTTGCTACAGGCGCAACGCATGGAAAGCATCGGGCAGATGGCGGGCGGCGTGGCCCACGATTTCAATAACATGCTGACCGCGATTCTCGGCTATATCGAGCTGGCGCAGGGTGAGCTGGACCCTCAGCACCGTGCCTATCAGTTTCTGGAAAGCGCGATTCGCGGCGTGGAGAAAGCCTCGGAGTTCACGCGCCAGTTGACTCTATTCGCGCGGCGCCAGCCGATGCAGATTCAGACCCTTCAGTTGAACGCCATCATTCAGGAAGCGCTCCAGTTCACCCAGCGCTGGCTGCCTGCCAATGTTCAGGTGCGAACCTTTCTGGCAGAAGACCTGTGGCTGATTGAGGGCGACGCTTCGCAACTCACGCAGGTGCTTACGAACCTCTTTCTGAACGCCCGCGACGCGATGCCACAAGGGGGTGTATTGACGATAGAAACTCAGAATGTCGTGCTGGATCAGGACTATGCGCGTCGACACTATGAGGTGGTGCCAGGAGAATATGTGATGCTCTCGGTTTCCGACACGGGGATAGGCATGTCGCCCAGTGTGCAGAAGCGGATTTTCGAGCCGTTTTTCACCACCAAGCCACAGGGGCAGGGTACAGGATTGGGGCTGACCGTCGTCTACAGTGTGGTCAAGCAGCTGGGTGGGCATATCTGGGTTTACAGCGAAGAAGGGCGCGGCACGACTTTCAAAATCTATCTCCCCCGCGCGGCGCACGAATCGCTTGCGCCCACTCTTGCCGTGCCTCCTGCTATCACCACAGAGCGCGGTTCCGAAACGATTCTGCTGGTGGAAGATGAGGCGGATGTGCGCACCGTGGCAGTGGAGGCGCTCCGCGCACGCGGCTATACCGTACTGGAAGCTGCCACCCCCACCGAAGCGCTCCAGCTGGCGCAGGAAAACAAGATTGACCTGCTGGTCACCGATGTGGTGCTACCTGTGATGAGCGGGCGCGAACTGGCAGAGGTGATCAAGCGCCTCCAGCCCCAAATTCGGGTACTCTATGTATCGGGCTACACGGAGAACACCATCGTCCATTACGGCGTGGTGGATGCAGGGGTGCATTTCCTGCCCAAGCCCTATACACCGTCGCAACTGGCAGCGAAAGTGCGACAGGTTCTGGACGAGGAGAGAGAGGAATGAAAATCGTGCTGGGTGTGGATTGGGAAGGCGCGTATCAGCCTGCGCTGGAGTGGCTCAAGGCGTTGCGTTTTCGGGAGGCGGAGGTCGTTTTGCTTTCAGTAATAGAGCCGCCGCGCCCGCCGCTGATTGGCGTGATTGCTCCCTTCCCGCCAGAGGTGTTTGCGCAAACGATGGCGGACGCCGAACAGGCAGCCCGCGCGCGCCTGGAGCAGGTACACCAGGAACTGGCGCAATACGAGATTCCCGCTACCGTTGAGATACGGCACGGTCAAGCCAGCACGCAGGTGCTGGCGTGCGCCGATGAGGTGAGCGCCGACCTGATTGCAATTGGCGGTTCGCGCAAGCGGGTGCTGGAGGCATTTTTCGTGGGCAGTGTGATGCGCGCGGCGCTCGCACACGCCACCCAGAGCCTGCTGATTGCCCACACGCCCCCACCCGCTGAAAAGCCCCTGCACGCCGTGTTCGCCACGGACCATTCGGAATACAACCTGCGCTGTGCCGACCAGCTGCTCGGTTTTGCCCCCACAGGCATCAGGCGAATCGCGATTGCGACCGCCTTCGAGATGGACGAGGAGACGCTCAAGTTGCTTACGCGTGGCACGCCCGCGATTGCCGAATCGGGCAGCGACTGGATTGTGGAACACCTGCACGAGCGCAACCGTCAGGTATGCGAAAAGTTCCGCCCGCTGAACCTGAGCTGCGAGTCGGTGGTGGTGGAGGGACCCACCATCCCCTCGTTGCGTGAGGTAATGCGGGAGACCGACTCGTCGCTTTTGATTATGGGTGCGAAGGGGCACTCGCTGCTGGAGCGGCTCTCGCTGGGGAGCGTGTCGTATCATTTTGCAACGGCGGAGCGCACGAACCTGCTGATTTTGCGAGTATGAAACGCACCTATCGCCTGATTGTGGGTGTGATGGGCGGCTCGGCGTGTACCGAGCAACAGTATGCACTGGCGAAGCGCGTGGGGCAGCTGATAGCCGAGCGGGGCGCGGTGCTGGTGTGCGGCGGTATGACAGGCGTGATGACCGCTGCAGCCGAAGGCGCGCGCGAAGCGGGCGGGCTGACGATTGGCATCCTGCCCGGCGCGAACGCCCACGAGTCGCCCCCGAACCCCTTTATTGAGGTCGCGCTCTTTACGGGGCTACGCGAGGGGCGCAACTACCTGAATGTGGCGGTCAGCGACGGACTGATTGCGATTGGCGGCGGCTACGGCACGCTTTCCGAGATTGCGCTCGCCCTGCGGATGGGCAAGCCCCTCGTGCTGGTGGACACATGGCAGTTCAGCCTGCGGGGCGAGACGCTCGCCATTCCAACCGCCGACACCGCCGAGCAAGCGGTAGACCTGCTGTGGCAGCTGATGGGCTTCACCGATAATCCCGGAACAGTTCGCTGACCGACTCGTCGCGGTGGATGCGCGAGATAGCTTCGCCCAGCAGCGGCGCCACCGAGAGCTGCACCAGTTTATCGAACCGCTTGTGCGGCGGCACGGGGATGGTGTCGGTGCAGATGACTTTCTCGATGGGCGATTCCGCCAGACGCTGGGGAGCGTTGCCAGAGAACACGGGGTGCGTGCAGGCGGCAATCACCCGCTCCGCGCCACGACGCAATAGCGCTTCCGCGCCCTGCACCACCGAGCCGCCTGTGTCGATCATGTCATCAATCATAATCGCGATGCGCCCCTGCACATCGCCGATGATTTCCATCACCTCTACCTTGTTCGGCTCGGGGCGGCGCTTGGCAATAATCGCCAGCGGCGCGTCCAGCACCTCTGCCAGCGCACGGGCGCGCGGCACGCCCGCCACATCGGGCGAGACCACCACGATATTCTGGTCGCGATAGCCCTCTTTGATAAGGTAGTCGGCGATAATCGGACCCGCGTAGAGGTGGTCTACCGGGATGTCAAAGAAGCCCTGAATCTGCTCGGCGTGGAGGTCTACGGCAATCACGCGTGTGGCGCCGGCGACGGTGATAAGGTCTGCCACGAGGCGGGCAGTAATCGGCTCGCGGGGCTTGATTTTCTTATCCTGCCGGGCGTAGCCGTAGTAGGGGATGACCGCTGTGATGCGTCGCGCCGAGGCGCGTCGGAAAGCGTCCAGCAACACCAGCAGCTCCATCAGGTTGTCGTTGACAGGCGCGCATGTGGGTTGCACCACAAACACATCCATCCCCCGGGCACTCTCCAGCACCTGCACCCGTACCTCGCCGTCGGAAAAGCGTGTGCAAATCATCTGCCCCAGCGGACGCTTGAGGTATTGCGCAATCCGCTCTGCCAGCTCGGGGTTGGCATTCCCGCCAAACAACAGAATCTCTTGACCGTTATTCATTGGTGGCTCCCTCCTTGCCCTGCGCGTTAATAGATTCGCGTTTTCGGCGTACCCATCCTTCTCGATTCGTTTGGCGACAGCGGGCGATTGCCAGCGCCTCGGAGGGTACATCGTCGGTGATGGGGCTGGCAGCGGCGATATAGGCGTCGTCGTGAATCGTAACGGGCGCAATCAGCGTCGCATGCGAGCCAACGAACACCCGGTTGCCAATCACGGTTTGATGTTTGCGCTGACCGTCGTAGTTGCAGGTAATCGTGCCCGCGCCAATATTGCACTCCTGCCCGACAATCGCGTCGCCCAGATAGGTCAAATGCAACACCTTCGTACCCTCGCCGACCTGTGTGTTTTTAATTTCCACAAAGTCGCCCACTCTTACACCCTGTTTCAGCACCGTGCCAGGGCGAATGTGCGCGAACGGTCCGACCGAAACGCCCGATTCGATCTGAGCGCCCACAATGTGCGAGCGGAACAGGTGGCACTCGTCACCCACCTGCGTATCCTGAAGCACGAGGTCGGGTCCAAGCGTGCAACGGCTGCCGATGCGGGTGGCGCCCTTCAGGTGGGTGTTGGGTTCAATCACAGTATCGTGTCCCACTTCTACGGTTGGCTCGATGTAGGTGGTGGCGGGGTCTACAATCGTCACGCCCTCCAGCGCGAGGTGTTTGAGGGTTCGCATGCGGAGCGCCTGCGCCGCCTGCGCCAGCTCCCAGCGGTTATTGACACCCATCAGCAGGGCAGGGTCGGGCGATTGCCATGTTGCCACCTTGCCACCTGCCTGCGCGATTATGCCAATCACATCGGTGAGGTAGTATTCACCCTGAGCGTTCTGGTTACTCAGGCGCGGGAGCATTTCGCGCAAAACGGACACCTCAAAGCAGTAAAAAGAGGTGCAGACTTCGCGGATGGCTTTCTGTTCGGGGCTGGCGTCTTTCTCTTCCACGATGCCCACCACGCGCCCGTGTCCGTCACGCAGAATGCGCCCGTAGCCGGTGGGGTCTTCCAGCACGGCAGTCGCGAGAGTGGCGTCGGCTTGGGTGTTCTGATGGAGCGTTAGCATCGCCTGAAAGGCTTCATGGGTTATCAGGGGCGAATCGCCCGGAGCAACCACCACCGTTTGCACTTCTGGTGGCAGTTCAGGGAGCGCCTGCAGGCAGGCGTGTCCTGTGCCCAGTTGCTCGGCTTGAAGGGCGTAGCGGTAGCGTTCTCCCAGGGCGGCGCGAACCTCTTCCGCGCGATGCCCAATCACCACAACGATTGGCTCAATCCCAGCCGTCTCCATCGCCCGCAGCACATGGGCGGTGAGGGGCAATCCCAGCAGGGGCATGAGCGCTTTCGGGGTGTCGGACTTCATGCGCGTGCCCTTGCCCGCCGCCAGCACAATCCCAGCAATCTTGCGTGACTCTGCCATCGGTGCGCCTCGCGTGTTGCAGGGAGATTATACCCGCTGGGCAGGGCGTGGCTCGGGCGACAGCTTAGACCGAGACTTTGATGGTGCTGGCTCGCACTGTGGGTTCTGGGACAGGTAATACCAACTGGGCGGTCAGAGTTCGTGAATTGCCCCCTCCGCAAGGTTCTCAATAGGGTGGTTTTTTTGAGGGGTACCGTTTTATGCGCTCCCGAAGCCTGTTGGGGAACGCCTCCGCCATGACGGCTTATAAAACGAAGCCGACCTGCGTCGGCTGATGAAGCCAGCGGAGGCTGGCTTTGTCTATTAGGAACGGCTTCAGCCGTCGGGTTCTCAGAGTAGCATCGTCTGGGATTCCCGAAGTTTGAAGCGCAGATTGGTATAAGCCTTGCTCGCTGCGAGCCTCAATATAGAGCTGGATGGCTTCCTCCGCGAGGTCACACCAGCTTCTTGGTGATGAGGGATAACGAATCTACTGGAGTTCGTGGAGATTCGTCCTGAAGTAATGCGAGGCAAGCCTGTTATCAAAGGCACGCGCATTACGGTGGAATCGATTCTGGAGCGTCTGCCATCGGGCGAAACGGAGGCGCAGATTCTGCAGGAGAATCCCACCCTGCCTCCAGAAGCTGTTCGCGCCGCAATCTTCTACGCTCTGCAGGTTCTTAAAAACGAAGATTTGCTGACGATGCGGCTCCCTGAGAAATGAGACTGCTTGCAGCGGTCGGGTTACTTTACGGTTATTACACCTCGCGGAATTCGCTCTGCGCTTCTCCGAAGAGCGTCGCTGATGAGTCCGCCATCGGGTACAATCTAATTCTGTAGCCCTCTGGCTACAGGGGGAGCGCAATGAGAGCCTATAGACTGGATTTGAACGATGTCGTCCAGCATCCTGGACGACGGGTCGAGTACCCGATCGAGGTGTGGTTAGAGCGGGAAGAAGCTCCCCCGCAGTCGGAACCGATTCGAGGCACGCTGGTCGCCGAGAGCGGCGGTCGTATCCTGCGTCTATCCGGCACGTTTCATACGGTTGTCTGGCTGGAGTGCGGTCGCTGTCTGGAGTATTACCAGCTGCCCGTCGATTTCGAAATCCACGAGGAGTTCCCCCTCGTGGGCACGCCTGCGGGGTTGAACCCGCAGGGGTTTGCGACCGTAGAAGATCGGGACTCGTTCCCCGTGTTTGAGGGAAACTGGCTGAATGCAGACGAGTTGCTGCGGCAATATCTGATTCTGCAGCTGCCGATTGCGCCCGTCTGCCGCCCGGACTGCAAGGGTCTCTGCCCCGTCTGCGGGCAGAACCGCAACGAGCGTGAGTGCAGTTGCCCAGAGCGTAAGGGGCATCCTGCGTTCGAGGCGCTGGCTCGCGCATGGTACGGCGAAGAAGACTAACAAGGAGGGAAACCGATGGCTAATCCGAAGCGACGACACTCGCATGCGCGGGGTGCGAAGCGACGCACCCATTACAAATTGGAAGTGCCCGGCTTGAGCCGCTGCAAGCACTGCGGGGCGACGATTTTGCCCCATCGCGCCTGCCCGGTTTGCGGCTACTATCGTGGGCGCAAGTACGAGAACGCCCTGGTTACGGCTGAGAACGAGTCGTAAGCGATGCGTATCGCCGTCGACGCGATGGGGGGCGACTACGCCCCTCAGGAGATTGTTGCGGGCGCCTACGAATCGGCGCGACAGGTGAGCTTCGAAATTGTGCTGGTGGGCGACACCGAGCAAATCGAAGCACACCTGCCCAAGCGGGGGCGCCCCTCCAATTTGCACATTCACCACGCCTCGCAGGTCATCACGATGGAGGATTCTCCCGTGATGGCAATCCGGCGCAAGCGCGACTCCTCGCTGGTGGTCGCTGCCAAACTGGTCAAAGAGGGCAAGGCGGATGCGCTCGTCTCGATGGGCAACACGGGCGCGGTGGGGGTCGTGGCGAAACTGCTTTGGGGCAGCCTGCCCTATGTGGACCGCCCCGCAATCGCCACCGTACTGCCCACCTACACAGGGCGCTGTGTGCTGCTGGATAGCGGCGCGACCGTCGACTGCTCCCCCCGCCAGCTGCTGGACTTCGCGCTGATGGGGCAAATCTACGCCGCACAGGTGCTGGAAATCCCCAACCCGCGCGTGGGACTGCTCAACATCGGCGAGGAAGCCACCAAGGGCAATAGCGTCACCAAAGAAGCCTACCAGCTGCTGATGACCCACCTGAAAGACGATTTTGTGGGCAATGTGGAGGGCAAAACCTTTTTTGAGGGCGTCGCCGATGTGGTGGTGTGCGATGGGTTCGTGGGGAATGTGTTCCTCAAAACGGGCGAGGGCGTGGCGGAAACGGTGCTGAAGATTATCAAAGAGGAGTTGACACGCAACCGCCTGAATATGATTCCGCTGGCGCTGTTGAAGCCCGCTTTTGAGCGCATTAAGCGTCGGCTGGACTATCGGGAGTATGGCGGCGCGCCGCTCTTGGGCGTGGACGGCGTGTGCATTATTGGGCATGGGCGCTCCGACCGCTACGCGGTGCGTCAGGCGATTTCGGTGGCGGCCCAGGCAGTCGCCAATCGGCTCGTGCCCACCCTGCGCCACGCACTGAGCCTACTGCACGAAAGCAAGGAGGGCTGATGGCGCTCACCGTCACCGTGCTGGGGTGCGGCACTTCGATGGGCGTGCCGATGATCGGCTGCCGCTGTGCCGTCTGTACCTCCCGCGATCCCCGCAACCACCGCACCCGCCCTGCTGTCCACCTGCGCACCGAAACGACCGCTCTGCTGATTGATGCCCCGCCCGAACTGCGCCTGCAACTCATCCGCTCCCAGCTGGATACTCATCTGGACGCCGTGCTGATTACCCACACCCACGCCGACCACATCATGGGGCTGGACGATGTGCGCGGTTTTACCCTGCGCACGAACCGCCCCATCCCTGTGTATGCCGAAGCGAGCGCGTTAGACGACCTCAAGCGCGTCTATCGGTATGTGTTTTTTCCCTATCCCCCGGGCGTCAGCACGCCGCAGATAGAGTTCCGTGAAATCACGGGCGTCTTCACGATTGGCGACATTACGGTGGAGCCGTTGCGCGTGTTTCACGGGGAGATGCCAATTCTGGCGTTTCGTGTGGGCAACTTCGCCTATGTGACGGATGTGAGCTACATCCCGCCCGACACATGGGAGCGCCTGCAGGGGCTGGAACTGCTGATTCTGGACGCCCTGCGCTACCAGCCCCACCCGACGCACTACAATCTGGAGCAGGCGATTGAAGTCGCCCAGAAGCTCGGCGCCAAGCGTACCCTCTTCACCCACATGACGCACGACTTTGACTACGAGACCGTGAACGCCCAGCTCCCCGACGGAATCGAGCTGGCATATGACGGGCTGGTGGCGAGGGTGGGAACTGACTAATTGCACCCCGTACCGTACTCAAAAAGAACCCGAATCAGGTCCTGATCGTCCACAACCCCATCGAAGGTCACATCGGCATCCAGACCAGCGCCCTGCTGACCGTAGGCTAAAAGCACTGCGAGCAAGTCCTGGTCATCCACGCAGCCGTTGCCATCGGTATCGGGTAGAATAGTTGCCAGAACCAGGGTGCTGTCGCTTCGCAGATAAGCGAATTGATATTCATCCACAGGTGAGAACTCAAATTCGCGAACCCCTTCTGAGATTTCCTCCGTGAAGAAGCGAACTCGCTCCCCTGTTGTCAGGCTCCAGATGGTGATTCCCCCGTCTCCCCCAGCCCCGAGCAGGTTCCCACTGCGCGAGAAGCTTACTGAGGATACATTCGCCTGGACAGCGCCCACCAGCTGACCCGACGCTATGCGCCACAGGCGAACCCGTTCATCTCCTGATGCCGTAGCGAGCAGCTCCCCGTTCGGCGAAATAGCCGCTGAATAGACCGAGCCGCCATGCGGCAGAAAGTGGCTCACCACACCTTCCGGGAGACGCCACACGACAACAGTGGTTGGCTGTGAGGCGTCGTTCTGTCGCACACCAGAAACTAACCACCGACCATCAGGCGTAATCCCAATCGCACTGATAGGGAGCTGGTGCCACAGGAGGGTACGCCTCCATGTACCTGCGCTCGAGGTGTAAGTAAGGCGTATTGCCCCGTTCACGCCTCCCGAGGCAAGCAGCCATTCGGTCGGCTCTGAAAACACAGGGGAGAAGGTGAGGGTAGTGATCCCGTTGGAGCCGTCGAAGTAAGTGTCATGGAAGCTCCATTCCGCAGTATTCCAGATATCAATTCTGCCTTCCAGCGTGCTGAGAAACAACCAGTATCCTCGCGGCGAAGTTGCAACGGCAGTGGGTGAACCTCCCACCAGAAGAGTGGTCAAGTGGCTCCCGTCCTGAACACGCCACACGCACGCCCAAGGTGGGCTTTGCCAGAACAAACTGAAAGCACCCGAGGCAGCAATCCATTCACCTGCGGGATCGAAGACAAGCGTCCCAGAGCCGATCTGGGAGTGAATCACGCGGTCTTTGCGCTCTGGCACAGGCGCCAGGAAAGCGGACTGGCTGCCAACGAGGATTTTCTGACCGTCGGCTGTAAAAGCAACGGCGTTGATACTGCTGGGCAAGGCGTAATTCGCGAAACTCTCCCCTGTGGACAAATCGATTACAGAGACCCCATCCCCCAGACTGAATGCCAGGCGATCCCCTGACGGGGATAGCACCATGGCGACAGGAATTTGGGCGGTTCCGAGATAAGGCGTCTCGAGACGCTTCCATAAAGTACTCTCTGGTACCCTCCAGATGTAGATGAGACCATTTAGCCCTGCAGCGTACAGCCTGGTGCTATCGGCTGCGAAGACGAGCGGGGCGCGTCCCGCAAATGTCGATACAAGTTGCCAGTCGCTTACTCGATAGAGGTAGGTACGGCTTTCGGTTGCTATTGCCAGCCATCGACCATCGGGCGAGAACTTCACACTTTGCACCTGCGCCTCCGCGTAGAGCAGGCGTAGCAGCTGCCATTCGTTTCCAGCGGTTTTGCGCCATACATGCACTGTTCGGTCGGCGCCGCCAGAAGCGAGCATAACCCCATCGGGCGAAAAGTCAAGTGCCAGAACGACGCTCGTGTGCCCTGCAAGGCTGGCAATAATCTGACCCGCCGCAAGGTCAAAGAGACGCACAGTGTCCCCCGTATTGAAGGCAAGCACGGTGCTGTCTGGCGAAAAGGTAACGCCTCGCGTAATTCCGCCCAGCTGAAGACGATACCGAGGTACCGTGCTGGTTGCGAGGTAAACATCCACGCCGCTACTCCCGCCTGCTGCCAGCCACTGCCCGTCGCGCGAGGCGGCAACAGACCAGACGCCCGAGGTGGTTCCAAGCAGTGTCGTGAAGGTGGGTTGGGCGAGGACAGGTGAAATAGCAATCGCATTGCCCACACGGGAGACCACCTCCCACACGCCTTCCTCTGAAAGGGATCGGCAAAAGCGGGCAAATGCGCCCACGAACTGATGGGAAGCCACAGAGGTGTAGGTCTGCCCGAAAACGCGCCAGATACGCAGCTCGGACCGATCGCTACCCTGCAGAATGAGACCCAGAAGACGCCCGTCAGGGGAATACGACACTTCAACAAAACCGGAAAAAGTTCCCAGCGAAGCTATCTGTTGACCATCCGCGACGCGCCAGACCAGCAGCTGGTTGGAGTGCGAGCGCAAAACCAGCGCTTGCCCGTCAGGCGAGAACACCAGGTGTGAAAAGGATCTGTCTGTCGTGTTGATGTCACGGATGACAGCCCACTCCGTCAGGCTAAAAATCTGTATCACATTCGGACTCGGAGAGTAAGCAAGCTGGGAGCCATCGTAGGAGAAGGCTATAGCGTAGGTGTTCGTCGTCGGCAGCGGCGGCATCTGCACCCAGTCTGCCGTGCGCCAGATTCGCACGGAACGACTTGTAGCAATCCCCATCCACCGCCCATCCGCCGAGAAAACGACCTCGCTTCGCGGGGAATCGGTGCCAGTGTCCAGGCGCCTGATCTCCCCACTCGCTGTATCGATGAGATGCAGTCCGAAGCCCGCCACCGCCAGATAGCGATTGTCAGGGGAAAAGGCAAGCGATTCGACATTGAGCTCAGGAACCATAAATGTTCTCACGAGCAATCCGTTCTCGAGGCTCCGAACCCGTACAGTGGTATAGGCGCCTGTAGAGCGGTATTCGTCAGCGAGTAGCCGCCCATCCCACGAAATCGCGGTAGCGCCCTGAACTTGTCCAGGACGCATCCACAGAATGTGGGGACGACTCTGCGCCCATGCGCCCCACAACCCGCCCAGCAGAAGACCAAACCCGGCAACCCAGTACCAGAGAGCGCGCCCTCGCATGCTAAAATTATACACCAGTCTATGCGATGGCAGAACGAATTATCGCTTTCATGGTTGTTGCGGTTTTAATCGCGTCGGTGCTGTTCAGGGTTCCCATCGAGCTGGCAAGGCGGCTCATGGACGCCCTGACCGTGCAGGGCGCCATCAAGACCGATCGCGTCTTCGTGGCGCAACTGAATCCCCAGCCTGAACTGACCACCGTGCCCACCGCTGTGTCCACTGGCAAAAGCCGCTCAAGTGTCAGTCTCTATCAGGGAGAGAGGCGGGTGGGTGAACTGGTCCTTGTGGAACGCGCCCCTGCTGGGAGAGACGCATTCCCTTACCTGGAAACCCGCGGGCGCGTGGAGCGATACGAGCTTCGCAAGCCACTCAGCAGCGGTATGACAGTGAAGGTCTACCGTGGAATGGTCAACAACTATCTTGTCTTTTACGATTCTGAGGGCAACTATGTCGGCTACTGGTTCATCATCTGGGAAACCTGAACGGGACTTTCGCCTTCTGGAGGCAGGAGCGTGGGGGCTTGCAAGCATCGGGACTGTCGCCCTGCTGAAAAACGCGCCTATTTTGGCATGGCAGATTGAACTGCTGATTCATGCCGTTTTGTGGTTGTGGAGCTTTCGTATCGCCTTAATGTTGATAGGGGGGTCCTTCGGATGCGGGCTGGGCTATGTGGTCGCAGGGCTGATGGGGGTCAATTTCGTTCTCTACGCTACCCCGATATTCATCGATATACCTACGCCCGTATCAAGCTGTGTCTGCGTCCTTACAACAGCGCTGTTGTACCTTTTCTTCGCGCTGGCATTCCTGAAAGTCTACAAAAGCCGCCGTCAATCAGGGTAGCCCTCATCTCATTGATAACGCGGCGCAAGCAAGTAGAAGGTGCGCCCCAGCACCTCCCGACGCTCCAGCAGCAGCACCGCAGGGTCTTCAAGGCGTGTGGCGTCGGTAGTGAGGCAATACGCGCCTTCTGTGCGCATGCGATGGCCAACGGTTTGCCAGTCGTCTGCGGTCGCATACTTTCCCTTTCGGTAAAACTGCAGGCTGGGGTAGCCCGGGTTCACCCGATACAGCACCAGCGTGCGATAGGTCGGAACCGCCTGCGCCAGCTCCCGAACGGGTTTCAGGGCGAGGCGGTCATAGCCTGTGAGCGCGCCGTTCCAGCCAACCGCCAGCCCCAGCACGCCCAGCGCGAGCGCCCAGCGCGGCTGCCAGCCCCCCATGCCTGCGAGGGCAATTGCGCCCGCACCGAGCAGCAGGGCATACGCCCACGGAGTCGCGCTCATCACGCCCACTGCGACGCCCAGCCCACCCCAGAGCAGGGCAGGTAGCCCGCCAATCCAGCGCAGGCGCCCCGCTTGCGACGCCTTCTGCATCTCCAGTGCTGTTAGCAACGCCAGCGCAGGGAACATCGGAAAGATGTAGGCGGGCAGCTTGGTGAAACTCAGCGTGAACAGCCCGAACACCAGCCAGCACCACCGCTGGAGATAGCCCATGAGCGGCTCTTCGGCGCGACGCCACAACCCCGACGCCCACGCCGCCATCGGAAAACCGCCCAGCCACAACACCACGACATAAAACAGCAGATAAACCGCCACGCCTGTAATCACGCTCTGCGCGCCTCCGCGCTGAATCAGGGGCAAAACCGAGTGCGCCGTGTCGCCCCCCGCAAAGCGCAACAGGTTCTGCTTCACCACAAACTCGTTAAAAAACTCCGCGCCATGCTGTAGATAGACGCCAAGATACCACGGCGCGGCGGTCAGCAACGCCACACCCAGCGCAGCCAGCACCCAGCGGAACCGCACGCCCCGCTCCAGCAGCCCGCGCAGACTCAAAAGATAGAGCAACCCCACCAGCCCCAGCCCGAACGGTCCTTTTGTCAGAACCGCCAGCCCCAGTGCGCCCCCGCCCACCAGACTCCAGAGCAAGGGGCGATGGGGCAGCTCCCAGAGCGCAATCAGCGCCATCAGCAGAAAGAAGGTCAACGCCACGTCGGTGATGGCGAGGCGTGCGAGAATCAGGCTCAGCGGTGCAATCGCAAACAAGAGCGCCGCCCTTGTGCCCGCGCCTTCTCCCAGCCTGCGGTTGCCCCAGATGCCCAGCGCCACCAGCGTCAGCGCATACATCACCACCGAGGGCAGGCGCAGAACGAACTCCTCTGAAACCCAGCGTCT
Source organism: Armatimonadetes bacterium DC (assembly GCA_001442985.1). Classification (GTDB taxonomy): domain Bacteria; phylum Armatimonadota; class Fimbriimonadia; order Fimbriimonadales; family GBS-DC; genus LDYB01. Next base: position 18,834 of record LDYB01000009.1, read on the forward strand.
GGGGAACGGCTCAAAGAGGCGCATACTGAGCTGCATCAGCCAGTAGAGCAGAGGTGGCTTCTCAAACCATGGCTGATCCTGAAAAGTCGGGGTCAGCCAATCACGGCGCTGGTGCATCTCCCACGCTACAGAGGCATAAAACCCTTCATCTAAATCGGTCAGTCCGAAAACCGTGATGTCAATCAGCGCCGCCAGCACCAGAAGCCATATCAGCCCACGCACGCCCTGAAGTGTACCATGCCTCAGCAGGAATTGACCGCTTCAAGGCGTATATTTCCCACAGGAAAAGTCAGGGCAGAGCCACACCGCTGTGCCCGCCATGGAACCGAAGGAGGTACACAATGAAATCGCTTGGGGTGCTTTTGTGGGCGCGCACTTCCAGTATAGAAGCCTGTCTGCGCGAGTGCCTCAGTGTGCATCCGAGACTGCAGTTACTCTGGTCGCGAAGCGGCTCCGTCTGCTCTGACTCAGAGAGTGCGTACCCGCCGCCTCAGCCCATTCGGGTTATTCCGCTGGCGCGAAACCCAATGGTAGAGGCGTATCTGCGTCAAGAACTGAACGCGCTTCCGAACCTCTCGCTCACTTTCATCGGCAAGCAGGAAAGCCATCCCGATGCAGTGGTTATCGATGGCAAACTGCTAACTCCGAGTGAGCGCCGTGTGCTACAAGCGTGCGCCGAATATGATCGTCTTGCCGAAGCAGCTGGGGCGTTGTGCCTGACCGAAGCGACCATCAAGAAACACCTTTGCCACATCTACACCAAGTTAGGACGACACAGTTTGCATCGGGCGTTGCTATGTGCGACGGAGTGGGGATTGATTGTAGCGCCCCAATAGAAAATTCTCCGAAAGTAGAAAAAAAAAAGTTTCGCCCTCAGGGGGTAGAGAAAACGCGTGAATATGGCGTAAAATATTGGTGCTGAAGGGGTATGGCGATGGCGACCTTGAGCCGAACAGAATCGACCGAGGGCACACGCCGCCGTGGGTGGTGGATTGAAGTGCTGTTAAGTGCGGCGCTCCTCTGGCTGGCGCTGATAGCGTATGCGGAGTGGCGCAGCGAAGGACGCTACCTGTGGCTGTTTGGAGCAACTTACGACGCAGGCGTAGTGCGTCCTGGCACGGTTATCCGCCACCGTGTATGGGTCTTCAACCCCACTATGCGCCCCTTGGAAATTGACCCAGAACCCAGCTGCGGCTGCACCCTGCTTGAGGGGGGTTCGCGTCAGTTGGGTTTGGTGGACGGCTTTCCGCTAACCGTTGCGGTAGACACAACGGGAAAGCCTGCGGGGCGACACTCGCAAGGGGTGGAGTTGATTGTCCGCGACCTGGAGCGTGGCGTGAGCTGGCGGGAACGCATCGAGATTCGGTTTGAGGTTGCCAAACCTACCGCCTCAGCGAAATCAAACTGACAGGAGGGGAAAGACAATGAGACGGAAGGAACGCACTGTCTTGCGAGGAGTTTTGCTTGTAAGCTGTATCGCTTTGGTGGGTTGGTTACTACAACCCACAGCTTGGTCTACCCGGGGTTGTGGCGTATGCTCCAGACAAATAGTACGAATGTGTGACGAGTCGGGATGTGGTCCGTTTCCAGCGTGTCATGGGAGCTGTGAGTGTGAGGAATGGGAGTGGCAGAATTGTCAAGGTGATGGCATGGATTGCCGAGGCGTGCAATCGCTCCCTGTGAATGTGCTTGTTCACCCTGGCGACTGTGATGCAGGCAGTCTCATGTGCGTTTGCCGCAGAATCGCACCACCGTTCTGGGCTGTTCGCAACAAAGATGTCTGCAAAATCTGCTAGAACATGCGCTGGTTAGTATCCTGTGTCCTTTGGATATCACTAACGGTGGCTCAAGCGCTGGCAAGCCCTTTGCCCGGGTCGCTTGCCAGCGCTCTTCGTAAGCGAGAGCAGTTTTACATCAGCCGGCAGCTCACTTTTCGCGTAAGCGTTCGCCATGACATTTCTCGCCCCAAGCCAATACAAAATCGCATGGAATACCTGCTTGAAGTAAAACGCGCGCGAGAAGCCGTTCAGGTGCAGAAACAGCCGCGCGACGGTCGCGAATACAAAACGGAACAGGGTAATACGGTGCAGTTTAGTCTGAAAAGTGGACCTTCCTCAATTTGCCATGTGAATCAAGATGTCAAGTTCGTGGTTCAGCCAGGGATTGTATTGGGAACGGACATGTCCGTCGCACAAGCCAGTATGCTGGCTGAAGTGAAGCGAGGTAATCCCAGCGACCTTTACGGCAATCCTGAGACGCCGTTGTTTATATGCGAAGAGATAGCCAACATACGCGGAGTCTGCACGATCGGCTTGGATGTCTCCAAACTCTACCAAGCCAAATGGGAGCATGTGAAGGAAAAGCCCGACAGATGGGTTCTGCTCGGCAAGATTAAGGCTCACCTTTATGATCCCACAGTTTCCGGCGAGTATCCCGATGTGTCTATCCGTGTGGAATTGGCAAAGCCCGATGCGTTGCCACTGCAGCTCGAGATACTACGCCCGCTGCGCGCAGCAAACAAATGGCAGAGAAGCGCGTTGTATGTTGATGAATTCAAGAAAGTTGGCAGCATCAGATTACCCTCCAAGTTCAGGATAATCTCGGACAGCTCGAGTGGTCATTACAAGGTCGTCTCGGTCTACGAGTTAGTTCGTTTTGACTCGCTGGACGGAGACGTTGAGCTAGAAATGCCAATAGGAACGGATGTTGTGGACTGGCGCATAGGACAAGCAGTGAAATATTCGTGGCAAGGGCGTTTGCCGACCGAAGAGGAACTCAAGAAGCTCGCGTTTCAACAGGGTTATCTGCTGCCTGCGGAGTCGCCCCGGCGGCGTTATTCCCCGTGGTTATTTGTGCCCGCTATCGTCTTTTTCGCGGCGGCAGGGTATCTTTACTGGAAACAGAGGCGCAAATGAGGCGTACAGGGTTCTCGCTGGTGGAGCTGCTGGTGGTGTTGGGGATTATTTCCCTGCTGGCGGCGTTGCTGTATCCTGTGTTCGCCGCCGCACGGGAACGGGGACGCACTGCCCGCTGTATCACGCAGGTACGCCAGCTGACGCAAAGCACCATGATGTACCTTGTCGACTCAGGCGACACCTATCCGCTGGCTGCCTACTTCAGCACGCACAACGGACAGCCCTGCTTCTTCACGCTCTATCACGCGCTCGTGCCCTACACCAAAGACAAAGAGATTGTCCAGTGTCCTTCAGACCCCAGACCGCTGGATGTGGAGTGGGCAATCAGCCAGATGGCAACCCTGTGCCCAGCGATGGGGTTCCGCTATAGCAGTTATATGGCGAACTGGTGTCTGATTGAAACGGGCACTTTGTTGTGGGACTTTCATCCGCCTGTTTCCGCGGCGCAGGTGGAGTTTCCTGCGGAGACGGTGCTATACTACGACGGGAGCATTACGGCACTGCCGAGCCTGTACCCTTTTATTCAGGGACGCCATAACGAGCAGGTGGTTGTATCGCTCGCAGATGGACACAGCAAGGCGTGGAAGGCGCGGCAGGGGTATGGGCATCATCGGCGAGCGGATGGGGTTCTGGCAGCGCGCTACTGCTTGATTGAGCCGTCGGCCTACTATCGGGGTGGGATTTTCTGCGAAGATATGATAATCGGCATCGTGCGCCGGGATCGTCAGGGGCGCCCGTGCTGGTACTGCCCGAACCGCTCGCCAGGAGGCGTGGGCTACCTTGAAGGCAACTGTGAGCAGCAACGCTAACGGGTTAGACCTCCTCTGGTTGGCGAGCGCCATCGCGACGGCACTGGCGTTTGCGCCGATCAATGCGTGGTGGCTCCTGTTTATAGCCCCTGCGGGCTGGCTGGGGGTGCTTTCGCAGGTGCAAGGAGCTCGGAGAGTGGCAATCGCATTCGGCTGGGGGTTAGTTTTTATTGCCGTTCAGAGCCTGTGGGCGTTGCCAACCTTTGCCCAGCAAGCCCAAGCAGACTGGGCAGCGGGAGTTGCGTGGCTAATCGTACTCATCTGGTATGCTTGCTGGTGCGCGCTTTTTGGGTGGCTTGTGGGACGCCTGCCTGCCACAGGGTGGATTTGGGCGGTGGGCGCTGCTTCCGGGTGGGTAGTGGTTTGCTGGCTGCGAAGCTTGGGGGCTTGGGGTTTTCCGTGGGCGATGCTGGCTCTACCGCTGGCGCGCTTCCCGCTGCTACTGCAACCTGCGGAGCTGGGCGGGATATGGCTTGTGGAGTGGCTTCTGATGCTCTGGAACGCGTTGTTAGTTCAAGTGTGGCGGGGAGCAGAGGTTAGGGCGTGGGCTGTACCGCTGAGTGGTCTTGCGCTCTGGGTAGGGGGGAGCGTCTGGCTCTGGCAGCAGGCGCGCGCCACGCCACTTGGGGAGCCTGTGCGGGTGGCAGTGCTACAGACGGAATACGATGCTTTGCGCACGCTGTTCTCTGCCCAGATTTACGACTCAGGCATCGAGCGATTGTTGGAGCAAGCACGCCAATCTGGGGCAGATTGGGCAATACTTCCCGAATCGTCCGAAACCTACTTTTGGGCATCGCTGATAGATCGGGAGCGTCTGCGGCAGTGGCAGGAATGGGCGCAGAGATACTCCATGCATATTCTGACGGGAGTGACTCGTCAGCATGGGGAACACGGCTTCAACAGCGCGTTGGGAATCTCCCCCAGAGGTACATGGGCATTCTATAATAAGATGAAGCTGATGCCCTTTACAGAGTATGCGCCCGCCGAACCAATTGCGGAGTGGCTGAAGGTACTGGGCGTTTCGCGTCGGTCGCTTCGGTGTGGTGAGCGTGTTCACGCCCTGCGACTGGGTAAAGAGCCGCCTGTCGGTGCCCTCATTTGTTATGAAAGCCTTTACGGTTGGATTGCGGCACAGGCAGTGCGTGATGGGGCGCAGTGGCTGGTTGCGATAACAAACGATCGTTGGCTGTTGGGCGCAGGTGTACGGGAGCAATATGCGGATTACAGCCTTGTGCGTGCGATTGAGACACGGCGCTGGGTCGCGCGCGCGTCAACCGTCGGAATCAGCGGCTTCTTCAGCCCCCTCGGCGAGCGATGGGAAGCCCCTGGGGGACGCCCTTATGTGATGACTCATACGCTCTACGGCTCCTCTCAGCAAACCCTCTATGCGCGGTGGGGCGACTACTGGGGCTATCTCTGTGGGCTGCTTTACGGCGCTGGAGTGGTTTGGCGTGTCATACTGTCGGCTCGCGCGCGGCACATTCCAGCAGCAGATGTTGGCTAAATCATCTGTAGCGAACAAGTCAACTGCTCAGTAGTAGTATGCCGAACCAGCCGCCATATACGCCTGATAGCTCAGCCCCACTGCCGCGCCACCCACCAGCAAAATCCCAATCAGCGGCAGCACGAAGCGCATGGTGGGGTTCAGGCGGCGCCCAATCGGGCTAACGGGGATTGCCAGCGTCAGCACGCAGAGCGCAAACGCCAGCAGATAGGGCGCCTGCAAACTGGCATATGCAAACCCCAGCGCCCACAGAATGCCGTACAGCATCACCGCAACGGCAATCGCGCCGCGCCCCAGCCGAAACGAGCGCATCACCCAGCCGATAGGCACGCCAATCCCCACAATCGCGCCCAGCGAACCCCCCATCTGCGCAAACGAGGCGCTTTTCGCGCCGTAAAATAGCACTCCCGCGCTCACACCCCCTATCAACGCCAGCAGAAACGCCGTTTGCCAGCCCGCCAAACGCTCTTCTGCCGGGGCAGCCACCAGCGTGAGTATCGCCAGCCCCACGCCGAACACCAGAATCCACACAACTCCTACTGAAAGCGCCCAGTATTCGGTACGCATGAGGGGCGAAAACAGCAGCACGAACACCCACGGCATCACCAGCACCAGCCCCCAGCCTGCGACCCAGCGATAGGCAGGCGCAATCCCAGCCAGCCAGCCCAGCGGAATCAGCCCCAGCGCCAGCCAGAAGACCCACTCCTGCGCATCAGTCGGGGGAAACGCAGGCTTGCCCAGCATGAGCCAGTAGACCAGCCCCATGCCCAGCCCCACTGCCGGCGCGCTGAGCCATCCGTGGGCACGGGGCAGTCGCCCGCCCACCAGCCAGAGAACCCCAGCCAGCACGGCGGGCAGCCCCGTAATCAGCAGGTTATTCAGCACAAAGTTCACTGCCGAATCGCCTCCACGCTGACGGTCAGGCGCACCTCGTCGGAGAGACCACCGTTCAACCCATAGTTGATACCGAACTCACTGCGCTTGATGGTGAAGGTGGTCTCGAAGCCGATAATCTCCTGCCCACGCGGGTTGCGCCCCTTGCCCGTGAAAGTGACGCGCACCGTCAGCGGCTTGGTGACCCCACGCAGAGTCAGGTTGCCCTGCACCTCCACCGTGGTGTTATTGATTTTGCGCACGCGTGTGCTTTTGAAAGTCGCCTTGGGGAACTGGCGCGTGTTGAAAAAGTCGGGGCTGCGCAGGTGGTCATCGCGCTGCGCGTTGCCCGTATCCACGCTGTTGAGGTCTATCTCAAACTGTACCGAGCTGCGTTCGGGGTTCTTCTCATCCACCACCAGCGTGCCAGAGAACTGGTTGAACCGCCCATACACAAAGGCGGTGTTCATGTGCTTCACACGGAATATGACAGTGGAATGCACGGGGTCGATGCGGTAGGTAATACCCTGGGCATAGAAAGGCGTCAGTGTGCTACCGAGCATCGCCAGCACAGCCAATCCCAGCATGCCACGAGTTGCGAACCGTTTCATCATACTCCCTCCTTGTGTGTAGATTTGTGAGGCGCATCGGTCGTTTGGGAGATGGACTGTGCCCACTGCTGGAGCGTCTGGGCGAGCTGGTTCAGCGCGTCGGGACAGGCACGGAAGTAGTGATGTTGCCCCTGCTTGCGCATGGAAACCAGTCCCGCATCGATGAGAATATTGAGGTGGTGCGAGACGGTCGATTGCGCAATAGGAAACTGCTCCGCCAGCTCGCCGCATGAGAGTTCGCCACCCTTCACCAGCGATAGCAGGATGCTGAGTCGGGTGGGATCCGCCAGCGCACGCGCGACCTTCGTCAACTGCTTCGTGTCCATCTCCATAGACCGATGTACCAGTATCTATACGATGGAAGGTTCCCCTCGGTTCCATCCGCAGGTGGGTATACTGCTTTTGGCGATGCGAGTTGGGCTAACGATCGCCTCGGCGGTTGCGGGAGTCGCGCTGGCGGGTTGCGGCACAAAAGAGAGCGCGCCTGAGGGGCGAATTCGCCTGCGCGTGTGGAGCATGTGGTCGGGCGACGAGGAGAAGGTGTTTGAGGGCGTCGTGGCGCACTACAACCGCATCCAGAATCGCGTCTGGCTGGAGAATCTGGGCGCGGTGGAGGACACCAAAACGCTCCGCGCGATTGTGGCGGGCGCGCCGCCCGATTTGTTTACCTTGCGCGAGCCGGGCTACCTGGCGCCCTTAGCTGCCAATAATGCCCTCCTGCCGCTGGACGAGTGGTTTCACGAGTCGGGCTTGCGCGAGGAAGATTTTGTGCCCGCCTCGCTGAATCAAGGGCGCTACAAGGGCAGGCTCTACTCGATGCCCTATCTGCTTGATGCAGGCGCGCTGTTCTGGAACCCTGATCTCTTTCGCCAGGCGGGACTGGACCCGAAACGCCCCCCGCGCACGCTGGAAGAAATGCTGGACTACGCCCGTCGGCTGACCCGCTTTGACCCGTCGGGCGAGATTCGCGTGCTGGGCATGCGCCCACCAGAACTGATGGAGCTGATTATCGCCTTCGGGGGGCAGTTTGTGGACCCGCGCACGGGCGCCATCACTGCCGACCACCCGACGAATATCGAAGCGGCGCGATACTATCGGGCGCTGATTGACGCAATGGGCGGCGGCAGGCGCGTGCAGGCGTTCACCGCAGGCTTCGGCAACGAACAGGGCACCAATAACCCCTTCTTCCTCGGCAAAATCGCGATGATGTTTAACGGGCAGTGGAACCCCTACTGGTTCCAGAAATACGCCCCCCATGTGCCCTATGATGTCGCGCCGATTCCGCACCCTGCGAGCAAGCCCCACCTGGCGCGCCCCACATGGATTGGGCAGAACATGTTTTGCATTCCGCGCGAGTCGCGCCATCCTCGCGAGGCGTGGGAGTTTCTGGTGTGGGCGCAATCTGAAGAGGCGCAGGTGCTGTTCGCCGACACGATGCATGGCATTCCGAACATCCGCAAGGTGCTGAAAAACCCGCGCCTGCGCCAGCCGCAAAACCCCAACGAAGTCTGGAAGCGCGGCTATGCCAAGTTCTTAGACCTCGTGGACAGCCCCAACGCGCGGTTTTTCCCCGTAACGCCCGTCTCCACGCTCTATCTTCATGAGCTGACTACAGCACAGGATTTCATCATGAGCGGCAGCAAAACCCCCGAACAGGCACTGCGCGATGTGCAGCAGCGGGTGTTCGCCGAGTGGAAGCGGTGGCAGTAGCGAAATTTGCCCCTTAAAAGACCCGAATCGGAATTAAATCCTGTAAAACCCCCGATTTTTTAAGACTCTCGTAAGACCCCGTGTGTTATAATGCACGCGATGGAGGTTGGAAGTATGTGGAAGCAAGTGTCTTTGTTGCTGGCTTTGCTGACAACTCTGGCGCTTGCGTGCGCTCAACCGTTCACCTATCAGGGGTTCCTGAAAGACGGCGGCAACCCCGCGAACGGCAACTACGACTTTGAGTTTCGTCTCTTCACAGATAGTACACTGCTGGGTACTGTCAGCCACTCCGGCGTCCATGTGTCCAACGGCTTGTTCAGTGTGGAGCTGAACTTCCCTGCCCCGGTCTGGGACGGTGGAACCCGCTACCTGGAGATTGCGGTGCGTCGTACTGGCAGTGATGCCTCGTATACCACGCTTTCGCCCCGTGTGAAGATTAACCCGACGCCGTATGCCAGCGCCCTGCGAATGTTCGAGAGTGGCACAAACAACCCCGACCGCATGGTGATAGCCCATTCGCCCGGTTTCACGAACTGGGGTCTGCAATATCAGGATGTAGACGACAAGTTCAACTTCCTATCGGGCGGCACCGCCGTGATGACGGTGGATCTGGGCAATCGGCGCGTGGGCATCGGCACGAGAGCGCCCGAGGTACCCCTGCATGTTGTGCGTGAAGTGGGGATAGACACAGTTATCTCTGCACAGCACACGGAGCCAGGCGGCATAGGTGTGTACGGTGTAAGCCTCGCCACCGCCGGTTTCTCAGTGGGTATACGAGGTCTCTCGTTTAGCACTGCTGGCGCGGGTGTCTATGGCGAGGCGAAGGCGGACACTGGCGGGCAGGGTGTGCGCGGGGTAAGCGGCGGTACAAACGGGATAGGCGTCGCTGGGATAGCGAGCAGGCCTGGAGGCAGAGGCGTTCTCGGCTGGGGAGCCGCCACCACGGGCGTCAACTATGGCGTGCGTGGAGAAAGCGAGAGTCCCGATGGCACGGGCGTGTATGGCTTACACGCCGCCACCGCCGGCACCGCGCCCGGCGTTCACGGCGTCACCAATTCTTTCAGCGATTATGCTGTCGGCGTGCTGGGCGAGGTCAGCTTCACCAGTCCAGGCGGCTTCTCCGCTGCGGTGCGCGGGATTAATCGTGGCACAGGTGTGAATGGCATCGGCGTCTGGGGTTCGCAGGATGGCTCTGGCTGGGGCGTATATGGTAACAGTGTGTCAGGCATAGGCGTTCTCGGCTGGGCAGCCGCCGCCCTGGGTATCAACTATGGCGTGCTTGGGGGAAGCGACAGCCCCGATGGCTACGGCGTCTTCTCTCTAGGTCGCTTCGCCGCCTCAGGCACGAAGTCGTTCCAGATTGACCACCCGCTCCGCCCCGAAACGCACTTCCTGAACCACTTCTGCACAGAGGCGCCCGAACCGCTGAACGCCTACAGCGGCGTGGTGGTGCTGGATGCACGCGGCGAGGCGTGGGTGCAACTGCCCGATTACTTCGAGTCCATCAATCGCGACCCGCGCTACACGCTCACCCCCATCGGTGCGCCGATGCCCAACCTGCATGTTGCGGTGGAAATCCAGAATAACCGCTTCAAAATCGCGGGCGGTGTGCCGGGCAAAAAAGTCAGCTGGCGTGTGGAAGCCATCCGCAACGACCGCTGGGTGCGACAGTACGGCTACCAGACCGAGCAGGAGAAGCCCGAACCCTATCAGGGCAAGTACCTGCACCCCGAGCTGTACGGGCAGCCGAAGGAGCGGGGGATTCACTACCGCCCTGAACCCGAACCCGCGCCGAATGAGAGGGGTAAGCCGTGATGCCTTCACCCTACGGGGGCGGCTCGGCGTTTCGCCGCCGCCCCCAACCGTAGCGTTTACAGTTTCACGAACCCGCCCAGCAGCAGCGCCATGCCCCAGCCGATGACGCCGACCAGCAACGCGCCAATCAGCCCCACCAGAAACGGCTTGAGACCGACGCCCTTGAACACGCTGAACGAGGTGGCTAACCCGACCGCCGCCATCGCCGTGCCCAGCGCACGGGAACCCCATGTCTCGCCGATGGCTTTGGTCAGCGCATCCCAGGCGGATTTGTCCCAGATGCCGAACGCCAGCCCGTTCTGCAAGGTGGCGTCGCCGATAGAACGCAGAACCGCCATCAGAATGAACCCCAGCACGAAGGCGGGCAGCAGCTTGGTGATGTTGATTTTGGGGCTGCTTTCGCCCTCCTGTCGTGCCTGCCGTTTCAAGTAGAGGTAAGACAGCAGCGGCACCACCACTGCCAGGAACAGGTTGCGCGTCAGCTTGGTCACGGTCGCTGCCTTCAGCACGGTCTCGTCGTTGAAGACCTCTTTGTAGGTGAGCGCCGCGCCCACCACCTGCGAGGTCTCATGCACCGCCGTGCCCAGGAACAGCCCGATCTGCTCGGAAGTGTGCAGGATGTGCGGCGCGAGGTAGGGATACAGGAACATCCCCAGCAAGCCGAACAGCGTCACATTCGCGACGGCATAAGCGACCTCTTTCTGGTCGGCTTTGATGGCAGGCGCGGTGGACACAATCGCCGTTACGCCGCAGATGCCCGTGCCCGCCGCAATCAGCGTACCCAGGCGCTCGGGCAGGTTCAGCTTGCGGTTAATCCAGGATACGAAAATCAGCCCACCCGCAATCGCGCTGACCACAACAGGGATCCCCCATACGCCCAGTTTGAACACATCCATCAAACTGAGTTTGATGCCGACCAGAATAATCCCCAGTCGCAGAATCTTGGTGGTACTGAACTTGATACCTTCTTCAATACTCTGTGGCAGGGGCAACAGGTTGCGGATGAGAATCCCAATCACAATCGCGGTCAACACCGCCGAGATGGGGCTGGACTTGCCTGTTGGGTCAATCCCCTGCAGACTCAGCAGCCATGCCCCCAACACATTCGTGATGGGGATGGCAACCAGCATAATCAGCACCGAGAGGATAAACCCCGGCAGAATTCGCACGACGCCATTCCAATCCGACACGCCCAGCAGAGCATCCAGAAGCCAGTTGCGCTTTGGCGACTCTGTGGGCGTTTTAATTGCATTCGTTGCCATTTTGCTTTTCACCTCCGTAAAGGAGTGGCTACGCCCCCGCCCCGCCTCCGTGCAGGGCAGGGGCGTGCATTTCGCTTAGTTGTAGGCTCCTGCGAGGGCGCAGACATTCTTGCCCAGCTCCAGCTCGCTGGCTTTCTCCTCGTCGGGCACGAGCAGACCTGCGTTCACGCGCTTGATATCCACATACTGCGGCGGGAACACAGGGAGCGTGTTGAGGATGAACTGGACGAACTCTTCCTTGCTCTTGGCCTGATACTCCTGCGGGTTGTTGCGCTTGATGTTGCCCAGCGTGTCGAAGAAGGTTCCGTCGGGGCGTCCTTCGCGGCTGGCGGTCGCGAAGTGGGCAGGAAGCACCACCGTCTCGTCAGGCAGCACCAGCAGCTTGTTGTAGAGCGAGTCGTAGTGCAACGGCGCCCACTCTTCACCGCGCCCGCCAAGGTCGGGACGCGCCACCGACACGATGAAGATGGAGTCGCCCGTGAACAGATACCGGTCGTTCACAAGGAACGCCATATTGCCCAGCGTGTGTCCGGGGATGTGGATGCCCTTCAGGGTCGCCTTGCCAAACTGGAAGGTGAAGTTGTCCTTCAGGTACTCATACTCAATCGTGGCGGGGAGCATGTCAATCGGGTGGATGCCATCGTAGGGGTGCAGGAAGTAGGGCACGCCGAGTTGCTTCGCGAGTTTGGGTCCGCCGCTGATGTGGTCGGCGTGCGCGTGTGTGTCGAAAATCGCCACGATGCGGAAGCCCTCGCGCTCGGCGAGGTTGGTGTACTGCTCAATGTGGCGTGTGGGGTCAATCAGGATGCCCTCGCCTTCGCTGACGATGGCGTAAGCCAGGTCGCCGCGCGCGACGCGGATAATCTGGTAGATGGCGAGATCGCCCGTGTCGGGAATTCGGCGCACGCGATAGTAGTTGCCCCACGCAATCATACCACCCTCAAGGTTGACCGCATCGTAGCCGCGCTCGCGGAGCAGGTTCGCCACATACTCCGACGAACCGCCCTTCGCGCAGACCACTACGACGCGCTTCTCTTTCGGCACACGCGCGATGTTCGCCTCCTCGTTCTCAAGGAACGCAAAGTACGGAATGTGAATCGTCTCAAACGGGTTGCGTCCTTCAATCTTCCAGCGCTCGAACTCGTCCTGATTGCGCACATCCAGCAACAGGAACGAATCGCCACGCTCGATCATCTCATCCAGCTCGGCTACCGTAATCGCTGTCTTGGTCAGGGTTCCCATAGTGATACCTCCTTGTGATATTTCTATGTGCCCGTTTTGGGCGTTTTCACTTCGTTAGAGGCGTGGAGGTATGGAAAGGATTCATACGGGTAGAAAGGGATGGCAAAGAGGCGTGCCACACGCAAAACGGGCGATTAGCCAGCGTCTGTCCACGCCTGTTTCAAGCGCGGCAACTCTCTGCAGAAGAAGTCGGTAAAGCCGATGACACTCGCCGTATCCTTGAACAACACCGTTTTCACCTCGTCGCGCACGACAAGGTAAACATTCTGCCCGCTGATATTCTGAACTTTTTCCTTCGTGATGTCTTTTTGGGCATCTTTCAAAGGTTGAGTAGACATGAGGTACATCGTGAGTCCTTTTGTGGCGGACAGCTCTTCAAAAATCTGCTTGTAGCGCTCGCGCAAGGTGCGTTTGACCGACAGCACGGTGCAGCGACGGCGGTCTTTTTTCCACATTTCCATACTCGGAAACAGAAAATCGACAGTGCCGTTCAGCGTGCGCTGGCGTTCGTAAAGCCCTTCGTATCCTAAGCGGTTCAAAATGAACTCCACATGGTACTGAGCGCTCCCGCCTGCACGCGCCCTGCGCCCTTGCGCAAACGACTCGGCGAGCAGTTTGTAGTATTGCGCGAGTGGCTCGGCAATGGCAGCCAGTTTCTCCTGAGGCAGGGTGTTCATATCATCCAAGTGCTTTTGCAACTCTGCAAAAAGACCTTTCAGGGTGGGGTATCTACTCTGAAAGGTTTCTTCAGCGTTCAAGAACCACTCCACAGATTTGGCTATCGCTTCCTGCTCCAGTTCTAAGTAAATCTCGTATTCCACATCGAGCAGTCGGCTCAGGTAAGTGTTGACGCTGTTGCAATCCACAGTCGTTCCCATTTCTGACTGAACACGCTCCTGCGCTCTTCGAGCTAACTGTTCGCCAGAAATCCATTTCGTTTTCAGCCATCGAGCGTAGCCCTTTTCCCCAAAAATTTCCTCGCGTAGGTTTTCTATGTTCATGGCTGTTTTTGCAGAATGACAATATGCTCTTCGGTCATGGTGGGGGACAGCTCACCCGCTTTGTTCGTGGGGCTGTTGCGCAGGGGCATACGCTTGTTGGGGATGTTACGGTGGTGCGTTGTGAGATGTCTCCACCCAAAGCATGAGGCGATTTCTATGAGAATCTGATCGGTCGGGATTCGGACGCCTTTCACCGTGCGGTTGCCGACGACAAAGCAGGCGTACCCGTTTGGTTTGACCACCCGCGTGATTTCAGGAAAGCAGAGCGCAAAGTCGTCGTAAAACTGTTTGACCTGCTTGGCGCGTTTGGGGCAGGCTTGCGCGATGGCTTCTAAGGCGGTTACGAGGCTCGGCGACTCGTAGCGCGCTTGAACAGGGGCAATCTTGCCTCCCAGCGCACGCCTGTCGATGGATTTTGCTGTGTCGTCATCATAGCCCAGCCACTGCAACACCAACCGCGAAAACTGCCCATAGGCAACGGTGGTCTGCGAATCGCCATAGGGGGGCGAGGTTACAATCAGGTCTACGGTGGCTGTGGGTAAGGGAATCCCTTGACGCAAATCGCGCTCGTAAACCTGCACATGGGTTGCGGGTACCCGCTCTTGGAAGAACTCTTCTAATCCACGCAGGTTTCTCCCCACTCGCTCCCAGAAGGTCTCGAACACGCGCGGGGTGTAAGCGTGCAACTTGGATTCGGGGATTCGGTAGAGCTTGTATTCGTCGAGGCGAGTATTCGAGCTTTCGCGTACTGTGGCAGCGAACGCCACCAGAAAGAAATCGCGTGTTTCGGTAGGTATCGCCTGCTCGATGGCATATCGGAGCAAGGCTAAGTCGCGCTTCGCCTCAGGCTTGAACCAGTAGTCAATATTGAAAAACTGGGGCGGTTCGGGTTGAATTCCGTGTTTGAGTAAGTCGTCCACATAGTTGCGGAGGGCATGCGCCTGCTTGCGCACAAGGATTGGGTCATAGTCTGCCGTTTTTGTGCGTGCTAACAGCACAGCAAAGGGGTTGATATCGAGTCCGACTGCGTTCAGCCCTGCTAAACGCGCCTCCACCAGCGAGGTTCCAGAGCCACAAAAAGGGTCGAGAAGGAGTTCCGCGCCTTTCCCGTAGGTATGGATGAGCCGACGCGCGACTTGGGGAATCATCATCGCGGGATAGATATGATAGCAGTGCGTGTGCGTTTTGGTGTCCGCTGAGGCGTAGTCCCAGCCCGCCTCCTCTTCTTCCTCTTGAGTTCGCAACAGAAGCCGCATCTGCTCACGAACTCTATCCGTTGTGGCTATACGAATCGAATCCCGCTCCATATGGCACAGATTATACCCATGTGCAGAACAAGAGCGAGACACCCTTCTGTGCCTTTCAGAGGTATACTGCGAACGCTGATGCATCACAGGATAGGGGTTGTGTTGGGGAGTTTGCTGCTAATCGCAGGCGCGTGGGCGGACGCGCTGGTGGTGCGTGTGCTGGCGGGTTCTGCCCTGTTTGAAGAGAGCGCATGGGTGCGGCAAAATCTGCCCAAAGGCGCGGCGGGCTGGATGGTGGGGTCGCCCGAATCGCTCTACTGGCAGGAGCCAGACTGGACCCTGCGTGATGTGGCGTATACAGGCGCAGTCGCTGGGGGCGCGCCGTTGCCCCTTGTTCGCGACAGGCGGTTTGCCTACGGCGTGCGTGCGGAGATACCCAAACCGTTCCCGTTTCGTGAGGGGCTGGGCGGGGTGGAGTTGGGCGAGGTGGCGCGTGCCGAGGCTTACGCCCGCTGGTGTACCCCCGAACAGGCGGATGCCCTGAAACGGCTCGCGTGGCGCCATATCGATACGCTACTGGAGACCCTTGCTCGCCAGGCGCAGGCACGCAAAGCCACGCTCTGGGTGCTGGGGGTTGCTTCCGAGCGCGAGCCGTCGCCCCCGCTACACGCCGTGTTTGTGCTGGGCACAGGGAAGGGTGTGCTTTATGACCCTGCCGTGCGTGAGCCGATGCGGGTGGGAGGACGCCCTGCGAATGAATGGCAGGTTTTACCTCAGGCTGTTGAGGTACAGTCGCTTATCGCTGCCCCTGCGCGCTGGCGTGCCAAACAGAGCCTGCAAGACGGGGGCAAGCCGCTGCTGTTTGGCATCTGGAGTCTGGGTCTTCTGGGGTGGGCATGGGGGGCAATACGCCCCCGCAAGGCGTCAAAGCGCATTTTGTTGCGTGTGATACAGCTTGCTTCGCCGAGTGTCTCTGCTCGCCCACCTCTATTAGTGCTTGCGATGGCGGCGCTGGGCGTGGCGAGCCTGTTGCCTGCCGCCATCCCCGTTCCGACGCTGTTCACGGGCGCACTCGCAGTGGTTATCGGCGTGGTGTTGCTAACGAGTCTTGGCAGAGTGCTGGACACCCGTGAGGTGGCGCTCGGCGCGATTGCCGGGCTGGGGATTCTGGCGCTTGGGCTGGACATGCAAACGGGGGGCGTCTGGAACCGCGACGGGCTGCTGGGCTACGGCGTGCTGAACCCTCAGCCTCCACAGGGCTTGAGTGAGGCGCATGGGGGGCTGATGCTGGGCTGGGCGGTGTTGCTGACTCTCGCATGGCTTCGGATTGAGGGCAACCCGCTTGCGCTGGTGTACGGACTGGGGGCGCTTTGCCTCTGGATGGGCTGGCACGGGGGCGACTGGATGCTAACGGGGGCGACTGCGCTCTTTGGTGGCTGGCTCGGTTTTAGCCTGTTGCGCCACGAAATGCGCTCTCGAAAGCAGATACGGATTGCAATCCAGAACCGCCCCGTGCGAGTCGTTGCGGTTCCCCCCGAAAGGCGACTCTTGTGGGCAATCGGCATCTTCGGGGCGATGGTGCTGGGCGGAGTGATTCTGGGCGCGCGGGCGGGTTTTGTAGGCGCAAACACGACCCCAAGCCTCGCGGGCGCAGTGCTGTTAGGCGCGTGCCTGCTGTCGGGCTGGAGCCTCTGGCGAACTCACCGCTGGCACACCCTACCGCTCCCTTTGCTGCAGGCGGGGTTGGCAGCAAGCGCGTTCAGCCTGCTCTGGTTGCGCGTGGAGACGGCGGCGCTCCTGCTTTTTCATCTCGCCTTGCCGATTCTGGCAGGAGAACCCCCACCCCCGTCGAAACCCTTTCAGCAGGAGGATAAACCATGAAATGGGTTAGAGAAGTAGCATGGAGTTTGATTCTGACGATGCCGCTGACAGGTATCGCACAGGAAGCACAGCCACAGCCTCAAACGCAACCTGCTTCAAAAGAGCCGATAAAGCTGAACTATGAACTGCCCCCTCTGCCCGACCCGAACACGGTGGTGGCGACCGTGAACGACGAGCCGATTCTGGCAGGCGACCTGATTCGAGTGGCTTATGACTGGTTCGCTGCTACCGCTGTGGAGGAGCTGATCCTGATGCGCCTGATAGAGCAGGAAGCACGCAAACAGGGGGTTCAGGTCAGCCCTGAAGAGATTGAGGCGCGTGTGCTTCAGCAGGTGCAAAACGCCGAGGCGCAGGTGCCGCCTGGCATGACATTGGAAGACTTCCTCAAGCGCAATCAGTTCCCTCCCAGTCGGATCTATACGCGCGTGCGCATTCAGATGCTGGCGGAAAAACTGGTGGAGCGCGAGGTGAACCTGGATAACTTCGTCGAATATAGCCAGATTGTAATCCGCATTCCGGGGGCGAACCCTGAAGAGCAGGAGAAAAACGCCGCTCAGGCGGAGCAAAAAGCGCGTCAGGCGTATGAGGCGCTCAAAAACGGGCTGGAGTTCGCCGAAGCGGTCAAGCAATACTCTGAAGACCCGTTCACCAAGGACCGCGGCGGCAAAATGCCCTGGCAGAACAAACAGTTCCTTGTGCCCGACATGCGCAGCAAAATCGAGAGCCTCAAACCAGGGGAGTATACCGAACCGTTCCGCACGATGGCAGGCTATATGATTATCAAGCTGGAGCGCACAGGCTCGCAAGCCTCGGAAGACGAGCAGAAAGAGCTGAAGGAGCAGGCAGTGCGCATCGGGATCAGCGACTATGTCCGCCGGCTGCAGTCGCAAGCGAAAATCACCAACACCATCGTGCAGCCCTACAACCCAGAGCAAGCCCCCCCTGCCCCAGGCGGACCGCGCCCTGGACCGGGAGCGCGCCCTGTTCCACGCTAAAGAAGGAGGGATATGCCTATGGCAAAACGCAAGCTGAATGTGGCGTTGATTGGTTATCAGTTCATGGGCAAGGCGCACAGCAACGCCTATCGGCAGGTGCGCCATTTCTTCCCCGAGCTGGAATATGAACCCGTGCTGAAGGTTATCTGTGGGCGCAACGAGGAGCGCGTCCGTGCCGCCGCCGAAAAATACGGATTCGAGGAATACGCCACCGACTGGCAGCAGGTGGTGGCGCGGGACGATATTGATCTCGTGGATGTGTCCACGCCGGGCAATCTGCACGCGCCGATCTCCATCGAGGCGGCGAAACACGGCAAGATCGTGCTGTGCGAGAAACCCCTCGCCAACAACCTCGCTGAGGCGCGCGCGATGGTGGAGGCAGTCGAGCAAAACGGCGTCAAGCACGGCATCTTTTTCAACTACCGCAAGGCGCCCGCCGTCGCCTTCGCCAAGCAGCTCATCAGCGAGGGCGTAATTGGCACCATCTATCACTTTCGCGGCACCTATCTGCAGGACTGGATTGTAGACCCGAACTTCCCGCTGGTGTGGCGCCTGCGCAAGGAAATCGCCGGCAGCGGCGTCCATGGCGACCTCAACGCCCACATTATTGACCTCGCCCGCTACCTCGTTGGCGAAATCGAAGAAGTGTGCGGCATGATGCACACCTTCATCAAGCAGCGCCCCGTGCTGAAAGAGGTGGACGACCGGCTTGGCGGGCAAGCGGGCACCGAGATGGGCGAAGTCACGGTAGACGACGCGGCGATGTTCCTTGCCCGATTCGAGAACGGCGCGATTGGCACCTTCGAAGCCACCCGATTCGCGCTCGGACGCAAAAACTACAACCGCTTCGAGATTAACGGCTCCAAAGGGAGCATCGTGTTCAATCTGGAGCGCATGAACGAGCTGGAGCTCTACCTGGAGACCGACCCGCCCGGCATGCGCGGCTTCCGCACGATTCAGGTTACCGAGGGCGTGCATCCGTATATCAGCGCGTGGTGGCCGCCAGGGCACATTATTGGCTACGAGCATACCTTCACGCATCTGGTGCGCGACGCGCTGGAAGCCATCAGCAAAAACGAGCTGCCCTCGCCCAACTTCTACGATGGGCTGAAGTGTCAGGCGGTGCTGGAGGCGGTGGAAATCTCCGCCAACGAGCGGCGCTGGGTCAAACCGAGCGAGCTATGAGGCGGCTGGGCGTGCTGGAGCGCTTCTCCAGCGCGCCCACGCGACCCGCACCCACGCGCTCAACCGGATCAGCCCGATTATCGCCCCGTACACCCACCCCGGTAGTCGCGAACGATAGTGCTTGCGGTAGAACGCTTCCAGCGCCCGATGCGACTCCCGAATCGCGCTGAGGCGTACCTGTCGTGTGCTGGCGCCCCCATGATGGGTAATCACCACCTCAGGCACGAACATAATCTTCCAACCCGCCTGCCAGATGCGATAGCACCAGTCCACATCATTGAAAAAAAGCGGGAACGCCTCGTCCATCAAGCCGACCTGTTCCACGACGGCGCGGCGCACCATCAGGAAAGTGCCCATCGGTTGATCCACCTCCAGCGGACGATCGTAGGTGAACCAGCCATAGCGGTAAGCGGCGAACAGGCGGCTTTCAGGAAAGAGTTTCGCCAGCCCCAGCACCTCAAAGAGCAGGTTGCGGGGCGTGGGGAACGCCCGCAGAGAGGGTTGCAGGCGTCCATCGGGATAGAGCTGCTTTGCGCCTATCGCGCCCACTTCGGGATGCGCCCGCAAAAAGTCTATCGCACGCTGGAGGGTATCGGGATGCATTTCGGTGTCAGGGTTGAGGAGCAAGATGAACTCGCCACGCGCTTGCTGGAGTGCCTGATTGTTGCCCGCTGCATAGCCCCGATTCTCGGCGTTGGCTATTAAAATCACATTCGGGAACTCGGCGCGCACCATCTCCGCGCTCCCATCGGTAGAGGCGTTATCCACCACAATCACCTCATAGGGTTCGGCAGGGGGGTAGCGTTCGATAGAGCGAAGGCAGGCGCGGAGCAGCTCGCGCGTGTTCCAGTTTACGATGCAGATGCTGAGCGTCATGCAGGTCAGTCAAGGTCCAGGTTGCGGAACCGCGCGGCGCTCTGGTCTAAGTGGGCAAGAAGCGTGCGATACGCCCACTCGATTTGCGTATGGATTTGCTCGGCGCGGGCGCGTTCGGGCGAGCCTTCGGGGAACCGCTCGGGATGGGCGCGGCGGCTCAGCTCCTGATAGGCGCGCCGCACGCGGCTCAAGTCGGCGCCCTCTTCCAGTCCCAGCGTGCGATAGGCGCGGCTGATTTCCGATTCGGCAGCCGCTGGCTTCGCGCTCGAAGACGGGGGAGCCGATTCAGAGGTTGCGGGGCGTTCCAGCTCCTGGAGCGCCTCCGCTCGTGCCTGCGCCTCATGCTCCTGCTCGCGAATGATGGCCTCAATACGCTCCCAGTGATGATTGAGGTAGGCTTTCATCAGTCGGGTCACGCGCTTGCCCACGCTCATCAGAGTTCACCTCGCAGCTCGATCGCCACGAATTGAAGTGTACCCTGATTCCCCCGAAACACGAGCGCCGCGCGAAAGCGTTCCGCAAAGGTTTGTTGCAACGCCACGCGCCAGCTGAAGGTGTTCGCGTGGCTCTGATACGCCAGCCGCAGGTCGGGGCGCCATCGCGACCCGACTGGCTCCCAGCGCAGGCTGAGCCAGTGGGTGTCGGGCAGCGAGTCGCTTTCGGTGTAGACCCACTCCAGCAGCAGGGTGCGCTCCAATATAGGTGGGCGCCAATCGGCTCCGTAGAGCGTCTCATAGCCCTGCGGCGCGCGCGGCTCTTCGGGCAGTTGCCAGAGCGCGAAGGCGTGCGGGTCGGTGCCAAAGTGTCGCCCGACGCCCACCGAAACGCCCCCGTTCTGCGTGCCCACCCGAACCAGCACCCCCTGCTGGCGGTCTTTACCGTTGAACACATAGGCGACACGCATCGGCAGGTCGCCTATCGCGAAGCGCGTGGGCGATTGCGCCGCCACCACGCTCTCGTTGAGCAGGGTTCCTGCGCCGAAGGGAGCGTAAAATTTGCCCACACGCCAGCCCCCCACACGCTCCACATAAAACTCGTCGAGCGCGGTGCGTGTGCGGTCGCCCCGAATGTTTTGCAACCGCTGGGCGATATAGGCTCCGTACCCCGAATCGTGATAAACCTGAAGCGAGACGGTAGCGTGCTGGGCAAGGTCGTTGTACCAGAGCCAGCGTGTAGTTTCGGAGTCAGCACGCACCTGTGTGAGCAGGCGCACCCCGAAAAACGCGGTGGGCGGCTGGCTGTAGCCCGCGCCGATAAGAAACGCCAGCAGGCAGAGGTTAGCCGTTCTCACGCGCGCTGCTGTCGCCTGAGGAGGTCTGAATCTTGCGCTCCAGCTCTTCCAGTTCTTTGAGCACATCGGCGTCGGCGACGCTCGCCTGCACGGTGGGTTGCACCGGTTGCTCGGTTGTGGCGGGGCGCAATCCCATGCGCTCCTCGATTCGGCGCAGCTCCTCTTCGGCTTCAGCGTCCAGTTGCGCGTCCTGAAGCGCGGCGACCCGCCCCTGCAGGCTCTGGGCTGCCATCTCCTGTCGCGCGGCAGCCTCGGCTTCCGCGCGCTGGATGCGCTGTTCTGCCGCGCCCCAGCTCGATTCGAGGCTCTCGATCGTAATCCCTTCCAGCGCTTTGTTGATGGCGGTCTGAATCTGGGCTTGCTTCCAGCGCGCTTTGAGCGCCAGCGCCTGCGCCGTGCGCACCCGCACCTCCTCTTCCTGTCGCCGAATCGCTTGCTTGACCGACTCAACGGTCTCAATTGCCTGCTGGAGCGAGGCTTTGAGGGATTCCAGCGCGCTCTCCTGCGCCTTCTTCTCGCGAATCAGTTGCAGAGCGAGGTCGCGTTTGCCCTGCTGGAGTGCCAGCTCCACATTGCGCTCCAGTTCGCGCACGCGGCGCTCCAGTTTGTCGACTTCTGCCTGCAGGAGGTTCTTCTGCGTGATAGCCTGGATGGCGCGCTCCCGATTGCGAGCCAGCATTTCCTGCATCTCCCGACGCGCCTGATCCAGCAAAACCTCAGGATCCTCCAGCTGCTCCACCTTCCCGGTGACCCATGCCACCAGATATCGCCAAAGTCGTGCCAGTGCCTTGAACATTCCGGTTGCCCCCTATTCTGTGAGCATAAGGATTGTACCCGAAAGTGCTGTCAAAACGCGCATGTTTTGGGGCAGAGGTATAATCAAGCGTGGGAGGCGGGCATGCTGAGAAGAATAGAGGTGCTTTCGTACAAATGTCTCCGCTACATTCAGCAGGAGCTGGCGCCGTTTCACATTCTCGTAGGGCCCAACGCCAGCGGGAAAAGCTCGTTTCTGGATGTACTGGTGTTTCTGCAGGACATGCTTCGCAACGGTGTGGAGAGGGCGGTTCGCAAGCGTGCGCGAACTGTGCGGGAACTGACATGGCAGATGCGCTCGGACTATTTCGAGTTTGCCGTTGAGTTTTCACTTCCGGGAGAGATATACCGTAACGGTTATGAATCAATACGCTATGAAATCCGTGTTGGCGTCGATGATCAGCATGGGGGCATAACGCTATTGGTGGAAAACCTCTGGCTCCAAAGAGAAGGATGGCACGACGCTGGTAAAACTGCTGAGATGCCCTCGCGGTTTCCTGAGCCGTCTCGCGCTCCCTCGAAAATAGTGGCAGAGCCCCGCAAACGCACGCCGCTTGGTCGCCGGAAGGTGATGTCGCGGACACCTGACGGGCGCATCTACTTCCGCTCGGAAACAACGGACTGGAATTTTCCCCTTCGCCCGATGCGCGAGCAGGCAGGACTGACCCTCATTCCCGATGAGGAGCGTTTCCCGGCAAGTTTCTGGCTTCAGAGGGCACTTCTTGAAGGCGTTCATTTCCTGATGCTCTATAGTCGGGCAATGCGTGAGCCGTGTGCGCCTGACGCTCCCGAACGGTTCCAGCTGGACGGCTCGAATCTTCCGGTAGTCGCGAGTCGCCTCGCCCAGAAACACCCCGAACGGTTCAACCAGTGGATTGCACATGTGCAAACCGTTCTGCCAGAGGTCAAAACGATTCATGTGGAAGAACGCCCTGAAGACCGTTCTCGTTATTTGGTGATGGAAACTTTCCAGGGAACGCGCATTCCGTCGTGGCTTCTCTCCGATGGCACACTCAGGTTTCTTGCCCTCAGCTTGCTACCCTACATCTCAGAGTCGCCAGAGATTTACATCATTGAAGAGCCTGAGAACGGGATTCATCCCCGAGCGATTGAAGCGATCTATCAGTCGCTTTCCTCTCTCTACGCGGGGCAGGCGCTATGTGCTACTCATTCGCCTATCTTGCTCAATCTGGCGCAGCCCGAAGACCTGCTCTGTTTCACACGAAACAGCGAGGGCGCTACCGAGGTGGTGCGTGGCGATCAGCATCCTCGGCTCAAAGCATGGCGTAAAGAGGTGGCGCTGGGCGACCTGCTTGCCAGCGGAGTGCTGGGATGAAGAAAGACCTTGTGATTCTAGTTGCTGATAGGGATATGGAGCAAACCCTTCTTGGGCTTCTCAGTCGCCCAAAAGCACTCGCAATCCGCGAAATTTCTTTCGACATCTTTATCCACCCCGAGCATGATCCAGGTGTCTTTCTGCAAGGAGCCGATTTTCTGCGCTCTCTCGCTGACCAGTACTGTTTCGCTCTTGCAATGCTTGATAGGGAAGGGTGTGGTCAAGAAAGGCGTTCCCCAGAAGAGCTAGAAAATGACCTTCAGGCACGCCTTGAAAGTGCTGGTTGGGAAGGGCGCTGTGCCGTAGTGGTGCTGAACCCAGAACTGGAGGCGTGGGTGTTTTCCAGCTCAACGCATGTTGCAGAGGTCATAGCAAGCGGAGATACTGAGTTATACGAACGCAAGGTGTCCGCGACTCCCAAAAATTCTCTTGGAAAGCCCGAGCGTCCGAAGGAACTGATGGAGTCGCTTTTGCGGGAAAAACGCATTCCCCGTTCCTCATCATTGTATCGCTAGCTCGCAGAAAAAGTGAGTTTGAAACAGTGCCACGACCGTGCCTTCAATAAGCTTCAGGACACTCTGCAGGGATGGTTCGGAAGGTAAAAGGCATGGAACCCTCTCCTCCAACTCCATCAAGGGTACAATTCCCCCCATGCATCCGATTCAAGCCCAGTTCGAAACGCTGAAGACGCTGACCGAGCCAACCTCCGAAGCCCTCATATGGTTTGAAGCGTTTGTGAGCGCGCTGGAAGAGGGCACCATCCGCGCCGCCGAACCCGACCCCGAAAGCCTCACAGGCTGGCGTGTGAACGCATGGGTCAAGCAAGCCATCCTGCTGGGGTTCCGGTGGGGCGTGTTGCAAGAAGTCGAGTGGGGCGGGGCGCGCTTTTTAGATAAGCACCTCTACCCACCACGCCCGTTCCGCCCTGAGGAGGGCGTGCGGATTGTGCCAGGAGGCACGGCAATACGGCGCGGGGCATGCCTCAAACCGGGTGTGGTGGTGATGCCGCCCTCCTATGTGAATGTGGGCGCCTATGTGGGCGAGGGCACGATGGTCGATTCCCATGTGCTGGTCGGCTCGTGCGCCCAGATTGGGGCGCGGGTTCACCTGAGCGCAGGCTGCCAGATTGGCGGCGTGCTGGAACCTGTGGGCGCGCTCCCCGTGATTGTGGAAGACGAAGCGATGATAGGCGGTTGTACGGGCATTTTTGAGGGCACGATTGTGAAGCGTCGCGCGGTGATTGGCGCAGGCGTCGTGCTGACGCGTAGCATGCCCCTTTACGACCTCGTGCATGAACGGGTGATACGCGCGGAAGGCGACTTGCCGCTGATTGTGCCTGAAGGCGCGGTGGTGGTGGCGGGCGCACGCCCTGCCCAGAGCGAATTTGGGCGCCAGCACCAGCTGCATCTCTATGCGCCCGTGATTGTGAAGTATCGCGACGCCCGCACCGACGCCCAGACCGCCCTCGAAGACGCGCTCCGCTGATTGCCCGTCAGGTATCCTTCCCTCCAGAGCCTCATGGAGGGAGCATATGGCACGTAAAGTGGAACGCATCGTGTGGCACACCGCCGCGCACGGGCGCAACGGCGTGGCGTTTGACACCACCGCCGCCCAGATTGACCAGTGGCATCGCGAGCGCGGCTGGAGCGAAATCGGCTACAATGTGGTCATCCGCTTCAACGGCGCGATAGAGAAAGGGCGCGACCCCGACAAAATCCCCGCGGGCGTCGCGGGCATCAACGAGACCACCTATCACATCTGCTTCTCCGGGCACGGCGACATCGCCCCGCTGACGCCCCAGCAGATGGAGAGCGGCATCCAGCACACGATTGAGATGCTTGAACGCTACGGTCTCAAAGAGCGGTTTCTCGCCGAGCCTGACGCGCTGATTGTGATGGGGCATCGCGAGGTGAACGAACTGGTGCGTCGCGGGCTGGCGCCCACCCCGACCAGCAAAACCTGCCCGGGCAGGCTGGTGGATATGGACCTCGTGCGCCAGCAGATTCGCGAACGCCTGCAGAACACATCCCCGCCGTATGTGTACGAGCGCGTCGCCGCAGGGCAACTCCTTGCAGGATTGCGGCAGGTCTACACCGTGGCGCAACAGCTCCAACTTTCCGATGACCTGCTTGCCGAGCTGAACGCCTTTCGCAAACAGCCTGAGATTGACGCGATTATCCAGCGGTACAGGCAGGAATCGGGGGGTTAGAAGGGGCGTCGGAGCTCCAGCACGAGTCGCTGCTGGTCGCGCGGCATATTGGGCTCCGGGCGACGCTCATAGTGAGTCCACTGCACACCCAGCATCAGGTAATGCTCCGAGTCGATTCGGCGCTCGGTGGAGAGGTAGAAGGTATGGGCAATCCCGTGTCGCTCGCCGAAGGTTTCCGAATCGATGCGGTAGCCGACATCCCAGCGTAGCCCATCCGCCTGTTCCCCAATAAGGGTCAAGCCGCCGCGACGTGTGCGCCGATTCTGCTGGGTGTTCCATTCCAGTCGGTAGTCGCCGCGCAGGCGCACGGCGGGCGTCCAGCGCCACTCCATCGCCCAGTTGGAAACACCCGTCGGCTGCAGCACCGAACCCAGCACCACATGCGGGTTCGCCTGCTCTGGATGGGTCTGGAACTCGTGCCGAATCGTGAACCGCTGGTCTAACTGGTAGGCGACCTGATAGTTGCGCACCAGGTAAAGCCTGCCGTCCTGATAGGTGCGGGTCTTGTAGAGGAAGCTATACTGCAGGCGCTCGTTGGGCGCGGACTGGAGCTGATAGTAGCGGTCTATCGCGCGTCCCTGTCCGGGCACATACAGCCCCACATAGCCGCCGGTGAGTTTGCGTCCGAACAGGGTGGCTTCGCCCGTGAAGTGCTTATTCTCCTGTTGCCACAGGTGGCGGTCGGCGAGCGCGCCGTAGCGGAAATCAAACTGCAACCCCTTGAGCCACAGCAGATCAAACGGGCGCGCCGACTGAATCACCACCTGCGACTGGGCTTTGGTGTTGGTGCGATCGGTGCGCCATTCCTGATAGTTCGCGCCGATGTTCAGCACGCCGAACGCCGATTGGGTCAGCCCTGTGGACAGCACACGCGAGCCGTTGGCGTTCTCCTTGCCAGCGCGGGTCTCCGAGAAGGTGAGCTTTGCCCCGTTTTTGAGTTGATACTCCAGTCCCACCTGTTGGCTGGTCTCGTCGGGTGCGCCGTCGCGAAGGGCTTCGGCGTAGGCGAAGCTCATTTTGAGGCGCGGGTTGAGGGTGTACGCCATCTGGTGGGCGCGCCAGCGTTCGCTGGGCGCGCCGTCGGCGCGGGTACGACGCTCCTCCAGCGCAAAATTCATGTTGCGGATTGCCGACGAGCTGAACCGATAGAACTCGGTGGTCTGATAGAGCGGGTTGGCGAGCGTGCCCCCAATCTGGCGGCGCTCGCTGTAGGCGTTCAGCTGCCCAAAGCCCAGCTGATACTGCAAATCGTTGCGTTCGTACTCGTCGTGGTAAAGCCCGTCGGTGAGTTTATCGGAGCGATACTCATCTGCCTGGCGCCCGATTTTGAGCGCCGTGTTGGGTTGCCACATCACCCGATAGCGGTTGCGATGGTTGGCAATCTGCTCCAGCGGGTTCTGCGCGTTGAACTGGAACAGCTCCAGCTGCAGGTTGCTTGCCGGGCGCAGTTTCGCGGTCCAGTCGTGCTGGCGGAAGCCGCGCAGCTGCACCAGAAAATCGCGTTCGGGGTCGGCGAGGTCGTGGGCGCGGGCGAAATCGGCGTCCACCTCGCGCTCGTTGTAGTGGAACTCCCAGCGAGGTGTCAGCAGGCGATAGCTGGTGCGGCGCACGCCCGCGCCGATCGCATGCACCTGCATGCGGGCAATCGCCAGCCCGAAGTCTTTGGTGGTGTAGCTCACATCCCAGTCGGAGCGCCCCATGCCCTGCTCGTTGTGGAACAGGGCGCGTTCAAAACGGGTCAGGTCGCCCAGCCGATTGAAGTTAGGCGTGATGTTGCGCTCGTGCAGGCGCACCTGCAGGTTCGGCGTGCGCAGCTGCCAGAGTGTGCCCTGTGCGGAGCCTTCGCCCACCCGGTCGGCGACTTCAAACCGCTTGACCTGCAGGCTCATCTCCTTGCCGGGCTTAATTTCGATGCGCTGGAGAGTGCGTTCCAGCCCCGGCTCTTTGAGGGCTTGCGGCACATCTTCGGGTTTGAGCGTCTCCTGGGGCGCGTGGAACTGGCGCACCTCCTCCACCATCTTCTGATGCTCCGCAGGGGTCAGATTCGGCAGATTTTTGAAGTCGGCATCCACGGCGCGGCGCAGGTGCTCCACTTCCACCTGATCCGTTTTGATTTGCAGGCTTTCGCGCTCCAGCGTGCCTGAGGGCGAGCGCACAATCCCCTCTTCGGCTGCCACGCGCACGCCCTTCTGATGAATCTCTATCTGGGTCTGGTCGCGTTGCATCCCGACTTCGCGCGCGAGTTGCGCCTTATCTGCTTCTGCCAGGTCGCCGAACCGTGTGAAGCCCTGCTCCACGCTCTGGTGGGTGCGCACCAGCTTGAGCCAGGGGAGGTTGAAGGCATATTGCTGGCGTTTAATCTCGGCGCCCTCCTGTGCCACCTGGGTCTGGTTGAACTGGAGTGTGCTGTTCGGCGCGAGTCTGAGGGTGGATTCCAGTTGCTCGCGCACCAGTCCGCGCTCGCGTTGCCAGTCGCCTTTCGCCGCGTCACTCAAATCTTTAAATCGCTCGAAGCCCGCCTGCGCCTCACGCCGTTCATAACGCAGCTGGAGCGCATTGCTCTGCAGCAGGTAGCCACGCTGTTCTATCGCGCCTTTGTCGTCCTGAATGCGGAGGACACTCTGCTGAAGCGTGGAACCGCCCAGCGCCAGCCCCAGCGTGTAGTCATAGCGTTTCAGCCCTTTCTCCTGCTCCCAGCGCTGGAGCAGGCTGGCATCCAGCCCGGGCTGGGCGCCCAGCATCTTTTGCGCCGAAAAACCTTTGCCAATATCCTGATAGTTCCCCTGAAACTGCAGGGCGCCTGCATTCAGGTTCAGGTTCTGGACGATGAATTGCGCCGATTCGGAGGCGCCTGTCACGGTTTGAGGCGAGGGGTTGGCAAACGAAGGCATCGCGAACGCCTGCAGAGGCGAGCGCGTGCCCACGAAATAGTAGCCCTGAAGCGCGCCACCCCCAAACTGCAGGCGATTGCGCAAGCCATAAGCGCTTATCTGATAGCTGACCCCTTCGCGGCTGGTTTCGGTAGCGCCGGGCGCATAAAGCGCCTGCAAACTCCCGCCCTGTCCAAACGATAATGCCAGCAACGGGAGCGCCGCGGACGACTCGGCGCGCTTGCCCTGAGGGTCATAGCGATAGTACACCTGAATCGTGGAGAGCGTCCGGACTGGCGCGTAGAAGGTTAAAGTGCCTGAGGCGTAATCGATGGCATAATCCACATCGCGCTGCAGGCGTGTGCTGTCCACATACACGCTCTCACTGCCCGGAATGACGGGCGCGAAACGCAGGGTGTAGGGACCCCGCACCCCTTTGCCGGGCAACACATCTGCCGTCGCCTGACCGGGGGTGTTAACGGGCGCGGCGAGAGTGTTTCTGGCGGAGCCATTCAAATCCAGCAGTGAAACCGAGTTCTGGGCGACGGCGTATGCCATCAGCCCAGCCAGCCCAAGACTCCACCCCAGAAACCGCACCCTACGCTTCATCCGCTTATAGGATACCCTATTGTAAGATTATGGCTTACTTAAAGCGAATGGACACAATCGGAATGTAGCGTTGCGCATTAGGGGAATGGGCGATTCCAGAGCGTGCGCGTTGCTCACGGCGAAGCTGTTCGTAGAACTGCTGCGACCACTCGGCGAGCGTGGGGCGCGGCGTTTCGTTCTGAGACCGGGGCGCACCGGGTTTTCCATCCGTATGACCCGACGAAGCGGGAAGAGGCTCATAGGGTGTATCGGCGACTTCGGTGACAATCGGACTCGGTGGCGTGGGCTGAGAAACGCTCACCATCCCAGCCTGTGGGGGCACAGGGTCAGGCAGGTGGGGCTCCACCGGGCTGAGGCGTGTGGTGCCCACCCAGCGTGGGGTGTTCGGGCTGACCCGAAAGCTGGGCGAGGTTTTGACCGAGATAATCACCTGCGGAACAGCGGCGCCTTCCTCCACAGGAGGCGGGGGGGTGGGGGGCTGAGGTAAAACGGTCGCCTGCGGCGTCGTTGGCGCAGGCGCCGCTGCCTGATAGGAGGTGTTTGAGATGAGCGACTCTGTAGTTGGGGTAAGGCTCAGCCACGCCAGCAGTAACCCCAAGCCCAGCACAGGCGCCAGTTGCCAGCCTCTG
Organism: Armatimonadetes bacterium DC; assembly: GCA_001442985.1. Taxonomy (GTDB): domain Bacteria; phylum Armatimonadota; class Fimbriimonadia; order Fimbriimonadales; family GBS-DC; genus LDYB01. The sequence continues at coordinate 48,517 of LDYB01000009.1, forward strand.
GGAAGCCAGACCAGGGGGCGCGGGCGACGGCGCGTCGTGCAGTCCAGAATGCGGGCGCGTAAATCGGGCGGGGGCGACACGGTTGGCAAACGGCGCACCGCCATCCCCACCGCTTTCCATAAACTCACGGTGGCACGGCACCCCTCGCACCGCGCTATATGTGCCTCCACGGCGTTCTCTTCAAAAGGGTTCAGCAACCCGTCTACATAGAGACTTAACCGCTCTTCCCATTCTGGACATGCCATCGGTTTCATCAACGCGCCTCCGAATTCTTTAGACGCGATGCCCCCGCGCATGTCCCGCCCATTTAGCCATCTTTGAGCAGGCGTGCAATCCGGTCGGCTTGGCGCAGCGAGGGGTCATCCACAAACTGCAAGCGGGGAATGCGCTTCAGGTGCAGGCGCTTACCCAGCAATCCTTTGATGTAGCCTGCGGAGCGTTGCAGGCTCTCGATGGTCTGCTGGCGTCGCGCCTCGTCGCCCAGCACGCTCACATACACGGTCGCCTGCGAAAGGTCGCGCGCAATCTTAACCCCTGTTACGGTCGCTAAGCCCAGGTCGCTACCCGATAAATCCTTCAAAAGCACCTGACTGATCTCCTCAGTGAGGAGCGATTCCAATCGTTCCATGCGTCCGCCCATTGGCGTCCTCCTATAGCACTTCGAGTGTGGTCTCCAATAGCACTATACGCCCTTCGGACTGCAATCGTTCCAGCACGGTGTCCAGCACCTGGTTCACGAAGTCGGTGCGGTTGCCCACGCACGCGATTGCCAGGCACGCGCGCTGGTGCAGGTCATGATGATCGACCTCTGCCACGGAGAGATTAAAATCGTTCCGCAGGCGAGCGGTCAAACTCTGCACGACCTGTCGCTTCTCTTTGAGAGAGCGACACCCTCCGATATAGAGTTCGACGGTTAACAGCCCGATGCGTGCTGGCATTTTCGAGATTATACCTCCTGGAGGCTGTTTAGGAAGTGCGTGTTTGAATCCAAACGGGTGAACCTGCTCTGTTGCAAAGATACCTTCTGGAACCCACGATGCCCCCGAAAGAGCGACGGCTAAAGCCGTTCCTAATAAACAAAGCCAGCCTCCGCTGGCTATAGCCCCCTGTTTACGGGGGGTTGGGGGGCTGAGCCGACGCAGGTCGGCTTCGTTTCATAGGAACGGCTTTAGCCGTCAGGGCACAGGTTCCAGGACGGCACGCCTGTCAAAAAGCCACCCCCCTGAGACCTGAAGGAAGGGTCTCGGAACGCTCACGCCCCTATCCTTGCAACAGAGCAGCTTCAGCCGTCTGGCGTCAATGCGGTGCAATGCTGTTGCTTGCTCGTTTTCCCAGGCACCGTCTTAACCGCTTCTTAACTTGAACACGGTTTAATTTAGGAAGAGGTGATCTCCATGCGCACGAAAGGCTTTACGCTGATTGAGCTGCTGGTTGTGATCGCGATTATCGCCATTCTGGCGGCGATTCTGTTCCCGGTGTTCGCTCAAGCACGGGAGAAAGCGCGCCAGACGGGCTGTCTGAGCAATGTCAAGCAGATAGGTCTGGGCGTCCAGATGTATGCTCAGGACTACGACGAGTATGTGCCGCGCAACGCCTATGCCGACCCGCCCCGCGTGCTGGAGGGCAACCACTTTGTGGACTGCTCCTCGCCCCGCTGGATGGATGTGCTCTACCCCTACATCAAGAATGGCGATGTCTTCAACTGCCCCAGCGACCCGTTCTCGGCGATTTCGGGCACGCTCCCGCACGAGGGCAACCGCACCCACACCCTGATGCCCAACAAGCGCTATGTGTATCAGCCCTACTCGCCCGATGGACGCAATGTGTATCGCGAGGCGGATTGTGGCGACCCGATGGGCACCACCAATGTGGGGCGCCGTTTCGGCAGCTACGCGATTAACAACATGTATTATGCAGGCTGCGGCATTCAGACCTCGCTCTCAACCTGCACGCCTCCCAACAATAAGCCGCTCGCAATTGTTGCCGAACCCGCCGACACCGTGCTGATTGCCGAAGTGCAGGGCTACGGACAGAGCGCAGACTTCTATCGGGCAAACCTGAGCGATCCGCAGCCCACCCGCGCAATAGAAACCTTCCCGTTCCCCGCGCTGCTGAACCGACGCAACAACGGCGCGATCCTCGGACGCCACATGAAGCTCAGCAATGTCGTGTGGATGGACGGGCATGCGAAGGCAGTCTCGCTGAACTATCTGGCGGAGGTCAACCCGCAGGTCTGTGGCACCACCTGCGTGATGTTCCGCTTCACCGTTGACGACGACCGCCCCCGCTAATCCCCTGTTTTGAAAGAACCCCGAGCCTCCCCTTCTGCTGGGGAGGCTCGGTTTTATCCAGACTCTAAAAACGCCCTCAGCACGCCGATAATCCCCCGTGATGTTACGAGGTCTCTATATCGCCAGCGAGGGGATGATTGCCCGCCAGAAGGCGCAGGATGTGCTGGCTTCCAACTTAGCCAATCTCAACACGACGGGGTTCAAGGCGGATCGCCCTGTGTTCGCCAGCGTGTACGAGCGCGCTCTCTACCGGGTGCAGGGCAACAGCGCCGCCCCCATCGGCACGCTCTCGGCAGGCACTTTGCTGGAATCGACCTATACCGACCTGCAGGCAGGCGCTTTGCAACACACCCGCAACCCGCTGGACCTGGCAATTGAAGGCGAAGGCTTTTTCGCGGTGCAGACCCCGCGCGGCGTGCGCTACACCCGCAACGGGGCGTTCCAGCTGAACGCCGAGGGGGTGCTGGTGAGCCGCGAGGGCTATCCCGTGCTGTCTGAAAGAGGTGAGCCCATTCGCGTCCCGCGCGGCGCGAACCTCACCATCGGCGAAGATGCGGTGGTGCGCATCAACGAGACGCCTGCCGCCAGACTTCAAATCGTAGGGGGCAACCTCACCAAAGACGCCGATGGGCTGTTTGCTGGCAACACGACGCCCCTCGCCAAGCCACGCCTTGTGGTGGGCGCACTGGAAGCCTCGAATGTCAACCTCATCCGCGAGATGGTCAGCATGATTGAAATCATCCGCGCCTACGAGAGCCACCAGAAGGTGATTCAGGCGCACGATGAAACGCTCAATCGTGCGATTAACGAGTTGCCAAAAATCTAACAAGGGGGTTATCTCATGATTCGCGCACTCCATACCGCCGCAACGGGAATGGAAGCTCAACAGTTTAACATCGATGTGATATCGAACAACCTGGCGAATGTGAACACGAACGGTTTTAAGACCGTGCGCGCCGATTTTGAGGACCTGCTCTATCAGACTCTGCGTCCTGCAGGCGCCAGTGTGGCAGGCGGCGCGCAGGTTCCCAGTGGATTACAGGTAGGATTGGGCGCCCGCCCCGCCGCGACCTACGGCATCTTCAGCACGGGCGCCATTCAGGTAACGGGCAACCCGCTGGATTTAGCCATCGAGGGCGACGGATTCTTCAAGGTGCTGCTGCCCGACGGCACAGTCGCTTACACACGCGATGGGGGCTTCAAGCTGGACAGTCAGGGGCGGCTGGTTACCTCGATGGGCTATCCGCTGGAGCCTGAGATTATCCTGCCGCCCGATGTGGAGCAGGTGCTGATTGGGCGCGATGGCACGATTTCCGTGCGCCGCGGCGGTCAGGACGGCGTGGAGCAGATCGGTCAGATTACTTTAGTGCGCTTCATCAACCCGGCGGGGCTGAACCGTATCGGGATGAACCTCTACCGCATGACGCCCGCCGCAGGCGAGCCGATTGAGGGCACGCCGGGCACCAACGGGCTGGGCGAGATTGCCGGGGGCAGCCTCGAAGCCTCGAATGTGCAGATTGTGGACGAGATGGTGCGCCTGATTATGGCGCAACGCGCTTATGAGGTGAACTCCCGCGCCATTCAGACGGCAGACGAGATGCTCTCGGTCGCCAAGGACCTGAAGCGGTAATCAGCCTTCCGCCTCAAAGCGCGGGGTGTAATCGGTTGGGGGTGCGTCGTAGTGGTCGCACCCCTTTTGCTGCTGGGTCTCGCGTTCCAGTTCCAGCAGCAGGGCGCGCTGTTTCTGGCGCAGGGTTTCCTGACAGCGTGCGTCCGCCTCCATCGCGCGGCGCAAGAGGGGCAGCCAGCGCGGGTCGGGGTCTAACCGTTCCAGCGTGGCAAGCACCTCCTCGCGCCGCTGGAGCAGACCGTTCACAGCCTCCCAATCCTCGTCTTCGATTGCCTGCTCGGTGCAGAGCGTCAGCATCCAGAAATCGTGCAGTAAATCCTCTACGATATTTCTACCCACGCAAACTCACCTTCCCTGGCGCAATTGGGGTTGCAGGCACGGCTTCGCCCTGCGAAGCAATCGTGTCCCACGCTTCACGCAGTTCCGAAAGCAGGTTCACCACATGCTGGGCGCGTTCTACACTGTCCTGAAGGTTCGCCTCCACCAGCTGGTTATACATGTAGGTGTAGAGGCGAAAGAGGTTCTCGGCGATTTCCCCGCCTTTGTCGAAGTCCAGGCTGCTGATCAGTTCGGCGAGGATTTTCTGGGCGCGTTGCAGGTAGTAGTTCTGCTGCTCGTACTGGCGGTTCTGCATTGCATCGATCGCGTTGTTGATGAAGCGAATCGCACCGTCGTAGAGCATCACAATCAGGCGTGCGGGGGAAGCCGTCTCCACCGCCGTTTCCAGATATCGGTCGTATCCGTTCGTATACATAGGGTCTACTCCTTGCTGAGCGTGTTGTTAGCGTGCGAAGAGGCTCATGGCGCCCATCCCGCCCATCATCGCCGCGAGACGGGCGCTCTGCGATTGCATCTGGCTGATGGAGCGTTCCAGCCGTGCGAACTGCTCACGCAGCATGAGCTGCTTGCGCGAAACCTCCTCGCGGATGCGCTGCATCTGGTCGTCGATGGCTTTAATCTGGTCCTGGAGCGTGTCTCTGGCGTACTTGAGGTCGCCGCTCACGATATCCGTAACCTGTCGTGTGTAGAGCCGCACGAGGTCGGCAACACCGCGCGTGAAGTGAACCACGCCGTAGGTGCCGGGCGTGGTGGCAGTAACACGAATCTGCAGTCCATCGGTGTTCGGGTTGCCGGAGTTGCCCGTGAGGAACTGCCCGCGTCCTGTGGCAGGCTCGCCGTTAATCGTGCCCGCCACATCCTGCCCGTTAGCGTCGATGCCGTCGGTGCCGATCCCGGAGTTGTCGGGTCCCGCGGCGAGATTAGACACGACGCGGAAACTGCCTGCGGAACCGTAGTTTCGTGCCTCTATGACCAGACGCCCGCTCGAATCTTTGCTGGCGACCACGAGGTTTTTCAGTCGGGAGTCGCTATTGATTCGGGCAATCGTGTCGTCAATCGTGGTGCCGGGGTCTAAAGTGATGGAGTAGGTTTCGTTCCCGAACAGGCTGCCGCTGAAGGTGAGGGTTTCGGAGGTGGTACGCGCGGCGGTCTGCGCTGTGCCTGCTACCGCCTTCGCTTTGGTGGCGACCTGCGTGATGACCACCTCATATCCCCCTGTTGGCGAAGGGCGCGTCGCATCCGTTGCCGACACGAAACTGATGTTCGGGTCCGTGGTGGTTCCCTGCGCCGTAAAGAGGCGAATCACGCCGTTGAGGTCTTCGCCCAGTTTCTGGAGCAGGGTGCTTTCGTTGAGCGTTAGCTTGCCGTCCTCGCCCAGCATTACGCCCACCTGAGCCAGCACGCGCAGGCTCCCCTCCAGCCCCGGCACAGGGTTCATAATGCGTTGCAGAATCGAATCGCGCACGAGGCTGACGGTGGTGTCGCCGAACAGCACGCCCGTCTGCAGGGTCTCCTTGTTGAAAGAGGCGTTCTGCTTAATGAAGTCCACCAGCGCATTATAGGCATCGATGAAGCCCTGCACATTCTTTTTGACCGCCTCTGCATCGCGCGTGAGCGTGATGGTGGCGGTTTTGGGGTTGGTGGCGTCCGCGCTCAAAAGCGTGAAAGTGACGCCGGGAATCGCATCGCTCACCTGATTCTTACTGCGTCGGAAAGTGAAGCCGTCGATAGTGAACTCGGCGTCCTGTGCCTGAACCAGTTCGTTCTGATAGCGATTCTGGAGCACACCGAGTTGTTTGAGCAGGTTATCAGGGTCTTCGAATTCCGGGAGTCGGCTGCCGCCGTCAATTTTGAGGCGATAGTAGGTCGTGCCGTTCTCCGTCTCGGTCTCCACGGTGGCAGTAACGCCTGCTCCCGAACCGTTGATTTTGCTGGCGATTCGTTCGAGGCTATCGGTTCCGAAGTCGATGGCGATGTCGACGCCGTTAATCCGAATCGTGCCAGAGGGGGGACTGCTGATGCCGAGCTGGGAGCCGATGGACTCGGTAGCGCTTCGGAATCGGCTGGAGAGCGCGGCGTTGGCTTGCTGATTGCGAATGAATTCCTCGTAGGTCACCAGTTTGAGGGTGGGCGTCAGCACCAGATTGCCTCCAATCTCGGCGAGCTGAATCTGGCTGTTTTTGCCAGTTTCGTTCGCGGTGAGCGTGAGGTAATACTGGTCGCCGTCCGCGCGGATGATCGAGGCGGTTACGCCCGCGTTGGCGCTGTTGATTTTGCTGGCGACGGAGCGCAGGGTGTCGTTCGCGTTGACTTCAATCACCTTGCCGTTGAGCAGGAAACGCCCGCTGACGCCCAGCTCGGCGGTGTCGGAGCTGTGGGCGCCGCTCACAATCTTGTGTGCTTGCGCCAATCGGCTGACCCGAATCTCGTAGGTGCCGGGCAGCGCCTCCGCCGACGGATTGACCGTAACGACATTCGTGTCGCTGGAAGTGCCCTTCAGAATGTTGAACGCGCTGGGTGTGGACAGGGCACCTGCCGCGGTTTGCAGGTTGCGCACCAGCCCCTGAAACTGGTCAAAGGCGCTCATGCGCGCGTTCAACTGCGATTTGCGCACCATCAACTGCTGGAGCGGGCGCGACTGCAGCTCCACAAGCCGCTGGATAATCGACTCGGTGTCGATCCCCGTGGCTAAGCCCGCAAAGTTAATCCCCGAAATGCTCCCTCCAATCACTCTGGCTCACCTCCTGGCGTCCTTCCCTCTCAGGCGCGTCCATGCCACCTACTCTGAGTCAGAGGGGATTATCGGAAGCCTGGGCTGGGAACTGGACTCTCAAGAATACGGGTTTTCTGCCGATAATCAGGCGTGATGAGAGCCGTACTGGTTTTGAGCGTGCTTGGGATGGCGCTGGTACGGCTTACGGATGAGCCTCTGAGGATACGGATTGCCCCATCGGTTTCGGTGTCGTCGGCGCGGTTTTGTCTGGCGGAGATTGCCGAACTGGCTGGCGGCGACGAAGCGTTGCGTCGGGCACTCGGCGCGATGGAGCTGGGCGCTTCGCCGCTGCCAGGGCAGAAGCGCACCTTCACGCGCCAGCAGCTCCTCACGCGCCTGCGCCAGCATGGTTATGACCCCACGCAATTCACCATCGAAATGCCCGACACGATTCAGATTACGCGCGTGGCGCAGGCGGTGGGCGCAAGCGCTGTTGAGCAGTTCGCCCGCGCCGAAATTCAGAAGCGCACGGGGGTTGACATCAGCCGCTGGCGTCTGGAGAACCCCCCTGCTGAAATCGCTTTGCCCGAAGGCGCGCTCACTTTCGTGGTGGAGGGCACGCCGCGCGTCAGCGAAAGGAGCGCGCGGATAGAGATTGCGGTGCAGGTCAACAACGAGACCCGCGCCCGCTACAGCCTGCGTTTTCAGGCGCCCACCAGCACGCGCACGCCCCTTGTTCGCGCGGGTGAGACGGTGCAGGTCGTGGTGCAGTCAGGCGGGGTGGTGATAGAGGTTTCAGGCGTGGCACGGGCGGCGGGCGCGGAGGGTGAGGTCATCCCGGTTTATGTTCCCGAAACGCAAAAAACGGTTCGCGCCCGCGTTGCCGAAAAAGGGCGTGTGGAGGTGGTGCTATGAAATGGATTGCCCTGATGACTCTCTGCATGGCTTGCCTCGCGTTCGCACACGACGAAGATGAAGCCCCTGCTACTTCCCAGAACGCCCATGAATCCCTCGCGCCTGCGACAGGCTCCCTCTGGAGTGAGCAGGCTGGATCGCTGTTTGACGATTTCAAAGCGCGGCGCGTGGGCGACCTGCTCACGATCATCGTTTCCGAAAGCACCACCGCCTCCGCCCGCGCCGATACCGCCGTCAGCAAAAGCGAATCGGCGTCCACCACCGCAGGCGTGGGACCTCTGCTGAACTTCCTCTGGCCCGAACTGGGCGCCAGTGGCAAGACCGATTCGACGGTGCAGGGCAGCACCACGCGCGCAGGCACGCTCACCACACGCCTCACTGTTGTGGTGGTGGAGACCTATCCGAACGGCGTGTTGCGAATCGAGGGCAAGCGTACCCTCAAAATCAACGAGGAGACCCAGACCCTGGTGTTCACGGGGCTGGTGCGCGTGCGCGACATCCGCTCGGACAACACCGTGCCCTCGAATGCGATTGCGAACGCCGAAATCTACTTCGAGGGCAAGGGGATTGTGGGCACGCGCCAGCGCGAAGGCATCATCACCCGCCTGTTCAAGTGGCTCTTTTAGGAGGCAACGATGCGACTCGGGGTGCTACTCACGGTTCTGGTCTGGACAGGGTTCGTTGCGTGGGCGCAATCGCCCGCGACGCGCCTGAAAGATATCGCGCAGGTTCGAGGCGTGCGCTCCAACCAGCTCATTGGCTACGGGCTGGTGGTCGGGCTGGAGGGCACAGGCGACAGCTCAGGCGCGTTTTTCACGGTGCAATCCATCAGCAACATGCTGGAGCGTCTGGGCATCACGGTGCCGCCGGGCGCCATCAAGGTGAAAAATGTGGCGGCGGTGATTGTAACGGCGGAGCTGCCCCCCTTCGCCCGCGCTGGCAATACGATTGATGTGGTGGTCTCCAGCATCGGCGACGCGCGCTCGCTTCAGGGCGGCACGCTGTTGCAGACCCCTCTGCGCGGCGCGGACGGTCAGGTCTACGCTGTGGCACAGGGACCCGTTTCCATCGGCGGGTTCAACTTCGGGGGTGGGGGCAATCGTGTCCAGCGCAACCATGTAACGGTGGGACGCATTCCTAATGGCGCCCTGATTGAACGGGAAGTGCCGTCGCGATTTCTCACGGGCGACAACACCCTCACCATCCAGCTTCACAAGCCCGATTTCACCACCGCCGCCCGCGTGGTTAACAGCATTCGGAGCGCGTTTCCGAACCTGCGCGTGCGTGCGGTAGACCCCGCCACCGTCCAGATTGGGCTGGAAGACGCGCTGGACCCCGTGATGCTGATTGCCCAGCTGGAGACTCTGCCCGTTGTGCCCGACACAACCGCCCGCGTGGTGGTCAACGAGCGCACGGGCACAGTGATTGTGAACGGCGAAGTACGCATTGCGCCCGTCGCGATTGCGCATGGGGGCATTACCGTGCGGGTGCAGACCACGCTGGAAGTTTCGCAGCCACCGCCTTTCAGTGAAGGGCAGACCACCGTCGTGCCCCAGACTCAGGTAGATGTGCAGCAGGAGCCTGCCCGCATGGTCTACTTCAAAGAGGGCGCCTCGGTGGAGTCGCTGGTGAAGGCGCTGAACGCGCTGGGGGTCAGCCCGCGCGACCTGATAGCAATTCTGCAGGCGCTCAAGAGCGCAGGCGCCCTGCACGCCGAAATCGAGGTGCAATGATGCGAGTCGACAAACCCATCCCAAGCAACACAACGCCAGCCGTCCCGCGCACGCCCGAACAGAAGCGACTGTACGAGGCATGCCAGCAGCTGGAGTCCACCTTTCTGCTTCAGCTCTGGCGCACGATGCAACGCACGGTACCCCAATCGTCCAAAACTCTCAACTATGCGGAGATGTTTGACTTCCAGTTTGCCGAATATCTGGCGATGCGGGGGAACTTCGGGCTGGCAGACCAGTTATACCAGCAGCTGAGCGCCCATCTTCCCGATACGGAGGGCGAGCCATGAAAAACGCTGACACCATGGAACTGTTTTTACGCGAGGTGCGCCATGCACTACCGATGCTTCGGGCATGGCGTCAGGCGCTGGTGCGCCGCGACCTGAACGCCATCGAGCGCTGGCACGCCCAGCTGGAGCCAACTCTGCAACGGCTGGAGCAACTCCGCGCTCAGCTCCAGCCCCCTGAGGATGCCGCCCGCAGGGAGCAGGCGCTTGCGCTGATGCAGGAGCTGGACTGGCTTCTCGAATCGGCGCACGAGATTATTCTGAACGAGCTCGGCTACACGCACGAGTTGATGGCGATGCTGGTGCGTGCGTCCGAAGCCGAACACTACGCGCCGCTCGCCGAGCGCCCCGCCCCCAACCTGCTGGTGAACACGGAGGTCTGAGCCATGTCCAGTTTCATGGGGATTGAGCTGGGGATTCGTGCCCTGCGAGCGTTCCAGATTGGGCTGGAGACCACAGGGCACAATGTGGCGAATGTGAACACGCCCGGCTATACCCGCAGGCGCGTGCGGTTCGCCAACACGCCAGAGTTTGCCCTCAGCCCCCAGCTGCGCCTCGGCACAGGGGTGATGGCGCAGAGCATCCAGCGCCTTCGCGACATGATGCTGGAGCAGCGGGTCAACACCAACGCGGGCGATCTGGCACGCTGGAGCGCCCTCTCGGAAAGCCTGAGTGCGATTGAAGGACTCTTCAACGAGCCGGGCGAGCAGGGGATCAACGCGAAGCTGAACGCGCTGTTTAATGCGTTTGAGGAGCTTGCCACGCGCCCTGATAGCCTCGCGGCGCGCCAGCAGGTGCTTCAGGCGGCGCGTTCGCTCACCGAGACCCTGCGCACACTCCATCGCAACCTCACCACGCTGGAGAGCCAGATTCAGAGTCAGGCAGTCGGCACGATTGAACAGGCGAACCAGCTGGCACAGCAGCTGGCGCGCCTTAATGAGCAGATTCGCGCGGCACACTCCAGCGGCGCGGAAGCGGGCGACCTGCTGGACCAGCGCGACCGCCTGATCGGGCAACTCAGTGAGCTAATCGGCGCACGCGCCCACTATAACAACGACGGCAGCGTGATGCTATTTGTGGACGGGCACACGCTGGTGCAGGACGGCGCGGCGTTCCCCCTGCCGACCACAATAGACCTCGCCAACCGCGCGTTAGACAGCACGCCCACCGACATCCGCATCCAGAGTGGGCAACTGCGCGGGTTGATGGATAGCCTCGCACAACTCCAGAGCTATCGCGCCGATCTCAACACCTTCGCCAGCACGCTCATCACGCAGGTGAACGCCATTCACAGCACAGGCTACGGGCTGGATGGCAACACAGGCTATCTGTTTTTCAGCGGCACCGACGCCTCGAATATTGACCTGCACCCGGATGTGAGCGACCCGATGCGGATTGCGGCGTCGGCGGTGGCGGGCGCACCGGGCAATAACGGAATCGCCCTCGCGCTGGCGAACCTGCGCAACGCTCCGCAGGCGTCGCTCGGCGGGCAGAGCCTCACCCAGTTCTATCGCGCCCTCGTGGGACGGCTTGGCAACGACGCGCAGGTCTCCAGAAACCGCGCCGAAACGCAACAATTAACAGTGGAGCATCTGCACCATCTGCGCGAGTCGGTTTCGGGCGTCTCGCTGGATGAGGAGGCGGCGAACCTTGTGCGGTTTCAGCGCAGTTATCAGGCGGCAGCCAAGATGGTCAGCACCTTCGACTCGCTGTTGCAGGATTTGCTCCAGTTTGTAGCGCCGCGCTAACAGGTGAAGCGTGATGCGAATCAGCACCGAGTGGCAGTTTCGGCAGATGGAGCGGGCAATCGGGCGGGGCACCGAGCGCCTGAGCCTGTGGCAGCGCCGCACGGCGACAGGACGGCGCGTGGAGCAACCCTCCGATGACCCCGTGGGCACGGTGCATGCGCTCGCGCTTCGTCAGCAGGTCGCCCAGATAGAGCAGTATGGGCGCAACATTCGCGAGGCGAAACTGTTTCTGCAGGCGACCGAACAAGCGTTCGCCGATATCGGCGAGGTGCTTTCTCAAGTACGCCAGATTGTAACGCAGGGCGCGAACGACACGCTCACCGCCGAAGCGCGCGAGGCGCTCATCCAGCAGGTGCGCCAGCTCAAGCAACGCCTGCACCAGCTGGGCAACCAGCGCCCCGATGGCGAACGCTATCTGTTCAGTGGGCAAAACCTGCACACCGCGCCCTTTGATATCGTCGGCGGCGCGATGGTCTATAATGGCGACGGCAACCCGCTGCTGGTACCGATTGCGCCCGACCGCAACCTGCCAATGAACTTTTCGGGCGCCCGTATCGCTGACCTCTACAATAAGCTCACCGAAATTGAAAACCACCTGCTCAGCGCCGACTCGTTCACCCTCTCCAATACCGACCTGCGCGATATTGAACAGTTCCAGTCCGAGTTTCAGCGCTATCGGGGCGAGGTGGGCGTGCGCCTGCGCGAACTGCAGGATTATGAGACCCTGTATGCCAGTCGCAAAGACCAGCTGCTCGGCAACTTAGCCGATATTGAGGAGATTGACCTGGCGGAAGCCATCAGCCAGCTGCGTCAGTCGGAGCTGAGCTATCAGGCGGCGTTGCAGGTTTTTTCGAGGGTTCACTCGCTGAACCTGTTTGACTTCCTGCGCGGAGGTTAAAGCCACTATGGAACTTCACACCACACGATTCGGTACAATTAACATCGAAGCAGGGGATATTATCACCTTCCCCGACGGACTGGTGGGGCTGAGCCAGTTGAAGCGGTTCGTGCTGATTAATCATCAGGAGGGCAGCCCCTTCCGTTGGCTGCAGTCGGTGGAAGAACCAGGGTTCGCGCTGCTGTTGATAGACCCATGGTTCTTCTGCGCCGATTATGAGGTGGTGCTATCCGACGCGGAGGTCGAGCGCCTGCGCGTGTCGGACGACTCGGTGCTGGTGGTGTACACCACTGTGACCATTCCACCGGGCAAGCCGCACGCGATGACCGCGAACCTGATGGCGCCTATCGTGATTAATGCCACAGAGCGGTGTGGGCGACAGGTGATCCTGGAGGACGAGCGATATCATACGCGCCACCCGATTCTGCAGGAGATGTGGCGCACGACAGAGCGCGCCGAAAGCGCGGGGTAAACCTGTTCGCCATGGAGGGCAATCGTTATGTTAGTTCTGACACGCAAGGTCAATCAGAGCATCATGATTGGCGATGACATCGAGGTGATTGTGCTGGAGGTGCGCGGCGAACAGGTGCGCCTCGGCATCAAAGCGCCACGCTCGATTGCGGTGCATCGCCGTGAAATTTATGAAGCCATCCAGCAGGAGAACCTGCGCGCGGCAGAAACCCAGCCGCAGGATGTGCCCGAAACCCCGCCTCAAGGCTCCACAACCCGCTCCGCCTCGTGAAACGGGTATCCTCATGCTATGCGGGTGCTGATTAGCGACTCCATCGCCCCCGAAGGACTGGCGGTGTTCGAATCGGCAGGCATTCCAGCCGATTACAAGCCCGGAATCTCCCGTGAAGCGTTGCTTCAAATCATCCCCCACTACGACGCGCTGATGGTGCGCTCCCAGACAAAAGTGGATCGCGCCGTGATTGAGGCGGGTACCCGACTCAAAGTGGTGGGGCGCGCGGGCGTCGGCGTGGACAATATCGATGTGGCTGCCGCGACCCAGCACGGGATTATTGTGGTCAACTCCCCTGAAGGCAACACGATTGCTGCTGCTGAGCTGACCTTTGCGCTGCTACTGGCGCTGGCACGCAAGATTCCGCAGGCAGACCGCTCGCTTCGGGCGGGCGAGTGGAAACGCCAGCAATTTATGGGGGTGGAGCTCTCGCGCAAGACGCTGGGGATTATCGGCATCGGCAAGATCGGGCGCGAGGTGGCACGACGGGCGCGCGCCTTCGGCATGCAGGTGCTGGCTTACGACCCCCATGTGCCCCCAACCCATATCCAGCAACTGGGCGCGGAACCTGTGGATTTAGAAACGCTTCTGCGCCAGAGCGATTTTATCACGCTCCACGCTCCCCTGACCCCCGAAACGCGCAATCTGCTGAACGCGGAACGGCTGCGGCTGACCAGACCGGGCGTGCGCATTATCAACTGTGCGCGGGGCGAGCTGATTGATCTGGAGGCGCTGGCGGACGCCATCGAGTCGGGGCATGTGGCGGGCGCGGCGCTCGATGTGTTCCCCACAGAGCCGCCGCCCCCCGACCTGCGCGTGCTTCATCAACCCCAGAATGTGCTGACCCCCCACCTTGGCGCATCTACCGAAGAGGCGCAGGTCAAAGTCGCCATCGATGTGGCGGAGCAGATTGTCGCGGTGCTGACGGGCGGTGTGCCCCGCAGCCCTGTGAATCTCACCCCCATCCCCGCCGACCAGCTGGAGCGCGTGAAGCCCTACCTGCGCCTCGCCGAGCGCATGGGTAGCCTGCACGCCCAGCTGCTCAACACGCCCGTGCAGAAAGTGCGCGTGCAGTTCGCAGGCGACTGGAGCGGGCTTCCGCTGGACACCATCGCCCGCGCCGTGCTGGTTGGGCTGTTCCAGAACACGACCGACACGCCCGTGAACCTCGTGAACGCCCCCCTGATCGCCCAGCAGCGCGGGGTGCAACTGGAATGGGGCACCCGCGCCGAAAGCGACCTCTACCCTGACACTCTCCACACGATTGCCCACACCCCGCACGGCGAACAGCGGCTTACAGGCACGGTCTTCGGACGCCACGACCTCCGAATCACCCACATCGACGACCTGTTTGTGGACATCAAGCCCGAGGGTATTTTGCTCTTCACCGAACACCATGACCGCCCCGGCATCATCGGGCGCGTGGGCACGCTGTTAGGGGACCACCAGATTAATATTGCCGGCATGCATGTGGGGCGCGAGCGCATCGGCGGACGCGCCATCATGATTCTGCAACTGGACAACCCCATCCCGCGTGAGGTGTTTCAGCAGATTCAGGCACTCCCCGGCGTGGAGAGCGCCCGGGTCGCCATTTTCCCCACCGATTTGGTATAATACGCGCGGAGGTTATCCTATGGCAGCGAAAGCAATTACACAGAGCGAATGGCAAAAAGAGGTATTGGAATCGCCTATCCCGGTACTGGTGGACTTCTGGGCGGTGTGGTGCGGACCCTGCCGCCTGATTGCCCCGATTGTGGAAGAGTTAGCCGCCCAGTATGCGGGCAAGCTCAAGGTCTATAAGGTCGATGTGGATCAGGAGCAGGGGCTTGCCATTCAATACGGCATTATGAGTATCCCGACGCTGTTGCTGTTCAAGAATGGGCGCGTGGTGGAGCAGATTGTGGGCGCTCTGCCCAAAGGCGCGATAGAGCAAAAAATCGCGAAGCATCTGCAGTAGACTACTTCTCCCATTTGCATCCTTTGTCGGGCTGGGGGCGCAACACCCCAGCCTGTGCCGATAGAGCGGTAGGTAGCGCCTGTCCCCGCTGGCTCAAAGAGCCGACGGAGGTCGACTGCGTTTTAAACGGCTTCAACCGTCGGGCGCAAACGCCCCGGGTGTCCGTGGCTTGCCCGTTTTCCGGCTTGCCTCTCAAACGCAATAAGCCCCGAAGGGGGTTCCCTTCGGGGCAAAAAAGCGTCTTTCGCAGTGTCGCCCACAATCTTCATCGATTACGCCTTGCGGCGTCGCAAAGCTAATCCACCAAGCCCCACCGCGAGCGCCAGCAGGCTGGCAGGTTCCGGAACCCAGTCCTGTTCCACCAGCAGCAGCGAAGCTGTGGAAGAGCCAGGTGCAGGCGCGCCGTCAATGTGCAGCACAAAGGACTCAATTACCAGCAGGTTGCTGCAGGTGTTTGACAGGGGGACAAACTGGTTCAGGTTATGAAACCCGTTGGAGCCGCCTGCATACGCGGCGCCACTGAACACCCCACTCCCGTTGAACAGCACCTCACTGGTGTCGATGCACACCACCTTCTTGGTCCAGATAATCTGCCCATAGTCCCAGACAAACGCCGACACGACGAAGTTGAACCCCGTCAGGTCGCCTTTACCGGGACGCGTGCTGATGGTATACTGGGCAGTGAAAGTACCGCCTGTGAAGGTAGTGCCGTCGCCCACCAGAACAGGGTTCGGGTTGCCCAAAGCCGTTGTGAAAGTAATCTGAGGCAGGGTAGTTACCGTAACTATAAACGGGGCGAACGCAGGCGGGTTATTGTTCACCACGACGGGAACCTGGGTTGCTGTAGAGCCGGGACCGGGCGAAAAGAGCAAGCCCTGACTGGAGATGACATTCACATCCCAGCCTGAGGCGAGCGCCTGACCCGCCACGACAATCGCGAACATAAACGCTGTAAGCCTTAAGCCTTTCATCACACGCTACCTCCTTGAGTGAGTTGCCTTTAGAAGCCTTTTCCGCGCAATCGCGGAGACTTCTGACCAATTAGACTCAAAAAACCCCGAAAACCGGACAGGGGGGGACGGCAAATTTGCCCGAATTTGCCCCTAAATTTCGCGGATTTCTTCAAAGTGTCTCAGCGGGTAAACTTATGAGCCATGAGAACACGGCGTCCGTGGATTCTGAGCTGGCTTGTGTGGGGGCTGGTGTTCGCCAGCTGCGCCCAGACACAGAATAGCGCCCCTGTTTATGACCCCGACCTGATTTTCGGCTACGACAAGAATCTGCCCCTCATGGCGCAGGAAAGCGTGGTGGAAGAGACCAGTCAGTATACGGTCTACAAGGTGGTCTATCGGAGCGCACGCGACCAGAAGGTTCCTGCCTTTCTGATTTTGCCCAAAAACCGCCCTGAGAATGAAAAGCTCCCCTGTGTGATTCTCATGCACGGGCTGGGCGGCGACAAGCGCATGTTCCAGATGATGTGGGGCATGCTGACGCAGGCGGGGTTCGCCCTGTTCGCGATTGACGCCCAGTATCACGGCGAGCGCAAACCGGAAGACAATAACCCCTTCTTCGGGATGTACCCCTATCGGACGCGCGACGCCCTGATTCAAACGGTGATCGACCTGCGCCGCGCGATTGACTATTTAGAAACGCGCAAAGAGATAGACCCCCAGCGCATCGGGTATATCGGCGCCAGCATGGGGGGCATTTTAGGCGCTATCTTCGCAGGGGTGGACAGCCGCGTGCAGGCGCCCATCTTGCTGGTCGCAGGCGGCGACTGGAAAATCCTGATGGAGAAAAGCACACTCTCCCTCTGGCGCGAAACCAGCAAGACGAACCCCGAGCTGGTCAAGGAGGCGCTCAAGGTGATGGATGTGGTGGACCCCGTGCGCTGGGTGGGACGCATCAGCCCGCGCCCCGTGCTGATGATTAACGGCGACGCCGATCACATCGTCCCTGTGGAATCGAACAAAGCCCTGCACGAGGCTGCCCGCGAGCCGAAAACGGTGGTCTGGTACAAAGGCGGGCATGTGCCGCCGCCCGACCAGATGCCGAGCGTATTTATGCAGATTACCCAGTGGCTCAACCAGCATCTGAAGGGGCAGAAGCAGAGCGCGCTCTGGTGGCGCGACTACTTGCCCCGTTTTCAGAGCTGGGGGGACGCCGCGCGCTGGCTCCGTGAGAACCGCCATCTGATTACGGCGTTCGTGGAGGCGTTTCGCGCCAGCCTGAGCCGCTTCGCCCAGAGTTTCGCGCGATGAAAGGGCTGATCCTGGCAGGAGGCAAGGGCACGCGCCTGCGTCCTATCACCTTCAGCATGGCGAAGCAGCTGGTGCCCGTCGCCAACAAGCCTGTGCTGTTTTACGGGCTGGAGGCGCTCGCGGAGGCAGGCATCCGCGAGGTGGGCATCATCGTGGGGGATACGGCGAAGGAAATCGAGCAGGCGGTCGGCGACGGCGCACGCTGGGGGCTGGAAGTCACCTATATCCCGCAGCCAGAGCCACTGGGGCTGGCGCACGCCGTGCTGACCGCCGAGCCGTATCTGGGCACAACGCCCTTCCTGATGTACTTAGGCGACAACCTGCTCACGGGCGGGGTCAAATCGCTGGTGGAAGCCTTTGAAGCACGCCGCCCGAATGCGCTGATTCTGCTGGCGGAGGTGCCTAACCCGCAGGAGTTCGGCGTCGCCCAGCTGGAAGGCGAGCGCGTGGTCAGGCTCATCGAGAAGCCCAAAGAACCACCCTCCAACCTCGCGCTGGTGGGGGTCTACCTGTTCGATTCGCACATTTTTGAGGCGGCGCGCGCCATCAAGCCCTCGTGGCGCGGCGAACTGGAAATCACCGACGCCATCCAGTACCTGATTGATCAGGGCTATACGGTGGAATGGCAAAAAATCACGGGCTGGTGGAAAGACACGGGCAACCTTGAGTCGCTGCTGGAGGCGAATCGGCTGGTGCTGGAGGAGCTGCCGCCACGCCTGCAGGGCACTCTGGAAGAGACTGAGGCGTTCGGGCGGGTGTCGGTCGGCGAGGGAAGCGTTTTGCGTCGGTGCGTGGTGCGCGGTCCCGCGATTATCGGCGCGAACTGCCTGCTGGAAGAGTGTTATATTGGTCCTTTCACCGCCATCGGCGACGGGGTGCGCATGCGCGCCTGCGAAATCGAGTTCAGTATCGTGCTGGAGGGCAGCCAGATTGACTCGGTGGAGCCGCGAATTGAAGCAAGCCTGCTGGGCAAGAACACTCTCGTGCGTGGGGGGATGCGCCGTCCACGAACCCTGCGCCTGATGCTCGGTGATAGCAGCTCGGTGGAGATGCCTTAGAAGTTGAAGCTCAAGCCCGCGTCCAGCGAGTGAGCGCGATAGTTATACTGGCTATACTGCGGGTCGGCGTTCAACTGCTCGCGCAGGCGATAGTTCAGCACGAACGAGAGGTTGCGCGAGAATCGGTACTGATAGCCCACCAGAAACTCCACATCGCGCGAGGCGAGGTAGCCGCGCAGCTCGTTGAAGCGATAGTCGGCGAACAGGCTGTGATTGCGCCCCAAATCGTAGCTGACTCGCGCGGTGAAGCCATACGGTTCCTGCAGGTAGTTGCCCGCGCCGCCCACAAAGCCCTCGCCCAGCACGCTCTGGGTGGTCATCTGATAGTAGTTCAGTGAAATCTGCCACCGTCGGATGGGACCAATCTCCACGCCCACCGTGAGATATTCGTTATTGGAGAAGCCCGACGCTGTGAGGAACTGCACCTCCTGGCGGCTCCAGTTGAGGTTAATCATGAGCCACTCGTAAGGGAGGTAGCTCACCCCTGCCGTCAGCACCTTCTGGGCGCTGTTGGTCTGGAAATCCCCTGCGGAGCGCTGGTCGCTCCACTGCAGGTCTATGGTGAGCAGGTCGTTGGGGCGCCACTGAACGCCCAGTTCCTGCCCTTTGCCGCGCACGCCGTAGTAGGTGTAGCCGCTATAGAGCGGCGCGCCCGACGAGAAGCCGTTGCCGTTGTAGCCGACGCCCCACGGGTTCTGGAAGCCCGTATTGAAGCCGCCGCCCAGCTGACGCGAGCGCGGAGTGAAAAAGTCGCTGCCCAGCGTGCCCGAATCAAGGTCGCTCCAGCGGTAGTTGATGGAGAGGCGCTCGCTGGGCTGCCAGGTGGCGGTGAGGCTGTAGTCGCGGGAGCGGGTGCTGGTCGCGCCCGTTTGCGCCAGCGAGCTGTGCTGGCGAATCTGGCTCTGGCTCGCCGTCGCCGAGAGGGTGAATCGGTCGCTCAAGCGCCACTCCGCACGCGAGGAGAGGCTCTGGATCTGATACTTCTGGAAACTGTTGAGGTTGCCCAGCGCACGCGATTCGGAGTCGCTCTGGTCATAGCCAATCTGAAAACTGAGCGACTTCCATGCACGCGACAGCGTTAGCGAGTGGCGCACCTGATTCGAGCGGCTGCTGGGCGCGTTGACCGAAGAGCCAACACGGTTCAGGGTGAGGTTGAAGCCGCTGGCGGGAGTGTAGGAATAGCTCAGGGTGTGATACTCGGTCTGGGTATAGGAGGTGCTGAACTGCGTGCCTGTGGCGAGCGAGGCGACCCGCGACTGGCTCAGCGATGCCTGCAGACGCGAACTGGGGCTGAGCATGTAGGTCAGGCTGGTCTGGTGCCCCTGCTCGTTGCGGCGGAAACCCACCGACTCGATGCCGATAAATTCCGCTGGGATGGCGCGATAGGTGCTATCCAGCGAGAGCTTGCCAAACTGGAAGCGCCCCGAAACCACATGGGCAATCGCCTCCAGCGTGCTGCCGAGCGCTTCGGCGCGGCTGCGCCCGATGTTCCACACCACAGTCCCCTGCTTGCCCAGCGTGAAGCCCAAATCCAGCCCCATCACCTCGCGGTTGCCCCCAATCGTGGAGCCGGGGTCGGGCAGCGGCACATAGGTTACAATCACCGTGAGGTTCGCGGGCATAAAGCGTGTGAAGTAAAATCGGTAAGGGAGTACGGGGTCAAAGTAGTAGTCCACGCCTTCCTGCTGGGGCACGCCACTGACAGTAATCTGGATGGGGGTGTTGGGCGCAGGCACGAATTCCAGATCATACGGGTTGCTGGGTGCGCCCTGCCCTGCAAAGCGCTCGGTGCGGGTGAGCAGTTCCCGGCGCGTGCGCGCCTGCTGGCGGAGCATGCTGACCCCCAGCGTCGTGTTCCTGCCGAGTTTTGTCTCAATCCGCACGCCGTCCAGTCGGCTGGGTTGCGAATTATAGGCGTAGGTCTCGTAGGTCACCACAATCGTGGAAGTGCGGGGGATAATCATGCCGTCGCGGAAGCGCAAGATTCCTGCGTAGTAGTCTATTGTGTAGTCTTCCCCGCGCCGTTTTTCCACGCCGTCTACCTGCACGCGCTCGGAGCCGTCCACAATCTGGCTGCCCTGCAGGTAGTAGGGTCCCGGGCTGTCGTTGCCGGGGATGGTGATGGTGCGCGCGCCCGCTTTGGTCTCCGAAGTGATGTAGCGCAGGTTGAATTGCCCCCACTGTGCCGAGGCGGTCATGCCACGAAGCGTGCGATTGAACCCCACCAGCGGGTTGTTGCCCCCCAACACTGCCTGAATATCGCCCCATTCCAGCTTGAAGTTAGGCGACTCGTAGGTGTAGGTGATGCGGGTGTCGAACGGGTTACGGTAACGTTGATTGTTCCAGCGCCAGTCCAACGAGAGGAAACCGAGGAACTTGTTCACGCGAATAAACAGGTCGGTATTGTCCGTGAAGCGCTGACCGCCCTGCCCGAAGTAGTTCTGGTCACGAAATGCGTTGATATCGCCCTCCACACGGTGCAGGTGGAAGCCCATCACCTTGCGCCCGCTAATCGTTACGGTTTCGCGAAACTCGCGCTCCAGGTCGTCCCACGAGCGAATCTGGCGGAACACCTCAAAGGTGGAGCGCCGATTCTGGGTAGGGCGCGGTGTTGCAGGAGATGACGGTTTCGGCTTTATCTTCTGCGACAGTTCTGCAGGCAGCCGAATTGGGGGGATGAGAATCTGAGCATGGCTGGCTGCCCAGAGCAAGAGCGTGGCTATCCCAAACAGCAAGGGGCGAGCCACCTTGCCGATGGATGCCCCCCTCTGCGTTTTCTGGGGGTTCCCCCCAAAGAGGGAGGGAACCCGTAGCCTGTGTTCACTATGTGGAAGCGCCCTGCTCCACATTCGCGGTGGTCGTCTCCTTGCGCACGATGGTGGCGCTCAAAGTGAGTTGCGAGCTTTCGCGCTCATAGTCTTTAATTTCGGAGCCGTCTTTTTTGATCGGCTCGGTGGTCTGATTCATGCTGGCGCTGAGGACGCCCTTGTAGAGAACACCATCCTCAGGGTGATACCAGAGGGTCATCGTGCCCTTCATGGTGCCTTTGGTAACGCGAGCGGCAGATTCCTTGTCTTTGGTCGGCTGGTAGAAGGCGTCCTGATAGCTCTCGATGGGCAGGTCAAACTCCTGCGTGACCTTGAGGAGCTTCTTGCCGTCCACCTCTTCAAAGCCCGCGAAGGTTGCGGTGATGGGGATCTGGAGCGCGTTTTCGCCTTCCCCAAACACGCGCACGAACTGCCACTTGTCGCCCACCTTGAGAGGCTTGTCGGGGAACTCGGTCGGCACAAGCATGGTGGCGAGGTTACGCGGGTCAAAGCCCGGCAGCTGGAAGCCCATCAACCCACCGCCGCCCTTGATGCCGCCAATCTTTCCGGCAGGGTGAACCGTCGCGCTGGAGTCAGGAATCACATTTTTCGCCATGTCCAGCCCGACGGGGAACGGCTGCCCGTTAAACTCCGCCTCGAACGCTTCCAGCCCGGTTTGCACCGTCGCGCCCTTCTCGGTGTCCACCTTGTCCACTTTCAGAAACACGGTCATGTTGAGCTTCAGCACGCCTGCCATCCCCGCCGCGCCAGGAATGGGCAGGTTGCCGTTCAGCTCAACGGTCGTCTGATACTTCTCCTGCTGCTGCTCTTTGAACTTATACTGGAAGGTGGTCTCCGCTGCATCCTGAGCCACCGCCAGCGCAATCGCAAGCCCGAAGAGACTGCTGACCAATGTGCGCATGGTTGTTGGAACCCTCCTGTGAAAAGTATACCCTTGATTGGACGCTCGCACGAAGAGCGAGTTTCTTAAGTTTCATTTTGGGCTGGGGAAGATTCGGGCTTGAGCGCCTCCCTAAAAGGCGGCTTCCAGATGAGGGGGAGCTGCCCCTGAGCATCCAGCGCTTTCAGGGCGTCTGAAAGCTCGCGCAGGTAAAACTTCGCCGTGTAGTGGATGAAGCCCTCTTTCTCGTTCACTTCGGGTGGCGAGATCTCCACCATCGGGGCGACGAATTTCAGTTCTCGGGTCTCTGCCATCTGGGCGCCTATTTGTTGCCCCAAGGCGCGAATATCGCTCTCGTTCGCCAGATAGGCTTTTTCGCACCGCATCACCTCGCGCCCGTGGTAATAGAAATAAACTGTCAGGCGGTTGGGCAGATACTCTTCCCATGAGCGGCGCAGCTGCTGAATCCCCACAAAGAGCGCCACGCCCAGCGTGAGCAGGTTCAGCAGGGGGTCTATGTAGTCCCACCAGTTGGTCTGCCAGCGAATAAGCCATGCGAGCGGGATTGCTATCACAAGCGCCTTGAAAACCGTTGCGATGCGTCCTTTTATCTCCTGCCATGCATATTGCCGAAAGCGCAGTACCGTGTTCTCGTTCTGGCGCATGGTAACCTCCTGTGAAGCGTAGGGTAGGTTCTGCGGAGTGTAGAATACCTCAAGCAAAGGCGTGGGGAGTCGGGAACTTTTCCCCCACTCGTCGGGTATAATAGCGTAGGTATCAAGAGACTTGATAGCATTAGACTAAAGACAGGAGGCATACGATGCGATTCGACAAGTTGACCATCAAGGCTCAGGAAGCGGTTCAGGATGCGTTGCAGATTGCGGAGCGCTATCGGCACCCCGCGGTGGACAGCGAACACCTGATGCTGGCGTTGTTGCAGCAGGAGGGGGGCGTGGTGCCCTCGATTCTGCAGAAGCTGGGCGTGATGCCCCGCCTCATCCAGAACCCCATCGAGCAGGAGCTGGCGCGACGCCCGCAGGTTTCAGGCGCTTCCACCGCAGGCGGACAGATTACCCAGCGCCTCAAGGTGGTGTTTGATACCGCCTTTGACGAGGCGATGCGCCTCAAGGACGAATATGTCAGCACAGAACACCTGCTGCTGGGGCTGGCAGGCGACACTTCAGGCGAGGTGGGGCGCGTGCTACGCCAGCACGGGGTAACGCGCGACGCCATCCTGCGCGCCCTGCAGGATATCCGCGGCGGGCAGCGCATCACCGACCAGAACCCCGAAGAGAAGTATCAGGCGCTTGAGAAATATGGACGCGACCTCACCCTGCTCGCGCGTCAGGGCAAGTTAGACCCCGTGATTGGGCGCGATGAGGAGATACGCCGCGTGATTCATGTGCTGTCCCGACGCACGAAAAACAACCCCGTGCTGATTGGCGAGCCGGGCGTCGGGAAGACGGCAATTGTGGAGGGGCTGGCGCAACGCATCGCCACAGGCGATGTGCCTGATACCCTCAAGGAGAAGCGCATCATCCAGCTGGACCTGGGCGCGCTGATTGCGGGCGCCAAGTATCGCGGCGAGTTCGAGGAGCGCCTGAAGGCGGTTCTCAAAGAGGTCACCTCCGCCGAGGGGCAGATTATCCTCTTTATTGACGAGATTCACACGCTCGTGGGGGCAGGCGCGGCGGAAGGCGCGATGGACGCCGCGAACATGCTCAAGCCACTGCTGGCACGGGGCGAGCTGCGCACCATCGGCGCGACCACACTTGATGAGTACCGCAAGCATATCGAGAAAGACCCCGCGCTGGAGCGCCGATTCCAGCCCGTGTATGTCGGCGAGCCGAGCATCGAGGACACCATCGCCATCCTGCGCGGGCTGAAGGAACGCTATGAGGTGCATCATGGCGTGCGCATCAGCGACAGCGCGATTGTGGCAGCAGCCAAACTCTCCGCACGCTACATCACCGATCGCTTCCTGCCCGATAAGGCGATTGACCTCATCGATGAAGCGGCGGCGAAACTGCGCATGGAGATTGACTCTATGCCCACCGAAATCGACGAGATAGACCGCAAAATCCGCCAGCTGGAGATCGAGCGCGAGGCGCTCCGCCGCGAGGACACCCCGCAGGCGCGTGAACAGCGCGAGCGTCTGGAGCGCGAGCTGGCGCAACTGAACGAAGAAAAAAGCCGACTCGTCGCCCACTGGCAACGCGAAAAAGAGCTGATCACCCAAATTCGCGATATCAAGGAGCGCATCGAAAAGACCCGCTTCGAGGAACAGCAGGCAGAGCGCGCGGGCGACTTTGCCAAAGCCGCCGAACTGCGCTACGGCGTGCTGCTTGAGCTCCAGAAGCAACTGCAGAGCCTTCAGGAGCAACTCGCCGAACTTCAGAAGGAGATGCAGCTGCTCAAAGAAGAGGTGGATGCCGACGATATCGCTGAGGTAGTTGCCAAGTGGACGGGCATCCCTGTGCAGCGGCTCAAGGAATCCGAGAGCGAGAAGCTGTTGCACATCGAGGAGCGCCTCAAGCAGCGCGTGGTGGGGCAGGATCATGCCATCAGCGCGGTGGCGAACGCAATTCGCCGCTCGCGGGCAGGGCTATCGGACCCCAACCGCCCGATTGGCTCGTTCATCTTCCTCGGTCCGACAGGCGTCGGTAAAACCGAGCTGGCGAAAGCCCTGGCGGAGTTCCTGTTCGATGACGAGCGCAACCTCGTGCGCATCGATATGAGCGAGTATATGGAACGCCATTCGGTCTCGCGCCTGATTGGCGCGCCGCCCGGCTATGTTGGCTACGAAGAGGGCGGACAGCTCACCGAAGCCATCCGACGCCGACCCTACAGCGTCATCCTGTTCGATGAAATCGAAAAGGCGCACCCTGAAGTCTTCAATGTGCTACTGCAACTGCTGGACGACGGGCGCCTGACCGACGGACAGGGGCGCACGGTGGACTTCCGCAACACGATTGTGATTATGACCAGCAACATCGGCTCGGTACTGTTCAACGAGATGAACGAGTTCAACCGCGAGGAGATTCACCAGCAGATTCTGCAGGCGGTGCGCGCTCACTTCCGCCCGGAGTTCCTGAACCGCATCGACGAGATTATTATCTTCAACCCGCTGGACATTCTGCTCATCCGGCGGATTGTGGAGCTGCAGCTGGCTCAGGTGCAGAAGCGCCTCGATGAGCGCAAGATTAAGCTGGTGGTCACCGACGAGGCGATTATTGAGCTGGCGAATCGGGGCTTTGACCCGCAGTATGGCGCGCGTCCGCTGCGGCGCACGATTGAGCGCGAGCTGCTGAACCCGCTGGCGCAAAAAGTGCTGGCGCGCGAGGTGCTGGATGGCGACACGGTGCGTGTTGACTTCCGCGACGGGCAGTTCGTGTTCGAGCGCATCGCCACCGCGGAACCCGTGGCAGCCGAAAGCTAAGCGCGCCCGAACCAGAAAGCATAAGGGCGGTTCCTCCCGCTGTTGGGGGGAACCGCTTTCTCGTACTCTTTCTTCCCAGACTAAACCGTAACGCGGAACCGCACGGATGGGGTGTCGGAATACTTATGGAGCCTCACAGCGGAGCAGGTTCACCCGTGTGGACTCCTATCGGATTCCCAGACAGCCTCTGAGAAACAGGTACAATATCTCGTATGAACGAGTGGCTGGAGCAGGTGGAGCAGCTGGCGCAACTGATGGCGCAACGCGGGCTGACCCGACTGGAGATCGAGATTGACGACGCGCGCGTACAGCTGCGCCGCCCCCCCACGCCCACAACACCCCACGACACCGAGACGATGCCGCCGCTGTTCATGACAGCATTCCCCGCCGAAGCATCCCCTGCAAACGAACCGGAAGAGAGCCGCTGGACGCCCCCTGCGGTGCTGGAAGTGCGCTCGCCCCTCGTGGGTTACTGTACGCTGGCTCCCATAGAGGTCGGCAAGCGTGTGGAACGGGGTGAAACGCTCGCCACCATCGAGGTGCTGGGCATCCCCAACGAGGTGAGCGCGCCCGTGCCCGGCATTCTCCAGGAGTGGGCAGTAGAGAACGGGCAACCCGTCGAGTACGGTCAGGTGATTGCCCGCCTTCAACCCCTCAGTGAAGAATAGCGCGCAGCGGGTATAATCCCCACTATGCTGGAGACGCGCCAGAAACTCACGGTGGCGCTGGCGATTGCCGCGCTCCTGGTGCTGATGTTTGGGGGAACCCTGATCAATATTTACACCAACCACCTCTGGTTCACGCACGATGTGGGCTACCCCCAGCTGTTTAGCAAGCAGCTCGGGCTGAAGTGGACGCTGTTCGGGCTGGTGGGGGCTGGGTTTTTCGTGTTCGCGTTTGTGAACCTCTGGATTGCGAATAAAATTGCGGGTTCGGTCGAGGAGCCAGAGCTGGTGTTGCGGGGTGGGCGGATTATTCGTATCACGCGCGCGGTGCGGCGGGGCACTTTCTATCTGCTGGTGTTGGGCACGCTGGTCTTCTCGCTGTTTGTGGGCGCGTCGGCAACCGCCTACTGGAACGACCTGCTCCTGTTCCAGCACGCCCAGACCTTCGGCACAAAAGACCCCCTGTTCAATCTGGATATTGGCTTCTATGTGTTTCGGTTGCCGTTTTTATCGTTTGTGGCGGGGTTGCTGGTATTTTGCTTGCTGGTGGTGCTGGTGGGTGTGGGCGCGTTTTATTATTTCAACCGTGCGCTGGGCTGGCTGGGTGGGATGCCCACCTTCTTGCCTTCCGTGAAGCCACACCTGCTGATTCTGGCGGCGCTGTTTCTGCTGTCGTTCGCGTGGTATCTGTGGCTGATGCGCTACGACCTCGTTTTCTCGGAGCATGACCAGTTCTTCGGGGCGGGCTACACCGATATTCACGCCACCCTGCCGATTTTGAACATTACGGTGTTCGGGCTGTTGGGGGTGGCGTTGCTCTGTCTGATTAGCCTGCGCCCGGGCGCAGGGCTGCTCCTGCCAATCGGAGGGTTCGCGGTCGTGATGCTGTTCTGGGTTGGGGCGAGCCTGGTTTATCCCTCGTCGATTCAGCAGTTTGTGGTCGTGCCGAACCAGCTGGAGCGCGAGAGCAAATATATCCAGTACCATCTGGAAGCGACGCGCCGCGCCTACGGGCTGGACCGAATCGCCGTGCGGGTGATGAATGTGCGCTCTAACCTGACCCCTGATGACCTCAAAGGCGCGGAGGGCACGCTGGCGAACCTGCGCCTGTGGGATTATCGCCCGCTGGGACAGGTCTACAACAGCCTGCAGGCGCTCAAGCCCTACTATCAGTTCGTGGATATCGATGTAGACCGCTATGAGGTCAACGGCACGCCGCGCCAGGTGCTGCTCTCGGTGCGTGAGCTGAATCTGGAGGGACTGCCCGCGCAGGCGAAACGCTGGCAGAACCTGCACCTGCTCTACACGCACGGCTACGGCATGGTGATGAGTCCTGTGAACGAAGCCACGCCCGAAGGTCAGCCGGTGCTGTGGATGCGCGACCTGCCTCCCACCACGCCCGAAGCCATCCCGCTCAAAAACCCTGCGGTCTACTTCGGCGAGAATACCACCGACTACGCGATTGTACGCTCTAACCTCAAAGAGCTGGACTATCCCATGCTCACAGGGGAGGGCAGCAGCGAAGAGAATGTCTACACCACCTACGCGGGGGATGGCGGTATCCCGATTGGCGGCTTGCTGACGCGCCTGTTGTTCGCCATCCGCCTGCAGGACCGCAATATCCTGCTCACGCGCGACCTGAACCCCGAATCGCGCCTGCTGTGGCGTCGCTCGATTCAGGAGCGCGTGCGTGCCATGTTCCCCTTCCTGCTGTTTGACGATGACGCTTATCCTGTGGTGGCGGATGGCGAAATCATCTGGATGTACGACGCCTACACCTACACTCGCAACTACCCCTACAGCAAGCCGTTCCTTGTGCGGGATGGGGTTCTGCGCCAGTTCAACTACCTGCGCAACTCGGTCAAGATTACCATTCACGCTTACACGGGCGAGGTGAACGCCTATATCGCCGACCCGAACGATCCCATCATCCGCGCCTATGCGCAGGCGTTCCCCAACACCTTCAAGCCACTGGACGCCATGCCTCCTGCGCTCCGAGCGCACATCCGCTACCCCATAGACCTGTTCCAGATTCAGGCGCGCCTGCTGGAGGTGTACCACACCACCGACGCCCGAATCTTCTTCAACAAAGAGGATGTGTGGCAAATCGGGCGCGAACGCCCCACAGGCAACGAGGAAGTGCCGATGGCGCCCTACTATGTGATTATGCAACCCCCAGGCGAACAGCGCCCGCGCTACATCCTGACTATCCCCTTCACGCCGCTGAACCGCCCCAATCTGGTGGGCTGGCTGGCAGGACACTGCGACCCCGACCGCTACGGCGAACTGGTGCTGTATCGTTTCCCCAAAGAGCGCACGGTCTACGGTCCCAGCCAGATTGAGGCGCGAATCAATCAGGTGCCCGAAATCGTGCAGCAGATTAACCTGTGGAACCAGCAGGGCACGCAGGTCTTTCGGGGGCACTTGCTGGTGATTCCGCTGGGGAACGCGATGCTCTACTTCCGCCCTATCTACCTGCGTGCGGTGGCGGAAGGGGCGATTCCCGAGCTGAAACGGGTGATTTTAGCCAGTGGCGACCGCGTGGTGATGACCGAAACGGTGGAGGAGGGCTTGGCGCAGCTGCTGAACATGCGCACGCCCGCCGAGGTTCCCACCACACGCCCCACCGAGCCGACGGCTGCCCCTGCGCCTGCTGACCTCAAATCGCTGGCGCGACAGGCGAACCAGCTCTATCGCGAAGCGCAGGACGCCCTCAAAGCAGTCGACTGGGCGACCTACGGCGCGAAGATGAAGGCACTGGAAGGCGTTCTCAGGCAGATGGCGCAGTAAAAACATCCCTCTCCAGCAGGAACTTCCCAGCTCTCAGCGAACTGGCAAACTATGCCAGAAATCGCCCTACAACTCTACACGGTACGGGATGATGTCGCCCGCGATTTTGAAGGCACGGTTCGCGCCATTGCACGCATGGGCTATCCCGCGATTGAAACGGGCGGCGCACTCGGCAAGCCAGACCCCGCGCTCCTGAAACTGCTGGAAGAGACGGGGCTGGCGGTCGCCGGGCTGGGCTATACGCTGGAGCAAGCCGAATCGGAGCCGGATGCGATTGCCGACTACTGCCACGCCCTCCGCTGCCAGTACGCCATCACCTACTGGATTGACGAATCGCAACGACGCACCGCCGACGATTGGCATCGCCTTGCGGAACGGTTCCAGCGTGCGGGCGAGCAGCTTGCCCAGCGCGGCATCCGATACCTCTATCACCTGCACGGCTACGAGTTCGCGCCCCTCAACGGCAAAACGGGCGTGGAGATTCTGCTGGAACACACGAACCCTGCCCACTTCAATCTGGAACCCGACACCTACTGGGTGGAGTACGGGGGTGTGAATGCGGCGGAGTTCTGTACGCGCTACGCCCACCGAATCCGATGCGTCCACCTTAAGGACTATGTGAGCAAGCCTGAGATGCACGATATCGAAATCGGCGAGGGCGCGATTGATATGACCACGATTGTACGGCTCGCCTTTCAGCACAACTGGGATTGGCTGGTGGTGGAACAGGAGCGCTACTTCCGAACGCCGCTGGAGAGCGCGGAGCGCTGTTTGCACAATCTCAAGCGAATTATCGCACAGGTGCAGGGTCAGATGTGAAGGAGGCGACGGCGATGCAAAACGGAATGGAACGCCAGCTGGAGATTTATCGCAAGGGGCTGTTTGGGGCGCCCGAAACCTTTCCGCTGACCTATGAGGCGCTGGAGGCGGCGGCAAAAGCGGTTCTCAAACCCGAAGCGTATGACTATGTGGCAGGAAGCGCCGGCACGGAAGCCACCGCGCACGCCAACCGCCGTGCGTTCGAACGATGGCAACTTGTGCCACGCATGTTGCGCGACACCGCCCAGCGCGATTTGAGCGTGGAACTGCTGGGACATCGCTACCCCACGCCGATTATGGTCGCGCCCGTTGGCGTGCAGGGGATTATTCACGAAGAAGGGGAGCTGGCGGTGGCGCGGGCGTGCGCCAGCCTCGGCGTGCCGATGATTCTCAGCACTGTCTCCTCCTATCCGCTGGAGCAGGTCGCCGAAGTGATGGGGGACGCTCCCCGCTGGTTCCAGCTCTACTGGAGTCGCAATCATGAGGTGGCAGCCAGTTTCGTCCGCCGCGCCGAGAAGGCAGGCTATCAGGCGATTGTGGTGACGCTGGACGCCCATACGCTCGGCTGGCGCCCGCGCGACCTGACTCACGGCTACCTGCCGTTTATGCACGCGCAGGGGTTAGCCAACTACTTTACCGACCCCGTGTTCCGCTCGATGCTCGCCAGCCCGCCTGAGGAAGACCCCGGTAGTGCGGTGATGCTGTTCGCCCAGATTTTCGGCAATCCCAGCCTCACATGGGACGACCTCGCCTTTTTGCGCCAGCAGGTGAACCTGCCGATTCTGCTGAAGGGCATTCTGCACCCTGACGACGCAGTGGAAGCGCTCCGATACGGTGTGGATGGCATTATCGTCTCCAATCACGGCGGGCGTCAGGTGGATGGCTCCATCCCCGCGCTGGAGGCGTTGCCTTATATTGTGGAGGTGGTGGAAGGGCGCGTGCCCGTGCTGTTCGACAGCGGGATTCGGACAGGCGCGGACGCCATCAAAGCGCTGGCGCTGGGCGCAGACGCCGTGCTGCTGGGACGCCCGATTATGTGGGCGCTTGCAATCGGCGGCGAGGAGGGCGTGCGCACCTATCTGCGCAACTTTATCGCGGAGTTTGACCTGACGCTGAGCCTGTGCGGCGTGCGCTCTATTGCGGAGCTGGACGGCAGCCTGCTCTTCTCGGCGAGCGGGGTATAATCGGCGTTATGAGCGCGTACCGCATGCACGCCGAGATTCACGAGCAGCCAGAGGTTCTGCGGCGGATTGCCGTCAGCGAGTGGGATACGATTCAAGATGTCGCGCGCACTATCCGCCAGCATGGGGTGCGCTATGTGATTCTGGCGGCGCGGGGCACTTCCGACCACGCGGCGCAATATTTCAAGTACCTGTTTGAGATTGAAAACGGCATTCCCTGCGGGCTGGCAGCGCCGTCGGTGGTGACGCTCTATCGGGCGCGGCTGAATCTGGAGGGCGCGCTGGTGGTGGGGATTTCGCAATCAGGTCAGGCGCCCGATGTGATTGAGTATCTGAACCATGCGCGGGCGCAGGGCGCGCTCACTTTAGCCATCACGAACGACCCGAAGTCGCCGCTGGCGCAGGCAGCGGAACTCGCGCTGGAGCTACACGCAGGCGAGGAGCGCGCCGTCGCCGCCACCAAAACCTACACCGCCACCCTGAGCGTGATTTACCTGCTCTCCGAAGCGCTCAAAGACAACGCCAGCGCCCCTGAAAGCCTTACGACAACCGCCGAACAGGTGCAACAAACCCTGGCTCTGGACGCGACGATTGAGGCTGTAGTGGATCGCTACCGCTACATGCGCGAATGCGTGGCGCTGGCGCGTGGCATCAATCAGTGTACCGCGATGGAGACCGCCCTGAAGCTGATAGAGACCTGCTATGTGCTGTGCAAGCCCTACTCTGTCGCCGATTTTATGCACGGTCCGTTTGCGCTGATAGAGCCGGGCTTCCCATGCCTGCTGTTTGCGCCCGATGGGGCGACCTATCCCACAGTGCTGGAGAGCGCCCGCAAGCTGCGCGAAGGGGGCGCGGAGACCATCACCTTCGCCCATCAGCCTGAAATTCTGCGGCTGGCGCGCACGCCGATTGAAGTGCCCGTCGCGGTGCCGGAAACGGTCTCGCCGATTGTGTATGCGGTGCTGGGGCAGCTGTTTGCATACCATCTGGCGCTGGCACGCGACCTGAACCCCGACCAGCCGCGCGGACTCCAGAAGGTAACGCGCACGCTCTAACGGATAAGCTTCCCCGTAACCAGCTTGTAAATATCCAGCGAAAAGACCGTGATGAAGATTGCCAGCACAATCACCAGTCCGGCAATTTGCACGCGCGCCATCGCTTCGGGGCTGAGCTTGCGCCGACGCAACGCCTCAATCGTGAAGATGAGCAGATAGCCCCCATCCAGAACGGGGATAGGCAACAGGTTCACCACGCCCAGCATGATGCTGAACATCGCGGCGAAGTCGGCGACCTCCACAAAACCCAGTTGCGCCGCCGCACTCGTCGCGCTTGCGATGGAAATGATACTGCCCACCTCGTGAATGTTGCCTTTCCCTGAAACTAAGCGATACAGGCTATCGGCAATCCCGAACACAATCCCCACCGAAAGGCGTGCCGCGTGCCCAATCACCGTGCCCAGCGGTTGGGGGCGACGCTCGGTACGCCATACCACGCCGATTCGCCCAATCTTCTGCACATTCCCTTTTTCGTCGCGCTCTTCCTCAAGGCGCGGCGTGACGGTCAGGGTGAGGGTCTCGCCTCCGCGGCGCAAGGTGAGCGTAATAGGCTTGTTTGCGCTGGCGCGGATGGTTTTGGATGCGTCTTCAATTGTCTTGACTGGCTTTCCATCGATGGCTAACAGCACATCGCCGATACGGATACCCGCCTGCTGTGCGGGGCTATCAGGCTGCACGAAGCGCACCTGCGGAGTCGGCTCGCCGGTGGGTAGCCCCGCCGTCAAGCCAATCAGCACCAGCAAAATAAACCCGAACAGCACGCTGGCGACAGGTCCTGCCAGCACGGTCAAAAAACGCGCGTGCAGGGGCTTGGATTGAAAACTCCCCGGAACCGCCTCTTCGTCGGGCATCATGCCTGCAATGCGCACGAAACCGCCCAGCGGCAGCCAGCGAACGGTGTAGACTGTGCCCGTGCGATCGCGCCACAGCTGCGCCAGCAAGGGACCGATTCCCACAGAGAACTCCTCCACGCGCATGCCGAACCGCTTCGCGACCCACATGTGCCCCCACTCGTGGGCGACCACCAGCGCGGTGAAGATTCCAACCAGATACAGCCCTACAATCAGTGTGTCTATGCTTATCATGCTAAGCCTCCGGGTGCAGCGACGCGGCGCTCCGCCAGCGTCAAAACATATGCCCGCGCCCACTGGTCCGCCTCCAGAATCGTCTCCAGAGTCGGCTGCTGGGGCGTATGCGCCTGCATCGTTTGTTCCACGAATGAAGCGATTGCCGTGAAGGGAATCTGTTCCTTCAGGAACAGATGTACGGCGACCTCGTTCGCGGCGTTCAGCACGGTGGGCATCGTACCCCCTATTCGCGCCGCCTCATATGCCAGACGCAGGCACGGAAACCGCTCCATTTCGGGCGCTTCAAAAGTCAACTGTGAAACTTTACGCAAATCGAGGCGGGGGAGTTCCGTGTCCACGCGCTCAGGGTAGAGCAGGGCATACTGAATCGGCAGGCGCATATCGGGCACGCTCAGCTGGGCAATCACCGAGCCGTCCACAAACTCCACCAGCGCATGCACGATGCTCTGGGGATGGATCAGCACTTCAATCTTTTCCAGCGGCAGGTCAAACAGCCACTGCGCCTCGATGACCTCCAGCCCCTTGTTCATCATCGTTGCCGAATCGACGGTGATTTTGGCGCCCATGTTCCAGTTGGGGTGCTGAAGCGCTTCCTGCACGGTAATCTGGTCAAAGGTCTCAAGAGGGCGCTTGAGAAAGGGTCCCCCCGAAGCGGTGAGGATGAGGCGTGCTATCTGGTGGGGTTCGGCGCCCCGCATGGCTTGCCATGCGCCCGAATGCTCGCTATCGATGGGGATGAGGGGCGTGCCGGTGCGTCGTGCGGTCTCCATCACAATTGCGCCGCCGCCCACCAGCACCTCTTTGGTGGAAAGCGCGACGGTTTTGCCATGCTCCAGCGCGGTAAGCGTTGGCAAAAGCGCAATCATGCCTGCCAGCGCCACCACGACGAGATCCACCTCTGGCTTGCACACCATTTCACACAGACCTTTTACCCCCCTGTAAACGGGCAGTCGCTTGCCCTGAGGAGTCACCACCAGCTCTGGAGCGTCTTCACGGAGCAATCCCAGCATCGTGGCGCCAAAAGCGTCCGCCTGCTCCAGCAACAGGGCGAGATTGTTGTGCGCGGCTAACCCCACCACCTGAAAGCGCTCGGGCAGACGACGCACCACATCGAGGGTCTGCTGTCCGATGGAACCTGTGGAACCCAGTATAAGCAGGCGCTTCATCTGCAGGGATTATACCCCACTAACTTTCCAGTTGCTGGAAGAAGGCGGGGTTGTTGCGCCAGTTCTCGCGCACCTTGATCCACAGCTCCAGATAAATTTTGCGCCCCAGCCACAGCTCCAATTCCTGTCGCGCCTGCTGACCAATCTTTTTGAGCATCTTGCCCTTTTCGCCAATCAGAATCCCTTTATGATTCTCGCGCTCCACATAGATGGTCGCCGCAATATACAGCACGCCGTTAGGGCGCTCTTCCCAGCGTTCAATCGCGACGCCGACGCCGTGTGGAACCTCCTGACGGGTGTTGAGCAACACCTTTTCGCGGATCAGTTCCGCCGCAAACAGGCGTTCGGGCTGATCGGTAATCTGGTCGGGAGGGAAGTAGGGCGGCGCTTCGGGCAGATACTTCAAAATTTGCTCCAGCAGCTTGTCGCAGTTGTGCCCTTTGAGGGCATTCGTCATCATCCAGTCGGCATGGTTGGGCACGAGCGCCCAGTAGGCTTCGGTGTGGGGTTTTACCTTGTCTATGGGGAGTTTGTCTGCCTTGTTCAGCACGAGGATAATGGGTGCTTTCGCCTCTTTCTGGAGCGTTTCGGCAATCATGCGGTCCTCGTTGCTGGGCGGTCGCGAGGCGTCCACCACGAACAGAATCACATCGGCGTCGGGCAGGGAGCCGACAGCCTCTTCGACCATCCGCTCACCCAGTTTGTACTTTGGCTTGTGAATGCCAGGGGTGTCCACGAACACAATCTGGGCGTTGGGCAGGTTCATCACGCCCAGAATGCGTCGGCGTGTAGTTTGCGGGCGTGGCGAGACGATGCTCACCTTACGCCCCACAAAATGGTTCACCAGCGTGCTTTTGCCGACGTTCGGCTTGCCAACCACTGCCACAAAGCCTGACTTAAAAGGCGTGTGGGTTGTTTCACTCATCATGGTGACTGGGTTCTGGGGCATGCGGTTTATCGTGCATGCAGGGTTCAGGGGCGCGGTCGGTGCGGGCGATGTAACGCTCCAGATCGCGCAGGTCATAAAAATGGGGACCGACCGCAATTCGCAGCTCGCGCGCGGTCATCTCCGGGTGTGCCAGAATCATCACCCGCTTGCCTTTCGCCCGCAGGACTTCCACAAGGCGCTCAAAGTTGCCATCGCCGCTGAGAATGGCGCACACATCGTAGTGGTCTAAAGTCAACAAAGCGTCTATCGCAATCTCCACAGCCAGTTCGATCCGCTCCCAGGGCGGTTCCTCACGCGCGTCGCAGCAGCCCTTGATGGGGCGCGTGCGCAATACATACCCCGAATGGAGCAGATAGTCGTGAAAAGTGGCGTCGCGCCCTTTGGCAGCGGGATCCACTGCCGTGTAGTAAAAAGCGTCCGCCACCTGCATGCCAAGAGTCGTCCGAAAATAACAGAGCAGTTTGCGGTAGTCAATAAACCAGCCTAACCGCTTCTGGGCATAATACATATTCGCGCCGTCGACAAAAATCGAAACTCGGTTCACGGGAGACCTCCTTAAACGAACCTCAAGTATAAAGTATACCCCATTACTCAAGCGGTGAATTCAGAGGCTCCAACACCAAGGATCGAGAGTGAATATCTCGCATCCCCATACCGCGTGGTGCGAGAGGGAGCCGTGCAAGCCTCACCCAAGACACCATCTCCCTCTCTCGAACCTCTGAGAAAGGCACACGAAAGAGGTGAGGGCGATATGCGTCGCCAATTTACGAACGATGACTGCACGGTAACGGTATCAAGGTAAAGTTTTCTCTCCCGGCAGCAGGTATAGCGTGCAGTTTGCCTCGCGCAAGGGCTGATCTACCGTCTCGCGGGCGTTTACAGCCACAATCCGCGTCTCGCCCTCCGAAGAGACCAGCTTCAACCTATATCGACGCTCTGGCGTTCGGACAAATCCGATAATCGCTTGCCTGAGATTGTTCTTGGGGTCACGCAGAACCCGCAGATACACATACTGCTGACCCGAATCAGGCGCCACCCAAAACACCTGAGCGTTTGAAGCAGGACACACAACCACCCAGTCAAACTCATGCCAGGCAATCTGTGTTGCGGATCCTCTCCAGTTGGGAGGCGGC
Organism: Armatimonadetes bacterium DC; assembly: GCA_001442985.1. GTDB lineage: Bacteria > Armatimonadota > Fimbriimonadia > Fimbriimonadales > GBS-DC > LDYB01. The sequence continues at coordinate 85,079 of LDYB01000009.1, forward strand.
ACGAAACGCCCCTCACGCCAGCAATCGGAAAGGAATATGCGTCGAGTGGGATCGACTGCCTCGAAGGGCGGGGCTTCAGCCGTGCGAATGGCACCTTCTGGGAACGCCACGCGTGCCTTCAACGGGAGGGGCGCCCTCGAGAGAACGCGGGCGCGAATCGATACCCGGTATAAATGGTCGCTGGCGTCCATGTATATCAGGGGCAGCCACTCAACCGTCACCATATCCACAAACGCTTGCATATCGGCAAGCACAGGCGGCGTGGGTAGCGCTGGGGGAAAGCCCGAGAAGTGAAAAAATAGGTGCATTTCCGAAAACTGCTCAGCAGGCGCGCTCTCCTTCGGAGGACATCGACTACCCACTTGCACGAGGTAGTCGGGAAGAGCGGGGCGAGCCATGCTGTCGCGGCGTTCGCTCCATGGGTGCAGACGCGAGTCGGGTTCATTCCCCAACATCGCCCCGTAATACACCGAAACGATTACCAGTCCTACCACACAAAGTACGCCAATAAAGACGATTGTGCGCTTCATACTGGTGCCTCCATACTACCTGGCGTAGCGCGGCGCTCTGCGCATAAGTTCGTATTGAATTTCTGCCGCAGACTTCGCAGCGGCGCGCGCATCGTCGACGGTCTCATCCCACGGGCGGTTGACCAAATCATGCACGCGAGACATGTCCACATCATGTTTGCGTGGAACCCAGTTTTTGACCATTTCTCGCATTCTACGCCTCGTTTCCCGCTGTATCTTGAGCGATATCATGCGTCCGATGAACTCACCAATCTTTTTGAGGAACATTCCACTTGGATCCACCAGTTGCACCGGGTCATTCACACAGTAGCCGTATCGGTTCAGCGTGAGTGGCAGAGCAACCGTCCCCAACCACGGGTCTTTCTGCAAGAACCGCCCAATCGTGGGGTCGTACCAGCGCACGCCGACTTTCACCAAGCCACCCGTGTGCGCCTCGTTGCGATAGCCCCACGCGCCGTTCCACGCATAGACATCGGGGCTGCCGCTCACAAGGTCGCCAAACGCATCCAGCACAGGCGCGGGCTGCGCAGGCGCGCTCACCCCGTTCGTCGCCACAAGGTCGCCGCGCCAGCTCCAGTGCTGGCTCACATCCCCACGCTGCAGCAAGTCCAGTCCGTATACCATCGGCACCCACGCGTTGCCACGGCGTTCTGCTATCAGCGTGTCCCCAGAGTACGCATACTCCACCACCGCGCCATCAACCCCGTCCTGCGTGCGCACGCGACGACCCAGACCATCATACGCATA
>LDYB01000010.1 GCA_001442985.1 Armatimonadetes bacterium DC
AAGTATTGACACTATTTACCCCCCCCCCGAAATGCAGTTCGCCACGAAACGCCCGCAAAGGAGGGCATCACCATCGCTACCAGCAGCACCGTCGCAACTGTTTTACCGACTGTTCCTTGCGCCCAAGTTCGGCGCACCCATCGCAAGATATTTGTCCGCTTCATCGCCGTGCCTCCTCAAACGCTCTGTGTGGAACACGCGCGACAATATTTATAGCATGCACCAAGGGGTTTCGTCAAGAGGTGCAGAGAGAAAGCTGTTTTTGAGTTCAAAAAGGATGTTCAAGTGTGAGAGCACGCAAAAACCCACTGCGAGCATTGATACTTTTTCTTCGCTCGCTTTTATGCAACGAAAAGCCGCTACCTTGAGAAGCGCAACGAGGCACCCGAAGACCAAGCGAAAACCGAATGCGCCATCCGCGCTCAAAATGAGCGGGCGCACAGCGCTACGCCCTGAAGGCTTCCCAGCGTTTCTGCTTCAGGAGTGAGACTCTCTCACCTCCTGGCAGGGTAGATTCGCCCCCCTGAGAAAGATTCCTGCTGTCTGGGGCAAACTTTGCTTAGATTTGCCCCTCACTCCTATTCCGTGTGCCAGTGAGCTTATCCGACTACGCCTCTTCTCCGAACACCCACCTCAATACACTGAAATACTGGGATCCACCTCCTGCGCGTAGCCGTTGACGCCGCCAACCAGGTTTTTGACCTTGCCGAAACCCATCGTCTGCAGCAGGCGCGTAATCTGGGCGCTCCGCCCGCCCGAACGGCACACCACCACAATCTCGTCAGCGGGGTTTAGCTCATGCACGCGCTCCAGTACCTCGCCCATCGGGATGTGTCGGAAGGGGTACGGCAGGCGGCTGATTTCCAGCTCGAACGGCTCGCGCACATCCAGAATCACCAGTGGCTCGCCGCGCTCCAGCCGCTCCTTGAGCTGCGCGGGCGTGATGCTGGGCAGTCCGTCAGTCTCCACGGGCGCCTCTTCCCCGCGTATGCCACAGAACTCGGCGTAGTCAATCAGCTCGCGCACGGTGGGGTTTTCGCCACACACGGGGCAGTTGGGGTCTTTGCGCAGTTTCAGTTCGCGCCAGCGCATCTGCAGGGCGTCCAGCAGCAGCAACCGCCCAATCAGCGGCTCGCCCACGCCCAGAATCAGCTTGATGGTCTCGGTCGCCTGCACCAGCCCAATCAAGCCGGGCAGGATTCCCAGCACGCCGCCCTCGGCGCAGCTCGGCACAAGACCAGGAGGCGGCGGCTCCGGATAGAGACAGCGGTAGCACGGTCCGTGCTGTGCCCAGAACACCGACGCCTGCCCCTCAAACCGAAAGATACTGCCGTACACATTCGGCTTGCCCAGCAGCACGCAGGCGTCGTTCACCAGATAGCGCGTCGGGAAGTTGTCCGTGCCGTCCACAATCACATCGAAATCGCGCATGATGTCCAGCGCGTTCTCGGAGGTGAGGCGCGTTTCAAAGGGGATAACCGTTACATACGGGTTGAGGTCCCGTATCTTCTCCATCGCCGACTGGAGCTTGGGCTTGCCCACATCGGAGGTGAAATGAATCACCTGCCGCTGGAGGTTGGAGTAGTCCACCACATCGAAGTCCACCAGCCCAATCGTGCCCACGCCCGCGGCGGCGAGGTAGAGCGCGAGGGGCGACCCCAGCCCGCCCGTGCCGATCAGCAGCACGCGCGCCGCCTTGAGCCGCCTCTGCCCCTCCATCGTGACTTCGGGCATAATCAGGTGGCGACTGTAGCGCAACACCTCCTCTTGCGAGAGCGTGATGGCTTGCAGGCGTGCGTCGTCGATGAGGCTCCGCACGCGCTCCTGTGTGCCCACGCCCCCTGCCACAGAGGGCACAATCATCAGTTCGGCATCGGGCGCGAGGGGTGTCTCCAGCCCCTGAAGGTGGCGCACATCCTCCTCGCCCAGATAGAGGTTCACAAAGCTGCGCAACTGCCCCTGCTCGTTGAACAGGTGCGGGCGCAGCTTGGGATAGGTTTCCACCAGCTTCTGAATCGCTTCGCCGACCGTGCGGGCGTCCACACTCAGTTTCGCCTGCTGGTCGGTGAACACACGCAACGCCGTTGGGATAAAGATGGTTGGCATACTCATTTCCTCCTGTTTTTATACTCCTGAATCAGCGCCTGAAACTCAGGCTGGTTTCGGATAGACTCGAAATCGGTATCACGCTCGGCGAGGCTCACGAGGCTGGGGTCCAGCTCCAGCGCGCGCTTGAGGTGGGTGAGCGCCTGCTTACCCTCCCCAGCCAGCGCGAGCATGCAGGCATAGTTATAGTGCGCGTTTGCGTCGTCGGGCATCTCTTTGAGAATCTGCTCGAACACCTGCGCCGCCTCGCGATACTTTTTGTCCTGATAGAGTCGGAACGCGCGGTCCTGGCGTCGGAAGGCGAGCTGCATTCGGAGCAGGCGCTTCAGTTCCTGCACGGGTTCGGGATGGTCGTCCACGCGCAGGTCAATATAGCGGTCATCGAAGCCCGCGTAGCCGCCGTTTTTGCGAGCGACGAGGATGGCGGCAGACTGCTTGCCACGCGAGTCGCCGCCTGCCCGCTCGCCCGCCTCCAGCGCGGCGATGAGCTTCAGCGCGAGTTCACCTTCCGTCTTCTGGAAGGCTTCCGCCATCGCCTTTACGACTTCTTCGCCCGTGAGGATGTTGCCCTGCACCGCGAAGTTCTCGCCTGCAATCCCGCCTGCCCATGCGATGCACTGCTTGCCTGTGAAGGTTGCCGAGCGCCCGCGAGCGTCCACAATCCCCACCTGACGCTGGTCTCTGCCCTTATCGCTGGCGGTCAGGCGGCGAATAACCTCCTGCGGATGGAGTTTTCGGGCAAGCAATTCCAGCCCGCGCGGTCCGTAGGTCGTGTTGGCAAAGGACTGGGTTGCCACCGCGCCCACCCCTGCTTTCGCGAACGGCACGACGGAACCCACCGCCAGAAACTTCGAAGCAACCGCCACACCCACATCGCCCGTTTTCGGGTCTGCGCCTACCACCGAAAAGGTTCCGAACGCCTCTCTCATCGTTGCACCCCGTGCCGAATATTTAGCGTGGCTAAAGTATACCCGACACCGCGCGCATGGTGTATAATATCCCCGTGCATCGCCTGATTGGAATAGAGACGGAATATGGTCTCTATGTGGAAGGGCGCAGTGTGTCCGAACAGATGGGGGACGCAGTAAGCCTCCTGCGGTGTTGCCCGTTTCCAGCGGTCAAGAAATGGGACTATCGTCTGGAAGACCCCCGTCGCGACATGCGCGGTTTCCGCGTAGAGCAGTTAGCTGTAGACCCCAAAGACGCTGAGATTGAGCGTGCGCACCCGATTAGCCTTTCGGAGCAGGAGGCGCGTGCCGACCATGTCTTAGCCAACGGCGCCCGCTTCTATAACGACCACGCACACCCCGAATATGCCACGCCCGAATGCCTGCGCCTGCTGGATTTAATCGCTCATGACAAGGCGGGCGAGCGAATCGTGCTGGCGACCGCCCGCGCCTTTGAACGCGAAACAGGGCTGAAGGCGCACCTCTACAAAAACAACTCCGACCATCACGGCAGCAGCTACGGCTGCCACGAGAGTTATCTCCTGCGGCGCGATATTGAATTCAATGCTCTGCCCCTCACGCTGGTGCCGTTTCTGGTGACGCGCATGCTGTATGCAGGCGCGGGCAAAGTGGGGGTGGAGGTGAACCCCTACCCGCGCGTGCCCTATCAGATTTCCCAGCGTGCCGATTTTTACATGGATGTAATGAATGTGGAAACGCTTTACAGGCGCCCCATTTTCAACACGCGCGATGAGCCGCACGCCGTCGCACGGCGCTACCGACGCCTGCATGTCATCTGCGGCGACGCGAATATGAGCGAGTACGCCACCGCGCTCAAGGTCGGCACCACCGCGCTGGTGATAGACCTGATTGAAGACGACTGGCTCCCCGACTTCGTGATGAAAGACCCCGTGCGCACAGCCCAACAACTCTCGCGCGACCCCGATGGCAAGTGGCTCGTGGAAACCGAAGGGGGGACTATCAGTGCGATTGACCTCCAGCGCCACTACCTCGCCGAAGCCCAGCGACGCTACGCCGGGCGCGACGCCGAAACCGACTGGATTCTGCGCGAGTGGCAAACCGTGCTGGATACCCTCGAAACCGAACCCGAAGCGCTCGCCGACCGCCTCGACTGGGTGGCAAAACGCCAGCTCCTGCAACTTTTTGTGGAATCTGAGGGGGTTTCCTGGGAAGACCCTGCGATTTTTGCCCTCGATCTGGAGTATCATCATGTAGACCCCCAGCGGGGGCTATACTATGCGCTTGTGGAACAGGGGCAGATGCAGACGCTGGTCTCCGAGGAGGCGATTGAACGCGCGATGACCACGCCTCCCGAAGACACACGCGCATGGATACGGGGTATGTGTGTGGCTCGCTTTGCAGAACAGATTCAGAGCCTCAACTGGGAGCAGATTATTCTGCGCTCGGAGGCGCAAACCGTTCGGCTGGACCTCAGCCGAATGGTGGGCAATCTCAAAGTGCTCAACCGCCGTCTCACGGAGGTTGACAATATCACCACCTTTGTGCAGAAGGTACAGGAGGCATCTCATGATGTGGCAAGCTGAAGAGCGTCTACGGCGTCCGATCCCGCAGGAACCGATTACCCGTCCGGGGGGCGATGGCGACGGTCCGTCCCGTCCCGATGTGAAGCGCCCCGACACGAACGAGCTGCTGAAGCGGATGCGCCGTATTGATCCTGAGCAGGCACGGAAATACCGACAGCGCAGTGGAGAGTAGTCCTATGCACCATGCAGGCGACTTCTTCGCGCTCCTGCAGGCGTATCAGGAGCGCACGGGTGTGCGCATCCCGCTTCTGAGCGCGTTCACGGGCGAAGCGCCCGCCCACGCCCCCCGCGAGAGCGCAGTTGAAGTCCATGGCACGACCGTGATTGCGCTCAAGTTCCGTGGGGGCGTGCTGAATGTGGGCGACCGCCGCGCTACCGCCGCGAACGCCGTGATGTACGACCGCGCCGACAAGATTATTCCTCTGGACGACTACACCCTGATTGCGATTGCAGGCGCCTATGGACGCGCGATGGAGGTGGTGCGCTACCTGCGCCACGCCTTCAAATATTACGCCCGGAGCCAGCTCCAGCCCATGAGCCTCGATGGCAAACTGCAAGAGGTCAGCCGCGCGCTGGCTGCCAACCTGCCGAACGCCCTCAGCGGCATCGGGATCTTCGTGCCCATTCTCAGCGCGTATGACCCCGCCACCGATAGCGGGCGAATCTTCTTTTATGATGTGAGCGGCGCGCGCTTCGAAACACAGGAGTACGGCGCGGCAGGCTCCGGGGCAGAGCGCATCCGCGGCGTGTTCGACTACATCACCAAAACCAAAGGACCCTTCAGCGCACGCCCGCTGGAAGAGGTGCTGGAAGAGGCGCTGCTGATGCTGGATATCGCCGCCGACCTGGACGCCGCCACGGGGGGCATCGATAAGGTTCTCCCCACGGCACGCTACGCCAGCCGCGACGGCGTGTTCGAAGTGCCCGCCGACACCATCCGCTCTATCGTCCAATCCCTGCGTGCAAGGAGCCTGTAGCCTATGCTAACACCCTACGATTTTCAGGAGAACCTGCAACAGCGTGCGCAATACATTCGCAACCGCCTGCAGTCGGGCAGCCCGGTGATTGGGCTGAGCTACGACAACGGCGTGATGTTGCTCTCTGTCCGGCGCCAGACGCGCAAGGTGTACGAAATCTACGACCGCCTGATGCTCTCCGCGATTGGCAACCAGTCGGATGTGGAGACCGTGCGCCTTGCGGCGATTGACTTCGCGCATCAGGAGGGGTTCGTGCGCAGTCCCGACGATGTAACGGTTCAGCGTGTGGTGGGCTTTGCGCTCAGCCCTGCCCTCAAAAAGGCGTTTGGCGACCCGCTAACTGCGCCGTTTGTGTTTCGCGGGCTGTTCGCGGAACTGCACGACCGCCCCGAAGACGACCTCTTCTACATCCTCAACTACGACGGCGACTTCCTGCCCATGAATCGGATGGCGGTGATTGCGGGCACGACCTACGCCGAAGAACAGGCGCTCCAGTACCTCAAGGAGCAGATTCAGAGCGTGCCGGCGCTGGAGGAAGCGATTCGCCGTGCCCTGACGGCATGGGGCATCGCGCGGCGGCTGGCAACGCAGGAAGAGCGCGAGCATGTGTCCGAACGCGAGGCGCACGAAACCCTGCGCGAAATTCTGGACAGCGAAACCCATGTGGAGGCAGGCGTTCTGGAGCGCCAGACCCTGCGCGAGAACCGCTTCCGCCTGCTCCGCCCCGAAGAGATTGCCGCGGCGATGCCATTGCCGCCAAGCTCGCCGTAGCAGGGGCATCCTGCCCCTGCCCACGCGCAGGATGCGCAAGCTACTTGCGCTGACTGAGGTTGGATTCGTTTGACAGAAACCGCTTCAGCCGTCGGGCGCCAAAGCCATGCGGCTCTGTCTCCTTCAGGCGCGCATGGAGCCTACCCCGATTGCTGAGCGCTGTCTCCGCTCAGGATACGGTAGAAGCAGTAGAAAAACAGCGCCAGCACGAAAGTCCACGCGCTGATCATAAAAATCCAACCCTGTAGACTCATGAGGCGACCTCCTGTTGTTTGCGTTTAAACGCAACGCGCACCATCACGCACATTGCGATAAATAGGATAATCAGATAAGCACGAGTCAGCCACACGGTCCAGCCTGTGCCCTGCCCTTCCACGCCCTGCTGGAAGATGGTGCCGTTAATCAGCGGCACGGCAATATTCAGCCAAACCCAGAAGCCCAGCATGAACGCCAGAATCAGCGGGGCGATGTATTTGGCGCAGTAGTAGAAGAAGCGGGGCGGACGAATTTGAGCGCCGCGCTGGAGTTCTGCCCACATCTTCTCGCCGCCGAAAATCCACATCATCAGGATAATCTCAATAAACGCGAACAGCGGCGGTCCGAAAGTGCCTGCCCAGAAGTCCATCACATCCAGCGAGCCGCTGAGCAGAATGCACAGATGCGTGCTGGGCAGCCACAACGCGCCCAGAATCGCCACCGCCTTCGAGCGCGAGAAGCCGTACTCGTCCTCCATGAAGGCGATAAACGGCTGCGCCAGCGCCATCACCGAAGTAATCGCCGCGATAAAGAGCAGGAAGAACCAGAGCATCCCCAGAATCTGCCCCAGCGGCATGAACTCAAACACGGGTGGCATTGAGGCGAAGCCCAGATAGAAAGAGCCTTGCGAGGTAATAATCTGGGTTGCCGTGATGCCAAAGAAGGTCACCGCGGCGGGAATGGCGATTGAGCCGCCCATGACGACCTCCGCCGTCTCGTTCGCCGCGGTGGTGGATAGCCCAGTGAGCGCCACATCGTCGTCCGCGCGCAGATACGAGGCATAGCACTGAATCGCGCCCATGCCCAGACTCAGCGAGAAGAAGAGCTGCCCAACCGCGGCGAGCCAGATTTGCGGGTCAAATAGCACAAACCGCATCACCCCGTCGCGCTCGACATACCACTGCGGCTCCCAGAGGAACGCCAGCCCGTTCAGCGGTCCGTGCGCCTCCGACACGGGGTGCCCCAGCGTGAACACGCGAATCATAAGAATCACCGCCAGCACGAACAGAATCGGCATGCCAACCTTCGCCAGCACCTCGATTCCGCCCGATACACCCCGCCACAGCACATAGAGGCTGAACAGGAACACACCCCAGAAGACCAGATAGCTGAACATCGGCACGCGATAGATGTCGCCCACGGGTTGACCCTGCTCGTCAACCGCGCCGATGTATGCCTTGCGGGCGTTGTCAAAGGGAGCCACAATCTTCTCCTTGACGATAGCGGCTTCTAAGGTCTCAAGGCGTTTTTCGGGGGTGAGCTGGGCAATCTTCTCGTCGGTGAGCTTGAGCGCGTTTTTGAGGAATTCCGCCATCTTGGGGGTTACCGTGCCCTCGCGGAACGCCGCGACATCGCTGGCGGTGATGGGCAAGCCTGCCAGCACCTTCTCGCTCACCTCGCCCCGCGCCAGCGCCGAAAGGTCTTCTTTGGTGATGCCTGTGTCCGCAACTTTGGGCAGCTGGTCGGTAACCATATAAATGCTATAGCCCAGCGTCCAGCTGGCAAGATAAGAGTAATAAATCAGAATAACCGTCGGCATAAACAGCCCCAGCACGCCAAGATACTTGCTGATTCGGTGCGGCCACATAGAGTGAAACATGCCGGGGGTTGTGCCGTGCCCGCGCGCGCCGCCATAGCGTCCTTGCGCCCATTCCAACCACATCAGCGGAATCGCCATCACGATGAGGGCGATAAAATAGGGGATCATGAACGCGCCCCCACCGTTATTGGCAGCCTGTCCGGGGAAACGCAGGAAGTTGCCGATGCCGATAGCGTTCCCCGCCATCGCCAGCACCAGTCCAATACGGCTGCCCCAGTGTTCGCGTTGTCCGTTGTTGTTTGCCATACGCTTTCCCTCCTTGTCAGCGCGAGTCTCTGGGTTCGACGCGCGAAATAGTTTCTCTGCTAAAGAATCAGCCGAAAGAGCGCTTCCAGTAGCAAGGGCGTCTGAGGCATCTCCAGCAGGCGGAACCATGCGTAGCCCACGGCAGCGCCTTTGAGCGCGCCTGTGCGGTACCGCACAATCCCCGCGCCCTCGCCCCACGAGCGCCCCTGTCCCTCGCGCAGGGTAATGAGAGGCAAATATTCGTCTTCGGGGCTGACCAGTGAGCGGAGCATCGGGCGCCAGCGCCGGTCGCCCCCTTCCGGAAACGGCGTCGGCTCAGCGCTGGCATAAGGCATGAGCGTTCGGTTCCAGAAAAACCGCAGGTTGGGCACCGGGGGTTGCTCAAAGCCTGTTGTTCCCGCCTGAGGATTCGGGCTGCTGCCCGCTATCGGCAGTCCGAACCGCCGCGCGTCGCCAATTGCCTTGCCATCAGCATAGTAGAAGGGAAACGGTTGATAGGATAGCGTTAGCAGACGACCCCCTGCCTGAAGATAAGCCCTCAGTGCGCCGTCCACATCATTCGGCTGGCGGACGCTGGCGCGGTATGATTCGCCCCCTGCGTAAACCAGCGCCTCATAGCGCTGCGGGGTCAGCCTGCCCGGTTCTACGACTTGCTCCCATTCCAGCAGCGCAATCGGCAACCCTGCTTCGATCAGCCAGAAGAAGGCTTCGGAAGAGGCGTCGGGTAGCACGCCGATGGTTTTGCCCTGCCACCGCTTGCGAAGTGCTGCGATGGCATCTGGAGGGAGCGCGGTCAGTGGCGTTGCCATACGCGGCGCGAGGGGCAGCTCCCGAAACTGGCGCGCGTACTCGGCTGTCAATTTCAAATAACGGTCGCCATGCTCTACCGATGGCTCAATTTCGCTTCCCTCATGCCACTCGTTGAAGCTGGTAATCAGCACCCAGTCGGGGTTCAGCCGCAGCGCCGCCTCCCACTGCTCGCGGTAGGAGCGCCCCTCATAACGCGCGACTGCCAACCCCGGCGTGCGGATTTTGGTGTCGTCATAGCCGGGAATCACCGTGGCACAACGGATCCGAAACAGCGCGCCCGCCTGCTGGAACACCTCGCGAAAGTGCGACTCTGTCGTTGCCTCTACCTGCTCCAGAGGCTTGCCTGCCAGCGCACCTGCCGTGTTGTAGGTGTGAACCCCATCAAAGATTCGGCAGGCGGTTTTGTCGAGGCGGTCGGCAATCGCGCATACGCCCGGCGGGCTACGGCGTGCGATCTCCGCTAACACGAGTGCCCACTGGCTCATGCTCAACTGCTCCATCGCACGCGCATAAACGAAAATCACAGGCTTGCCGTCCACCTTCAGATAGGCGGGATGCGCCCCGTAGCGCCTCAAAATATACTCCCAATCCGCAAGGGCGGTTTCGGGGTTGCCCGGCTCTGGCACCGCCTCGTAATAGATGCAGACCTGAAGGCGATGCTGCTGGGCAGTCCGTAAGAGCTGGGAGAGCGGTTTCTCTTCGTAGCCGCCCTTCCCCCACCACGAGAAGATGAAGCCGTCCAGCCCAGCCTCACGCGCCCAACGGCAGTGTTGCTCAATCACCTTCGGGTCGCTTGAGTCGTAAGCGCCGAGTTGTGGGTAATGGGTGGAGGTCGCGATTGTTTTGCGCTCAGCGTCCACGCGCTCCCAGTGGAGCCATCTCCCCGATACGGACGGGTTGCCGTACCAGCCGTAATAGAACGCCAGCACCTTGCGCGGCGGGTTCTCGTAGCGCACCTTCGCGCGCGCCTGCAACGCCTTCAGCAAGTCGCTCATGGGAGTACCCTACACCTTCTGGGACCCATTTCCTGCAAAATCGGCGCGAAAGCGGCAGGATTTTTTCGCGAGGGCGCGTACTTTATGCATTACCGCGCAAGTAGGGTATAATTGCTCTCAGGCGGTACGGCTACTCGTGCAACAGAGATGCTCTTATGAATCCTTTATAGGAGGTAAGCACGAGTAATGGGCGACCCGAAACAAATGTTGCAAGAGGCGATTGCGCTCAAAAACGAAGGGCGCTACGACGAAGCAGAGCGTCTGCTGAAGCAGGTGCTGGCAGTGGATCCACGCTCGGCTGAGGCGCACCATCAACTGGGGCTGGTGTATTGCTTCACGGGGCTGTTCGACGAATCGATTCAGGAACTGGAGACCTCCGTCCGCCTCAATCCTGAAGCGATTCAGCCGCGCCTGGATCTGGCACTCACCTACTCGATGCTGGGCTATGAACCCGAAGCCAAGCGCGAGCTGGAAGAAGTGCTTCGTCGCGACCCCAACAACGAGATGGCGCAACGCCAGATTGTCTACTTCAAATAAAGGAGGCGGGAACACACTCCCGCCTCCTTTTCTACGGATTTGAACCGTCAGGATTCCTGCGCACCACACCCCGAAAGAGCGCGCCCAATCCAGGATCCGTGTTTGCGTTACTGGGCAAGCGCCGACGGAACCCCGTGCCCTCTTCGCCCAGAACATGGAGAAACACAAGGCACATCTCGTCGGTGGTGCGCTCGCCCCAGGTTACATCTTTCGGGGGCTTGTTGGGGTTGTTCGGGTTCTTCTCGGAGTTGTCGTAGTAGGCGCGGACCTCCACGCGTGTGCCCCGTGGCAGGCGCACGGGCGTCTTATAATGGTAGGTATCCTGCCACTTGAAGTCCCAGTCTTTAATCCAGATAAGGGGGATGGTTTTGCCGTCGGGCGTGTAAGCGTCCACCTTCATCTCGCGCCCCAGCAGGTGCATATGGGGTGTAATCGCGACCACCTCCACATCGCGGGGCGCAATCCAGAAGGCGCGCACCTCGTGGCGCTCCGCACCTGCAGGGATGCGGAAAATCGGGTTGATAATCCATGCAATCCCGACAGGCGTGGGGTTCGGCGACTTCGCGAAGTAAAGCCCCACGCGGGTCTTGTCGCGTTCGGGTTTGCCTGTACGGTAGTAGTGGATTTGCAACACCACATCCGCGCCTTTGGGCAGGCGGTAGCCCGTGCCTTCGGGCAGCACACTGGGTGTGAAACCGGGCGCCCAGCCGCCAATCATCCCTGCAGGCACAAAGCCGGGCCAGCCGAACGCCGCATAACCCGGTTTCGGGTCCATCGCGTCCAGCTTGCGGGCTGTCCCCGTGGTGTCCAGATACACTATCACATGGTGAACCGTGTTGCGGTTGCCCGGCTGGATGTCAATCGCCTGCACGAACTTGTCTTCGCCGAAGTTGGTGGGAATCACAAAGTGGCGATACTCGTCCTCGCCGGTGGGACCCACCTCGTACTCTTCGGGCATTTCGATCACCACATCGGGTTCGCCGAGTGTCCAGCCGTTGTCGAACTTGCGCGGCGGTGGCAGCTCACTGGGGTCGCCCAGGGGCGCGCCGCTTTCCACCCAGCGCGTGATGAGCGCGATTTGCTCATCGCTCAGACGCCGCTCGCCCTTGAACTCGCCATAACCCGGTTCGGGTTTCCAGGGAGGCATCTGGCGCGCCTGCACATACTTCACAATCTCCTTGCGCCATGTATGCACATCGCGGTAGGTGGTGAGGCTGAACGGCGCAACCTCACCAGGGCGATGGCACGGCACACAATATTCCTGAATAATCGGGGCGATATGCCTGGCGTAAGTCACGGGGGCGGTTTCCACCAGCTCCGCCTTAAAGTGAATCGTGCAACCGAAAGTTTCGGTGGTGGCGACCTTGACGGGCTTATTTTTCAGAACCGCCTCAATTGCGTCGCGCAGGTAGTGGTGGCGCACGCGATTCTCGTAGCGGTTATCGTCTATCGCGCCGCGATAGCGCACGATGCCCTTTTTATCAATCAGCACGACCTGCGGGGTCATCGTGGCGCCCAGTTGCATCGCAATGAGCCCATCCGCATCGTGAACGGCTTTGAAGGGAAACCCGTATTCACGCAGGTGGGCGCGAATAGCCGCCTCATCGTCATCGTGATTGGAGTAGACGCCAAAGAACTGAACCCCCTTCGGCGCGTAGGTTTTGTAGAGCTGATTGAGGCGCACGGCATACCGGTTCACCACAGGACATTTCGTGCCCAGAAAGAGGAACACCACCGGACCGCGCTGGGTCAGGCTCTGGAGCGTGTGCGCTTGGCCCGTCAGGTCGGTAAACTGGAGATTCGGGGCGGGTTGGTTAAGGCGCGCGGCGTTCGGCGCTTCGGTCAGCACCCGGTGCTTCGGACTCACGGTCTTTGTGGGCGCCGTGTTTTGCGGCGTATCGGCATGCCACAACAGCAGGCTCAAACCACTCAGAGTAAGCCCCAGACTCCACCAGCCTCTCATCTTTTTTTCTCCTGACCCGTTGTTCGATAAGATTATACCCTAATAGACGCCTGAAACCTCGTAAAGTTCTGGGCGTGCCCCAGGTAATAAAATAAAAAAATGGGGCTCGTTTCCGAGCCCTGGCAGAGATGCTCTCGGTCTTGAGAGCAGGACGACCCTTGCATGGGGTTTAGACGAGGCATCTCTGCCCGTGTTCTGCAGAATTGCTACTCTTCCTCGGCTCCGATGGCGCCGCCTCGTCCGCCGCCTGCAGGAGGTGCGGGAGCGCCCGGTGCCATCGGACCGCCTCCGAAGCCGCCCGGCATGCCCATTTGAGGTCCCCCTGCAGCAGGCGCGGCTGCCGCCTGAAGCGGGTTCTCAATCTTCTGCTCTGTCGCGTTCAAATCCGGCATGGTGGGCGCTGGGAGAGGCTGGGGCATCATGTTGTTGCTCAACACGAACAGCACAATCAGCACCACCAGTCCTAAAGCAATCACACCGATTGCTACTGCATCGACGCCTTTTTGCATAGCCTGTTTGCCTCCGTGTGTGCGCTGTCGCGCGGGTTATATTATAGCATGTTCGGCTCACAACGAACGCCTCCTGCCACCTGCAGGTATAATTCGCGCATGAGCCGACAAGCCGAGACCTCTGTTTACACCTTGCCGATTGGCGATCGGCGTCGCCAGTACCTGCTTCAAGCGCCCCCCGGTGTGATTTTGGACACCCATCGCCGCCGCCCTGTCTCGCTCAGCCAGATGGTCGCCCTGCTGGAAGACCGCCTGTTTATTTTAATCGGAGAACTGCACGACAACCCGCGCCATCACCAGTTCCAAGCCAGTGTGATTGAAGCGCTCACTCTGGCAGGACGCGCCGTGATTGTTGGGATGGAAATGTTTGACCGCACGATGCAGTACCCCCTGAACCTCTGGACGCTGAACCGCCTCAGCGAGGAGGAGTTTATTGAGCAATCCCAGTGGCGGCAGCAGTGGGGGTTTGATTTCGCGCTCTATCGCCCCATTTTTGAGGTGGTACGCCGCTATCGGTTGCGCCTGACGGGGCTGAATGTGCCCCGTGCGCTGGTGCGGCAGGTGGGGCGCAACGGCTGGCAGAGCGTCCCGCCCGAAGAGAGGCTCGGCATTCCCGATTTAGACCTGAGCCAGCAGGAGCATCGGACACTCTTTCAGACGCTGATGGGTGGGCATCCCCCCACCGGCGCGCAAGGTGAAAACATCTACGCCGCGCAGGTGCTGTGGGATACGGGCATGGCGGATAGCGCCATCCGCTATCTGGAGCGCACCGTGCCCTCGCCCCGACTGGCGTTCGTGATTCTGGCAGGAAATGGGCATGTGATGTACGATGTGGGCATCTCCCTGCGCCTGCGCCAGCGCGGCTACACAAACACAGCGACCATCGTCTGCCTGCCCGATAGCGAGAAGCCGACCCCCATCCGCGCCTCGCTGGCAGATTTTGTCTACTCGCCCCAGAAAGCATAGGTGGGGATGTTGAACACCCAGCCAACCAGCACCCAGCCCATCCCCACGATTGCCTCGCCCATAATCAGCCCCAGAAAGAAGGGGAGCCACTTTCTGTAGAGCGGCAGCCCCCCATAGCGCACAATCAGCCATTTGACGACCCACGCCAGCAGCAGGGGGAGCCACACGAGATGCATCGACCAGCTGCCCGAAATGGCGTACCCTATCGGGTGGAACGGGAAACCCGGGATGGCAGAGCGGAGCGCCATCAGCCCCAGCGCGGTTAAAAAGCCGACCCCTGTCATCATCTGGGCATAGGTGTTGGGCAGTGTGCCTGTCGCCAGCCAGCTGTGCAGCCGATTGAACGCCTCCTGCCCGAACACGCGCCCGTGATGAAACTCCGCCGATGCCCCCAGCGCATATGCCTGATGCAGATACCCCCAGAAGCTGGCGACCGAGCCCAGCACCCCCGCCCAGAGCGTCACCCAGAGATAAGGCGCCAGCCGCGCCCCACTCAGACTCGCCATCTTCAACCCCTCCAGCGCGAACGGCATCGGATGGGAGCGATACGCCCGATTGAACCAGTAAAAGAAGTTCAGCATCACCAGATCGCCCGAAGTGAACGCCCGCGTGCCGCCCAGCCGAATCAGCAGGTGGTCGGGTCCCGAAAAGTGCTGGTCATGCACGGGCGGTCCCAGCTCGGCGCGGATGCGCGTAATCACCAGCGAAATCAACAGATAAATCAGCACCGCCAGCACCGCCACCTGCCAGCGCATCCCAAACGCCCACAGAAACAGCACCATGCCCGTCAGTCCCACAGCCAGCCCTATCAGCGCGGTACGGTAAGGCAGGGCTTCGCGCGAGTCGTCAAGGTCGCTCTTTTCGGGGTGGCGCAGGTGCTGGATAATCTGACGCACCAGCCCCCGCCCGCTCAGCAACAGATACGCGCCTATGCCCAGATACGCGCCAATCCCCTGCTCCCGAATAAACGGGAACTCTGGCACAATGTCCCATCCCATCGCGCTCACCCACACCAGCTGCGCCTTCCAGAAGAAAAAGAAAAACCAGCACGAAAACAGCAAGTCCAGCGGCAGGAGATACCCAATCCCGATTGCCAGCGGATAAAACGAGATGGGAAACCAGCCAATCGCATTCCACGGGCGGTTCACAAACAGATAGCCGATGTTCTGATGCTTCACGGGGATGGCAGGGATGGAGGGGAACCAGTAGTTCAGCCCGTTCAGCAGGTCGATTCCGCCTGCGACGGCGAACCCTGCCCAGAAGAGTCGCGCCCGCCAGAGCGCGCCCGAAGGCTCCACCATCCGCACGGGCAACTCCACCAGCGGAAACGCCAGCCGCTCCGATTCCGTCCACGCGCGGCGCACCAGCGACACGATACAGAGCATCGTCCACCACAACAGCGTAATGAAGAGCAGCCAGAGCGCAAGCGGCTTCGCCCACGCCATCAGATGCTCCCACCGATAGAGCGTGGAGTTGCCAATAAAGTAGCCCCGCAACGCCTCCGTGTCGGGCACAGTAAGCGCCGGTGGCAGATGCTGAAGCACCGTTTCGCGCCAGTGGGGGTTCTCCACCACATAAAAATAAGGGTGCGCCATCATCTGCACCAGAATCGGCGTCATGTCGTGCCCTGCAAACGCCGACCCCACACAGAGCATGGTGTAAATCATCAACAGCTCGGCAGGGGTAAACGCCCACTGTGGGCGCCAGCGCACCAGAACCTTGTTCACCGCCACCAGCACCGCCAGCCACACCACGCAGTTCAGAAACAGCGAAATAATCGTGGGGTACGGTCCGGGGCGCACCTTCTCCATGTAAATCACCCAGTAGGCGTTGGGAAAGAGCAAGAGGCTCCCTACCCCGATTGCCCGCCAGCGCAGGACACCCCCCGCAACAGCCTCCGACTCTGAAGCACGCGGCTTCACCACGACCATGCGCATGGGAAGTATGGGGAACGCTCTTTGATTCCTGCCTGCCTGAGAAGCGATCTTAGGAAAGCGAGTTGGGGCATACTCCTCTCGCTATGAACGAGCGCGAACCTTATTCCAGCGACTTGACCGACAAAGAGTGGGCTCTCCTCGAACCTCTGCTCCGCAGAGCGCTCTACGGACGCAAACGCAAACGCCGCGGGGTCCCACCCCAATAGCCCCTGCGCGAACTCGTCAACGCCATTTTGTATGGGTTGACCACCGGCTGCCAGTGGCAACAACTCCCCCACGACTTACCCCCGTGGCAAGCGGTGTATTCTCACTTCCGTCGCTGGCGTCCGTTGGGCGTGTGGGACACGCTCCGCGAGGCGTTGGGGCGTTTGGAGCGGTGTCAGAGAGGACGGGAGACGCCCCAGCACCTTGCCGTAGACAGCCAGAGCGTGCCGTCTACGGCAAATGGGGGGCACGCGGGTACGACGCAGGCAAGAAAATCAAGGGGCGTAAGCGCCATATCGCGGTCGACTCGCAAGGGAATGTGTTAGGGGTGTGGGTTTCGGCGGCGGATGTGTCGACTGCGCAGGGGGCGTATCAGGTGTTGGATGAAGTATTGGCGCGGTATCGGGAGGTGCAGGTGGTGATAGCGGATAGTGCATAGGATCGGGAGGGGTTGCTGGAGTGGCTGTTGAGTAAGTGGGAGGTGGGTTTGGATTGTGTGGCGCGTTCGGGTCAAGGGTTTCAGGTGCCGTCGCGTCGTTGGTTGGTGGAGCGTTCGTTTGCGTGGTTGTTGGGGCGTCGTCGGCTGGGTCGTTGTTATGACCAGTTATGTGAGGTGGAGGCGGGTTGGATTGTGATTGCGTGTGTGCGGTGGCTGGTGCGTCGGATTGCGAGGCAGAATTCCTAGATCGCTTCTTACACGCTTCTTGAGGATCCTTTTTTGACCCTCCCTCTTACAAGCGTGTCGTGGTGGGATGTGCCTATAGGGAACACCCGGTGCCACCTCCTGCAGGAACTCCGCAGGTAAGACGAGTTGTCTCAATAGCCCAAGAGAGGAGACATGCAGAACCTCATGGCGGATGGGTTCGCACGAGATCGTTCCTGCTTAAGGGTGGCGTTGCGCATGCTCCCCTTTTCATCGGACAAGACCTTCAAGGGTTGTCGGTTTATCTCCGTCCAACAGGTTGGCAGTGGTGGACAGAAAGCATCTCAAATCTCCCAGAGAATTTTCCAGCGACGGGTATAATCAGCGCTGACAGGGTCATGCCGTGGTATCGTGAAGTGGTAAGTATTCGTCTATAACTTCACACGAGGAGGTGGCAAACCATGATCCGGCAAGAGAAGCAAGAGGCGTTATCACCGCCGCCTGTTGTTTATGCCTTCTTGGACATAGATTTAGACCAACCCGCACCCAAAGGGCATTACTGGATTAGCCTCCATCGTAAAATCTTACGCTATCGCGGAGGGGAAGTCGTTGAGGAACCTCTGCAAAGTATCCCCCTTTTTCTCGATCCGATAAAGAACGAGTTTCGCCATATGGACCTCTCGCCTGATGGTCAGTATTACTATTATGCGGGGGTATCTTTCACCTATTGCGGACGAGTTGGCGACGCTGGTTTCAAACCGATTGTGCTGAAAAGTCTCTATCGCTGCAAGTTTTCACCAGATAGTCGTTTCCTTTGCGGATATGGAGGCGGCGAGGTAGAGGGGATGATAGTGGTAGATTGTGCCACACGCCGTGTGCGCCGCTTAGCAACGCCAGAGTATCCACGCGACACCGAGGATCCATATACCGCCTATCGGTTTGGGTGGTATCCAGACAGTCGGCATATCTGGTATCAGGAAGATGTCGGGGCGCTCGATTATCATCGGCTGCGGGCTTACAAGCAGGATGTGGTCAGTGGGCGTCGCTGGGTGTTGAAAGGGCGCCAGATGGACGAGGTGTACCGCGATTGGGCGTTGTTGGATCCGCGCTACCGATGGGGTCCTGTGGGGATGGATGATAACAGTGCCTTCCGTTACTCTCCTCGCCAACAGGTTCGGGTGCGGGTAAAGCCGCTTTTCGAAGGGAATTCTCTCAGATACCGTCCTGGGCATCAGCAAATGTCCGTAGAGTGGCGGGATGGGCGTTCGCGCGTGGTGATAGAGCGAGGGCAACACCCTTGGGTCCAGATACTTCCGCGAGATGTGACGGAGGATGGGCGTTGGGTGCTTCTTTCCGTTGGGAAACAGAAGGACGAGGAAAACTTTCACAGCGAGCTGCTTGCAGTAGAAGTGCCGACGGACAGGAGGTACAGCTATGTTGAGTTATCGGGGAAAGGTGTTGGTCTGGTTGGTACCCCGCGGCTGGAAACCCCATACGATAGACCTTTGTATCAGTTTTGGCGAGGCGAGGCGAATCTTTGAGAGCGTTGTTGTTGCGGGGCTGTCAGGATGGCGGTTTATGGGAGTTCGGTACCGGGTGCGACGGGTTATCGGGTGCGCTGGGGCATGGTGAGCGGGAGTTATTCCAGCGCGAGTGGGGTGTTGCCGGGTTCGGCGCGGCGGTATACGGTGTCGGATTTGGTGAGTGAGCGGGAGTATTACTTGGTGGAGGCGGAGTGGAATAGAGAATATATTTCTATCGACCTGAGGTGAGGGAGGGGAAAGAATGAGCTTCTTTATCAACAGGAACACTCCACCGCCTATAGAGTTGGTTTGCACTGAGAACAACTATCTGACCCTCGCAAGGTATGAATCGGGCAAGTGGCAGGCGAAGTCACTCTTTCCTTTGACATTTGATTACCATCGGGAGGTACGGACCTCTCCAGACCGGCAGTGGGTTTACTGTATGACCGTGGCTACCCTGTTGGCAAACTTACAGGTGGGAGAGAAGTTCAGCCTGTTATCGAACGCCCTTTATCTTAGCCTATTTTCTCCAGATAGCCGGTATCTGCTGGGCAACTCGATCGGGGGTCTTGCACATCATCATAACTTGAGCCTTTTCGATGTTCTCAGACGAGAGGAGGTTCGCGAACTAAGTTATGGAAAGGGTGAGATTGAAAAGTTCGGTTGGTATCCTGACAGCCGCCACATCTGGTATGCACTGAAGTTTCCAGCAAGTCGTGCAGCAGAGCCTCGCCTCGCCTATTACCGACAAGATGTTATTACCGGGAAGCGTCGTGTACTGAGTATCAACGAAGTTAAGCAGCTGAGTGTAGATTGGGCACTAACAGACCAGCGTTTTCGGCATGGATATCCATACTACGCCTACTCACGCCATCATCAGATCCGCCTTCGCATAGAGGGGTCTAAAACAGAAACCATCGGCAATGGACTAAAGACGACCATAAAAGCCTATCCTTATGTAAAGTGTGAAACACAAGAAGGAAAAGAACTTATGGTATTGCGCCCTAGTCAGCACCGCTGGAAATATGTTCACGGGTTAGACATAACCGATGATGGACAGTGGGCTTTATTAGTTGGTACTCCAGAAGATGGTACAAAACTTCGCTATCTCTCAGTGATTGATATCAGGAAAAGCCGAATAGATGTTGTTTTCCAAATAGAAAATTTTCAAAAATTAGATAAATTTACCATTTTACAAAACTATTATGATAGATTGTTTTTGATTGATTTGTGTTATTTTGTTTATTCTTCATAGTGATATCGAAAATAGAACCCAGATTAGAGGCGTTCAGGACACTGGGTAGGGTATAGTTCTCACCCCTATGAACCAGAGAAAAATCTCTACAGCAAGGGGGGACATGGGGGTACGACGCGGGCAAGGCAATCACAGAGCGCAAACGGTATAGAGTCATCTTGGGCTACCGTGCCCTCAGCGGCGATCTGGAGCTGGTCGACTGCAGGCGCAGGCGAACCCGTCGGCTGACAGAAGCGAACAGCACACTGGACATAGGGAAGTACTCTTCAACCCCTATGTGGTTTGATGAGAGGTGAGCGCGTGCGTATCCCGACTATCCAGCTTATCGCCTTCGGACCGCCCGTGGACAAAAACGGCACCCCCACAGGGCAGGGCTTCGTGGAACGCGATAGGCGCGTTTGGTCAACCATGCGCAACTACTGGTACACCGATGGGGAGTGGCATCACGAGCTGCTCTTTTACATCGGCAATATGTTCGACCACCTGAAGGGTATCTCGCCCAACTACCGATACTGGTGACACAGCGCCCACAGGCTCTACTACGCCATCATCGGAGAGAAGAAATACCGCCCCCTGACCGAGGACTGGGAACGGTACCGGTGTGTTTTCTCGCCCGATTCGCGCTATCTGGCAGGCACCGCGATGGCGACGCTTGCGGATGAGAAGCTGGGCACCCGCGTCTGTTGTGCTGTCGCATTTCGGGGTCGGCTCTATTTTGAGGTAGAGAGTTGCTGGTTTTTCGGGTTGCTTTCGTGAGGCGAACCAATCTACTGCAGAAGCCCGCGCAGGCGTTGTTGCACTGGAGATAGAGGGCTATGCTTCCCTGCCCCGTGCGCTGGGCGCTGTGGGCGTGGGTATACTCAATACTGCCGACGACCTCGCAGGCGGCGGTCTTAGGCTGGCGAGGTTCCCTTCCCTTGCCTGCGCACTGGCGTGTGGCGCGAAACATCTCCTTTCAGGTACTATATTCCCCGATGAGCGAGCGGCTGAAGCAACAGATGGCGTTTCTGGTGGAAATCGACAAGATGAAAGGAATCCTGCGGCGCACGCGCGTTCTGGACGGCAGCCGCTACGAAAACGACGCCGAACACTCTTGGCACTTCGCGATGATGGCGCTCGTGCTGGCAGAGTACGCCACCGAGCCGATAGACCTCTTCCGCGTGGTGAAGATGGCGCTGGTGCATGATATTGTGGAGATTGACGCGGGCGACACCTTCGCGTATGACGATCAGGCGCGCCAAACCCAGTACGAGCGCGAGCGTAAAGCGGCAGAACGCATCTTCGCCCTTCTGCCTCCCGACCAGGCAGCTGAGTTCCGTAGCCTGTGGGAAGAGTTCGTCGCCCAGCAGACCCCCGAAGCGCGCTTCGCGATGGCGTTAGACCGCCTCGCAGGCGTGCTGGCGAACTATTGCAACAACGGGGGCGGCTGGCGCGAGTTTCAGGTGCCCAAAGAGAAAGTCATCGCTCGCAACAGCGTGATGGCACGCGCCGCACCCGAACTGTGGGAGATGGCACGCCAGATGATCGAAGAAGCTTTCGCCGACGCACCGTTGGGTATAATTCAGCCAGTCGCATCCCAGTAAGGAGGAATAGAACGATGGCAATCACTCTTTCCGAGCGCGCGGCGCAGGAACTGAAGGCTTTACTCGAAGAATCGGGCGCACCCAACGCCAGCCTGCGAGTGTGGGTGGCAGGCGGCGGGTGCAGTGGTCTGCAATACCAGATGGCAATTGACGACGCCGACCCGGAGCCGAACGATCTGGTGTTCGAATCGCACGGCATCCGAATCTATGTGGATGACCTGAGCATCCGTTATATGGACGGTTCCTCGATTGATTATGTGGAAGACAGCTTCGGCGGGGGGTTCAAGATTGATAACCCCAACGCCATCAACACCTGCGGCTGCGGCTCGTCGTTCCAGACGGATGATGAGACGGGGATGCCCGGCTGTGGGTGTGGCGGCTGCGGGTGTGGATACTGACTGACTGAGAGTACCATGCACTGGAACGCGCGTGCCCTGAGACAGGCGTTTTTGAACTTCTTCCAGAGCAAGGGGCATCTGCTGCTCCCTTCGGATAGCCTCGTGCCGAAAGACCCGTCCCTGCTGTTCACCAGCGCGGGGATGGTGCAGTTCAAGCCCTACTTTCTGGGCGTCGCGCAGCCGCCCGCGCCGCGAGTGACCACCGTGCAAAAATGCCTGCGCACCACCGACATCGACTCGGTGGGCGACCTCTCCCACCTCACTTTCTTTGAGATGCTGGGCAACTTCAGCTTCGGCGACTACTTCAAGCGCGAAGCCATCCTGTGGGCGTGGGAGTTCCTCACCGAACACCTCAAAGTAGACACCGACAGGCTCCAGTTCACCGTATTTCAGGACGACGACGAGGCATTTGATATCTGGCACAAAGAGGTCGGCATCGAGGCGAACCGCATCTGGCGACTGGGCGAAAAGACCAACTTCTGGCCCGCGAATGCCATCAGCGAGGGTCCCAACGGTCCCTGCGGACCCTGCTCGGAGATTTTCTACGATACGCGCCTCGACACAGGCTGCACCAACCCCGAGTGCGGACCCGCCTGCGACTGCGGACGCTGGCTGGAAATCTGGAACCTCGTGTTCATGCAATACGAGCGCACGGAAGAGAACGGCAAACCCAAACTCATCCCCTTGCCCAAGAAGAACATCGACACGGGCATGGGGCTGGAGCGCACCGCCGCCGTGCTGATGGGGTTCGAAAGCCCGGTTGAGACCGATGTGTTCCAGCCGATTGTGAGTGCGATTGAGTCGCTGGCAGGCGTGCGCTACAAGCAGGGCGAGCCGACCGACACCGCCATCCGCCTGATTGCGGACCACATTCGCGCGGCGACATTTGCGATTGCGGATGGCGTTATCCCTCAGAACGAGGGGCGTGGCTATGTGCTGCGCCGAATCGTGCGCCGCGCCATCCTGCGCGGACAGCGCGTGCTGGGGTTCGAAAAGCCCTTCATGGCGGAACTCGTGCCTGCTGTGATTGAGGCGCTGGGCGACCAGTACCCCGAAATTGTTCAGCGCAAAGACTACATTCAGAGCATCCTGCGCTTTGAAGAGGAGCGCTTCCGCCAGACAGTGCAGTCGGGGCTGGCACGGCTGGAGGAGATGCTAACGGACGAATCGGTACAGCGCTCGCGCGTGCTTTCAGGCGAGCGCGCGTTCACCCTGTACGACACCTATGGCTTCCCGCTGGAGTTGACTCAGGAAATTGCCGCCGAGCGCGGGATTCAGGTGGACACCGAAGGCTTCCAGCAGGCGCTGGAGGCGCAGCGCCAGCGCGCCCGCGAAGCCAGCGGCATCTCTGAGAAGCTGTTTGTGCAGACTGGCTCCGCGCTTGCCGAGCTGGCTCAACACGCCGCGCCCACCCGTTTCATCGGCTATGACTATACCGAAGGCGAGGCGGTTGTGGTGGGCATTATCCGCGACGGCAACCTGACCCCTGCCGCCCAGCAGGGCGATACGGTGGAGATTGTGCTGGATCAAACCCCCTTCTACGCCGAAGCGGGTGGACAGGTTGGCGATACAGGCTATCTGGAGTGGGAGGGCGGACGCGCCGAAATCACCGACACCCAGAAAGCGAACGATTTCTATCTCCACCACGCCCGAATCGTGGAGGGCGAGCTGAACCTCAACACAAAGGTTCACGCCGTCGTGCCCAAACAGCGGCGGCTGGACATCATGCGTAATCACACGGCGACTCACCTGCTCCACGCCGCGCTACGGGCGGTGCTGGGAACCCATGTGGTGCAGGCGGGTTCGCTGGTCGCCCCCGACCGCCTGCGATTCGACTTCACCCACCCCAAAGCGCTCACCCCGGAAGAGCTGGAGCGCATCGAATCGCTGGTCAACGAGAAGATTCTGGAGGAGCTGGAGGTTCGGGTCTACAACGATGTGCCGATTGAAGAGGCGCGCCAGCGCGGGGCGATGATGCTCTTCGGCGAGAAGT
The DNA here is from genome assembly GCA_001442985.1 of Armatimonadetes bacterium DC. Taxonomy (GTDB): domain Bacteria; phylum Armatimonadota; class Fimbriimonadia; order Fimbriimonadales; family GBS-DC; genus LDYB01. The sequence continues at coordinate 23,784 of LDYB01000010.1, forward strand.
ACGGCAGCCGCGTGCGCATGGTGGAGATTCCGGGCTTCTCGCTGGAGCTGTGTGGGGGCACGCACCTGCGCAACACGGTGGAGGCGGGGCTGTTCAAGATTGTGCATGAGGGCAGTGTGTCCGCAGGAGTGCGGCGCGTGGAGGCGCTCACGGGGCGCGGGCTATATCAATGGCTTCTGGAGCGCGAGCATGCCATTCGCGCCGTCTCCGAGATGATGCATACGCCCCTGCCTGAACTGCCCCGTGCGCTGGAACGCCTCACGCGCCAGCTGAAAGAACTTCAGCATGAGCTGGAGCGCCTCAAGCAGCACAGCGCGGCGCAGGCGGTCAGCGAGATTACCCCGATTATGGTGGGCGAGACGCCTGTGGTGGCACACGCCCTGCCCGATGCCGACCCCAAAACGCTTGGCACGCTGGCTGACCGCCTGATTCAGAAAGGCGCGGGCGTCGCTGTGCTGGCAACTCACACGGACGGCAAAGTGGTGCTGATTGCCAAAGTCGCGCCCGAATGGGTGCAGAAAGGCTTGCACGCGGGCAACCTTGTGCGAGCGCTGGCACAGCAGGTGGGCGGCTCAGGCGGGGGCAAGCCCGACTTTGCCCAGGCGGGCGGCAAACAGCCCGAAAACCTACCCCACGCGCTGAGCCTCGTGCCGCAACTGGTGCAACAGCAACTTTCAGGCAACGGTTAGAGGCGAATGTCGATAATCGCCGAGACGCCCACGCCCTCCACCCGATCCAGATTGCGCCCCGGATTTTTGGTGGAGACGGGAATCAAGCCACGCACCCGTACCTCACGCCCCATAAAGTCGCCCTCCACCTGAGCCACTGCCTGCACCTTCTGCACCAGCTCCGGTTTGCCCATCACCTGCGCCGCGCCCACATGCGTGCCCTTGCCCACGCTGATAATCGGCACGACTTTGGTGGCGAAATTCTTGTCGGGCTTCGTGTTGGTCAGGTTGTTGACGAAGCGGTCTATGTCCTTGCCCAGCCGGTCTACAACGACGGCAATTCCGCCTGCTTTGAGAATCTTATCCAGCTGGGTGTAGCCGAACACACAACCCAATGTGAGCAGACCTCCCAGAACGAAACTACGCAATCCCTGTTTCATTGGTGTCAACCTCCTGAAGGGTTAGACGCCCGGAGCCAGCAAAGGTTCCCACCCTATCATTCAAAACGCTGGAGCGCGGCGACGGCGTTCCAGTGTTCGTGAAACTCCTCCTCTAAGGCGCGTGCGCTGGGGTAGCCGAGGCTGGCAGCGACCTGTTCCAGTCGCTCGCCTTCGGGCAGGGTTTCGGGCGCAGGCTCAAAAAGCAGGCTCAGCCGATTGCGCAGCTGGTAGAAGAACAGCCACGCCTGATGAAGCGCCTCATAATCGGGGCGTGGGAGCCAGCCACGCCGATAGAGCCACTCCAGCATTCCCAGTGTGCTGGTGGGCAGGGGCGTATCCTCAATCGTCGCTGTGTGAACCATCCCCCACTGGGCGAGAAACTCAATCACCGCAAGCCCCCCTCTGCCCAGTTTCAGGTGGCGTTCCGCATGTTCAGGGCGCACGCGCTCGGTCAGGGCGCGTCGTATCAGATGGCGCATCGCCTCAGACTGCTCTGGAGTGGGCGTCACCCCATAGCGAAAAGTCTCCAGAACCTCCTGAAACGCCCCGGCAAAGGGGAGATGCGGGTTTGCCAGCCGTGCGCGGGGCGCCGCGAGGCGTTCCCACGGTTCAGCGTGGTGGGCGAAATAGTCGGCGAAGCCCGAAACCGTGCGCACCAGCGCGCCCGCTCCCCCTTCGGGACGCAGGCGCGTGTCCACTCGTGCGAAGGCGCCCACCTCATGCAGTTGCTGACAGCGCTGGAGCATCTGCTGCAGTTCGGCGGTGCGCGCTTCTATGTCGCCGCCATCGGCAATCACGAAGCCCACATCCCAGTCGCTGGCGTAGCCCACTTCCCCAGAGCCGAGGCTGCCGTACAGGATTAAGCCGACCCCTTCGGGGAGCAGGCTCATGAGCAGGGTTTCGGCGAGGGCGGTCAGGTCTTCGGCAGTCTGGGTAGGGCGTGTTTCACCCCACAGGTCGCGTGCGCCGATGCGAAGCGTCTCGCGTCGGGCGTAAGCGCGAATGTTCGCGAGTCGGGCGCGCTCCGTTTTGCAGGGTTCCAGCCGCGCCTGAAGCGACTGCTGGTGTTCTTCCAGCGTTTTGGCATAGGGCGCAACAATCTCCTCGCCGAAGAGCATGTCCATCAGCTCCAGATGCGCCATCAGACGGCTCCAGAGTGGGGGCGACTGGGCTAACCCGGCGAGGCGCGTCAGCACTTCGGGGCTATCGGCGAAACTGTGATAGAGCGCGGCGCGGTTCGGGATGGCGTCCGCCAGCTGCTCTAACGCGCGCAGGGCGCGTTCGGGGTTCGCTGTGCGGGCGCAGGCGGTGAGCAGCTGGGGCAACACACGCAGAAACGCCCGACGCACTTCAGGCGGCGACTCGCCATATTGCGTGCCTGAAGCAGGAGCAGAAAGGATGCGGTAAGCGTGTTGCGGCTCCCGAAACCCCAGCGATTCCAGATAGGGAACCCACACCCCCTCGCCTTCGGGCGTGCCCAGCAGGAGCAGGTTTTCCTGCGGAATGGAGAGCGTGTCTTCAGGCGGTGCCACAGGCGTCAGCACCTGCTCGCGGAACTGGCGTGCGACGGTACGATGGCTCTGGAGCGTGGCTTCAAAGGCGTCCAGGCTGGGAAACCCCATGCGCCTTGCGAGGCGCTCGCGCTCGGCTGGGTCTTTCGGCAGGGAGTGCGTTTGATGACCATAGAGCATCTGCAGGCGATGCTCCACCGTCCGCAGGAAGCAGTACGCCTCCCGAAGAGCCTGTTCGGTTTCGGGGTTCAGCAGGCGTGCTTCTCGTAGTCGTCGGAGCGCTTCGAGCGTGTTGGCAACCCGCAGGCGCGGATAGCGCCCGCCGTAGCGCAACTGCAACGCCTGCACGGGGAACTCGATATCACGAATGCCGCCCCAGCCGTTTTTGATATGGGTTTCCCACTCGCCGCGCGCCTGAGTCTGCGCTTCGGTTTTGAGCCGTTGCTCCACGATTGCCTGCAGGTCTTCGGCGCTCAGGTGTCGACGATAAATCCAGGGCTGAAGCCGCTCTAAGAACTGTTCCCCCAATCGCAGGTCGCCTGCACACGGGCGTGCTTTGATGAGCGCCTGACGCTCCCACATCTCCGCCCATGCTTCGTAGTAGCGCCACGCCGAGCTGAGCGTGCGCACAATCGGACCGAACCGCCCTTCGGGACGCAGGCGCAGGTCTACGCGAAACACAATCCCGCGTCGCATCGGCTCGCTGAGCGCCTTGACCACCATCTCACACAGGCGCGTGAGATAGGCAATCGGCTCGCGGGCGCCTCTGAAATTGGGTTGATCTGCGCAGAGAAATACCAGATCGATGTCGGAGCTGTAGTTGAGTTCGCGTCCGCCCAGTTTGCCCATCGCCAGCACCACCAGCGGCAGCGCGCCCTCCATCGGGTACTGGGCGCGCAGCTCCGCATCGGCGGACTCCAGCGCCCCCTGAATGCACACATCTGCAAGGTCGGAAAGCTGGCGCGCTACTTCGGGCAAGCTCAGTTTGCCCATCACATCCAGCGCGGTGATGCGCACCAGCTCCTGATACTTGAACAGGCGTAAGCGATCCAGCCGCATCCAGTAGGTGGAGCAGGGTTTCAGCAAGCGCCCCAACTCGCGCTGAAGTTCCGATTTCGTGCGACGGCGATACAGAAGTTTTGGGTCTAACAGAATCTCGCCGAGTTCGGGGTTCTGAATGAGCGCGTCCGCCATATACTGAGAGCTGTCCATCAGGGTCAGGAGCGGCTCCAGCAGGCGCGGCGACTCAGCAAACAGGCGGTAGTAGGTTAACCGATTGCCCAGCGACTCCAGCCAGCGATCCAGGTTAATCAGCAGGCGGTTGGGGTCAGGGGAGTTTTGAAGAGCGTTCCGAAGCGTGCCCTCAAAGCGTTCAAAAAGCTCCGCCTGCGTGCCGTCGCCACGCAGGCGATGGAGCGTGTGTTCCATCTGTGCGCTATTTTCGTGAGGCATAAATCACGGCTGCACAAGGGAAGAGGTCCAGTCCCCCACCAGCGGGATACGGAACCATTTGCCGTTGTAGGCTTCTATCGCCGCCCAGATGATGTAGACCAGCACATAGATTATAAGCGCCAGGAAGAGTGGGATGACAAGGACAAACCCAATCCCACAGGTGATGACCCCGATCACCACTCCGACAATAGTGAGGACTACGAGGGCAACCAGCAGGAATATCTGAAACAGCAACTGCTGCAGGGCATGATAAGCGACGAAGCGTGAGCGTTCGCGGTAAACCAGATAAATGATGAGCGGCACCAGAAACTGCCCTATCGTTGTGACCCACCCCAGCAGTCCGGAGAGGTGCGCCAGCATCGCCCACAGGCGCTCTTCCGAAGATATCGCGTCAGGCGTGTTCATCATGGCATTTGTGTGTTAGACTTCGCTTTCGAGTATACCCAAGTCTTTTCGAGGGGCGACGGGGCAAGTTTCTGGCGAGAAGAGTGCCGCAAGGTGGGTTCGGAAGCGCCTGAGCGGGTACAATTGGCTTATGCCAAAGTTCAAGGACGGCGACCGGGTGCAGGTTAAGGTGCGCGAGGTGCAGGGCAAGGAAGCGCTGGAGGGGCGTTATGCGCCGCATCTGGGCGGCACGCGCGGCACGATTTTGAAAGTCTACTCCTCCGAAGAGATTGCGGTAGACCTGGATATTGACAGCCTCCCCGAAAGCGTCCGCCAGCGCCATGCCGAACAGCAGGGCGCGATGCACGAGAAGTGGCTCAACAGCCTTTCGGAGGAGGCGCGCAACCGCCTCACCGACGAGGAGAAAACCTTCCGCCTGCGCTATGTGGTGCTGCTGAGCGAGGCAGATTTAGAGCCGCTCAAAGAGCCAACTCGCAAAGCTGCGGCAACCCCCGGCACGCCCTCAAAGTCCGCGAAACCCTCGCCCCAAGCCTCTGAAACAGCCGCGAAGCCAGCGCCCAGAACTTCCGAAAAGCCTGCGAAGGCGGCTGCCCCCGAGCCACAGGCGTCCTCCACAAAAAGTCGGGCGAAGGGGGCAAAGCAGGCGGAGTCCATCCCCACGCCGCCACGCCCCACGCCCGAACAGTTAGACCAGCTGGAAGAGCAGTACCTGAAGTCGAGGCGCAAGCGCTGACTATTCGGTCAGACTCTGCAGGAACGCAGAGAGGCTCTGCAGGCTTTCCATGCTGGCGCCTGTTTGCTCGAACCAGAGCTTCGCCTGCGCCTCGCTGAGGGGTTTGGGAAACACTACCGCGCACCGCGCCGCGCTCAAGTTCAGCACGCTCGCCACGCGGCGAATCTGCCCCAACTCCTCTTCCACCAGCGTCCCCGCGCTTTTGCACTCCAGCGCGGCGAGCCGAAACTCACCACACGCCCACAGCGCAATCAGAATGTCCACCTCAAAACAACCCCCTTGGGCAGACTGGAACCGCGCGTTGCGGAATATCACACAGGGGTGCGAGTTCAGCAACCGCTTGACCCGCTCCGCAACCCCCATCTCGAACCACTGACCCGACAGAAAGTTCTGGGCAAACGGCTGCTTGCGCACACGAAACGACACCGCGCGCTCATTGCGATTGTACACATAGTAATCCAGTATATACAGCTGGTAGAGGCGCGTCAGAAAATTCGTGACGATGCTCAGCTGCTCGGCGTCGAGGTGCGCCACCTTTCGGCTCATCTCGCGGGGTGAAGCGAGGGTGCCGCGCATCAGCTCCAGCAGCGGCGCCAGCAAGCCATGATGCTCCACCATAAAGCGTGCCAGGTGACGACGCTCGCGCTCCACAGCATTGGTGGGCTGCTCGGGCGCATGCTCCACCAGCTCGATGCCCCGCGCCTCGCAAAAGCGCATCAACTTCTGCGTCAAGAATTGAGCGTCCGGGCGGAAAGTGTCTGGAATTGACAAAGCGATCTGGGGCGTCTGCGCCGAAGGCATGCTTCCCTCGTGCAGACGCTCCAGCTGGGAAGCCAGACGGTTCAACTGCTGACTTATCTCGCGCAGTGCGTGAACGACCTCAAGCAAAAGATTGACCTCCGTCATCCTGTGGTTCTCTCCTTACCCCTCACCCCGAGGCAGAAAGAAGCAGTTTGTAAGGGGCGAGAGTATATACTGCCTCGTGCAGATGAAAGTTCCCGAATTTTACGGGAATGCCCTGCAAGAAGGCAAATTTTTCCGACGATTTCGGTCAAAAGGGTGTCCGCTTTTGGGCGGATTTTGAGTCTTAAAGGGTTGGAAGTCGGCGATAGGGGCTTCCAGTGAGGTGTGAGAATGCTTCGGTTTGCATGGTTTGACAGGCTTGGACAGGAGGCGGCAGGCGCAGGTGGCGCCTCCGCCCTCTGGAATAGAAGGCTTAACACTGCCTGGACCTCCTTCTCTCGTATAGACCTCTTCTGTGTGAGGGAACTGTGAACTGCTCACCACAAAGCGACCTCCTTGAGATGGGAAACCAGGGCTACGGCGCTCTCCGTAGCCCTGGTTTTTTACTGGATAGTCGGTTAACTTTGTCCGGTTTTGAGCAGTTTTTGAGTCTATAGGAGATGGAGCGCACTGCGCTCCAGCAAAGAGGTGAACGAAGATGAACGGAACGATGGTTCAAAGGCTTGGATTGATTGCGCTGATGGCTCTTCTAAGCCAAAGTGTGTGGGCGCAGCAGTTTCAGATTTCGTTTAACGATGGTCCACGCAATGTGGGCCTCAGCCTCTCCTACTCTTCCTCAGGACCGACCAGTGGTACGCATACTGCCGCGGAATGGGTTTTGACAGACACTTCTTTTGGTGGGACAGGCAACGGCTATGTCTGGAATCGGCAGCTGGTTCCCTTTTCCAGTGGGGATGTGTTTGGGCGTCTGGTGGCACGCTTCTCCGGGGATGGCGGCACTTCTGCAGGCAGTTACTGGCGCTTGCCTGCCAACCGTTCGGGCGGAGTTACAGGCAACAACCCCAGCGGCGTGGCGACTTTCACCACCTGGGTCGGTTCGGGGCATGTGTTCCGCCTGGAGCAGCTCTCCAATAAGCCTGCCTTCGGCGGGGACATGACGACCCGAACACGCGCTCAGTTCGATAACGCCGCACAGCTAACACTGGCATCGGGGGTTTCGGCATCGATTGCTGGCGTAACCGATGATGACCCCATAGCCCCGGGCATTCAGGTGAATAAGTTTCTTAATCCTAACTTGAACATCGGGTGGAACGCCTCAGGGGCATCGGTTTTTCGGGGGCAGGTCGCGGGTGGCGCCTACTTCGGAGCCATTAACTCCCCCTTCCGCGATGACGCGCGCCTGACCGCGGAACTCCTCGTGAACAGCGTTTCTGTCCAATCAGGCAATAGCGGCGTTACCTTCGCCGTGAATGAAGGAGCGGGCACCAAAGCGCTCGCGGCGGTCGGCAACACCTATCTACTGGATCTCAGCGCCTATAATGTGGGCGATATCGTGACCCTGAGCGTTAATGCCTCTGTGCTGTGGGACGGTTATGGGGATTCCTACATGGGCACCCAGACGATACAATCGCAGACCTATACCATCCAGTTTGAAGTGGTGCCCGAACCTGCAAGCCTGCTGGCACTGGGTACGGCGCTGATCGGATTCGCAGGTTTGCGACGCAAGCGCTAAAAGGCAACAGGAACTCTGCTTGTCTCAGGGGGGTAGGTTTCCTCTACCCCCTGTTTGCTTAGCAGGAAGCGTGCCGCTGTTGTAGAATTTTCCTTGATGGAGGCAGCCACCGATGAACGAAGCCCAGCTTCACTTGCTGACGAACCACCTGCCTGTGATGGGCAGCCTGTTCACCGTATTGTTGATGCTGTGGGGCATTGTGCGCAGGAGCGACGAGGTTCAAAAAACGGCTCTCGGCGCGATGGTGCTGGTGGCGCTTACCGCCCTGCCCGCCTACTTCACAGGCGAGCCAGCCGAGCATGTGGTGGAACACCTCCCAGGGGTGAGCGAGGCGCATATTGAAGAGCATGAGTCTATGGGCAAGTTCGCGCTCGCTTCGGCAATTGGTTTGGGCGTGGTGGCGTTAGCGGGCTTGATCCTCAGTCGGGGCAAGTCGGTATCGCTGGCGGCGGCGAGTATCGTGCTGGTGGCGAACCTGTTTGTGGCGGGCGTAATGGGCTACACGGCGCATCTGGGCGGTCAGATTCGCCATAGCGAGATTCGAGGCGAAGGCGCCCCTGCCCCCACAGAAGGCGAAACCCATACAGAAAGGGAGCATGAGTAGCGATGGAATCACCTGTCGCGTTTCTGACGGAATACTTGCGAAACCTGCCCCACACCGAAACCCTGCGCGAGTATGAGGCGTGGTGGGAGCTGCAGGGACGCGAGATTTCCACCAGCGTGGATCGGGCGGGCACGCCATGGATCCGCCAGTTTGACCGCTGGGGTCGGCGTGTGGACGAGGTGATGATGCCCGCGGGCTATCGGACGCTGGTCACGAAAGCCTACACACTCGGCGCGGTGTGGCGCGTGATTGAGGAGAACGACCTCGCCACCAGCTTCGCGCTGGGCTACATTACCTCGTTTTATGACCCCGGGCTTTACTGCCCTCACACTGTGAGCCTCTCTACAGCGGTGCCACTGGCAAAGTACGGGCATCCTGTAGTGCGGGAGCGCTTCCTGCCGCCAATGTTGCGCCGCGACGAGTCGGTGTGGCAGGGCGCCACATGGATGACTGAGGCGGGCGGCGGCTCGGATTTGGGCGCGAATGTGCAGACCGTCGCGATTCCCAACGGTGAGGCGTATCGCCTGACAGGTGATAAGTATTTCTGTAGCAATGTGGGGGCGGAGCTGGCGGTGGTCGCCGCGCGTCCACAGGGCGCGCCTGAAGGCGTGCGAGGGCTGGCGCTGTTCCTTGTGCCCCGTGAGCGCGAAGACGGCACGCTCAACTATACGATTCGGCGCCTCAAAGATAAAATCGGCACGCGCTCCGTGCCCACAGGCGAGGTGGAACTGCGCGACAGTCTCGGCTACCTGCTGGGCACGCCCGAAAGCGGCATCTACCTGATTCTGGAGGTGCTGAACTGGTCGCGCGTTGCCAACAGCATCGGCAGTGTGGCGCTGGTGCAACGCGCGATTGCCGAGGCGGAAAAGTTCACCCAGCACCGAATCGCCTTTGGGAAACCGCTCAGCGAACAGCCCCTGATGCACGCGCAAATCCGACGCTGGAAGAGCCTGCTTCCCCAGCTCTTTGCGCTCGCGTGGACTTGCGTGGAACTGCTTCAGGAAGTATGGCATCAAACCCCGCCCTACTCGGAGCGGTATCACCTGTTCCGCCTGATGACCCATCTCGCCAAATACTGGACTGCCGAGATGGCGGTTCACGCCGCGAAGTGGTGCATGGAGGTGCATGGGGGGCACGGCGTGCTGGCGGAGTTCGGGATTGAGCGCCTGCTACGCGAGGCGATGGTGCTGCCCATCTGGGAAGGGGGGAGCCACCGCCAGATGCTGGACGCGCTGGAGGTGATGCAACGGCGTCGGGCACATCAAACCTTGCTGGAGTTTCTCGCCCCCTATGCCGACGCGAAGGCGGTTGACGAATGGCGCGAACGGATTGAGCAATACCTCACGATGCCGCCCGAACAGCAGGAAGCACAGCTGGAGGCGTTGATCCCGCCGCTCGCGTGCTGGGTGGCGGAAACTTGCGCAAAGCGGCTGGGATAGACCCGCTACACCAGCAGCCTGTAAAGCCGATAGGCCAGCAGCACGGTCATCGTCACTACAAAAACATACTTGAACTGCTGATTGGAAAGTCGCAGGCTGGTGAACCGCGCGCCCAGATAGGCGCCAAATGCGCCCGCCGCCATGAGGATGAGGACCAGGCTCAGGTTCAACTGCGCGTTTTGCCAGTGGAACGCCAGCGCACTGGCGGACTGCGCCGTGACCACCACCGCGCTGGTGCCCGCCGCCCGTTTCGGCTCAAGCCCAAAAACGATAAGCGTGGGCACCAGCAGAAACCCAACTCCCGCCCCGATAAAAGTGCTGAATATCGCTATCGGCACCACCAGCACCATCAGCCATGCCAGCTGGCGCCGGGGCGCAGTTTGCAACGGGCGTGCTTGAATCAGACGCCATAGCATGTATCCCGCCGACACGAAATACGCCACCCAGATAATCTGGTGAGGGACACGCTGGGCTGCCATCACGCCCAGCGGCGACGCCAGCGCCGCCAGCAACGCCAGCCACGCCCCCAATCGGGTATCCACCAGTCCGCTCCGATAAAAACCAATCGCCGCGAACAGCGACGTCGTGCCCCCCAGCGCCATCGCCAGCGGCTGCACCTGATGCACCAGGTCCGTCAAAAACAAACTCAAAAAAGGAATCGCCGCCAGCGCCACCCCAAACCCCAGCATCCCTGAAAAAACCGACAATACAAAAATCCCTGCCGCCATCCATACCGTCTCTAAGCTCATCTCACGCTCCCGTATCAGCGGTTTTGCCCCTCCAGAAGAGTTGGGCACTCGCAGGTTCAGAAATTGTACCCTCATAGCAGGAACTCCGCGTCTTCTGGCGAACAGCGGTTTCGGTGAGTATGATGAGCCGAATCCCCGAATCGGAAGTGAGCCAGTGGCTGGCGAAAGTCCCCGAATGGCGTCGCGAGGGGGGCGAGATTGTGCGGGGGTTCACCTTCCGCAATTTTCGTGAGGCGCTCGCGTTCGTGGTGCAGGTGGGCATGCTGGCAGAGCGCATGGATCACCATCCCGACATCACGATTCGCTACAAGCAGGTGGAGCTGCGCCTGATCACGCACTCGGCGGGCGGGCTGACCGAAAAAGACTTTGAGCTGGCGCAACAGATTGATGCCCTCGTGCGCTGAGGGGTGCCCCGCATGGCGATAGACAAGCGTGACCTCCAGAAGTGCATTCACTGCGGGCTATGCTTGCAGGCGTGCCCGACCTATGTGGCAACAGGCGAGGAAGCCGAGTCGCCACGCGGGCGGATTTACCTGATGCGCTCTGCGCTGGAGGGGCGCACCCCATGGAGCGCCATCCGCCCGCATATTGACGCCTGCATGGGCTGTCTGGGATGTCAGACGGCGTGTCCATCGGGCGTGCCGTATGCGCGTTTGATTGAAGGGGCGCGCGCGGAGGTGGAGCGCCACGCCCGCTCGCCGTTCCAGCGGTGGGTGCGCCAGCAGGCAATTGCGCACTTCACGAACCCGGTGCAGTTGCGTCGGTTGCTGCGGCTGGCGCGTGGGGTGGGCTTTCGGCGTGCGCCGCGCTGGCTGGCGCGGATGCTCGGCGCGCCCGAATCGGCAGTCGCGCTGCCCGAACCCCCCAGAACGCTCTGGCGACCGCAAGCGTGCTACCCTGCTGCGCACGGCGAAACGCGCGGGCGCGTGGGGCTACTGCTGGGATGCGCTCAGTGGGCGCTGTTCCCCGAAGTGCATCGTGCCAGCATCCGCCTGCTCACGCTCGCCGGGTTTGAGGTGCATGTGCCCCCCAATCAGGGCTGTTGCGGGGCGCTGTGGGTACATAACGGCTATCCTGACCATGCCCGACGACTGGCGCGACGGCTCTTCCAGGCGTTTGAGGGGCTGGATTTTATCGTGGTCAACGCCGCAGGCTGTGGCAGCACGATGAAGGAGTACGGCGAGCTGTTCGCGGGCACAGCGGAGGCGTCGCAGGCGCAGGCGTTCAGCCAGCGTGTGCGCGACATCACCGAGCTGCTCGCCGAGGCGCCCCTGCCCGAACCGCAGTTCCCTGCCCCGTTCAGGGTGGCGTATCACGATGCGTGCCATTTGCTCCACGGGCAGGGCATTCGGGACGCACCGCGCCAGCTGCTCAAACGCATTCCTCAGCTGGAACTGGTGGAGCTGGAAGGGAGCGAGATGTGCTGCGGCTCGGCGGGGATTTATAACCTGCTCCAGCCCGCACTGGCGAAGCAGGCGCTTGCCCGGAAGGTGGAGGCGATTCGCAAAAGCGGCGCCGACGCGCTCGCCAGTCCGAACCCCGGTTGCACCCTGTGGATTGCACAGGGGCTTCGCGAGGCGGGAAACCCCATCCCCATCCACCACCCCGTGGAACTGCTTGCAAAAGCCTACCCCGATTCGCCATAATTAGAGCCAATGCGATTCGACCGTGAGCAGGTGCCGAAGTGGCTGAAGCGGTGGTGTCCCGACGAGCATGTGGCGCATGTGTCGGAAATCACGCCTGAGCGGCTGCAGGCGCTGGGTATTCGGGCGCTGCTGCTGGATTTAGACAACACCATCACGCCGTGGCGCAGTCGGCAGGTTCCCGAAACAGTGCGCCAGTGGATTCAGCAGATGAAGGAGGCGGGTATTCGGCTCTGCTTTGTGTCTAACACGCGCAATCTGGGGCGCCTGCGCTGGCTGAGCGAAACGCTGGGCATCCCCTACGCGCGTGGTCCGATAAAACCCCGACGCGCCATGCTCCAGCGCGCCATCGAGATGCTCCAGGTCAAGCCTGATGAGACCGCAATCGTGGGCGACCAGCTGTTCACCGATGTGTGGGGCGGCAATCGGCTGGGGATTTACACCATCTGGGTACGCCCGCTGGCGCCGCGCGAGTTCGTGGGCACAAAAATCAGCCGCCGGGTGGAACGCTGGCTTCTGGGCAAAATCAAACCTTATGCCAGACCTGAAGAGCATGCCGATTGACGCGCACACGCAGGTGGTGGGCGTGCTGGGCTATCCCGTGCGCCATTCGCTCTCGCCCACCATGCACAATGCGGCGTTTGAAGCGCTGGGGCTGAACTGGGTCTATCTCGCGTTTGAGGTACCCCCAGAGCGATTGGCAGAGGCAATCGCGGGCATGCGGGCGCTGGGCATTCGCGGACTGAACCTGACGATTCCCCACAAAGAGGCGGCGTGTTCCCTCGTGGATCGGCTCACGGCGCAGGCGGAGGCAATTGGCGCGGTCAACACGCTCTTTTGGGACGGCGACACGCTGGTGGGCGACAATACCGATGCGGAGGGCTTTTTGCGTTCGCTGCTTGAGGCGGGGGTGGAGCCGAAGGGACAGCGCGTGCTGGTGCTGGGGGCGGGCGGCTCGGCGCGGGCAATCGTGTATGCGCTACGCCAGCGGGGCGCAAGCGTGTGGCTCGCCAACCGCAACCTCCAGCGCGCCGAGCAACTGGCGCAACGCTACGACGCGGAGGGCGTGCTGCCGCTGGACGCTGCCGCGCTGGCGCCACAGCTAACGCGATTTGACGGTGTGGTCAACTGCACCCCGCTCGGCATGCACCCCAACGAGGAGACGATGCCTCCCCTGCCAATAGCGAACTTGCCCGCGCATGCGTGGGTGTGCGACCTGGTGTACCGCCCGCTGGAGACGCGCCTGCTCCGCGAAGCGCATGCACACGGGTTGAAAACCGTTTCGGGCTTGGGCATGCTCCTCTGGCAAGGCGCGCTGGCGTTTGAACGCTGGACAGGGACAAGCGCGCCCGTGGCGGTGATGGCGCGGGCGTTGTTGGAAAAGCTTGCATAGTCGTAGCACTGATTGGGTATCATACTCATATGCGGTTCAAAGGCAAAGTTCGCTGGCTGGAGAAAGAGGAGCAGGAGTTGTACCGGATAGCGATGGATTGCTTTCGGTCTCGTGCGCGCGATTACTCGTCCAAAATAAGGGAACTGCAACGATCATGGTTAGCAATAGACCACTTACTCGCAAAAACTATCCGAGAGTCAGGCTGGCATAACATACCTGAGGTAGCTTTTTTTGGCAGGATAGATATCTCCCTCGATGGCTCTGAAGTCGAGTCGAGGTACATCGGTTATGCAGGGGCTGACATTGAGGATACACGCATTCTGGACTGGCGTACCCCGCTGGCAGACGTCTACTATTCCGCGTACGGTGTTGGACGAGTGAGCTATATTGCTCCTCGTGGGGTTATAGGGGTGGAACTTACTCTACGCAGGAAGTTTCGTGAGCATGGTCGCACCATCAGCATCATCAGTACGGAGCATGCTCCGTTGCCTTTCTATTCTGCTCCCCGTGAGTTGCCAGGAGAGGTTGACATCAAGCCTCGTAAAGGCTTCTCGGATTACCTGGACGAGTTATTATCACGCACTTCCGATGCGCTGATGCGCGACATAGTGAAAACGATGGATAAAGAGCAAGACAGAGCGATTAGAACAGACTCGCGTGCGCTTTTGGTGACGGGTGGTCCCGGAACAGGCAAGACAGCCGTCGCCTTGCATCGAATTGCGTACTTGAACTACCAACATCAAAACCAGAAACCGAGGCGAGCAGGCTTGCGGCTTGCTTACATCAGCCCCACTCAGCGGTTGGGAGTATACACCAGTGGCGTTTTTTAGAAGCATCCCTGATTCTATCCCCCACTTCTTCAGTATAGATGAACTGATGGATCACTACATTCGTATGCATGCCCAGTGGCTCCCAAAACGAGAGCAAAACCGCATACATCTGGAAAGTCGGCTCCAGTTTGAGGAGCGAATGCTTTCCGCGAGCAACGATCTCAAGCGCGCTTTCCAGCAGCTGAATTCGTCTGACATGGTTGGGAGGCTCGTATACCGTCTTCATGAGGCGGCAATAGCGCGAATGCGGGATGAGATTCGCAGGTTGGGCATTGAAAGAATGCAGTATCTTCTTCGGGATTTGCAAGAAGCAAAGAATCAGTTCGCCTATTTGAGAAGGTTCTTGTCCCCGTTTGACAACCGAAAAAGGATTAAGGGTACTCTGGACAAAATCACAAGTGTGCATGATCACATAGGCAATCTGCAAGAGCTTCTCCAACAGCTAACCGCCTTGACAGAGGGACGAGCAGTGCAAAAACTGGAAGAGAAGGGCGTCAGCTCACACAGAAGGCTCTCGGAAAGCGAGGCACTTAACAAGACACTCAAGGAAATCAGAAAGGACCTGGAGGGACTGACGGAGGAGTTTTTCAAGGTGCATGAGTTGCTCCGCCCCGTTGAATTCGCTTCCGAAATCTTCTCGAAATACTCTGCTGAACTCCAGAAAGTACTCGACTTGTTGAACCCCTTCTGGCTATTCCGCTCGGCTTGGGGGATGCCGCAGGTCATCGAATTCGTTGAGCAGAAGGTCGGCAAGGACGCCCCACAAATCCTCAAATCCTTTCACCGCGACGACTACGAGATTGCCTATGGCGCAAAACCCCTTGTGTGCCTGTTCCTACAGTCGCTGTTTTCAACCCAGGAATCGCTTCTAAGCGGGCACGCCGTTATCACGATTGATGAAGCCCAAAACCTGCCCTATTCCGTTTTACTCTTCATACGCCGACTAACCGGCACGAGCTCGTACATTACCGTCATCGGCGATTCCAATCAGAGCATAGCCACACTGGGATCCTCGCTGCACGATATGGAAAGACTTTTCAACGCTCAGGCTTACCATCTTACGCGAGTCTACCGCAGTAGTCCTCATATCATCAGAGCTGCACTCGGTCTTCTGGATTCGAGCAGCGAACCTGACCTCAGCTTGGTACGCAGCTCTGGTGAAAAACCATATGTATTCCGCGGAAGCATTAAGGAAGTCGCCAACCTTGCCCGAGACCTGCATGTGCGGAATAAATACAACAGCACTGCCATCATCACAAAGACTCTGGACGAGGCTATAAGGATAGGCGAGATTACCAAACTTCCCGTCGCGAAGGAAGACTCCCCAAGCCCAACAACTGGCATCTTCGTTATTCCGCTCAACCTGTGCAGTGGGCTTGAGTTCGACGCCGTTGTCGTGGCGAATGTTTCTGACGAGAATTATGACTCCAACTCCCCTGAGGACAGGCGCCGCCTCTATGTTGCCAGTACGCGAGCGATGCACACCCTTGTTTTCCATCAAGAACCCAACAGCACCTCGTCCCTAACTGATTCGCTGCTCAGTCGGAACCTTGTGAAGATGCACAAGTGAGGCAGGTTCTTGCTACGCGCTGCGGGCTGGTAGCTTTCCGAGTGCGACCAGTCCCACCGCCACCCCAAGCGTCACCAGAAAGCCAATCAGCAGGTCGGTTCCATAACAGGTCATCGTGATTTCGTGGGCGCCAGGGGGCACGGGCAATGCCCGAAACGCGAGGTTCGCCCGAAGCAAGGGCACAGGCTTGCCGTCCACTTGCGCCCGCCAGCGCGGATACCATGTGTCGGAGACCATCAGCCACGCGGTTTGTGAAGCGGGGTTGTTCACCTGCAGGCGCACGCGCGTGGCGCGCACCTCCAGCCACTCCACCTGCGCCGCGCCCACAGGCACGCCCGCGCCGTAGCGCTCCAGAGCCTCGTCTGCCCCATCGCCGTAGAGCAGAACCCGATTCTCTGCCCACGCGCGTTCCAGAATCTGGGCGAGTGTGGCAGGGTCCTGGGTGTCGGGCGCCAGCTCGGCGCGCCCCAGATAGACCCCCTGCGCGGGCGTTTCCCCGTCGGGCACGGGCTGCCAGCCATCAGGAGTCAGCACACGCGCCACCCGCATCCAGCGCAGGCGCGGCGTGAGACGCTTCACAAACTGCATGTTGCCGTTTTCAGGCGGCGCGCTGTCTTCCCCGTTGATAATATCCAGCATCTGCTTGGTGTAGCGAGGGATAAGCGAGTCGTAGCCGCCAGCGTCGGGGATGCGATACGCCGTGGCGGTGTTCGGCGGCAGGGCGGCAGGCGGTGCCTCATAAAGGCTCCAGCGCATGTTCAAAACGGCGATTCGTTCCCCAGCCGCAGGGCGCGCCTCTTCCAGAATCGGCGCAGGAGGAAACACCTCTTCACGCTCTGCATACAGGGGGTAGCGATAGCCGTGCGCAGAGGGGGGCAGAACCGCCAGCGCCACAAGCATACTCGTCGCCAGCGGTGGGGAGAGTATTCCCCGCTGTTGCGCCACAAGCGCGCCGATTGCCAGCGCCATCACGCTCAGCGTCATCGGCAGGCTCGTCAGCACGCCCTGAAGCAGCGGCGTCCGCGAAACGCCCTGGGGCAACAGGCTCCATGCCAGCCCCAGCGCGACCAAAAAGCCAGCCGCCCATATCGCCAACCCCAGCCCCCACCGCTCCCGACGCTCAAAGCCCAAGCCTGTGAGTACCGCCAGCCCAAACGCCCACAGGCACAGCACCCGCGCAGGCGAACCCGTCGCGCTGTAGCCAGGCAAATAAAAATAGAGCAGGCGCGTGAGGGGGGAGCCAATCGCCAGCAGCAGCGCCAGCCCCACCAGAACCGCCCAGAACAGCCCCTGCCCGCGCCGCGACACGCCCAGAATCGCCAGCCACAAGCCGACCGCCCCCACCCCCATCGCCAGCTCGGCATAATGCACCGCGCCCCAGTACGACCCATCGCGCGGGTGTCCGTAGGCGTCGGGACACCAGAGCGTAATCCAGTGGAACAGGGGCAACGCCGTGCGCACATAGGCGCTGTAGCCCGCTTCGGTGGCGACGGCGGCGCGGTGGCTCTGGCTCGCCAGCTCCAGAGTGGGCAGCAGCTGAGGCGTCGCCATCCCGATTCCCAGCGCAACTGCCAGCCCCAGCCAGCCCAGCGTGTGCAGGCGCAACCGCGCAGGCACGCCTCTGTCGCCCAGCACCCGCCATAGCGCGTAAAGTCCCGCCATCAAAAACCCGTAAAACGCGAACTGCAGATGCCCCGCCATCACCATCAGCCACACGGGTATCGCCAGCGCGCCCAGCATGCGACCCCCATGCGCCCGTACCTGCTCCACGCCCCACAATACCCACCCATACCAGCACAGCACCGCAGGAACCGAACTCATCTGGAGCCAGCACACGAAGAAGGTGGAAAACATCCACACGCCCGCGCCGACCAGGCTCCCTGCGAGACCCACCCCGATTCGGCGCAAGAACAGCCCCAGCCCCACGCCCGCCAGCGTCATGTGCAGCCATGCCAGCCAGCCGATTGCCAGCCATGTCGGCAGCGGCAACGCCAGCAGATGGGGCAGATAAAACGGCGCCGATTGACTGTTCGCCAGCAGCGGCATGCCCCCCAGCTGATACGGGTTCCAGAGAGGAATCTCGCCGTTCAACCAGAGCGTGCGCACCAGATCGCGCCACACATAAAACTGCGCCACGCTATCCCACACCAGCACATCCCACGCGGGGGGCGTGAGGTCAGGGCGCATTGTGTGCCATGGGGCGAAGTGATAGAGCAGGCGCAACGGAGCGAACACCTTCCCCCCGACCGTGCCCTGCCACAAAAACAATAGCGCCAGCCCCCCACAGAAGAGCCAGAGACGCCCCACTTCTGAAGTGCGCCATGCCCGAATAAGCCTATTCCTCCACATTCCAGTCTACGCCCTGCGTCACCTCCCGAATGGGAAGCCCGCGCGCTTCAGAGACCCAGCGCACCATGCGAACCACCTCGCCCGAATTGCGCTCCGCCACATTCACCGTCTCGAAGGCAAACCCATCGCGAAAGAGAACCCCGTAATATGGCTTCTCGTAAGGCTCTACGATGCCACTTACCCGATTACGGAACTTCACGACGAACACTACCCTCTCCACCTGCTCCAGCGGGTAGAACTCTTCGTGCAGGCTCCAGAAGCGGTTGAAGTAGAAGCCCTCGCGAGTCACGCGCGTGTAGCAGTTGAGGCTCAGCAGAAACGGAACTATGAGAATCGCCACAAGACCCCACACATACCGGTTCAGCCCCCGACTTTTCTGTTCACCCAGAGGATAATAGAGATGTGCTTTGATGGCGTCCCACTTATCGCCTGCCAGCCACTTCGCAAAGCCATCTGAAAACACTCCGAACACCAGAAGCGCAATAAATCCGCCTGTAAGTCCTGTCAGGACAGGTACCACAGGCAGGAAAAACAGGTCCTCTCTGTCCCGATAAAGCCACGCCTGCACTCTCGGCGCGAGCCACACAAAGAAGAGCATGCCCCCTATCAGGCTCACAAGGGCAGATGTAGCAACCCCCAACTCTGTTCGCCGATAGGCGCGAATTTCGTCGGGATCTTCAAGGGGACTGTCTGGCATGTCTTCGGGCGCAGGGTTTGCGCTCGCCAGAAAACCGATAACTGTCTTTGTAGTAACCCCTGTGGCAATCACAATTGTGATTATCTTCACGGTGGTTCCCAGAAAAGGGCTTATACCTTCCAGAAATACGCTGAGGTACGCCCCGACTACCACTACCACCACCACAAGAAACAGGGTTCCCAAACACCCCAGAGCAGCTTTCGACTTCGGCGACTCCATCGTCTCACCCCTTTCCCTGCTTATGGGTTTTGGTACTCCCACACCGTATCGGGTAGCGTGCCCTCGTAGAGCGCCTTGCCAACAATCACGCCCTCCAGGTTTGTGTCGCAGCTCAGTTGCTGGAGCGCCTCAATATCCCGCAGGTCGCGCACGCCCCCCGACGCGATTACGGGGATGTGAATGGCGTCCAGCAAGGCTTTGAGCGGCGCCAGTTCCAGACCCTGCAGGGTTCCGTCCTGCGCAATATTGGTGAAGATGATTCGCCGCGCGCCCGCGGCTGCCATCTGCTGGGCGAACTCGATGTAGTCGCACTCCGCCAGCGTCTGCCACGCGCTGACGGCAACCTTGCCGCCATACACATCCAGCGCCAGCGCCAGCCGCTCGCCATACTTCTCAAACATCGCCTGCGCGAACGCCCTATCCTGCACCGCGCGTGTGCCCAGTATTACACGCTCCGCGCCCGCCTCCAGCAGCTGCTGGATATGGGCTTCCGTGCGCACGCCCCCGCCCACCTGCACGGGAATCGCCACTGCCTTGCAGATGCGTTGAACCAGCGCGAGCTGCGTCGGCTCACCCGCCAGCGCGCCATCTAAGTCCACCACATGCAGGCGCGGCGCGCCACGCGCCGCCCAGTGCTGGGCTACCGCCACGGGGTCGTCATGATAACGGGTTTCGTGCTGATAGTCGCCGCGCACCAGCCGAACCGCACGCCCTTCCCGAAGGTCTATCGCTGGAATCACTTCAAGCCGACTCATCAGTCGCCAATTGTACCGAAATTGAACAGCACAATCAGCAGGTCGGCATCGTCTACGGTTCCGTCGCCGTTCAGGTCGGCAGGGTTCGCGCCGGACTGCCCAAAGCTGAACAACACCATCAGCAGGTCGGCGTCGTCTATCTGGTTATCGTGGTTGGCATCGCCATTAATCAGGCTCCAGTCGGCGGTTGCGGAGCCTGTGAGGGTGAGCGTCTGGCGTTTGCCCAGCCAGCCGGGCACATAGGCGCGCACCTGCAGGTTGCCCGTGAGCAGCGTTGTGAGCGCATATTCGCCGTTTGCGCCCAGCGGCACGCTCACCGAGTCGGTCTGGGAGCCATCCGTAAGCGTGAACTGGGCGACATGGGTACTGGGGTCGCCCACGAACGACTCCAGAATCACGCGCCCGCTGAGTGTTGGCAAGCCGCGAACGCGCCAGATGCCCGCGCATGCCATGTTGTCGCTTTCGCGGTTCACGGTCGCAATCGCGTAGAGCGCGCCGTCGGGGCTGGGCACAAGCAGTTCTGGCTGCTCGTCTATGGCACTCAGCGGCGGCAGGTTCAGCACCCCCATCGGCTGCCCGTCCGTGCGATACCAGTAAATCTGGGGCTTCCACGCTTCGGGGCTGGACTGGCGCGCGCCCACGAGCAGGGCGAACGCACCGGGCACGCCAACTCCTGCAAGGGGGCGATAGGCTCCTGTGAGCGCCTGCGAAGTGAGCAGCGTGCCCTCCTGCGAGCGCACCTCAACTGCTGTGCCGCTGGCGCTTGCGCCCTCCACGCTCCCGCTCGCAAGCCAGCGCGTGCCGTTCACCACCAGCACATCGGGAATCGAATCGCCGTCTGCGGTGCCAATCTCCCACTGTCCCTGCACCTGCAGGTCAGAATCAACGCGCACAACACGCAGGCGCATCTGCTGAGCGGATGTATTCCAGTAATCCCCCAGCAGGTAGAAAGTGCCATCCGAGGCGCGCGCCAAACGCGCCACACGCATCGGTAAACTCGTTTCGCCCACCAGTACCCCCGCGGAGTTCAGAATCTGCAGGCGCGTGTGCGTCTGGAGCTGGAGAACATCGCCCATCTCCAGGTCTGTCACGATGAGCAGGGTGCTGACCGAATCAATTGGCAGCATGCCCACAGGAAATCGGTGCGCCATCCATGTGGCGGGCTGGGGGAAGGCGTGGGCGGCGAGCTGATTTCCTGCAGAGTCGTAAATCAGTCGTGCGTAGCCGATGCCGCCGTTGCCGTAAGCCAGCAACGCCTCCACGCCCCCGTCAGAGCGGGCGATGAGTTGGCGAATCACATCATACGCGCTCAGGCTGATTGCCTGCGACCATAAAAGCGTGCCTGCGGAGGAATATTTCTGCACATAGGCAGTGGAATCGGTATTGGCGCGAGTGATTGCCAGATAAATGCTGTCATCGGGCGCGACGGCAATTGCTTCGGCGTAATCCGACTGCCCGTTGGCTCCAAAGTTGGTTGCCCACAGCAGGTCGCCTGTCGGCGAATATTTGAACAGTGCCACGCTATAGTGCCCGCTCGTGCGCAGATAGCGTCCTGCCACAATCAGGCTGCCCTGACTGTCGGTTGCCGCGACCTGTGGCAGAAAGCCGCGCGCCGAACTCTGCACATAGAGGCGGCTCCACTCCACCGACTGAGCGTACCCCCCCAGTAGCAGGCATAGCACACCCAGCCCTATCAGCCAACCTTTCATCACAGGTATTATAGCACAGGTCTCCCCTCTCTCAGGGGCGTCCCTGCAGAATCTGGCGCAAAACAGCAAGCGTTCTGTCAATATCACGAGGGGTGATGCCGTAGTGCGTTACGGCACGCAAGCGAGTGCCCGACAGCGAGAGCAGAATCCCTTCTGCCTTGAGCCGCTCCAGCAGGCGCGGGGCGTCCCAGCCCGTGGTGGGGTCTATGCCGAAAATCACGATATTCGTCTGCACGCGAGCAGGGTCTATCTGAACGCCCGATATGTCGGCTAACCCTTCGGCGAGCTGGCGTGCCAGCGCATGGTCTTCGGCGAGGCGTTCCACCATCGTGTTGAGCGCGACGATACATGCGCTCGCCAGCACGCCCGCCTGACGCATGCCGCCGCCCAGCATGCGGCGCGTGCGCCGCGCCTCCTGAATAAACGCTCGCTCGCCACACACAATAGAGCCGACAGGCGCGCCCAAACCCTTCGAGAAACAGAAGTTGACCACGGTGAACGGCTTTGCTATCTCTTCGGGGGGCACATTCAGCGCGACGCTGGCGTTAAACAGGCGCGCCCCGTCCAGATGGAGCATTACCCCATTCGCCTTCGCAACCTCTGCAACGGCGTAGAGATACTCCATCGGCAGCACCGCGCCCGAACAGCGGTTGTGCGTGTTCTCCAGACTGATCACGCGCGTGCGGGGGGTGTAGACCTGATTCCGAATCGCGCCGCGCAGGCGCTCCAGCGGGATAGTGCCGTCGGGCTGATTGGGCAGCACATGCAGAAACACGCTTCCCAGCAGGCTTAAACCGCCCACCTCGGAGGTGTAAATGTGCGACTGATCGCCCACAATCACCTCATCGTGGCGTCCTGTGAGGGTCAGAAGGCTCACGAGGTTCGCCATAATCCCGCTGGGCACAAAGAGCGCCGCCTCTTTGCCCACTCGCGCGGCGGCAAGCTCCTCCAGCTGGCGCACGGTGGGGTCATCGCCCAGCACATCGTCACCGACCTCCGCCTCCGCCATCGCGCGGCGCATCTCTGGCGTCGGCTTCGTGACCGTGTCCGAGCGCAGGTCTATCAGCCCGTCTGTTTCGCGCACCACAGCACTCCGTTATAGATAATCCGGCGCACAATCGGGTGATGATAGGTCGGCACCGACTCGTGCCCGGGGCGGAAGTAAAACACACGCCCGATGCCATACCCCTGATTCACGCCGTTGCCCGGTCCTGAGGTGAAGTTGGGGTCAATCCCCTTGCCCACTGTCCAGCACAGTCCGCTGGGGAAGCTTTCGCCCCCTTCGGGGAAGTAAGATTGGAACACCACCACCAGCGGCGGCGGCACATCGAACGGCGCGCCGTACATCTCCTCGTGTTCAATCGTAAAATCGTCGATGCCCTGCGCGATCGGGTGCCAGGGGGCGCAGACACGAATCTGTTCAGGTTCCGCGGGATGTTTCTCGCGCCAGCCGCCTTTCAGGTGTCCCGTACAGCCCAGCACGCGCTGGAACGGCTTGGAGTAATGCCCTGAATGCAACACCACCAGCCCCATGCCCTCTTCATGCACGCGCTGGCGGATGCGCTCCACATACTCATCTTGCACTTCCCCGTGTCGGATGTGTCCCCACCAGACCAGCACATCGGTCTGACGCAGGCGCTCCCAGGAGAGTCCCTGTTCAGGCTCGTCGATGTGGATGGGAGTCACTTCCAGCGTGTCGCGTCCCAGCTCTGCCAGTCCTTCTGCCACCGCGCCGCGAATACTGTGGGGGTAAATCCGCTTATCCACATGCGGCGGGTTCTCGTCCCAGACGCTTACCCGGATGATTGCCATAGCGTGCAGGATTATACCCGCATAAGGGGCGCCCCTCCCGCAGGGGAGAGGCGCCATCCAGTTCAGGCGTCGTAATAGAGGGCGAACTCGTAGGGGTGCGGACGGAGCAGAATTTGCTCCACCTCGCGCGTGCGCTTATACTCGATGTAGGTTTCCAGCAGGTCCGGTGTGAACACGCCCCCTTTGAGCAGGAACTCGTGGTCTTGCTCCAGCGCATTGAGCGCGTCGGCAAGCGAGGGCGGCGTGGTGGCGATGCCTTTGCGCTCGTCGGGAGGCAGCTCGTAGAGGTCCTTATCGATGGGATCCGGGGGCACGATACGGTTCTGGATGCCATCCAGCCCTGCCATGAGCATCGCGGCGAAGGCGAGATAGGGGTTCGCCGTGGGGTCGGGCGCACGGAACTCAATCCGCCGCGCCTTGGGGCTGGGCGAATAGGTCGGGATACGGATGCACGCACTGCGGTTGCGCTGGCTATAGACCAGATTGATGGGCGCCTCGTAGCCCGGTACCAGTCGCCGATAGGAGTTGGTGGTCGGCGCGGCGAACGCCAGAATCGCGGGCGCATGCTTCAGAATGCCCCCGATGTAATAGAGCGCAGTCTCCGAGAGCATCGCATAGCCGCGCTCGTCATAGAAGAGGTTCTCCCCATTCCTCCAGAGGCTCTGGTGGGTGTGCATCCCGCTCCCGTTGTCCTGAAAGATGGGTTTGGGCATGAAGGTTACCGTGTAGCCGTTGCGCCATGCGACATTGCGCACGATGTATTTATACATCTGCACTTTGTCGGCGATGCGCACAAGGGTGTCGTACTTGATGTCTATCTCCGCCTGCCCTGCCGCGCCGACCTCGTGATGTTGCACCTCCACCTCCACGCCCACCTCACGCAGGGTGAGCATCATCTCGGTGCGCAGGTCTTGCAGGGTGTCGGCGGGTGGGCAGGGGAAGTAGCCCCCCTTGAGGCGCATCTTGTAGCCGAGATTTGGCGACTCCTCGCGTCCTGTGTTCCATTCGCCCTCGTCCGAATCGATGTAGTAGTAGCCGAAGTGCGCGCCCTGCGCATAGCGGACATCGTTGAAGATATAAAACTCCACTTCGGGACCGAAGTAGGCGGTGTCGGCGATTCCTGTGGAGCGCAGATAGGCTTCCGCTTTCTGGGCGACATAGCGCGGGTCGCGCGTATAGCGCTCGCGCGTAATCGGGTCCACCACATTGCAGATAAGGCTGACGGTGGGAACCTCGGGGAACGGGTCTACGAAGATGGTGGCAGGGTCGGGCATCAGGAGCATGTCGGACATATTGATCGCCTGAAAGCCGCGAATGGAGGAGCCGTCGAACCCGATGCCTTCCTCGAAAAGGTCTTCCGTGAGCAGTTCGGCAGGGAACGAGAAATGGTGCCACATGCCGAACAGGTCGGTGAACTTGACATCCACGACACGCGCGTTATGCTCTCGCGCGAACTGAATCGCTTCTCTTGGACTCATACGAAACCTCCTGTTAGGGTATGTTTGGGTGATGGCGTGTGCCATCGGGCGCTCGCGCAGTTGCGAGCGTTTTTCGAGGCGGCATCGTTGCCGACAGTGCGGGCGACGGCGGCTGGCTGATGCGGAAGCCTGCTTGCGCCATTGCAAGACAGCGAGGAGCCAACCTCCCGTCCAGCGGTATTATACCCCATCGCGCGATTCTCGCGTCAAGGGGTGGAGGAGGGGTATGGAGGAAATCCTATCTTATGCCAGACGGATAAAGCCGTTCCTATAAGACGAAGCCGACCTGCGTCGGCTGATAAAGCCAGCGGAGGCTGGCTTTGTTTCGTAGGAACGGCTTTAGCCGTCGCTCTTTCGGGGGCATCGTGGGTTCCAGAAGGTATCTTTGCAACAGAGCAG
>LDYB01000011.1 GCA_001442985.1 Armatimonadetes bacterium DC
GTTCGGCGGGGGGCGACCTGAGTGGGAGCTATCCGAACCCGACGGTGGCGCAGTTGCAGGGGCGCGCGGTGTCGTCTACAGCGCCGACAGCGGGTCAGGTGCTGAAGTGGAACGGCAGCGCGTGGGCGCCTGCGAACGACGACATCGGGACGAGCCTCTGGCAGGCGTCGGGAACTAATATCTTTTACACGGCTGGCAGGGTGGGCATCGGCACGAACAGTCCCACCTACGCGCTCGAGGTCAGTGGCGGACTGCTGGTCAACAGCTCTGCAGGGAGCCTGCTGATTGGGTTTCCATCCAGCCCCAACCAGTGGTACTTCAATACCATCGGCGGAGGCGCCAGCCTGCAGCTGTGGGAGAATGCCGCGAATGCCGTCCGAATGTATTTCCGGGCGGGTGGCAATGTCGGCATCGGCACGACCAACCCCGCTGCAAGGCTGGACATCGCAGGCGGCGCGTGGGACACCAGCACCACCGAAGGTGACCTGCGCATCGGCAGCCCCGACTACCGCCTGAAAATAGGCATTGCCACGGGCGGTGGAGGCGCAGGGCACGCCACGATTGCGGCGCAGGGTGGCACGAACCTGCTCTCACTGGGCGCGGGCACCACGCTCGCCACTCAGCGCACGCTCACCATCACTGGCGCGGGCAATGTCGGCATTGGCACGACCAGCCCTGGCGCGAAACTGCATGTCGTAGGGGGCAGCGGCGCTGGTATCCAGAGCGAGAGCACCGGCAACGACGGCGTGGTGGGTGCCAGCTCAGCGGCGAGCCGTTCCGGAGTGTACGCCTACAACAACAACATTAATGGCTACGGGCTGTTCGCCGCGAACTGGGGCACTGGCTCTGGTCCCAAGTGGGCTGGCTACTTCGTGGGGAATGTGCGAGTGGAGGGCACCGCGCGCGTGAATGTGCTGGAAATCACCGGCGCCGACTTCGCCGAAAAGTTCCCCACTACTGAACCCGTCCAGCCCGGCATGGTCGTGGAGATTGACCCCGATCACCCCGGCAACCTTCGCCTCGCGCGCGGTGCCTACAACAAGCGCGTCGCAGGCATCGTCGCAGGCGCGAACGGACTGTCCAGAGGCATCGTGCTGGGCAATCTGGAAGGCAGCGAGAACCACGCGCCGATTGCCATCAGTGGGCGCGTGTGGGTCTACGCCGACGCCACCGAGCATGCGATTGAACCGGGCGACTTCCTGACCACAGCGGAGCGCCCCGGCTATGCGATGAAGGCGACCGACCTGCAAAAGGCACAGGGCGCGATTCTGGGCAAGGCGATGACCCGCCTTGAGCAGGGCAAGACGGGCTTTGTGCTGGTGCTGGTCAATCTGCAGTAAGGAGGCAAACGCCATGAAAACACCCAGAGGCTTTTGGGCGATTGTGATTCTCAGCACGCTCTGGCTGGGTGGGCAGTCGCAATCGGCTGCCCCACCCCTCTTTGCGCCAGTGAAGGCGACCGTGCCCCCAGACGCCCCGGCTTTGCGCAACGCGCAAGCCTACCAGCCGGTGCGCATTCGCTGGCAGGTGGTGCAGAGCCTGCAACCGGGCAGCCGCGTGCTGTTCAACCTGCTGGAAGGGGTCAACCCGATTGGCGTGGTGGAGCGTGTGGAGCGGCGGGATGAGCAGCGCTACTCCTGCTTCGGACGCCTGGAGGGGCTGGATGGCAGCCACTTTATTCTGGTGGTAGAGGAGGACGCGCTTGCATTATTCGTTTCCACGCCGATGTACGGGGCGGTGTTTGACCTGCGCTACTACAAAGACGACCTGTATGTGGTAGTGCAGATTGGCGAGGAGCCGCCCTGCGGGAATCAGGAGAACGAGACGCCACCGCCATTTGATATGACGCCCGAAGACGCCGAGTGGCACGCTCGCTTTGCCAATCAGGATTTTGAGCTGGCAGGGGGCGATGACTTCGGCACAGCTGCCTGCACCCAGCCGCGAGCCGTGCTGGATATCGCTGTGTACTACACCGTACAGGCGCGTCAGGCGATTGGTGGGGTCAATCAGATGAACGCGCGCATTCAGCTGTTTATTGACCAGTGCAATCAGGCGTATCAGAACAGTCTGGTGAGCCTGCGAGCGCGTCTGGTACGGCGGCTGGAAGTGAACTACCCCGGTGAAGGGGACGGAAACAGCATCACGCAGCTGGATCACCTGACCAACCCCAGCGACGGCGTAATGGATGGCATTCACGCCGATCGCACCAACTATCGCGCTGATCAGGTTGTTTTGCTGGTGAACGCTTCGGATTACTGCGGGCGTGCTTGGTGTGGGAATGGCAGCGACCCGGAACGCGCGTTTGGCGTGGTGCGGTACGACTGCACAACCTACACCTTCCCTCACGAGATCGGGCACAACCAGGGTTGCGGGCACGACCGGGAGACAGATGCAGGCTGTGGCTTCCGTTCGTACGGGTTTGGCTGGCGGTTCTGGGGCAACGATGGTGTGCAGTACCGTACAGTGATGGCGTATGAGCCGGGCACCCGCATTCCCTACTTCTCGAACCCGGATGTGACCTATCAGGGCGTGGCGACGGGTGTGCCGATAGGACAGCCTAATGAAGCGCATAACGCGATGGTGATTACCGAGACTCGGCGGTCGCGGGAGACCTTCCGCTTGCTGGACATCTGGGTGGACTTTGGCTACAGTGGAACGGAGGTGGGTACTTTCGCCCAGCCCTTCAACACGGTAGCGGAGGGAGTAGAGGCGATAACGACCTTTGTGGACACGGCGCTGGTGGAGTTTCCAACGCTCTACATCAAGGCGGGTTCGCGTGCTGAGACTCTCACCATCAGCAAGCGGATGCGCATCGAGGCGTGCGGTGGGCTGGTGCGCATCGGCGCGCCGTGAGACCCTTACCCCTCACGCCCTCTCCCCTGCTTGTGGGGGAGAGGGCACGGGTGAGAGGACACAACGAAACGATGGAGGAGGACAACGATGAGAACGCTGATGCTGTGTGCGATATTCGCGACGCTGCTGGGCGTCGCCTGCGCCCAGTCGGGCGGCAACTACGACCTCAGCTGGTGGACGATTGACGGCGGCGGGGTCACCTTCGCCACAGGCGGCACTTTCAACCTCGGCGGTACAATCGGTCAGCCTGACGCGAGCAGTGCGCTCACAGGGGGCACTTACAGCCTCACGGGGGGCTTCTGGTTCACGCCCGCCTGCATCCCCACGAACGGGGATGTGGACGGCAGCGGTTGCGTGGACGACGCCGACCTGCTGAATGTGCTGTTCGCGTTTGGCGCGACGGGCGCAAACCCCGCCGATGTGAACTGTGATAACACCGTAGACGACGCCGACCTGTTGATTGTGCTGTTCAACTTCGGCAGCGGGTGTTAGGGCAGGGCATGGTTCTGGGTGCGAAGCGGCGGGGCGGACAAAGCCAACCCCCACAACCTTGACCAGAGCGTGCTGGAAGATATTGACCGCACCGTGCGCTGGGGGCGAGAAATACAAACTCCATGTGCAAAAACTGCAGGTATAATACGCACGCTGGAGGTGCCAGAATGCGCACAGGAGCGTGGCTCATCGGTTTCTTGCTGAACATGGGAGTATTACGCTTCCCAGATTCTGGACAAAACGGCGCGTACCTACGCCCAGATGCGCTCCCTGCGGGTGGAAAGCCGCTCAACCGCTTCGGGTACATTTCAGAGCCTTCAGGGGGAGATGACCTACACGAACCGCGCGACCCTCCTGATGATGGTCATGCGTCCCAACAAGGTGCGGATCGACACGCTTCAGACCGATAACCCCACCCTCTCTTCAGGCAAACTCCGCTGCGACGGCGAGGTGCTGTATATTGAAAGCGCCGCCCTGCGCCAGACCCAATCTCAACCCGCCCCGAAAACCCTCCGCGAAATTTACACCACAGACAACCTGAGTGTGGTAGGGCTGATGGTGATCGGACTGGACCCAATACGCCTCTTGATAGACCCCAACTGGCGCACGGTGGCAACTTCGCCCAAACTTATAGGGCGTGAGCGAGTGGGCAACCGGCAAACCTACAAAGTGCAGGTGCAGCTAAAGGAAGAGTCGCTCAAGGCTTTTGCACAGGGGCAGACCACCCAGACCCTCTGGATTGGCACGAAAGACTCGCTCATCTGGAAGTCGGAAATCACGATAAACTTTGCGCAAGCAGGCACACGCATGGCGATGCGCCTCACCGAAGTGTTCACGCGCCAGGAGGTGAACCCGCCCATCAACCCCACCGCCTTCGCCTACCGCTTGCCCGAAGGTTTCAAAATGGTTCAGCAGTTTGAGATGCCCGACTTCACCGAAGAAACGGGCAAGCTCAAGGGTCAGCCCGCAGGCGATTTCACTCTGAGCGATTTGCAGGGCAAGCCGGTGCGCCTCGCCGACTATAAGGGCAAGGTGGTGGTGCTAAATGTCTTCGCCCACTGGTGCGGTCCCTGCCGCGCCGAAGCGCCCGAACTGGAAAAAGACCTCTGGCAAGCCTACAAAGACAAAGGCGTGGTGGTGCTGGGCGTGGCGACCTGGGCGCAGGATAACCCCACCAAGCGCGCTCGGGATTTTGCCAGAGAGTTCAAGCTGACCTTCCCTGTGCTGGTGGACTCTGAGAACAAAGTCGCCGAGCAGTATCGGGTCAGGGGCGTGCCCACAACTTTCGTGATTGATCAGGAAGGCGTCGTGCGAGAGGTGGTGGTGGGCGCCGATGTGCAGCGGGTCAAAAGGGCAGTGGAGGCGCTCCTTCAAGGGAGTACCGCAGAGAATAAGTAGCCTCAGAAAAAGTCCATCGGGCGCAGACAGGGTTCGCGTGGAGGGAAGAGCGACTCCAGCAGCCTCAGCGTCTCCTCCGGAATTGCCAGCCTGCGGCGCAGGGCAATCTCGGTGGCAGGCTGGGCGCCAAACACCATCTGCGTGAGCGCCTCTATCGGCACGCGAACGCTCTCGATAGCCGATTCGGCGCGTGAAACCCGCAGGCGCCCCTCCGACTCGCCCACAACAACGAGTTCGCTCGTATCCCGAAACCGATCCTGCACCCGCAGACAGAACGGCTGGAAGCCTTCAGGGGCTGGCTGGTCGTGTAGGAGGGTTTCGAGGAGCCTTTGCGTGTCCAGCAGTCGCGCCATAAAGCCTGCCAGCAGCTCGTAGCGTGCGAGCGGCTCTTCGGGCTGGGAGTGGCGTTCGCTCAGGGGGATAATGCCCAGAGCCTGCAGCTCACTGAGTGTGCCTGCGAACTCAATCTGGCGCACATGGTCGCCGTTGCGTGCCAGCCAACCCAGCAACGCTCGGCGCGCCCGCTCCGTGCGCCACAAAAACTCGCGTACCCGAAGCACCCAGCCGCCCTCCAGATAGTCGTGAATGAGATAGCCTTCTATCGCGCCAGCGTGTTCGAAAACCCACTTGTTGCGGAAGTTCCACAGCAGATAGTCCCAGCGCAGGTCGTCGCGCACCAGCATGCCCGTTTTGCGGGGCGCCAGTTGCCGATGGAGCGCAATGAGCGCCTCATAATCGGCGGACTCGGCGCGTCGCACACCCGTGATGAGATAGGCAGGCAATCGGCTCGGCTCAATTCGCAGGCGCGCCAGCGTGCCCACCGTCTCCCAGCCCAGACGGCGATAAAAGTTATGGTCAAACGCCTGTAGCACCGCCACGGGCACCGCCTGTTCCCTGAGCGTTTCTGCCGCCTGCCTCAACAGATGAGTGGCATAGCCGCGGCGTCGGTAAGCAGGGTGAGTAGCGACCCCCGCGATCCCCATCAACGGCACGGCACGCTCGCCAATCCACATCTGCAGGGGCACAGCGGTCAGCACGGACACCAGCCTGCGCCGCCCACTCTCTTCCACCCATAGCCCCCAGCGCTGATTGTGGGGGTAGTAGGGGTCATCGTAAAAGTAAGGGCGCGCTGTCGGCAGATCCACATTAAAACTCTGGCAGATGATGTGCAGGAACGCCTCTTCCTCTTCGGGTGGGACGAGAGCCACATGCACCGCAGGCTCACGGAAAAGCCATCTCATAAACTGGCTCCTGCGCGGGTCAACGCCCTTCCCATCACCACATAGTCGGCGCCCCACTGGAGTGCCTGCTCCGGGGTCGCCACGCGGCGCTGGTCATCGGGGGCACTCGTGCCTGCAGGGCGTACCCCCGGCGTCACGATAAGGAAGGGGGGCGGGAAATGCCGTCGGAGCAGCTGGGCTTCATGGGGCGAGGCAATCACGCCGTCCAGACCGCATTCATATGCCAGTCGCGCCAGCCGCAGAACCTGCGCTCGGGGCGAGCGCGGTACGCCGACCACCTTCAGCGACTCGGCGTCCATGCTGGTCAGCACCGTAACGCCCATAATCAGCGGGCGTGGGCTGAGCGACTGCACTGCCTCCACGCTCGCTCGGAGCATCGCCTCGCCTCCAGATGCATGCACCGTCATCATCCACACGCCGAACTGGCTCGCCTGACGGATTGCAAGCCCCACCGCGTGGGGGATGTCGTGGAACTTCATATCCAGAAACAGTCGCTCTGCGCCCTGCGCTCGAAGC
This sequence comes from Armatimonadetes bacterium DC, assembly GCA_001442985.1. GTDB lineage: Bacteria > Armatimonadota > Fimbriimonadia > Fimbriimonadales > GBS-DC > LDYB01. Next base: position 6,501 of record LDYB01000011.1, read on the forward strand.
GGCTCCAGCCCCGCCAGCCCATAACGCAACACCAGCCCTGCGCCCACTTTAAAAGCGTGTACCCGTCCGCGATACCGCGCCACCCAGGTACACGCTTCCTCTATCTCCAGAGTATCTAACGCCAGAATCGTGCGCTGGAGAACCGATTCGTCCATTATCGCCGCGCTGTGTTTTTCGGAAACGCCTCTTTCAGCTTTCGCTCCAGCTCCTTCTCCACGCCAGGACCGTAGCCGACCTGATTGTGGAAGATTTTGCCCTGCGCGTCAATAATCACGAAGTGGGGAATGCCCCTGACACCGTACTTGTGTGCCACTGAGCCGTCGCGATCCAGCAGCACAGGGAAGGTGTAGTTGTTGTTCTCCATGAACGCCCGTACTGTTTCAGGGTCTTCGCGCAGGTTGACGGTCAGCACATACGCCTGGTCTTTATATCTCTTGGCAAGTTCCTGGGTGTGCGGCAGAGCGCGTCGGCAAGGTCCGCACCATGTCGCCCAGAAATCAAGCAACACGGGTTTGCCCCTGAGCTTGCTGAGCGTGACGGTTTTGCCATCCAGCGTCTGCAGCTCAAAATCGGGCGCCTGTGTGCCTTTGGGCAAGCCGCGCTCTTGAAGCGCCAGTGCGCCCACCACGCAACCTATCGCCAGAAGGAACCCAACTGCTTTGGCTATTCTCATCGGTGCCTCCTCGGTTCAAAGTATACCCCTTCAGCGTTCCTTCAAACGCGCCACCAGCACGCCGTCGCGCAGGGGGATGAGACTGCACTCAAAGTCGGGGTCTTCGCTCAGCATCCGATTCAGCGTGCGGATGGCTTCCGTCTGCGCGGAGTGGTCGTTCGGGTCAAAGATGGCTCCGTGCCAGAGCGTGTTGTCAAAGATTGCCAGCCCACCGGGGCGCAGTTTCGCCTTAATCAGGGGCACTGAACGGGGATAGTCTTCCTTCTGAATGTCGTTGAAGATGATGTCAAAGGGTCCCTCTGTGCGCTGAAGTTGCTCAATCGCCTCGCTCACATGGAAGCGCACCAGCGAGTCCAGCCCCAGCTGCGCCAGATAATCGCGTGCTTTCCGGGAGAGTTCCGCGTCCCACACGACATGGTAGACCTCGCCGCCGCCGTTCGCTTGCACGCCCATCGCGAACCATGCAGTGGAGTAGCCATAGCCGCTGCCCATCTCAAACACGCGCCGCGCCCCGCTGACGCGCGTCAGCAGATACAGAAACTGCCCCACCACAGGACCCACAATCGGAAAGTTCGTCTGCTGGGCATAAGCCTCCATCGCCTGCATCGCCGCCGGGCGCTCTGGCACCAGCGACTCCAGATACGGCATCAGTTGGGGATGATAAAGTTCCATCGCCTTAGAATCCAAACAGCGTCTCTGGCACGGAAGTGCCGATGCGGAAATCTTTGCGGATGCCGTATTGCTGACAGACCCGCGCCAGTTCCACATCCGATTCAATGAGCTTCTGGTCTACCTGCGCCTGTGCCGTGCCGCGCATATTCATCAGCGTGTTGAGGTCCTGCGTCTCCATCGCGTGCTCAATCTGGGTCATCAGGTTCACATAGTTGCTGAGCGCGACAAAATAGGTGTCCGCCAGCACGCGACACTCCGGGGGCGGCGGCACCGATTGGAAATCCCGCAGCAGTCCCGCCCAGTCCTGACGGTAGGTCTGGTAGCCTTTCCCCAGGTTCTGCATCTTCTGCTGCTGCCCCTCTTCTTCCATCTCAAACTTGAGGGCGAGTGCGTCCTTGAGCATCTGGAGCGCAGGGTTGAAGTTGCGTTCCATCGCCTGACGGCGCATTTCGATGCGCTTGAGATGCTCCAGCCAGTCTAAGATATGCTGAGGTGGCTGCTGGGACTTGGGCGCCTGCGTTTCGAGCATGCTGGGACCTTCCACTTTGGGCGGTTGCGCCTGTAGCACACTGGGACCTTCCACTTTGGGCGCTTCGGCTTCCAGCACGCTGGGCGCCTCGGGCTTTTTCACCCGCGCCTGCGTGAACCACTCCGCTTGCGTGCCCACCACGAACGCCAGCAACGCCAGCGCCAGCACGCCCAGCACCAGCCCAAGCCACTTCATGCGGGCGTTCCCCGAAGCAGGCTGTGGCAGATTGCTCTGCACCACAGGGCGACCACACCCCGAACAGAACCGCGCCCCATCGGGCAATATCTGACCACACTGTACACACTGTGCCATGAAAGACACCTCCAATCGCTTAGACGCCTGCATGATACCATGTATTCCGTGTTTTGGGGTGGATTAGCACATCCTGGTCAGAGTTCACTCTTTGCGCATAATTAGCAAAAACTCCGACTCCATACCGCGCGGGTTTTTGTTTTTGCGTTGGCGAAAGAGCTGGCGCGTCTGGATGACGTCTTCAAGCACTCCGCAAAAAGCGAAACCCTGCGGTGCAAAAAACTCGGCGAGAATGCGCCATGTTTCCACTTGAATTCCGTCCACAGTCGGGCTGCCCACAAACACACAGAGATGCCCCCCTGACTTCAGTGTCGTTGCGGCGTTCTGGAGGGCGCGTGTGGTGTAGTAGAAATAAGCGTGCATAAGTCTCTTCAAATCCTCGCGTTGCAGCTGGGCGCACACTTGCTCATAGGTCGGTGTGCTGAATGGCTGATGCGCCTTGCGGTAGGGAATCTCAAGACGCATCAGCTCGCGCACCTTCGCTTCAGGAACACCTGTCCAGAACAAGTCCAGCTTGAAGGTGCGCAGGTATTCCTGTGCCTGCAGATACGGCGGTGAAGTAATCACCGCCTCTGTACGCGGGCATTCCGTGAGATCGACAGTCGCCGAGTCTACGCCCGCGAATGCAATCGCGCGACAGGGGGTCGTTTTAAGTACCTGCGCCAGCGACTGAAGCCTGCCCATAATCTCCAGCGCAGCCTGAATGATGAACTGATCCATCTCTTCTTTCCAATCTGGACGCTGAAGCCACTCCGACACCTCCTGCAGCTTACGTTTGGAACGGAACAGCTTCGGAGCCTTATGATCCGTCAGAGAGAAGCGGCGGTTCGCTCGCATCAGCGCTGCGCGCAGAACCTGAACATATGGGTTTGCTGGATCGTGAGCGTGAATCCAGCCCCAGTAGCGTGCCAGCACTTCCAGCACCTGTTCGGGGTACCAGTAGGACAGGTTGCTCCACTGGGGATAGAAGGCAATCTGTGAGGCGAACAGTTGATTGAGCCAGCCCAGCAACTCACCTGCTTGTAAATCCGTATAGCGGAAGTTGATTTTCGTCTCCGCATAGATTGCCAGCAAAGGGTTCAGGTCTATCAGGAGTGCATTCCGCTCTGCCAGCACTGCCTCTAACCCCACTGTGCCTGAACCTGCAAAGGGGTCAATTACCCAGCCCCCTTCCGAGCAGAATCGGCGCACGCAATAGTGCGGCACATGGGGTATGAACTTGGCAGGGTAATAGAAGAGACCATGGGTCAGGTAGTTCGTATCAGGAATCTCCCGCACAATCTCACGAAAGCAAACAGGCGTAACGCGCGACTCCGCTGCTGGCGAGACTTCCTCACCGAACAGCCTGTATTGATAGGGCAGTCCTTTGACCTCAGCGACTTTAGGCTTCATCAGGTTTCTGTGCCTCCCACAGTGTTGGTTGACTTGTTAGCGAAGGCGAGCGATTTTTGCGCTGCCCTCTTTTTTGGCCAGTCTTACTGTATATGTGGTACATATACAGTAAATCCCTTATGTAAAGGTAATTATGATGTGCCACTCTGAAAGGCAGTGTATCAGCTTGCCAAGAAGCGAAAATCTTTTGGGCAGCTGTGTCTACCTGCTCGGTAAGTAAATCCTCGTTCGAGGCTTCGATGTATGCTTTCAGGTACTCTACATTCGTCTTCCCTGAAGCGCAAGCTTGATTCAACTCCAACGATGCAATTGCGTATGCCAGCCACAGGTCATCCCATCGCTTGAACCGATCCACACATGCTTGTAGGGTCAGATGAGTTCTCTGATTCTGAAGAGGAGCGAGTAACCTCTCTATCTCGTGAGTTCCGTATGCGATTTTCAGGTAAATTTTGTCCTGAATCTCCAGACCTGTTGGAGAGCGTGCTTTTTCCTTAAAGGAGCTCAGTAGCTCGTCATCTGATATAGGCTCGCCGTCTTCATTAAGCGGTCTAACCTTCAGGGATTGAGCCAATTTCTTCAGGAAGGTCTCATACTGCGCTTCTTCCTGCGACTCCCAAACTACTATGGCATACACGACTTGCTGGGCAGGGGTGGAACCAATCTGTAGAACCTCGTTCAGTGCATCAATCAGCGAAGCCTTGGCGGTGGTCCCTCCTGTATCATCCCGTGAACGAATCTGAATCAGGATTAACTCGCCCCGTCCCTTTCTGAGCGCCAGATCCAAATCCGAGCCGAGAGATTTCTCGGTTTGAAACAAGGACCGAATCTCTTCATGTATTGTTTTCTTCTTCGTAAAAACCTGGTAACCCTGCTGTTGGCAATAGGACGCCAAGATTTGCTCCAGCACCTTACCCTGGCGAGCGCGGTAGGAGCTATGAAACCACTGCTGAAAGCGGAACATCGCTTGATGATAATCCGCAAGAGGATAACTGCCTTTGAGTGATTCGCTTCGTGCAAGCCCTGCGGCGAAATCGGGGATGTCTGTTGCTCGCTTTTTGCTGAGCTGGCTGAGATTGTCTACGGGCAAGCCGCTGAAGAGCGCGTGTACTATCTCTTTTGCAAGGGCAAGGGGGCTTTTCAGCACCTGGCGCAGTATTTTTCCCTCCTCCCTGTCGTCCAGCAGGATAAAGTACCGCTCTTCCGAACCTGTCGCTGGCGCGCCCAATCCCATCCTGACACAATTGTACCCACACCGACTTTCTTCAAGGCAGGTATAATATCCCCCGTGAGTACGGTCTTGAAGGAGCGAGCCACCTTTTTGCTGGAGATTGGGTGCGAGGAGATGCCTGCGGGCTTTATGCGCGGCACGCTCCAGCAGTTAGCCGAGAAACTGAGCCAGATGCTCACCGAACACCGCCTGAGCTTCGCGCAAATTCGCACACTGGGTACGCCGCGCCGACTGATTGCGTTTGTGGATGACCTCGCTACCCATCAATCACCCGAAGAGCGCACCATTCGCGGACCTGCCCGACGCGCCTGTTTTGATGAGCAGGGCAACCCCACGCAAGCACTGATTGGCTTCGCACGCTCGCGCGGGGTGGAACCCGAACAGGTGCAATTTATGCAAACCCCGCAGGGCGAGTATGCGTTCGTAACCGAATATGATGCGGGACGCCCCGCCCTTGAGGTGCTGGCGGAAACGCTCCCGAACCTGATTCTTTCCATGAGCTTTCCCAAGACGCTCCGCTGGGGCGCACGCAAGATGCGCTTCGGACGCCCCATCCGCTGGATTCTCGCCCTGCTGGACACGGAAGTTGTGCCGTTTGAGATAGAAGGGATCGCCTCTGGGCGCACGAGTCGCGGGCATCGGTTTCTTGCGCCAGAGCCGTTCGAAGTGCCTGCGCCTGAGGCGTTTCTGGATGCGCTCCGACGCGCCCATGTGATCGCCGACCCCGAAGAGCGCAAAGCCATGATTGTGGACGGCGCGACCCGATTGGCGCACGCCGTCGGCTTGAAGCCCGTCATCGAGGACGACCTGCTGGAAGAGAATGTGTTTCTGGTGGAGAAGCCACACCTGTTGCGCGGAAGCTTCCCCGAATCGTACCTGCGTCTGCCCGCGCCCGTGCTGATGTCGGCGATGAAAAAGCACGAGAAGTTTTTCCCCCTCGTGGACTCGCAGGGGAACCTCGCGCCCGGTTTTATCTCCGTTTACAACAACGGCGACCCCGACAAGGTGCGCGAGGGCAACGAGTGGGTGCTGATCGCCCGCTTCAACGACGCCAGCTTCTTCTTTGAGGAAGATTTGAAGCGCCCGCTAACAGAATTCGTGCCCATGCTGGGGCGAATGCTGTTCCAGCAGAAGCTGGGCACGCTGCTGGATAAGACTCACCGTCTGGAGCGTCTGAGTGAGAAACTGGCGCGCGCGCTGGACTGGGATAGAGACCAGACCGAATGCCTGCTCCGCGCGGCGCACCTGTGTAAAGCCGACCTCGCCACACAGATGGTGATGGAGTTCCCCGACCTGCAGGGGGTGATTGGGCGCGAGTATGCCCTGCGTGCGAACGAGCCGCTCTGTGTGGCGGAGGCGATTGCCCAGCATTACGAACCGCGCCACGCAGGCGACCCGCCCCCGAATCACCCCATCGGGCGGGCGCTCGCCGTGTTAGACCGCATCGACACGCTGGTGGGCTATGTGGGCTTGGGCTACCTGCCCAAAGGCTCTTCCGACCCCTTCGGCTTGCGCCGTGCCGCGGCGGCGGTGGTGGAAATCTTAGCTGACGAGCCAGACTACCCCACCTTAGCCGAGCTGGTTCAGCATGCGCATGACCAGTATCGCGAGCAGCGGGCGCCCCTCAAGCCACTGGTGGCGGTTCAGCCCGAACTGCGCACGCTGTTTTATGCCCGCATCGAGGCGCTTCTGGAAGAGAAAGGCGTGCGCTATGACCTGATTCGCGCCGCGCTGGGCGGCGGCTGGGACGATTCGGTCTACGGCTTTGTGCAGCGCGCTCTGCTGTTGCAAAAGCGTGCGCAAACACCAGAGTTCGCTGCCCGCGCCACGACCGCCATCCGCCCCGCCAACATCCTGCAGGCAGCCGAAAAGCAGGGGCTGAAACCCGTCGCCGACCTGAGCCAGATAGACCCCGCGCTCTTTCAGCACGAGAGCGAGCATGCGCTCTACGCCGCCGTGATGCGACTCACCCCGCAGTTCGAAGCCCTCTACACCGCGCACCAGTACGAAACGATGGACGCCATGCTCGCCGAACTGGACGAGGCGGTCAATCCCCTGTTTGACCATGTGATGGTGATGACCGACGACGCGGCACTGCGCGCGAACCGGCTGAACCTGCTGGCGTGCGCGAATCGGCTCTATCTGGCGCTTGCCGACTGGCGTCAGGTGGTGTTGAGCGACTAACGGCGTCGTCGTGGCGGTGTGGTGGGCTTGGGCGCAGGAGCGCTCGGCTTCTCCTCTGCCAGCACCTGACGGAAGGTCGCCTGCACCTCCCATTCTGCCCACGACTCGTCGGGTTGCCACTCGCGCACGGTCTGTGGGTCGTACTCGGCGCGGAGCTTGAGCCGCTCACTGCCCGACGCCTGCACCAGCGCGCCGTCCGAAAGCGCAAGGTAATAGTCTATCGTGCCCGTGATCGTGCCCTTGACACGCCCACGGGGGATGTTGCGGTCGCGCAGGCGCACCAGCTCAATCAGCGTGTCGTCCAGCCGAATATCGATCTCGGCGTTCGTGACCTGTTGCACATGCAAAGTCGGGCGCCCGCGCACCTCTTTGACGCCAATCACTTTCACGGTGGCGGGATAGGTGTAGACCGTCGCCTGCTCAATGCTGAGCTTGCCCCCGCGCGTGTCCAGAAACGGCGTGGGGTAGCGAATCTGCCACTCGTCGCCCTCGCGAACCGCCCCAATCGGCAGCGGGTAAAACGGTCCGGGCACCACATCCAGCCCAATCCAGAGCAAGAAGACCCCCGCATCAGGCAGGAAATCCAGCCCCGGAAAGCTGGACTCTTTCTGCTCGCCCTCGTCCGTTTCGCGCTTTTGAGCCTGTCGGAACTTGGAGGTGGTTTCGTCTTCCGCAGGGAAGCCGCCAGGAGTGATGCGAATCGTGTCGGTAAAGGGCGGCGGCAGGTCTTTCTCGGCGAAGAAGTCCACCTCCTGCTTCACATAGCGGAACGAGTAGCGGATTCGCGCCTGCCCGTTCTCAAACACCTTGAGCACCTCGGTGTTGATTTCCAGCTGGGCGTCTACTGTGATGGGCAGGCTCTGCTCAAAGGTAGAGGAGCGCACATCGCCGCGCAGGCTGTAGACCACATTGAACTTCTGCTTGAGCCCCGGTTCGTAGAGACGACGCACCACATAGCTGCGCACGCCCGCCTGCGACCAGAGCGGGATGAGAAGAAACACACACCCAAAACAGAGCCATCCAGATCGTATCCAGCGGTGCATAAGCCGTTCACCGGGATTAAAATTTCACAGGCAAGTCAACCTTTCCTGCCGTTTGAAGGCTACTCCACCCGAAAACTCGTGCCGCCGAGGCGCACCACATCGCCGCGTCGGAGCGCATGGCGTGTGATGCGCATGTTGTTCACGAAAGTGCCGTTCGTGCTGCCCAGATCGTACAGCACCACCTCGCCCCCCTCTATGGCAATCCGTGCGTGATGGCGGCTGACCGCAGGGTCAGGGATGATGAGGGTGTTATCCTGCTCGCGCCCGATGGTCAGCCCCGTTGGAGGAACGGTGATACGCTGTCCCGCAAGTGCGCCTTCCAACCCCACCAGCGTCGGGGCGCCGCTTTGTGCAGTGGTTGCAGGCGAGGAGACGGGGGCAGCGACAGGCGTGCAGGCACACGCACCCGTGATGGGGTCAGGGCGCAAGCCGCAGTAGGGACATGCGCCCGCGGGCACAGGGGGCGGTGGAGGTAAAGGCGAGCGCACCACATCCTTCGGGCGCGAGACCGCCTCGCCCACACGCAACTGAAACACCATACGGAAACTCCCTATCTGTATCTGGTCGCCGTCGTCCAGCTCCACGGGCGTCTGCACGGGTTGGCCATTCACGCGCGTTTCGGCGTGGGGGACGAGCAGGTACGCGCCGCCTTGAATCTGAATCTCGGCGTGGCGTGGGGCAACAGTCGGGTCGCCGCGCAGGGGCACATCCGCCAGCTCATCGCGCCCGATGATGGCGCCAGAGCGGTCAATCGGGTAGTCTTTGCCCTCGCGTGCGCCGTAGAGAACCCGCACCCACGCCTGACGCGCCACCAGCTCGATTAGCCCGATGAACAAGCCAATACCCGCGCCCAGCAGCACCAGCGCCACAGCTCGCGACGGCGCGCCCACCTCGCCCTCCGCGCGGAGCGCCAGTCCGAACACGGTGCCGACCGTGAACGCCAGAAAGTCAAACAATGCGCCTCCCAGCGCGCCCCCAATCGCGCCGCCCAACAGTCCCTGATACATCCGCCGCGGCGAGCGCGCCACCACCCCCTCCGCCAGGCCGACCAGCGCGCCAAACGCGCTCCAGCCCAGAATGCGCCCCACAATCAGCCCCACCACAGGCAGGCTCTCCACAAGCACGGCATACAGAATTTGCCCGATAACGACCCCAATCGTCCCACCGAGCAGCCCCACCGCCGCGCCCAGCAGCGCGCCCCGAAGCATGTGCAGCGGCGTGCCCCACGCCAGCCCCGTCGCGAAGCCAATCATCCCACCAATTAGCCCGCCCGACACCGCGCCATACAGACTCAGCGCCGTCCAGTCTACCGAGCGGCGAATATCGTCCGAAGTGAACGGCTCCGTGACCAGCCACGCCAGAAAGCCCCCCAGCGCCCCGAACACCATCAGGTAGAGGACTTTGGAAAGCATCTATTCCACCCGGAAGGCGCAGGCTCCGAATTGCACCGTATCGCCAGGGCGAATAGGCGTCGGCGCACTGATGCGCACGCCGTTCACGAAGGTTCCGTTCGTACTACCCAGGTCCTCCACAAACACCGTGTCGCCCTGCTTGAGGAACTGGGCGTGGCGTCGGCTGACGGTGCTATCCTGATCCAGCACAATACCGTTGCCCGCTTCGCGCCCCACCGTAATCAAATCCGCTTCGATGGAGAAGGAGACCCCCACATAGGCGCCCTGCGTGCCCACGATGCGGGTAGGGGTCCCTGTAGCAACAGGAGCCACAGTCGCCGTTGGGGGAACCCCTGCTGTCTCCAGCGGCGGCAGGTCGGGTTGAGGTGGAGCAGAAGGTGTTGTGGCTGAGGCTGAAGCGGTCGCCGATGCCGTGTTAGCAGGCAGTTCCACCCCCAGTTTCTGCATCATTTCCGTGAGCGGCTGCTCTTTCTGTTTGGCGAGTTTCACCAGCAACACAATCACGGCGATTGCCAGCGCGCCGGCAATCACTGCCATAATCAGCGTGCCAATCAGGCTGGAGGTGGGCGCGGACTCCTGCTGGGTAGCCTCGCCCTTCGCAGGCTCTGGCAGGGTTGCCACCTCGCCCGTGAGGGTCATATCCAGCACAGGCACGGTCTGCTCGCGCTCGCGTTTGAGAGTCATCTCCTGCGTGGTACTCTGGTCGGTTCCGTATTGCACCCGCACGGAGACCTTGCCCAGCGGCACGCGCTCAAACAGCACGATTCCTTCGGCGGTTGGCTCCAGCACCTGCGTGTGGGTTTTGCCCTGCGCGTCGGTCAGCGTAATCAGCGCGCTGGCGACGGGCGCGGTCTCCTTGCGCACATTCACCTGCACCCGCGCGACATGGCTCCAACGCTCGCTGGTGAGGCTCAGCTTCGGCTCTTTCTGTTCGGCGAGGTCAATCCGCGCGAGGTTGCCCGTTTTGGGGTCCAGCACCCAGAGCGTGGCGCTCTTTTCGGGCAGTTGCAGGGTGGGCTGCTTGTCGGTGGTTTTCTGGGGGGCGTTCAGGGGCTTGCCCTGCGCGTCTTCGGTCCACCACCAGCGTTCGCCCTCTTCGGGGAACTCCAGCGTGAGCGTGCGCGCGGGGCTTTCTGCCTGCGGTTTGGGCTTATCCGTTTCGCGTGGAGCCTGTGGGGCGTCGGGTTGCGCCATCCCCAGCGTTCCTGTCAGAATCGCCAGCGCCAGCCAACAGAGAATTCTCATCAGGAATTTAGATTGCATCACAGGCGCGAAGTTCCTGCCTTGCGGGGAGCGCTACTTCGGCTCGCGCCGCGCAGGCACGGAGGGCTTGAACATCTCCAGCATGCGATGCGTCACCAGAAAGCCGCCCACCACATTGATTGTGGCGAACACCAGCGCAATCGCGCCCAGCACCGCGCTCAAGGTCGTATGCTGGGAACCTGCCGAGAGTATCGCCCCGATAATCGTGATGCCCGAAATCGCGTTGGACCCCGACATCAGCGGCGTGTGAAGCGTGGGCGGCACTTTGGTGATGACCTCAAAGCCCACGAAAATCGCCAGCACAAACACCGTCAGCGCACCGATAAAGGTTTCCATCGCCTTATATATACCCCAGCTGGCGCAGGGCGGTCAGCATCGCGTGGGCGTAGCGCCGCGAAGTGCCCGTGAGGTCGCGCACCTGTTGCACCTTATAGGGCGGCGTCAGGTTCTGGAGCTGGGCGTGCAGCTGGCGCAGGGCGTCGGTGGCGAAGTAGAGTCCTTCCGACTCTACAATCTCGCCGCGCTCGATGCCCCAGTTCAGCATGGCGCGGATGGCGTCGGGCGGCGCGCCCAGCGCCCGCGACGCCTCTTGCGGGCTGGGCGGGGCATACCCCGCCTGCCGATAAAAATCCACCACGCGCCGATAAAACGCTTCCCGACGCTGGGCACGGCTGACTGGGTTCATTTTTCCCATAGGGTTTTCTGCGAATAGTCTTCAAACGGCGCCAAAGAAACATTCCCGTTTTCTTGCTTCCATTTCAACATGTGGATACCAATCAGACCGTTTTGTCTTTCTTCTTCTTTCAGGCGATTTGCATGGTCAAATGAGTCTTGTTCGAATCCACGGGCGATCCAGTAGACCCTTATCTTTTCGTCCCCAACGCGCTGGTACGAATTCAGCCACCACACATATCTTCTGGTTTGCTCTACGAGCTTTTCTGTTTCTGGTTTGTCTTTTTTCAGTTCGAGAACTCTATATTCACGGGTGTCACCCCGGCTGACGATACATAAAATATCCATCTTTTGGTTGCCAGATCCGGCGTACACTTCGTTTGCAAACCAAACCAAAGAGTCCCTTGGAGCGATTCTGTCAAGCGTTTCGTTTCGACCAAGGTTCCAGCAAAACCATGCTTGAAGTTCGCATTCGGTTTTTACGGACGCAATTTGATCGTTAGGACTATCGTTGGAACCCTTGTAATCAAATCTCTCATTAGATTCTTTCAAAGAGATACTCTTTTCTTTTTCTTCATAACATAAGAACTCTTTTTCAGAGAGCTGGCAAGTAAGGACTCTCCCCTTGTTTCGAATAAGGGAAAGCAGTCCTTCAGCCTCATGAGGGAACATATAAGAACAGCCCCGTTTGCCTGCAAGTTTCCTGTATAGGAGACTCCAGCGAATGTCTCGACTCTTCTCTGGTAGCTTATCTATCGCTTCCCACTCGGAAACAGGCTTATCGTACACTTCAGCAGGTCTTATTCGAACTCGATAGATTAGGGGAATATCGAGCTCTTTTTGAAGCCATCCATCGAGAGGCTCATAAAGGGGATAGTCCGAGTCTATTTCGAAGATGCCGAAGAAACCCACTTGTTCGACATAAAACACTACCTTATCCCCTTTCCGAGTACGCGCAATGTCCGCAAGAAGCCCGTAGTGCCTCTCTTTGTAGTTACCTGCAGTAGTTTTACCTGCAGTAGTTCCCGCAAAAAGATACTTCAAGTGATACGAGAAAGTTTTCTCATTAACGACAAACACATGGCATCGACACATCGGTCATCCCACCTTCTCGAAAAACATCACATATTCGTGCTTAAAAATATAGAAGTTGTGCTTTAAAGCACGATATCTCCATAAGTGGTATTGCCCTCGCTTCCCGCGATTTTCCTGAATGTCCTTGACGCAAATACTCTTCAAGCGAAAACCCTTCTGGCGAACAACATCCATCGTCTGGAAACCAAGAGGAATCCACTCCCCACGAGTGTATTTGTCCCCTATTACCAGCACCAAGAAACGCCCTGCCGCTAAAAGAGGTGCGAAGTTGTCTAACACCCTGCCAAAAAGCTGCAGAAATTCTTCTGTCGTCAGAGCATTCGAAAGGTCCCGTGGATCTTCGCTAAAACGGATAATGTCGTGATATGGAGGATGCAAGATAAGAAGATGCGCGTGAGTAAAGCCCCACTCACCCATAATCTCGCGAACTGTTTCGACGGTACTGGGAGAAGTACTATCTCCCCATATAGCAGTTGCCAAGACCCCGTCCTTGCCTGTTTCCAGATGCACTCGCCAGCGGGCTTGCTCTACGCAGTACAGTTGTAAGTCGACGCCGATTGCGTAACGCCCGAGTCGAATCGCTTCAATAAGTGTAGTACCGAAACCAACAAAGGGGTCAATAACCAGTTCCCCTGGTTTCGTGAAACGACGCATTGCCTGATATGGTATCTGAGGTACAAAATTGCCCCAGTATTCCGCCGTATGCATTCCTGTGCTGTCGCGTTTTCCTAGCAACCAGAGGCTGTCAGTTATAATATCTTCATGGTCATCCCATCGCTCCAGTTCGATTTCGCCCAGCGTCTCGTTTTTTCGCATCGCCAACCCCTGCGTCGTTTGAAATTATACCCAGATGGCAGGAGAATTCATGCCTCTCGCGAACCTTTATCCCACTTGAGGAGGTTCCGTGATGCGAGTGGTGCTGTTACTGATAGCATGGATTGGGGTGATGATGGTGCTGGCGCAGGAGCCAGAGTCTTCGGGACACACCCTCACCATCAAAGTCGTCAACGAGCAGAGTCAACCTGTGCCCAACGCCGCCGTGAGCGTCTACGAGCCGTTCCCAGGCGGCGGACGCATGCGGATTTTCAAAGAAGAGTGGCAGAGAACAAACGCCGAGGGGATTGCGGTGCTCCATGCCGACCCGGAACAGCTACGCCTCGAGGAGGAATTGAGGTCTGCAGACAAGCGGCGCACACGCTGGGGCATCACGGTCGCTGCGGCAGGATATCTGTCGCACAAAGGATTTCTGGAGAATCCCAAGTTGGATACCACTTACACCATCACGCTGAAGCGCGGTGCGAAAACTCTCGAGCTGATTCTCCGCAACGAGACGGGCAAACCGCTTCCCGACGCTCTGGAACCCGCCGTCTTTGAAATCAAAGAGGGCGATGAGACTGCGTCCTTGGTCTTCGACTACTTCGAGGACGACCGCGAAATGGAAAAAATGTATCTCTCGCAGGTGCGCCACATTCACAGCCAGTTCGGCGCGGAGCGCGTGGAGGCAGGGCGCTATCGGGTTCCCCTGCCCGAAGGCTTTGAGAAGCCCCTGCTTGTGCTGATTTACCACAAGGGCTTTTTGCGGGGCTTCGCCGCGCGTATCTCTGAAGAGCAAGTGAAACAGGGGCGTGCGGAGATTATCTTGCCCAAGCCCATGCGCGCACAGGTGCGCTTCGACGCCACGCAGGCAACGAACCTCAAGGCTAACCTGCTCTACCGACTGGACGCCATGATTGACTACGGCGGCGACACTCCTTTCGGCGTCACGCTGGAAGGAGGTCCCCTGCCGAAGGGCGAGGTAAAAACCTTCGTGTGGGATGACCTGTACGGTGAGATTAGCGCACGGATGGAGACGGACTCCCTCACTCTCGTTGAGAATCGGAGCGAGTTTTTCTCCGTCTCTAAGCGAGTCGAGCCTGATGGTGGGGATTCGGAACTGGTGCTGGCGTACACGCCGCCTAACCCCGAAGCGTTCAAGGGCGACCAGACGCATACAGTGCAGGTCTATCGGGCTGATGGCACGCTGGCGAAGGGCATGCCCTACCGCCTGACCGTGTACGATTCGGGGCGCACGCTTGTGATTGCCGAAGGCACGCTGAATGACGAGGGGCGGGCGACGCTCCCGAACCTGCGAGCGGATGTCTACTATCGGCTCGAGGTGGACGGAGAGGAAGTAGGCGGTTTCATGCTGAGCGAGCCAGAATACCGATACGGAACCTTCCGCATTCCGCCGCGCGTGGGCGAACCAGCACCCGACCTGACGCTCACCGACCTGCGCACGGGCAACAAATTCCGCCTCAGTGACCTCAAGGGCAAGTGGGTCTATATCGACTTCTGGGCGACATGGTGTGGTCCGTGTCGGGGCGCGATGGAACAGATTGCCCGCGAAGGCGACCAGGTAGAGAAGGCGTTTGAGGGGAAAGTCGTGGTGCTGACCATCAGCCTCGACGATACGCAGGAACCGATCAAGCCCTATCTGGAAAAGATGGGGGCATCGGAGAAGGCGCGCCACTGCTGGTCAGGTGAGGGCGGCTGGCAAAGCCCTGCGGGACAGGCGTTCGTGATACGGAGTATCCCCTTCGCCGTGCTGATAGACCCCGAGGGCAAGATTGCGTGGCGCGGGTATCCGGGCATATTCGGCTCGCTTGTCAATCAGATTGCGCAGCATGTGAATCCTGCCAAGCCCTGAAGCACGCATGGTATAATCCCCCAGCGGCGCGTCGGCGCAAGCCGGTGCGCCCAGCGCCGCGTGCGCACGCCTTATCTATGATAAAATATCTTGGCTCCAAGCGAAGCCTGATTAACTGGATTGTGGACACGGCGCGCCAGATCCATCAGTTCGCGCCGTTGCACACAGTTGTGGATTTGTTCTCCGGAAGCGCCCGGGTGGCGCACGCCTTCAAAGCGCGCGGCTATTTTGTTTATGCCAACGACCACAACACCTACGCCTATGTGCTGGCGACCGCGCTCGTGGAAGCCAACCGCGACCGCTACCCCCCTGAAACGGTGCAACCCGTTCTGGACGCGCTGATGCAGCTGCCCCCTACACACGGCTGGTTCACCCAGCGCTACTGCGAAGAGGCGCGCTACTTTATGCCCGAAAACGGCGCCCGGATTGAAGCCATCCGCAACGCGATTGAACGCTACACCGACCCCCACCTCAGAGCGATTCTGCTCACCAGCCTGATGCTCGCCGCCGACAAGGTAGACTCCACCACGGGCTTGCAGATGGCATACCTCAAGGAGTGGGCGCCCCGCGCCTACAATCCCCTCATGCTCCGCTACCCCCCGCTGTTGCCCGGCGAGGGTAAAGCCTTTCAGGCAGATGCGCTGGAACTGGCAGGGCAGTTAGAGGCAGACCTGTTTTATCTGGACCCGCCCTACAATCAGCACTCCTATCTGGCGAACTACCATGTGTGGGAGACGCTGGTGTTGTGGGATAACCCCGAAACTTACGGGGTGGCACGCAAGCGGGTGGATGTGAAATGTCGCAAGAGCGTGTTCAACTCGCGAGCGCAGGCACGGGACGCGATGGCGCATCTGGTGCATTCCATTCGGGCGTCGCATCTGCTGGTGTCGTTTAACAACGAGGGCTATCTGACGCGCGAGGAGCTGGAGCAGATTTTGCGCGAGTGGGGCTATGTGGCGTGTTTTGAGCGTCCGTACCGTCGGTATGTGGGCGCGCTGATTGGTATTTACAACCCGCAGGGCGAGAAGGTGGGTCAGGTCTCCCACACGCGCAACAAGGAGATGCTGTTCGTCGCCACGAAATCGCGCGCGGTGGCGGAAGGCTTAGGGATTGCGCTCTGAGTCGTGGGCGATACGCTCCAGAAAGGCGAACGCATCGGGGAGCGCCTCACGCACAATCATCAGGTGTTCGCAGCCGTTGTAGCGTCGGAACTCCAGCGTGGCGAGTTTTTTCTCTTTGAGCGTCTGGTAGGCCCGCTCGATATTGCTCTTGAGGAATGCCAGCTCCTGCTCGCCGACCGCCATGAACACGGGCATCGTTTCGGGCACGCGCTGGGGCTGTCCCGCCCCCGCGAAGATCGCCACCGCGCGGAACAGTTCGGGCTTTTGACTGACCGCCGCGAAGGTTTGCGCCCCGCCCATCGAGTGCCCGGTGAGGAATATGCGCGACTCGTCCACTCGAATCAGTTGCTTCACAGCGTCCAGCGCGCCCCAGAGGTGGTTCAGCCCGCCTGTGGAGCGCGGTGCGACGACTGCCCAGCCACGCTTCCCAGCCTCCTGAAGCACGCGCCCCAGCCCGTAGCCGTCAAAAAACAGATGCTCGTTCCCGCCCGCGCCATGCAGAGCAATCACCAGCGGAATGGGGCGGTCGGGCTGGTAGCCTTTGGGCAGAAACAGCCGAAAATAGACATTCCCCTGCTCGCTGGGCGCGCTCAGCCAGTAGTCGCCCGCTTTCGGTTGCCAGCCGCGCAGATTCTGTGCCCAGCGCCGCACCATCTCCATCGCGTGATTCATCAGCCGTCCCAGCGGATAGCCGGTCTCCGGATAGGCGCCGCGCTCAATTCCGCTCAGCACCTCCACCGTCATCTGCACGGTTGCCCGCTCAATCGGGTTCGCTTCGGGATGTTTCTCCAGGCTCTCTTGAAGGAACGCAACCTTTGTCGCCAACTGCTCAATCACGGCGAGAGGGGTATACCAGCGACGCAGGGCGCGCTCGCTCTGACGAATCTCAAACTGCAGGCGATAGTCGTCGGGAGGAATCGCGTCGGGTAGTTTCAGCGCGGTCGCATCGAGCGAGGCGTCGCCTTTTGCGAGTGTCTTGCCGTCCAGAGTCTGAATCTGCCACGCGAGGGTCAGCCCTTCGGAGCCTTTTTCCTGCTCGTAGTAGCGAAAAATCTGGATGGGGAGGGCGCGCCCGCGCACGATAATCTCATGGTCTATCACAGGGCGCACTCGCACACCGATGGAGCCAGCATAAAACACCGCGTCGGGAGGCGGCTCTGTGGACTGGAGGCTCCAGCAGGCGAGGGTCAGCATCCCCGCCAGCAGGTCTAACCGATTCGAGAAGAACGCCGTGATGCCGTCGGAGAGCGGCTGGCACGCCCGCAAGCGCGCCGATTCGGATGCGCGATGTTGCTCCCAGCAGGTTTCCACCTCGATCAATCGCGGCGCGAGGTCGGCACGGCTCAGCGGCTGGGCGTGAAGCACAAGCCCCCCAGCAAGAAGCGCTATCAGGATGGCAATCCGTCGCATAGGGGCTGGATTCAGCGAGGGCGTGCCTTCTCCCTGCCGAATCACACAATTCGCGGCAGCACGCCTGCGGGGTCAAACGCCTGTTTGAGCGCCTGCATCAGCCTGCGTTCGCCTTCAGAGAGAGGTATTGGGGGCAGGTCAGCGCGGGCGTCTTCTGCCCAGTTCAGCACACGCCAGCGAAACGCCGTGTGGCGCAACCGCTCGGTTAGAAACGGGATAGGCTCCACGCTCTCACCCCACAGGTAAAGCACCCCACTTCCCGCATGCGCCAGCATCGAGACGCCCGGACGCGACCACTGCACCATCGCCTCTGCCACCTCGTTGGGGCGCATCAGCAGCTGGAGCATGAACCTGTGCGTGCGCGGCGCTAAGGCATTCTGGAGCGATTTCAGCATCGCGGGTTCCACAGGCTCGGCTGGGTAGCCCTGAGAGCGTAGCCACTCTATCTGCCAGCGCACGCCTTCGGGGCGTCCTGAAAACTCTATCAGCACAAACGGGCGCGAGGTGGCAGGCTCCGTTTGCAGGGCAGCTTCGGTCTCTGGCTCAGGGAAAGTTTGCGTGGCTTCCTCGTAAACGACAGGAGGGGGCGGCGTTAGCACGCCCGTCGCGGACGCTTGAATCAGGGAGGCGCGAGGTGTGATTCCAGTCCCGCTGGGGGCAATCGCCTGCGATTCGTGCGCCACAGCGCCGTAAGCCGTCAGCGACTCCCCCGCGAAGGCGAGTACTGTCATGCCGTCGGGCTGCAGGGGCGCGCCCATCAGGTGCGCCAGTGTCGGCTCCAGCACGTCCCATGTGCTGAACCAGCCCACCACCTCAAACACGGGGGGCAGGGGCGCCACTTTGAGCGTGATTTCGGTCAGGACTGAGAGAGTGCCCCACGCGCCGCAGAGCAGGCGATGAATATCATAACCCGCCACGCTTTTGACCACCTTCGCCCCGCTGCGAAACGCCACGCCGTCGCCCCGCACCGCCCGCACCTGCAGGAGCCTATCGCGCGGCGTGCCGTGCCGATAACGCCACGAGCCAGAACGGTTGCCCGACACAATCCCCCCAATCGTTGCCTGTTCGGGCAGGGGCACATTCCACGGCAGGTACTGCCTGTGCTGGCTCAGAAGTTGTTGCGCTTCCGCGAGCGTCGTGCCTGCCCGCACGGTCAGCACGAGGTCTTCGGGCGCGTAGTCCACCACGCCTTTCAGCCGTCGCGTGGAGAGCAGCCACCACGCCTCTGCGGGCGGCTCCAGCATGCTCAGTGCAGTGCCGCCGCCCCCGATGACGAACGGGAAGCGCGCCTTCGCCGCATATTTCACCAGCGCAGCGACTTCCTCCTCGCTCTGGGGCGCCACGACCGTTGCGGGCGTGCGCCTGCCCAGACAGTAGGCAGGCTCGCAAGCAAGCACGCCCTCACTGCCCACGATAGCGTGAAGTCCTTCAATCATCGCCGTTCAGCATCTGGCGCAGGGCGACGCCCAGCCCCGGAGAGTCGTTCGGCACGATGCGCCCTGCCTCCAGCGAGGCTCCCACAAACGGGTCGTCCACGAGGTTCAGGTGGCTATCTAAGTCCAGATAGTCGGCTAAGGGGCTGATCTGGGCGGCGGCGGTGATGGCTAAGCTGCTGTCGGAATAGCAGCCGTACATGACCTTCAAGCCGAGCGCCCGCGCGGTATGCACCATCCGTATCGCCTCGCTGATGCCGCCACACTTCATCAGTTTGATATTAATCCCATGAACGCGGTCGGCGAGCCGCACCACATCGCGTGAATCAAAACAGCTCTCGTCCACGAAAATCGGCAGCGGCGACTGGCGGTAGAGTTCTGGCAAAAGGTCTTCCTGTCCGCGCGGCAGCGGTTGCTCCACATACTCCACGCCACGTTCCGCCAGCCAGTGGCACATCTCGATTGCGTTCGGCAGATTCCAGCCCCCGTTGGCGTCCACGCGGATGGCGACGCCTTCGGGCGTTTCGGCGCGTACTGCTTCGAACATTGCTCTGTCCGCCTCAATCCCCTCCGGGCTACCGAGCTTGACCTTAAGGGAACGCGCGTGGGTCAGTTCAAGCCAGTCGCGCACGCGCTGGCGTGCCACCTCAGGCGGGTTGATGCCAATTGTTACGGAGGTGGGCACAATCGGCTCGCGTGCGAGTCCCAGAATCTGCCACACGGGCAGTCCCGCCCGTTTGCCCAGCCAGTCCCATAAGGCAATATTGATGGCGCACCGCGCGGCGGAGGGGACATGAGCCTCAATCAAGGCAGCCTCCACTGGCTCGCGCTGGAGGGGGTGATAGGCTTGGAGAATCTCCCGCGCTTGTTCCAACCCCTGCAGGATCGTTTCGGTGGTCTGTCGGTGGTCGCCGATACCGAAAGGGGACGCCTCGCCCCATCCCTCTATCCCATCCGCTTCGATGCGCACCCACACATTCTGGGTCTGCGCTGTCGTGCCGCGGCTAATGGTGAGGGGAAACCGCTTGTTCACCGTGAAAGTCGCCCACGCCAGTTGCATAGTTTGGCAATTCGGCACACTGCACGGCTCTCCTGCCTCGCGGTATAATTTAGGGTGCGCCCCCGTAGCTCAATGGATAGAGCAGCGGCCTTCTAAGCCGTTGGTTGTGGGTTCGAGTCCCGCCGGGGGCGCCAGCGACTTCTTGCCTGCTGCGTTCGCCGTGCGGTTAAGGGTGCCCTGCAGGCTGATGGAGATGGAACACATTGTCCCAGGGATCCTGGAGGGTAGCAAGCCAGCCGAACGGCTCCCGCCACGGCGCCTGTGTTACCCGAAAGCCCACTGTATGCGCTCGCTCAGTGGCAGCGTGGATGTCCGGAACCCGAAAACTCACAATGGCGCCATGCGGACAGTCGCAACATGGCGCCACCGCGGTCAGGCTCCGAGTAAAATAGAAGCCAAGATACTTACGGTCATGCTGAAACCTGCAAGCGTGGTTACCGCTTCATCATCGACTCCAGCACCTGTCGGGCTTCCTCTGGCAAATCCACCGGCACAAACATCGACGCAGGATAGAGATACCCCTCTGGCTCCGACAGGTCTTCGTCGATAATCCGCACCAGGTTGTGGGCTTCAGCGTCCGGATCGGGCAGTCGGCGATAGACCTTGCCCACAATCAAGCTGGCAGGGTTCGTGTCATTACGAATGCAGAGAACGAACTCGCTCATCGTATCACCCTCTTGATTTTAAAATCTCTCCGACCGATGCCGTGTGCTTCATACCAGTGAATTTCTGCTTCGCAGATTGTACCATCCGCCAGCTGTATGATAGCGACCCCCTTCATTTTCCGCCAGCGCCCCTTGCCATGAACCCGATTCAAACGGTGTCGCATATAGACGCCTCGCCCTGAGGCGATGGTCTCTATATCTCTGATTTCGCCCAGTATCTTGAACCCTGAGTGCATCCATGAACCTCTGCCTGCCACGAAAGATTATACCCATAGAGCTTGCTGGCTCGTGTTGGGGTATTATAGCCCTGGTAGCTCAATGGATAGAGCAGCGGCCTTCTAAGCCGTTGGTTGTGGGTTCGAGTCCCGCCGGGGGCGCCAGTTCCCTCAAGTCAGGTACAATTCTTCTACCATGCAAAAAATCCCCATCGTTGGCATGCGCACCGAGGCGTTGCGGGCATGGGTCGTTGAATCGCTCAACGAGCCTGCCTATCGCGGCAACCAGATTGCCGATTGGGTCTACCGCAAGGCAGTGGACTCGTTTGAGGCGATGACAAACCTGCCAGCCCGCATGCGCGCCGCGCTTGCCGAAACCGCCGTCGTAACGCCGAATCGCATCGACCAGATTCAACGCTCCAGCGATGGGGTGGTGAAATGCCTGCTGAAACTGGCAGACGAAAACGAGGTGGAATGCGTCTTATTGCCCTACGAAGATCGTGTTTCGGTGTGTTTGTCTACCCAGGTGGGCTGCGCGATGGGGTGCCGGTTCTGTGCCACGGCGCAGGGCGGCTACACGCGCAACCTCACGGCAGGCGAGATTGTGGATCAGTTGCTCCATCTGCAGCGGCTCAGCTCAGAGCGAATCACCCATGTGGTGTTGATGGGAATGGGCGAGCCGTTGCTCAATCTGGAGGCGGTGGTGGAGGCGATTCACCTGATTCACGATGAGGTGGGGATTAGCATGCGCCGAATCACGCTCTCGACAGTGGGGATTGTGCCCAAAATCTACGCTCTTGCCGAACACCGCCTGCCGATTACGCTGGCAATCTCGCTCCACGCGCCGGACGACGAGACTCGCAGCCGCATTATGCCTGTCAATCGCAAGTGGGGGGTAGACGCGCTGATTCAGGCGGCGCGCGACTATTTTGAGACGACGGGGCGCCGCATCACTTTCGAGTACCTGCTGCTGGAAGGGGTGAACGATACCCCTGCGCATGCGCATCAGCTCGCGGCGAAGCTGAAGGGAATACCCTGTCTGGTGAACCTGATCCCGTTCAACTATGTGCCGACGCCCGAGAATTTCCGGCGTCCGTCGGCGGAGCGGGTGCGCGCCTTTCGCGAGATTCTGGAGCGTTCGGGGATTGAAGTAACTCAACGCAAAGAGCGCGGGCACGACATCGACGCGGCGTGCGGTCAGCTACGCGGCAAGCATCGGGGCAAACCCATCCCCCTACGGCTTGCCAGTCCAGCGACTCACCGCCTCACGGGCTAATTCGGGCTGAACCTCGCCGACAATCACAATCCCCCACCCGTCAGCGCGACGCGCCGCCACCACCACGCCTCGCTTGTCCGAGCCTGCTATGGGTGAGTTGCCCGATGCGGGCAGCAATCCGCATCCGGGCGCGGCGAAAAACACACTGAACTCGTCCATGCCGTTGGAATAGAGCGCGACGAGGCTCAGCTGTTTCGAATCGCATGGGCAGGTGCGCCGCGTCGCACTGATGAGCTGATAGCCCTGAGGCGGTTTGAACGCTTTCAGGCGTGCCTTGTCCTCTTTCGTGAGGGGCGCATTCACGACACGCTCAATCTGCCAATCGCGGGGTGGCTCGGGCAAGGCAAAGGGCTGGGCAGTCGGTGCAACGGGTTGAATCTGGGTTCGGGTCTCGTCGCCCATCACGCGCCCCCACATGTCCCGTACCATGATGCGTCCAATCTGCGGCTCGCCCTGTGCCCGAATCCAGTAGCGGCGCGTGGTGAAACCTCCCGGAACAGACGCCTCCACAATCACCCAATCCTGCCCCTGACTTTGCTCGCGTCCTACCACACGCAGACGCGCTTGCTGAGCGAAAAGTTGCGCAATCCGCTCACGCCCTGCCTTATCGGGCGCGCGCGGAACTATCCGACAGCGCGACTGCGAAGGATACCAGTGAATAACTTTCTCAGGGGTCAGGAAGGTGGTCGGATAGAACGCCTTACCTCCAATCATGCAGCCTGTGGCGGAGCGCTCGGTCATGCGCACGAAATCGGGGTGTGGGCGCTCGTACTCAATCACTTTGGGCATCTCGTCGCCTCCTGTGGAGAGCAGGATCTGCATCGTGCATGGGCGTCGGGCGTCGTCAAGGATGGCTTGAATCCACCGTTGTTCCTGAGGCGAGCGTGCAGGCGCGCCTGCCTGCTGGGGAGCAGGCTGACAACCCCATAGCCCCACGCTGAGCCAGAACGCCATGAGCCACCATCTACCGTGCGCCATCATTCACCTCGCCTCCGCTCGATAACGACAGGTGCAAGTTAACGGCTTCAGTATGGGGCGCCCAGTCGAGGTGAGCGCGGTAAAACGGTTCCATATCCATCTGGGTTAATGCGGGCGGGGGTGTGGGGCGGCTCCACCACTGCCAGAATGCCACCAGCGCCAGCACCGCCGCTGCCGAACCGATCAGCGCGTATACTTTTCGGGGCATGAACAGACGCTTCTGGTGCAGGCGCACCTGCACGCCTTGCCAGATCGCTTCGGTAGGCACAGGCGGCGCCCAGTGCTGCAGCAGTTCAGGAACCCGCGCCAGTCGGTGGCATTCAGCGCGGCACGCTTCACACGCCTCAAGGTGCGCCTCCACCGCCTGTGCCGCCGTCGGCTCCAGATTTTGCTCCAGGTAGTCTGCCAGCTGTTTTTGGATCGTTTCACACGGATGCTTCATTCGTTTTCGCCCTCCACCTCAACAAAGTCTTTCAGCAGGATTCGGAGCGCAAGACGCGCCCGCGCCAGACGCGACTTCACCGTGCCCACCGGGATGCCCAGCATCTGAGCCACTTCTTCCACAGGTAAGCCCTCCATGTAGTGGAGGACCACGACGCTTCGGTGAATCTCGCTCAGTTGACCGAGCGCGCGTTGCACCGCCTCGCTGAGCTCGCTGGACTGCACCGCCGCCAGCACATCGCCTGCAGGGTCCTCAATCTGCCACTCTACTTCCTCGCCCGTTTCGGTCGTCAGCGGAGCGTCCAGCGAGTCGAAACGGACGCGCTTATTGCGACGCAGCTTATCGATGGCGAGGTTCGTAGCGGTGCGTCGGAGCCACGCGCCGAGATTCTCGCGGTTCTGCAGGCGTGGCAACTCCTGATACGCCCGCAGGAACACCTCCTGTGTGAGCTCCTGCGCGTCGTCATGGTTGTTCGTGATGCCCAGCAGGAGGCGGTAGACCGCAGCGTGGTAGCGCTGGAACAGCACCTCAAAGGCGCGCTCCTCGCCTTCACACGCCCGTGCAATCAGCTCGCTATCGGTCAGCCCATACACGAACACTACCCCAGAAACGATTCAGAACCCCCGTCGGTTCCCTCATGGGGCGACCTGCAGCCATTCATCCCATCGGGTTGCCCGCGAGAGGGCAGTATTGTTATACCGCCCCAGATACTCCCCCGCGCTGGGGAAGTAGATGGATAATCCGTAGGAATAGCGTACCCGATTGTTATTGCCGTGATTATTGGCAATAATTGCCTGCTGGAGCGCGCTCTGAAGGGCGTTCCCACGCTGAATGAGTTCGGGGTCGTTCGTGTAGAGTTTGATGAGGTCTACCGCATGCCACAGGTCGCGATACTCGGGGTAGCTGGAGTAGCTCTGGGCGTTCTGGCGGGCATTCTGGAGCGCGTTCAAGTAGAGGGTGCGTTTGTTGATCAGGCTCTCGGCAAACAAATCCAGTGCGCTCGCAACGGCATCCAGTTTGCTGGTGTCCACCGCCGACTGCGTGATGTTGGTGTAGAAGGGATAGTTTGCGGCGTACCACGCCACAAAGCGGTCGGGAATCTGGCGTGCCCATTCTACGGGTGCCATGTCGCTATCGGCGACTATCGGCGCCAGAATCTCATGGTAAGGGTAGCCTTCGCCAGGGGGGCTTTCTTCGGAGCCGACGATAATCCGCGCCACATTCCGACACTCATACGCTACCTCCAGCATCTGCATCAGCGAGGCGTCAAACAGCAGCACATCCATCATGGGGTCGTTGCTGGTGGGGCGGATGGCGGTGGGTAAATCCCAGATTCGGATATAAGTGCCCAGCTGGTCGTCAAACGAGACGCCGCGTCCCAGCGCTGCACGGGAGCGCCAGCCGGAGCCGTGATTCCAGATAACCAGCACATAGCGCTCGGCAGGGTAGTTTGCTCGCGCCCAGCGAATAAACTCACGGAGCGTGTCGGGGCTGCCCATGTCCACACCGTCGCCCATGTCTTCCACCAGCTCCGAGCGAATCTGGTTGGGGTCGTTGTCGGGTTTGATGAGGTAGCGGCGCGTGCCCGTCCAGCTCCCCTGCGGAGCGAAGGGGCGCGCGCGCTTCCACTGCACGACAATCCGCACATTCGGGTTGCCCGCCACCTGCTCCATCTGGTTCACATTCATCTCGCTGAACTCGTCCAGATCGTTCGCCGCGTTTAAAAACACCATCACCGTCCAGCGAACCGTGCCCGTGCCCCCGATAATGCCCCGCGCACGACCGCTACTGCAGCAGCTGGTGAACACAAGGAGCAGGGGAAACAGCACCAGAACGCCCAGAATCTGTAGCCTGCGTTTCATCGTTGCTCCCGAAGTATACCTGAGGGTTAGACGCCTCACTATTCCTTCCGTTTTGCAGGTAGGGTACACTCTATGCATTCAGCAAGGAGGACGAAAACGATGCGATATGCCCAACTGTTTGCGGTGTTAGCACTTGGCTGGTGTCTCAGCGCGTGCCAGAGTAGTGCGCTCTCGGAGCAGGACAACAAGGCGCCCGCGCCCCAGGAAACCCAGAAGAGCGAGCAACCTTCCGCGCAGGAGAAACCGAAGGGCGACTTTGCTTATGTGAAGATGGAAATCAAAGACAAGGGCGCGATTATCATTGAGCTCAACCTGAAAGAGGCGCCCAAAACCTCCGAGAACTTCCTGAAACTGGTGCGCGAAGGCTTCTATGACGGGATTCGTTTTCACCGCGTGGTGCCCAAATTTGTTGCGCAGGCTGGCGACCCGCAGTCCAAAACGATGGACCTGGATGACCCGCGCATGGGCACGGGCGGACCCGGCTACACCATCAAGTTTGAACCCAACTCGCTGAAGCATAAGCGCGGCGCGATTGGCATGGCACGCACCCTCGACCCCGACAGCGCAGGCAGCCAGTTTTATATCTGCCTGGAAGACCTGCCCCAGCTGGACGGCAACTATGTGATTTTCGGGCGCGTCGTGGAAGGAATGGATGTGGTGGATCGGATTGTGATGGGCGACACAATCCTCAAAGCGGAGATTCTCAAAGAGTGGAAGCCGAAATCGGAGGGTGGTCAGAGTCCATGATAGACGATGCGATTGCGACTGAAGTGCTGATGGAATGTGAGGCGCTTCTGGAGCAAGAAGGGAGTGTTGAGGAGCGGCTCCAGCGCCTGATGCAACTTCTGCACGACCGCCTGCCCCATTTTCACTGGGTAGGCATCTACTGGCTCCGGGGCAACGAGCTGGTGCTGGGTCCGTATGTGGGACCGCCCACCGAACATGTGCGCATCCCCGTGGGGCGCGGAGTGTGCGGCACGGCGGTCGCGGAGCGGATGAATCAGATTGTGTATGATGTGCGCGAGCGGGAGAACTATCTGGCGTGTAATCTGGAGACCCGTTCCGAGATTGTGGTGCTGATACGCCACCCGCAGACGGGCAAGATTATCGGTCAGATTGATGTGGACGGCACTGAGGTGGGCGCGTTCGACATCACCGATGAGGCGCTGCTGGAGGCGATTGGCGAGCGGATTGCCCGCCTGGTATGTGCTTCGCCTCCAGCGCCTCAAGGGTCTTAGTTGCGCAGCGGCTTGCCCGTCTCCAGCATGTGGCGGATGCGCTCCGCGCTCCTGGGGTGCTGGCAGAGTTCAATAAACACCTCGCGCTCCAGCGCGTGGAAATGCTCTTCGGGCAGGGGCGTTGCGCTCTTGAGGTTGCCGCCCGTCATCACGAAAGCAATCTTTTCGGCAATCAGGCGGTCGTGGTCGCTGATTTGCCCTGCCTGATGCGCCCAGTGAACCTCCATCATGAGTCGGCTGTAGCCATTTTCGCCGACGGCAAGGATGGGCGTCGGTTCGGGTGGGCGGTAGCCTGCCCGCGAGAGCGCCAGCACATGCTGTTTGGCTTCGTAGAGCAGGCGGTCGATATTCCAGCAGAGGGTATCGTGCGGGCGCAGGAAGCCCAGCGTGTAGCCCTCAAACGCATTGCTGGAGCGCTTGCCCCACGCCAGCGTCTGGAACACTGCCCGCAGGTGGGGCAAGGGGTCGTCGTCGGGCGGCAGGTTCTCAAGGGCGCGGCGCGTCATCAGCGTCGTGCCCCCGCCTGCAGGAATCAAGCCCACCAGCGCCTCGGGCAAGCCCACGCTGGCGTCCACATGCGCATGCACATGGGCGCAGGGCAGCACCACCTCCATCCCGCCGCCCAGTGCGTAGCCATGCACCGCCGCCACCACGGGCACACCACAGTAGCGAATCCGCTGGCTCAGAGTCTGAAGCAGCTGGAGACCTGCGTCCAGTCCCTGCCAGTCCTCGCGGGCGATATAGTCCAGAAAGAGGTTCAGGTTGAACCCCGCCGAGAACATGCGCCCCTGATTGCCAATCACCACGCCTGAGAATTCGCGTTCGGCGCGCTCCAGCACGCGATGCATGAACTCCATCAGGCTGGGCGTCAGCACATTCGCTTTGGTGCGAAACTCGATACACGCCACATTATCGCCGAGGTCCATCACGCGGCATTCGGGCGTCTCGTCGATCACCTTGCCTGCGCGCGCGAGGTCGTCGAGGCGCACGAAAAAGTGCGGCACGGCAAGCGGGGCGTAGTCGCCCTCTTCCTCGTGGGGTTCAAAGTAGAATCGGGTCGCGCCGTGCGTGGCGTAGAAGGTTTCCAGCCCGGCGTTGCGCAGGGCGCGCAGGGCGTAGGGTTCGCCAGGCAGGTTCAGGCTCTGAAGGGCGTTCCGACCTGCCTCACCCAGCGCGTCCCAGGTTTCGAACACGCCCAGCTCCCAGTTGTAGCCCAGCCGCATCGCCATATCGAGCGAGGGAATATCATAGGCGACTTCAGGCATCACTTCAGCGCCGTATGCCAGCGGCATCAGGAACGCCTCCCGGAAGAACGCGCCGTAGGGGTCGGGCAGGTTGAGCATGGCAATCAGTCGCTCGCCGAGGGGGGCGCGTTCGGGGACCTGTTTCAGAATCTCGCTTGGCTCGCGGCGCGGGCGATACTGCCCTGTGGCGAAGTCCAGCGTCCAGATGTCCTTGCCCTCGCGTTTATAGAAGCCCTGCCCGCTCTTTTCGCCCAGCCGCCCTTCGGCAATCAGTTGATGCCAGAGAGGCGGTAGCTCCAGCGCCTGCACATAGGCGTCTTCGGGCAGGCGTTCCTTCTGATTGCGGATGATGTTGTGGGCGACATCCAGCCCCACGAGGTCCGCCAGCCGAAACACGCCACTGCGGGGGCGTCCTGCCAGCGGTCCGAGCATCAGGTCGGCGTCTTCGGGGGCAATCCCGTACTTGATGGCAGCCGCGAGCGCCTGCAGCAGGGCATAGATGCCGATTCGGGTCGTGATAAAGCCAGGGCGGTCTTTCGCCAGCACCACGCGCTTGCCCAGCAGGCGCTCGGCGAAGGCGGTGAACTGATGGGTCAAATCGGGGTCGGTGTCGGCAGTGGGGATCAGCTCCAGCAGGTGCATCACTTTGGGCGGGTTGAAAAAGTGCGTGCCCAGAAATCGGGCACGAAGCGATTCGGGGAGCGCCTGCGCAATCTCGGCAATCCCCAGCCCCGAAGTGTTGGAGCTCAGCACGGCGTTCGGGTTCACCCGCTCCGCCACCTGACGCCACAGCGCGCGTTTCGGCTCAATCTGCTCCACAATCGCCTCCACCACCCAGTCCGCTTCCGCCACGGAGCCCAGATGTTCGGCGACGGTGCCCGTTGTGACACGCTGAATGTCTTCGGGGCGGTAGACGGCGTTGGTTTTTTGAATACGCTCTAAAGCCTGCTTTGCGATTTCGGGGGATTCATCCAGAAGCGTGACGCGCCAGCCAATACTTGCTAAAAGTCCTGCAATTCCAGTGCCCATCGTGCCCGCGCCCAGCACAACGGCGTGCCCTTTGCGACGGTTTCCGTTTACCATCTCCTGTTTGCCTCCAGTACGGGGAGATTATACCTGTTGAGCGCAGTGGACGATTTGTGTTCAGGCAGACCTAATCTTCGGTTAACAGCTTGGCATGTTCACGCAAGCGATCCCAGAGGGGGTTCTCTGAGCGGGGGAGCGAGATCAGCTCCACTTCCACCTGTGTACCGTCGGGCAGGGGCGGCTCCTGCACCAGTTGAATTATGCGTCCGCGTACCGCGCCGCGCAAACCCATCACGCTCACCTGCAAAAGGGTATAATACCACATAGAAGGGGCAGAAACCGATGACGGAGAAGGGGTTTTGCGTGAAGATTTTCATTCCCTCTGGAGATCCAGCAGGACTCCGGATAATAGAGAAGTCTAATTGGATTGGTCTGGGAATGGTTTTTCCACGAGTTCTCTTCAACGAGGTCTCCAAGCGTGAAGAGCTGAAGCAAGCAGGCGTGTATATCCTCTGGGGACCGAGTGAGTCTGAAATACTACCCAGAGTATACATAGGTGAAAGCGACTGCGTTGTCGAGAGACTCAGATTACATGTAAAAGAAAAAGAATTTTGGACTCATGCCATAGTTTTCACTACGAATTGTTCTCCAAAACTAACAAAGGCTCATTTCAAGTACATCGAGTATAGACTTCACTCCCTTGCTTCACAAGCGAAACTTGCAGAGATAGAAAACAGCAATGCTCCAACACCATATCAGTTATCTGAGTCAGATAGGGCGGAAGCAGAGCTGTTTCTCCAAGACATTCTACTTTGCTTACCTCTAGCAGGCGTAAACTTTTTCGAGGTTTCCCAAGCACCTCAGACGGCTTCCCCCAGTGGAAATCTGTGTCTTCGAAGGGACAACGACATTATTGCTTGGGGTACGGAAACCAGTAAGGGATTTGTCGTACTAAAAGGAGCGCGGGCACTAAAAGAAACACAAAAATCCATTCACCCTTATCTATACCAACTTCGCAACGAACTTATCAGTCAAGGTGTTTTGTTGGACAAAGGCACTCACTTTGAGCTGACACAGGATTACCTATTTAACTCGCCATCTATGGCTGCAGGTGTCCTTTTAGGCAGGTCTGCAAATGGGCTTCGAGAGTGGAGGGAATGTGATGGCGAGCGAACCCTGAAAGAGTTGAGAAAAGGAATGGTAAGTGCGCCATGAGAAGCTCTCTCTGGGATTGATTCTCACCTTACAGCCTTGCGTCAAACAGCGCTTGCACCTGCGACGCCGCGCTCCGCTCCACATCCAGACATGCCAGCCCCTCCGACTGCGCCGCCCTTAACAAACGCCGATCTGCGGACACGAAACACATCGATTCCATCCCCTGCTCTCGCTGTGCCAGAGCCACCTGCAAGTGGAGTGCATCGGTTGCGTTCAGATTGTGCTTCACAATCCACACGACCGACGCCTGTACTTGCTCCCACGAGAGAGCAAGCCACTTGACCTGCTCACAGTCGTGCTGAAACTGTTGATAGACTGTGCTAAAGGCGCGCTGTTCCAGTACCCCTGCGTTACGCCGCCGCTGTAGCACCCACACAAGCTCGGTGAGGCCCAGCCAGTGGCAAAACGCCTGTCCACGCCTCAAGCCCAGCTCCGCCCACAGAATATCCATTACTTCACTGCCTGTCTCTGCTACATAGCGCTTGACCCATGCACTGGGGTCTAAGTAAACATATCTCATCGCCGTCTTCGCTGACGCTTGATTAAGCGGCTCCCCCAGTTCGGCGGCAAACCTCGAGCCAGCCGCTCCCGCGCTTCGGGGAGAGGCAGAGGGGAAGGCTCAGAGGCTTCAAGCCCCCAGAGTTCGGCAAGCTTCTGGAGCGCCTCAGTCGGTGGCTGCTGGGTCATCAGGGCACGAAGCTGTTGCTTGACAACGCCCAGCTCCTGTTCAAGGCGTGCCACGCGTTCTTCGATATCGGCTTTCATCACAATAAGTGTACCTTATCTTGGGATGATGCCACGCCCCGTTTCATCCCACGCCTCGCTGTCCAGACTCGTGAAAGCCGTCCGTTTGTATGTGCGTATCACCCTGCGTGAACCTATCGCGCTCACCTGTGAAAAAGATACCCTATTCCACCTGGTCCGGGAGAAACACCATCACCTATAGCGCCTCAAAGACGCCGTTGTAAAAGGGGCGGGGAGGCAAATCGGGGTTGGCTTTTGTGGGCAGATCCGCCATCGCGTGTGCAGGGAGGGGTGCAAGGTGGTGGCAGCGAACGATTGTGGTGGGGCGACGCATGCCTCGCCCCTACCGTGCAGGCAGGTCGTGCTGAATCACCGCTTCGAGCGTTTCGCGTTGCACAATCAGGCGCGCCTGACCTTCGCGAACCAGCACCATCGCAGGGCGGGGATAGCGGTTGTAGTTGCTACTCATGGAATAGGCATACGCGCCTGTGGTCAGCACGGCAATCACATCGCCCACACGGGTTTCGGGCAGCTCCGCCCACTCGATAATAGGGTCGGTCTCGCAGTGCTTGCCGAGGATGCGATAGGGCTGGCGCGGCAGGTGGGGATGGGCGCGGCTGGCGTTGAGCGCCGTGTAGCAGGCGCCGTACATCTGCGGTCGGGGGTTATCGGAGACGCCGCCATCCACAATTAGATAGGTCTGGGGAATATCCCTGCGCTCGTGGGGCACATGCTTGACTGCGCCCACACGGTAGAGCGTGATGCCTGCTTCGGCAATCAGTGAGCGCCCTGGCTCCACCACCAGCGCGGGTTCGGGGTAGCCATAACGGGCGCATTCCGCGCGGAGCGTTTGCACCATCACTTCCGCGAGCGCGCCTACCGAAGGGGGCGCGTCGTCGGGCGTGTAGCGCACTGCCAGCCCGCCGCCGAGATTCAGCACAGGCGCCGCATAGCCATACCGCTGGCGAATCGTTTCGGCGAACGCCACCATCGCGCGCGTGGCTTCGGCGAAGGCGTCCAGCTCGCTAATCTGGGAGCCGATATGGCAGTGGAACCCCTTCAGCTGAAAGCGCGGCTCCGTTAGCACCTGCGCCGTCGCCCGCTCCGCGTCGCCGTTCATCAGGTGAAACCCGAACTTACTGTCGCGCTGACCCGTGCGTATCAGCGGATGGGTGGACGCCTCCACTTCGGGGGCAACCCGAATCATCACGCGAACCGTCTCGTGGGGCGCGAGCAGGCTCTGAAGGCGCGCGATTTCGTCGAAGTTATCCAGCACAATCGTGCCGATACGGGCGTCCAGCGCCTGACGCAGCTCGGCTTCGGTTTTGTAGACGCCGTGCATGTGAATCTGTTCAGGGGGGTAGCCCGCACGCAGGGCGGTATAGAGCTCGCCGCCTGAGGCGACATCCAGCGCCAGCCCCTCTTCGGCGATAATCTGGCACA
The DNA here is from genome assembly GCA_001442985.1 of Armatimonadetes bacterium DC. GTDB lineage: Bacteria > Armatimonadota > Fimbriimonadia > Fimbriimonadales > GBS-DC > LDYB01. Next base: position 39,034 of record LDYB01000011.1, read on the forward strand.
CGGCGAGGTTCAACAGCGCCTTGCCGGCGTAAGCAATCTGGGTATCAGGCTTGCGGCTCTGAAACGCTTCCCGATAGGCGCGGCAGCGTTCCCGAAACGCCGCCTCGTCCAGCACATAGAGGGGCGTGCCGAACTGCTCTGCCAGTTGCACCGCGTCGCACCCGCCAATCGTGAGATGCCCCAACTCGTTCACCGACTGCGTGCCCAACCACATAGCTCCCAATTATAGCGCATGGCACGGCGTCGGGTATCCTCATGTTGACGATGTTCTGGTGGACGGCTTTTGTTGTGTTGCTGATTGACCAGCTGACCAAGCTCTGGGCGCTCGCTTCGCTGGAATGGGATAGACCGCTCCCGGTGATACCCGGCTATTTTTATCTGACCCTGACCCCCAACACGGGGATTGCGTTTGGAATGCTATCAGGCAAGGGGTGGCTGACGATTCCGCTCACGCTGGTGGTGGCGGGGTTTCTGATTATTTATCAGCTGCGGGCGCGCCCACCGCGGGGCATCAGCCTGTTGACAGGGATGTTGCTGGGCGGCGCGCTGGGCAATTTTGTGGATCGCCTGCGGCTGGGGTTTGTGGTGGATATGTTCGATTTTGTCATCTGGCCCGTGTTTAATGTGGCGGATGTCGCGATTACGGTGAGTCTGGTGGGCTTGATGGCGGTGCAGTTGTTTGCCCGTGAAGAGCCGGCTCAGAGCGAGTCGGCGGAGGAACCGCGCTCATGATGCCCGAACTGTTTCGTATCGGTCCCATTCCCGTTCACACCTACGGGCTGATGTGGATGGTGGGCATCTGGCTGGCGGTGTGGCGAGCGTTGCGAGTCGCGCGGCGTTATGGCGTTGACCCCGACGATGTGTTTGACCTGGCGTTCTGGGCGATTCTGGTGGGCGTGATTGGGGGGCGGCTGGGTTATGTGCTGATTTTCTGGCGTTCCTACGCGGAAGACCCGCTTGCAATTCTGCGCGTGTGGGAGGGGGGAATGTCCTACTTTGGGGGCTTCGGGCTGGCGATTCTGGCGGCGTGGTGGTTTGTACGCCGGCGCAGGCTGGATGCGTGGCGGATTGCCGACTTAGCCGCGCCTTCCATCGCGCTCGGCTATGCGATTGCCCGAATTGGCTGTTTCGGCGCGGGCTGCTGCTATGGCGCGCCGACCGATTTGCCATGGGGCGTGCTGTTTCCGGGGCATTCGCATCCTGTGCATCCCACCCAGCTCTACTCGACGGTGATGAATCTGGCGATTTTCGTGATTCTGACGCGCCTTGAGAAGCGAGGCTGGGCGAGGGGGCAGCTGTTCGCGAGCTTTTTGATTCTGCACGGGGCGTATCGGTTCATCAACGAGTTCTTCCGTGCGGGCGCGACCTCGCTCACGGTGCTGGGCGTGGGCGTTTTTACCTACGGGCATCTGGTGGCGTTGCTGGTGATGGGCGTCGGCTGGTATCTGTTCCGTTTGCGGGGGCGGAGGCAGTATCAGCAACAAAAGGAAACCTGCAGGAGTCTGCACCTTGACGACGAATGCAGGAATTGGAGGTGAGACTGAGCCGTTTTGTGCGTAGACCATGGCTGAGTCGGAAAGCTGCTGATGCCTGCACAGGGTGATTTCTTGCGCGGGTGGCGCTTTGTGATGAGTTTGCTGTGGGGCTGAAGCGGTGCTGCTGCGAGGTTGGGGTCTGTGCCGTTTGGGTCAGGGGTGTCAAAAAAGGAGTGGCTCCTGCAGCAGGGTTTGTCGTGTCGTCAACAGTCTGAACCTGATTTGAACTCAAAATGCTGTGGCGTTCGTAGGGGGTATGGGGAAGGAAGGTTGCTGCGATTGGTTGTTGTATAATCAGGACAT
>LDYB01000012.1 GCA_001442985.1 Armatimonadetes bacterium DC
CAGGTAGGCTACAAACGCCTATCATGCAAGCAAGAAGGCGAGATCTGGTATGGTTTCAATCCCTCACAGGTAGGCTACAAACTCGGTCAGCACGATCCGAAGAAGGTCTGGGCAATTAAACTGTTTCAATCCCTCACAGGTAGGCTACAAACCAAGAAGTCGAAGCGTGGGCGCCGTGCGAAAAAATCGTTTCAATCCCTCACAGGTAGGCTACAAACAGGCAAGCCACTTCAGCAACAGTTCCCGCTCCTTCTCGTTTCAATCCCTCACAGGTAGGCTACAAACAGAAACGGAGGTCAACGATGAGTGAAGTGATTGTACGTTTCAATCCCTCACAGGTAGGCTACAAACCATCTCACGCCACCTCCTCGCCAGTGCCGCCACACGTTTCAATCCCTCACAGGTAGGCTACAAACACAGCGTAGCAATCTCCGCCTTGAGTGCCTCTATCTGTTTCAATCCCTCACAGGTAGGCTACAAACGGACGCACACACGAACATGCCGAGCTCCACAAAGAGTTTCAATCCCTCACAGGTAGGCTACAAACAAAGATTGCCGTTCCAGTCCAACTCTGCCCAGTAGGTTTCAATCCCTCACAGGTAGGCTACAAACAGAGGCAAATAGAGATAATGTGAAGACGATTATTGGTTTCAATCCCTCACAGGTAGGCTACAAACGTAAGGCGTTTGCGGCAGAAGTTGAGAGTGCCGAGGTTTCAATCCCTCACAGGTAGGCTACAAACACTCCCAGTACCTGCGCTATCGCCAGCGCATACACAGTTTCAATCCCTCACAGGTAGGCTACAAACGGGGATAGCACTGCAGTTGCGGTCAGGTCGAATACTGTTTCAATCCCTCACAGGTAGGCTACAAACGATGCGCCCCCGTGCAACAGCGGATTTAACGACCCTGGTTTCAATCCCTCACAGGTAGGCTACAAACACTCATCGGCGGCTTTGTGGATGACGTAGCTGACAAGTTTCAATCCCTCACAGGTAGGCTACAAACTCTCCATGCAGGTAATGTCGTTTTGACATTCCAAAGTTTCAATCCCTCACAGGTAGGCTACAAACCAACCCGCCTTTCGCGGGTCGGTCCCGAAAATGAGTTCAAAACGGTTCCGATTGTCAAGGTTCGGGCGTTGCCCGTTGGCGGGTTTATTATACCCCATCGGTGTCGGTGAAGTCAAGCTCTGGCGTCGATCGGACTCGGATTTGAACTCAAGGGGTGAAAAGCTGGCGATCGACGCCAAACGGGTTTTTGGGGTACAGGATGTGGTGTGTGATAGTGCAGATAACACGCTACTTGTGGTGTATCGTCTTCTTGTTTGTCGTCGAACGAAGGGTTAGTCAAAAAATCGGGCGAAATGAACTCAAAAACACCCTCTTTGTGAGACTACGATGCGGAGGTTCGCAGGGCGTGGAGGTAGCGTGCCGCGCTTTCAGCAGGGTCGGGCGCGTCCAGAATCCCCGAAAGCACCGCCACGCCCCGCGCTCCCGACTTAAGGCACTCCCCCACGCGCTCCGGCGTGATGCCCCCAATCCCGATCAGGGGCAGCGGAACCGCCTGCGCCACCGCACGCAACAGCGCGACGCCTTCGGGCGCCTTGTCAGGATGGCTGGCGGTCGGGTAGAGCGTGCCTACAAGCAGGTAATCGGCGCCTGCCGCTGCTGCCTGCCGCGCGCTCTCCACCGAGTGAACCGAATAGCCCACCAGCCGATGGGGGTCGGGCGCAACAGGGTTCTTCAAATGATGTTCGGGCAGGTGGATGCCCTCGGCGCCTGCCCACTCCGCCAGCGCGGGGTAGGGGTTGACCGAGAAAAGCGCATTCGTGGCGCGGGTCAGGCGACGCACCTCCAGCGCGACCTCCACACACAGGCGCGGGGGCAGGTCGCGTATGCGGAGCATGACCCAGTTTACGCCCCCTGCAAGGGCTTGCTCCACGCGAGGCAGGAGCGATTCAGCGTCGCTCTGGGGCGCCCAGGGCACAATCAGCATCAGCACGCGCTCGGGCAACGCGGGCTTCACGAGCGCACCACGCCCTCCAGCGGGCTGGAAGCCGAAGCGTAAGGCAGTTTCGGGATACGCCCCGCGCGGAACGCCTTGCGCCCCGCCTCCACGCCCAGCCGGAACGCCTCCGCCATCAGCACGGGGTTTTGCGCTTTGGCAATCGCGGTGTTCACCAGCACGGCGTCGCAACCGATTTCCATCGCGAGCGCGGCTTCCGACGGCGCGCCCAGCCCTGCGTCCACCACCACGGGCACATTCACCTGCTCCACAATAATCCGTATTGGCTCCAGCCCCACCGCGAAGCCCTGCCCTGTGCCAATCGGCGCTGCCAGCGGCATCACCGTCGCGCAGCCAAGCGCCTCCAGCCGCTTCGCCAGCTCAGGGTCCGCAGGAATGTAGGGCAACACCACAAAGCCTTCGTCCACCAGCACCTTGCACGCTTCATAGGTACCAATCGGGTCGGGGAGCAGATATTTCGGGTCGGGCACGACTTCCACCTTAATCCAGTCGCTCAGCCCCATCGCGCGTGCCAGTCGCGCCACCCGAATCGCCTCTTCCGCCGTGCGACAGCCTGCCGTGTTGGGCAGAATCTGATAGCGGCTCCAGTCTAAATCGTCCAGAATCGAGCGTTTGGGGGCGTCCAGATCGATTCGGCGGAGAGCCACCGTTACAATCTCGGCGCCCGAAGCCTCAATCGCGCGGCGCATCGTCTCGGCGTCGGGGTATTTGCCAGTGCCCACCATCAGGCGCGAGCGGAAAGTTTTGCCTGCAATCACCAGCGGGTCATCCATCACAACAGGAATTATACCTGTGTCGGCGAAATGGGAAAGTATGCAAACCCAGCCCACCCAGTTGCGAATTGCGTATGGCGACGATCCCTGCACGCAGATGCTGATTACATGGCAGGTTTCCAAGCCTGTGGAGTCGCCCGTTGTGGAGTACGGCACGACGCCCCAGCTGGGCATGCGGGTGTCGGCGACACGGCGCACCTATCCCCATGAGACAGGCGTGATTTACCATGCCCGCCTGACGGGGTTGCAGCCAGGCACGCGCTATTACTACCGTGTGGGAAGCGCGCAGGGTGGCTTCAGTCGCGCCTACAGTTTCCACACGCCGCGCCGCGAGCCGCACGACTTCGTGTTCACCGCCTTCGCCGACCACGGCACGACCGCGTTCAGCCAGCGCAACACGCGCAATGTGCTGGCGCACAACCCGACTTTCCATTTTATTGCGGGCGACCTTTCGTATGCGAACGGGCGCCAGCCGATATGGGATGTGTATGAGCGCCAGCTGGAGGTTCTCGCCGCTCGCGTGCCCACGATGGTCTGCCTCGGCAACCACGAAAACGAGCGCGTGGGCGACCAGCGCATCGGCTACATCGCCACAATGACTCGTTTCCCGATGCCCAACGACGGCAAGTATTACTATCACTTCGCGATTGGGAACGCCTTCTTTGTGGCGTTCAACAGCAACGAGCCTGACGACGCCGAGCAACGCCGCTGGCTGGAGCGCACACTTCAAGACGCCCAGCGCCACCGCGCCTACCGCTGGCGAATCGCGTTTATGCACCATCCGCCCTACAGCTCCACCGTGCGGCGGGGCAACAACACGCGCATCATCCAGACCTTCGTGCCCTTGCTGGAGCGCTACGGGGTAGACCTCGTGATTATGGGGCATAACCACAACTACGAGCGTTTCTATCCCATGCGGGGTGGGCGCGCGGTGGTGCGCTCTGGCAACCGCTATCCGCAGGGCAAGGGCGTGGTGTATGTGATTTGCGGCGGTGGGGGCGTCTCGCTGTATGACCTCATGCCAGAGCCAACGCCGTGGACCGCCAAACGCGAGCGCACCTACTGCTACCTCAAGGTGTTCGTGCCCGTGCGGGGCGCCCTGCGTGTGGAAGCTTACCGCGCCGACAACACCCTGATTGAGCGGTTTGAGATTGGGTGAGAAACCCTCCCCCGCGCTAACTCGTCAAACCCTGTGAAATTCCCTACGCCTGAGGGCAGCCCCTGTGGAAAACTCACATGGGTGAGCCGAAGGCAAACCCAGCGGGGAGGTACTGAATGATGACTGTGCGACAGTTGGCAATCTCTGTATTGTTGTTGAGCGTGCTTGCCGCAGCGCTCACAGGTTGCGGAGGAGGTTCGGGTACTGGCGTGCGCAGCGGCTCTGTCGGCGTTTATGTAACCGACGACTTCAGCCAGCAATTCAGTCAGGTTGTGTTCACGCTTTACCGAATTGAGGTTGGGCGTGAAGGCGACGCGAACAGTTTCCACACCGTGTTTGAAGAGAGTGGAGGGCTGGCGCTTGATGTCCGGGCGCTGAGTAACATCGCCCAGTTCCTCAGTGTGGGCGCCGTGCCGGAAGGAGTTTACAACCGCGCCCGCATCACCGTTGCCGACCAGATTCAGGTGACTGACGCCTCTGGCACGCCCCAGACCCTGCTCCTTGACGCAGGCGTCGGCACGCCCCTGCCCAGCGGACAGCTCCAGATTGAGTTCCCCATCCAGCTCACCGTTGCCGCTTCGGGGAACACAACGCTGGTCGTGGATTTTGACCTGCCCTCGTTCTCCTTCATCAACGGCGTGGTGCGCCCGGCTCTGCGCCACCTGCGCGAAGATCAACTGGGCAACCGCCAGCGCCTCGCCGAGATCGAAGGCGTGATTACAGAGCTGACCTCCAGCGGTTTTACGCTCCGCCTGCGCAGCGGACGACTGGTCAGCGTGGAGACCACTTCCCAGACCGTTATCACTGCCGAGGACTCCAGCACGCCGACACTCGCTGTTGGACAGCGTGTGGAAGTGGAAGGAACCGTAAACATGGCGACCATGACCATCACAGCGACCTGTGTGCAAATCGAAGACCTTGACAACACGACCGAACTCAAAGAAGTCAAGGGCGTGGTTGTGCAGCTCGGTGAAGGGCAATTCACCCTGCGCCTGAAGCGCGCTCGTGATTTCACCCTCCTCAACCCCGAACTGGTCATTACCTACAACAGCCAGACCCGGTGGAAGAGCGAAGAGGGTCAACCCGCTTCCCCCAACCTCCTGCAGGTCGGCATGGAGGTAGAAGTCAAGGGCGTGGTGCAAACACAGGGCGTTCTGCAGGCGCACCTGATTGAGCTGGAAATCGAGGATTGACCTCGTGGCGAACGCAGGAACCGAACGGGGAGCTTTGAGGCTACCCCGTTCGGTTCCGTTCCTCCACAGACAGCTCTTTTCCTGCCAGCCAGCGCGCCAGCTCCGCCTGCCAGTTCAAAGGGCTAATGAAAAATAACTCCACCCCGTGCCGACGCAGTTGCACGATTTCGTTCCATTCGCGCCACGCCGCGATGGCGTCCATCTCCTGAAGCCTGCCCCAGCGGAACAGTTTAATCCCCCATTCGGGGGGCATGCCAGCGTCCAGCACATCGAAATGAAAGCCCCGATAGGTGGCGCCCAGAATGTGGGGCACATGGTGCGCGTTCAGGAATTCTGAAATCTCGTGCAGGAGCGTTTCGGGCGCTTCAGCGCGCGTGTCGCGTATCACGGTTTCGCGAACGCGCAGTTTTCGTTTCAATCCCTCACAGGTAGGCTACAAACGCCCCGCATTATCACTTTCGCGAACGCGCAGTTTTCGTTTCAATCCCTCACAAGTAGGCTACAAACCAACCCGCCCTTTGTGGGTCGGTCCCGAAAATGGGTTCAAAACGGTTCCGACTATCGAGATTCGAGCGTTGCCCGTTGGCGATTATATAATACCCCATCGGTGTGGGTGCAGTCAAGCTTTGGCGACCGTGTATGGCGCGTAGAGCGCCACCTGATTGGCATTTGAACGCAGCTGCTGTATCAGAGGCTGGGCTACACTGGAACTGAGAAGCGACTGCCAGTCTGGGGGATGGTCAGGAAGCCGACTCACGGCGCGCTCAATACGGCTCTCCAGCACGGTCAGCGTGTCGCGACGCTCCTGCGCCAGGCACTCCAGATAGTAGTCAATCAGAGCCGTTAGCACCCCAACCTCAGACATCAGGGGGAATTGTACCTGTGCAGGGGAAAGCCTCCCTTGTGCAGTTGCACGCAACGGGAATCAACAGCGAAATTCCGCGAATTTTGCGAAATTCACCCCCAATTCAGGACACTGCCAGCAGGAATTAGGGCTACCTGTAGAGTAATAATTTAAACGAGGGACGACCCCCCTCAATCTTAAGAGGAGGCGTATCGCTATGAGAGGGTATGGCAGAGGCTTTACCTTGATTGAGCTGTTGGTCGTCATCGCGATTATCGCCATTCTGGCGGCGATTCTGTTCCCGGTCTTCGCGCAGGCGCGTGAGAAAGCGCGCCAGACAAGCTGCACGAGTAATGCCAAGCAGTGGGGACTCGCCTTCATGCAATACATCAACGATTATGACGAGACCTTCCCCCTGAGCTTTGGGCTGCAAACTCCCGGTGCGCCTGCCAATATCTGGCAGTTCGGTCATCTGGTACCCCCCGACTGGTCTCGCTCGCAAGGAGCCCAGACAGGGCACTTCCGGGGCGTATCCTCGCTGGTCCACTGGGCGAACACCGTGTATCCCTACATTAAAAATCACGGCTTGTACGGCTGTCCCTCGGGTCCTGAGATTCGCTTCGGTCCGCTGGACTCCGCGGGCGATTACAACAACCCGCTCAAGCCGCCTGCAGGGGTCAGCTACACGATGAACGGGCTTCTGCATGGCTACGCGATGGCGGGCGTTGCGCGTCCGTCGCAACTGCCGCTGGTGTGGGAAGGGCGCGGCAAGGCGAAGTCGCTGGGCGTGATTGTGTCGAACCCGGTTCTTCGGTGCGACCCCAACGACCCGCGTCCGTGCCGCTACTTCAGCTGCACCTACGGCAATCCGGGCAACGCCTATCCGATCAGCGCGATGTTCGCGCTCTCGGGCACAATGTGGATTCACAACCAGGGCGCGCTGTTCGTGATGGCGGATGGGCACGCCAAATGGCGCCGACTGGGCGCTCAGCTCGCACCCGCCAACACCGACTGGCGCGTAGACCCCTACACGGGCTACGACTCCAACGGCTTCCCGGGCTACTTCTGGTGGGATGGCTGCAACGCCTGGCTCTTCCGACCTGACTACGAGTTCAATATCTGAACCCATTCTCCAGGTGCGGTGGGCAATCAAATGTGCCCACCGCACCTCCTGCGCATATGGGAGGAGACAATGAAACAGCAAGTACCCAAACCTGTGGCGATTCTGATCATCGTGGTCGCCGTGATTGTCATCGTCTTCCTCGGCTGGAAACTGATCAACCCTCCGGAGCCGAAGCCTGTCGGCTCGCCTCCGGGTCAGCAGATGATGCCACCTGCCATGCCACCCGTGGCGCCACAGGCGCCAGGTCAACAACCGCAAGGCGCCCCACAAGCACCAGCCACAGGGGGACAGCAAACCGAACCGATGTAGGCGGTTAGTGAAAGCACGGAACCCTTCTCCTGCGTGGGGCACCAGCCTCCGCAGGAGATTTTAATACCCTTCTCCAACAACTCCTTCCTTCGGGTATAATACCGCCACCCTTTAAGTCCGCCCCGTGAGGCGACAAGGGAGGAAACGATGCCAATTGATCGCTCACTACGGAAGGTTCTGGTTATCGGCTCCGGTCCGATTATTATTGGGCAAGCCGCTGAGTTTGACTACTCCGGGACGCAGGCATGTCGCTCCCTCAAAGAGGAAGGTCTGGAGGTTGTGCTGATTAACTCCAACCCCGCCACCATCATGACCGACCCCGACACTGCCGACAGGGTGTATATCGAGCCGCTCACGGTGGAGTTCGCCGAGCGCGTGATTGCCCGCGAGCGCCCCGACGGACTGCTGCCCACACTGGGAGGGCAAACCGGGCTGAACCTGGCGACCGAGCTGGCAGTGCGCGGCATTCTGGACAAATATGGCGTGCGCCTGCTGGGCACGCCCCTGAGCGCGATTCAGGCAGCAGAAGACCGCGAGCGGTTCCGCGAGCTGATGCGCCAGATTGGCGAACCGGTACCCGAATCGTGGATTGTGGAGAGCCTTGGCGAGCTGCGCAAAGTCGCTGAAATCGCTCCCTACCCCTGTATCGTGCGCCCCGCTTACACCTTAGGAGGCACCGGCGGCGGGATTGCCCACAACCCCGATGAGCTGATGGAAATTGGCGCACGCGGCTTGCAACTTTCCATGCGCCATCAGATTCTGGTGGAACGCTCACTGCTCGGCTGGAAAGAGATTGAGTACGAGGTAATGCGCGACGGCGCCGATAATGCGATTGTCGTCTGCAACATGGAAAACATAGACCCGATGGGCGTCCACACAGGCGATTCCATCGTGGTCGCCCCCTCGCAAACCCTTTCGGATTTTGAGTATCAGCTATTGCGCACGGCGTCGCTGAAAATCATTCGGGCGCTGGGCATTCAGGGTGGGTGCAATGTGCAGCTGGCGCTGAACCCCCACGGCGCCGATTACTATGTGATTGAGGTCAACCCCCGCGTGAGCCGCTCCTCCGCGCTGGCTTCCAAAGCCACAGGCTACCCGATTGCCCGCATCGCCGCCAAGATTGCGATTGGGCTGCGACTGGACGAAATTCGCAACCCCATCACGCAAACTTCCGCCGCCTTTGAGCCTGCGCTGGACTACTGCGTGCTGAAAATTCCCCGATTCCCCTTCGATAAGTTCCCCACGGGCGACCGCACGCTGGGCACGCAGATGAAAGCCACCGGCGAGGTGATGGCGATAGACCGCACCTTCGAAGGCGCCCTCATGAAGGCAGTGCGCGGGCTGGAAATTGGCGTCTCCGACCTGCGCTACCCGGGCGCCTCTAAGCTCAGCACGATGGAGCTGGAAACCCGTATCGAGACACCGAACGACCTGCGTCTGTTCTATATCGCCGAAGCGTTCCGCCGTGGCTGGCTGGTGGAAGAGGTTCACGCCCTCAGCAAAATAGACCCATGGTTTCTGCATAAAATCCGTCAGGTGGTGGAGCTGGAGCAGGAGCTGATTCGCCAGAGCAAGCCCCTGCGCGAGGCGTTTCTGGGCAACGACGACGAATCGCTGATTGCGCGGGTGCGTCAGGCGAAAGAGTGGCAGTTCCCCGACCGATTCTTTGCCCAGATTACAGGCTTGCACGAGCGCGAAGTGCGTGCGGCGCGAAAGCGCTGGGGTATCCTGCCCGCCTATAAGATGGTGGACACCTGCGCGGGCGAGTTCGAAGCGTACACCCCCTACTTCTACTCGACCTATCACGGAGAAAGCGACCGCCCCTCTGCCGACGCCCCCCGCAAAGTGCTGGTGCTGGGGTCGGGTCCCATCCGAATCGGGCAGGGAATCGAGTTTGACTACTCCGCCGTGCATGCGGTCAAGACCCTGCGCGAGCGCGGTTATTATGCCATCATCCTCAACAATAACCCCGAAACCGTTTCCACCGATTTTGACATCTCCAACGCGCTCTACTTTGACCCCATCACACTGGAAGATGTGCTGAACCTGCTGGAATATGAGGGGAATGTAGAGGGGGTGATGGTGCAGTTTGGCGGGCAAACCGCCATCAATCTGGTGAAACGCTTGCAGGAGTTTGGCGTGCCGATTCTGGGCACACCGCCTGAGTCGGTGGATATTGCGGAAGACCGCTATCGGTTCGATGCGCTGTTGCAAGAGCTGGGCATCCCGCGCCCGCCGGGACGCGCCGTCACGACGCTGGAAGACGCGCTGGCAACGGCGCACGCCGTGGGCTACCCCGTGCTGGTGCGCCCTTCCTATGTGCTGGGGGGACGCGCGATGCAAATTGTGCGCTCCGACACCGAGCTGGAAACCTATTGGCAGTCGGCGGTGCTGGCGTTTCCCGACGCCCCCGTGCTGGTGGACAAGTATATCGAGGGCAAAGAGGCGGAGGTGGACCTGATTGGCGACGGCGAGCGCGTGTTCATCCCCGCGATTATGGAACATATTGAGCGGGCTGGGGTGCATTCAGGCGATAGCATGACGGTCGTGCCCCCACAGACCCTCAGCGACTCCGAACAGGCGCAGATGATAGACTACGCTCTGCGGCTGGGGCGTGCGCTCAAAGTGTGCGGGTTGATGAACATCCAGTTCGTGGTGGAGGATGGCAAGGTGTATGTGATTGAGGTGAACCCGCGCGCGAGCCGAACCGTGCCCTACCTCTCCAAAATCACAGGCGTTCCGATGGTCTCGCTGGCGGTGCGGGCACAGCTGGGCGAGCCGCTGACAGAGACAGGCATCGCCCCTCCGCCACGCTGGGTCGCCGTGAAAGCGCCCGTATTCTCCTCGCTTAAACTGAAAAAGGTGGAGGTGGCGCTGGGTCCTGAAATGCGCTCCACAGGCGAGGTGATGGGGATTGACCGCGCCTACGCGCCTGCGCTCTATAAAGCGCTGGTCGCCAGCGGCACCGTGCCGCCTCGCAGGGGGAATGTGCTGCTCACCTTAGCGGACGCCGACAAAGCCGAAGGGGTACGACTGGCAGAGGCGTTCCATCAGAAAGGGTTCAAACTCTACGCCACGCTGGGCACAGCGCGCGCCCTGCAAAAAGCAGGTTTACCCGTGCAGGTTGTGCCCAAAATCGGTCAGGGCAAACCCGACCTGCTGACCTACATCACCGAGAAGCACATTCAGCTCTTAATCAACACGCCCAGCCCTGATCACAGGGCGGAACAGCAGGGGCTTCTGATTCGGCGTGCGGCGGTGGAACAGGGCATCCCCTGCCTCACCTCGCTGGATACCGCATGGGCGCTGCTGATTGCGCTGGAAGCCCATCAATTTGAAGTAGAGCCGATTCAGACGCTGGTGCGCGAGGCAGTCAGCACGCTCTCCAGAGCCTGAATGAATCGGCGGTTCTGCTCCATCGTGCCCGTGTTCACACGCAGATAGGTGGGCAAGCCAAAAATCGCGCCTGTGCGCACCAGCACGCCATGCTCGCGCAACAGCGCCTGCGCCACCTGCTCGGCGTTCGCACCCACCTCTATCAGAATAAAGTTCGCCCATGAAGGCACGGTGCGCAATCCCAGCCGCGCACACTCGGTCTGAAAATAGTCCAGCCCTTCCCGATTGAGCGCCCGCGTGCGCGCCACATGGGCTTGATCCTGAAGCGCCGCAATCGCCGCCACTTGCGCCAGACGGTTCACATTGAACGGCTCCCGCACGCGCTCCAGGGGGTCCAAAATCTCCGGGCGCGCTACAGCATAGCCAATCCGCAACCCCGCCAGCCCATAGGCTTTGGAGAAGGTGCGCATCACCAGCACATTCCGCCCTGCTCGCACATAGTCCAGCCCGTTCGGATAGTCGGGATGATCCACATACTCATAATAAGCCTCGTCCAGCACCAGCAGCACATGCGGCGGCAGGCGCTCCAGCAGCCATTCCACCTCAGCACGGGTTGCCAGCGTGCCAGTAGGATTGTTCGGGTTCGCAAGATAGAAGAGCTTCGTTCGAGAATCGACGCGCTCCAGCATGGTGGGCAGGTCGTACCGGAAGTCGGGCGTGAGAGGCACTTTGTGCAATACCGCCTGATTGAGCTGGGCGGACGCCTCATAGCGCACAAAGGAGGGATCGCCCATAATCAGTCCATCGCCCGGCTCCAGATACGCGATTCCCAGCAGGTGGATAATCTCATCGGAACCGTTGGCGCAGAAGAAATGGTCTGGGGGCAACCCATAAAACTGGCTGAGCGCCTCCCGAAGCGCCTGACACCCCCCGTCAGGGTAGAGGTGAACCTGATGGAGATGCGCCTGTATCGCCTGTACTACAAGGGGCGATGCGCCCAGCGGGTTCTCGTTGGCAGAAAGCTTGATAATTTCGCTCAGCCCCAGCTCCTGCCGAAGCTGTTCCAGCGGCTTGCCCGCTTTGTACGGTTGCATCTGCTGCACATGGGGTCGCGCTCGCACATCCTAAAGTATACCTCGTCGGGAACCTCCCCAAAATTCAGACAGTTTAACATTTTATCGGCAGGAGGATGCCTGCTGGTGGTGTATAATACTCATTAACCGTTCGTTCGAGAACGGTGTAAACCTGATACTCGGTCGAGGAGGTATGACGATGAAGCGACGCGGCTTTACGCTGATTGAGCTGTTGGTCGTCATTGCGATTATCGCCATTCTGGCGGCGATTCTGTTCCCGGTCTTCGCACAGGCGCGTGAGAAGGCACGCCAGACCTTCTGCGTTAATAACACGAAGCAGGTAACGCTGGGCATGCTCCAGTATCTCCAGGACTATGACGAGAGCTTTCCGTTCAGCATCTACGCGACCTTCCAGGGACCGAATAACGCTCTCTGTGCCTACACCGTGTACCACGCCATCTACCCCTACCTCAAAAACGCGGATTTGGCTGGGTGTCCTTCGGACCGCGAGGCGTGGGATGTGCGTACCGCGTTTCTACCGCTGCAGCTGTGCCCGGATAATACAACCTCCCCGTTCAAGACCACTGCCTACATCGCGAACTGGGAGATTGTGGAGCGGGGCAGCCTGCCCACCATCCAGAACTTCCCCTGGCCCGGCTTCCCCTACAGTGTGAAACTGGCAATGATCGATGATGTCGTCAAGACCACCACGCTTTACGATGGCGTGTTGGGCGATCATATGGGAAGCAATACAGGATTGGGTAGCTACGCTCAGGGGCGCCACAACGGTGTCGCGTCAGTGGGGTATGTGGATGGGCACGCCGGTAACGCCAAAACACGCCTTATTCAGGGCGGCACAGTGCGCGTGCGGGAGCAAGCGAGTAAAACCCGCCCGCTCTATGCGGTGGAGCAGCCCAACAGCCCCTTCCGAACAACGGGCAACTTCATCTACTACGGCATGAGCGGCGTGGTCAGCCAGTTCCCAACAGGGCACCCGCGCGCAGGGCAGCCGTGCCACTATGCGCCCATCCAGCCCAATCAGGGCTACACCGGGCAGCCCAACCACTGCCGCCATCCGAACTGAGCCGTAAATTTCACGGGTGCGGAAAGTGATAAAGTTCAGGGCTCGGCTCTCCTCAAATGGGGAGCCGAGCCGCATAAAGGTTTCCGTTACCTGCCATCTCCCCTACATGTACGATCCCCTTTGCTAAACACCCCCAGATTTGGGGGCAAATTTAACATTTCACCCCCTCTGACCCTTGACAAACCTGCCAACGGGTAGGGTATACTCCCCATGCAACCACAACACCGTGTATCACTATAGGTTGTGTGTTGAGAACACAAAAGCCACGAATAAGCGCAACAAACTACAACATGTGGAGGGTTATGCGATGGCGCTGTTTGAGAAACGGGTGCATCTGAAGCCGTATGAGTACCCCGATTTGTTGAGGTTCCGGGACGCCATCCGCCACTCGTACTGGCTGCATACCGAGTTTGCCCTTTCGGGCGATGTTCAGGACTGGTATGCCCGCACGGAACCCCACGAGCGCAACGCGCTCAAAAACACCCTGCTCGCCATCTCCCAGATTGAGGTCTCGGTCAAAACCTTCTGGGCGCGAATTTACGACCGCATGCCCAAGCCCGAAATTGCCGAGGTTGGGATGACCTTCGCTGAAAGCGAGGTGCGCCATGCGAACGCCTATTCACACCTGCTGGATATCCTCGGCTTGAGCAGTGAGTTTGAGAAAATCTACAGCATCCCCGCCCTGATGGAGCGCGTCCAGTACCTGCAGCACGCGCAGGAAGGTCTGCGTAGCAGCGACAACCGCCAGTTCGCGCTCACGCTACTGCTGTTCTCGGCTTTCGTGGAGCACATCTCGCTCTTCTCCCAGTTCCTGATTATTATGGCGTTCAACAAGTATCGCGCGGCGTTCAAGGGAGTCTCGAACATCGTGGAGGCAACCAGCAAAGAGGAGCAGATTCATGGCATGTTCGGCGTGGAGCTGGTGCGCCTTCTCCAGCAGGAGAACCCGGAATGGTTCAACGCGGAGACCGAGGAGGTTGTGTTGCAAGCAGTGGAACGCGCTTACGCCGCAGAGCAACGCATTCTGGACTGGATTTTTGAACGCGGCGAACTGGAGTACCTGACCTACGCTCAGGTGGACGCCTTCCTGAGAAATCGCTTCAACAACTCGCTGCGGAATGTGGGAATCCGTCCGGCATTCACGGTAGACGAAACCGCGCTGGCGGCTACACGCTGGTTTGACGAGGAATTGCTCGCCACCAAAGAGAACGACTTCTTCAACAAGCGGAGCATCACCTATTCCAAGAAGATGAAAAGTTTCAGCGAAGACGCGCTTTTCTGAACACAGCACGCGCGGGGTATTTCCCCCGCGCGCATAAGGAGGGCTAGCATGGGAAACGCAACCGAAAGACCCCCTTTCTATTGGCTCAACGAGGAGAGCCGCCGATTCCTCTCGCGCGATTATCTGTTGCCAGGGGTCAGTCCCGAAGAGCGCATCCGTCAGATTGCCGACTACGCCGAGGCGATTCTGGGGATTGAGGGCTTCGGCGACAAATTCTACGGCTACATGGCGCGCGGCTGGTACTCACTGGCGACCCCCATCTGGACGAACTTCGGGCTGCGACGAGGGCTGCCCATCTCTTGCTACGGGAGCTATATTGAAGACGACTCGGCGTCGATACTGTATACGGCGTCGGAAGTCGGCATGATGACCAAGTTGGGGGGTGGTACTTCGGCGTACTTCGGGAAGCTGCGCCCGCGCGGCGCCCCCATTCGCGACAACGGCTATAGCAACGGCAGCTTCTCGTTTGCCAAACTGTTTGACCGCATGATAGAAGTCTTCAGCCAGGGCAGCACGCGCCGCGGACAGTGCGCCGCCTATATCGATATCGAACACCCCGATATCGAGGAGTGGCTCTGGATTCAACGCGAAGGGTGCGAGATTCAGCTGCTCTACTGGGGCGTGTGCGTGGGGAACGACTGGCTCCAGCAGATGCGCGACGGCGACACCGAAAAGCGCCGCCTGTGGGCAAAAGTGCTGGAGTCGCGTGCCGAGGTCGGCATCCCCTATATCTTCTTCAAAGACAACGCGAACGCGGGCGCGCCAGAGGTCTACAAGCAACTCGGCAAGCGGATTCATGCCTCTAACCTCTGCACCGAGATTATGCTCTCCTCCGCGCCCGATGAGAGCTTCGTGTGCTGTCTCTCCTCGCTCAATCTGCTCCACTACGACGAATGGAAACACACCGACGCGGTGGAGACGATGGTCTTCTTCCTCGATGCCGTTATGGAAGACTTCATCCGCCGTGTGCGCGACATCCCGTTTATGCAACGCGCCTATAACTTCGCCGTTCGCCATCGGGCGCTGGGGCTGGGCGTGCTGGGATGGCACTCGCTGCTCCAATCCAAACGCATCCCGATAGAAAGCATGGACGCCTATCGCCTGAATGTGGAAATCTTCCGTACCCTTCAGGATCGCGCCTACAACGCCTCGATGGAACTGGCACGCCGATACGGAGAACCCGAATACCTCAAGGGCTACGGCAGGCGCAACACGACCCTGCTCGCAGTCGCCCCCACGAAGTCCTCATCGTTCATTCTGGGGCAGGTGTCGCCCTCCATTGAGCCATATATGAGCAACTACTATGTGAAAGACCTCGCGAAAGTTAAAACGACTTTCAAAAACCCTTACCTTCAGGAGGTGCTTCGCGCTCGCGGCAAAGACACTGATGCCGTCTGGCAAAGTATCGCGGAACACGACGGCTCGGTGCAACATCTCGATTTTTTGAGCGATGAGGAGCGCGACATTTTCAAGACCTTCAGCGAGATTTCACAAATGACCCTGCTCCAGCAAGCCGCGCAACGCCAAGCGTTTATCGACCAGGGGCAGTCGCTCAACCTGATGATTCACCCTGAAACGCCCGTGCGCGACATCAACCTGCTTATGCTTCGAGCGGCAGAGCTGGGCTTGAAGTCGCTATATTACCAGTATAGCGTGAACGCGGCGCAGGAGTTCAATCGCGAGCTGTTGCTCAGCTGCCGCGTGTGTGAGGCATAATTAAGACATGGAATTCACCCGAATCGCAGACGGACTGGCGTTCCCAGAGGGTCCCACATGGGACGGCAAAACGGGGTTGTTTGTGGTGAATGTCTACAACAACCGGCTGGAATATTTCAGACTGAACGCCTCGGGCACGGTGGAACAGCGTATCCTGTACGCCGAACTGCCCGGCAAAGGCAACGGCACGACCTTGCACCCTGATGGCACGCTTTATGTCGCCGACTACGAGCGCAAAGCGATTCTCAAAGTGCCTGCCCCCAACCGCGTGGAAGTGGTGGTGGAGCGCTACCAGAACCAGCCCCTGCGCGGTCCTAACGACCTCTGCTTTGACCGCGCGGGCAACCTCTATTTTACTGACCCGCGCGACAGCTGGGACGAACCCATCGGCGCCGTGTATCGGCTCGACAAAAACGGCACGCTGGAGCGGATTGCCGAGGGATTGCACTTCCCGAACGGCATCGCGATAGACCCCCAGGAGCGGTTTCTGTATGTGGCGGAGACCCGTCGCAATCGTATCCTGCGCTGGGCACTGAAAAACGGCAAAATCGCCTCCCGAACGCCTGAGGTGTTCACCGAGTTGACAAAGGGCGCCATCGGTCCCGACGGGATGCGCTTCGATTCAAAAGGGCACCTCTGGGTGGCGCATTACGGGCGCGGCGTGGTGCAGTTAGACCCCTCCGGCAAAGAGGTCGCCCTCTATACCCTGCCAGGCAAGGGCGTTACCAATCTGGAGTTTGGCGGCGCACGCCGACAGTGGCTGTTTGTTACCGAGACCGAAACGAACGCCCTCTATCGCGCCACGCTCAGCTAAGCACCATCTGCACCAGCTCGCGCGCGGCGACCACCGACTCGGCGAACACCTGTAGCGCGGTCTCCGCCTGCTCGCGGGTCATAATCAGTGGCGGCTCCATGCGAATCACTTTTGGGTTGTTCAGCGTGTAGGCGGCAATCACCCCGCGCTGAATCATGTTGGTGATGGTCAGCTCGCCGAAGTCCGCCTCGTGAAACTCCACGCCAATCATCAGCCCGCGCCCGCGCACTTCCTGCACGAAGTCGGGGTACTCCGCCTGAACCTGGCGCAAGCCACGAATCAGATACTCGCCCACCTCGCGCGCGTTCTCCACCAGCCCCTCTTCTTCAATCACCTGTAGCGTGGCAAGCCCTGCCGCGCACGCCAGTTCGTTCCCGCCGAAGGTGCTGGTGTGAAGCAGCGGGTTCTCGCCGAACATCTCTTCCCATATCTGGGCGTTTGAGGAGAAGGAGCCAATCGGCAGCACACCGCCCCCAAGCGACTTGGCGAGCGTCACGATATCGGGTTTCACGCCGGAATGGTCTACACCCCACATTTTGCCTGTGCGTCCCAGCCCCGTCTGCACCTCGTCGATAATCAGCAGCGCGCCGTGCCGGTCGCAGAGTTCGCGCAGGCGCGGGAGGTAATCATCAGGTGGGATGCGGATGCCGCCCTCGCCCTGAATCGGCTCCACAATCACGCCCGCCGTTTGATCGTCTATATGCTGGGCGACCGCATCGGCGTCGCCGAACGGCACATGCACAAAGCCGGGCAGCAGGGGGTCAAACGGCTTACGATACACCTCGCGCCCGCTGGCGGAGAGGCTCCCCATCGTCTTCCCGTGATAGCTGCCAATCGTGCTGATCATTTTCACGCGCCCTGTGGCTTTGCGTGCCAGCTTGATGGCGCCCTCCACCGCCTCCGTGCCAGAGTTGCAGAAGAAACTGTATTGCATCTCGCCCGGCAGAATCTGGGCAAGTTTTTCGGCGAGCCTCGCCTGCGGCGCGTTGAACATGATTTTGCTTGGCATGGGCATCATGTCCAGCTGGCGCTTGACCGCCTCCACCACTTTTGGGTGGCGGTGCCCCAGCGCGAACATGCCGTACCCGCCAAGACAATCCAGAAACTTGCGTCCCTGCGCGTCGTAGATATAGCACCCTTCCGCATACCACTCCACGCCCAGCCCTGCGAAGCGCAACACTTTGGCTAAGCCGGGGTTCAGATGGCGCTCGGTCAAATCGGCTATCTGCTCGGTAAAAGCCTCAGGATTCTCAGGGAACGGCACCGTCATCGTCGTCCACTCCTTACGGCAGGGATTATACCTTACCCCGCCTGCTGGAGCGCCGACCGTCGCAATACCTGCTGATAGACTGCCTCTGTGAGCGCCTCGCTACCCTCCAGTCGCGCCACCATCTGGAAATAGTCTTCCACCCACTCCAGATCGCTCATCCGGTACAGATGAAGCGGTGGCAAGCGGCTCTCCGCAAAAATCGGGATTCCCAGCGATTCGGCGCGGAGGCAGAAGTGGGCGTCTTCCCCTTTGTAAGGGACTCCCTTCACTTCGGCGAACGAGACGCCCCGCTCCAGCGCCTCGCGCCGTATCAGCGTACACGCCCCGCCGCCGTAAACCCGATACAAGCCGGGCGCCCGCACTAACGACTCTATAAAGTGCAGGCTACGCCGTTGTGCCTCCGCTTCAGGCAACGCCTGTCCCCGCACGGGGCGATAAAACTGGTACGGATGTCCCAACCACACATTGGGCAGGGGCGGATCGCCCGGCAGCCAGTTCGTCCAGAACACCGAGACCACAATTGGCGCCTCCTGCGCAATCAGATGCTTCAGATGGTTCGGGGCGACCACCAGATCGCTGTCCAGAATCCAGAGAGCGTCGTATCCTGCTTCGTAAGCATAACGAAGGATGCGGTCTTTGAGCGCGGCGAGCCGCCACACGATGCCCACTTCCCAGTGATGAGTGTGTTCTGTGCGCTGGTAGCCTGAGCCTGGCGCGGCGTGCCAGAGCGTTACGGAATGCTCCGCGCTTTCCGCGAACCCCTTCAGAATCTGCGTGGAGCGCGGGTCATCGTTGTTGTCCACAAACAGGTAGGCGACTTCCAGCCCCGCTGTGTCCAGCTGGCGTTGCGCCTCCAGAAACACCTGCAGAATTTCTGGCTGTTGACGCACGGGGGCGGCAATCAGCACCCGCTCACACGGCACTACCGCTCGTTGACGGTCATAGACCCCCACCCACCAGACTCCATCTTCGGGCAGAATTCCGAACTCGCGATGTGCCTGAAAGCCCCATTTCTGCCACTCAGACTCCCGAACCACCCCCAGCGGCGCGACGGCAACCACCCAGCGCGTCGTGAGCCGAAGCGCTTCCTCAAGCCGTTCACGGACGGTCTCCCCGGTGCCCAGCACCACCACCAGCTCATAATCAGGGCGCACCAGCCCCGGGGGCAAAAACGCCTGTCCTATCACCTGCCGTGCGTGCCCCAGCCAGTGGGTTTCGTCTGTGCCGTGAACCGTTGCATAGGGCAGATGATGCTGGAGTATGCGCGTGCTGTCGCCTCGCTCACACCCCAGGTCCAGCACCCGAATTGGCTCCCAGCGCCCGCACGGCAGGTTCTCCAGCGCCAGCTCCGCTAACCGCATGCGCAAAGTTTCCATTCTGCTCTGAATTATCGGGAAACAGCTCAGCCGAGTGCAGGGCGCTCTGCACTCTCGCTACAGCGCATGGTATACTATTGAATATCATGCCAGGCAAAACCCTGCCCAAAACAGCCCGAACAGTCAAGCAATCCCGCCCGCCCCAGGCGGCAGCCGCGGAGACACCCCTCTGCGACCCCGATCTGGACGAGATGCTCGAACGCCTGCGCAATATTGAACTGATAGAGGAGGACGGCGAGCCTTTGGAAAGCGACTGGCATGTGAAACAGATTCATCTGCTGGACGAAATCGTGCGTCAGCATCTGGGTGAACCCGACAACTACTTCTGTGGCGGCAACATGTTTATCTATTACAGCCTCGAGCAAGCCGATGCGGTACGCGAGAACCGCGCCGCGTTTAAGGGTCCCGATTTCTTCGTTGTGCGCGGCGTGGACGGGCGCAAACCGCGCGTGTGCTGGGTCGCATGGCACGAAGGGGGGCGCTATCCCGACCTGGTATTCGAGCTGGTCTCACGAAAGACGGCTCGCAAGGACAAAGAGGAGAACCTTCAATTCTACGCGCAAGTGTTGCGCGTACCCGAATATTTCTGGTACGACCCCCTTCAGGACGAGTTGCGTGGTTTTCGGCTGAACGCGGCGCGGGCGGCGTATGAACCGATAGAGCCGAACGAGCGCGGCTGGCTCTGGAGCGCAATCCTGGAAGCGTACTGGGGCACATGGGATGGCGAGTATAACGGTCGGCGGTATCGCTGGGTGCGCCTCTATCGCGCCGATGGCAGCCTCGTGCCCACCAAAGAGGAGCTGGTCACCCTGGAACGCCAGCGTGCCGAGCAAGCCGAAGCCGAGCTGCAACGACTCAAGAAACTGCTTCAGGAAAAGGGCATCGAGTCGTAGCGCCCTTGTTTCGAGCAGGCGCCCCCACAGGCGTGGGAACGCCTCGGCAAAAAGCCCTGTCGCGAGCGGGTATCATATGGAATAGCCCTGCATGTGGAGGGAACGATGATTGTACGCGAATGGCTCAAGAAACTGCTGGACCCGACGGAGCGTGAAGTCAAACGGCTCTGGCCCGTAGTGCATAAAATCAACGCCTTAGAACCTGAAATTCAGAAACTGACCAACGAACAGCTGCGTGCGAAAACCGACGAATTCAAGAAGCGCCTTCAGGACGGCGCAACGCTGGACGATATTTTGCCTGAGGCGTTCGCGGTGGTGCGTGAGGCGGCGCGCCGCACGCTCAACATGCGCCACTTCGATGTGCAGCTGCTGGGGGGGATTGTGCTTCATCAGGGGCGCATCGCCGAGATGAAGACCGGCGAAGGGAAAACCCTCGTCGCCACGCTTCCTCTCTATCTGAACGCGCTTCTGGGCAAGGGCGTGCATCTGGTCACAGTCAACGATTACCTCGCCCGCCGCGACGCCGTGTGGATGGGTCCGATCTATCACCTGCTGGGGCTGAGCGTCGGCGTGATTCAGGGGCAAAGCGCCGAACATGATGAGCGCGGCGGCTCGTATATCTACGAACCAGGCTATGTCCACCCCGACCCACGCTACCTGCACCTGCGCGAGGTCAGCCGCAAGGAAGCCTACGCCGCCGACATCACCTACGGCACCAACCACGAGTTCGCCTTCGACTACCTGCGCGATAACATGGTCTTCTCGGTGGACGACCTCGTGCAGCGCGAACTCTACTACGCGATTATCGACGAGGTGGACAGCATTCTGATTGACGAGGCGCGAACGCCCCACATCATCTCAGGGCAGATTCAGGAAGACCTCTCCATCTATCAGCGGGTGGACTCCTATGTGCGGCGGCTCCAGCCCGGACGCGACTATGTGGTGGACGAAAAGCACCACAGCGTCACGCTCACCGAAGAGGGGATCGAGCGCCTGGAGCAGATGATGGGCGTGCGCAACCTTGCCGAAGAGGTGGAGCTGATGCCCTACATCAACGCCGCCCTCAAAGCGCACGGCTACTTCAAGAAAGATGTGCATTATGTGGTGCGCAACGGCGAAATCATTATCGTCGATGAGTTCACCGGGCGCCTGATGCACGGGCGCCGCTTCAGCGACGGCATCCATCAGGCGCTGGAAGCTAAAGAGGGCGTGCCCATCAAGCAAGAGAGCCAGACGATTGCCGTCGTCACCTTCCAGAACTACTTCCGACTCTACCAGAAACTGGCGGGCATGACGGGCACTGCCAAAACCGAAGAGGAAGAGTTCCGCAAAATCTATGGCATGGATGTCGTCTGCATCCCCACGCATCGCCCGATGATCCGAATTGACCACCCCGATGTCGTCTACAAAACTCTGGAGGCGAAGTTGCGGGGGATTGCGCTGGAGATTCTGCGCCTTTACACCAAGCAGCAGCCCGTGCTGGTCGGCACGCGCTCGATTGAGATGTCGGAGGTCGTCTCCTCGCGGCTGACTTTTGATAAACTGCAGATGCTGGTGTTGATTGAGCGGGCGCGTCGCGCGCTGGAAGAAGCCAAAGACATCGACAAGAAACAGCGCGAGGACTGGCGCAAGACGCTTCTGATGCCCTTGAACGCGCTCTCGATGCGCCAGATTACGCCCATCCTGCGGGCGCTGAACCTGCCCACCAGCCCCACCGACCCCGCGCATGTGAAGTGGTTTCTGGAACACTGGGAGCTGCCCGAGGAGAACGCCCAGTATTTCATCGAGGCGATGGAGCATGGTATCCCCCACAATGTGCTGAACGCGAAGTATCACGAGAAAGAGGCGCGCATTATCGCCGAAGCGGGTCGCAAGGGCGCCGTGACCATCGCCACGAACATGGCGGGGCGCGGCGTGGACATCCTGCTGGGTGGCTCCATCGTCAAAAGCGACGAAAACGAATCGGAGCAGACCGAAGCGGAGGCGCAGGCACAGGAGGCGGAGCTGCTCTCCTTCCGACGCGGGGGTAAAGAGCGCGCCGCGCCGCCCCTGCCCCTCTCGGAACAGGAGCGCTCCAAAGCCGCCGAAGAGGTGCGCAAACTCGGCGGACTCTATGTGCTGGGCACAGAACGCCACGAAAGCCGACGCATCGATAACCAGTTGCGCGGACGCGCCGGGCGTCAGGGCGACCCCGGCGAATCGCGCTTCTTCCTCTCGCTGGACGATGAGCTGATCCGACTCTTCGGCGAGAACCTGCGCAATAGCCCGCTGCTCAAAGGCTGGCCCGAAGATGAACCCCTCGAAGCCAAAATGCTCTCCAGAGCCATCGAGAACGCCCAGAAGCGCGTGGAGCTCCACAACTTCTCGATGCGCAAGTATGTGTTGCAGTATGACGATGTGCTGAACAATCAGCGCCAGCTCATCTATCGCATGCGGCGCGAAATCCTGTTCGGCATCGACACGCGCGAGAAGGCGCTCAAGTTCATCCGCGAGATGCTGGAAGAGGTCATCAACGAGTACGCGCCGCGCAACCTGCCTCCCACCGAGTGGGATATGCAGGGTCTCTATCAGCGGCTCAACACGATCTTCCCGCTGGAGTTTTACATCAAGCCCGACGACTTCCACTTCAACCGTCACGATGTGATGGTGGAGCAGATTCTGGAGTGGGCGGAGCAAGCCTATCAGTGGCGCGAGGAGCAGCTCACGCCCGAAATTATGCGCGAGCTGGAGCGCTACTTCATGCTCCAGATTATCACGCGCCGCTGGGTGGAGCATCTGGCGTCGATGGACTACCTGCGTGAGGGGATCGGCTTGCGCGGCTACGGGCAGATTGACCCGCTGGTCGCCTACAAGCAGGAGGCGGCGAAGGTGTTCGCCGAAACGCTGGCGGGCATCCGCAACGATGTGGTGATGGCGCTGTTCCACGCGCAGGTCGTGCCCCAGCAGCCGCAGACGGTGGTGCGCATTCACGACGGCAGCCCGAACCCTGCCACCGCCGCACCCGCCGCACGCCCTGCCGTCCAGCGTCTGAACGACGACGGCGAACCTGTCCTCCAGCCAGCGGGCAAAGTCGGGCGCAACGACCCCTGCCCCTGCGGTAGCGGCAAGAAATACAAAAAGTGCTGCTACCCGAAGTATGGGTGATGTCCTGAAAGGCTTCACCTGCTCTCTTGCAAAGAACTGGGGTATCAGGCAACAGGATGCCCAAGCGACGGGGAGCCAGCGCAGGCTGGCTTCTTCTAATAGAGGAACGGGCTACCCCATCAGGTACACTTATACCGATGGTCAGCACGAGCCGTTCCCCTGAGGTGTGGCGTTCGATGGGACTGACGGACGCCGAGTACGCACGCATCGTCGAGTTGCTCCAGCGCGAACCCACCGACACCGAGCTGGGCATGTTCGCCGTGATGTGGTCGGAACACTGTGGCTACAAGTATTCGCGCCCCGTGTTGCGCCTGTTCAAAAAGTACCGCGAGGCGCTGGAGGGCGCGGGCTTTGAAAACGCGGGCGTCGTGCCGCTGGACGAGCAGTACGGGATTGCGATGAAGGTGGAGAGCCACAATCACCCCTCGGCGGTGGAACCCCATCAGGGTGCGGCGACGGGCGTGGGGGGCATCATTCGCGACATCTTCACGATGGGCGCCCGCCCGATTGCCATCTTAGACTCCCTGCGATTCGGTCCGCTGGACGAGGCACGCAACCGCTACCTGTTTGAGCATGTGGTGGAGGGCATCTCCAGCTACGGCAACTGCATCGGCGTGCCCACCGTCGCAGGTGAGGTCTACTTCCACCCCTGCTATTCAGGCAACCCGCTGGTGAACGCGATGGCGGTGGGCGTCGTGCCGCTGAACCGCATCGTAAGCGCCCGCGCCGATGTGCCCGGCAGCGCGGTGATGTATGTCGGCGCCAGCACAGGACGCGACGGCATCCACGGCGCCACCTTCGCCTCCGAAACACTGGACGAAGACAGTGAACAGAAGCGCCCCAATGTGCAGATTGGCGACCCCTTCATGGAGAAACTGCTGATTGAAGCCACCTTAGAGGCGCTGGAGACGGGCGCCGTGCTGGGCATGCAAGACATGGGCGCGGCAGGGCTGACCTGCACCACCTGCGAGCCGACCTCCAAATCGGGTACGGGCGTGGAGATTGACACCGCCCTCGTGCCCACACGCGAACCCGACATGACCCCCTACGAGATTATGCTCTCCGAGTCGCAGGAGCGGATGCTGCTCTATGTGCAGGCGGAGCGCGAAGAGGAAGTCGCCCGCGTGTTCCGCAAGTGGGGGCTGAACGCCGTTGTGATCGGGCGCGTGATAGAGGAACCCATCCTGCGCGTGCGCCATCATGGCGAGGTGGTCGCCGAAATCCCGCCCGATTACCTCACCAAACAGTGCCCCGTCTACTATCTGGAGACGCAGGAGCCCGAGTACCTGCGCGAGGTGCAGAATTTGGACCTGAGCGCCCTGCCCGATGTGGAGTCGCCCGAAGCGGCGCTGCTCCAGCTGCTGGAGTCGCCCAACATCGCCAGCAAGCGCTGGGTTTTCGAGCAGTACGACTGGCTGGTGGGCACGCAGACCGTCGTGCCGCCCGGCGAGGGCGACGCGGCGGTGTTGCGCGTGCGCGGTTCCCAGAAAGGGATTGCGCTCAAAATTGACTGCAACAGCCGCTACTGCTATCTGCATCCCTATCGTGGGGGGCAACTGGCGGTGGCGGAGGCGGCGCGCAATGTGGCGTGTACGGGCGCCATGCCCCGCGCCATCACCGACTGCCTCAACTTCGGCAACCCCCAGCGCCCTGAGATTTTCTATCAGTTTGAGCAGGCGGTTCACGGGATTGCCGACGCCAGCGAGTATTTCGGCACGCCCGTGATTTCGGGCAATGTGAGCTTCTACAACGAGAGCGAGCGCGGTGCGGTCTACCCCACCCCCACGATTGGCATGCTGGGCGTGCTGGAGCGAGCGGAAGACGCCCTTCAGGCAGGGTTCCGCGAGGCGGGGCTGGCGGTGCTGCTCGTTCAGCCGCCTGCGTGGGACGACCCTCATCTGGGGCTGGGCGGGAGCGAGTATCTGAGTGTGATTCACGGGCTGGAGCGCGGCATACCCCCCACCCTGCTGCTGGACGCCGAGGCGCAACTGCACCGCTTTCTGGTGGCGTGCGCACGCCAGCGGCTTGTGCGCTCGGCACACGATATCAGTGAGGGCGGCTTCGCCGTCGCGCTGACCGAATCGGCGCTGATTGGCAACTGCGGCGTGCAGGTGAATCTGCCGCACGAAGCGTTCCGCTGGGCGCAGGGGCGACGCGATGCGATTCTGTTCAGCGAAGCGCAAACGCGAGTCATCCTCTCCGCGTCGAACGAGGCGGTTCCCGCCATTCAGAGCATGGCACAGGCGCACGGGCTGGCGTGCTATCGGATTGGCGAAACAGGCGGCGAGGAGGTGGCGATTGCTTACGAGGGCGAGCCGCTGATCCGCCTGAGCCTGCAGGCGTGTCGCAACGCTTACGAGAACGCCATCCCCCGCTGGATGGAACGGCGAGTCTGAACACAACAACCTGACAGGCGTCTATTAAAGTATGCAATCCTCCTTGCGTGAGCGATTGGCACATTTGTTGCGCCGTGCGGGGCTAAGCGCCCACAAAAGCGAGATAGAGCGCCTGCTCCCGCTGGGGATTGAGGGCGCGGTGGACGCCCTGCTTGCGTTTGACCAGCAGCCGGAAACGATTGATGACGAGGCAATCCTCCAGCTTCTGCGCGGCGACTCGCCCCGACTCCAGCCCCCGATGGTCGCCAACTGGTGGCTCTATCGGATGCTGGTTACCCAGCGCCCGATGCAGGAACGCATGGCACTCTTCTGGCACAACCACTTCGCCACTTCCGCCAGCAAGGTCGGCGACGGCAACCTGATGCTGATGCAAATTCAGATGTTCCAGCGGCTGGCGCTGGCGGACTTCAAAACGCTGGTGCTGGAAGTCAGCAAAGACCCCGCGATGCTGGTGTGGCTGGACGGCGTGCGGAATGTGAAGGGGAAGCCGAACGAAAACTTCGCCCGCGAGCTGCTGGAACTGTTCACGATGGGGATTGGACACTACACCGAGCGCGACATTCAGGAGGCGGCGCGCGCCTTCACGGGATGGTCGTTCAGTCGGGTGACGCGCAGTTTCGTGTTCAACCGCGCCCAGCACGACGACGGCGAAAAAGAGTTTCTCGGCAAACGCGGGCGCTTCAGTGGCGAAGATATCGTTCAGATGGCGGTGGAGCATCCTGCAACGGCGCCCTTTATCGCACGCAAATTTTATCGCCTCTTTATTAATGATGTAGACCCAGTGGACGAGCGCACGGTGCAGGCACTGGCGAAGGAGTTCACCCAATCGGGCTACAGCACACGCGCGCTGATGCGCAAACTGCTGCTCTCCGAAGCGTTCTGGAGCCCGCGCAACTATCGTCGGCGTATCAAAAGTCCTGTGGAGTTCGTGGTGGGCACGCTGCGCCAGGTGGGCATTGGGGAGCGCTTGCGCCAGCTGAACCTGAGCAGCGGCGTGGGACAGCGCGCGGTGGTCGCCTACCTGCGTCTCGTGAACCAGTGGACGCGCCGAATCGGACAGGCACTGCTCTACCCGCCTGATGTGGCAGGCTGGGAGTGGGGCACCGCGTGGATCAGCAGTCAGACGATGCTGGAGCGTATGCGCTTCGCCGAGGTGATAGTGCCGAACCGTGGTCCGCTGGGGTTTCAAACCCTGCGCGAGCTGCTGGGCACGGAGCCACCGCGCACCATAGAGGGCTTCATAGACCGCCTCGGCGAGGTGCTGGATGTAGCGCTGAGCAAGGAAACACGCGAGAAGTTGCAGGAGTACCTGCAAAAGCGAGGGGGCGTCACGGCTCTGGCACGCGCCGACCGTACCGTTGTGCAGGGCATCCTGCAGATTGTGTTCGCCAGCCCCGAATTCCAGATGTTGTGAACAAAACCGAGAAACAAGCGTCTGCAGGCGTGCAGGGGCTAATCCCTGAACTCAACCCTTAAGGAGGTGTTTGAAATGAGCAACCGCAAACTGCTGTGGCTGTGCGCTCTGGGCGCAATCGCCGCGATTGCCTTCGCGCAGACGGTTACCGTGCGTGGCGCGGCAGGACGCGGTGCCGCAGGGGCGCCCAACGCCGATCGCCCGAATGCGCGCTTCGACTTCCATGTCGCGCAGTTCACCTACAACGACCAGACTCGCGTGCGCGGACAGTTCAACTTCTCGTTCCGCGGCGAGCGTCTCGTAGAGATTGCTATACGCGAGGTCGGGCGCTTCGGCGCGAACATGGACACGGGCGTCGCCGAGTTCTCGGGACCTGCGATTGCGGTCATCCGCACACGGGAAGGCGTGCGCCGCGAGCGCGGGATTGCCTTCGTGCGGGTGCAGGATAACCGCGGTCCTGATCAGACTGAAGGCGACCCTGACACAATCACTGTCGCCTTCCGACCGCGCCCCGACGCTGACCCCATCTTCACCTACCGTGGCGTGGTCAAAGCGGGCGACATCAAGGTCTTCGAGCGCACAGGCAGTCGGTAGTTCTCCTTAAAAGGGCACACCCCCAGTAAGGTGTCCTCACAGCGCCCCCTCCCGATTGATTGTGGAGGGGCGCTGCTTTAATCTTCCCCTTCAAACAGGGCTTTCACAGGAATCTCCAAACTCGGCTCAAACAACGGACGCACCACCTCATCCAGACTGTAATACCGCAACGCCCGATACCGCGCGTTGAACGCCGTCCCCTCCGCGGGCGACACCGGCTCCCGATACACCTCCAGACACCGCTCCACAAGGTTCACAATCCAGTATTCGGGAATGCCCGCCGAAGCGTACAGGCTCATCTTCTCCGTGCGGTCGTACTCCAGCGAAGTGTCGGCAATCTCAATCACCAGCAGGGCGGTGATGGGATGTTGCTGGCGGTAATCGCTCGGCTTGCCCGGCACAATCGCAATATCGGGATACGGCTCACTGTCCCCCAAACGCAGGGGGTCTTCTATGCGCACATGCCAGTTCGCTGACGCGCGTCGCTGCCACGGGCGAGCCGAGTAGGTCTTGCACACCGAATGTTCAGGTCCGACAGGCGCCATCTGGACAATCTCGCCTCCAATCAGTTCCACGCGCTGGTCTTGAAACAGTCCCAGCGCCCCCAAATGCTCAAACTGTTCGGGTGTGAAGCGGTAGGGACGCCCCCCCTCTGGAACCATTTCCACAGAGCGAGGCACTCGTCGCTCACGCGGCTTCGCTTTCGTTGCCATCCTCTCACCGTGTAGAGTATACCGCACCAGCTCCAGCCTGTCGGTTCGCTTCACTCTTCCCCTTCAAACAAGGCTTTCACAGGAATCTCCAGCGTCGGCTCAAACAACGGACGCACCACCTCGTCCAGACTGTAATACCGCAACGCCCGATACCGCGCGTTGAACGCCGTCCCCTCCACGGACGACACCGGCTCCCGATACACCTCCAGACACCGCTCCACAAGGTTCACAATCCAGTATTCGGGAATGCCCGCCGAAGCGTACAGGCTCATCTTCTCCGTGCGGTCGTACTCCAGCGAGGTGTCGGCAATCTCAATCACCAGCAGGGCGGTGGTGGGATGTTGCTGGCGGTAATCGCTTGGTTTGCCTGGCACAATCGCAATATCGGGATACGGCTCGCTCCCACCCAAACGCAAGGGATTCTGCACACGAACATAATAAGACTTCCCCGACAGGCGTCGTCCAAGGCTCAACATCGTCTGGTCTACCGTGCTTCCATGCTCAGGTCCGACAGGTGGCATCTGAACAATCTCCCCCTCTATCAACTCCACACGCTGGTTTTGAAATAGCCCCAGCGCTCCCAGTTGTTCAAACTGCTCAGGTGTAAAGCGGTAGCGGCGTACTGCCTCTGGAACCACCTCTGCAGGCTGGGGCACATGCGGGCGCTGGCGCGACTTCGTTTTTGTCGCCATCCTCTCACCACTCATAGGATACCTCATGGCACTGTCGAAAAGAGAACACCGAAACACACTCTCTCAATTTCGCGTAATTCATCTGGAGGTGCATGATGCCAATCGTGCGCTGGATTGGGTTCGTGCTGATGGCTTTTGGGCTGCTGGTCTCCCTTTTCGCTCAGGAAGGGGAACAAATCACCATCCCGCCGCAGATTATGACCTACGAGCAGTTAGCGCGCCTGCTGACAACCCCAGAACGCCCCGTGTATGCTGAAGACTCGCTCAAGCGCCGCGCCATCCTGATCCATCTCAAAGACCGCTCGTGGGACGAAGCGCGACGCTTGCTGGAATACGGTCTGGAGCTGCAGATTCGGCAGTATTGGGATGATGAGGGAAACCCCTACTGGCTACTGGAGCGCGACCCTGAAGCCGCCAAGCGCGACGCGCGGTTCTTTGACCAGTATGTGCGCGTCGTTACGCAACAGATTCAGGACGACCTGAAACGCTACGACACACTGCTCACGCAGCCGCTCAAATCGCTTCAGGAAGCCTACCGCAACTCTGAACCCTCTAATCAGACCGACTCTGAGGAGGTATCCCTCACTCTGGATACCCCCCTTTCGGAAGACCTGCGTCACCGTGCGGAGCAGCGCATGCGCCTTTACTGGGCGCAGTCGCTGGACGGCTATGTGATGCTCCGCTGGATGCGACGCCACTGGAACGAACATCTGACTCGCAGAATGATTCGCGAACGCGGTTTGATTATGCTCCAGCCGCGTGCGCTGGGACTGGAAGGGCTGGATGAGGAGACGCTGACATCCTTTATACGGAGCGGAGGACACTGGTTTTTTGGGGATACTTCCGCAGAATCCGAGGAGCATACGACCTTGCGATGGGGGTTGTCGGCTGGGACCCTGCAACCCGTCATCTCATTCCTTATGCAGACCTGTTGTCGCCTCTGGATGCAGGCACAGGCTGGCTCTTTATCCCCGTGCATGTGAAAACAGAGCCGTTGTCTCTGGAAGCGCTGTTCCGCCAGATGAGCCCTGAGGCGGTGCGCTTTGTGCATGAGCTGGATCAGCGCCAGCGCGAGGCGTTCGAGGGCGACTCGCCCCTCAAAAAACCCTTCCGCATTCGCGAGGGCAGCTGGCTCTCAGAAATTCTCCAGCAGTATGCGGAGCAGCTGGGTCAGGAGGTGTTGATGGAGCTGGCTCCAGAGCAGGAGTGGGTTCATGGCGTATCTACAAGCACACAGACGACCCTGCTGGCGCTCCTCAGCGAACAGAGGCTCTTTGTACAGGGAGAAGGTTCAGTCTGGCTATCGCCGCCGATTGATCAGGTAGACAGCGATTGGGAGCCGGCGATTGCAGCGGTTGTGCTTTCTTGGAATGCGCACTACCTTCCTGACCTGCCTGAGTCGGCTTCCGTGAATACGCTGTGGCAAGTGGCAGCCACACGGCTGAGAAATATCTGGCGCTTCGAAGTTCACGACGGGGTGCTGATTGCCCGCAACCTGCTGGGGTTCTTGAGCCGTGTTTATGACTATCCGTTCGACGCGCTTGTGGAGCTGGAGCGTCAGGCGGTGGTGGGTTCCGATGGCATACCCCGAATCCCCCCTGAGGCGCGGTGGCGGTTCGTGCATGCCCTCAGCCGCGCGCCGTCGAATGCGATACCCGCGATTGCAGGCTACCGCATGACACGCTATCTGGAAGCGGATACGGAACTCTGGACGCTGCTGGCGCTGTTAGACCGCATGCCCAACAAACAGCACTACTGGAAGCGCCTGCAGCGGGGCGAGGGCGTGGAAATCCCCTTCACCCTGCTCGGCGCTGATGCGGGCGACCGCCTGCTGAACCTGTGGCGGATGAACACTTTTTATTACGGGGGACTTCAGCCGTTCGGCTATCGCCATGCGTGGCATCCCGACTTTATGCTCTATCTGCGTCGGGGGCGCGTGAGTCTGTTCCCTTCCGAATACCATATTTCGGTAAGCATTCTGGGGTATGTTTGGGACCTCGAGAACAGCGAATGGGATGCTCGCACATTCCATATTGGTCAGTTCAGCTGGGCATGGCTTGGCGAGCCACCTCAAACTACTCCCTCATCGAGGTAGCATTGGGCAGCGAAACCGAAGCCTTTCTCTGTGGACGGAGCGCGGTTCCGCGAGTGGCGGACGCAGGCGCGCATCGAGCAGGAAGAAGCGGAATGGCTCCGCCCGCTCACGCCCGAACCGTCCCGCGCCATCTCCCTTGCTCTCTGGGAGTCGGCAAACCGCCTTGCCCCCCAGCAGCCTTCCGAGTTTACTACGCGCCTGCAGAAGGTGTTCCAGCGTATGCCCAGAAAGATGTGAACGGGTTCAGGCGCTCTGTCGCAAAGCCCCCGAAAGAGCGACGGCTAAAGCCGTTCCTACTAAACAAAGCCAGCCTCCGCTGGCTATTTTAGCCGACGAAGGTCGGCTTCGTTTTATAGGAACGGCTTCAGCCGTCGAGGCGGGGGCGTTCCCCAACAGGCTTCAGGAGCGCATAAGACGGCGTTCCTCTCAAAAAAACCTACCCTTATAAGGAACCGAACGCAGGGGGGTCTTGGAATGCGCACGCTCCCATCCTTGCAACAGAGCAGGTTCAGGCGCCAACCTTTCAGACTTCCTCAATTACAAGCCGACCCGCCTGCACCCCAACCCTCACAGTACGCTCCACCTGCCCCAGCGTGTCCAGCATTGCAGGAATCTGGGGCGCCATCAGCATCATCAGCTCGCGCTCTACAGTGCGCTCCAGCTCGCGGGCGCCATAACGCTCATGATAACCCCGCTCGGTCAGCCACTCAATCGCTTCGGACGAGACCTCCAGCCGAATCTTGCGGTCGGCATAAATCTTCTGAATGCGTGGCAGGAAGCGCTCGGTAATAATCCGCTGAATATGCTCCTTCTCCAGTGGGCGAAAGATGCAGATGGCGTCCACGCGATTGATAAACTCAGGCGCGAACTGCTGGGCGAACGCCTTGCGCCAGTCCTCCAGCGACGGAGCGCCCCGACGGAAGCCGACCTCCTCTTCAGGGTGCAGGTTGGAGGTCATAATGATAATCGCGTCGGCGAACGAGACCCGCCGCCCCTGGGCATCCGTAATGGCGCCGTCGTCAAAAATCTGCAGGAAGAGCTTGTGAATATCCTCGTGCGCCTTCTCAATCTCGTCCAACAGCACCACACAGAAGGGGTTTTCTGCCACGAAGTCCAGCAGCGGGCTGCCCATCTCGAAGCCGACATAGCCGAACTCAGCGCCCAGCAGCCGCGCGGCGGTATGGCGCTCATAAAACTGGTTCATGTCCAGCCTCAGCATGCGCTCCGAAGAGCCGAAGAAATACTCTGCCAGCACGCGCGCCGTTTCGGTCTTACCCACGCCCGTCGGTCCCACAAACAGGAACACGCCGTTGGGGCGCTCTGGGCGCAGGTCTAAGCGGCGAATTTTCATGCTGAAAATCTGCACCAGCGTCTCAATCGCCTCGTCCTGCCCGATTACGCGCGACTTGAGCGCCGCCTCTAACCCTTTGATGCGCTCCAGCATCGACTGCTCTCCTGCGCCAATTGGCAGCCCCGTGACGAGACTGGCGGATTCCCACACCACCTTCGGGGGCACACGGCGCAGGTTCTGGGTCTGGGCGCGCCCTGCGGCGTGGTCTAACAGCAAAATCGCCTTATCCGGGAACGGGCGATGCAGGATATGCTCATCGGCGACGCGCACGATAGTCTGAAGGGTCTCCTCTGGAAACTCCAGCGCGAACTGCTCGGAAAACTTCGCTGCCAGCTGGCGCAATACCTCCAGAGTCTCTTCTGCACTCAGCGGATGCACCAGCACAGGCTGGAACCGCTTGAGCAAATCAGGCGAACGACTGATTCGCCGACGGAACAGCTCCACGCTGGAGACCGCCCCAATCACAGGCACACGCCGCACCACCAGCTCCGACAGGAAACTCCAGCGTAGCCCCTCGATCTGAGGTAGTGGCGCATTCAAAAACGCCTCGAAAGGCTCAATATACAGAATCGCGTTCTGCTTGCTGGCTTCTTCCACAATTCCCGCATAAAACTGCGGATGGTCAAAAATCTGGGGCACGCTGAACACAGGGCGGTTGCGCAGAATCTCAGGCACTTCTCCGCGCGCGATCCGTTCTGCCAGCCCATGTACCACCGCGCGCCTGCCTACGCCCTCCAGCCCCACCAGCACCGCATAGGGGTTGATGGGGCGGCACAGGATTTCCATGAGCTGGGCAATCTCCTCGTCGCGCCCGACGACATGGGGTAATGCGCCACTGCGCGCCATCTCGGTCAAGTTCAGCCCGAACTGGCTGAGCAGGTTGCCCCTCGCTTCCACAGGGGCGCCTATCCCTCGTAGCGCCAGCAGCGCACGCCCAATATGGATGGAGTCAATCTCGTTTTCTCCTTCTTCCTGAGCCATCTTATAGGCTAAGAGCAGCACCTCTTCCAGCGGCACGGCATACTGGGGGTTGTTTGTGGCGATCTCGTCTTCCACACTCTGGAGCAGGGCGCTCACATCGAGATCGGGAGCAATCTGAAGCGCCATGAGAGCGTGGCGATGAAGGAAGGCGATCAGCAAATGCCGCGCATCGGGTTTGTTAGGTGCGGCGCGCTCCTGCGCTAATTCCAACAGGCGCTGGGCACCGACGGTTAGACTGACCTGCGTTAGCTGTGGCATGCCATGAGTGTACCATGAGGGGTTTTCCAATCCCCTGCTTCAGCAGGTACAATTACCGCCATGCCAGAGAACTACTGGTTGCCCCGTTCGGGACCGATGCCCCGCCCGCGTAGCATCGCGGAAGCGGTGGAAGTGCTAAAACATGAGGCGTTTCCCGCCCCAGGGGTCAGCAAGGTGCGCTTTCACGCACGCGAGTTCACCGCTATCTGCCCACGCTCAGGTCAGCCTGACTTCGGCGAGGTCATCATTGAATATATCCCGAACCAGCTCTGCCTGGAGTCGAAGGCGCTGAAGTTTTACCTGTGGGCATATCGGGACGAGGGCGCCTACGCGGAGTCGCTCGCGGCGCGGATTGCGGATGATATCATGGCGGCGATTCAGCCCCGCTATGTGCGCGTCGTGGTGCGTCAGTACCCGCGCGGCGGGATTGAAATTGAGGCGGAGGCGGAGCGCTCTGCAGAAAACTCTTGAATTCGCCCGCGCAAACGGGTACAATAAAGACATGGCGATGCCCGTTCACGCCGGCAAGACCTTGTCCTGCAACAGGAGTCGGGAATGGAAAGAATAGGCGTTGGGATTGTGGGTGCAGGCGGTATCGCCAGCGCTCACGCAAAAGCGGTAGAACAGCTCAAGGGCGAAGCCACTCTGATTGGCGTTGCCGATATCGATGAAGACCGCGCCCGCGCCTTTGCCCGACGCCATCAAATCCCGGTGTGGACCACAGAATACGAAGACCTGCTTCACCGCGACGACATCCATGTGATTCACCTCTGCACGCCCCATCACCTGCATGCACCGTATGCAATTGCGGCGCTCAAAGCAGGCAAGCATGTGCTGGTGGAAAAGCCGCTGGCGACCAGCCTGGAAGAGGCGGATCAAATGCTAACAGCCGCGCAAAAAGCGAACCGCCAGCTGGGCGTGGTGTTCCAGTTGCGATTTGAACCCGATGTGCGTCGGGCGCGCGAAGTGATTCGATCGGGCGTGCTGGGCAAGCCCTTCTACGCGGAGGTCAGCTGTTTGTGGTGGCGGCGCCCGGTCTACTACGAGGTCAGCTGGCGGGGGAAATGGGCAACCGAGGGCGGCGGCGCGGTGATTAATCAGGCGGTTCACCACATCGACTTACTGATTCACCTGATTGGCATGCCAGACGAAGTGGAAGCGCACATCGATACGATAGCCCACGAGATTGAAGTGGAAGACTGGTGCCTGGCAAACTTCCGCTGGCAGGATGGATTGCACGCTGTGTTCTGCGCTTCCACTGCAGCGGAGCTGGAAACCGACGCGAGTCGCATGCTGGTGCTGGGGCAATACGGCACGGTGCAGATGTTCCCGTTCCGCCCCTACTCGCGTCAGGAAGAGCGATTGTTGCGCATCGCCGAGGTCTGCCGCACTGTGCCAGAGCGCGAACTGCCCGGGCACACGGCGCTGGTGCATGATTTCCTGCGTGCGGTGCGTGAGCGCCGTGCCCCGCTCGTCTCAGGCGTCGAGGGGCGTCAGGCGCTGGAACTGGTAACTGCCATCTACCAGTCGGCGTTCACGGGCGAACCGGTGTCGCTCCCACTGACCCCCCAAAGCCCCTGCTACACCACCGCAGGAAAACTGGAAATGGCACGGCGCTATGTGGAACAACGAGCGAAGCGAACCTAATGAGAGAGATGGAGGAGGCCCGTATGGAAACAAGAAACCCTGTGCGTATCCTGATTGCCGAGGACGAGGAACTGACCCGTGTGATGGTGCGTACCCAACTGGAACAACTCGGCTATGAGGTGGTTGGGGAAGCCGAAACGGGGGAGGACGCCGTGCGACTGGCGTTGCAAACTCGTCCCGATGTGGTGATTCTGGATATTCGAATGCCCGTTATGGACGGGATTGAGGCGGCGCGGCAAATCGTATCGCAACACCCCTGCGCTGTGGTGTTCCTCACAGCGTATGCGGAAGAAGAGCTGATTACGCAAGCCACTCAGGTGGGCGCGTATGGCTACCTGCTCAAACCGTTCCGCAAGCAGGAGCTGGCGCCTGCCATCACGCTCGCGCTCACGCGGTTCCGCGAGATGCAAGCCAAAGACCGCGAAGTGCGCGAACTTCAGGAAGCGCTGGAGACGCGCAAACTCATCGAACGCGCGAAGGGCATCCTGATGGATCGGCTGGGCTTGAGCGAAGCCGAGGCGTTCCGCCGAATCCACTTCATGGCACGCAACCAGAACAAGACCATGAAGGAGATTGCCCAGAGCGTGATTACTGCTGCCGAAATCCTTTAAAAAAAGATGTGTGAATGGGTGCTGGCGTCGGCTTCCCCGCGCCGACAGGCACTGCTGAAACTGTTCGGGCAACCGTTTCGCGTCCACCCCGCTGGAATCGACGAGCGGTTGCCCGAAACCACTTCTCGCCCCGCGTTGCTGGGCAAAAAACTGGCGCGCGCCAAAGCCGAAGCGGTTGCCCCTTACTATTCAGACGCGCTGATTATTGCGGCGGACACGCTGGTGGTTGTGGGAAACCGCATTCTGGGCAAACCTGCCGACGCTGGCGAAGCCGCCGCGATGCTCAAAATGCTCTCAGGGCGCACGCACACCGTCATCACCTCCCTCTGCCTGCTGTTGCGTCAGAACGGGCACACCGTGCGCCTCACTTTGGACGCGCCCCGAACCCGCGTGCGCTTCCGCCCCCTCACCGACGAATGGATTACATGGTACATTCAGACAGGCGAGCCGTTTGATAAAGCAGGCGCCTACGGCATTCAGGAATACGGCGCCCTGCTTGTGGAGGCGGTCTATGGCTGCTACTTCAATGTGGTCGGCTTGCCCCTCGCCACCTTAGCCCAGCGCCTGGAAGAACTGCTGGGGTGGAAGCCCACTACGCCCCCTGCCCCGGGCGAGGCAACCAGAACATCGATTCGGGCGTAACGCGGCAGTACCACGACTCGCCCAGACGCCCGATAAAATCCACCAGGCGGTCATCCACCA
Source organism: Armatimonadetes bacterium DC (assembly GCA_001442985.1). Lineage (GTDB taxonomy): Bacteria > Armatimonadota > Fimbriimonadia > Fimbriimonadales > GBS-DC > LDYB01. The sequence continues at coordinate 36,871 of LDYB01000012.1, forward strand.
GGGCGCCATCTTTGAGCAGATGCTCCGCAATATGAAAACAGAGAACCTCCCCAATGATGTAGTTTGCTGCCACGGGACCCGTGCCGTGCGATACGATCTGAAACAGCTTGCACTCCATCTGGATGGGGCTTTCGGCGACGCGCGGCGGACGCACAAACTGCGACGGAATCGGCGTCAGCCCCACCTTCTCGAATTCACTCACGCCATGCTCATATTCGTAGGAGGTCCAGTTCATCTGCTCCGCCAGCGCGTAGGGAGCGATGTTAATCACAAACTCGCCGGTGCTTTGCACATTGCGCAGGGTGTCTTTGGCGCGCCCGTCGCGCGTGTTGCTCACGGAAAACACCACCGACGGCGGGTTCGCGCCCCCTGCATTAAAGAAACTGAACGGCGCCAGATTGAAGCATTCGTCTGGTGAACAGGTGCTAACCCACGCAATCGGGCGGGGCGCAATACAACTGGTTAGCAGCGCATAAGTCGCACGCGGACCCAAATCCGTAGGGATGAAGGTTTTCATAGGCGATTATAGGATACCCTAATCCGCACTCTTCCTTCCTCAACGATCCATAAGGCATTTTCTACTGGCTGCTCCCCCAGCATCTGCAACACCTGCCCTACCAGCCTATACACGGTCTCCCGATCTTGCTTCACTGGACATAACACGAGGATACCCGCATGGGAGCGCGTTCCGTAGCGGCGAATATCGCCGAAGCCTCTGTCCAGCGTCAACAGTATCCGCCCTTCTTGCTGGCACACCTCAAAAATCACTTCATCAGGCTTGCCAGCGAGCCCTTCCCCTGCCACGGTCTCGGCGTCATACCCTGCAGCGCGCAACTGTTGAGCCAACTCTATGGGAAGATTCTCGTCAATCTTGAATCGCATCAGCCCTTCAGGGGAATCAGTTGCTCACGGGCTAACTCGGCAGCATATGCCAGGGCAGCGCGAATCGCTTCGGGCGTGAGCGTGGGGTAGCTCTGTAAAATTTCAGCCTCGCTCAGCCCTGCCGCCAGATTGTCCAGGATAACCGATACAGGAATACGGGTCCCCTTGATACACGCCTGCCCATGACAGATGGCAGGGTCCGATACAATGTAGGCGCGCCAATCAACCGATTTTAGCGTCTTCACGACTTCCACCCAAGCAGAGTATACCCAACTGCTAAACCCACCCCCTTCAGGGTATACTCCCTTAGCCTATGGCAAAGCAATCGGAAGGCGGGATGAAGGTCATCACCACGAACCGCAAGGCGTATCACGAATATCACATCGAAGACACGATTGAAGCAGGGATTGCGCTGACGGGTTCGGAGGTGAAGTCTATCGCGGCGGGCAAAGTGAACCTGTCGGACGCCTATTGCCGCGTGGAAAACGGCGAGATGTGGCTGGTGAACATGCATGTCGCCCCCTACGAGAACGCCCCGATTTACGGGCATGACCCGCGTCGCAAGCGCAAACTGCTTTTACACAAGTGGGAGATTGAGCGCCTGCGTGGCAAAGCCGAGCAGAAGGGCTATACGCTCATCCCGCTCAAGCTTTACTTTCGCAACGGCAAAATCAAGGTGGAGATTGGGCTGGTGCGGGGCAGGCGCCAGTACGACAAGCGCGAAGCCATCAAGCGGCGCGATATCGAGCGCGAGCTGCGCCGCGAGATGGGGCGCGGGTAGCGCTCACCGTCGCGGGGCGTCCAGCCGATAGCGCTGGTTCAGTCGATAGGGGCGAACTGAACCGCCTGAGCGCACGACGGCATAACGCATCACAACCCGCACGAAGGTAATCATCAGCCCAATCGCCAGCCCAATCATGCCTGCGCCCAGCCAGCGCCCGGTGGCGTCCGTAGCGTTGGCGAGCGCCCAGAAAAAGGCTCCTGATGCCAGTAGCCCACCTAATGCGCCCGCCAGCACCGCGGCTCTTGGGGGCAGGTTCGGCGTGCCGCGCGCCAGCCCGTAGCCCAGCACACTGCCCAGAACCGCAAACCCCAGCGCCCGCGCCATGAGGGGATTCCACGCAAAAAGCAGACTGAACATGCCCTGCGCCAGCAGCCCAGCGAGCGCGCCACCCCCCAGTCCGACCAGCATACCGCCCAGCACCCGCTTCCAGCCGAACGCTTCGGGAGGCACGCCGAACCAGCGCTGGGGCAGGCGCAGCCCCAGCGCAAGCATGGCTCCCAGCGCCGCGCCCCAGCCGCCCACAATCAGAAACACCTGCCAGCCCCAACCATCCCCTGCCAGAGGTTCCCAGTCCTCCACAGCAGTGGGATTGACCCGAATACGGCGCGACTCCTCACGGGGGTTAAGCGCGCCCGTGAACTCCCGAACGCGCCCGTTCACCACAATCCGCAGGGTGTAAGGCGTGGGGTCAGGCGCGCCCTTGTTCGCGTAGTGATGCACATAAACCTGATAGTCGCCCTGCGGGGCGTGCCCAGGTCGCCAATAGATATTCTCTACCGGGCGATCCGTCATAAAGTCAGCGTTGGCGTCCACATCCAGCTCGCCCCCGGAGGGCGACTGCCGATTGCGATAGGAGATGTGCGCCCCCGTGGGGTCAATCACATGCAGGTCTAAGTCGTTGAAGTTGTTCCACATCAGCGAGAACTGCGGGTCGCCGAACTGGGCGCCTGCCGCACGCAGGCGTCGGACAATCTCCGGGTCATGTTGAAACAGCAGGTTAGGCGTGTTTTGCTGGGGGGGCAGTATCGCCGCAAATAGGGCGTTCAGCACAAGCGCCGTTATCAGCGCACACAACGCTCCGACAGCCCCGAACAGCAGGCGCGTGCCCATGGTTCACCTGCCGAAAAGCCAGCGTTTGAGCCGTTGCCCGAAACTCTCCTGCCTGTAGCCCCCTGAGGCGCCGGCGAAGCCCAGCTGGCTGGTCTGCTCGCCCCGAATGCTCTCCAGCAGGCTCTGGAAATAGTCCTGAAACTGCTTGTGCAAGCCAATCGCCTGCGTGCGTGCGGCGTCGAGGCGTGCTTTGAGGTCCTCCAGCTTTGCCTGTACCGTCTCGATTTCCATCCGCAGACTCGCGGCACGGTTGCCCAGAACAAACGCCTCCTGTACGGCTGGCTCCTTGCGGCGCTCTTCAATGTGCTGCCACATCAGATACTCGATATGCGCCTCGCGCTGGCGGATTTCCGCCTCACGCCAGCCTCGTACCGCCTTGTAGACCAGATAGGGCAAGCTCACAATCGCGCCCACTGCCAGGTAGACCCAGAAGGGGAACAGCCCCCTGCCGGTCTCCACCCCTTCCAGCTGCAGTTTGCGCAGGGCTTCCTCATGAAGCATCTGCAAGCCCAGAGCATCCACCATCACCATCGAGACGCCTATCAGCAGCGCGAGGGGCGACAGAAACACCACAGGGAACCAACGCTGGAGCAAGGGGATAGGCTTTACGGAGTCGCTTGCGTCGCGCTTTTCCAGCGCCTGCGCATAGGAGCTGGACAGGTTGTAATAAATATGCCCACCGAGCTTCTCCACAATATAGCCCACACCCGCGGCGAAGGCGACTACGAGCAGGTTGCGCAGGTTCAGCAGGTCGTCCAGCTTCAGAAAGCCCGTGATGACGCCGATGTTGACCCCCAGCAGCACGCCTGCTGTCAACGGCGCAAAGAATTCCATCAGAAGGGTTGTGAGCTGGGTGGGAATGTCTTGCTTGTAGCTGTAGGGTGGGGCAATTCCCTGCTCGCCGCAGATTTCTTCGGGGCGTGCGAAGGCGCTGCGCAGTGCCTGCTCCGCCAGTTCAGGCGACGCCTGTAAAGGCTCTGGAGTCGCCTTTTTGCGTTTCTTTTCCGCGGGTTCCTGCACAGGCAGGGGTAGACGCGCCTCGGAGAGCTTCTGGAAGAATCGCTCCTCGGTTTGGCGCAGCTCCTGACGCAGTTGCATCATGTGGCGCTCCAGTTCGGCACGTTGGGGTTCCAGTTCATGGCGCAGTTGCTCGTACTCACGCATTGCGGGCAACACATGCGTGTAGAGCCGATAGAGCAGCTCATGACGCTCCGCTTCGTAGCCACGACTGCTCAGGTACTCACACGCCGCCTGCACCTGGCGCTCCAGTAACTGGAGCTCCAGCGCCCCATAGGGGGCGTCGGTGTAAGTGCCTTTTTCTGGCGGCACCTGCCAGAAGGGCGAACTGTTCTGATAGGGCGCTATCGCCAAACTTTCCCGGTTCGCAGAATCCGCTGAGCTATCTGCGGCAGGCAACGAAACAACGGCTTGCTCCCCCGGGACGGAGCGCGAGTACAGGTTCTCATCACGCGGTTCCATGAAAATGGCTACCTCCTTAGTGCAATCGGCTTTTGAGCTGGCGCACGGCGTCGCCCGTGTCGCTGGGACTGAACAGAATCAGCTTCTGCGCTTTCTCCAGCGGCTCCAGACTGCGCCGCATGGTCATCCGGTACTGCTCCTTTACGGGTCCGACGAGGATGGCGGAGAGTTTGTCCTGCTGAGCGAGTTGTTCCGCGATTTTGCGGGTCTGTTCGGGCGCGTGGTTCTCGCCGTCGGTGAACAGGCACAGCACAATCTGGCGGTTCTGGTTTTGCGGGTCCTGCACGAACTGGAGCATTTCGGTCAGGGGCAGGTCGGGGCGCGTGCCCCACGAACCCATCGCTTTGAGCACCCCGTCGCGATAAATCGAGTTCAGCTCCTCGCTACGCTGGGGGTATTTATCGGCGACCTCGCGCAGGTTCTCTGCGTAGCGCCAGATTTTGACCCGAACCGACTCGGCGAAGATACTGTCAATCAGCTCGTTCATCACGCCAATACAGCGTCGGCGTTCCGCTTCGTTCATCGACTGGCTCACATCGAAGGCGACCGCGTAGGCGATGGGCTTGAGGCGGTTCTCCTGGGTGCGCTTGTAGAGCCACCAGCCTCCCCCAGCAAACGCCAGCAGCGCCAGAATCCCCAGCAACAGGGCAACCCAGCTGCTTTCGCCCTCACTTCCCTCATAACGGGTGCTATGTCTTGGCATGGCATCCCCCTATTGTGTCAGTATATGGGAATACGAAGTTGACGCCGTTGAAGTTCCCCACAGGTGTAGTATACCACAGCACGCCAGTGAAGACAATTCCAAGCAAGCCGCACAGAGGCTGCCTGGGAAAACGAGCAGGTTCACCCGTCGAGATTGACACAAGGATTACCAGATTGCTTCCCAGTGCGAATTTCCCATGTGAATTCCGAGAATCGGTATGGAATAACCCCTCTGCCTTCCCCAGAGAAGGCAGAACTTGCTTCAGGAGGCATGAGCGATGCGATTACGCGGATTTACGCTGATTGAAATGCTGGCAGTGCTGGTGATTATCGTGACGCTGGCAGCGATTGTGGTGCCGCGCTTTATTAATGCGGGCACGCGCAGTCGTGAAGCCGCGTTGCGCCAGACCCTGGCGGAAGTGCGCAACGCCATCACTATCTTCCGTAACGACACGGGCTACTACCCCCAGACTTTGCAGGACATCACACGCCCGCCGAACAACCCACCCACACAGGGCTATGACCGCTGGGGACAGCTCCGTCCAATTGACCCTGCCGACTATCACGGACCGTATCTGGATCAGCTTCCGGTGTGCCCCATCTCCAAGCAGCCGTTCCAGTATTACCGCGACCCTGCGACGGGCGCATGGAATGTGCGTTCGCCCGCGCCCGGCAGAGCGCAGGATGGCTCGCTCTACCGCAACTGGTAGTCATGAGGGGGTTCCATGTTCAGCGTGCCTGCGCGTCGCCAGCTGGGCTTAAGTCTTGTTGAGGCGTTAATCACCATCGTGATTATCGCCTTCGGCTTGCTGGCGATAGCGGGCACGCTGGGCTGGGTCAGCAAAAACACCACCAAACTGCGCTATCAGGAAATTGCGCTGAGCCTTGCCGAGAGCCGACTGGCGGAGCTGGAGACCAATCCCAGACTCCCAGCCCGACCGACTACATGGGTAGTGAATGTGGGGCGCCCTCACAGCGGTCTTCCCGAAGGGGCGACGATGCGAATCTATTCGGAACCCTACCCGACGCCAACCGAGCGTCGCCTGCGTCGCGTGCTCATCGAGATTCGCTGGGGCACGCCGGGCGATCCCCTCGCAGGGAGCATTCGGCGTGAGCGACTGATATGCTTGAGGTGAGACCATGCGTCGTCAGCAAGGCTTGAGCCTGATGGAAGCCCTGATTGCGCTCGCCGTGAGCGGGCTGCTAATCGCGCTCCTGATGGGCGTTTATGTGCAGGGCACAGGGGGCTACTCCCGTGTGCAGGCACAAAACCTCACTGAGCGCACGGTGGAACTGGCGTTCCGCGCTATCGAAAACGCCTGCTGGGACGCGATGTACGCCGAAGTGGACAACGGACGCCTGATTCTCACCTACCCGCGCGACACCGACGCCTACGGCAACCCAATTCCTGTCAAAACGGGCGAAAGCCCCGTCTATCGGGCAGGACAACGCTACGCTTATTACCTCTCGGACGCGACGGGGAATCCCAACCGCCCAGGCACAATCCTATGGCGCGGCACGGTTTCGGGTTCGGGCACAATCACACCTGATCGAGAATGGAGTCTGGAATCCTCGGGGCGCGGGCGCATTATGCCTTTAGTAGAATTCACACCCAGCGTGCAGGTGAATCCCACCGGGGTTACCGTAACGGTTCAGGTTCGGGCGCAGCTGCGCTCAGGGGGCGAGGTCTATGAGACGCGACGACAGAGGAGTTTTCTGGTGCGCAACGCCAATGCATGGCGTTAGTCGTTTCCAGCGGGGAAGCGTCTATGTAATCGCGCTTCTGACGCTGGTTGTGTTGGGCACGCTTGCCAGCGTGCTGGGCTGGTCGGCATTAGTGCAAGCCCAGCGGGCACAGCAGCGCGAAACGCGCCTGCGGCTGGAGTCGCTCTGCCAGAGCGGGATTACCTACGCCAGCTGGGCGCGGCGCGTGCAAAAGCGTCCCCTACCCTTCACAGAAACCTTGAACCTCAGCGAGGGCAGAGTGGTTGTGCGAGCGCAGCCTGCCAACCGCTACGGGCGCAACGCCTTTCAGGTTATCAGCACCGCGACCTACAAGGATCAGACCCTGACCCGCACACGCATTCTGGACGGCAACAGCCAGCCGCGCACAACTACCGAGTTCGCCCTGTATGTGGATAAAGGCATTACCGTGGGAACAGGGCAAGATATCACGGTTAAGGGCGACGCCCACTCCAATCACCTCATCAAAGTGATGTCTGGAGGCAGGCTCTATGTGGATGGCTCGCTGACCAGCCGACTCAACATGCTCGGCTCGCCCGCCGCGACCCTTTATCGGGAAGAGTTTAGCGGCGCTGTGCCGTTTGACATCCCCGACATCTCCCTGCTACGCCTGCGTGCAACCCAGCTCATCACGGGTGATCTGAACCTTCCCTTCGGGCTGTCGCTCCCGGACGGCGCCATCTATTATGTGGCAGGCAATCTCAGTATCGAGGGAACGCTGCGCGGCAGGGCGACCGTCGTGGTGGAAGGCAATCTGACATTCACCGATGAGATGAAATATGCAGACGAGGACAGCCTTTTCATCTTCATTGTCAACGGGAATATCGTTCTGCCCGACGACGAACGCATCGTGGGGGTTCTCATCTCGTACAATGGGAATGTTGTCGCCGATGACGAGAGCGAGGTGTACGGGGGCATTATCCTCTTGAATGGCTCTCTGATTGTCTCGGACGAATTCACCGTAGAACACGACCCGCGCATTAATGCAGACCTGTTTCGGGATATTGTCGGTGGAGCACTATTAACCCCTGTTCCCACCCCATAAAACGGGCTACAGGAGAGAGAACGATGAGACGATGGCGCTGGACACTGGAAGGGTTTTGCCGCGCCCTGTTTGTGGGGTGCGTCGGCTGGAGCGCGCTCGCGAGCGGCTCCGAGCTGATGGGTGTTTTGACAGCCGCTCTGGGGCTGAGCGCTGCTGGGTTGAGCCGAATACGCTCGGAGCGCGTTCGTTCGCATACGGGTTCGCTCTGGGCGATGTGGTGGCTGTTTGGTGGGGCGATTACCGCGCTCTCTTCCCAGCCCCAGTGGACATGGTGGGTGGGCGTGCTGGCAGGCGTGGGCGTCAGCTGGAGCGGCGGCTCGCCCCTCTGGCGTGTGCTGGGAAGTGCAACGGCGCTCGCAGGTAATGGCGTCCCCCCCTCTGCCCTGAACGCCCTGATCGAGTATTCCGTACGCTGTCTGCTGGCGCTGGGAGCCGTGCTTGGCGTTCGCGCGGCGTCCGCCACTCCCAAAGCCGAGTCGGAAGCGGTTTCCAGCGGGTTCGAACCGATATCGATAGACAACCTGCCCCACCCGCGTGCGCTGACCCAGCGATTGAGCGTCTACCTCCAGCAACATCTGGGACATGTGCAGGCAGAAGCGGCAGTACTGTACCTCTACGACCTGCGCGCGGGCACGCTGGAGCCGATTCTGCGCCTGGGCGCGCTGCCCGATCTGGTGAAGAATCGGGGGCGCGTGCTGATGGGCGACGGGATGGTGGGCGTATGCGCCAGCTCGGGTAAGCCGATTGCGTTCCTCTCGTTGCTGAAGCCACCGCCCGATTTGCCCAAAAGCGTGGCGTGGGAGGGCGCGCCCAGCCTGTGTGTGCCGTTGTTTGACCCCGCTTCGCCCAGCGGGCGCCCGATGGGCGTGTTGCAACTGATTGGCGCGCACCTGACGATGGACGCACTCCCCAAAGCGCGCGCCTTAGCCAGCCGAATCGCCGAAGCGTTAGCCGCTGCACGCCAGCGCGAAGCGGAACAGCTCGCAAACTTCCAGCGGTTGAGCGCGATTGTGGCGCAGGTGGAAGAACAAAGCCCCCACACGCGCGGGCACTCCCATCGCGTCGCCGCGTTGTGCGACCTGCTCTCGCAGGAGCTGGGGCTGGAAAGCGAAGTCCGTGAGAAGCTGCGTATCGCCGCGCTGTTCCACGACATCGGCAAAACGCGCATCCCGCCCGAAATCCTCAACAAGGAAGGCAAATTGACCGACGAGGAGCGGATGATTGTGCGACGCTACCCCCTCTACAGCGTGGAAATCTGCGCAGGGATGGGTTTCGATGAAGATGTGCTGTTCCTGATTCGGCATCACGGCGAGCGCCTGGACGGCAGTGGCTATCCCGAGGGGCTGGACGCAACCCGTCAGCCGCTGGCTTTACGCATTCTGGCAGTCGCCGATGTGTTCGACGCGATGGCGTGTACGCGCTCCTACCGCGACGCGCTCACCACCGAAGCACGCCTGCGCGAGCTGAGCAAAATGGCAGGCACGAAGCTGGACATTCTGGTGGTGGAAACCCTGCGCCGATGCCACCTGCAGGGGCGCGTGGAACCGCTCTACAACGAGCTGGTCTCCCATTCGTTCAGCGCAGGGATGCCGCTGGCGGCATAGGAACCCAATACAACCCATCAAACTCCGCTTCGCAGGATTCGAGAGTGCTCTCTTGAATCCTGCCTTCATGGAGCAAAACATTTTCACAGCGGTTATTTTACCGATTGCTCTGGCGGTCATTATGCTGGGGCTTGGGATGGGGTTGACTCCAGCGGACTTCGCGCGGATTTTCGTCTTCCCCAAAGCCGCGTTGATTGGGCTAATCTGCCAGATGGCGCTTTTGCCCATCGTGGGGATTGGGCTGGCACACCTGTTCCCGATGGAGCCTGCGCTCAAGGTGGGCTTGATGATTCTGGCGGTGTGTCCTGCGGGCGCCAGCGCGAACCTGTTCACCTACCTTTCGCGTGGCGATGTGGCGCTGGCAGTGACGCTGACGGCGTTCAACAGCGTACTCATCGTGTTCACCGCGCCTATCTTGATTAACCTCTCGTTGCTTTACTTTATGGGCGAGGGACGCGAGATTCAGCTCCCTGTGGGGCGCACGATTCTGCAGGTCGCGCTGATTACGCTGTTGCCCATCAGCTTGGGGATGTTGATTCGCCGTTTTGCGCCAGCATTCTGTGAGCGGATTGAGGCGCCCGTGCGCATTCTCTCGTTTCTTTTTCTGGCGGTGGCGGTGCTGGGCGCGACGCTTCAGGTGCGCGAGAACCTGCCGAGCTACTTCCGACAGGTCGGGCTACCGATGCTGACGCTGAATGTGCTGACGATGGGGTTGGGGTATGGGGTAGGGCGCCTGCTGGGGCTACCGCGCCAGCAAAACATCACGATTGCGATAGAGGGCGGTATTCAAAATGGCACGCTCGCGATTTTTATTGCCAGCACCCTGCTTCAGGCGCCCGCGATGTCGATTCCCCCGGCGGTCTATAGCCTTATTATGTTCGCCACAGGTGGCTATATGATTTATCGGTTTGGTCGGCACATGAAGTAATCTTCAGCCAAGCGTCGTTGCCCTCCTCCCCCACAGGCAAGCCTGTGAGGGAGGGGTCGTTTCACGCACGCTCTAACGGAAAGGCATGCTCCTCCCACGCGAGGATGCCGCCCGTGAGGTTATACAGGTTCTGGTAGCCATGCGCCATCAGGGCGCTGATGGCGGTGCTGGAACGGTCGCCGCCGAGGCAGTGGACAATCACGGGGCGATCTTTGGGGATGGCGTCCTTGCGCTGGAGGATGCGCCCCGCATGGATGTGAAGCGCGTTCGGGATATGCCCTTCCCGATATTCGCCCAGCCCGCGCACATCCACCACGAGCGCCTCGCCGTTTTTCCACATCTCGTGGGCACGCTCGGCGGTAATTTGGGGCACCGTTTCCAGCTCAGAAGGCGCGTAGCCTTCCAGCGACGGGATATAGCCCACGATGGAATCCAGCCCGACCCGAATCAGCTGCCGCACGAGGGTCTCTATCTGTTCGGGCGCTGCCAGCAACACGATGGGCTTATTGTAGTCAAGGAGCCAGCCTGCCCATGTGGAGAACCACTTCCCTGCGGGGATATTGATGGCGCCCTTGATGTGTCCGCCTGCGAAGGCGAACTTGTCGCGTGTATCCACCAGCTGGGCGCCCTCTGCCATCGCTCGCTGGAAGGCTTCAGGGGTCAGCAGGGGCGGCTGCGGGAGCGAGCCGAGAATGGGCATGCCGTCGCGATTGAGGCGCTTCATGACTGCAAAGTAGGTGGGCGCTTCGGGCTGGTCTGCCAGCAGTTCTCGCACGAACGCCTCCTCGTTATAGGCGGTAACGGACTTCGCCCACCATGCGTGGCGCTTCTCGTAGCCCAGCGTGGTGGCAGGGAGCGCCCCCAGCGCCTTGCCACACGCCGAACCTGCCCCGTGCCCAGGCCAGATCTGCAGGTAGTCGGGTTGTTCAAGAAACCGCACGAGGCTCTTATAAAGGGCGCGCGCCCCTGGCTCGGCAGTCCCCTGAATGCCTGCCGCTTCTTCCAGCAGGTCCGAGCGTCCCAGGTCGCCCACAAAAATAAAGTCGCCCGTGATGGCGATAACGGGGTCGGAAAGATCGGATGAATCGTACAGGAGGAAGGTGATGTGTTCTGGGGTATGTCCGGGGGTATGCACGGCGCGCACGCGGATATTGCCGATGTGCCACTCATCGCCATCTTTGAGTAGTTTCACGGAGAAGCCCTCCAGCCCCCGATATTTCCAGTTCTCGTCGCCCTCATCGGAGAGGTAAAGTGTGGCGCCTGTCGCATGCGCCAGCTCGCGCGCACCCGACAGAAAGTCGGCGTGAATATGGGTCTCGCCGACCGCCACAATCTTGAGGCGCGTCTGTTGAGCCAGATTCAGGTAAACATCGATATCGCGGCGTGGGTCAATCACCATCGCTTCGCCCGTTGCGGGGCACCCGAAAAAGTAGGACGCCTGTGCCAGACCCTCTTCGTAAATCTGCCGAAAAATCATCGTTGCACCTCCTTAGTGAGCTTTGAAAGAAGGGGCAAAGAAGCGCTTCTTGCCCCTTCCTTGAAAAGTTTACGCCAGCCCTCGCAACATCAGGTTCCAGTACATAAAGGGCAGCCCGTACTTCTTGAGGAGCCACATATCGTAGCGCTCCTTGCAGGTGTTGATAAGCGGCAGGCTGGGCGTGGGTTTATAATCGTAGTCGAACTCAGCCAGCACCATCCGCCCGTAAGCCGTTACGAGCGGGCACGAGGTGTAGCCGTTATAGTGCTTGTCCGGCTCTTTGCCTGCCATTACTTTGAGCAGGTTATTCACGACGACGGGCGCCTGCTTGCGCACGGCGGCGCCAGTGCGCGAGGTGGGCAACCCCGCGGCGTCGCCCAGTGCGAACACATTCGGATATTCAGGGCTTTGCAAGGTGTGGATATCGACATTAATGAAGCCCACCATCGCCCCGTCCCGATGCGCCAGCGGCGATTGACGAATGAACTCCGGCGCCCGCTGAGGGGGACCAATATGGAGCATGTCGAACGGAATTGTCCGCGTCTCGCCAGGCTTGTCTTTGAGGGCAAAGGTGGCTTCTTTGCGCACGGGGTCTACGGCAATCAGCTCGTGCTTGGTCAGCACTTCGATATTGTAGCGCTGGCAGACCCCTTCCAGCACCTTACAAAACTCTGGCACTCCGAAGAGCAAACCGCCAGCCGTCGCATAGATGACTTTCACCGGGCGCTTATGGCGGCGGAAGTAATCGGCTGCCATATAGGCGATTTTCTGGGGCGCGCCTGCGCACTTGAGGGTATAGCCCGGCTCTGCCGTATTCGGCATCGTGAACAGGGCGATGCCCTCGTGCGTTTGCTGGATAAACTCAAAGGTTCTGGGAGCCAGTTCGTACTCGTAGTTCGTGGAAACGCCGTTGCGTCCGAGCGCTTCGCGCGCGCCTTCAATCTTGTCCCAGTCTGAAACGATGCCCGGAGCAACAATCAAAAAGTCATAGCGCACGCGCGTACCGTTGCGGGTACATACCACTTGTTGCACGGGGTCAATCTCGACGGCGTAGTCCTGAACCCAGCGCATGCCTTTGGGGATGTAGCGTGCTTCGTCGCGCACACTCTGCTCTGCACGCGCAACGCCTGCGCCCACGAGCGTCCAGAGCGGCTGGTAGTAGTGCTTCGACGAAGGTTCAATAATCGCCACATCGCGAATACCCTTACGCGCCAGTTGAGCGGCTACCGTAATCCCTGCGGTGCCGCCACCCACAATCACGATTCGATGATGCACCGTCTCACGCGCCTTACCCGGCGCAATCTCCACACCTGTGTAGGACATCATCCTCTATCACCACCCTGTGAGGGAGTTCATGATATTTTAGAGGCGTCAAGGAGAGCAAAGGATTCATCGTTTCGAGAAAAATCCGGGGAATTGGACGCTTTCAGAGGGCAAATTCCGTTCGCGCGCCTATTGATACCGCTCTGGGGTGAACTGTTCGGGCGGGGTCTCGGCGCGGAGTTTGCGCACCGAGCCGCCCAGCGTCAGAATCAGCACCCACCCCCGCGCGTTGGCAATACGGTCGGTTTGCCATGTCGGGTGAAACACCCGCGCCCAGTGCCAGTGGCATTCCGAGAGCGGGGTCAAATCGCCCCACTTACCCTCGCCGTAGGGCGGTCCTGCCTGCCACCAGCCCAGCTGGCGGGCAATCGCCCAGTTGGGCACATAGGTGTAGCTCACTCCACTGGGGAGATAAAAGTTGCCTTCCAGTCGTAGCGCGTCGCCAAGGGTATCCTCCACCTGATGCTGACCTTCTAACGGGTCTACGGGGCAGATAAACACGCGCCCTTCCCGCACATAGGGGTAGATTTTGGAGAGATAGGGCGGCAGCTCGTCGTAATCATCACGATACATGCGCACCGCCAGCCCAATCTGGCGCAGGTTGGAAATGCACACCGTGCGCTGCCCTGCCCGCCGCGCCAGCGTGTACACTGGAAGCAGAATTGCCATCAGCAGGGCAATTATCGCAATAACCACCAGCAGCTCTGTGAGCGTGAACCCGCGCCTGTAGTGCATCACTCTTTTAGACGAACGAAGCGCGAATTAGTTTGCAGGGGGTGATTCCAGCGAGTAGGCTTTGTTGAATCGCGCCATCACCTTCTCTACCGGCTCGGTCAGCCACGCCTCGCACGCATCGGCTGCCACCTCCAGCAGGTGGCGCATCAGGGGCTTCTCATGCTCTTCAAACGGCGACAGCACGAAATCTGCCATGTCGGTTTCAGGCGGCAGGGGACCGATGCCGATACGCAGTCGGGGGAACTGTTCCGTCTGAATCGCCTGAATGATGGAGCGCATGCCGTTGTGTCCGCCTGCAGAGCCAGAGGGGCGCATGCGCAGGGTTCCCAGTGGCAGCGCGAGGTCGTCGTACACCACCAGCATCTGTTCGGGTTTCAGGGAGTACGCCTTCAACAGGGCGCGCACCGCCTCCCCAGAGCGGTTCATGTAGGTCATCGGCTGTGCCAGCACCACAGGGACGCCGTGAATCACGCCTGTGCCCAATCGGGAGTGGTGGCGATGAGACTTGAGAGGAATCGCGTGGCGTTTCGCCAGCAACGACACCACCCAGAAGCCCACATTGTGGCGCGTGCCTGCGTATTCCTCGCCGGGGTTGCCCAGCCCCACGATCAGTCGCTCCACCTGCATGGCTTATGCGTAAAGCAAAAACGGTTCGCGGCGAATCAGGAACGCCCTCACATCGCGCTCCATGCGTTGCAGGATGCGTTCGGGTTCCGCGCCGTCCATCAGCATGGTATGCACCTCGCGGTTTGCCAGTAGCCCCAGCGCCTTATGCGCCTCCCAGTGCTGGGGATAGAGCTTGCGCAGGGCGTAGCCCAGCCCCACGCCCAGCGAAACGGGTTTCAGTCGTGCGCGGTCGGTGATGACAATCGCCACACCTTCGCATGCAACCCCTTTGTAAACGCTGGCGGTGGGCGTGAACACAACGGGCACGAACCGCGCGCCTGCCGAGGTGGGCAGCTCGTTCAGCATGCCCGCTAAGGTGCGCCCGTTAATCCACGGCGCGCCCACAATCTCAAAAGGCGTATCGGTTCCGCGCCCGACAGAGAGGTTCGTGCCTTCCCACAGCCCGACGCCCGGGTACAGCAACGCCTGCTGGAGCCGACGCATGTTGGGCGAGGGGTTGACCCAGTAGAGTCCGCACTCGTCGAGCCACATCGCGCGGCGCCAGCCTTCGCAGGGGATGACGGTCAACTCCACCTTCAGGTTGCGCTCCGCCTGAAACAGTTTCGCCAGCTCTCCTACGGTCATCCCGTGCCGCAGGGGGAGGGTGTGATAAGCTGTGAAGCTGAGGCGGTCGGCGTCCGCCAGCGCGCCCTCCACATCCACGCCATTAATAGGGTTCACCCGATCCAGCACATAGAACGGGATGCCCGCTTCGGCGCAGGCTTCCATCGCCAGCCCCATCGTGGAGATGTAGGTGTAGAAGCGCGTGCCGATGTCCTGAATATCAAACACGAGGGCGTCCAGCGCGGCAAGCTGCGCCTGCGTGGGTTTTTTGCGCTCGCCGTAGAGGCTGTAGATGGGCAACCCGGTGCGCTCGTCCACACTGTCGGGCACGGTTTCGTCCAGCTGACCCCGAATGCCATGTTCGGGGCTAAACAGCGCCACGAGCCGATACCCCGCCTCGCGCAGGGCGTCTATCGTGGGCTTCAGGTCGGCGGTAAGACCCGTGTGGTTGGTAATCAGCCCAATTCGCTCGCCGAGGGGCGGTCGGGTACGCAAAAGCCTATCGATGCCGTTGAGAACCATCGTCTTATACCGGAAGCGGCGTCTCATGTTCCATCAGGGTGTGCAGGGCGGGTTCGTAATGCTCTATCAGGTGATGCACATGCTCGCGCAGGGGGATGGGCTGCTTGCCCGGTTGCGAGGGGTTGACGATTTGCCGAATCGCGTCCAGCGGATGTTTTTTGCGCGCGGCGACGCTGAGCAGCCATTCGCTGGCTTGCTCTACGGGCAAGTGCGCCTCGTAGCCATTAATCTGCAGCAGGGCGAGGGTGGCAATCAGCGCGGTGGCGTAGTTGCCCTGCGCAAAGGGGCGATATTTCAGGTAGCCCCACAGGAACCGCGCCGCCTGCAACACCACATCACGGCTCTGGCGGTAGCTATACTGATAGTAAGTCGCCTCTTCCAGCCGCTCGTAGGAATAAGGCTGCGGGCGTTTCGTGACTTCGGTGTTAATCCAGATGAGGTCTTGCAGGGTCAGGTAGCGCCATTCGGAGCTGGGTCCGGGCACGGGCTGAAGGGCGGTTCGGGCAGGCGCGGGCAGGTTCGCCAGCGGCACCAGCGCCTGCTGACGGATTGCCGCCTCCACCGCCACCAGTTGGGGCTTGCTCTCCGCCAGAATTGCCTCAATCAGGTCGGGATAGGTGAGGGGGCTGGGGTTCTCGGACGCTTCAATGCTTTGCAGTGTCGCGGGGTTTTGCACGAGGCGCGTGAGGTTCTCGGCGTCGCTGGGGTAGTCTGCGCCGTGCGCTTGCAAAAACGCCAGCGTCAGCACCAGCGCGACACCTGCCTGATCGCCTGCGAAAGGCGACAGGCGCAAAAAGGTTTCAAGGAGCGTGCTGGCGCGCACGCCCAGCGCCGATTCAGGCGGTACAAGGGGAGACGCCATCAGCGCGCGCTCCAGACGGTCTGCCTGCACATCAGGGCATGCCTGATAGAAAGTCTCATAGGCGTGTAGAGCGTCGCGTTCCGTGGGGTAGCGATAAAGCACGCCCTGCGCCGACGCGCGTGCAATCGCTTTGGAGTGCGCCGAAAACACACGCGATATTGCCTCCGCAGGCGACTCGCCCACGAGCGAGGTCTCCACCCCCTGACGAATCTCCGGGGGCAGGTGCGCCCAGCCTTCCAGAATCATGCGGAGCGCCAGCCCAGACTGGCGTGTGGAATCATCCAGCGGCTCGGTGTTGAGAATCTGTTCGCGAAGCGCCTCGATAACCCGATTGAGTTCAGCCATCCGTGCCTCCGTGCTGGGTGGAATTGTACCCGAAGCCTGCTTGCTGAAGCGTGCCAATCTTAGGGAGCGTGCCTGCGTGTGGTAGCGCCTCTTTGACCGTGTAAAGCGGTGTGCGAGTGGCGGCGGCTTCGGGCAGGGGCAGTTCGTCGTCGCTCCACTCGGAGCGATAGGTCGCATAGCCCTGTGCAGGAACTCCCTCGACCCACAGCCACAACTCAAACCGCCACAAGCGCGTGCCTTCGGGAAAGGCGGGATTATTCAGAGGCTCAAAGCGCGAATCGCGTATCTCGCAGGGGATGCGTTTGCCCGCCACATCCCACGCCGAGGCTTTGCGGGGCGTGCGCCCGGGCTTAAGCGGCATCGCCACGCGCAGTACCGCAGGTCCTGTATAAGTTTCTTCCGAAAAGTTTAACACAATCAGGGCGCGATAGTCGTTTTGCGTGCCCTCAAAGCGCGTGTCCACCTGCTCTGCAAGCGCGTTCAGAATCGCGGCCGCCTCGTTCATGGGAGCCTCCTTCGTTCGCCGGGTAGCAGCACCTGCAGACGGATGGCGTCAGCGCCCAGCAGTTCCTTGTGCTGTCGGGTTTTTCCCTGCACCTGCGCCACCACCACCTGCCCTGCCTGCACTTTCAGGGTTCGGTTTTGCACCAGCGCCCATCCGTTCTCGTCGACGCCAATCCCGATAAGGGTTGGGTTTTCCATCAGAGCGCAGAGCAGGCGCAACAGCCGATGGCGTTTCAGAAAGTGCTGGTCTACAATCGCGTCAGGGAGAAGCCCCAGCGCGGGCGCGAGGGTACAGCCCCCTTTTGTGAGGGGTTTCTCGCTCGATTGTTCGCCCGTGGGCATCAGGGCGCCCATGAGCGAGGCGCCTGCGCTTGTGCCGCCCACCACCCCGCCACGCTCATAAACCCCACGAATCGCCTGAATCAGCGACTTATGCGAACCCAGCCGTTCCATAAAGCGGTTCTGGTCGCCGCCTGGAATCCATACCGCACGCGCCTCCTTCAACAGGGGCAGCAGGGCTTCGGGGTCGGCGGTGTCGGGAGCATAGACCTGCTGGGCGCCGTGTTGTCGCAAAAACTCTGCGGAGCGCTCAGCGCCTTCCCCAATCGCCTGCTGGGTATGCGCCAGCACCACAATCGGCGCGCCCTGTGCAAGGCGTGCGATTGTCTGGGGAATTTCGGGTGGCGTTTCGCCCCCACCTGCGAGAATGACCGCGCCTTCAGGCATAAACGGAGTTTACCCTATTCAGGTATACTTGCACCGATGGCGCCCTATTTTTACGACCCTGCGGTGGAACAGTACCAGTTCAGCGAGAGCCATCCGCTCAAGCCGAAGCGCCTTCAGTTGCTGAACGAACTGCTGAAGGCGTATGGGCTGGACGCCCATCTGGACTGGCAAACGCCCCCGCCCATCCCCGAATCGGAAATCCTGCGCGTGCATACGCCCGAATATGTGGCGGTGGTGCAAGCCATCAGCCGCGGCGAACCCGTGATGGACGCCCATCGATGGGGGTTTTCGCTGTATGGGGATAACCCGCCGTTTCTGGGGATGTGGGAAGCGGCGCTGGCGTACACGAGCGCGACCGTCGCCGCCGCCCGCGCCGTTCGGGATGGCGCCCCACTCGCGTTCAATATCACGGGGGGACTGCACCATGCCCTGCCCCACCGTGCCAGTGGGTTCTGCATCTTCAACGATCCCGCAATCGCCGTCGCCATCCTGCGCGAGCGGTTCCAGCGAGTCGCCTATCTGGATATTGACCTCCATCACGGCGACGGCGTGCAGTGGATTTTCTATCACGACCCCAGCGTGCTGACGGTTTCCATCCACGAGAGCGGCAAGTGGCTGTTTCCGGGCACAGGCTTCGTCAACGAACTGGGCGAAGGCGAGGCGTACGGCACTTCCATCAACATCCCGCTGGCGCCGTTCACCGAAGACGACCTCTGGTGGGAGGCGTTCGAAGCAATTGTGCCCCGTGCGTTCGATCGGTTCCAGCCCGAAGCGATAGTGTTGCAGATGGGTGCCGACCCGCACTATTTAGACCCGCTGGGGCATCTGCATCTCTCGGCGCAGGGGTGGGTGCGTGCGGTGGCGTGGGTGCGCTCGCTGGGGCTGCCTGTGGTGGCGCTGGGAGGCGGCGGCTATAATCTGACCACCGTGCCCCGCATGTGGACCCTGGCAATCGCCACGCTGCTGGGCGTGGAACTGCCTGATGAAACGCCTGCCCAATTCAGCTGGCACGACCGCATCCCGCGCCTGACCGACGCCAGCGTCCCGCCCGTAGACCCCGCCGACCGCCAGCACGCCGAAAGCTACATGCGGGCACAGATGGCGTTTCTGGGTAAGATTCTGAAAGACGATTCGTGAGCCGACACAGGAGAACACTCCTCGTCCACGAATTCGCAAGATGGAGGGCAACCATGACACTGCAAGACTACGCGATTGAAGCAACACGCAAGGCAGTAGACGACCTTCTGCGGTTTGCCAGCGCCGTTCCCGCGGACAAGCTCACCTGGCGTCCAGCAGAACACGCCCGCTCCGTGCTGGAAATTCTGCAGGAGTGCGCCGTTTTACCGCTGGGGATTGCCGACTATCTGCGCGAGCGCCCGCAGACGCCCCGCGACATCAGCGGCTACTTCGCCCAGATGGCGCAACTGGACACCTTCGACAAATGCGTGCAGGCGCTTCAAGCAAACTCCGAAACCCTGTACGAGGCGATGCGAGGCGTCGCCGATTCCGACCTGTCCCAGACGGTAGTTATGCCGTGGGGACAGACGATGACCCTCGCTCAGCTCCTGCTCACCCACTACTGGAACCTGACCTACCATCTGGGTCAGATTGCCTACATCCAGCTGCTCTACGGCGACAGGAAGATGTATTAGGGAACTTCCTGCCCTCCTTCTCGTCGAACCAGATACAGAAAGGGAGCAACCTTGAGAGAGAACCGCCCGACTTATGTGAAATTGGCTGGCGGGTGTGGAATAACTCCCTCGCGGGCGGCAAATCTCAAGGAACGAGGTGGCAAAACGATGAGCCAAAGGAACTGGCAAAAAGATAAGCCCGTTCGGTTGACCAAGCGCGAGATTGAGGTGCTGAGCCTTATCGCACAGGGACGCTCCTCGCAGGAGGTGGCGGACGCGCTGTTCGTGAGCAAGCGCACGGTGGACTTCCATCTGGCGAACATTTACGAGAAGCTCAATGTCAACAACCGTGTGAAGGCGTTCCGACGCGCGGCGCAGATGGGGCTGATCCCTGTGGAAGCTTTCTTCAGCGACAGCGGCGACTGAGCGCCTCGCGCACTCCTTACTCTGACTTGACCCCTCCCCACCGGGAGGGGTTTTCTCAATAACGGGGGAACCGATTGCCCGCAGGCTGAATGCCAGCAGGTGCAATCAGCACTACATCCCATTCCATGGCATAGGGGGGCTTCGTCCCGTTCGGGAGCCATTCCAGCTTGAGCGTGTAGTCCCCTGCTCTTAGCCCCACCGAGCCTATGGAAAACCACGCGAACTGATCGGCGTAGGCGCTCTGGGCGCGTTCGGGTCTGAGGTCCGATTCGCCCTGCGCTACGGGCGTCGCGCCTTCGGTGTCCTGAAACAGTTGCCAGCGCACTTTACCCAGCTCGCGACTCCCCTGCAAGCGCACGGCGAGCCAGAAGGTATAGCTGCCTTCCGCACGGATGGGCAGCGGGTACTGCGCGAAGAAGTTGCCCGCGATGGGGCTTCGGAGCCAGAGCGTGGCGCCGCCGCTGGCGCTCGCATCGCGCCGAACCGTGCCAAAAGTGTGCAACCGCGCCGTTTCCGCTTCGTACCAGCGATACGGCATATAGGCGCGTTCCACCTCAAACCATGCCGAGCGCATCGCCTCAAAGCCGGGCGCGCGGTCTTTGCGATAAAGCTCCTGCGCCCCCTGCAGGTGAAACTTCAGCACGCTGGGGTCCTGCCCACCGACCGAAGGGCGTTTGAGCAGCGCTTCGGCACGGCGTATCCACTGCTCCACGCAACTCTCGCAAAACGGGAGCGCTTCAAAACCCCGTATGCGCACAGGGATTGTGCCTACCCGCAGGCGCACCATCTCGCCCTTGAGGTCCAGCTTAACGGGGTTGCCATTCAAGTCCATCGCTTCCAGCGGGTTGCGGTCTAACCGTCGCAACACTACCTCTTGCTCGCCCTCGGGTGACCAGAGAGTCAGCTCCACGAGGTTCGCCACAACCGTTTGCCCCGTTTTATCCAGCCTTTGCACTTCCACGAGACGCCAGAAGCCGGGCAGGTCAAACCCCCACACCACGGGGCGCAGGTTCGTATCAGTACTGCTCGGAACCCACCAGCCTGCAGGAAACTTCTGGATGCTCGTGGCGCCCCATAGCCCCGCTGGGAACGGCAGAAACTGGGGCTTTTCTGGGGGGCTGTCGGTCGCGTGAAGCGTTTGCCACGCAGAGCCAATCTGGTCAGGGGATGCCTCCCAGAACAGGGTTCGGATACCCAGCGCGCGTGCCCGCGCCTGCAGCAGGCTGGCGCGCTCCACATCGTTGCCCACGCCCTCGATCACGAGCGCCTGCACAGGATAGGGCTGATTGATGAATTCAGCCGCCTCAAGGGTCAGCAGCAGACTGCCTATGGAACGCCACGCTTCGGGCAGGCGGATTCCGTTCGGCAGCAGCGGTGCTTTGAACGGCGCGGGCAGACTCAGCTCAGTGCGGTCTTCAGCAGGGCGCACCACAACAAAGGCGGCTTCGGGTGTGTAGCGCTGAAGCGCGTCCCGTAGTCCGGTCAGCAGCGTATTCCACCGCTCCGCCAGAAACTCGTGATAATCGCTCCAGAAGCGGCTGCGGTTGGGGTTGACCTCCAGCGGCTTGCGCGAATCGTCGGGGGCTATCAGAAACGGCAAGCCGCGCCCCTCACGCCACATCGGGAGCCGCTGCGCCGCATCAGCGTAGTCATGCAGACTGCTGCTGACATCCCATGCACGCTCCAGCTCCACCAGATGAGCGTAGCGCGCCCGCAGGAACCCTTCCCACTCCACACGCGCCAGCGTGCCGATGGGGAAACTCGCTATCGCCAGCGCGTCCCAGTGCGATTCCACCACCCAGCCCCGAAAGCCCGTTTTGGGCGCACGCACCCGTAGCAGGCGAATCAGCCCATCGCGATACCGATCCCAGCCTTCCCAGAGGTCGGGCATCGCATTCGCATAGCGCGGGTACAGTAGCAATACGCTGTTCGCCGTATCGCCCTGCGCATAGACCGCCTGACCCCCGCTCAGCGCAAGTTGCGCAAGCGTACGCAGGCTGGGCGTATCAGCAGGCGAAACCGCAATAAGGGTCTGGCTCGCGCCTGGCAATTGAATCGGGTAAATCCCCTCTTCGTTGCCAGCGATTCGGTAGCGTTCGGGGGCGCACACCCACGCTTCGGCGCGAGGAAGCTGGCGTAACCCCAACCACCACTCCAGCCCCGACGCTTCCAGCGTTTCCACCAGACGCGCCCATTCCGTCTCACGGGGGAGTTGCTCCAGCGGCACCAGCACCGTGCTGACCCCTGCGGCTTTCAGCGTGTTGAGCTCCTCTTCGAGCCGTTCAGGCTGATACCGCAGAGCGACGCCGAGCGTGGGGCGCGCTGGCTCGCCCTGCGCCCACACGAGGGCGAGCCATGCTCCCACGAGCCACAGAGCCAGCATCAGCAGTCGCATTACGGTTCAGGAATGAAGCTGATATGCTCATTGATACGGCGTGTGAAGGCAGCCAGCAGGCGCGCCGCGTTCTCCACATCCTCCAGCGCGAGCAGCTCGCACGGCGTATGCATATACCGCAACGGCACGGAGACCAGCCCTGTCGCCATCCCCGCGCGACTGATCTGCATCGCGTTCGCGTCGGTGCCTGTGCCGCCGCCTGCCGCCTCCAGCTGGTAGGGGATGCCTTCCGCCTCCGCTGTTTCCACCAGCATGTCGAACACGCGCGGGTTGATGTTCGCCCCACGGCAGATCACGGGTCCCTTGCCCGGCAGAATCTCGCCCACACGCTTCTTATCCACCGAAGGGTAGTCGGTGGCGTGCGTAACATCCACAGCGATTCCCACCTGCGGGTCTACACCATAAGCGCTGGTGCGGGCGCCGCGCAGTCCAATCTCCTCCTGCACGGTCGCGACGGCGAATACCGCAGCGGTGGGGCGATCCTCCGAGAGCAGTCGCAACGCTTCCGCCACAATAAACGCGCCCATCTTGTTATCGAACCCGCGCGCAGTGGCGAACCCGTTCCGCAACTCGCGAAACTCCACATCAATCGTGATGGGGTCGCCAATCCGCACCACCGACTGGGCATCTGCCTTGCTCGTCGCGCCAATATCCACCCATAACTCGTGCAGTTTGGGCGCTTTGGAACGCTCGTCTTCCTCCATCAGGTGGATGGGCTTTTTGCCAATCACGCCCGGAATCGGTCCCGAACGGGTATGCACCAGCACGCGCTGCCCGACGGGAATCACCGGGTCGTGCCCGCCAATCGGACCGAAGTAGAGGAACCCCTCTTCAGAGATATACTTGACGATGAACCCGATTTCGTCCATATGCCCCGCGAACATCACGCGCGGTCTGCCCGCCGGGTTGATGGCGGCAATCACATTGCCCATCACATCGGTTTGCACGCTGTCGGCGAACTCGCGTGTGTAGCGTCGGTAGAGCTCGCCCGCCCTCTGCTCATAGCCCGAAGGGGAGGGCGTGTTCACAATCTGCCGAAAGAACTCCAGCGATTCTGCTCTCATCGTTTCTCTCCCACGCTCGTTTTGATAAGATTCGCCATTTCGATGGCGCTGAGCGCGGCTTCGGCGCCCTTATTGCCTGCCTTACCGCCCGCCCGCTCCAGAGCCTGCTCAAAGGTGGCTTCGGTCAATATCCCAAGAGTCACGGGCACGCCTGTCTCGGTCATGGTGCGCATCAGGGCAGAACAGACCGCGCTGCTGATGTGTTGCGCGTGGCTGGTCTCGCCCTGAAGCACTGCGCCGAGACAGATTACCGCGTCATAACGCCCGCTTCGGGCGCACCGCTCCGCGATCAGGGGGATCTCCCAGCTGCCGGGCACCAGATAGAGGTCTATGCTCTGCGGGTCGGCGCCGTGTCGGAGCAGGGTCTGGATGGCGCCTTCACGCAGGCGATCGGTGATGAGCTCGTTATAGCGGCTGACCACCAGCGCGAACCGAAGCCCTTGCGCGCTCATGCTACCCTCGAAACGGCTCATGGCGAATACTATACCCGACAGGGGCGTTTCGCGAGAGGAATTCGCAGGCGTTTTGTCGAATCATGCACTGGACGAATTACCCTAAGGAGATGGCGCTATGAGAAAAGGCTTTGTTGTGGTGGTCTTCCTGCTTCTCGTTTTGCTTTCCGGGCATGCACGAGACATACGGGATTCTCTCATTCAGCAGTTACGCGCGGAGGCGCCCGAGGTGTTGCTCTACTACGAAGGCGACACAATACGGCGCATCTGGGGGGTGCCTTTCGCCTTCGGAGCCTCGCCTGTGGATACCGCTCAGAATTTTGTGAACCGCTACGGCGCCCTGTTCACGCGGGGCACAAGCCAGCTCCGCATGACCCACACGCAGGATGTGATGCTGGGTAAGTTCACGGCGGTCTACTTCCAGCAAGAAATGGACAAAATCCCCGTTGATCGGGGCGAGCTGACCCTGCTGGTGCGCAACGAGGAGGGCTACCCGCTGGTGCTGGCGAGCAACTCGGTGCGCTTCGTATCGCCTCTCAAAACCGCCCCCACAATCTCCGAGGAAGGCGCGCTCAAGATTGTCGCCAGCTTGCGCCCCGACCTCCACCCCGACTCCAAGCCTGAACTGGTGATTTATCCTCACGAAGACCGCACCCACCTCGCGTGGGCATTCCCGGTGGACAACCATGTGCTGGAGAAGCGCGAACGCTATCGGGTGTTCGTGGACGCTCACACTGGCAAAGTGCTGGAGTGGCGCCCAGAGGTGTATTATGTGGACATTACCGGGCGCGTGGACGGCTACGCCACGCCGGGGCTACGCCCCGACTATTCGCTGAACCCGCCCGTGTTGCGCTCTATTCCCAAGCTGCGTGTGAGCCTCGTCGGCGGCGCGAGCGTGTTCACCAATCTCGACGGCACTTTTACCCTGCCCTACTCTGGTACCTCCGCCGTAACAGTGCAGGCAAACCTGATTGGTCCCGCCGTACAGGTCTCGAATCAGGCAGGGACAACCCTCTCGCTCCAGCAGACCGTGACCCCGCCCGGTCCCGCAAACTTCCTTTTCAATGACCCGCCCAACGAGTTTAACACCGCCCAGATGAACGGTCTCATCCAGACTCAGAGTGTCTATGACTTTATCAAGTCCATCAACCCCAGCTATCCGGGCGTGGATATTCAGATTCCGTGCAATGTGAATATCGCCAACACATGCAACGCCTATTACAGCAACCGCACGATTAACTTCTACCGCTCAGGGAATGGATGTGTGAACACGGCGTACTCTACTGTGGTGTACCACGAGTACGGGCACTTCGTGATTCACATGGGGCATCCGAACGCCGCAGGCGACTATCATGAGGGCATAGCCGATGTCACCGCGGCGTTCCTCACCGCAGACCCCTGTCTGGGGATTGACTTCCGTGGCGCGGGCACGGGCTGCATACGGAACGCTGTCAACAGTCGTCAGTACCCGTGCAATGTGGGCAGTCTGGGCGTGCATGCGTGTGGTCAGGTGATTAGCGGCGCCTTCTGGCAGACCTATCTGGAGATGCGCCAGCGATATGCGAGCAACCCGCAGTTTGCTCTGGATCACATGCGTCAGCTCTACCTCAACAGTATCCTGTTGCGCCCTTCGGGAATTTCGCCTCAGATTACCATCGATGTGCTGACTCTGGACGACGACAACGGCAACATCTACGACGGCACGCCGCACTATGTGCAGATTGCCACCGGCTTCGCCCGCCACAACCTGCCCGCCCCGCAGCTGGACTGGGTGCGGATTGACCCTGTGCAACTGCCGTCTGCAGTGGTGTCGCCCTCGTATGGGAACACACGCTCTCTTATGCGGTTCCTCGTGCGTGTGAACAATCTGGTAGGCGAGCGCGACCCAAATGCGGTGTTCGTTCACTATTCGGTGAACGGCGGCGCGTATCAGACGGTACCGCTCCGCTATCAGGGCGGCGACCGCTTTATGACCGCGATTCCTGCACCCCCATGCGGCAGCTCCATTCGCTACTATATTGAGGCGCGCGATACACAGGGACGCGCCACCTATTACCCACGCGAAGGCGTTAGTAACCCGCTTCAGGCATTCGTGGCGCTGGGCTTCGAGACCGTTATTGAGGACACCTTCAGCACCGACCTCGGCTGGACGGTCCAGTCTTTCTCCCTCACTGCAGGTGCATGGGTGCGTGGGGCGCCTCTGGGCACCAGCCAGAACGGTCTCCCTGCGAACCCTTCCGCCGACTCGCCCGATGCGGGCACAGCGTGTTTCTTCACCGGGCAACGCAGCGCGACGGGGGGCGTCGGCGAAGCGGATGTGGACGGCGGTCCGACCTACCTCCTCTCGCCCGTTCTCAACCTCGCAGGTTCCGACGCGATTATCGAATACTACCGCTGGTTCTACAACGGCACAACGATCAACGATGTCTTCACCGTGGAAATCTCCAACGACAACGGCGCGACATGGGTTCCTGTGGAGACGGTCAACTTCACAGGCTCCGAGAACCAGTGGGTGCGCCGCCAGTTCCGCGTGAGCGACTATGTTACGCCCACAGCGCAGGTGCGCGTCCGCTTCGGCACTTCCGACAACCCCAACGACTCGGTCTGCGAGGCGGCGGTAGACCACTTCGTGGTGCGGCGCTTCGTGTGTCCGTAAGCCTTCGCGCAGGGGTGTGAGGTACTCCCCTCATACCCCTGACTGCGGGGGCATAGAACCCGCGAGGGATAAAATCAAAACGGTAGGGGCGAGGCATGCCTCGCCCCTACCGGTGTTTTCAGGGTTGCCTGCAACTGGAAGAGGCGCCCCCATCCCTCGCGAACTATCCCAGCATACATAAAGCAAGGTATACTATTCGGGGGACGGAAACACGATGGGTGAATGGGTGGAACTGGCACGCTGGATTGCGCTGGGACTGGTGGGCACTGTTAGCGTGATTTTCCTGCCCTTGTGGCTGATAGGGCTGGTGCATACGTTTCTGGAGCATCGTCGGGCGATGAAACAGATGGGCATGGAAGATGAAACCCTAACCCAACAACTGCAGGCTCTACGCCGCGAGATAGATGCCCTGCGCCGCACCACCACCGAGCATCTTTTGAGCCTGCAGGACAATCTGGAGAACTTACAGGAGCGTGTGCGCGCTCTGGAAACCGCCCGCGAGAACCAGACCCCTCTCCGCCTGCCGTGAGTTAGCTCCCCACGAAACCTCGCCGTGCTGACAGCAGAGTATAATTACCTGAGGGGTACGCATGCAAACGGAAACCGTGTTGGGGCATTATCGCATCATCCGCGAGATTGCCCGCAGTAACGATGTGGTCTACGAGGCGATTGACACGCGCATCAACCGCCGCGTCGCCATCAAGGAGCTGATGATGCCCCCCGGCGCGACGGAGACAGTGCGTCAGGACCGCATCGCCCGTTTCAAGCGTGAGGCGCGCGCCGCAGGCTCGCTCACACACCCCAATATCGTCACGATTTACGAGGCGGAAGAAGAAAACGGACGCTACTTTATCGTGATGGAGTATCTGGAAGGGGAGAACCTCCGCCAGCGGTTAGACCGCGAAGGCACCATCCCCCCCGAAGAGGCGTGCCAGATTACGATGCAGATTCTGGACGGTTTGATCGAAGCGCACTCTAAAGGCGTGATTCACCGCGACATCAAGCCCGAAAACATCCACCTGCTGCCGAACGGCGTGGTGAAACTCACCGACTTCGGGATTGCCCGCATGAAGCATGAGCCGAACATCACAATGGATGGGCAGATTTTCGGCACGCCGAGCTACATGTCGCCCGAACAGGTGCAGGGCGGCGCGATCGACGAGCGCTCCGACCTCTTCTCGCTGGGCATTGTGCTGTACGAGATGGTGGCGGGTTTTAAGCCGTTTCAGGGCGATTCGGTGGTGAGCATCGCCTACAATATCACCAACAGCGAGCCGCCCGTCGCGCCCAACATTCCGCCCGCGCTGGACTGGGTGATTCGGAAAGCGTTGCGCAAAGCGCCTGGCGAGCGGTTCCAGAGCGCGCGCGAGATGAAGCAGGCGATTCAAAACGCTCTGGAGCAGCTCAAGGCGCCGCCCGTGATAGCCACGCCGCTGGGTCCGCCCTCGCCTGTCGGCGCGCCCTACCCCGCGACGCCCTCAGGCGGCTACACGGCATACCCCAGCCCGACGGGAGGCTACACCACGAGCGCACCCTCCTCCTCCACAGGCATACCCCAGCCCGTTCCCACAGGCGGCTACACCACCGCAGGAACCCCGTACCCGCCCGCCGCGCCTCCATCCCCACCGCCGTATGTCCCGCCCCCGCCCGTGCGTCCCACCATGTCGCCCGCCGCGAGAAAGTTCTTCTCCACTTTTCTCGCCGTGCTGCTGATTGGCGGCGCCATCATGGGGATTGTGCTGTTAGGAGTCTACGCCAGCCTGCACGCCCTGCAAGAATACGAACTGCAACGCATCGATGAGCGGATTGCCCAGCGTGCAAAAGAGGCAGAGAAACTGTTTCGTCAGGGGCGCTATCTGGAGGCGGCGCAAATCTACGCCCAACTGGCAAACAGCGCGCAGTCCAGCAAGTGGAAAACCGAGTTCCAGCGCAACACCGCCAGCGCCCTGACGATGTACGGCAACCAGCTGCTCATGGCGAACCGCTACGAAGAAGCGCTTCAGGCTTACGAGCAGGCAGTGGAATACGCGCCGCTCCCCGAAGCCTACGCCGGAATCGCCGAAGTCCAGCGACGCATGGGCAACCTGGAGGGCGCGATTAATGCCTGGGCGTCCGCCGCCCAGCACAGCAGGGGCAGTCAGGCGACCGAATATCAGCGCAGAGCTGCCCGCGCCCAGATTGAACGCGGCGACCGCGCCTACCAGAACCGCGACATCCCCGCCGCCCTACAGGCGTATCAGACCGCCGTAGACCTCGCCCCTGGCACCCCCGAAGCCCGCGAAGCCCAGCAGAAGTTTGAGCGCGTGCTGAACGAGATGATTGGGCGCTGAGACCCCCATATGGCATAATTATCCCCACTATGCCAGAACTGCGTTTGAACCCGATTACGCGCGAGTGGGCTGTGATTGCCACCGAGCGCAGTCGTCGTCCACACGATTTCAAAAAAGCCGACGAGACCCCCGCGCCCAAACCCGACCATGCGCCGACCTGCCCCTTCTGCACAGGCAACGAAGCGATGACCCCACCTGAGGTGGAGGCGTTCCGCGAGCCAGGCGCTCAACCCGAGAGCCCCGGCTGGTGGGTGCGCGCTGTGCCGAACAAGTTCCCTGCGCTTGCGCCCGAAGGCGTCTTCCAGCCCCAGCCTGTAGGGGTCTACTTGCGTGCAGAGGGCGTCGGGACGCACGAGGTGATTATCGAAACGCCCCTGCACAACCACACGCCCGCAACAATGCCCGCCGAACAGTGGCGCGAGGCGGTGCGCATGTATCAGCGTCGGCTGCAGGCACTCTGTCGCGACTCGCGCTACAAGAGCCTGCTGCTGTTCCGCAACGAGGGGCGCACGGCTGGCGCATCGCTGGAGCATCCGCACGCGCAACTGGTCGCGCTCCCGTTCGTGCCGCCTGTGATTCAGAGCCTCGTGGACGGCATCGCTCGCTACCGCGCGGAACACCACAAAGACCCGTTTGAGGCGATTCTGGAGCAGGAACACCGCGAGGGCGTGCGCTTAGTCCACACTGCGCCCCATTACACAGCGTTTGTGCCCTACTTCGCCCGCGTGCCGTTTGAAGTCTGGATTGTGCCCCACGCGCCGCAGGCGCACTTCGAGCAGGTGGGCGACTCAGAGCGCGATGCGTTTGCCGACACCCTTCAGCATGTGCTTCAGCGCATCGACGCCGTGCTGAGCCAGCCGCCGTACAACTTCATGCTCTTCACCGCGCCTGTGAACACAGCGGCAGAGGTAGAGTTCCGCTGGTTCCTGCGGATTGCGCCGCGCTTGACGATAGACGCAGGCTTTGAGATTGGCACGGGCGTCGGGATTAATATCACCGCGCCCGAAGACTCGGCGCGCTACCTGCGCGGCGAAGGCTGAGCCTACTGCACCTGTCGCATCCGTTTCAGAAAGTCGCGGGCGGGTTCGAAGCCTGTCAGGCGCAGGTCGCGCCGTTCCCGCCCGTCCGAGCCGATGAACACCACCGTCGGCAAGCCGACAACCTCATACTGGCGCGTGATGCGCACCACTTCGGGGTCGCCAGAGCGCGTCGCGTCCACCACCAGCCGCACGAACCGCTCCGCTTCTTTGACCACAGCGGGGTCGGTGAAGGTGTATTCCTTCAGCTCGCCGCAGGCGATGCACCACTCCGCCGTGAAGTCAATCACCACAGGCTTGCCCTCACGGCGCGCCTGCTCCACCAGCGCGTCCGAGTAGGGCGTCCACGCAATCGCCACTTTCGGCTTCATAATCGAGTAGGTGTTGGAGAGCGCCAGCCCCACCAGCACCACGCCGAGAATCTGTTTCAGGCGCACCACCCGCGCCTGCGTGAACTCGCCGCGCCCCGCAAAGAAGAAATAGAGCGCCATCGCCACGAAGAAGGCGACCCATAGCCACTCCTCTACGGGCTTGGGCAGTAGCGTGCCCGCGAAAAAGAGCGCCACCGCCAGCAGCAATACGCCGAAAATGCGCTCCACCAGAATCGTCCACTCGCCAGAGCGCGGCAGGCGGTTCTGCACGCGGTCATACAGCAACCCCAGCACAAAATAGGGCGTGCCCAGTCCCAGCCCCAGCGCCAGAAAGATGAGGAAACCGACTGTCGGGTTGCCCAGTGCCGCCACCAGCGAAATCAGCGACACAATCACGGGTCCCACGCAAGGCGCCGCGGCGATAGAAGCCAGCGCGCCCATCATAATTGCGCCCACCCAGCCCTGTCGCGCCCCCACATAGCGCATCAGCGCGGGCGGCACCTGAAACTTGTAAACCCCAAACAGCGCCAGTGAGAACGCCACCAGCAACGCCACCAGCACCCCCACCACTATCGGGTTTTGCAGTTGAAAGCCGAACCCTTTGCCAGCCAGCGAGGCAATCGTGCCGAACGCCGCGTAAAACGCCGCCATGCTCAGCGCGTACAGCCCACTCAGCGCCACGCGCCGCCCTACCTGACCCCGCGCTTGCATGCTGAAAAAGCCCAGCGTAATCGGAATCAACGGCAACACGCACGGTGTGAGGTTCAGCAACAAGCCCCCCGCATACACGCCCCCGAAAAACAGCAGCCAGCGCCCCTCGCGGAACTGGCGCTCGATCCACCCTGCAATCCCACCGCTCCGCTGGGAGAAGTCCACCAGCTCCCCCTTCTCGGCAGGGGCGGAGTCTTTTGCGTCCATCACCTCTTTGTAGCGCGGGGTCGGATTGCCTGTTTTCTCGGCAACCCGCACTGTGAAGTCGGCTTTGAGGGTCTGTGGCGGGTAGCACGCCTTATCATCGCACGCCTGATAGCGCAGGCTGGCTTTGATGGTCAGATTCCCCTTCGGCGCAGTCTTCGCAAGGCGCAACTCAAAGGGGATTTTGACCGTGCCTTCGTAAATCTTCAGCGGCTTGCCTTCGGAGAACTCAAACGCCTTCTCTACTGCCTTGGGGTACTCGATTTTGCCGACGGTGTAATGCTGGCTCTTCTCAATTTTCAGCTCCGTTGGAATGAGGTAGTCTTCCGAGGCGGGGTTTGCGTTCACATGGTAGGGTGTCGGAATGCGCAACACCAGCACGCCCTTGACCACGCTGTCGGGCGCGTAAGCCGTGCGCTCCAGCACCACTTCAAAGGGAAACTTCAAATCGGGCAACTGCGCTCCCGCAACTGCCCACACCACGCTCCACCACAGCACCAACCAGCGTTTCATAGCCATGAGGATACCTCAACTCCGCAAGGTTCCCCCCGCAAGCGAGAAAAACCGAGGCAGGGGCTTCTATGTGCCTGCGTGCGATTACCCTATGCCAGGGGGCTATAGCCAGCGCAGGTTGGCTTTGTTTCGTAGGAACGGCTTTAGCCGTCGTTCTTTCAGGGGGCATCGTGGGTTCCAGAAGGTATCTTTGCGACAGAACAGGTTCCCCCGTCCTGTTCAGCGGTGATTTTTCGAACACCCTCGCCAAAATTTGACTTGAGTCAGGGGGTTCGGAGTCGTTTTTTAAGAGGGATGTTCACGATGCGCACGCGGAGGTTCCTGCGCTACTCAGCGGGCGTAAGGATGCGCACGCTTGCCACCAACCTCTCAAAATGGCGTGGGTTCAGCCCTGCAACCAGAACCGAGGTGTCCAGCAGCAGTTTCATTTCTCAGAGGGTTCCAGTGTGGACGCCAGCCGCTCAGCGCGGATAGTTTCTATCAACCGATCAATAACAGGGGTTTGCATGTGAACAACCAGCAGCCCCTCTTTGTTGACGAGCGCGGCTTCCCCCTCGGAGGCGTCAGGCAGCTGGATGCAGAGCTGCACCTCTGCACCTTCTGGCAGATCGAGAGGCTCCAGGGGAACCAGCCGCTGGTTCATCACGCGCGCATGTGTCCTGATTTCCATCATCCATCAACCCACCGCAAGAGTATACCCCGTTTCCAAAAACACCCCCCTCTCCACCGCAAGCGGGTGAGAGGGATTTTTTGGGTTTCGAGCAGGAATCGGCGAGTGGCAGGAGTATTGTGTATCGGGTAGAATCACGGAGCAGGGAGTAGGGGAATGGAAAGGCGTGCGGAAAACGCGATATGGCTGGCGGCGTTGCTGCATGATATTGGCAAGTTTCAGCAACGAGCCATGTGGGGTTCGGGCATCACCCATCAGGAGCTGGGCGCGCGGTGGTGCGAGCAGCCTTACTTCACAGAGGTCTTCGGCAGCGACCTTGTGGAAGCGGTGCGTCAGCATCATAACCCTCGTTTCTCCCGTTCCAGCGAGGAGCGCACGCGCCTGTGCCAGCTGGTGCAACTGGCAGATCGGCTCGCGGCGGGCGAGCGCGAAACCGAACCACGCCCCGCCGAATCGCCCCAACAGCGCCTGCTCGTCTCCATCTTCTCGCGAATCCCGCTCGGCTGGCAGGAAGGTAGCACCGACTCGTACCCAACCGAACGCCGCTACCCCGTGCAGGCGCTGAATTGGGAAAGCGACTCGCTCCTGCCCCAGCCTAATCTGAACCCCAGCCCTGACGCATACAAACAGCTATGGAATGACTTCGAGAACGAATGGAAGGCGTTTACTGCCAACCGCACTTACACCGAAGCCGACTTCCGTACCATCCTGGCGCTGCTGGAAAAGTACACCAGTTTCATCCCGTCCGCCACGCCGTGGGAGCAAGAAGACGAGCGCACCGTGCCCGATGTCTCGCTATATGACCACCTGCGCATCACCTCCGCGATTGCCGCCTGCCTGGACAAACAGCTGCTCCCCGACACGCTGGAGACCGCGTGGCAGAATCCTGAAGCGTACCTGGAGCCGATTCTGCTACTGGTGAAGGGCGATATTTCGGGCATCCAGTCGTTTCTGTACCTGACGGGTCGGGGCGGCGTGGCGAGCGGGCTGAAGGGGCGCTCGGCGTTCCTGCAACTGCTTACCGAAGCAATTGCCGAGTTTGTGCTGCGTGAGCTGGGGTTGCCGCCTGTGTGCCTGCTGCTCGCCAGCGGCGGGCACTTCTACCTGCTCGCACCGCACAATCAGGCGGAACAACTGACACGACTGCGCACCGAAATCAGCCAGAAACTGCTGACAGCGTTCCAGGGCGACCTGCGTGCCCTGATGGAGTGGGTCCCGCTCACCACCGCCGACCTGACCAGCTCCGATAAAATCAGCCAGAAATGGGATGATCTGAGCCAGCGGCTGGGTCAGCGCAAGCAGCAGCTCTGGGCGGAACTGCCCGACGCCGCCCTGGAGTTGCTATTCACGCCTGTGCAGCGCGCCACTGACGCCGAATCGCTCTGCCAGGTCTGCTACGGCGAGTTTGTGGGTGGGCAGATTGATGACGGCGTTCGCAAGTGCGGGCGATGCCTCTCCTTTGAGGAGCTGGGCAGGCAGATGCGCCGCCCCTCCGCGCTGGTGGTGCAGATGGTGGACCCCCTCAATCCGCCCCCCAACGCCCCGTGGAATAAGGCGCTGGAGGCGTTTGGCTGGCGCGTCCATATCGTATCAGAGGGACAGCCCGATCCCCGCGTACCTGCGCCTGTGGTTCGGGTTTCCTTCACGCCGAATAGGTTCATTCCCTCGCGACGAGAGGACGGCTGGAGCTACACCTTCCGTCCGCTGGCGACGGCGACTCCTGCCCCTATTAACCATCGCCTGCCCGACTTTGAGGAAATCGCCGAAAACGCCAGAGGCGCGAAGTGGCTGGGCGTGCTACGCATGGATGTCGATTCGCTGGGCGGTCTATTTGCGAGAGGGCTGAAACCTCACGCGACGCTCAGCCGCATGGCAACGCTCAGCCGCACGATGCGACTCTTTTTCGAGGGCTATGTGGCTCATTTGTGCGAGCGATACGCTAAACAGCAACAGGTCTATTTGCTCTACGCAGGCGGCGACGACCTCTTTGTGGTGGGCGCATGGAGCGTGCTACCAGAACTGGCATACGAGATTCGGCGCGCCTTTCGTGAGCTGGTGGGCGCCGACCACATCACCCTCTCGGCAGGAATCGCGATTAGCCATCCCAACACCCCGCTCTATCAGCTGGCGAAAACTGCCCTGAACGCGCTCGATGAACAGGCGAAGGGCTACGAGCGCTTCCATAACGGGGCTAAACGAACAAAGGACGCCATCAGCTTTCTGCAGACGCCGATGGGCTGGGAAGAGTTCGAGCAGGTTCGCGCGCTGTTCCAGCAGGTGCGCGATATGGTGGAGGGCGCGGACGGCAAGCCGCCTGTGCCGCGTGCGCTCATCAGTCGCTTAGCCAGCATCGCCGCCCTCTATCGGCGCAACGCAAGCCATGTGCGCCAGCTGGTGCGTCGAGGCAAACTCGCCAGCCAACACGAGAAAGACCTGACCTTCTACTCGCGCTGGCTGTGGCAGAGCGTGTATCACCTCATGCGCTTCGCAGAACGCCACAAGGAACGACGCGAGCAGATTGAAGCCATTCGCACACAGATTTCCGACAGCCACAGCGGGCTAATCCGACACCTGCATGCGGTCGCCCGCTGGGCAGAACTCTACACACGAGGCAAGGAGGGATAGACGATGAATCAGCACAACCGACCCCAGAACAGACCACAGTCGGAAACTCCCCCAGCGGAAGAGGTTCAACGTGCTATCCGCGACGGGGGGAAAGCCCTCGTAGACCTGGCAGAGCGCGTTGGCAGACAGGTCAAAAACGAGGGGCTGACTACCAACCAGATACGCAACATCTACGGTATAGTCAAGCAGATGGAGATGCGGATGAAGGCGCCCCAGCAGTCCGACACAGGCTGGAACTGGTACCACGAACTGATGATGCTCAAGCCGAAGATGGCATACGCCGCGGCGCGCGCCAGCGGCAGAGGCGCCGAGACCCTCGCAAAGGTGCTTTCCGTCGCGATTGACGAGGTGGGCAGCGACCGCGGAAAGTTCCCCCGATTCGTTGACCTGTTCGAAGCCATTCTCGCCTACCATAAAGCGGCTGGAGGGAAATAACGATGGCAAACAGCATCCAGATTATGGGCAAAGTGGTGATTACGGGCAGTATCCGCCTGCTAACGGGGCTACATATCGGCGGCGCGGCAGCCGGGCTGGACATTGGCGGCGTGGATAACCCCATCATTCGCCACCCCGTCACGCGCGAGCCGTACATCCCTGGCTCTTCCCTGCGTGGCAAGATTCGAAGCCTGCTGGAACGCGCCTACGACTTGCCACTCAACAAAAAGGTTCAGGATGTGCGCCTCCACGAGTGCTACAACGAGAATGAATATAAAACCTGCGCCATCTGCCATGTGTTTGGCGTTTCGCCAGGTGAACGCGAACGCAGCGCAACTCAGGGCGAGCGAGCCGACAGACGCGGCGAATGGGCAACCTTCAAACCCACCCGCCTCGTCGTGCGCGATGTGCAGATGAGTGAAGGCTCGCGCCAAGAGCTGGAAACCGCCGAAACCGACCTGCCCTACACGGAGGTCAAATGGGAAGCCTCGATTGACCGCATCACTTCCGCCGCCGTGCCCCGACAGAACGAGCGCGTGCCCGCTGGCGTCGTGTTTGAACCGTTCGAGATGATTTACACCCTCTATCGGCTGAACAACGGCGACTGGCAACAGGACGCCGAGTGGCTCAAGGTGGTGTTCGAAGGCATGCGCCTGCTGGAAGACGACTATCTGGGCGGCTACGGCTCGCGCGGCGCAGGCAAAATCGCCTTTGAAAACCTCAAGGTGGAACTGCGCCCACTGAGCTACTATCACGGCACGGGCAACTCCATCACGCTGGCGGACGGGCTGAATCTCCGCGATATGACCCAGATCAACCAGATTGTTGCGCAACTCAAGCAGGGTGGATGATGCAGGGAGCGGCTGTCTACGAACTACACTTCCGTGCGCCGTTGCATATTGGCGAGCGCGGGATCGGTCAGGAAGAAACGCGCGACTTCGTGCCTGCTGATACGCTCTTCAGTGCGCTCTGCACGCTCTGGGCTTTCCTGCACGGCGAGTCGGCGTTGAACGAGCTGCTGGCACGCTATCGGGATGAGGGGCGTGAGCCGTTTTTCCTGACCTCAGCGTTCCCCTTTGCAGGCGAGATACGCTTCTATCCGAAGCCCCTGCGCCCGCCCGACACCAGTCTGGAGTTCGCCAAGCGCTGGAAAAGCATTCGCTGGGTCTCCGAGCGCGTGTTTCAGGCTTACTTGAACGGTGAACCTATCCGCTTAGAGGCAGAAAGCCAGCAACCGCCTGGCGAATCCCGTCGCCTGCTGCTTCAGGATGGCAAGATTCTCATCCATCCTGACGACTGGCAGGCGCTCCAGGCGTTCTGGAATTACGAGGCGGACGACCTGCGCATTTATGAAGTCGCAACGGTGCCGCGCGTCACACTGGATCGCATCTCAAACGCCTCCCAAATCTGGCTGTTTAGCGAGGTGCATTTCACGCAGGGCTGCGGGCTGTGGTTTGGGACGGTGTTTGGTGAGACGGGCTATCAACAGCCGTTTGAGGCGTGCCTGCGCCTGTTGGGCGACACAGGACTGGGCGGCGAGCGCAACGCGGGACGCGGGCTATTTAACTTCGAACGACGCGAATGGACGCTCCACAGCCCCAGCACCGCCAGCCGATTCGTTACGCTCTCCCCGTGGCTGCCTGCAAACACTGAGCAGCTTGGCTGGCTTCGAGCGGAAGGCTCGGCGTATGAGCTGACTCTCAAACGCGGCTGGCTCGGCTCGCCCCACGCCAGCAACCTGCGTCGCAAAGAGGTGTGGATGATCGGCGAAGGCTCTGTAATTGCCCATCCCCCAGAGTTCCGCGCAGGGCAGCTGGTGAACCTCCAGCCTGACGGCGCGTCGCACCCCGCCTATCGCTACGGCTATGCCTTCCCCGTGGGGGTGAAATGAAATGGCAACCCTAACCTATCGCATGGAGATACTCAGCCCGCTCCATATCGGCAGCGGACAGGAATACAGTGCGTTCGATGGCGTTTTCTTGAATGGGCGCTGGTATCTGATCGATCTGGAAAAAGTGATTGAGCAGAGCAAAGAAGACCCCACCAACCTGGCGAACGCGATGATGCAGCGCGACTTCAGCTGGGCAGGCTGGCTCCAGCGACGCAACATCAACGCCGAACAGGTGGCACGCCACAGCACCCCCTGCCTTCAGAACCCTGGCAATACCCGAATCCGCGCGTGTATCCGAGACCCCTTCTGGCGACCCTATATCCCTGGCAGCACACTCAAGGGCGCCATCCGCACTGCCATTTTGGAAGAGCTGGTGGCGCAGGCGAACCGCCATCAGCGCCAGCAATGGGCACGACGCATCACCCAGCGCGACGACAAAGGCAGAACCCCTGACCGACGCTATGTGGGGCGCAATGTGCTGGAGCGCGACCTGCTGATCGGCAGAGCCCCTGACAAAGCCAACGAATCGAACTACGACCTGCTCCGCGCCCTGCATGTGGGCGACTCAGAGCCAATAGACCCCGACCGCGTGCAGATTGGGCTGATCTGGGTGCATACCCTGCGCAATAACCAGCTGGTGCAAAAGCGCGTGAATGGTGAGGAATATAAAATCTTCGCCGAGTGGCTCCCTTCAGGCGTGCAGGCGCAGGTTGCTATTCGTCTTGACGAGCAGCTGCTAACTCAATATAGCACGCGATTGGGCTTCAACGATGCGCAGGTGAAAGCGATCCGCGATTTTGCCGCGGTTTGCAACGCTCGTGCTAAAGCGGTTATGGAAAGCGAGCAAAGCTTTTACCAGGACTACGGCTTGCCCAGAATTGCCCAGTTCTATCAAGGCTTAAGCCGACAACTGCAATCTGTGGAAAGCAAAAGTGGCTTCATGCTCAACATCGGCTGGGGCGGCGGCTGGGAGGTGAAGACCGTTACCAAC
The DNA here is from genome assembly GCA_001442985.1 of Armatimonadetes bacterium DC. GTDB lineage: Bacteria > Armatimonadota > Fimbriimonadia > Fimbriimonadales > GBS-DC > LDYB01. The sequence goes on from LDYB01000012.1 coordinate 75,274, forward strand.
CCGCTCACTGAAGATTTGGACGAGGAATACTGGGACATCCGCCGAACCTACAGCCTCGGGCGTCGCGACTCTAATGCCTTTCCTAAAACGCGCCGCCTGGCTTACGAAGGCAACCAGCCCGTTGCGCCTCTGGGCTGGGTTGCACTCTATCCAGAGGAGGTGTGAACGATGAAACTTATCACTTTTCTTGGGACAGGGCGCTACCAGCCCGTCATCTATCAGTGGGGCGAGCGCCAGAAGGAGACGAAGTTTTTTGCTGAGGCGCTGGTGGAGTGGTTAGAACCGAAAACAGTTTGTGTTATGCTCACGCAAGGCGCTCGAGATAGTGAGAACTGGGATGCCTTGAGAGACCAGCTCCAACAACACCCTATTGAGGTTCACGAGGTTCTCATCCCGGATGGGAAAAACGAGCAGGAGCTATGGCAAATCTTTCAGCGTGTTGCCGATACCGTAGAGATAGGCGACGAGCTGGTGTTTGACATCACCCACGGTTTTCGCTCTATACCTGTGCTGGGTTTGTTGGCAGTTGCTTATCTCAAACAGGTCAAAAAGGTGCAGATTCGGTATCTGCTGTATGGCGCTTACGAAGCGAAGGAGGATAATGTCGCCCCTGTGTTTGACCTCACCCCCTTCGCCGAGCTGCTGGACTGGCTGACCGCGGTGAAGATGTTTATCGCCACCGGCAACGCCAGCGAGCTGGCAGACTTGCTGGACGAAGCGCAGAACAACGCCCACAGGCGCGGCTTGCCAGAACCGCCGAAAGCGCTTAAGTCTATCGCCCGCTCGTTGCGCTCTGTCTCGGAAAGTCTGATGGTGTGTCAGGCGCCCTATGTCGGCAGCGAAATTCGCGAGCTGATTACCAAAATTGAGCAGGGTGAACCTGAAATTCACCAGTGGACACAACCGCTTGTACCCCTGCTGGAAACCGTCAAGCAAACCTACGCGCCCTATGTCCCAAACGATCTGGAAACTCACCGCAAACTGATTGGATGGTACCTTGAGCGGAATCACGCAATGCAAGCAATAACTCTGATGCGCGAGTGGTTGGTGAGTTACCAATGCCGTCTGGAGGGAAAAGACCCTGAGCTGATGCGCCATCGCGAAGCAGCAGAGGATACGCTCAATTCGCTGGAGCGCAACACCCGAAGCGGCCAACACCGCGAGGAGCTCGTGGACCTCTGGGGTCCTGTCTCCAACCTGCGCAACCGAATTGCTCACTGTGGGTGTGGACGAAGCGAACAGGTTGAGGGCGTTCTTCAGCAGGCGAGCGAGCTCTACCAGAGGCTCTGTCGATTACCAATTCCCTGAAATCGGTCCAGAGGGCTGGAATCCAACAGCCAAATTTTGAAAGCCGCGCTGACCTGCGTCGGCTGACTTCGGCTATTCGGCGAGGGGGTCGCCCTGCGGAGAGTCCGCCTATCGTGCCCCCCACGCCCGTTCCAGCGCGGTGTCCACAATCACGGCGCGTTCGCGAAGCTCAAAAGCGTCCCAGCGGAGGCGAATGGATTCACGGGCGTAGATTCGGTCTTCCCGCGCCCGCCAGAGGATTCGTCCTGCGACCAGCTCGGCATTATTCACCCGCGAGCGCGCCCGCACGCCCCCCCATGCCTCCACCTCGCGACGGGCGCTGTCGGCACGCGCATAGGGCGCTGTGAATTCCAGCACAGGCTTGCCCTCCCGATAGAGCCAGCCCTGCACCTCGCGCAGCACGCCCTGCGCTTCACCCCCCTGCGCCTCGCCCTGCAGGCTCTGGGCTTTCAAGCGCCACAGCAGCTTCCCATGCTCGTCAGCCTGCTCCAGCACGGGCGCCTGCACCTGAAACTGCGCCTCAGGCAGGGAGGAAGCAGTTTCCTGTGTCGCAGGACGCTCCGAGCGCGCTGGCTGAGGCGTGCGGGGCGCTTCGCAGGCGGTCAGCGCCAGCACCGCCTGCAACACAAGCAACCCTATCGCCCCTCGCCTGCGCACATAAACCCCCTGCCCCTCACACGGTCGGCTCGTACTGGCGTTTCAGTTCAGCAATCAGCGCCTGCAGGTGCGCGACTGCCTGCTCCGCCGCCACGCGATGGGGCGTCTTATCTGTGCGCAAGCGCACTTCTACCGCGCCCTCCTGTACCGCACGCCCCACCACCACCTGAATCGGGATGCCAATCAGGTCGGCGTCTTTGAACTTCACCCCACTGCGCTCGTCGCGGTCATCGTACAGCACCTCGATGCCCGCCTGAAGCATCTCGGCGTAGAGGCGTTCGGCGACCTCGCGCTGGGAGGTGTCTTCAGGATTGACCAGAATCAGCACGACCTCAAACGGCGCGACGGTGATGGGGAAGCAGATTCCGTCGGCGTCGTGATGCACTTCGGCGACGGCGGCGAGGCATCGGCTCACGCCCAGCCCATAGCACCCCATGATAATCGGCTTCTGATTGCCCTCGGCGTCGGTATAGAGCGCGCCCATCGCCTCGCTATATTTCACGCCCAGCTGGAAGATGTGCCCCACCTCAATCCCGCGCACTTCGCGGAGCGTGCCGTTCGGACAGCGCGGGCACTTGTCGCCCGCCTCTGCCACACGCAGGTCCGCCCAGCGCGGCTCTGGAAAGTCGCGTCCCCAGCATACATGGATCAGATGTGCGTCCGCCTCGTTCGCGCCCGTGATGAAATCCTGCAACCCACGCAGTTCATAGTCTGCCAGAATGGGGATGTCAGGAGGCAAGCCAACGGGACCTGCGAATCCGACGGGCGCGTTCGTTATCTGGCGGATGCTCTCGGCGTCCATCATCTCCACGCTTTCGCCGTCCAGCGCGTGCTGGAGCTTGTAGAGGTTCAGTTCGCGGTCGCCGCGCACCAGCGCCGCCACAGGCTTGCCGTCCACACGCATCAGCAGGGTCTTCACCAGTCGGTCGGCAGTCGTGTTGAGAAACGCCGTGACCTCCTCTACGGTGCGTGCGTTCGGTGTCGCGACTTTTTCGGCGGGCGGAATGCCCTCCACAGGGGGCGGGGTGAGCTGCGGGTCGGGCAGTTCGCACTTCTCCGCGTTTGCGCCGTAGCCGCAGGTATCGCACTGCAGTACCTTATCCTCGCCACCCTCGGCGACAATCATGAACTCCTCGTTACTGCCGCCGCCGATTGCGCCTGCTTCCGCCTCCACAATAATCGTGGGTAAGCCCATCCGCTGGAACATGCGCACATACGCCACCCGAATTGCCTGATAGGTACGCTCCAGCGCATCGTAGTCGGTATCAAAGCTGTAGGCGTCGTACATCAGAAACTCGCGGGCGCGAATCACCCCGCCGCGCGGGCGCGGTTCGTCGCGAAACTTCGTCTGAATCTGATACAGCACCAGCGGCATCTGCCGATACGAACTGACCGTGTGGCGCACGATGTCAGTAATCACCTCTTCATGCGTAAACCCCAGCGTGAAGGGGCGCTGATGACGGTCTTTCAGGCGAAACAGTATCTCCAGCCCGCTCCGCCCCGTTTCGTCCAGCAGCTCCTGGGGCACCAGCGCAGGCATAAACAGCTCCACGCCGCCAATGCGGTCGGTCTCCTCGCGCACAATCTGCTCGATTTTGCGGATGACGCGCCAGCCCAGCGGCAGGTAGATGTAAACTCCCGCCGCCAGCTTGCGAATAAACCCGCCACGCAGCAAAAGACGATGGCTCGCCAGCTCCGCTTCCGCCGGTACTTCTCTCAGGGTCGGCAAAAAGTAGCGTGTCGCACGCATTGAACAGGTCTCCTCCGTGAATCGGCGCTAATTTTACCCCTTTGAGACCCCAAAAAGCAGGATTCGGGCAAAAAGCGGTGTATAATAAGGGTACTGAAACGCTTCAATAAACGGAAGGAGGCATCATGCGATGAGGCACAACTGGATTTGGGTTCTGGGCATGGGCGCCCTGCTGATGACAAGCGCGCCCGCACAGGTGATTTTCTCGTTTGAAGACCCCGATATGCACGGCTACGCTGCCGACGGTGACCCCGATGACTACTGCCAGGCGGTTGGATACGACTACTGCTGGCAGGTCTTTCAGGCGACGATTGGCGTAACGGACGGCTCCTACTCGATGGGCGTCCGCTGGCCCGGTGGCTTCCGCTGGCTGATTAGCGACGGCAATCCCAGCATCGTGCCCCTCGTGCGTCAGAGCGGGGGGAAATTCCTGGTGGATGTTACGGCAACGCGCTCGGTTCCCTGGTCGAACTTTATCGTCTCGTACAACGATGGGCAATACGGTTGGCGACAGGCTGCCTTGCAAGCCACTTTGCCGCGCACGCCCAGCACGATGACCGTGCTGATTGACGCCAGCGCGCTGACACTCCCTGACGCAAGCGCTTCATGGTTCCAGATTGGTCTTGGTATGAACGCAGGTGGTGCGCACGAGGTTTACATCGACAACCTGCGCGTTTATGACGACAGCAAAACGCGCCTTGCAATCGCCTTTGATAACGACCTGCAGGGCTTCAACTCGGAGTGCGCTACGCTGACATGGAACAACGGCGCGATGCAGGTCTCGTGGAGCGGTGGGTTCTGCTGGCTGTTTGGCGGTACCACAGACGGCTTTGCCGCGCTTCTCCACCGGGGGCACATTCTGGTGATGGATGTAACGGTTCCCTCTGCAGGTCCTGCGTGGTCCAATATGATTATCTCCCTGAATCACGCAGGTGGCTGGAACCAGACTGCCAACCCGATTGAGCTGCCCACCGCGCCCGGCTCCTACACGATTGCGGTGGACTACCGCGACCTGAACCTGCCCGACCCCAGCGGCTGGGTTACGCTCAATCTGGGCATTAACGCAGGTGGGGCACATAACCTGATTATCGACAACATTCGCGTGCTGGTGGAGCCTGTGGCTGGGGATGTGAACGGCGATGGCTGCGTGGACGATGCCGACCTGCTCGCGGTGCTGTTTGCCTTCGGTTGCGGCTCCGATTGCGGTCCTGAAGATGTCAACGGCGACGGCGTGGTGGATGACGCCGACCTGCTCGCGGTGCTGTTTGCCTTCGGCAACGGGTGCTAACTCACAGTATGGGGTGTGGGGCGTCTCCCACACCCCTGACGGGTATAATTCGCCCCATCTATGGCACACTCACGGAAGCGTAAAAGATGGGGCATGGGCGCTGGGATAGCGCTCTGTATCTTTGCTCTCTGGGCGTGTCAGCCCGCGCCGCAGGCGACGGAACCCCCTCCCGTTGAAACCTCAACCGAACGCCCGCAAACGCCCTCGAACCCACCCGCGCCCACCCCACCTGAACCCCCCAAACCCACTGCGGAAGCGCCCGCCGAGTTCCCGCTCCCAATCTACGAAGGCTTGCAGGTGATTGACAAGCTCACCACCGAGCGCGAGGGGCGTATCGGCATCCAACTGGAGCTGGTGGGCGAGGTAGACCCCCAGAAAGTGGTGGAATTCTACGAGCGCGAGTTCCAGAAGCGCGGGCTGAGCGTGCGCAAAGGAACCGCCCACGCCCAGAGCCACGAAGAAGCGCTCCTGCTGGGACAATCTGAAACTATCACTGCAGGTTTGATGATAACTGCCGATAATTCAGGCAAGAAGCGCGTGCTGCTTTCCTGGAGCGAACAAAAATAAGTAAGGAGGTCAACCGTGCGCACCTACGCTTACGGATATCCACGATTAGGAGAGAATCGCGAATTCAAGCGGCTGCTGGAGGGCTACTGGCAGGGCAAAGTGTCGTCCGACGCCCTGCGCGAGGGCATCGCCGAGCTGGAAGCCACACGCCTGCAAACCTATCAGGCATTTGTGGACGCCTATCCCGTCGGCGAGATGACCCTCTATGACCCCATGCTGGATACTGCCATAATGCTGGGTCTCCACCCTGTAGACCCGAACAATCTGGACGCTTACTTTGAGCTGGCGCGCGGCGCGAACGCGCTCCCGATGACCAAGTGGTTCAACACCAACTACCACTATCTCGTCTCGCACCTGACGCCTCAGACGGAGTTTCGCCTGAGCTGGCACAAACCGCTGCACGCCTACCGTAAGCATCCGAAGGGCATTCCGTACCTGATTGGTCCCTACACCTTCCTGCGCCTCAGTCGGGGGCTGACACCCGAAGAGCTGCCTGCGCTGATGGAACCGCTGACCCATGTGTACGGCGAGCTGTTAAGCCTGCTAAAAGAGTCGGGAGCGAAGTATGTGCATGTAGACGAGCCCGCCTTCGCCCTGGATCTGCCCACCTCTCACCTGCGCGCCATCCGCGAGGCTTATGAGCGATTGGGCACCAATGCGCCGCTGATTGTATTCACCTACTACGACAGCGTGGACTTCCTGCCCGTGCTGTACGACCTGCCCCTTGCCGGAATCGGACTGGACCTGGTGCATGGCAAGCGCAACCTGCAACATATCGGGCAGTTTGGCTTCCCTGCGGACAAGATTCTCGTGGCGGGCGTGGTGGATGGGCGCAATGTGTGGAAAACACCGCTGGGCGAGGTGGCGGAGCTGGTGCGCAACCTGCAGAGCCGCACGCAGGCGGAGATCTGGCTCTCCAACGCGGCGCCCCTGATGCACTTGCCCGTTACGGTGGAACCTGAAACGAAGTTAGACCCCGCCCTCAAGGAGCGCATCGCCTTCGCGAAGGAGCGCCTGCACGAGCTGCAACTGCTCAAAACGCTCCTGACCACAGGCGAGACGGAAGCCACCCGCGCATGGAACGCCTATCAGCACGCCACTGACCACTGGTATTCGCAGGCGGTGCAGGAGCGCGTGGCGAACCTGCGCCCTGAAGACTTTGAGCGCGCCCTGCCCTATGCCGAGCGCGACAAACTCCAGCGCGCACGCCTGAACCTGCCCCTGTTCCCCACCACCACCATCGGCAGCTTCCCCCAGACGCCCGAAGTGCGCCAGATGCGTCAGGCGTATCGCACAGGCAAAATCTCTGCCGAGGAATACGAGCAGTTCATTCAGGACCAGATTCGCCATGTGATCCAGGTTCAGGAAGAGCTGGGGCTGGATGTGCTGGTACACGGCGAGTTTGAGCGCACCGATATGGTGGAGTTTTTCGCCGAGAAGATGGAGGGGATCGCGTTCACCCAGCAGGGGTGGCTGCTGTCGTATGGCTCGCGCGTGTACCGCCCGCCGCTGATTTACGGCGATGTGGCGCGTACCCAGCCGATGACCGTCAAAGAGACCGCCTTCGCGCAATCGCTCACTCAGAAACCTGTGAAGGGTATGCTCACAGGACCCGTCACGATTGTGGCGTGGAGCTTCGTGCGCGAGGATATCCCTGTGGAGCAGGTCGCCTTCCAGATTGGGCTGGCGCTTCAGGACGAGGTGCGCGACCTGGAAGCGGCAGGCATCCCGATTGTACAGATTGACGAGCCTGCCTACCGCGAGAAGGCGCCCCTTAAACGCGCCGACTGGGAATCCTATTTCCGCTGGGCAGCGCAGGCGTTCAAACTGGCTGCCCGTGCCAAGCCCGAAACCCAGATTCACACCCACATGTGCTACTCCGAGTTCAGCGTCGTGCTGAAATATATCGACTGGATGGACGCCGATGTGATCACGATTGAAGCGACCCGCAGCAAGGGCGAAGTTATCGAGGCGTTTGAGCATTACAACTATGCCCGCCAGATTGGTCCCGGCGTGTTCGATGTGCATTCGCCGGTTGTGCCAAGCGTGGAATCGATACTGACCGTGATGGAGCGCGTAATACGGGTGATTCCCAAGGAGCGGTTCTGGGTCAACCCCGACTGCGGACTGAAGACGCGCAAATGGGAGGAAGTGATTCCTGCTTTGCGCAACATGGTGGAGGCGGCGCGCCAGCTGCGGGCGCGATACGGCTCGTAGGCAGGCTCGCCGATTGGGAACGCATCAGGTAGGGGCGAGGCATGCCTCGCCCCTACAGCAGTTTTCTACCCTCTAAGGATAATGTCAGGTCCCAGCGGCGGGCACTCGAAGGTGTCGGCGCCGCGCTTGCGCAGGTGGACACCATACCAGACCACCAGGTCTGCGTTGTAGGTGCGCTCGCCATTCACATACTGGCTGATGTTGGCAAAGGAGCTGCCGCTCCCGATCAACTCGCCATCGCCGGAGCCGTTAGCGTGGTAAGCCAGCACCCAGAAGTCGGCTTCGCCAGTGCTTGCGGTTTCAAAGAAGCCGTCTTTGGGACCGGGCACGAAGGTGGCGGTGAAGCCTGTGTTGAGCTTGCGCACACGCCAGTAGCGATGGCGACGGTTCTGGGGTCGATAGCGCCGCGCCTCAATACGAATCGGCATCCAGCGGGCGCGGGGGTCTGTGTAGGGCATGTCGGTCTCTTCCACCACCAGCCCGCCCAGTCCGTCCAGCGCGAAGTGCAGGCGCCAGTAGCCATTGTGGAGGCGCCCATAGCAGACGCAGCCACTATCTACATAGCCATAATGGAAGCGCGGCTTCAAGATGCCAGCAGGGTGGAACCGCCAGCCTGTAATGTACCGATACCAGCCTGCGCTGCACTCGGTAATCAGTACCAGCTCGCCCGTGTCGGGGTCTTCGTAGACGCCCACACCGCGGAAGTTGCCTGAGTCGTTGGCGTCGTCGCAAATGGTGATGGCTTTCTGTCCGGGAGCGGCGAGACGCAGCCCGTTGCCCAGATCGGTGCCCGTGCATTTGAAGCAGGTCTCGCTGTAGAGCCAGTCGCGATAAGGACCGCAGGCGTTGCCATCATAGAACACATTCAGCACGGGCATGCCGCCGCGGCGTAGCACCAGACGCCCGTTGTAGTAAACATCACGGATTTCCACACCCGCGCCGTAGGTCTGATCGCTTGTGGTGGCAGAAGGGCGTCGCACCAGCATCTGCCAGATGGGATTGCTGGCGGGCCAAGCCAGTGCCTGCCATGCGTTGCCGCCCACACTGGTACAGCTACCCCCCGAAGCGGGTCCGTTGCACGCGGCGGGGAAGAAGTCGCTCTCGCCAGTGCCGAGCGCAGCGACCCGCTGGTCTACCATGTCGATAGCGAACACGCCGACTTCGCCCTCACGCCCGCTGCCCGGGCGGAAGTGCATCAGCACGCTGACCGTGCGGTGGCTGGGCGCAGGCTTGCCCACAGGGATCGGGTCAAACCGCTCCCAGACGCTGGGGAGGCTCTGCGTGATCACAGGAGGCATGCCGGGCGAGCAAAACGCGATTCCGCGGCGCAGCGGCTCGCCAAACTTCGGATCAGAAGCCAGAATCTGCACCGCCTCCTGATACTCCACCTCGCTGAAGATGTCGGGCTGTTCCTTCAGCAGCGTGAGCTCCACACGCTTCGCATACGGAAAGTCCGCCTCCACGCGGTAGCCGACATTGTTCGTGTAGTCGTAGAGAATCAGCACCGCCGTGTCGGGGCGGGACACTGTGCCAGGTTCCCTGCGCCAGTCGTCTTTGAAGTGCGTATCCAGCACATTGTAGCGCACTTTTTCCAGGAAACGCAGGCGCGGGTGACTCGCCAGATTGCGAGCGAACTCCAGGGTTTCGCGCTCGGTAATCACATAGAACACGCCCGAGCGGATATTCGTCCCGCGTATCGGGACTGCCTGACTGACATGCTTAATAACAGGCAGCCCCAGCGGGTTGTCCGCCTTAAGGGCTTGTACTGCATCAAAAAGTTTTTGCATCATAAAAGTCCCTCCTCATGGTTGCGTGCGCACGGTAATGACCACGCTGGGTTGAGAAGCGTTCCCAGCCGTGTCGATGGCGCGCACATAGTAAGAATATTCCGTGTCGGGGTGGAGTCCTGCATCGGTGAAGTGCGTCTCGGTGCTGAAGGTGGTCGCAATCTTGCGGAATTTGCTTTCGAACGCGGCTTTCCGCCAGATTTCGTAATAGACCACCTTATCGTCATCGGTTGACGCGGACCAGTTGAGCTGCACCCGATAAGAGGATACCCCATTCCCTGTAAGGTTCGTGGGGCGCGAGGGTGCATTTTTGTCGGGTGGGTAAACGGCAGTGGCAATCGCAATGGGGGGCGCTTTGTCGGTGGCAAGCCATGCCTGATAGAGTCGCTCGCCCCAGTCGTCAGTGGTGTTGGCGTCGCGCAGGAACTCCACATACTCGCGGGTCATCGCCTGGAAGTAGAGCGTGGCGCGCACTTTTACAGTGCCAGGGGGCAAATTATAAGCCGTATCGTCCCAGAACTGTCCATCCCGATAGGTGTAGCCCACCGGCGCAATCAGGAACTGCTGGAAGCGCGAGTTACGGAACCCCATCGGCGGGATGCGGTTATCGAACACGACCCGATTCGCGCGCATCATGTGGAAGGTGGGCGTATTGCCTTCCGCAAGCTTGACCCGATAGATTTTGGCGTTCGGGTCTTCATGCAGGGTAGCGGTGTCGAAGTCGTAGCGTCCCGATTCGGCAATCACATTCCCATTTGCATCCAGAAATTCCACATGGAGCCATGCGCGGCGGGATTCGGGGTCGCCACTGGGGAACTTGTGCCCCGTGCGATTATAGACGCGGAACACTATCGGGTTGCCGCGTTTGGGTATCTCGGCGATGTTGAGCTTGGCGGCTTGACGGAGCATCTCTATCGCACGGTAGCGCCCTGCGATCAGGGCGTCTGCCTCGCGCTCGTCATAGTTCCAGAACAGCGGCAGGATTTCCAGCCCCCAGTAGTTGCCTCCCGCAAAAGAGTGCCGGGCGAGGTCAGGGCGTACCGGCAGAAAATCGTAGCCTGCGGCGCGTCCTGCGACACGCGGCATATGGCATGTCTGGCACTGCACCCCGCGGCGCGCGTAGTCGCTCAGCTTCCACTCGCTGTAGATTCGGTCAATCGGGAAGTAGGTGTGGGGCGGCTGGGTGGCAGGGTTCTGCGCCAGCAGCGGGTTGCTCACATCATGGCAGACACCGCAAAGGCTGCTGGAACGATGAAACTCCGAGTAGAGCCAGGTATGGTTGGCATAGGAATCCTGACGCGGACCGCGCTTGGCAGTGTCGTCACTAATCACATACATCCCGTTCCCGATGCCGGGCACAGGGCGGTCAGAAAGCGATTGCCCTTCCTCGCTCAGCGGGTTCACCATGCGATGGCATACATCGCACTGCACCCCTTTGAGGTCTTCGTCAGTCATGTTGGAGCCGTCATACGGAACGGAGCGCCCTTCCAGCCATGCAGTGGGGGAGTGGCATCGCCAGCAGAACTGTCCTGCGCCGGGCACATCCTGTTCGGCAATGGTCAACGCAGCGCGGAAAATCGGGTCGCGCGCCGACTGCGCCATCATGTTGCCCATCCACTGGAAATGAGGCTCATGCTCGCTGGTAAAGTAGCGGTCTGCACCGCCTGTATTCGGATCGTAGGCGTACTGGCTGTTGCCATGGCAAAAGGAGCATAGTTCTGTGGATTGAAACTGATAGCCTGCCGAGTTGGGTTGCGAGCCAGGCAGGTAGAAACCGCCGCCACCCAAGCCCATCAATGCGGCAGCAGGAACGAGGTAAAGCCCTGCCAAGCCTATCCGTTTCCATCGAACCATTCTCAAAGCCCTCCGCCTATATTATAGCCTATTTTGCACGGGAGGCGCGCCCCAAAGCAGTTCCATCAAGATCGGCTCCAGGGTTTGGCGCAACTGGCGGTTCGCATAACCAATCCAGCCGACCGGGGCGCGAATGTCCAGCGGGGTGCGAAGCGGCTCCCCGTAAAGGTTGGTAATCTCCACGCCCAGCTCCTGGGCAATCAGCGCGGTACAGATGTCGTAAGGGTGGCAGGTAAGCGGCGACTGTTCATACCCCAGCTTCTGGAACGCCCACGGGCGCAGGTCCGCCACAAAGCGGTCGTGCCCCGCCATCAGCTCAAACAGCTGCCCTCCTGTGCTGGTGTACTGATCTTCAAATGCGAGCGGGTTTGTGGCAGGCAGTATGCCGAAAACGCGCTCCCAGAAGCGTGCTTCCAGTTCAGCAATCAGCGCTTTGCCTTCGGGAAAGAACTTCACAAAGGAGGCGAACCCGTGCTGAAGCGTCCCGGCACGGCTGGGTTGCAGGCGAACGCTCTGCACCGCGCCTGTGAGCATGTCGTGTCGCTCGGCATGCGCCCCCTGCCCTTTCACCGCCCACAGCTGATACGCCAGATACTGGCGCGTGGTGGGCAGCTCGGTCTGCACCGCAATCCCGATATGCTCCAGCGTGGTCTCTTTGCCGAAATTGGGGGCGATTCCGCTGAGAATCCATGCGCTCCGCTTATCATACATCAAGGGGCGCGTGCCGTCGATGGGGTCTATAATCAGCAAAAACTCCGCCTCTTCCATCGGCGAGCCTTCTGGCAGAGGATACCAGCCGTCTTCTGCCAGCCCTTCAGCAATCAGCACGAAAGGTACTTCCCGCGCCCATTCGCGGCATAAGTCCAGCAGCAGGCGCTCCATCTCGGCGTCGATGCGATATTGCGTGTCGCCTCCAGCATCGCGCTGAACCGCTGAAAGAACCGATGGTTCCTGCGTGCGCAGATAGCGATACAGGTGGTCGCGCAGGCGGGTGTGAATTGCGCGCAGGCGGTTCAGGTAATAGCTCACATCCCGACTGAGCAGCAGCGTCATCGTATGAAGTGTACCTGCTGGGGATGGTATAATTGGGCTAAGATGGACACACAGGCTCACACTCGTGATTTTGTTGTGATTGACGGTTCTTATGGCGAAGGCGGCGGGCAGATTGTGAGGGTGAGCTTAGCCCTCTCGATGCTGACGGGGAGACCGTTTGAGATTCGCAACATTCGGGCGCGTCGTCCCAATCCGGGATTGCAGCCACAGCATCTCACGGCGGTCTACGCCGCGGCGACGCTGGCGCAGGCGCGTGTGGAGGGCGCGTATCTGGGGTCGTCTACCCTGCGCTTTATCCCGGGCGAGATAGAGGGTGGCGAGTTCCTGTTTAATGTGGAGGAGATTTCAGGAGCCGGCTCCGCAGGCTCTGTGCTGCTGGTGGCGCAAACGGTGCTGGTGCCGCTGGCGCTCAGCGGGCAATCAGCGACCCTGCGCCTGCTGGGCGGCACGCATGTGGGCTGGAGTCCAGGCGCCGACTATGTGAAATATGTGTACCTGCCTGCCCTGCGCGAGATGGGCATCGAAGCCGATTTGCATATCGAGTATGCCGGGTTCTACCCCAAAGGCGGCGGGATGTGTACCCTGCGTGTAAAGCCCGCCGATGCCCCACCGCAGCCTATTGAGTGGCTGGATCGGGGCACTATCCAGAGCATCAAGGTCATCACCACCATCTCCAACCTGCCCGACCACATCGTGCGCCGCGGCGATGAGACAGCGGAGACCTTCATCGGCTTAACGGGGTTGCGCCCCGAATTCATTCATCACTTCCTGCCTTCGCGCGGGTTTGGGGTATCCCTCACGCTGGCGGTGAAGGCAGAACATGGATATGCAGGATTCATCCGTCTGGGGCGGCGCGGCGTCGCCATCGAGCAGGTCGTGGAAGAGGCATGGAACGAGTTCGTCGCCTGGGCGAAGACCCGCACCGCTGTAGACCACTTCCTCGCCGATCAGCTGCTACTGCCCGCTGTGTTCGCCACAGGACCCAGCACCTGGACCACGCCGAAAGCCTCCAGCCACCTGCGCACGGTGCTGTGGCTCCTGCCCAAGTTCATGCAGGTGGGGCTGGAGCTAACCCCCTGGGGCGAGCAGGGCGTACAGGTCAAGGTCGTTCCGGGCGGTGAGGGCATTATCGGCTTGAACGGCGCCGAAGGCTCGAATCACACATCCACATAAAAGCGCAGGAACCAGCCCTCGGGGGTCTGCTCCAGTTTCAGCCCGTGATAAGTTACAGACTTGACGGGCGCGCCGTCCCACTCCAGCTCCGCAGGCTGGATGGGGCGGTAGTGGGCGAGGCTTTCCACATACCAGCGCCCGTCCCGCTCTTCCACCTTCACGGGGTCAAAATCGCTGAACAGGCGATGGGACACCTCAAACTGATAAAGCAGTTCGTTCAGCCAGCGCACAATCAGCATCTCCAGATCCGGCGCGTCGCGCTGGACAGAGACCCGCTCCGTGGGGGGATAGCGGCTCACATCGATCATCAGCGCGAACAGCCCCTGCCCCGCCAGCCGAAAGAGCTCGGGCAGGTCGCTGGCATGCACCTCCAGCCCCTTATCTGCCGTGTGTTCCAGAATCTCGTAGCGTCCCATCGCCCTTACTGGCGGTAAGGATACCTTAAGACTGGCTCTCCTGCGCGGTGGGGACGGTCTCCGCGGGAACCGCCTCCTCCACCAGCAGCACAGGAATCCCATCGCGGATGGGGTAGGCGCGCTGGCAGGCGTCGCAGAGAAGGTAGTCGCCCTGCAGGCGCAACGGGGGGCGATGCTCGCACGCCGGGCATGCCAGCTTCTCCAGCAGTTCGGGCGCCAGAACCGCCATCTCACACCACCTCCAGCATGCGCTCAATCGCTCTGCGGGCACGCTGGGCAATCTCTTCGGGCACGCGCACCTCGTAAACGCCGTCCCGCAAGGAGCGGTAGAGCTTCGGCAGGGTGATGGTCTTCATATACTCACAGATGGCGTCCGCTTTGACCGCGATAAACTGCTTGTGCGGCGCCTCTTTACGCAGGCGATGCATCATGCCCACTTCGGTCGCCACCAGATGAATCGGGGCAGGCGATTGCTTCACATGGCGCACCATGCCGCCTGTGCTATACACGAAGGTGCGCTCCGCGGGCAGCTCGCCTTCCGCCAGCGCGTACATACACTGGCTCACGCAGCCACATTCGGGGTGCAACAGCAAATCCGCCTCTGGATACTGTTTCAGCGCGTTCACAATATCCTCCGCGCGGAAGCCCGCATGCACATGGCATTCGCCCATCCAGAGGTGCATTTTGCGCCCCGTCATGCGTTGCACATACAGCCCCAGAAACATGTCGGGCAGAAACAGAATCTCCTTGTCTTCGGGGATGGCTTGCACCACCTTGACGGCGTTACTGGAGGTACAGCAGTAGTCCGCTTCCGCCTTCACATCGGCGTTGGTGTTGACATAAGCGACCACCACGCCGTCGGGATGTTGCGCTTTCCACTGGCGCACCTCTTCTGCCGTCACGGTGGCTGCCAGCGAGCAGCCCGCTTCGGGGTCGGGGATCAGCACCGTCTTGTCGGGGCAGAGGATGGCGGCGGTCTCCGCCATAAAATGCACGCCACAGAACACAATCAGAGGCGCATCGGTCTTGGCTGCCTGCTGGGAAAGCTGGAGCGAGTCGCCCACGAAATCGGCTAAGTCCTGAATGATGGGAATCTGATAGTTATGCGCCAGAATAATCGCGTTGCGCTCCTTGCGCAGGTGTTGAATGCGCTCTATCAGTTCCTGCTCACTGAGGTAGGGGATTTCGGCGTCGTTTTCCACCGCGCGCTGGGCTTCCGTGTAAGCCACCGACGGGCGGCGCTTCGAGCGGGGCATGATAGTGGGTAGTTCCACCTGCACCTGCAACTCGGTCGGTAAGGTCGGGTTCTTGACCATCGGTTTTCCTCCTGACCCATTTGCGGTGAACAGCGGGTGTTGCCCGCGGGGATGTTGTCCACCGCCCAGAGGGGCTGCTCTGATTATACCCCATCATCGCAAATAGCGCAGAAAGAGCGGCATCGTGCGCGTGGGGGAGAAGTGGCGCGTCAGGTAGCGCAGTTCGGGCGTCAGGCGTTGCATCGTCTGCTTGCCGACGCGCCAGCTCGGCTCCGCCAGAAACGCCATCATCCAGTCGGTGATGCGGCGCAGGCGCTCGCTGTAGGGATACCACCACAACTCAGGCTTGCCTGAATAGACCTCGCTCACATACTGCACCTGCACCATCTCGTATAAGCCGAACTCGCCGTGCGTGCGCCCGACACCCGAATCTTTGAACCCGCCCCATGTGCCGTAGGAATCGCCATAGGCAACGAGGTGGGAGTTAACGCTCACAGAGGCGCATTCCAGTTTCGGCGCGAGCGCGTGCGCCCGTGCGCGGTCGCGCGTCCAGAGGGAAGCGGTCAGCCCAAACGCGCTCGCGTTCGCCCGCTGAATCGCTTCCTCCACATCCGCCACAGGCTGTGCCATCACCAGCGGACCGAAGGTCTCTTCCTGCATGCCGAGCATGGTTTCGTTCGCGTCGGCAATCAGGGTCGGCGCGTAGTAGAGTTCGCCCAGCTCGCTCAACACACGCCCGCCGTACAGCACGCGCCCGCCCTTCGCGCAGGCGTCCTCCACATGCGCCTGCACACGGTCGCGCTGGAAGGGGGCAATCACGGGTCCCATATCCACATCCGACTGCAAGGGATGCCCCACGCGGATTTTCGCCAGCTCCGCACGCAACGCCTCCAGAAACGGCTCATAGACGGCGCGTTCCACATAGACGCGCTCTACGGAGGCGCAGGTCTGCCCCGCGTTCACCATCGCGCTCCACGCGATGCCGCGCGCTGTGCGTTCAAGGTCGGCGTCGTGCAACACAATCGCGGGGTCTTTGCCGCCCAGTTCCAGAATCACCTTTTTGCCCAGCGCGCCCGCCTGCTCGGCGACTTTCCTGCCGATGGGCACGCTTCCTGTGAAAATCACCCCGCGCACAAGGGGATGCTGAATCAGCGCACTGCCCTGCGGCGCGCCGCCCTGCGCCACCTGCACCAGTCCCTTCGGCAGACCTGCCTTCTCAAAGAGCTCCCCAATCAGCGCGCCCACATGCGGAGTCAGCGGCGAAGGCTTCAGCACCACGGCGTTCCCCGCGAACACCAGCGCGAGCATCTGCACCACCGGCAGGGTGAAGGGGTAGTTCCACGGCGCAATCACCGCCCACACGCCGTAAGGGTGGAAGTAATAGGTACAGTGCCGATCCGCCATAAACGGGTTGCGCGAGCGCACCCTGCGCGGCGCCAGCAAACGCACCCCCTCGTAAATCAAATAGGTCGCCATATCAATCGGCGGGAACAGCTCCACAATCATCGCTTCGATGGCGGGCTTGCCCTGCTCGCGGGCGACCAGTTCGGCAATTCGGTGGCGCTCGTGCGCAATCAGGCGACGGAGACGGCGCATCGCTTCGGCGCGTTCACGCAGGGGCACCTCGCGCCATTCCAGATACGCCGCGTGCGCCTGTTGCACAACCCCCTCAATCGCCTCTACGGGAGTGATTGGTATCTCCCCCACCAGACTCCCATCCGCCGGACTGTGAATGACCAGACGATTCATCGCACCTCTATTTTTCGACTGCGCGGTTAAGAATCCTGCCGGGCGTCTGGTTAGAGTATCTCACCCTCGTGAGTGATCAGAGGTACTTCCTCCAATTTAGCACCCCAAAGCTGCCGATAGGGGCGCACCTGACGCACCCATGTTGGAATCTCAAAGACCCACAGCAGATTCTGAATTGCTTGCACGGGGCGATGGGGCACAAAAATATGCACCGCGGCGCTGTCGGTAATCTGGTTCAGTACCATGCGTACAGGCGGCGTTTCGGTGTCAGCGAAGGCTTTCAGCGCTTGCCTCATCTGGCTCACATCCAGAAGCGTTTCTACCGCTTCCATGTCGCAGCCAATAATCGTAATGAATCGTCCGTAGCCCTCTATGTCGCGTTCCCGAAACTCATCGGAGAGTTCTTGCTTGTTATCCCGAGTCAAGCGGGTCAGGGGGCGTTTTTCGGGAAGATACTGAATGGGCGAATCGGGCGCCAGCGGGGCGTCGCGCCCGCTTTGCCAGCACCACGCCAGACCGCTGGACAGCAGGTGTTCAGGCAGCTGGCTGAAAAAGGTTTCCCTGTGGTAGTCATCAGGGAATGTCAAGGCATAACTGATAACCCCATGCTCACGCCAAAAACTCACAACCTCTGGATTACGGCTTTCCTCACTCACTCGCTTCGACTGAGATTGTCTCCGCAAGAACCAGTTGAAAGGCATCGCTCTCACCGCCTGTTGCGCCTGCAGGCAGGGGTAGGCAGGTCAAACGGATGACCGATATCCTGCCTGAATGCCTTGCCTGCAAGCACTGAGAGTGTACCCTCACTCGTGGGTGCGACGGGAAGACAAACGCTTAGGGAATAAACTCATACCCATACGCCCCGTTCCAGGTGAAGGGGTTCGGCGTGTCGCCTGCTTGCTCTATCAGGTTGCCCCAGCTGCCGTCGATGTGTCGGGTAGCCCCAAGCAAGCCCCCTCATTCCCTATCCACCCACGCGCGCGGATACCGACTAAACCGCGCAATCCAACCATCCTCCCCGAACAACTCGGCTGCCAGGTTCACCAACATCGGCACGCGCGTCAAATCTGCCACCCACCCTCTTGAAGTCTTCACCGCTATCCTATACTCCTCACGCGCATCTATATCGTACAACGCATCGTGCAGCATAGTATCAATCGCCTCCAGCAGAACGGTTATCATTACATCTTCTTCCAATCGTTGTACCCGCTGCAGCCGCTCCGCCCAGCCCTCAAGCAGACTGCGCGCCTGCATCGCCAGCCATACATCAGGCGGCTCGTACCCCGCCATCACACTCAGCCACTCATCGATCGTCTTATCCCGCACCACGCGCATCAGCCAGAACCCAAACTTGTCCAGCGCCTCTTGTTGTTGGGCGGTACGTCCATGCCATTCTACGCTGGGATCAGGGAATGCAGGCAGCGACGGCATCTGCAGCGGCGCAACAGGAGCTTTTCTGTAATCCAGCAGGGACATGGCATCCTCAGCTCGGGCGTAGGGATAGACATACGAGCTATACTGAGCGATCCAGCCCGGATTATTCGTGCCAAAGACACACTGGGGCATGTCTGGAAAGCAACGTTTTATGTTTACAGGCTCGTCAGCCCCTTCTAAGGAGATTAAGAAGTGGATTTCGTCAGTGCTCTGGAACAGATGGAAACAGTTGAACAAGGCGCGGTCTACAACTCGCACGATGAGTTGGTGCAAATCAATAAACTCAGACACGGAGAAAGCTGAGACGATAGCCTCGAATATCTCTCTGTCAGAATCAAAGTGGTTGTAAAGTCCCTCAATCAGACCCTGACCCCTGTATATAGCGCTATCACGCGCATACTTGATAAAGGTGGTTCCTAACTTTTCCTGTACCTGTTGGCATGCTGGTAGCATGGTCAGCGCCCCCTTTAGTATACCTTACCTCCAAGGAATGCGTACTGGCTCGATTACACCACACCTCAGCATATCGATAGTGGCGTAAATCACGATGGCAACTGCCTCCTCTACTGGAACACCCCCCGCAAGTAGCGACTGATATGCGATGCGAATATGATCCAAGAAAGAGAGATTACCCTTCTGTTTTGAGATTTGGCTGATGAGACGTCTTTGTGCACCCGTAATTCTAGCATGATCCCATCCTCTTTCTTTCATATATGCATGCGAAATAGACAGGGCTTTTTCTGGGTCGTAGTTTGGATGTCCTGTAAATGCAGACTTGATAAAAATATGATGACCGCCTACTTTACCATATTCTCCCAAGTACTTGCTTACCTTTCCTGCAGCTTCTATCAAGCGCCCACAGAACTTGGCTACATCCCCAATATTCAGTCCGAGTATCCGACTGATATGGCGGGCAAACCGACCCAGCTTCAGCGTATCCCCTAATCCAGGAATAACCCCAGCCGCTGAAATCAGCGCGTTCTTGATATCCAGCCGCGCCAGATACAATCCCGCATTAGCCAGATCCGCCGGCTCTCCCGCCCCAGGAAAGAATCCGATGATGTCCAACAGGAAATGAATCAGCTCTGACAGGTCTTCATCTACAGGTCCTAAGCCGGCAGGATCTGTCAGGTTAATAGGGTTGTTCAAACAATACACATACACATTCGGGTGCCCGCCTGCCACATCAATCGGGTCGCGCTGCAGCCAGCGGGCGGTGCGGGGGTCATACTCGCGGGCGCCGACATGGTACAACCCTGTGAACGGAATAAACTCATACCCATACGCCCCGTTCCAGGTGAAGGGGTTCGGCGTGTCGCCTGCCTGCTCGATCAGATTGCCCCAGCTGTCATAAGT
>LDYB01000013.1 GCA_001442985.1 Armatimonadetes bacterium DC
GGATTGAAACAAAGTGATTCGTCGTGCGTCTCTAAGAGTTCGCGCGGGTTTGTAGCCTACCTGTGAGGGATTGAAACTCTTGTCTGCCCAATCATACAAAACGACGGTCTCCGTTTGTAGCCTACCTGTGAGGGATTGAAACACAATATTCACATCAAACACCTCTGGAACGCCTACCTGTTTGTAGCCTACCTGTGAGGGATTGAAACTCAACTCGCTCAGCGTTTGGTACAGTATTATCGACGTTTGTAGCCTACCTGTGAGGGATTGAAACAAGACATTTGACAAGCGCAAGCGCAGTCGCCAAGTGGTTTGTAGCCTACCTGTGAGGGATTGAAACAAGGCGCCAACGACTTTGCCCACTATTGCGAGCAATGTTTGTAGCCTACCTGTGAGGGATTGAAACCGGTCTACATGAATGTGACCAACAACGACAACACTGTTTGTAGCCTACCTGTGAGGGATTGAAACTTGCACTGCTGTACCTACTGTCGTTCGGGTTGAAAGTTTGTAGCCTACCTGTGAGGGATTGAAACACAGTTGTGGTTGACTCGGCGGAGGCGCTGCACTCGTTTGTAGCCTACCTGTGAGGGATTGAAACTGTCGTAAGGCAGCACGAGAGGCTCGTGCACGCCGGTTTGTAGCCTACCTGTGAGGGATTGAAACCGATGCGGTTCAGGTCGTCCTCGCTGAGGTACAGAGGTTTGTAGCCTACCTGTGAGGGATTGAAACCCTGCGCGATCCCTTCCGAAAGCGTTTGCCAGCTGCGTTTGTAGCCTACCTGTGAGGGATTGAAACACGCATCGCTACCCTCCGTAAAAGGCGCGGCGGGGGTTTGTAGCCTACCTGTGAGGGATTGAAACGCGTTTTTCTTCCTGACGCGAATCGACCGCAACTTCGTTTGTAGCCTACCTGTGAGGGATGCAAATGCTGGCGCGCGTTCTTTATGAGGGTATACTTTTATAAGGAGGGGAGAAGATGCCGATTCGATTACGCATCCATAATGCAGTGTATCTGGTGCCCCAGCCGGACGGGAGCGTCCAGCGGACTCAGGGCACCATCGAAGCCGTGCTGAACGACCTGCTGATCGGCTGGGAGACCAG
The DNA here is from genome assembly GCA_001442985.1 of Armatimonadetes bacterium DC. Lineage (GTDB taxonomy): Bacteria > Armatimonadota > Fimbriimonadia > Fimbriimonadales > GBS-DC > LDYB01. Next base: position 1,104 of record LDYB01000013.1, read on the forward strand.
CGTGCCGCGCGAGTATATCCTGCGGGGAAACCCGCCGGGGTTCGACCTGAGCGGAGTGCCGTTGCATTCCCCACACCACATCGTCAAAGCGGTCAACCAGCAGTTGCAGGAGTTCGTTGCACGGAACCACGCCCATGTGCAGGAGAACCCGGATGCCCCACGCTACGAGATTCTGGAACTGGAGACCGTGCCCCCGTATGAACCCTACGAGTGCGGGTTCGCGCGGCGCTGGCGGCTCCGGCACGAGCGACAACAGCAATCGGAGGAAGCGCCAGAACCAGACACGGAGGTATAATCACACAATTAGCGGAGGCGTATGAGGAAGAATCAGACCCCTCTGAAGCGATAGGAAGTCGCCGCGCGCTATGCCGCGAGGGCGCTCAGCGCCGGGAGCGTCTCGCCAGGCTTACGGAAAGAGACCGCTGTCGGATTCTCACAGGCGCCGAGCTGGGACTGGAACCCTTTCAGAGCCTGCGCCAGCGGAGCGTTAGCAGGTTTGTAGCCTACCTGTGGGAGATTGAAACGGAAGACGCCCCTTCCTCGCACGAGGGAGGGGTGTTTTTTTGTTGGTGGGGGGCGTGATGTTCTGACGGCTAAAGCCGTTCCTATGAAACGAAGCCGACCTGCGTCGGCTCAGCCCCCCAACCCCCCGTAAACAGGGGGCTATAGCCAGCGAAGGCTGGCTTTGTTTTTTAGGAACGGCTTTAGCCGTCGCTCCTTTAGGGAGGCATCATCGGTTCCAGAAGGTATCTTTGCGACAGAGCAGCTGAAGCCGTTCCTATGAGACGAAGCCGACCTGCGTCGGCTACTTTAGCCAGCGAAGGCTGGCTTTGTTTTTTAGGAACGGGTCCACCCGTCGGGTTTTCAAGAGGCGCGGGGTTGCCAGATGGCTGAAGCCGTTCCTGAGGAGAAGAACCCCGCAGAAGGGGGCAACCTGTCTGGCAAGGAGGCTTGGTTGCCTCTCACATCAAGCTCAGTGGGTCTATGTCAATCGCGAGCCAACTGCGTTCGCGAGGGGGCAGCTCCGCAATCAGAGGCGCCAGGTAGTCGGCTGGCTCGGTTTCAGGGTCAAACTTCAAGAGCATGTGATACCGGTAGTGCCCCTCCAGTCGCTCCAGCGGCGCGGGCGCGGGTCCCAGCACCTGAAGCAGGCGCGAATCGGGCGTTAGCCTCGCGCGAAGCGCGGTCAGCAGGCTCTCGGCGCGATGGGGGTTGGGGTGCGTCGCCACCATGTTGACCAGCCGACAGAAGGGCGGATAGAGCGGCTCGCGCCGAAAGGCAATCTCGTGCTGATAGAAGCCCTCGTAATCGTGTCGCTGGGCGCAGAGAATCGCGGGATGGTCTGGACTGTAGGTTTGAATCAGCACGCGCCCCTGTCGCTCGCGGCGCCCCGCCCGCCCTGCCACCTGCATCAGCAGCTGGAAAGTACGCTCGCTGGCGCGAAAGTCGGGCAGGTGTAGCCCCATGTCGGCGGAGATGACCCCCACCAGCATCACGCGCGGGAAGTCCAGCCCTCGCGCCACCATCTGGGTGCCAATCAGCACATCCAGTTCGCCTGCCCGAAAGGCGCGCAGGGTTTCCAGAAACCGCTCGCGCCCCGACAGGATGTCCCGATCCAGCCGTGCCACGCGCACCTCAGGCAGGCGCTCGCGCAAAAACGCCTCCACGCGCTGGGTACCCACGCCAAACGGCGCCAGCCGCACGCCCCCACAGTTCGGACACAACGCAGGCGGACGCTCCGTGTGATTGCAATGATGACAGCGCAACTGCCACGCCTCCCCCCGATGATAGGTCAGGCTCACCGAGCAGTTGGGGCACATCGGCACATAGCCACACTCCCGACAGAGCAGAAACGGCGCGTATCCTCGCCGATTGAGAAACAATATCGCCTGATAGCCTGCCGAAACGGTCTGCTGTAAAGCCTCCAGCAGCGGTTCGCTGAGGATGCAAAACCGCCCGCCGCGCAGGTCTATAATCTCCACTTCGGGCAGGGGGGTTTGCCCCACGCGCTCTGGCAGGTCTACGCGCTGGATCAGCCCCTGCTCGGCGCGATAGAAACTCTCCAGCGAGGGCGTGGCGGAACCCAGAATCAGGATGGCGTTCTCTGCCTTCGCGCGGGCGTATGCCAGCTCGCGGGCGTGATAGGTCGGCGCATGCGACTGCTTGTACGAGGCTTCATGCTCCTCATCCACGATAATCAGCCCGATATTCTCCAGTGGGGCGAAGATGGCGGAGCGTGCGCCCACCACAATCGGCGCCTGCCCTGAACGCGCCCGCAGCCACTGCTCATACCGCTCGCTGGGGCTGAGCTGGCTGTGCAACACTGCCACGCTCTCGCCGAACCGCTCGCGAAACGCCTGCGTGAGCTGTACCGTCAGCGCGATTTCGGGCACCAGAAACAGCACCGTGCGCCCCATCCGCAGGGTTTCGGTCGCCGCACGCAGGTACACCTCCGTTTTGCCGCTGCCCGTTACGCCGTAGAGCAGAAACGCCCTGAAGCGCCCTGCACGCAACGCGGGCAACAGGGCTTCAAGGGCGTGTTTCTGGTGAGGGGTCAGGGTCATGGGCGGGGCGGCTGGTGGGGTGGTCTCGGTTCGGCTCTGGCGCACGCGACGCACCAGCCCGCGTGATTCCAGTTGTCGCAGGCTCTGGGCGCTCACGCCCGTCTCTTCCAGCAGAGCGCGCATGGGCATCTTGCCTTCAGGATGGAGTAGCAGGCGCGTGAGGAGTGCCGACTGCGCCCGTGCGCGGTTCGCCGACTCCTGAAAGAACTGCTCCAGCGCGTCGGGGTCATGCACCAGCTCAATCCAGATTTCGCCAGCAGGCGGCTGAGGCGGCGGCTCAAGCGTGTATTCGGTACGCACCAGCCCCCGCGCCCGCAATCCCGACAGCCCCGTGTTCAGAATCGCGCTGGCGAGGTCGTGTTTGAGTTGCGTCAGGGTCGCGCGCCCCCCACGCGCCCGCAGAGCCTCCACCACGCGCTGCTGGGCTTGAGAACGCAACGGCGGCACAGGCTCTTGCAGGGTGATGACCGCCTGAATCTGCGCACGGGTCAGCGCAGGGAGCGCCAGGTCTACCGCATCCGCAAGCGAGCAGAGCAGCGTGCGCTGTACCTGATGGACCAGTTCCAGCAGGCTCCCACGAAGCAGGGGCTGGTCCAGCACCGCCTCAATCGGTTTCAGTGAGGTGAGGGCTGCCTCCTCCGCCTGCGTGAGGTTCAGCACCACACCCAGCGCCGTTCGCGTGCGCAGGGGCACCATCACCCCCGAACCGACCTGAACCTGCCCCGCAAGCGAGTCGGGAACCGTATAGGAAAGCAGTCTGTTCTCCAGCTCCCCGCCCGCAAACACCAGCACTTCGGCGACAGTGTGCATTATAAAGATTATACTGGCTCTGGGGGCGTGAAGTGCCTACAGCCCCAACTGCTTGGCGAAGGCTTCCATCGCCTCGCGTGCCCGCTGGAGCTTGAGCGCACGCCGCGCCTCGCGGTCTTTGGGCGCGTCAGGCGGTTCGGGCAGCAGCCCCCAGTTGGCGTTCATGGGGGGGAAGTCGGGGTGCGGATAGGTGCTGATGTAGTGCAACAGCGAGCCAATCACGGTTTCGGGCGGCGGCGCCACCGCGGGCTTGCCCTGCGCCAGCCGCGCGGCGTTGATGCCTGCGATAATCCCAGCCGCCGCCGACTCGATATAACCCTCCACGCCCACCAGCTGCCCCGCAAAGAAGAGCCGACTATCTTCGCAATACTGCAGGGTCGGGCGGAGCAGGCGCGGCGAATCAAGATAAGTGTTGCGATGCACCACGCCGTAGCGCACAAACTCAGCCTGCTCCAGTCCGGGCACCATGCGGAACACGCGCTTCTGCTCGCCCCACTTCAGGCGCGTCTGGCACGCCACAAGGCTGTAGAGCGTGCGTTCGTTGTTTTCGGGGCGCAACTGCAAAACCGCGTAGGGGCGCTTGCCCGTGCGTGGGTCTATCAGCCCCACGGGCTTCAGCGGTCCGAAGCGCAGGGTATCTTTGCCGCGCTTCGCCAGCTCCTCCAGCGGCACACACCCCTCAAAGAACTTCGGCTCCTCAAAGTCGTGCAGGGGCACCTGCTCGGCGTTCACCAGCGCCTCCCAGAAGCGCTCGTACTCCTCTTTGGTGAACGGGCAGTTGATGTACGCGGGGTCGCCCTTCTCGCGCCGACTGCCGAAAAAGACGCGCTCGTAGTTAATCGTGCTGGCGTCCACAATCGGCGACACGGCGTCGTAGAAATAAAGATGCTTGCTCCCCGTAAGGCGGGCAATCTCCTGCGCCAGCGCGTCGGAAGTGAGCGGACCGGTGGCGATAATCAGCGGGCGGTCGGGCGGGATTTCCGTGACCTCTTCGCGCACCACCTCAATCAATGGGTGCAGCTCGATGCGTGCGGTGATGGCTTGCGCGAACGGCTCGCGGTCTACCGCCAGCGCCTCGCCCGCGGGCACGGCGAACTCGCGTGCCGTGGGGATGACCAGCGAGCCGAGTCGCTCCATCTCCCATTTGAGCTGCCCCGAAGGCGTGGTGGGCAACAGCGACTTGAACGAGTTGGAGCAGACCAGCTCTGCCAGCCAGCCTGTTTTATGGGCAGGCGTGCTTTTGCGCGGTCGCATCTCGTACAGGCGCACGGGCACGCCCATACGCGCGGCTGCCCACGCCGCCTCCACACCCGCAAAACCGCCCCCAATCACCGTCACGCGCGACATACCAGCAGTATTGTACCTCGAAGCGCCCCCTAACGCCCCAAGTCGCTCAACACCCAGAGCAGGTCGGTCTCGTCCACGATGCCGTCGGCGTTCACATCAGCAGGGCACTCGCCCTGGCAGCCCCACTCCAGCAGTACCTGAAGCAGGTCGGCTTCATCCACCACGCTGTCGCCGTTCACATCGGTAAGATACAGTACCTCGGGCAGTTCGTCATCGTTAATGAGACAACGGTCAGGCTCGGTGAAGGGCGATTCGTGCAGGAAGCCGCCGCAAGAATAGGGCGAGCAGGTTCCCGCGAGGTTGCCCGGAATCGTGCCCACGCTAACTGTGCCTGTTATCGGCGGTCCCGCATAGCCCAGCCCGCTGACCTGACAGTTGAGGTCTACATTCAAGGGCTGCCCGCTGAGCCGTATCGCAGGGTTGTTCAGCACCTGTCGGCGTGTCCCCAGCGTGAGCGTGGAGCCAGACACCGTAACCTCCCGCACCTCGTAATGCAGGTGGGGTCCTGTGGAACTGCCCGTGCTACCCAGTCGCGCAATCGGCTGCCCCGCCGACACCGAAGTGTTGTTCGGCACAAGGAAGTAGTTGAGGTGGGCATAAATCGTCGCCAGATAGGTATTGCTGGAACCCGAAACGGGCGTGTTGCTCACCACGACCACATAGTTGCCGTAGCCTGTGCAGCCGCTCTGGGCGCGGGTGTAGGCGCGTCCTGCGTGCGAGGCGACCACTACCTCGTCGCAGTCCTGAATCCAGCCCGAGGTGTAGGGGCAGGTGGCGCGGCTGCTGGCGGCGCGGTTGAAGTCCACCGCGTAGAGCGGGTTGCCGCCCGCGTGCGTGTCGTAGGTGGAGGGCGTCCAGAGTTGTCCACTACGCCATGGGGCGATCAGGTTCGCCAGAAAGTGGGCTTCGGCGTTTTCGTAGACCGCTCGCAGGCTGAGCGTGCCCGATACCGTGAGCGTGATGCTGGGGCTGGTGGAAAGTGGCGTGCCGTTCTGCTCCCAGCGCACGAATACTGTGCCGTCGGGGGCGGTTGTGGGCGCAATAAGAGTCACGCTCGTGCCTTCCACATAGCTCAGGCTGGCGGGCAGGCTCGTTGTGCCAGAGGGGGGATTGCCTTGCAAGTCGCGCAGGCTGACCTGCACGCTCACGCCCGAATTATTTGAGGCAAGCGAGAGCGTCGCCAGCGGGCGCGGCGGCTCCAGCACGGTCAAATAGACCCCTCCGCTGAGCCGCGAATCGGCGGACCAGCCTACCTGCCCCCCGTTCGCATCGTCCCAGCGAATCTTCCACCACACCAGCCGGTTGGCGGCATCCACGCTCACCTGATACGCCCATCCTGTGGAACCCGCCGGTTTCTGCGTGATGACCGAATAGCTCAAGCCTGGTCCCGTACGCACATTCAGGGGGTTGCCATCAGGTGCGACCTGCACGCGATAGGCGCCCATTGCGCGAATGTTCGGGTACGCCCCGCGCCCGGGCAGGGGCAAAAGCATCGTGCGCCCGCTTGCTTGCTCTGGCGACCAGCCCCGCAAACCGCCCTGCCACGCCACAAAGTGCCAGCGCACACTCCCACACGAAAACGGCGGCGCCATCAGGAAACCGTCCGTGCCCGCGACCGCCACCTCGCGGATGGGATTGCCCGCACACGGGCGCTCATACACGGGGAGACCTGCTCCCGCCGCGGTGAGACCCACGCGCGAACCCGTCTGAAACTGCGCCCAGCCCAAACACGCAAAGCATCCCAGCAACACCAGAACCCATCCTTTCGCTCCCATGCCGAAAGAAGTATACATCATCGGGGTAATGTTCGTGAACCCCCTCATATGCCTGACGGCTAAAGCTGCTCTGTTGCAAGGATCGGGGCATGAGCGTTCCGAGACTCCTTCCTTCAGGTCTTAGGGAGGGGCTTTTTGACAGGCGTGCCGTCCTGGAACCTGCGCCCTGACGGCTGAAGCCGTTCCTATGAAACGAAGCCGACCTGCGTCGGCTAAAAGAGCCAGCGAAGGCTGGCTTTGTTTACTGGGAACGGGTTCACCCGTCGGGTTTTCAGGGGGTGCGGGGTTGCCTGACGGCTGAAGCCGTTCCTATAAGACGAAGCCGACCTGCGTCGGCTAAAAGAGCCAGCGAAGGCTGGCTTTGTTTATTAGGAACGGCTTTAGCCGTCGCTCTTTCGGGGGCATCGTGGGTTCCATCGGGCATCCTTGCAACAGAGCAGGTTCACCCGTCCTGCTTAGTGGCAATTTTAGGGGCAAATTCCCCCGAATTCGCCCGCACGGCTGTCCGGTTTTGGCGCGTTTTTGAGTCTAATTGGGGTGGAAGACCTCTGCAAGGGGTGCTTCCACAGGGCGAAATAACGAGATTGTAGGCGGCACTGGGCTTTGATCCTCCTTTCGACAGTGTCGCCCATTTTTTTTTCGAGTGCTTCTCCCTCTTGCATGAAGCCTTCGGATAGGGTATAATAGTAGACAATCTTCTACCTGAGCGAATCGGGTAGCATATATCGGGAGGCACTGATGACAAACCAGAACGAAAAGCAGAAGGCGCTGGAGGCGGTTCTCAGTCAGGTGGAGCGCCAGTTTGGCAAGGGGAGCGTCATGCGCCTGGGCGACGCGACCCGCCTGCAGGTGGATGTGATTCCCACAGGGAGTACGGCACTGGATATGGCGCTGGGCGTGGGGGGCATCCCGCGCGGACGAATCATTGAGATTTATGGCACGGAATCGTCGGGCAAGACCACACTGGGCTTGCACATTATTGCGGAAGCCCAGAAGCGCGGCGGGAACGCGCTCTTCGTAGACGCCGAACACGCCTTAGACCCCGACTACGCACGCGCGATTGGCGTCGATGTGGACAAGCTCTACATCGCGCAGCCTTCCACAGGGGATGAGGCGCTGGAGATTATGGACATGCTGATTCGCAGCGGCGCGTTCGATGTAGCCGTGCTGGACTCGGTCGCGGCGCTGATTCCGCGTCAGGAGGTGGAGGGCGATATTGGCGATGTTACGGTCGGGGCGCAGGCGCGGCTGATGTCGCAGGCGTTGCGTAAACTGGGCGCCTCCGCTGCCAAGAGCAACACCGCCGTGATTTTCATCAACCAGATTCGCGAAAAAGTCGGCGTCATGTATGGCAACCCTGAGACCACCCCAGGCGGGCGCGCGCTTAAATTCTGGGCGTCGGTGCGGCTGGAAGTGCGCCGCGTGGACAACATCAAGCAGGGCAACGAGATTATCGGCGTGCGCACGCGGGTCAAGGTGGTCAAAAACAAAGTTGCCCCGCCCTTCCGTCAGGCGGAGTTCGATGTGATTTTCGGCAAGGGCATCTCCAAACTGGGCGACCTGCTGGATCAGGCGCTGATGCTGGGCATTATCAAAAAGTCAGGCACATGGTTCAGCTTCGGCGATATGCGTCTGGGTCAGGGGCGCGAGAACGCCCGCGCCTACCTGGAGGAGCATCCCGAAGTGGTGGAAGCGCTGGAAGAGGCAGTCCGCGCCCACATCCAGCAGCAGCCCGTTACGGCAGTCGCGCTCGCCGAAACCGCCGACGAGGCAGAACCTGTGGCAGAGTAATGCTATGGAGTGCGAAAGCCACGCTTTCGCGCTCCATAATGAGGGATTGAATGCCAGACTCCGAAGTGGTGTTGACCATCCAGATTGTCAACTGGAACGCGCGGGAGCCGCTGCGCCAGGCGTTGCGTTCCATCTTCACCGCGCCACCGCCCTTCCCCTATGAAGTGATTGTGCTGGATAACGACTCGCGCGACGGCAGCGTGCAGATGGTGGAAAAAGAGTTCCCTCAGGTACGCCTGCTGGTCAGCGAGCAGAACCTCGGCTTCTCAAAAGGGCATAACCTGTGCGCACGGCACGCGCGGGGCAAATACCTCTTTATTCTTAACCCCGACACCGTGGTGCAGGTGGGCGCGCTGGAGAAGCTCGTCGCTTTCGCGGAGGCGCACCCCGAAGTCGGCATTATCGGTCCCAGGATTCTCAACCCCGATGGGAGTCTGCAATACTCGTGTCGGCGGTTTCCCAACCCTGTTGCGGCGCTCTTCCGCAACACGCCACTGGGCAAACTGTTTCCCAACAACCCCTACACGCGCGACTACCTCATGACCGATTGGGACCACAATAGCGTTCGCGAGGTGGACTGGGTTTCGGGCGCCGCGCTCTTTATTCGCAAGCAGGTCTACGAGCAACTGGGCGGCTTCGATGAGCAATTCTTTATGTATTGCGAGGACATGGATTTATGCTATCGCGCGTGGCAGGCGGGCTGGAAGGTCGTCTACTACCCCGAAGCGGTTATCTATCACGCGATTGGGCGCAGTACCGACCTCGTTGCCAATAAGATGATCCGCACCTTCCACCAGAGCATGTACCGCTACTACAAAAAACACTACGCGAAGCAAACGCCCTTCTGGATGCGCCCGCTGGTTCCTGTGGGGCTGATTCTGCGGGCGTCGCTGTTCATCCTCAAAAACTATAAAGACGCCATGCTGCGGGCGCTCCGCAAACTCGCGAGGCGGTAGAGTATAATACACATAGCAACGGCGCTAAGGAGGTTAGAACGATGAATCCCAAAACGCTGACCGAGCGCAAAGCGCGATTCGAATCGCTGTCGGGTATCGAAATCAAGCGTTTCTACACCCCCCAGGACATTGCCCATCTGGACTACGCCCGCGATTTAGGCGACCCCGGACAGTATCCCTTCACGCGCGGGCTGTATGAAACGGGTTATCGCACCAAGCTCTGGACGATTCGACAATTTTCGGGTTTCGCCACCCCCGAGGAGACCAACGCCCGCTATCGGTTCCTGATTGAGCAGGGGCAAACAGGGCTGTCGGTGGCGTTTGACCTGCCCACCCTGATGGGCGTGGACCCCGACGACCCCGAAGCGGAGGGCGAGGTCGGCAAGTGTGGCGTCAGTGTCGCCTCCCTGGAAGATATGGAAATCCTCTTTCAGGGGATTGACCTTGGCAGCATCACCACCTCGATGACGATTAATGCGCCCGCCATCATCATCTGGGCGATGTATCTGGCGGTTGCCGAGAAGCAGGGCGTGCCGCTGGAGAAACTTTCAGGCACGATTCAGAACGATATTCTCAAAGAGTTTATTGCACAAAAAGAGTGGATTTTCCCGCCCGAACCACACATGAAGCTGATTGTGGACACCGTAGAGTTCGGCTGTAAATATGTGCCGAAGTGGCATCCCATCAGCGTGAGCGGGTATCACATTCGCGAGGCAGGCTCCACGGCAATACAGGAGCTGGCGTTCACCTTAGCGGATGGGTTCGAGTATGTGCGCTGGTGTCTGGATCGGGGGCTGGATATTGACGAGTTCGCGCCGAAGTTTTCGTTCTTCTTTAATGCGCATATAGACTTCTTTGAGGAGATTGGCAAGTTCCGCGCGGCGCGGCGCATCTGGGCGCGGGAGATGCGCGAGACCTTCGGCGCGAAGAACCCGCGCTCGTGGTGGCTGCGCTTCCATACGCAGACTGCGGGCTGCTCGCTGACGATGCAACAGCCGTATGTGAACCTGATTCGCTCCACGATTGAGGCGCTGGCGGCGGTGCTGGGCGGCACGCAGTCGCTCCATGTGAACTCGTTTGACGAGGCGTGGGCGCTCCCCACCGAAGAGGCGGCGCTGCTGTCGCTCCGCACGCAACAGGTGATTGCCGAAGAGACGGGCGTCGCGAACACCGTAGACCCGCTCGGCGGCGCGTACTTCGTGGAGTGGATGACCGACAAGATGGAAGAGGGCGCCCGCGAATACTTCCGCCGTATCGAGCAGGAAGGCGGCGTGATTCCTGCCATCAAGAGCGGATTCTTCCAGCAGGAGATTGCCGACGCCGCCTACCGCTTCCAGCAGCGTGTGGAAGAGCGCGACTTCATCTGGGTCGGCGTCAACGAGTATCAGATGGACGAGGAGCCGATCCCGTTCCGAATCCTCAAGATTGAGGCGGAGGCGCATGAGAAACAGGTCAAACGCCTCGCCGACCTCCGACGCCGACGCGACAACCGCGCCGTGCAGCAGGCACTACACGACCTCAAAGTCGCCGCCCAGCGCGACGAAAACCTCATGGAGCCGATTCTGAACGCCGTGAAAGCCTACGCCACGCTCGGCGAGATGGTCAACACGCTCAAAGAGGTGTACGGAACCTATACCGAGGCGTCGGTGCTATGAGGGAGCGCTTGCATGGGGTCTATGTGATTACCGAGCCAGCGCTGGCAGACCCCGTAGAATCGGTGGCGCAGGTGCTGGCGGGCGGGGCGCAAATCGTGCAACTGCGTGCGAAGCATGCCCCCACGCGCCAGCTGGTGCAGTGGGGTCAGGCAATCCGCGACCTTACCCGCCAGCACAACGCGCTCTTTATCGTGAACGACCGCCTCGATGTCGCGCTCGCAGTGGAAGCGGACGGTGTGCATCTGGGTCAGGATGATCTACCCGTGCCGCTCGCGCGAAAGATTGCGGGTGAGCGATTCCTCATCGGCGTCTCTGCGGAGACCGTAGAAGAAGCACAGCAGGCAGAGCAGGAAGGCGCGGACTATCTCGGCGTGGGTCCCATGTTCGCCACTGCCACCAAGCCCGACGCAGGCACACCCGTTGGTCCCGAACGGCTCCGCCAGATTAAGCAGGCGGTGCGCATCGCTGTTTTCGGGATTGGAGGCATTAATGCGGAGAACGCCGCACAGGTGCTTGCCGCAGGGGCGGACGGAATCTGCGTGATTTCGGCGGTGCTGAGCGCCCCCAACCCCACCGAAGCTACGCGCCAGCTGGTGCAGCTTTTCGCTTCGCGGTGAGGCTCACTCGCGCCCAGGCCATGCCTCGCCCGACAGCTGAGTGTAAAACCGTATCTCATGGGAAAACGATTGGAGCATTGCCTGTTCCAGTCCCCTGTCCCGATACCAGAGCCACGCCAGCGTCGCCACATAGAGCGTGAGCCAGAAAAGCGCAATCCTGCCCCACATTCGCGCCACGCTACGGCTCGTTTCGGGTTCAGCATGCGGCTTGAGGAGCCACACGATCAGCGCCAGCACTGCAGGCAGGGCAACCGCAACGAACGCAACCCCTCCGAAACTCAGCCATCTCAAAGCGGTTAGCTCTTCAGGCAGGCGTTGTAAAATAGCCTCCACCTGGGCACTGTCGGTAAACATGGCGAAACCGCGCAGCGATTCTCCAAAACTCACCACCAGCGTGCCTGCAGGCGAGAGCGCCCAGAGCAACGCAACTCCAACGCCGAAAAGGGGCGCGAGCCACCACTTGCCTTCCAGCCTGCGCGCCGCCAACAGCGCCCAGACCCACATCACCCCCATCGAGAGCAAAATGCCCTGCAACAGCATACCCAGCATGTGCCATACACTCAGCCACGCAAACGGCGCGAGGATGTGTGTATCCAGCCAATCGGATGCCTTTGCGCTTATGGCTTTTGCCTGCTTCATTCGCTCAAACTCTTTGCGGAACCACTGTGCCTCGCGCTGGAAGCCGTTGCGCATAAGCGCGTTCAGAAATCGCTCCTGACGCCACTTTGCGGGGTCAGGCGGTGGCGGCTTGGGAATCTGCCAGTTCTGCTGAAACGAGCCGCCTGCGATACTGGTAAGGGCAATTCCCACCAGCGAACTGATAAGTGTGGGACTTTCGGCTCGCATGAGAGCGCCCAGCCGCGCCAGCGCCATCCGCAAGCGCACCCCCTGACGCAAGTTGCCCCGCTGCTCTGCTTGCAACGCCAGCCCTGCAACCGTTCGCGCCATCTCCCGCATCTGCGCCATCTCAGGGAAAATCAACACGGTATAAAAGGTGGATGCAGGGTAAGCGCCGCGCCATCCCAGACAGCGCTCGTAGGTTGCAACGAGTGCGTTCGCGAAAAAGGCTTCGTAAGTCTCCCAACGGGGGCAGTTGCCGGCGCGTTCCAGCGCGCGGAGCGCCTCGTCGTCGCGTTCCAGCGCGTACAGCACCAGCGCCCGAATAGCAGGGAAGAAGCCGTTCTGGGGGTCTATGCGCTCGCCTTCCGTCGCCAGTCGCAGCAGCTGGCGCGCCAGCTGGGGGTCAGGCTTTCGTGGGGGCGGTGGGTTCGCGCCCATGCGGGTCAAGCTCTCGGCGCGAACGAAATTGAAGTTGCGAATCCGATAGCGAATCTGCATCAGGTAGAGCGCAGGTTCCTGGGGGAACTGACGCTGAAGGGCGTCCAGCTTTTCCGGAGCGACCTCCTGCTCTCCAAAGGGGTTTGGCGTGGCAAAGAGAAAACACCCCACCTGCACCGCAAGGTCATCAGGGTAGCGCGCCTGACAGGGTTCCAGCCAGTGGGGCGGGGGCGCTTCGGGCGTGCCCCTGCGAACAAACTCGCCTGTCGCCTGGGGAAAGCCCAGAATGCTTATCGGCGCCAGCACATACCAGCGCAAATACGGCGCACTGCCCGGATAAAGCAGGAACCCTACCCCAATCAGCGCCACCACAACCGCCCACCACCGCGCCATGAGACCCTCCTGTGGGAAGGATTGTACCCTGTAAAAATACGAGATTTCGGCGTTCCCCTGTCGTCTTGAACCCGAAAGGCACGGAAGTTGCTTTCTGTAGAGTGTCCGCTTTCAGACAAAAGTCTAATTCAGGACAGGAGGCTAAGAACCATGAAATTGCATAAGCATCTGGCTTGGGTTGTTGCGGCGATGCTCACTGTGGCTGTATCGCATGCGTCTATCACCTTTCTCTTCACCAACACTCATAGTGGGGGGACTCCGGGTGGCATACCTGCCTGGGCGACGATGACCATCACCGATATTTCGGGGGGCGTCCAAATCACTCTGACCCACCTTGCCACTGATACCTTGAACGAGCCGAACCGTTTCATCAGCCAGTTGAACCTGCTTTTCAATACGAACCCAACTGGCTCCGCCACACTGGGAGATCCCCACATCAATAACATCACGATAGGTTCGTTTACCGATGCCTCATTGTCTTTCAATGTGAAAGTGGACTTCAAGGTCGCCCCGCCCTCTGCCAGACTAACGCAGGGATTATCGTCCACCTTCCAGCTGTTTGGCGTTTCGGAGGTGAACTTTGCGGGAGCCAACAACAGCGCGATGGTTCACATCCAGGCGCTGCAGAATAATCTCTCCTCCAAAGTAATTGCGCCGGAACCGGCAAGCTTGCTTGCGCTGGGTGTCGGGCTGGCTGGCTTGATGGGACGCCGTCTGCGAAAACGCTGAGAGTCGCAATGCGGGCGCACCCTCGTGCGTCCTGAATCCCAACGAGCGCCCCTCCCCGGTTGTGAGGAGGGGCGTTTTTTGTTGTAGGTTACCCCGAAAAGTGCGCGACGCAGGATGTGTTATCGCAGAGAGAGCAAGTGTTGACCAGATTTTTTTTCACGAGTGTCCGGTTTTAAGCAAATTTTGAGTCTAATTAGTCAGGAGGCTAAAAACCATGAAGACGTACAAACATCTGTTTTGGGTTGCCGCGATGCTGTTCAGCGTCGCCGCGTCGCATGCATCTCTCAACTTTGTTTTTACCACCGTTCAGACGGGTGGTACACCCGGCGGCACCCCTGCGTGGGCGACAATGACCATCACCAACATCGTAGGGGGCGTGCAAATCACCCTGAACCACCTTTCCACAGCTCCCAGTGAGTCGAGCCGTTTCATCAGCCAGCTGAACCTGCTTTTCAATACGAATCCTGCTGGTTTCAGCACACTCAGCGACCCGTACATCACCAACATCACGATAGGCTCGTTTACCGATGCCTCATTGTCTTTCAATGTGAAAGTGGACTTCAAGGTCGCCCCACCCTCTGCCAGACTAACGCAGGGATTATCGTCCACTTTCCAGCTGTTTGGCGTTTCGGAGTCGGACTTTGCGGGGTTCGACAACAGCGCGATGGTACACTTCCAGGCGCTCCAGGGCGGGGATTCCTCCAAAGTGATTGCGCCGGAGCCTGCGAGCCTGATTGCGCTGGGTGTCGGGCTGGCTGGCTTGATGGGACGCCGTCTGCGAAAACGCTAAGAGCCACACAAAGAGGCGCGCTCCTGGGCGCCCTCTATCGCTCTTCACGCCCCTTTTCCCCTCAAGGAAAGGGGCGTTTTGCTTAACTTGAGTCCGTTTCAATCAGGACTTAAGTCCCTATTGTTCTGGAGGGTGCGCGAGTATAATACTCTGGAACGGGAATGGATGCCATTTTGATTGCAGGCGGGCATGCCCCGCGCCGCTTAGCAGAGGTTGCAGGGCATTCACGCAAGGGGCTGTTCTCTTTCGGCGGCATGCCGCTGGTCCAGTGGGTGGTTCGGGCGCTCCTTCAGGCAGGCTTTCCCCGTGTGGCGGTGGTGGGGTCCGAGCTGCTGATGCAGGCGCTACCTGAAGACCCTAATCGTGTGTTTTTTGCCACGGAAGGGCGCGACCCCATCGACAACCTTTTGCGCGGCGCGGAGCGGTTAGGCTTGGGACCCCACGATCGGTTTCTGCACAGCGCGGTGGATTTGCCCATGATAACCCCCGAAGCGGTGAAAGATTTGCTGGCGCACGATGACCCCGAAGCCGATCTGGTGGCAGGGCTGGTGCCCGAGGCGGTTTTTCTGGGGGTCTATCCGGGGGCGCCCTATCGTGCCCTGAGCTTTCAGGAGGGCAACTTTCTGAACGCCTCGGTGAGTATTATGCGGGTGGGATTTCTGCAGCAGCATGCGCCTTTGCTCCACAAGCTCGCCGAGTCGCGCAAGTCGCTGGTGCGTTCGCTATGGCATCTGTCGCTGGCGTTTCATTATCACTGGTTCACGCGCGGCTTGCCCGCGCTGGCGCGCTTTGTGGCGGGACGCCTCTCCATTCACGAGCTGCCACTCCTGGCGGAACGCACGGTCAACGCCCGAATCCGCTTCTACCTCTCGGTGATGCCCGAGCTGGTATACGATGTGGACACCGTTGAGGACTACGAATACGCCCGCGCATGGGTGGCAGACCAGAGGCGTCGCCGCCTGCAGGAATCGGCTCACCCCATCTTTATAGACCAGTCGTAAGGGATTTCAGGGGTGTCGTAAGGCAGGCGGAACTCGTCGGGCTGCTCCCGATTGTATGGCTCCGTCGGGAAGTTAATCAACAGCGACGGCTCCACCCCGATGGTCTTGTAGCCGTGCGCCACCCTCGGCGGAATCACCAGCAGCACCCGATTCTGCTCCCCTAAAAAGAACTCGTTGATCATCCCGAAGGTTGGCGACTCAGGGCGACGGTCATACAGCACCGCTTTGACCATCCCTTTGACCACGACCCAGTAGTCGGTTTGCTTCTCGTGCCAGTGCCACGCGCGAATCACGCCCGGATAGTTCAGCGACACATAGGCTTGCCCGAACTTCTGAAAAATCGGGTCATCGCATCGAAGCATCTCCATCAGGTAGCCGCGCTCATCGGCGTGCGCCACCAGCGGCTTCAAAAACACCCCTTCAATCAGGCGCCGTTCCATAAGGGAAGTTATACCTCTTTGCAGGCGGCTGCCTTCACACAGGTCAGCGAACTGGCTCCTCGCCAGCCTGGGCAACCAGTACCTTCAACGGCAGGTCATGCACCTCCAGTCGCTCCAGAGAAAGCCTTTCCCGCGCACGATCAATGTCAATCCCCACCACATCGCCTTGCGCGTTGAGGTCCACAACAATCCCAGGAGCCACTTCAACAGAGTCTACCCCTGGCTCCTCGCGCAGCTCAATATACAGGCTGTCCGTTTCCGCATAGTAGAAAACTCGCATTATTCCGCCTCCAGTTTGAAGTTACGGTCTGGAAATGCGTTGTGTATTGTCTCGCCGTCTTCCAGAGTGACCCCCCGCAGATAAAGTAGCGACTGGTCTTCACCGCATACAAGTATACCCTTACGAAACCGATCCCTTTTCTCGAAGCGCCATGCGTTTCCGCCAATTCTTTCCAAAAAGTAATCCCCTTACTTTCTGGAAACCTCTTGACAAATTGTTGAAGTGCGTGGTAAATTGTGATTACGAGGTGAACTCTATGCGAACCTTTGGAATTGTTGTGGGGCTGTTAGGCTTACTGCTGTTTGTCGCGATTGCGCAACAGGCGAAGGCGCCTGTGCCGACCCGCTTGCCCGACGGCTGGCGCAACTGGACTCACATCACCACAGGCGTCATCTATAGCGAGAAGCACCCTCTGTTCGGCGCGTTCGGCGGTGTGCATCACATCTATGCGAACGCGCCCGCGACGAAAGCCTATCGCGAGAACGCCAAAAAGTATCCCGATGGGAGCCAGATTGTGTTCGTGCTGTATGAGGCAAAGGATGAGAACGGGATGTATGTGGCGGGCAAGCGGAAGGTAACCGCGCTGATGGTCAAAGACAGCAAGCGCTACGCCAGGTCAGGCGGTTGGGGCTGGCAGGCGTGGGATGCGTCTGGCAAGCCGATTGTAACCGATCCCGTGCAGCAGTGTCAGGGTTGCCACGCAGGCTCGCCCAACCGCGATCTGGTCATCAGCAAGTGGAACCCGTAAGGAGGTCGCGCGACGGAGCGGGGAGCCTATGCTCCCTGCTCCACCCGTTCCAGCACAATCGGAACGGGGTTAACGGGTGTATCAGAAAGTTGATAGGCGTCCTGGAGGGCAGCCATCCCCGCCTGTAGCGACTCCTCAGTGCGCGCATGCACGCGAAATAGCGGCTCGCCTTTTTCTACGCGCGCGCCGACCGACTTGAAAACCTCCACGCCCACGGCATGGTCTATCTTATCTTCCTTCTTTTGCCTGCCTGCGCCGAGGCGGAGCGCAGTGTAGGCGACCGCTCGCGGCGCGACCTGAGCCAGATAGCCCGATTCGGGGGCACACACCTCGCCCTGAGAGGGCGCACGGGGCAACAGGGCAGGGTTTTCCACTACATAGGGGTCGCCGCCCTGCGCCTCCACCAGCTGACGGAACTTCTCTAACGCCGCGCCCGAATCGAGACGCTCGCGTGCGAGCGCTTTGCCTGCCTCCGGGTCGGGCGCCAATCCACACAGATGGAGCGCCTCGCCCGCAAGGCTCAGGCACAGTTCCCGAAAGCGGGGGTGATGCGACGCGCCGGGCGTCAGCGTTTCAATCGCTTCGCGCACTTCCAGGGCATTCCCTACAGTGCGCCCCAGCGGCTGGCTCATGTCGGTCAACAGGGCACGCACCTTGCGTCCTGCCCCAGTACCAATTGCGATTAGCGTTCGCGCCAGCAGGCGCGCCTCGTCTAAAGTGCGCATGAACGCCCCCTCGCCCACCTTCACATCCAGAATAATGTGCTGGGCGCCGCCCGCCAGTTTTTTGCTCATGATGCTGGAGGCGATCAAGGGAATGCTCTCCACCGTCGCCGTCGCGTCCCGAAGCGCATAGAGTTTCTTATCCGCTGGGGCTAACTGCTCCGTTTGACCCGCCAGGCAGCAGCCAATACGGCGTGCCTGCGCCAGCATCTCCTCTTTGGAAAGGGCAGTCCGAAAACCGGGGATGGACTCCAGCTTGTCTACCGTGCCTCCTGTGAAGCCCAGTCCGCGCCCCGACATCTTGACGAGGGTGCATCCCGCCGACGCCAGCAGGGGTACTACCACGAGGCTTGTTTTATCGCCCACACCGCCTGTGGAGTGCTTATCCAGCGTGGGTGGGGGCAAATCCGAGAGGTCTAACTGCTCGCCCGACTGCGCCATCACTTCGGTGAGGGCGAGCATCTCAGCCTCGTTCAGCCCCCGCAAAAAGCACGCCATCAGCCACGCCGCCGCCTGATAGTCGGGCACCTCCCCGCGCACATAGCCCATCACCACCTCAGCGATTTCGTCGCGGGTGAGAATGCCGCCGTCGCGTTTCTTCGCAATAATCTCCAGCACGCCCATAGTGCAGAACCGTGCCGATTATACCGCATTCGCAGGGGAGTGCTGGGGGGCTTTATGAGGATTGTCGGCGCAATACCCGTTGCACATAATCCACCTCCGGCACGCCCAGCCAGCGGCATACCGCGAGGTAGCCTGCCATCACCAGCGCGAAGGTCAGCACCACCGCCACAAACGCGCCGAGGTTGACCTGCCAGCCCATCGTCTCCAGCATCCGCCACAACAGGGCATGCACGCCCGCGCCCAGCACGCCGACGCCCAGCGCCGCCACACCGCTCAGCACTACCGGACGCACGAAGGGGGTGGTATCGCGCTTGCTATCGCGCGGTAAACGCCGACGCAACACCCACAGCATCCAGACCATCTGCACCGACGCCGCGACAGAGGTCGCCAGCGCCAGCCCTGCATGCCCCATCGCCAGCGTATTCATCAGCACGAAGCACAACGGCACAAACAGCGCCGTCGTGGCGGAGCCAATCAGCACGGGAGTGAGCGAATCGCGCATCGCGAAGTAGGCGCGGGCGATCAGCGCCTGCCCCGACCACGCGAACAGCCCCAGCGCAAACCCGCGCAGGGCGCTCGCCACCATCTCGGTGTCCGCAGGGGTAAACTTGCCGTACTGGAGAGTCACGCGACTGATGTCTTCCGCCAGCACCCACAGCAGCACCGTCGCCGGCGCGGTCAGGAACCAGACCAGCCGTAGACCGCGCTTGAGGACCGCCCGCAGCTCTGTCCACCGCTCGGTGGCTGCCAGTGTCGTCAGCGCGGGGAAGATTGCCAGCGCGATTCCCTGCCCAATAATGCCCAGCGGCGCCTGCATCTGTCGGTTCGCATTATCCAGCGCCGAAATCGCGCCCGCTGGCAACAGCGAACCGAACACGCGCAAAATCAGCATATAGACCCCCGGGAGCGACAGCCCGAACATCACGGGCAACATCATCCGAAACACCTCGCGCACCCCCGGATGATGCCACTCCAGCGCAGGGCGAAAGTGGCTTCCCAGCCGCGCCATCGCCACCAGCGGCAACACCACACTGCCCAGAAACGCGCCCAGCACCGCCCCCCACGCCAGCCCTGCTATCCCCCACCAGAGCGCCAGCACCAGACCCCCAAAAATAATCCCCAGATTGTAAATGTTCGGTCCCAGCGCGGGCACGGTGAACTGCTTTCGCGCATAAAGCGTTGCCATCATGAGTCCGCCCATCAGAAAGAACACCTGCGTGGGTAGCACGATTCGGGTCAGGCTCACCGTGAGTTCATGGCGCAGGGGGTCAAAACCGGGGAACATCAGGCGGATGGCAGGCACAGTGAGAGCCTCCAGCAGCACCACCAGCCCGAGGGTGAGGCTCACCATAATCGTTGCCACGGTGGAAAAGACGCGCCACGCCTCGTCTTTTTGATTGTTTTCCCAGTAGCGCGAGAACACGGGCATCAGCGCGGAAGAGAGCGCGCCCCCCGCCACCATAAAAAAGAGCAGATCGGGCAGCTGGAACGCCGCACGGTAGGCGTCGGTCAGCGCGTTCTGCCCGAAGCGGTAGGCAATCACCGTATCGCGGAACAACCCCAGCAGGCGGCTGGCAAAAATCGCGCTCATCATCACCATCGAGGCGCGCGCCCAGCTGTAGCCCACCGGTGAACGCTCAGTGCCCATTTTTCGTGACCAGCCGCAAGCCAATCACCCCAGCCACAATCAAGCCGATAAAAAAGAGCCGCCAGAAATCGGCTGGCTCGCGAAACCACACAATGCCCAGCAACGCCACGCCCACCGCGCCGATACCCACCCAGATGGCGTAGGCGCTTCCTATCGGCAACTCGCGCACCGCCAGCGAGAGGAAGAGAAAGCTCAGCAGCCCCGCCACAATCACCACCACCACAGGCAGCGGTCGCGTGAACCCCTCCGAAAACTTGAGCGCAATCGCCCACACAACCTCCATAATACCCGCGATGAAGAGATAGACCCACGCCATCAGGAGGAGATTATACCTGTCTGGGGGGCAAGCCCATTGGCGCCAATCTATAAGCCGTCCTCGCCAAGCAGCAACTGAGGGTGTTCGAAAAATCCTCTTTCGTACCTGACGGCTAAAGCCGTTCCTATGAGACGAAGCCGACCTGCGTCGGCTGAGAAAGCCAGCGGAGGCTGGCTTTGTTTAGTAGGAACGGCTTTAGCCGTCGCTCTTTCGGGGGCATCGTGGGTTCCAGAAGGTATCTTTGCAAGAGAGCCGGTTCAC
>LDYB01000014.1:0-258974 GCA_001442985.1 Armatimonadetes bacterium DC
GCGCGAGCGCTTTCTCCACACGGCGCACACACGCGGCGCAGGTCATCCCCCGAATCTTCAGACGCACTCTGGGCATACAGGGAGTATACCCGATTCGGAACCCTGTGCGGTGTTCTATCGGGTACAACGGTGGGATACCCCTGACCTGCCGTGAACCCCTCGCCGTCCAATACACTCATAAGGACACAGGTATAATTGCAGGCAATGGAACGGCGTGCAAGCGTGCGACTGGACACCGAAGTGCGCTTTCTTAAGGGGGTCGGCGACAAGCGGGCGCAAATCCTCGCCAAACTGGAACTGTACACCCTGCAGGACCTGCTCTATCACCTGCCGCGACGCTACGAGGACCGCTCCCAGTTTCGCCGAATTGCGCACGCCCGCCCCGGCGAGGCAGCCACTTTTGCAGGCAAGCTCATTACAGTGGACAATATCACCCCGCGCAGGGGGCTGACCCTCACCAAAGCCTTTCTGGACGACGGCTCCGGCGCGCTGGAGCTGGTCTGGTACAACCAGCCCTACCTCAAAGACAGGCTGCTCAAACTGCGCAACCGCCGAATCGTCGTCTACGGGGTCGTCAAGGACACAGGCTGGGGACTGCAGATGGAAACCCCCGAATGGGAAGACCTCGAAGAGAACGACTCGATGGACGGGCTGTTGCACACCAACCGCATTGTGCCTATCTATCCGCTCACGGAAGGCATCGGGCAAAAACAGATGCGCCAGATTCTCTGGAATGCAATACAGTACGCCGACCTCGTGCCCGAAATTTTGCCCCGTGAAGTGCGCGAGCGCGTGGGGCTGATGCCCGTCGCGGACGCGATTCGGCAGGTGCATTTCCCTGACCGCATGGATTTGATCACCCCCGCCCGCCAGCGACTGGTGTTTGAAGAGTTCTTCGTGATGCAGCTGGGGATTGGCATCAAGCGCCAGCAGATAGCGCAGGAGCGCGGCATCGCGATGCGCATCGACGAAGACCGCCTGATGGAAAAGATTCGCCAGATTGTGCCGTTTGAGCTCACCAACGCCCAGAAGCGCGTGATTCGGGAAATCTGGGACGATATGCGCCGCCCCCACCCGATGAACCGCCTGCTTCAGGGCGATGTCGGCTCGGGTAAGACCATCGTGGCGGGCGCGGCGATTCTGGCAGCCGTGGACAATCAGTATCAGGCAGCCATTATGGCGCCCACCGAGATTCTTGCGGAACAGCACTATATGGTGTTGCACCGCCTGTTCCAGCCGCTGGGGATCACGGTGGAGTTGCTGGTGGGGCGCTTGACGCCGCGTCAGCGGGCGCAGGCTTACGAGCGAATCGCCTCTGGGCGGGGGATGGTCGCCGTCGGCACGCACGCGCTGATTCAGGAAGGCGTCAACTTCGCCCGGCTGGGGCTGGCGATTGTAGACGAACAGCACCGTTTCGGCGTGCTTCAGCGCGCCGCTTTGCGCGACAAGGGCATCGCACCCCACCTGCTCGTGATGACCGCCACTCCTATCCCCCGCACGCTCACGCTCTCGCTCTATGGCGACCTCGATGTCTCCATTATTGATGAGACGCCCCCCGGACGCAAACCCGTCAAGACCTACTGGAAGTTCCCCGAAGACCGCCTCAAGGTCTACGAGGGCGTTCGCAAGCTGGTGGCGCAGGGGCGACAGGCGTATATCATCTGCCCGCTGATTGAAGAATCGGAAAAACTGCAGGTGCGCGCGGCGGAAGACCTCTATGAGCATCTGCGCAAAGATGTGTTCCCCGACCTGCGTGTGGGACTGCTACACGGCAGGATGAAGCCCGCCGAAAAAGAGGCGGTGATGGAAGCTTTCCGCGCAGGCGAAATCGATGTGCTGGTCTCCACCACCGTGATTGAGGTGGGCGTGGATGTGCCGAACGCCGTGGCGATGATTATTGAGGATGCGGAACGCTTCGGGCTGGCGCAGTTGCACCAGCTGCGGGGGCGTGTCGGGCGCGGCGAACACCAATCGTACTGCGTGCTGATTGCCGACCCGAAAACCGACGAGGGCAAAGCCCGCATGGAAATCATGACCCGCACCAATAACGGCTTCCTGATTGCTGAGGAAGACCTGCGCATTCGCGGTCCGGGCGAAATCTACGGCACACGCCAGAGCGGAATGCCCTCGTTCCGTGTGGCAGACCTGGTGAAGGATATGCACCTGCTGGAGGTGGCGCGTCAGGAGGCATTTCGCTTGCTGGAGCGCGACCCCGACCTGAACCTGCCCCAGCACCAGCGGTTGAAGGAGGCAGTAGACCGCTTCCGCCACAAGGTGGTGGTGGCAACGGTGGGCTAACTCAGCGCGAAACCTTAATCACGAAAATCTCGCGCTGTTCGTTGGTGATAATCAGCGTCTCGTTGTCCACCCACTCAATCGCCTCGCACTGCTTGCCGTTGGTGAACCGAATCTGGGTGGCTTTGCCTTCCGAGAGGAATCGGTCGCCTTGCGGGGGGCGCTGGAAGAGCCATACCGACTGCTGAGGCGCCTGACACAGCACCGCCAGCACCTGCTCATCGGGCGACATCGCCGCCGCCGTCACCCAGCCCCCCAGATTGGGATGTTCATCCACTTTCGTGAGGGTATTGATGCGGTCGGTGGCTTCGCTGTCCAGCCGATAGAGGGTGGTGCTGGGGTCGGGGGTGTCGGGCTGGCGGGCAGGGCGATGCTTGGTCAGCAGATAGAGCTTACCTTGAAACACAAAGAGCGCCTCGCAGTCGTAGCGCCAGGCGTCCTCAGGCGGAAAGGCTTTCTGGTCAGGGTAGGCAACCGGGATGCGCTTCAACACATGGGTGCGCACGGTTTCGCGCGGGTTCGGCTCTTTCAGCACATAAATCGCTAAAT
Source organism: Armatimonadetes bacterium DC (assembly GCA_001442985.1). Taxonomy (GTDB): domain Bacteria; phylum Armatimonadota; class Fimbriimonadia; order Fimbriimonadales; family GBS-DC; genus LDYB01. The sequence continues at coordinate 2,845 of LDYB01000014.1, forward strand.
CGCGGCGGGCGTTGAAGTTGTTGCCCGTATCGGCGATATAGAGCGTGTCGCCGTCGATGGCGATATCTTCCCAGTCTATGTTCGTCGCGCCTTCAATCTGGACGCCCTCGAAATCGGGTGGGGCACTTTCGGGGCGGTTGGACGAATCGCGCCGCGACACGAACGGCGGCACAATCACCGCGCCATTTTGCCGAATCGCGAACAGGCGTGCCCTGTCGCCGCTGTCGTTGTGAACCCAGTAGACATCGGGGTAGGTGCGACTGCGGGCAATCCCGCTCATTTCGTCAATCGGGGGGTGCGCAACGGTGGCGACAGGTTGAAGCGGGATCCCGTTTTGCGCCGATTTGGCAGGCGTCGGCAAAAACCAGCCAAACACACCCAGCGCGATTGCGAAGCCTATCAAATACCAGCCAACACGACGCATCACGGGATAAGTGTACCCGCTCTGCGTGTTAGCGTTGTGTTAACTCAGGTACAATAGGCGTATGCGATGGCTCTGGCGTCTTTTGCGGCTGCTGGGGGATGTGCGTGCGCTGAGTCGGGGGCGTTTGGGGCAACGGCTGGCGTGGCGCGTCGCACGCGGGCTGCTGTGGCGCGTGGGACGCCGACGCCGATGGGGGTAGACAGGAAAACATCTTTCTGTAGCGAACCCCTGCCCGCGTGCGCGTTCTGATGCTCTCATGGGAATATCCGCCGCGGATCGTGGGCGGCATTGCACGCCATGTGCAGGAGCTGGCGGAGTCGCTTGCCGCGCAGGGTGTGGAAGTGCATGTGCTGACCGCCTCGCACCCCGATGCGCCTGAGGAAGCGGTGGAAAACGGGGTGTTCCTCCATCGCGTGGGACCGCCGTTTCACCCCAGAGAGGACTTTCTGGGCTGGGTGCTGGCGCTGAACGCCAGCATGCAGAGTCGTGGCGAAGCGCTGTTGCACGCATGGCTCCAGACGGAGCCAGAGACTCCCGTGATCCTGCACGCGCACGACTGGCTGGCGTACCCTGCGGGACGCGCGTTGAAACATGCGTTTCGGATTCCGCTGGTGGCGACCATCCATGCGACAGAACACGGGCGCCATGGGGGGCTGTTCAGCGACCTGTCGCGCACGATTCATCAGATGGAGTGGGAGCTGACCTACGAGGCGTGGCGTGTAATTGTGTGCAGCCAGTTCATGCTGGGCGAGGTGCATCGCCTGTTCGCAACGCCCCTTGACAAGATAGATGTGATTCCCAACGGCATCCGCGCGGAAAAGTTTGAATTTGAGTTTCCTGAAGCCGAGCGCTGGGCGTTTCGGCAACGCTACGCCCAGCCTGATGAGCCGATTGTCTTCTTCGTGGGGCGGATGGTGCCTGAAAAGGGTGTTCAGGTGCTGTTGCAGGCGTTTCCGATTGTGAAAGCGGAGGTGCCGAAGGCGCGGCTGGTGATTGCGGGCGGCGGCGCGCGGGCGCATCTGGAGGGATTCGTGCGGTTTCTGCATCTGGAAGACTCGGTGCAATTCCTGGGCTTTATCCCCGACGAAGAGTTGCTGCGCCTCTATCGGGTGGTGGATGTGGCGGTCTATCCGAGCCTGTATGAGCCGTTCGGCATTGTGGCGCTGGAGGCGATGGCGGTGGGTGTGCCAGTGGTGGTGTCCGATGCGGGCGGCTTAAAAGAGGTGGTCTGGCACGAGCAAACAGGGATTACAACCTACGCGGGCAACCCCGAAAGTCTGGCGTGGGGCATCCTGCGGGTATTGAAGGACCCTGAATCGGCGCGTCGCCGCGCCGAGTATGCCCAGCAGGTCGTGCGCACGGAGTTCCACTGGGAACGGATTGCCCAGCAGACCCGCCGGGTGTACCAGCGGGTCTGGGGCGAATATCTTCAAAGTGGCTGGGGGCGTTAGGCGGCGAGGTCGCTGAGGGCGTTTCGGGCGATGGGGTTTTCGGGGTCAATATCCAGCACCTGCTGGAAGTGGTGTCGTGCTTCGGCGAGGCGTCCGCAATCGCGCAGGGTGATGGCAAGGTTCAGATGCGCCTCTAAGTAGCGGGGGTTAATCTCCAGCGCTTTCTGGAACTGTTCGATGGCTTCCTCCTCGCGTCCCAGCGCGGCGAGCGCCATCCCCAGATGGTTGCGGATATCGGCGAAGTTGGGGCGGATGGCGAGCGCTTTGCGATACTCGGCAACCGCTGCTTCGAAGTTGCCCCGTTTGTAAAGGTCATCGCCCAGCTGCGCATGGTAGAGGGCGTCGTCTGTGCCGTTGGAGCCAAGCGTCTCGAAAAGGGCAATCGCCTGATCAAAATAGCCCTTCTGGTCATATTCCAGCGCCTGCTCCAGCCGTTTGGCGTCGAAGCTGGAGTCGAGTGAGGCGGCAAACCGGATTTGCCGAATACCCTCTTCGCGGTGTCCCGTCTCGTAGAGCAGGATGCCCTTATACAGGTGCGCTTTGGCGAATCGGGCGTTAATCTGGAGCGCCTCTTCGATATGCTGGAGGGCGCCCTCGTAGTCGCGCAGTTTGCGGAGTGCCAGCGCCCGCTGGAAATGGAGGTCGGCGTAGTGGGGGTGGATCTCCAGCGCCTGTGCGAAATGCTGGGCAGCCGCCTCATACTGACCCCGCCGATAGGCAGCCTGACCCAACTGCGCGTGCGATTCGGCGATGTAGAATTTCGCCAGCTTCTGCACCATCACATCGCGCGTTTCCGTCAGTGAGCGCTCAAAAAGGCGCAACGCTTCTTCAAAGCGCCCATCATCATAACACCGGATGCCCTCGTCATAAGCACGGCTCTTCCCAACGCCCAGGAATTTCTGAAGGAACGACATGCTTGCCTCCTGTACGGGATTATCGGAAGCAGAAAAACCCATCTTGAGGGGGATGGCAGGAATTGTATGAGGAGAAGCATATATTTCTCCGTAGAAAGGCGATGCGCTCACTGGCACAGGTGTTGATTACAGGCACGGTCTACGCCCTGCTGGGTTGGGTGGGCTTGCATTATGCTTACCTGCCGACCTCCATCTCGCTCTTGTGGCTCCCAACGGGCTGGGCGATTGGGATGGTGTGGTGGTGGGGGCGCCCTGCGCTGGTGGGCGCCGCGCTGGCGGTGATGGTGCTTTCGGGGCTTGTGGAAGGCTGGGGCTGGGCTGGGCTGGCTCGGGCGGGCATCAGCTGGATTGCTTATGGCTCGATCACGACGCTGCTGCGGCGCTTGAGTTTTGATTCGAACTTCCGCTATCCGCGCGACCTTATCGTGTTCTCGTGCGTGCTGGGGGGCGTGCTGGCGTTTACTGCGGTTTTACAGAATAGTGTCACGCTGCTCACAGGAGCTTTGTCGCTAAGCGCATTCCGGGAGAACTGGTGGCACTGGTGGGGCGGGAACCTGTTAGGGGGACTGCTGATGGCCACGCCCCTGCTGGCGTATCAGCGGTTCAAAACCCTCAAGCTCAAGCACTGGGGCGAGATAGCACTCGCGTCGGGGCTGGTAGTGATGTTGACCTACTTCGTGCGCATGATTGACCCCTCCCACTATGCGCCGCTCTTGCTGGTGGCGGCGTTCCCGGTGCTGATGTGGGCGACCCTTCGCTTCGAGATTGCAGGCTTGAGCCTTACCCTGCTCGCGCTGGCGCTGGGATTGGGACCGCCTTTTGGAATGATTGTGCCTTCCGGGGCGGAGCAGATGACGGCGGGGGTCTTCTTTACTTACTGGCTCTTTCTGGTGATGAGCTATCATACGATGATGGTGCTGGGCATCTATGTGCGCCAGAAGCGCGAGTTTGCCCAGAAACTGGAAGATGCTTACCTGCAAATGGAAGCGATTCTGGAAAACGCGCCAACAGTGGCTATTCAGGGCTATGATGCCGAAGGGCGCGTCGTGTTCTGGAACCGCGCCTCTGAAGAGATGTATGGCTACACGCGCGAGCAGGCGCTGGGCAAAACGCTATCCCAGCTGCTCTTTTCGCCCGAACAGGAGCAGGAATATCGGGTGATGATTCAGGAAATTCTGCGAACGGGCAAACCTGCACCCCTGAGAGAATGGGAAATCCGTATGGCAGATGGACAGACGCGCTACATCCTTTCCTCGCTGTTCCCCGTCCGACTGCGTGAAGGAACAGTCGTTATCTGCGCCGATATTGATATCACCGAACGCAAGCGACTGGAAAACCAGCTACTGCAGGCGCAAAAGCTGGAGAGTGTTGGACGCCTGGCAGGCGGCGTGGCGCACGACTTCAATAATATGCTCGCCGCGATTATGGGATACGCCGAGCTGGGGATGACGCGCGTACCGCCCGATCACCCCGTCCAGCAGGACCTGCAACGCATTCTCGAAGCGGCAGAACGATCTGCGAATATCGTGCGTCAGTTACTGGGATTCGCACGCAAACAGTTCGCCCAGCCACGCCCAACCGACATCAATCAGGTCATTCAGGAAATGCTCCCACTCTTTGAGCATATGCTGGGCAAGGGGGTGGAGGTTAAACTCGAGCTTCACTCTGCGCCCCAGATTGTGCTGATAGACCCCGCCCAGCTGGAACAGATTCTGATGAACCTCGTGCTGAATGCACGCGACGCGATGCCAAATGGCGGCACCATTACCATCCGTACCTCTCCCCGTCGGGTTGAAAAGCCAATTCCTGCGCTCCCCAAGGATGCCCCTCCCGGGGAATACGAATGCCTGAGCGTGCGCGATGAGGGAATTGGCATCGCGCCCGAAGACTTGCCGCATATTTTTGAACCCTTCTACACCACCAAAGGCGTGTATGGGCACGGGCTGGGGCTGGCAACGGTCTACGGAATCGTCGACCAGAATCACGGCTTTCTGCAGGTTTTCAGCCAGCCGGGGCAGGGGACTGAGTTCTGCATCTGCTTCCCACGCTATCCTGAACCTGTTGTCGCCAAACCCCTGCTGCCGGGCGAAGGTGTCCAGACCCCGCCTGCGCGAATCCTGCTGGTGGAAGACGATAACAGCGTGCGTGAAAGCCTCAGCCTGATGCTTCAAATGATGGGGCATTCGGTTCATGCCTGCGCAACCCCCGAGGAAGCCTTGGAGGTCAGCCAGCAGAACGCTTTTGACATTCTCATCACCGATGTCGGGCTGCCCCGAATGGACGGTTATCAGCTCGCGGAACAGCTCGCGCGGCACTGCCCGCAACTCCGATGCATCTTTATGAGCGGTTATCAGGACCCACGCTTGCCAATCGAGTTGCCCTTGCGTCATGTCTTCTTGTCGAAGCCTTTCAGCTTGCGCCGCCTGCAGGAGGCTCTGAAAGAATTACAAGAATAACGGAACGCCAGCCCCCTGCAAACCGTCTGATGTGCTATAATACCAAAGGAGGTATGCGAATGAAGAACTTTTTCTGGCTTGCGGCACTGAGTTTCTGTTTGGCAGGTACGCTCGATGCCCAAAGAACGCCGCTTCTGGTTAACAAGCCAATTCACCCTTCGTGGGCACCCCTCTGGGATTGGGAGCGAGCGCCTTCGATGGAGGCGCGCCATGCGTTGATTTCCGCGCTCACCGGGGTTGAAGGGGTGGGCACTTGCTGTGCCGAGGGGGTGAGCCATGACGGGCTGCCCCTGCACCTGTGCTTTGCGCCGGGTACTCCGCCCGAATATGTGGAGTATGTCTCGCGCCTGATTTTTGGCGACTTTTCTCCTGCCTATAATGCAGGGGCGCGCTGGACCAGCACTTCCTACGGCAGCACCGGCTCGACAGGGGCTCCCATCCGTTTGCGCTGGAGCTTTGTGCCCGATGGAACCCTGCTCCCGGGGCTGTCGGGCGGTTCGCAACCCAGCAACCTGTTCAGTAGTATGAACAGTAAGTTTGGCAACAACACCACCCTCTGGCAGAATCAGTTCCGCAACAGCTTTACCCGCTGGTCGCAGGTAGCAGGGGTTCGCTACGAAGAAGTGGGCGACGACGGCGCGGCGTTTCCAGACTCCTCAGGCTCCGCCACCGCGCCGCGCGGCGATGTGCGCATCGGCGCCCGCCCCTTAGACGGAGGTGGCGGCGTGCTGGCGTTCAACTACTTCCCTAACATAGGCGACATGGTGCTGGACTCCAGCGAGAACTGGCAGTCCAGCTCGGGCACCTACCGCTTCCTGCGCAACACCGTGATGCACGAACACGGGCATGGTTTGGCACTGGGGCATGTAATCCCCACCGACCGCACGAAGTTGATGGAACCTTACCTCAATACAAACTTTGATGGTCCTCAGGATGACGATATTCGCGGTGCGCAGCGCCTTTATGGCGACCCCTACGAGCTCAACAATACCGCCGCGACCGCAACTCCCATCGATATGACAAGCACAAACACCACCACTCTGGACATGGCGAGCCTCGACCGCACCGCGGATGTGGACTGGTATCGCCTGACGATACCCCCCAGCCGGCGCCTCACGATCACCGTAACCCCCGTTGGCGCTGCCTATCAGGTCGGACCTGACGGCGGCACGGCAACAAGCATCGATACGCGCCTGATCCAGAATCTGCAACTGGAGCTGCGCGCCTCCAACGGCACCACGGTTCTTGCCACAGCGAACAGCAACGGCGTGGGAGTGCCCGAACAGATTCTCAACTATCTGCTACCCCCGGCAGGCGGCACTTTCTATGCGCGGGTCTTTTCGGGGAGTGGCTCCACCAACGATGTCCAGCGCTACCGCATTACTGTGCAAACAACCGCCCTGCCTGCAGGCGATGTGGATGGCAACGGCTGCGTGGATGACGCGGACCTGCTGGCTATCCTGTTCGGGTTCGGGGGCAACGACCCCGCGCTGGATCTGGACGGCAACGGCGTGGTGGACGATGCCGACCTGCTGACCCTGCTGTTTAACTTCAGCGCAGGATGCTGAAATTCGCACGGAGACCTTCCCCACGCCCCTCCACGGATTTCGGGAGGGGCGTGCTTTAATTGGCAATCGGGTATAATCTCTGTCAATCGCTGGAGAGAAGCGGTCGGCGCCGTTTGATGAGGGCGCTTCAGCGCTCTGATGAAACGGCAGCGGCCTCTCTCCAGCGACACACCAGTAAGGAGGTAAGGAGGAAAACAGCATGCCGCTGACACCGGAACAGAAACGACAGATTATCGAGGAGTTCAAGCGACACGAGGGCGACACAGGGTCTCCCGAGGTGCAAATCGCCCTGCTGACCGCTCGCATCAATCAGCTCACCGAACACCTGAAAAAACACCGCAAGGATTTCCACTCCCGACGCGGGCTGGTGATGCTGGTTGGGCAACGCCGACAACTGCTGAACTATCTCGCCAACGAAGACATTCAACGCTACCGTGCGCTCGTAGAGAAGTTAGGACTGCGTTCGCAGCGCTAAGAGGAGGTTTTTTATATGCAACGCTATGCATTAGTTTCCGCCGAAATCGGCGGACGCGAGTTGTCGCTGGAGACAGGTCTGCTCGCTAATCAGGCTTCTGGGGCGGTCGTCGTGCGCTACGGCGATACGGTGGTGCTGGTCACCGCCACGATGAGCCCCAAAGCGCGAACCGATATCGATTTTTTCCCGCTGATTGTAGACTTTGAGGAGCGCAAATACGCCGTCGGCAAGATTCCGGGCGGCTTCCTGAAACGCGGGGGACGCCCTTCTGACGAATCCATCGTGCAGGGGCGACTGGTGGACCGCGCTATCCGCCCGCTCTTCCCCAAAGGGATGCGCAACGAGGTGCAGGTGATTGTGCTACCCCTCTCGGTGGACTTCGACAACCCTCCCGCCGTGCTGGGCATTATCGGCGCGTCGGCGGCGCTGAGCATCTCCCCCATCCCGTGGAACGGACCGCTGGGCGCCGTCCGCATCGGCTATGTGAATGGCGACTTTATCGTCAATCCCACCAGCGAGCTGAGCGAGATGTCAGCGCTGGAGCTGGTGGTCGCCAGCCGCCCCGACCATGTGATGATGATTGAGGCGGACGCCGATCAGGTGCCCGAAGAGGTGATGATGCAAGCCATCACCCTCGCGCACGAGGTCAATCAGCAGGTGATTGCGCTGATTGAGGAACTCAAAGCGCAGGCGGGTCAACCCAAAGCCGAAATCACCTACTATCTGGTCAGCGACGAACTCAAAGAGGCGGTCAAGCGGTTTGCGGGCGATTCGCTCAAACAGGCGATTCAGAACCCCGACAAGCTCGCGCGTGAGGCAGGGCTGACCCAGCTCAAAGAGGAAATCGTCACCCAGATGAACACCCCCACCGACCCTGAGCTGCCGCCTCCCTATGAAGGGCGCGAGCTGGAACTCTCGATGGCGGTGGACGAGGTCATCAAAGAGACGGTGCGCCAGCTGATTCTGGAGGAGGGCAAACGCCCCGATGGACGCGCGCCCAACGAAATCCGCGAAATCCGCTGTGCTGTCGGCTTCCTGCCGCGCACCCACGGCAGCGGGCTGTTCCAGCGCGGACAAACGCAGGTACTGACCACCTGTACACTCGGCTCCCTGCACGAAGCCCAGATTCTGGACGCCCTCAGCGAGGAAGAGACCAAACGCTATATGCACTTCTACAACTTCCCGCCGTTCAGCGTGGGCGAGGTGCGTCCTCTGCGTGGGGCAGGACGCCGCGAGGTCGGACACGGCATGCTCGCCGAACGCGCCCTCGTGCGCATGATCCCACCCGAAGAGGAGTTCCCCTACGCCATCCTGCTCTACTCGGAGGTGCTGGAATCGAACGGTTCCACCTCGATGGCGAGCGTGTGCGGCAGTACCCTCGCGCTGATGGATGCGGGCGTGCCCATCAAAGCGCCCGTCGCGGGCATCGCCACCGGACTCGTGTACGAAAGCGATGAGCGCTATGAGCTGCTGACCGACATTCAGGGGATGGAAGATGCCTGCGGCGATATGGACTTCAAAGTGGCGGGCACGCAAACGGGTATCACCGCGATCCAGCTGGACCTGAAAATCCCGGGCTTGCCGATGCATATTATCGCTGAGACTCTCCAGCGGGCGCGCGAGGCACGGCTGTTCATCCTGCAGAAGATGCTGGAGGTCATCCCCGAGCCGCGTCCGGAGGTGTCGCCACGCGCACCGCGCATCTTCGTGATGGAGATTAGCCCCGACAAGATTGGCGAGGTGATTGGACCGGGCGGGAAGATGGTCAAAAAGATAACCGCCGAGACCGGAGCGCAGATTCAGATTGAGCAGACGGGCAAGGTGTTTATCGCCGCGCCTGACGGCGAATCGGGCGAACGCGCGCGCCAGATGATCGAGGCGCTCACCAAAGAGATTGCCGTCGGCGAGGTCTACACAGGGCGCGTGACGCGCCTGATGTCGCGTGGCGCGTTCGTGGAGATTCTGCCGGGCAAGGAAGGGCTGGTGGAACTGCGCGAGCTGACCGATCGGCGCATCAGCCGCCCCGACGAGGTGGTCAAGGTCGGCGATGTGTTGCGCGTGCGCGTCAAGGAGATTGACGGGCTGGGACGCATTAACCTCAGCGCCCGCGGGCTGGAGCAGACGCTCGAGACGCTCAAAGGCGGCGCGCCTGCCCAAACTCAGGGCGCACGCCCGCCGCATCCGCCGCGCCCTGCGCCCCCACGCCCTCAGCGCGAACCCGAACGCCCAAAACCCGAACCGACTGAAGAGCTGCCCAAGCCGCAGTTCCGACCGAAACGCTGACCGATGCGTGCCTACCTTGTGCTGGAAGATGGAAGCTGGTTCGCCGGCGAGGCGCTCGGCGCCGAAGGACATACCGTCGGCGAACTGGTCTTCAACACGGGCATGACGGGCTATCAGGAGGTGCTCACCGACCCCTCCTACGCCGGGCAAATCGTGGTGATGACCTACCCGCTCGTGGGCAACTACGGGCTGAACCCCGAAGACCACGAGTCGCGCCGCGTGCAGGTGGCAGGGTTTGTGGTGCGCGAAGCATGCGAGACACCTTCTAACTGGCGCGCCCGCATGGCACTACACGACTTTCTGGCACAGAATCAGGTGGTGGGCATCGCGGGGGTGGATACCCGCGCCATCACGCGCCGTGTGCGCCAGCACGGCGTGCTGATGGCGACCCTCACCACCCACGAAACGCCTGAAGAGGCGCTCCATCGCCTGCAGACCACCCCCCGCTACGACGACCACGACTTCGTGTACGCCGTCACGACCCCCGAACCCTACAAATGGGGCTACAACGGCATGGAGCCGATGGACGCCCCTGATGACCGCTATCGCTACCGTGTCGCCATTCTGGACTGTGGCGTGAAGTGGAACATCCCGCGCCGCTTAGCGAGTCTGGGCGTGCGCTCTATCGTGCTACCCGCCACCACCTCTGCCGAGCAGATTCTGGCGCTTAACCCCGACGGTGTGTTGCTCTCCCCCGGTCCTGGCGACCCTGCCCGGCTCCAGCCGATTGTGCAGACCATCCGCCAGCTGATTGGGCGCAAACCGATAGCGGGCATCTGCCTGGGGCATCAGCTGCTCTGTATGGCACTGGGCGCACACACCTATAAGCTCAAGTTCGGGCATCGGGGCTGCAATCATCCCGTGAAAAATTTGCTCACGGGGCAGGTTACGATTACCTCCCACAATCACGGCTACGCGGTTGTGCCCGAAAGCCTGGAGGGCACGGGGCTGGAGGTGACGCACATCCAGCTGAACGACGGCACAATCGAGGGCGTGCGCCACCGCGATTTGAACCTGATAACCCTGCAGTATCACCCGGAAGCGGCGCCCGGACCGTGGGATAGCCGCCCCTTCTTCCACGAGTTCCTGCAGTTGATGGAGCGCGCCCGGGGCTAAAGGGGGAGTATCTCCACTTTTAGCGCGGGCAGTTCCACAATCGCAATTGTGGCGCGCCCTGTAAGCCAGCCGCACACCTCGCCGGGGTTCAACACCACGCAGTCGCCCACGGTTTTGAGCTCCTGCTGGTGGGTGTGCCCGTAAATCACCAGCTGATAGAGTCCGCTCCGTGCGAACGCTTCCACCGGCTCTGGCTCATGCACCATCGCGATTTTGACGCCCGCCAGCTCCAGAAAGAGCGGCTGCACCTGCACCTGCCCGATTTCGCTGATGCGCTTTGCCAGCCCCAGCCGCTCGCCGTCGTTATTGCCAAACACGCCTTTCAGGGGGCAGGGGAGCTTCTGCAGGGCGTTCACCGTGAAGGGCGCCACATAGTCGCCCGCGTGCAACACCAGCTCCACCTGATGGTCGTTCAGCGCCTCCACCGCGCGCTGCAGGTAGGTCATGTGGTCGTGGCTATCGGAGATAACACCGATTCGCATAAGCCTCTATTACGGCGGCGCGGCTCCGCTTCCTGCTGAAGGGGTATACTTGGGGCGGTGGCAGCGCTGACAGGGATTGCGCTGGGATTAGGAATCGTGTTTCTGGCGACGGGGCTGGGGATGGGCTGGCTCCGTCGTTTCGCGCTTTCGCCTCTCGAACGGCTGGCATATGGGGGTGCGCTGGGGCTGGCGGCGGTCTCCTACGGCGTCGCACTGTTCGCAAGCCTGCACAGGCTTATGGGGCTTTGGGGGCTGCTGGTGATTGTCGTTGCAGGGGGATTGTGGGGTTGGCGAATCAGCTGGCGTTCCCTTCGTGGGGGCTGGACGCACCGCTCATGGCTGAACGCGCTCGGCTGGGGCGTGAGTGGGCTGATTCTGTTGCTCACCCTGATTCTGTGCGCCCTGCCGCCTGACGGCAACGAATGGGACTCGCTGGCGTATCACCTCGCCTATCCCAAACTTTATTTGAAGGCGGGCGGGATGGTGGAGGTGCCCTTTATGCACCAGAGCTACTTTCCGCCACTGATGGACATGCTGTTTCTGCTGGGGTTGTGGCTGCACGGCGAGTCCTGTGCGAAGGTATTTCACTGGGCGGTGGCGCTGTTGACGGCGCTGGGGATTGCGGGCTTCAGTCCGTCGCGTGGGGGCGTGATGGCGCTGCTCTGGCTGGGCACGCCGGTAGTGGCGTGGCAGGCGCACACGGCGTATGTGGACCTCTCCACTGCGCTCTACACGGGGCTGGGCGCGTTCGCGCTCTATCGGGGCGTGCGGGAGCAATCAACGGCGTGGCTCTGGCTTGCGGGCGTGATGGTGGGATGCGCCCTCGCCACCAAGTATACGGCGCTCCTCTCGTGGGGCTTGCTGGGGCTGATCGGGCTGGCGTGGAGCCTCCGGGCGCGATGGGGCCAGGGAACGCGCACTCTTCTCCTCGCAGGTTTACTCGCCCTGATGACTGGCGCGCCATGGTACCTGCGCAACTGGCTCTGGACGGATAACCCCGTCTATCCGTTCGCCTATGAGATTTTTGGCGGCAGGCAGTGGAGTCAGGCGCAGGCAGAGGCTTACCGCCACGACCAGCTCCGCTTCGGCATGGGGCGTGAACCATATGCGCTACTGCTCAGCCCGTGGAACCTGACTGCCCTGCCTGCGCCGTTCGCAGACCCCATCGGCGCCCCGATTGGGGAGCGCGTCTACCTGCTCCCCACCGCAGGCATGGGCTATCTGGCGACGCTGGGCGTGTATGTGGCAGGCGGTGTGGGCGGCGGGCTGGGATGGCTCCTGATCTTCGCGCTGGGGAACCTCGTGGGCTGGTTTTTCCTGATGCAACAGATTCGCTATCTGATCCCTGTTTTTCCTGTGCTAACGGGCGTGGGGGGCGTGGCGCTGGAGCGGGCAGGGCGTCCTGTGCAGTACGCCTACGGGGGTGTTCTCATTCTGCAGGGAGGCTTTACGCTGTGGCTGCTGAGCGCCGCCTATCTAACCGACCTGCCCCTTGCCCTACAAGACCGCGACGCTTACCTGACGCGCCGATTGCAAATCTACCCGGCAATCCAGTACCTGAATCAGCACGCGCCACCCAACGCGGGCGTGATCCTGCTGGACGAGACGCGCGGCTACTATCTGGAGCGCCCCTATCTGTGGGGCAATGCAGGGCATCATCGGCTGATTCCTTACGAAACGATGCACCAGCCAGAGGCGCTGATTCGCTGGATGCGCGAACACGGTTATCGCCATGTGCTGATTAACCGCCGTTTCACGCCTCAAGGCGAGCCAGAGGCGTGGCGTCGGCTCTATGAGCAGGCGATAGCAGAGGGATTGCTTGTGCCCTGCTTTCTGGAGCGTGGTGTGGAGGTTTATACACTAAGTCAAGACGGGTGAGGGGAGTGTTCAAAAACCTCTCGTGTGCCTGACGGCTGAAGCGGCTCTGTTGGAAGGATACTCGCGCCATCCTTTCTGAGACGACGGATTACGCCGCTTGGGGCGCGGCGACCGCGCCCCTGCCATGCCTGTACGGACGCGGTTTCCGTGTCCTGTTTTCTGAAGCGCCCGTTCTTTGCAACAGAGCAGCTGAAGCCGTTTCTATAAGACGAAGACAACCGCTGTCGGCTAAAATAGCCAGCGCAGACCGACTTTGTTTTGGACTTGTTGTGAAGTGTTCGTAGTGGCTCCTGCTTAGCCCCCGCCCTCCTTCTTCGCCTGTTCCAGGTTGACGAGCGTGCCCATGAGGGTTTTCTCGGCGGTGTTGGTGTCCTGTCCCTGCAGGGCGCGGATGGCTTGAGTGACCTGCTGGGCTTCCTGCAGGCGTCCCTGCTGGAGCAACAGCGCCTGCGTGCGCTGGAGTTCCTGAAGCGCCTGAGTCTGGTTGAGCTGGTGGGCGCGGAGTCCCATGATTGTTTTCTCCAGCGCGCGGGAGGTGAGCGCCACCTGCAGCTCGTTGGCGACGCGCGGGTCTTGCGGCACATTTGCTTTCGCGGGGTCGGTGGTGAACTCCAGCACCACATCGTCCGTGAGGGTCTCCACGCGCCCTGTTACGATGTCTTCCCATGTGAGTTTCACTTTCGCGATGCGGTAGATGCCGGCGGGGTGGTTGGGGAACTCCAGTTCGAACACGGGCGTGAGCGTGCTGCCGCGCTCGGCGTCTACGAGTTGCATCTCCACCGTGCGCCCCTGCAGTTTGTATTCGCCCCCGAACGCCTGACGCACCTGCACCCAGCGGGCAAGTTGCAGCTCCAGCTTCGGGTTGCGGGCAACAACGGTCATCAGGCGTACCAGCTCCTGCTGGAACACTTCGGGAATGCGCTGGGGCTGGTCAATATAGTAATACTTCCCCCCACTGCGGCGGGCGATGCCAGCGAGCAGTTCCTCGTTGTAATCGGGACCAAAGCCAAGCGCGGTCATGTGGAACCCGAACTCTTTGGCGCGTGCGGCGACGCCCACAATCATGCTGAAATCTTTGATGCCCACGGTTGGCTCGCCGTCGGTGAGCAAAATGAGGTGCGCCTGATAGCCCGGCAGGTTCACAGAGGTGAGCTGTTGCGTGCCGACCACCAGCGCGTCGTAGAGGTTGGTGGTGTCGCCGACGGTGAGGCGCATGATGTGGTCTTTGACCAGTTGCTTATTCACAATCTTGCGCGGGGGCATCACCACATCCACCGTGTCGGAGAAGGTCACGATGGACAGCACATCCTGCTCGGTGAGCTGGTCTACGAGATAGGTGCAGGCTTGCTTGGCGTACTCGAACGGCGCGCCCTCCATCGAGCCGCTGCGGTCCAGCACGAGGCAGAGGTTGAGCGGGGCGCGTCCGGCAGCGGTCTGGGAGGCGGTAATCTGGATCAGCAAGCCTTCGCGTGCGAGGGTTTGCGCGAGGGCGTACTTGCGTCCCAGCACGACTTCCATCGTGAGCGAGGGTTGCGCGGGCGCACCCAGTCCGGGCACTGCCTGCGTACGATTCGGGTCTAACACCGGCATCGAGAAGGCTTGCGTGCGCATCGGGTCCGAGGCGCCCATCGCCTGCGTGCGGTTCGGGTCTGCATTAAACTGCTGTGTCCGATCCATAGGATATCTTCACCCTGTGTTTTTAGATTCTGCGTGGAGGCACGGAGTTCCTGCTGAATGGCGCCCCCTTGATTTTTCGGGCGGGGATGGTGTATAATTGAGGTGTCCCCAGAGGCGCGGTACCCAAGTGGCCAAGGGGGGGGCCTGCAAAGCCCCTATTCGTGGGTTCGATTCCCACCCGCGCCTCCATTTTTTATTTTCCGTTCCCCGATTCGGCGGGCGGCGGCGCAGGCTCGCCCTGAACCGTCACGAACGCATGGAGCCACTGCCCGTCCACATACGCGCTCACCACACCCTGCCCTGCACGCAGTGCGGTGAAGCGCCCCCACTGGTCTACAAACCCCAGCGCGTTCGGCGTGCCCCACACCACCTCCCATGTGGAGATGGGTTCCTTGCCCCTGTAAACCCGAAACCGCACCTGCTCGCCGACTTTGAGGTTTACCACAGGCGGCTCCAGTGTGTAAGCGTGGCGCGGGGTTGTGGGGCGCAAGCCCTCGTCGAACACCAGCCATGCGTTGGCAACGGGGCGCTCCGTGCCGTCGGAGGGGCTGTTGACGATGAGATTGCGCACAACCAGTGTGGTGGAGCCGCCCCCGTCCAGATTGATGGCTTCTATTGCGCCGTAGCGCTTCATCAGTTCCGCCAGTTCAGGAAGCGTCGCGCCCTGACTGTGGGGCTGGCGTCCATCCACCGTCAGCCAGAGGACTTCGCCTTTCGCGGTGCGCCCGACAGCCGTGCGGGGATGGCGTCGCTCGATAAAGTTCGCGCGGTTGAACCCTGCCTGCTCCATCTCCTGCGCGGAAAGGGGCTGCCCGTTGCGCACCAGCCAGGGACCGCCTGCCACGGCTTCCTGCACTTCGCGCCACCGCTCTGCGCCGTCGCCCTTGAGGTCAATCCGAATCTGAACGCGGTCGCCGGGCTGGAGCGCGCTCAGCGCCGCGGCGTGCGCCCCCGTTGCGAACAGCACCCCGCCCGAAAACGGGATGGACGCACTGTTGGCGTTGCGCACTTCGCGCACAATTGCGCTCGCCTGTGTGCCCACGCGCAGGGGGCGTGTGAGCGCGTCCAGCACCACCGCGACGCCCTGCGTTTCTGCCTGCGCCGTCGCGCCGAAAAAGGCGGTGTTCAGCACCACATCGTCGGTGGCTTTTGCGGGTCGGTTCAGCCCCAGCAGGGGTAGTTTCGTGCCGTCGGGCAGGGTGATGTCAGCGTCCAGCACGGGCGCGCCCATCACGATTTGCCCTGTGGGCGTCCAGCCGACGGCGGGTCGGTTCGGGAACGGCTCGCTGACCAGCTCGCCCGACACGATACACAGCCCCAGCGGGTCGCCTGTGTAGGGGAAAAAGTCGGCATTGATCGCCGCCAGGGCGCGATGGCGCCACGCCGCGCGGCTGGTCAGCTCGCGCCCCCGCGACGGGGAGTTGCTCATCACCACATCCTCGCCCAGCGCCGCCTGAAATCGCACGAATCGGGAGGGGGTAATCCGCAAGCCCTGTACCGTGAGCGGCGGCTGCTGCCAGATTTCCTGAAACAATACCACATTCGGGGCGATGCGTTTCTCGATCTTTTCAGGCGGGCGAGGCTGGGAGAGCGCGCCCAGCAGGCTGAACCCCACGCACGCGCTCAGAAGGGCAAGCCATCGTGTCGGCGTTCGCATAGGGCATCACTCCGAGGCTTTTTTGACGGCGTGTCCGCCGAACGCCTTGCGCAGCTGCGCCAGAAATCGGTACTGGAACCCCTCGCTATCCTGACTGCGGAAGCGCTCGTGCAGGGCGTGCGTAATCACGGGCGCGGGGCAACCCAGCTCAATCGCCTCCTGCGCCGTCCAGCGACCCTCGCCCGAATCAGCCACATAGGGCGCCACCTCCGCCATCTGGGCATCCTCTTTGAGGAAGCCTGCAATCAAATCCAGCAGCCAGCTCCGAATCACCGTGCCGTAGCGCCACGCCTCCGCCACTTTTGCGAGGTCTATCTGGAACTCGGTTTTGCGCCGTAGCAGTTCAAACCCCTCGGCATAGGCTTGCATAATGCCGTACTCGATGCCGTTATGAATCATCTTGGCGTAGTGTCCTGCGCCGACAGGTCCCACATGCACCCAGCCTTTGTCGGGCGCAGGCGCGAGGTCGCGCAGCAGCGGCTCGATTCGTGCGACGACTTCGGGCGCGCCGCCCACCATCAGCCCGTAGCCGTTCTCCAGCCCCCACACGCCTCCAGAGACGCCCACATCGGCAAACAGAATGCCGCGCTCCTGCAGGCGCGCCGCATAGCGCATCGAGTCGCGGTAATAACTGTTCGCGCCGTTCACCACCAGGTCGCCCGCGTTTAGCAGTTCGGCGAACTGGAAGATAGCTTGCTCGGTCGGCTCGCCTGCAGGGTACATAAACCACAGAATTCGGGGCGGTTTCAGCGCCGCAACGGCTTCTTCGGGGGTGTAAGCGGGCACGATACCGTAGGGAACATGCTCGTCTACGGTGGCGCGTGTTCGGGAGTAGCCCACAACCCGATGCCCACGCTGCGCCAGGCGACGCGCCATGTTGCCGCCCATGCGACCCAACCCAATCATGCCAAGTTCCATAGCGTAAAGTATACCCCCGCCCTTGTCAGGCGGGGGCATACAGGAGGTGATAGCCAGTCAACGGTGGATTCAAGACGCTTACAGTTCGTCGCCCTGCGCCCCGAAGTTGAACAACACAATCAGCAGGTCGGCGTCGTCCACGACGCTGTCGCCTGTGAGGTCAGCAGGGTTGGAACCTGTGGCGCCGAAGGCGAACAGCACAGCGAGCAGGTCGGCGTCGTCTACAATATTATCGCCGTTCACATCCCCGTTGGTCAGGGTGAAGTTCAGCGTCATGGAGGTGCCTGTGAGGTTCACGCTCTGCTTCTTTTTCAAGCCCGGTGGCAACTCCACCAGCACCTCCGCAGGTCCCTGCCCTGCAACGGAGACGGCATAGGTTCCATTCGGATAGAGGTTGGTGGTGTAGGTGTCAATCTGCGTGCCGCGTTTGACTTTGATAGTGGCGGTACGCCCGCTGTAGCTGCCCGTGTAGCCCTCGATAGTGATGGTACCGCCAATAAGCGTAACGGGGGTGGTCGGCGCCCCAATCACTTTCACGCCGAAGATAGCGGGCACGCCCCCTTCCAGCATGTACCCTGCATAGTCGCCTTCTGAACCGCCCGGCTCATACTGAATAAAATAGTCCATGTTGCAGTCCGTGCCAGGGAGGGGTCCGCAAACCCATGCGGCGCCGTTGTCCATCAGCAAGCCCAGATAGAAGTTGTAGCGCTGGGGGCAGGTGTTGGCTTCATCCGTAACGCTGGTCTGCACGGTGAAGACCTCATTATAGGGGTCGGGATTGGTCGCCAGCCGCCAGACTCCCGCCTGAGGGACAAAGAGATAGTGCGGTCCCTGATTGCTTCGCAGGAAGGTGTGGGGTGGGGCGTCCGTCGGGTAGGGCGGCAAGCCACCGTCCGACTCCACCCAGTAGCCCTGAATCGTGTAGACCCCTGCAGTCGGGAAGTAGACCATAATCTCCACACGGCTGACACGGAACTCGCCCACGCCTGAAGGATCGCGCTGGGGGTTGATATTGATATCGTCCAGCACGATAAAATCGCTCGCATAGCCGTAGTATTGACCTGAAGTTGCGAACCGACTGTAGAGCGTTACATCCGCTGGGAAGAAATCGCCCGTTGGGTCGCTGGGCGCCCAGCGCGGCTTGAAGGTGGGGATCAGATCACCCTGCCGAAACACCTTAACAATCTGCACATCGTCCAGCCGCTCGATGAGTTGCCAGCCACCGAGCGGCATCCAGCGGGTTTGAGCGAAAGTGGAGACCACCAACGCCACTGCCACGCACAAAGTCAAAAAGTGCCTCATCATAAGCCTCCTCTGCCCAGGATTGCTATCGTATATTATACATCAGACCTGCCTGTTGGGCGAGATGTTCCAGCAGGGCGGTCGCGCGTTCTTTCAAGGGGTGTACGGTGTCAGGCAGGGTTCGCTGGAGCGCGGGGATTTGGGGTTCAAAAGCACGCCATGCCTCCACAAGCGCCTCGCCTGTGAGCGATTGGGGATTCACGAGGGGCATCTCCGTTTGACGCGCCAGCGCCTCCACTTTGGGGTCGTAGGCGACGCAGAGCGTCGGGACGGCTTGCGCCAGCGCGAAGATGGCTCCATGCAGGCGCATCGCCACCATCGCGTGCAGGCGCGCCAGCGTGCCCATCAGCTCCGCAGGATGGCATGGGGGCGACAGCACCGGCGACTCGGCTTCGAGGGCAATCTGTTCACAGAGGGGGCGGTCCTGCGATTCCTGCATCGGCACAAGCAGGGGCTGATACCCTGCTGCTTTGAGGGCGCACGCCAGCGCAACAAACGCCTCCTTAACCTGCCAGTCGCCCCATGCGCGCGGCGCCAAGCCCACCCACTTGCCTTCAGTAAGGGGGGAAGCAGGGGGCTTGGGTTCCAGCGCCCATGTGAGGTCGGCATCCACACGCAGAGAAGTGCGCACGCCCAGCGCCCGAAGACGCTCTGCCGAATCTTCGTCGCGCAGGCTGATCCAGTCCAGTCGGTTCAGCACGCGCCGCACCAGCCAGCGGCTTGTCGCACGCCGAAAGGGACCCATCCCCTGTCCCACCAGCCACACAGGCTTGCCTGCACGCCGTCCGCTCTCAATCAGCATCAGGTAGTAAAGCAGCGAGCGCAGGCTGGTAACATCCTGAAGCAGGCTGCCACCCCCGAACACGAGCGCGTCCGCCTCCCGAACTGCCTGACGCACAGCGCGAAACGCCATACGCGGCACGGCGCGAACGCCGTAGGTCTGCTCGGTAAACTCAGGGTCTCCTGACAACACCACACATGCTTGCGGGGGCAATCGCTGAAGCAAACTGGCGAGGCATCCCTCATCGCCCCAGTTGCGATACCCGTAGTAGCCCACCAGCAGCAGTCGCATGCGTCTACTTCAACCCCACATAGAACACGCGGTCGGAGCGTCGCTCTGGCGGATGGAGCGTGTAGGCGTCCAGCACTTCCACTTCCGCAAAGCCTGCCTCGCGCATCATCGTGCGCACCTCGCGCTCGGTGTAGGCGCGCTGGGTGTGAATCTCCCGGAAGTAGCGCTCGGTGTCGCCTTCCTGCACCCAGAAGTCCATGTAGACGGTGCAGAGGCGCGTTTCGCGGTCATATTCGCTGCGCCAGCGATAGCGCAGGTTGCGCCGCTTGCCCGACTGGTTAAAAAGTTTTTGCACGAAAGCATACTCCGTGTTCAGGTCAAAGATGAACACGCCCTGCGGGTTGAGATGGCGATACACCCGCCGCATGCATTCGGCGAACCGCGCAGGGTCGGTGATATTGTTCAGGCTGTCGAACAGGCTCACCACAAGGTCAAAGGTGTAGGGCAGCTCCAGCTCGCTGGCGTCCTGCACGAAGTAGGGGATGTTGGAGCCGTGCTGGAGCGTCTTCTGGCGTGCCTGGGCAATCATGGCGGCGGAGCGATCCACACCCATCACCTTGTAGCCGTTGAGGGCAATCAGCTCGGTGAGGTTGCCCGTGCCACAGCAGAGGTCCAGCACCGTCTCGGCGGTGCGCTCGTAGTGATCCAGCAGGGTTTCCACATAGTGCCACCACCAGATGTAAGGGATTTCCTCCATCAGGAGGTCGTAGTAGGGCGCGACCGCCTCAAACGGCTCAGATGCGGAAGAGGTCATCGGAGAGTCCTTCATTGACGCGAATATTGGTGTTGACTGTGCGCCCGCCGAAACGCTGGTCTACATTATACACTTCCACTTTGCTGGGAACCCAGATTCCGGGCGCGGCCTGCACGGGGTCTTTGTATTCGAATCGGGCTCGATACTTGCCTGTGCGGCTGTACCAGACGCGGCGCACGGTGTAGCGTTTGTCGGGGTCCATCCACACGATGTGCCTGGCGTCGTCGTCGCCGTAGTTCCACTGGAGCTGGAACACATAGAGCGTAACGCCCCCTTCGCGCTCCTCTTTCTGGAAGACCGCCTCCAGCTGGCGGGCGACCGCAGGCGTGATAAAGCCAAAATCCAGCGGCGTCTGACGCTTGCCGGGCGAGTTGGAGACATCCTCTCGCACGCGCTGACCCCCACCCGAAACAAACTTCGTGCCTCCATTCAGAATGTAAGTGATGCGTGTGCCCTGTACTTCCGACTCAAGGCGCAGTTTGAGCGGCTCCTTGTAGTAGACAGTCATGCGCTTGAAGCGGTAGGCGTTGGCGAAGTCTTTGTTGATTTTGCGTAGCTCGCCCAGTCGCACGCCCTCGGCGCGCGCCTCCATCTGAAGGTCGCGCAGTTTATCCTGAACAAACGCCCGGAAGTCGGGTGCGAACCATCCCAATTCCCATCACCTCTACAGGCTATTGTACCTGATTTGGTGAGAATAGCAGGAATTGGGCTGGCGCTGGTGTAAACTATTGCAGGAGGCGAAGAACAATGCCGATGGAAGATGTGGAGATGCGCCGTATGGTGCTTCGCGAGATTAACAAGCGCCACCTGGATACCTCGCTGATGGATGTGCATGTGATTCACGGGGTGGTCTACATTCGCGGCACGGTGCGGGGTATTCGCGGGCACAATGTGGATGTGAAGCAGGAGCTGGAGATTATCCGTCGCATCCTGCGTCAGAAGCCCGGCATCCGCGATGTGGTGGTGGATGCCATCATTCGCTGAGGCGCTTCTGGAGTGGTGTTATCCGCGCCGTTGCGTGGGCTGCGGGCGTTTCAGCCGGCAGGCGCTTTGCGAACTGTGCAGGTTGCTGCTGCCGAAGATTAAGCCGCCCGCGTGTCGCCGTTGTGGCGCGCCGCAGGAAGCCATGGAATGCCCCTACTGCCATGCACAGCGGTATGCGTTTGACGAGGCGGTCTGCGCCTGTGCTTACGAGCCGCCCCTGCGCCCTGCGATTACCCACCTGAAGTTCCGGCGATGGCTCCGCGGCGTGCCTGTGCTGGGGGCGCTGGTGGCGGAGGCGCTCTCACACCCCTCACGAGGGGCGCTGCTGAGGCAGGCGGACTGCATCGTGCCGATGCCGATTCATCCGCGGCGTCGCGCCCTGCGCGGTTTTAATCAGGCGGAAGAGATTGCCAGAGTGGTGGCAGCGGAGCTGGGGGTTCCGTTAGAGACGGGGGCGGTACGACGGCGGTTCTATCGGCGCTCGCAGGTGGGGCTGGACGCCGAGGCGCGATGGCGCAATATCGCAGGCGCGTTCGAAGTGTGCGCTCCAGAACGCATTCAGGGAAAATTTGTTCTGCTACTGGACGATGTGTTCACAACGGGTAGCACTTTCAACGCATGCGCCACCGCGCTCAAAGCGGCGGGGGCGCGCTATGTGGTGGCGGTCGCCGTCGCTCGCGAGCTGCTCGCGCTACCGCAGGAGGATGCTGTCTGATGTCTCGTACACACGCCCCCGAATAATCAACTGCACATAGACCGTATGCTCCCCTGGCTCGTGGGGCAGTTCCCAGTCTACCCACTCCTGCGGGGTGCGCCATTCGCTCCAGTTTCTGCCGTCGTTGCTGAGTCGCATCGCGGTGGCACGGCGCGCTCCATGCACATAGAGCCGCACGCTGGGGTTCTCGGTCCACGGCGCATCGAGGTTGATAATCAGGGGGTAGACGCCGCGGCGTGTGCCCAGCACCTGCGCCCATGCGGTGGTGTAGCGTCCTGTGTTCGTCCATGCGCTCCCGACGCCGACCTCGCGATAGTCGGGTGCGAGCATCGCCATGCGGTGGGGTGGACTGTTGAGCCAGCCCTCCATCGCGCGCTCCCAGCTGGGTTGACCCGCCGCCAGATTTTCCGCCAGCATCATGAATCGGTAACCTGCCTGCAGGGCGCGTGCATCGGCGCGACGCCCCTGCCGATCCACATGGGAACACGCCTGCATAATCAGGATCTCGTTCGCCTGCGTCTGCGCCGCCTCGCACAGCTCCAGATTCAACTTCAGCGGCGGCAGCCCCAGCGAGACGCGCAGCTCGTTCAGCTGCACCACATATTGATGGAGCGTGAACAGATGAAGCCCTCGCTCGCCCGCTGTGCCCCAGAGCGCACTCAGCAGCCAGCAGGCGAGAAGCCCCATCCCGCGAACGCCACCACTTTTCCAGACTTTTCCGAACAGGTAAAAAGCGTTTCCAGCCTTTGCCAAACGCTCCACTGCCCGCATAGGGGGTTCCTCCGTTTCGGTTATTCCACAAATGGAGCCGTACCTTCCCACCGGAATCGGACCAGGAGCGTCGCGCCTCCTTTCAACTGAGGGCGTCCAGCAGCCCCCTTCTATTATAGCCCAATTGTCTCCATGCGAAAAATCTGCAATTTTGCGGGGATTGCAGGTACACTTATATTGAGGTGAGCCGATGGAAACCTATCCGCTAACGCAGGAGCAGATTCAGTTCTTTCGGGAGAATGGGTATCTGACCCTGAAAGGCGTGTTTACCGAAGAGGAGATGGCGGAGTTGCGCGAGGCGGCAGAGGCGCTGCTGAACCAGCGACTGGACCCCCGAATCGAAATCTCCCAGAACGACCCCGAATACGAGAAAATCTTCGTGCAGAAGGTGAACCTGTGGCGGATTGACGAACGCATGCGCAAGTTCGCCCTGCACCCCCGACTGGGCAAGATTGCCGCGCAGCTTGCGGGCACCACGATGCGCATCTGGCACGACCACCTGCTCGCCAAAATGCCAGGCGACAGTAAACCCACCGCATGGCATCAGGACATCCCCTACTGGCCCCACACCGTCGGCAATCAGCTGGGCATCTGGATTCCGCTGTACGATGTGGATGAGCAGATGGGGTGTCTGGGTGTGATCCCCAAAAGCCACACGCTGGGGGTGTTGCCTGCGCACGACTTTCGTGATCTGGCGGATGTGTTTCAGTATCTGCCCGAATCGATGCGCACCCCCGTGTGGCTCCCCCTGAAGGCGGGCGATTGTTCGGTGCATCACGGGCTGACCCTGCACGGCGCGAACGCGAACCGTTCGAACCGCCCGCGTGTCGCCTTCGCGATTTTCTACATGCCCGATGGAATCTGCTACACGGGTGCGGGGCATGTCGTTACGGACGGGCAGGGGTTCGAAGTCGGTCAGCCGCTGCGTGGAGAGCTGTTCCCAATCGTGGGCGAGCCTTAGCCCTTCAAGCCTGTCAGGGTAATCCCGCGCACGAACGCCCGCTGGGCAAGCAGAAAGACCCCCACCAGCGGCGCGGTTACCACCACCGCCGCCGCCATCAGCAGGTTCCACTGCTCGCCGTGCCGACCCAGAAAGTATTGCAACCCCACCGCGAGCGTGAATTTGCTGGCGTCGTTGAGATAAATCAGCGGTCCCATAAAGT
Organism: Armatimonadetes bacterium DC; assembly: GCA_001442985.1. Taxonomy (GTDB): domain Bacteria; phylum Armatimonadota; class Fimbriimonadia; order Fimbriimonadales; family GBS-DC; genus LDYB01. Next base: position 26,905 of record LDYB01000014.1, read on the forward strand.
CTGTCCACGACCACACGAACGCAAAGAGCGCAACGGTGGCAATCGCGGGCTTGGACATCGGCGCGACGATACGCCACAGAATCAGCCAGTCGCTACAGCCATCAATCCGCGCCGCGTCCACCACCTCCTGCGGCAGTGTGATGAAAAACTGGCGGAGCATAAAGATAAAGAAAGCGTTCCCCAGAAAAGCGGGCACAATCAGGGGCAAAAAGGTGTCCACCCAGCCCAGCCAGCGGAACAGCAGAAACACGGGCAGAATTGTAACTTGCGGTGGGAGCATGAGAGTGCTGAGCATGACCCAGAACCAGAAGCGCCGCCCGCGCCAGCGCATCCGCGCGAACGCATAGGCAGGCGGCAGGCAGCTCAGCACCGTGCCCGCCATCGTCAAAATCGCTATCACGAGCGTGTTGCGCAGATAGAGCCAGAAGGGGAAGGTGGTGAGCGCCGTTTGATAGTTCTCCCACGCGATTCGTGGAGGAATCCAGACGATTCGCTCGGTGAACAGGGCATCGTCGGGCTTGAGCGAGGTGCTGACCATCCACGCAATCGGGAGCATGAAGACGCCCGCGAGCAGGATCAGGGCGGCGTGCGCCGCCACGACCCTGCCCCATCGCGCCATAGTGCGCCGGCGGTCAGAGCGCATGTCCCACCAGACGGCGGTATGCCTCGCGGTAGCGCATGGCGGTTTGCTTTACAATCTCGTCGGGCAGTTCGGGTGCGGGCGGCTGCTTGTTCCAGCCAAGACGCTCCACATAGTCGCGCACGAACTGCTTGTCAAAGCTGGGCTGGGCGCCCCCTGGCGCATACGACTCGGCGTCCCAGAAGCGCGAGGAGTCGGGGGTCAACACTTCGTCAATCAGCAGAATCTGCCCGTTTTCATCCTGACCGAACTCAAACTTGGTGTCGGCGAGCAGGATACCGCGCGCGCGGGCGTACTCGCTGGCGAATCGGTAAATTGTCAGGCTCAGCGCCTGCAGGGTACGAATTGTTGCCTCACCCACAATTGCGGAAGCCTGCTCCAGCGAGATGTTCTCATCGTGCCCTGTGGTGGCTTTGGTGGCGGGCGTGAAAATCGGCTCAGGCAGTTGCGCCGATTCCACCAGCCCTCCCGGCAAGGAAATGCCGTGTAGGGAGACAGGAGTCTGGCTCTGCGGACCGCCGACAGCGCAATACTCTTTCCACAGCGAGCCTGTTAGGTAGCCCCGCACGACGCACTCCACCGGGTAGGGCTTGGTGGGGCGTATCAGCATCGTGCGCCCCTCCAGCATTTCGCGATACGCTTCAGGGTCTGAAACGCCCGCGCGGCGCAGGGCATCGGCAATCGCCTCCCACTCCACGCTGAGCATGTGGTGAGCAATCCCCTGCGTTTCCAGCTGGCGGAACCAGAACGCGCTGAGCTGGGTCAGCACGCGCCCCTTGTCGGGAATGGGCGTCGGGAAGACCACATCGAACGCTGAGAGGCGGTCGGTGGCGACCATCAGCAGCACGTCGCCACATCGGTACATATCGCGCACCTTGCCACGATGGTGCAGCGGCAGTGGCAACTCCGTTTGATACACAATCTGGCTCATCGGATGGCTTGCTCCGTCTGCGGGTCAAACAGGTGCAGATGTTCCAGATTCAGGCGGATGGGCAGGGCTTGCCCCTCCTGCACGGGCACGCGCGCGCTGATCTGGGCGATCAGCCGATGCCCGTTCACCACGAGATGCACATCGTTGCGGTCGCCCTGTGGCTCAATCACATCCACGGTTGCGGTCAGGGGCGGTGAAAGGAGGGCGTCGGTGGGGGCGTCGTTGCCCGCGTGGATGTCCTGGGGGCGAATCCCGATCAACACCGTAGGGGGCAGTGAGGTGGGTTTGTTGTTCGGCAGCGGGAGCCGCGTCTCGCCCAGCTGCACTGCCGACTGCCCCCCTTCGCGGACGACAGGCACGGAGAGAATATTCATCGGGGGTGTGCCGATGAAGGTCGCCACGAACACATTCGCAGGCTGGTGATAGACCTCCTGCGGCGTGCCCACCTGCTGGAGAACGCCGTCCTTCATCACGGCGATTCGCGTGCCGAGCGTCATCGCCTCTTTCTGGTCGTGAGTCACATAGACGGTGGTAACGCCCAGGCGCTCCTGCAGTTTTTTGAGTTCGGCGCGGGTCTGGTCGCGCAGTTTGGCGTCCAGATTGGAGAGCGGTTCGTCCATCAGGAACACTTTGGGCTGGCGCACGATGGCACGGGCGAGCGCGACGCGCTGGCGTTGCCCGCCTGAGAGCTCTTTGGGCAGGCGATGGAGCAGGCTCTCAATCTCCAGCATCTGGGCGACCTGACGCACGCGCTCGTCGATGCGCTGGCGAATCGCGCGCGCCTCGCCCCAGTGGGTCAGCTGCCAGAGCCAGCCTTTCAGCTCGCGCAGGCGCAGTCCGAAGGCGATATTGTCATACACGCGCATGTGCGGATAGAGCGCGTAGTTCTGGAACACCATCGCGATATCGCGGTCGCGGGGGGAGACATCGTTCACGCGCCGTTCGCCGATGTAAATATCGCCTTCTGTGACCTCTTCCAGCCCTGCCAGCAGGCGGAGCGCGGTCGTCTTGCCACACCCCGACGGTCCTACCAGCACCATAAACTCGCCCGGCTGGATGTGCAGGGTCAGCCGATTGACCGCGACCACCTGCCCGAACCGTTTGACCACCCGCTCGAAGCGCACCCCTTCGGCTCTCATGGCGTGCCCTGTGCCAGTTTTTTGCGCCAGTACCGGGCATAACCGAGCGCAATGAGCTCGTAGCCTGCGCCCAGGTCATAGCTGGAGGCGTCTACGCCGCGCTCCGCCATCTCGCGGTTGCCGTACTGGCGTAAAGCCTCGATTAGCTCCGAATCGCTGATTCCCTGCTCGATTTTCTGGCGGGTGAATTGCGCCCAGTCCAGCAGGCGCGCTTCCAGTTCGTCGAGGTGGCGTGCCACATCGTCAAAGAATCCGAAGTGGGTGAGCGCGAGCCGCTGGATGGGCAGGGCACGCAGTTTCGCCAGGCTGGCTTGCCATGCCTCCACATCCAGCTCAGGCGGTGGTGTGGGCGGGCGTACATAGGTGGTGTTGGGCATGCGCACGCCCGCAATATCGCCCGCGAAGAGCGTGCCGTCATGCTCATCCAGATAAGCGTGGTGATGACGGGCATGGCCGGGGGTGTCAATTGCCAGCAGGGTGCGCCCTGCAATCGTGAGCCGCTCGCCATCCTGCACGACGCGCACGCGCTCGGCAGGCACGGGGCGTACCTCGCCCCAGAGCGTGTCCATCATATCCCCATACAGGCGTGAGGCGCTCGCAATCAGGCGTGAGGGGTCTATCAGGTGCGGCGCCCCGACGGGATGCACATAGCACACCGCATGAGGCAATCGCTCCATCAGCACGCCAAGCGCGCCTGCGTGATCCAGATGGATGTGAGTCACCAGCAGATGGCGTACCTGTTCAGGCGCAATTCCGTGTGTCTGGAGCGCCTTCCAGAGCGTGGGGAGCGTGGTGGTGGGACCCACTTCAATCAGGGCGCACTCGTGCCCGTCGGTCAACAGATACGACGCAATCGCCAGCGGATAGCCCATAAAATTCAGGTCAATCAGCGCGGTTTTCATAGTCTGGTGGGTTTTAGTGTACCCGCTGGCGAAGTCCGGCGCAAAAACCCAGAGACACAGTTGTCCCTTCTGCACTCTAAGAAAATTGCTGGGGTATATTAAGGACAGGAGGGTTTCTTATGAAGAAGCAATACGGCTTCACCCTCGTGGAGCTGCTGGTGGTGATTGCGATTATCGCGGTGCTGGCAGCGATCCTGTTTCCTGTGCTGGCGCAGGCACGGGCGAAGGCGCGTCAGGGCGCCTGTATGTCCAACCTCGGTCAGATTGCCAAAGCGTGCCTGATGTACGCCAACGACTACAACCAGATGATGCCGACGGTCGGGTGGGTGTTTCGTCCAACGCCTGATGACGCACGCCTGTGGACAGCGATGATTGCACCGTATGCACGCAATAAAGAGATTTTTCGCTGCCCAAGCGCGCCTGAAAGCGAGTATGGGGAAACCTGGGCGCAACGCGCACGCCTGTCCTATGGGCTGAACTGGTTCTGGGGCTTCCCCTACCAGCCGTCGATGGACTATATCGTGTCGCTCAGCAAGGTCACGCGCCCTGCTGCGGCGATACTGGTGCTGGATAGCATGCCGCTCACGCCTTCCCCCGACCCGTTTGGTGGCTACATGGTCACTCCCTTCGGCTTTGAAAACCGCACGCGCGTTCTCCCGATGAACAAACCGAGCGGCTATGCAACCCGCCATTCCGATGGGGTTGTGGTCGCCTTCGCGGACGGACATGCGAAGTGGTTCAAAGGCGACCAGCTCTACGCCCGCCAGTCGAATGGAACACCCATCCTCCAGGCGAACGATGAGACCCTGTTCGATTGTAATCCTGTCAAACTCAAGTGGGCGGTTCATCTTGGCGAGCGCACGGGGTGCCCGTAAGGAGGGAGACCATGAGGCGCTTCGGATTTACCCTGATTGAGCTGCTGGTCGTCATTGCGATTATCGCCCTTTTGGCGGCGATTCTGTTCCCTGTATTGGCGCAGGCGCGTCTCAAAGCGGAGCAGACCGCCTGTATGACCCATCAGAGGCAGATGGGGCAGGGTGTGATGCTGTACCTGCCCGATTACGACCATGTATTCCCCCCATCGGGCGAGGGCACAGGTCCCATCCCGAACTGGGCAGAGCGAATCTACCCCTATGTGCGCAGCCTCGAAGTGTTCACCTGCCCGACGCAGGGCATCTCCTACGATATTGTGCGACGCTGGTACAATCTGGGGCGCGCGCAAGCGGAAGCCATCTACCAGCGCTACGGCGTGCGCAACTTCTCGGCAAACGCCTATGTGCTGGCATGGATTAATCCGCCCTACCCTCGCGCGGGTCCGGGCGTCGTGCGCCACGAGGCTGAGGTAGAAGAACCGGCAAACACGATTATCTTCAACGAGTGTGTGGGGGTGGGCACGGTGCTGCATCGGGATCGCAACGGAGTGCTGGTGCCCAACAATATGCACTGGTGGTGGGCCATCTCGGATGAATGCTGGGTGTGCGCCGAATCGGCGCGCGACCCCGACCTCGACGAAAACTTCTGGACCAGCCTGCTGACCCACAACAATGGCGCGAACTATACTTTTGCCGACGGACACTCGAAATGGATGCGCCCCGATCAGACCTACATGCCACGCCGTTGTCAGGGCACCACGCCTATCGGCAACATGTGGCAGTGGGGTGAACCGACGCTGGGGCGCTGCGGCGCGAACGATTGCTCCGTCGCTATCCGTCAGGCAGTCGCCAACTTCTGTCGCTAACCGATTTCAGGAAGGGCAAGGGCGCAAGGACGCGCACACGCTACAGTGAGGTGAAAGGTCATGAGGAGCATGCTGACGGCATTTGGGCTTTTGGCATTCGCGTGTCTCGCATGGAGCCAGACGCTCCATACCACCCCGCACGGCGAGGGAATGCGCGGTCTTGCCCCCGCCACACGACCCGCTACTCCCACCCTCCGCTGGCAAAAGACGCTTCCCCTGGGGATTGCGCACGGCAGTATCACTTTCAGCCACGGGGGGCAGTACCTGTATTTCAAGACCTTCGGCGCCGCGCAAGGACAGGTGTTCAAAGTCAGCGCGGCGGATGGCAGCACCGTCTGGGCAACCAATCCTGCAACGCTGGGTTTTGGCAACTTCTCCTATTCTGGCGTTACGGTCGACGAAGCGGCAGGGCGTGTGTATACCAGCGCCCGCGCTTCGGCGCAGCCGACTGGACAGTCGTTTATCGCGGCGCTCGATATCAACACAGGCGCGGTGGTCTGGCTCAAGACCGCAAGCGACCTGGGGCTGGCAGGCGCCGACTTTGGGCGCGGTAATATCTTGCTCAGCCCCGACCGCACACGCCTCTACGCCCGCGATAACGCAGACCCCTCCCGGATTGTGTGCCTGAACGCGGCGAACGGCAACCTGATCTGGGTCTACACCTCCCCTTTCAGTGGGGCGCCGCCCTTCCAGACCCTCGGACCCGTCTGGACAGACCCCGTTTCAGGACGCCCCCGCATCGCGTTCTGCAATAATGCAACCATCGGCTCCATCGTGGTGATTGAGGATGCGGGCACTTCCGCCAATCTCGTGTGGAGCGCGAATGTGGCGCTGGGACTTCAGTACCGCTGGTGGGGCAATGTGGTTGCCAGCCTCGATTTCCGCACCCTCTACGCCAACTCGTTCTGGGATTCGGGCAACCCCGTTTTTACCGCGCTGGACGCTGCCACAGGGCAAATCCTCTGGCAAATCTTCTACTCCGTCTTTAACGGGATGAACCAGTATCAGAACCCCGTGATCGGGGGCGACGGCACGATCTATAGCGGCGGGCGCGTTACGATACCGCCTCCTATCATGAGCGGACCTGCCGCCACCGGACAACCGGGCGACTTCTGGAACTCGCTGGCGGCGAGCGACCAGGTGCCGCGACCCTGGACTCTGGAAAACCTGCGCGCGCATGACGACTCCGCGACCCCCATCGATATTGCCAACATCGACTTCGCAGAATCGTCCACCTATCCCCCCTCGGATGGGGACGATCTGATGCGCGATTACCACTACATCGGCGCGCTGGGCTACAACGGTCCTGCCACCATCCGCCTCTCGCAGGTGCCCGACGGAACCTACGACCTGTATCTCTACAGCTTCACGCCCATCGCCACCGACCAGAATGCCGTGTTCACGGTCAACGGGATTACGAAGACCGTAACCCCCAGTATCCCCTTCACTGGCTACCAGGAGGATGTGAACTATGTCGTCTATCGCAACATTTCCCCAACAAACGGCGAAATCAACATCACCGTTGAAATTGACCTGTTCAACCAGTACGCGGTGGTCAACGGGTTGCAGCTGGTTGGGCTAACGGGAAGTCTGGCGGGGAAACGGGTGAATGTGGACTTCAACCAGCTGGGCACTATCGGCGGCGGGATTACGGCGATTCGCCCCGACGGCACGATTCGCTGGCAGTTCAAGCCCGAAGGGAGCGGCGAGTTCAGTGGCTGGCCCGTGGTCACCTGTGGCAGGGTGCTGTACGCCTGCGACCAAGTGGACTTCGCGACCACCTACCTGTACGCCGTGCGCGATGAGGGCAATAACGCGAGGTTCCTGTGGCGGTTCCAGCTTCCTTATAACTACTTCGGGAACAACTCTCCTTCTGTCGGACCCGATGGCACGCTCTATATTGCCCCGTCGCGCGATAGTGCGGACGCCCAGACCCTTTATGCGTTTGCGCCTGCGCCCGCAGGCGACATCAACGCCGACGGGTGCATCGACGACGCAGATCTGCTCGCGGTACTGTTCAGCTTCGGCGCGTCGGGCTGCCTCCCCGAAGATGTGAACGGGGACGGCGTGGTGGACGACGCGGACCTGCTGGAGGTGCTGTTCAACTTCGGAACAGGATGCTGATCCTCTGAAGCGCCCCCTCTCCACAGGTGCGGGGAGGGGGCAAGACGAGAAAACCTTACCGCATCGGTCTCAGCACATGCACGCGCACTTTGCGCCTGCCGAACTGAATCGCCTGCTGGCGCGTGGCATAGCAGAGGTCTATTTTGTTGCCCCGAATGGCGCGCCCCCGGTCGGCGGCGATTGCCATCCCGTAGCCTTCCACATACAGCACCGTGCCGAACGGGATTACGCGCGGGTCTACCGCCACCAGCCCATAGCCTGCGGGCAAGCCTGTGGCTGTGCGCCCACTGCCTGTGCCCCCGCCGCTCCGATGCGGGGTATACGCGGTCGCATGCATCGTGAGCGTTTTGACAGTGTAGAAGTTGGTGTTGCGTCCGACGGCGCCACGCGAGGCGATATGCCCATGCACCCCAATCTGATAAATCTGGGGCTGAGGCGGGGTCAGCACCTCGCTGGCGATGGCAGTGCGCTGAACCTCTTTGCCGTTTTTGAGCACCACACGCCACCGCACCCATTTCTCGCCTGCCTGCCCACGCTGCACCAGCACTCGATGGCGCGGGGGTAAACGACGGTTCACCTCAAACACGGTCGGAAACGGAATGGCGACCGTCTCCTCTCGGTAAACAATTTCCGTTTTTTGATCGTTGCGTGTGTTTTGCGCGAAAACCCAGATGCCTGCACAAGCCAGCACAGCCAGCACAAAACCTCGCCACGATCCACCCCGTAAGGCGTTCCTTCGCTTCTGCATTGTTTTCCTCCCTTTGCGAAACCGCATCGGTTCCGCGAAGTGTGCCCGGGTTGGACGCCAGAGTATACCCGATGAAGTATCGGAATTGCAACTCTGATTTTACAGATACCGCCAGCACCCCAGCGCAAGCAAGAGCCAGAGGGCGCCCAGCGCCCCATGAGCAAGTGCCCGACGCTCCGCAGGAAACAGACCCTCCCAGCCCAGAGTGAGCGTGAGTGCAATCGGCACCAGGGCGGGGTAAAAGTAGCGCCCCTGCGTCTGGAAAAACACGCGCACAAACAGCACAAAGCTTGCCAGCACCAACCCCGTCAGAATCCCCGCGACAATCCACCACACACGCCGAGTCGGTTCTGCAGGCGAGCGGTTTTTCAGGTTCTGAAAGGCGCGCACCCCCAGCCCCACCAGCGCCAGACCGCACCATGCCAGCAGCCCCAGGTAAACGCTATCGGGCAGGAAGTTGGGCAGCCCCGTGCGCGCGGTTTGCGGCGTGCCGTAGGCGAACCAGAAACTCCGAAAAGTCCAGTCGGCGACGAGGCGCCCATACTCCCCAACGCTCATGCCCTGTGCGTAAAAATCTTCCGCTTTTGCCGTGCCTGCGAACACGCGCATAAAAGTCTTCTGGAGCAGGGGGTCTTCGTAGAGCATGGCGTTCCGCACGAACCACCAGCCGCTGAGAACCCCCGCAATCGCGAGTGTGAGCGCGAGCGCAATCAGGGTCGCACGCCACGCCCGCCCATAGCGCAGTGCCAGCCCAATCACAACTGTGGGCACGAGAATCAGCGCCGTCGCTTTGGTCAGCAGCGCCAGCCCCAGCAGCACGCCGCACCGAACCCCGTCGCGCCACGGCGCAGCCGCCGGTGGGAGCGCAAAGGCATACAGCACGCCCGCAAACAGCAGGTTGGTCAGCGCGTCGTTGTTGACGGAGGCGCCAATCGCGAGATGCATCGGCAAAAACGCCACGAACGCCATCGCCGAAAGCACCAGCGGCATGTTTTGGGGGAACAGCCGCCGTGCAATCAGCCATGTAAGCCACACCACACCCGCCGAGCAGAGCGTGGAGAGCAGGCGCACCCCCTTGCCCGCGCCCCCCACCAGATGATAGACCACCCCCGCCAGAAAGTAGTAGAGAGGCGGCTGATGCGCTTCGTAGCCCACGCCCTCGTAGCCCTCAAACACGGGCAGGCGCCATTCCCGCGCTACATATGCCACATATTGGAAATGCGCCCCCTCGTCGGGCGTGTTGGCGTAGCCGTTGTTGCCGAACGGGGTGGCTGCGTTGTAGGCAAGCGCCAGCAAAACATGCGCCCCCACCATCAGCAGGGGCGCATAGCGCAGCCATGCGGGCGTCAGAAGCCCTTGCTGGCGATGTATTTCGCGAGGTCGGCGACGCGACACGAGTAGCCCCACTCGTTATCGTACCACGCCATCACTTTGGCAAGGCGCCCGCCCATCACCAGCGTGGAGGGCAGGTCCACAATCGCGCTCCGCTCGTCGCCGCGGAAGTCCGAAGACACCAGTGGCTCGTCGCTCACGCCCAGAATCCCCTTCAGCGCGCCCTCCGCTGCGGCACGGTACGCCTCGTTAATCGCGCTCTCGGTCGCCTCGCGCGAAAGCGTTACGGTCAGGTCTACAATCGAAACGGTCAGCGTTGGCACGCGCAACGCAATCCCGTGCATGCGCCCTTTGAGTTCGGGTAGCACCAGATGAATCGCTTTCGCCGCGCCTGTGGAAGTCGGGATGATGTTCGCTGCTGCAGCCCGCGCCCGACGCAGGTCCTTGTGAATCTGGTCCTGAATGCGCTGGTCGTTCGTGTAGGCATGCACGGTGGTCATGATGCCATGCTCAATCCCGAAAGTCTCGTGAAGCACCTTCGCCACAGGCGCAAGGCAGTTGGTGGTGCATGAGGCGTTGGAAATCACATGGTGCTTGCTGGGGTCGTATGCCTCGTGGTTCACGCCCATCACAATCGTGATGTCCTCGTTGGTGGCGGGAGCGGTGATAATCACCTTTTTCGCGCCGCCTTTGAGGTGGGCGCTCGCCTTCTGGGCGTCGGTGAACACGCCCGTCGATTCAATCACAATATCCGCTCCGACATCGCCCCACGGAATCGCGGCGGGGTCTTTCTCCGCAAACACGCGGATGCGGTCGCCGTCGATAATAATCGCGTTCTCCTCCGCTTTGACCTCGCCGGGGTAAGTGCCGTAGGTGGTGTCGTACTTGAACAGGTGGGCATTACTGTAGGCGTCGGTGAGGTCATTAATGGCGACCACATCGAAGTCGTTAGGGTAGTGCTTGCGAATGGCTCGCAGGGTCATCCGCCCGATTCGTCCAAAGCCGTTGATTCCGATTCGGATTGGCATCGTAGTACCTCCCTATGTGTGCCAATTGTACCCCGAAGGAAAGCGCCCGGTTGGGAGACATCACCATCGATAGGATGCCTTCTGAAGTTTTTACCAGGGTTCCGAGATTATTTGCAAGCCTGCTATGCGTTCAAAATGGCGTGGATTCGTCGTCAACAGGACAAGATTGTGATGCACGCAAGTGGCGGCGATTAGTAGGTCTATATCTCCTATCAGCAGGTTTTGCTGCCGCAGACGCGCTCGCTCTTGACCGAACCAGCGCGCTATCGGCTCCGTTATCGGCAGGAGTTGTTTGTCCGCGATAAATGTCAGCACTGCTTGTTCTGCTCTTTGGGGGTCGCGAGCGCGAAAGACCCCTTCATACAGCTCTGCCAGCGAGAGAATACTGATAGCTATCTGGCTGGAGCCTATCTTCTGCAAAGTCTCTGTATACGCCTTCGAGCCGCGCAAGTGCCGCACAATCCAGCCCGTGTCCAGCAAATAGGTTGGATTCATAGGCGAGTCTCCGCACGGGTGTCCACAAGCCGATGGGCATAGACCTCTTGCTCGAACTGCTCACAGTCCAGCAGGTCTGCCCACGCCCCTGCGGTTGATGCTATGGTGTCAGCAGATTCTGAGCTTTCGCCTGCGTCTGGGATGACCACGGTTAGCTCTGTACCTTCTTCCAGAGACAGCGGCTCCAGCGGTTCCAGCACGCCACTCCGATACTTTACTTTGACCAGACGAGCCATCGCTATTCCTGGCAAAGAGTATACCCCAGTTAGGCTGAGGGCGTTCGAAAAATCCCACCTTATGCCTGACGGCTGAAGCTGCTCTGTTGCAAGGATGGGGACATAGGTATTTTGCGCCCGCCTCCGCGAGGTTCCTTGAGGGGTAGGCTGTTTGATAGGCGTGCCATCTTTGAGCCTGTGCCCTGACGGCTGAAGCCGTTCCTATGAGATGAAGCCGACCTTCGTCGGCTGAAATAGCCAGCGAAGGCTGGCTTCGTTTATTAGGAACAGGTTCACCTGCTCTGTTGCAAAGATGGTGAGGTTTGGAGAACAGGACGCGGGAACCGCGTCCCTACCCGCATGCGTAGGGGCGCGGTCGCCGCGCCCCACGCGGCGAAATCCTGTGTGCCATAAGGTGGAATGGGCATCCTTGCAACAGAGCAGGTTCACCCGTGCTGCTCAAAGGCGATTTTGCGAACACCCCAGTTAGGCTCGACTGTTGCGGAGTATATACTTCCTTCCGTCCAGCAGGAGCCTGCAACCGCGCGACGAACAAGATATGGACATGCACGGCTATGTCATCGGCGTGGATGTGGGTACTGCCAGCGCCCGAGCAGGCTTGTTTGACCTGCAGGGCAATCGCCTTGCTATTGCGGTAGAGCCAATTCAAATCCATCGCCCGCAAGCCGAGTACGCAGAACAATCATCCGAAGACATCTGGCGGGCGGTGGGGGAAGTGGTGCGGCGGGTGGTACAGGAAGCGCAGGTTCCCCCGGAACAGGTGCTGGGCATCGGCTACGACGCCACCTGCTCGCTGGTGGTGCTGGATGCGCACGACCAGCCCCTGAGCATCTCGCCCACGCGCGACCCCCAGTGGAACATTATCATGTGGATGGACCACCGCGCCGTCGCCGAAGCAGAAGAGATTAACGCGGGCGACTACGAGGTGTTGCGCTATTCAGGCGGCGCGCTCTCGCCTGAAATGGAACCCCCCAAGCTGCTCTGGCTCAAGCGCCACATGCCAGATGTGTTCCACAGCGCGGGCAAGTTTCTGGATTTAGCCGACTTTCTGGTGTACCGCAGCACAGGGCGCAACCTGCGCAGTGAATGCACGATGGGGTGCAAGTGGACTTACCTGCCTGCCGAGTCGCGCTGGGAGGAGCGGTTTCTGAAGGCGATAGGCATCGAATCAATTCTGGAGCGCGGGCGTGCAGGCGAGGCGATTCGTCCGCTTGGCGAGTCGGCAGGCACGCTGACCCCAGAAGCGGCGCAACACCTGGGGCTGACCCCCCGCACACAGGTCGCAATCGGAATTGTGGATGCGCACGCGGGCACGATTGGTCTGCTGGGCGCCGTGTGGTACGATCAAGAAAAGCCCGACCTGACGGCTGTGGAGCGTGCGCTGGCGCTGATTGGGGGCACTTCCTCATGCCTGATGGCGCTTTCACGCGAAGCGCGGTTTGTGCCAGGCGTGTGGGGACCCTACTATGGCGCGGTGCTGCCCGGCATGTGGATGAACGAAGGCGGTCAATCGGCGGCGGGCGCCCTGATTGACTACACGCTGGAGCATCACATTCAGTACCCCGTGTTGCGCCAGCAAGCAGAAGCGGAAGGCATCACTCCCTACGAAGTGGCAAACCGCATCATTGACCGTCTTGCTGAAGGGCTGCCTTACCCTGCGCTGTTGACCCGCAACCTGCATGTGTACCCCGACCATTACGGCAACCGTGCGCCCTATGCCGACCCGCACTCGCGCGGCGTGGTGGACGGCTTGACGCTGGATAAAAGCGTCGAGGCGCTGGCGTTGCTCTATTACGCCACGGTGCAGGCGCTGGCGTACAACATTCGCGATGTGCTACGCGCCCTGCAGGAATCGGGCTACACCATCGACACCATTTTTGTTACGGGCGGGAGCGTGAAAAACCGCGTGTGGCTGCGCGAGCATGCCGACATCACGGGCTGCCGGATTGTGATTAACCGCGAGCCAGAGGCGGTGCTGCTGGGAAGCGCGATTCTGGGCGCGGTCGCCAGCGGCGCTTATCCCGACATTCCCAGCGCGATGAAGGCGATGAGCCAGCCCGAGCAGGTGATTGAGCCGAATCCTGCAACCGCACGCTACCATGCGGTGAAGTTTGAGCTGTTCCGCGAGATGTATCAGCAACATCGGGCGCGGCGCGAGCGCATGGCGCAGGTCTAACCCGGATAGCCCGCGCCGCCCGGCGAGACGCTACCCCGCTCCTGCGCGACGCGCTCCGCATAACCCGAACGCCGAAACGCCTCTAAGGGGTCAGGCTCCAGCCCCATCTCGAGGCGCACCTGCGCCAGCAGCGGGCGTACATCGGTTTCGTAAGCTTCCTGCAGAATCCGATGCGCTTCCAGCACCTCTCCTGCTTCCTGCGCCGCGCGTAAACGCGCCCGATCCACCAGCAACGCCTTCGCATAGGCGGTCTGGACGTTCATCACCGACAGAATCATCGCCTCAATCTTCGGCTCGATGTTATGCGACTGGTCTATCATGTAGGCGACCTGCTGGGCACAGGCTTGCGTGCGGGGGTCTTCTTCGGCGCTTGCCAGCTCGCAAAAAATCAGGAACAGCTCAAACGGATTGATGGAGCCGACAATCAGGTCATCGTCGGCATACTTGCGGTTGTTGAAGTGGAAGCCGCCGAGTTTACCCTCGTCCAGCAGGAACGCCACGATATGCTCAATATTCGTGCCCTGCGGGTGATGCCCCGTGTCCACCAGCACCTGCGCTTTCTCGCCCAGTTTCAGCGCAAGGCTGTAGGCGACGCCCCAATCGGGGATGTCGGTATGATAAAACGCAGGCTCAAAGAACTTATACTCTATCAGCAGTCGGCATCCACCCAGTTTGGGATAGATGGCTTGCAGGCTTTCCAGCAGGCGGTGCTTGCGTGCCCGAAAATCGTCCTGACCGGGATAGTTCGTGCCGTCCGCCAGCCACAGGCTGATAATCGTAGAGCCGACGGCGTGGGCAATCTGAATACACTCCTCAATATGGGCAATCGCTTGCTGACGCACGGCGGGGTCGGGATGGCACAGGCTGCCCAGTTTGTACGAATCGTCCTGAAACAGGTTCGGGTTAATCGCGCCGATTCGGATGCCCAGCGACTCGGCGTACTGGCTGAGCGCGTGCCAGTCGTCCACCTTATCCCAGGGGATGTGCAGGGCGACGGTGGGGCAAACGCCGGTGAAACGATGCACCACGCTGGCGTCCTGGAGTTTCTCATACACATTCCGCGCCGCGCCCCGCCAGGGGAAGACCTTGAACCGCGTGCCAGAGTTGCCGTAGCCCCACGAGGGGGTCTCAATCCGCTGGGCTTTGAGCCGCTGCTTGACCTGCTCTATATCCACGCCCCGTTGAGCCAGCTGCTCCGCAAGCGCCGAATAACTCATCGCCACCTCCTGCATGGGGATTCGATTCGTTTTGTGAAGATTCCTGCAAACGACTGGAGTATAATTGAAGCGGGGTGAGCGGTTCGTGGCTCAAGAGATGCGACTGCCTTCGGCGCTGGTGAATCGCTTCGGGAGCTATTGTCTCGCGTTTGGCGCGATAACGGCGGCTGCCCATCTGGGGTGGGGGTTGACACTGATGTGGGCAGGAGTTGAGGCTGAGTGGGCAGTCGCGTACCTGCTGTGGGCACTCCTTCCGCTTACAGTAGCCATATGGGGCTTGGGCATTCTGCGGGGCGCCTCGTGGAGCCGTGCCAATTTTTTGTATGCGCTCGCAGGGGCGACCTGCATAGCGGTTTTCGCAGAGGGAATATACCTGCAGCTAAGGGAGGCTTCCACATTCCAGTGGGTGCGTAATCTGGTGCTGACGGGGTGGTATCCGTTGCTGGGCTGGCTCTGGTGGCGACACTCAAGGCGTTCTGAAGCGCTTGTGTTGTGGAGCAAGCCTGTCGGGATTTATCTGATGGGTTGGGCGCTTCTTTGCGGTGGTCTCTTGCTGGAGCAGTATAACTCCTATCCATTAGGTCCCGTGTTGGCGCTGGTCTTGCTGGCGTTCTGCTTTCTGGGGCTGATTGCGGGTATAGAAATGGTGTACGCTAACAGGGTGCTACAGTCCACTCTGACGATTGTTGCGGGATTCGCAGTTGTGCTGTTATTTATCTTGAACCTCTTCTGGCTCGGTTATATGTGGTTTTTGGTTCGGGGCGTTGCGCAAGACGAGTGGGCGCTCTATCGGCTGGTGGGCGGTCTGGCGGAAGCAACCTACCTTCTGGCGCCGCTGGTGTGGGTTGTGGTTGTATATTGGGGAGAGTAGAAAAGAATGAGCTTCGGAGCCTGAATTCGGGTAAAATTTTTGTGGCATGCCAACGCTTCAGGAAATAGAGCAGCTGCTCTCTGGCGCGTTCAGCCCGGAACAGGTTCAGGTGTTGACCTCTGCCCTTCTGCGGATGTCGCAAGAGATTCTGGAGTCGGAGGTCATCAAGCGGGTTGACCATCTGGAGAGTGAGATGCGGGAGCGCTTCGCGTTGCTCTTGCAACAGGTTGAGGCGCTCACAGCCCAAACACAGGCGAATACCCAAGCAATACAAACGCTGACGGAGCAAACGCGCGCCAATACTGAGCAGCTGCGGGCACATACCGAACAGATTGCCGTACTCACCGAACAAACCCGCGCCAACACGCAGGCAATTCAGGTGCTCACCGAGCAAACGCGGGCGAACACGGAGCAGCTCAAGGTGCATACCCAGCAAATTGAGGCACTTACAGAGCAAACTCGCGCCAATACCGAGCAGTTGCGGGTGCATAGCGAGCAGATTGCGGCGCTGACCGAGCAAACGCGGGCGAACACGGAGCAGTTGCGGGTGCATAGCGAGCAGATTGCGGCGCTGACCGAGCAAACGCGGGCGAACACCGAGCAGCTCAAGGTGCATACCCAGCAAATTGAGGCACTTACAGAGCAAACTCGCGCCAATACCGAGCAGTTGCGGGTGCATAGCGAGCAGATTGCGGCGCTGACCGAGCAAACGCGGGCGAACACGGAGCAGTTGCGGGTGCATGCACAGCAAATCGAGGCGCTTACGAGGCAGACCGAAGCTAACACGAAGCAGATCGCCAAAAACACACGGGCTATCAGAGACCTCGCCAAGCAAGTGGGCGGACTGGCGATGACGGTCGGCTATACCCTCGAGAACGAGGCGTACAAAGCACTGCCCCAACTGCTCAAACGGGATTATGGCTTGGAAGTCGTCGGGCGGCTGAAGCGCGGCTTTATCACCGTTGGCGAGGGGCAGCATTATGAGCTCAACATTCTGGGCGAGGCGCGGCGCAACGGGGAACTGCTCACAATCGTCGGTGAAAGTAAAGCACAGCTCTCCAGAAATGATATTGACAACTTCCTGCGGCGCAAGCTGAGACCCCTCAGTCGGCATATGCCTAACCTGTTCCCTGTGCTGGTGGCGCACATGGTGTCGTCGCCCAGAGTGATGGAATACGCCCAGCAGCAGGGGGTCGCTGTGTATTTGTCTTACGATTTCTGAAAGGCTTTCTCACTCCTGCGTTGCCAGCGCAGGCTCAAAGATGTCGCGCGTGAGCTCCACATCATCGGGGATGGGGATAGGGTAGTCGCCGTTGAAGCAGGCTAAGCAGAAGCGCCCCTGGGGCTGACCGCACGCCCGCAAAAGTCCTTCAATACTGAGGTAGCCGAGGCTGGTCGCCCCAATCTGCTGGCGAACATCTTCCACCGTGTGGTGCGCGGCTACCAGCTCGCGCTGGGTCGCCATATCAATCCCGTAGTGGCACGGGAATCGGATAGGCGGCGCAGTGATACGCATATGCACCTCGCGCGCCCCCGC
Source organism: Armatimonadetes bacterium DC (assembly GCA_001442985.1). Taxonomy (GTDB): domain Bacteria; phylum Armatimonadota; class Fimbriimonadia; order Fimbriimonadales; family GBS-DC; genus LDYB01. Next base: position 44,019 of record LDYB01000014.1, read on the forward strand.
CTCAAACAGCAGGCGTACAATCTGGCGTGTGGTCGTGCCGCGCACGATGGAGTCGTCCACCACCACGAGCCGCTTGCCTGCGATGACTTCCGTAAGCGGCGTGAGTTTGAGGCGCACGCTCAACTCGCGCATGCGCTGGTCGGGCTGAATGAAGGTGCGCGGCGCATAGCGATTTTTAATCAGCCCATCGCCATAGGGAATGCCCGACGCATGGGCATAGCCCACCGCGGCGGGAATGCCCGAATCGGGCACGGGGATCACAAGGTCGGCTTCGGCGGGATGCTCACGCGCCAGCTCCATGCCCATGCGACGGCGCACCTCGTAGAGCAGGCGCCCATAGAGGTGGCTGTCAGGGCGCGCGAAGTAAATCAGTTCAAACATGCACAGCGCTTCGCGAGCGGGTTTTGCTCCCTCGTAGGAGCGCAATCCCTCGGCGTCAATCACTACAATCTCGCCGGGGGCGACATCGCGCACATACTCTGCACCAATCGGGGGAAACGCACAATCTTCGGATGCCAGCACCCACGCCGAACCGAGCCTGCCCAGACAGAGCGGGCGCACCCCAAACGGGTCGCGCACGCCTATCAGCTGGGTGGGGGTCAGAATCGCCAGCGAGTAGGCGCCCTGCACACGCGCCATCATTGCCCGAATCGCCTCCACAATATCACCCTCGTAGGCGCGGGCAATCAGGCGCACAATCACCTCCGAGTCGTTGGTGGTCTCAAACTGCTCGCCAGCGGCTTCCAGCTCCGCACGCAGGGTGTGAGCATTCACCAGATTGCCGTTGTGCGCCACCGCGATATTACCCTGAAGCGTGGAGCAGGTAATCGGCTGCACATTGCGGAGGGTGGAGGAGCCTGTCGTGGAATAGCGCGTGTGCCCCACCGCAATATGCCCTCGAAGGCTTTGCAAAATGGGTTCCGTGAAGACGCGCGTTACCAGCCCCAGATCGCGATAGGCGCGTACACTTTCGCCGTCAGATACAGCAATCCCCGCGCTCTCCTGTCCCCGATGCTGCAGCGCGAACAGTCCGAAGTAGGTCAGTCGCGCCACATCTTCGCCTTCGGCATAGACGCCGAAGAGTCCGCAAGCCTCGCGCGGGGTGTCGTGGTCTATCACGGTCAAGAGAATTGTACCTGCCTTACCCGATGGGGATGGTCTCGCCAGGGCGCATCACGATGATTTCCAGTCCCTCGATATCGCGGGTTTCCTCACGCAACTGTTCGGGCGTGCCTGTGAGCAAGGGGAAAGTGCCCCAGTGCATCGGGATGACCTTCTTCACGCCGAGCAGTTTAATCGCGTAAGCCGCCTCGCGCGGTCCCATCGTGAAGCGGTCGCCAATCGGGAGCATCGCAATCGTGGGGCGATACAGTTCACCGATGAGTTTCATATCGCCGAAGACGCAGGTGTCGCCCGCGTGGTACAGGGTCAGCCCATCCTCAAGGCGGATGACCCAGCCTGCAGGCTCGCCCCCGTAATGCACTTGCCCGCCCTCATCGATGCCGTTGCTGTGGAAGGCGTTCACCATCGTGAAGGTGATGCCGTCCATCATCAGCGAGCCGCCCTTGTTCATGGGCTGCACATTATGGATACCGTGCTGGGCGAGGTGGAGATAAATCTCAAAAATCGCGAGAATCTGGGGCTGGAACTCGCGGGCAATCTTCACCGCATCGCCGAAGTGATCCGAGTGCCCGTGCGAGATGAGCATGTAGTCCAGTTTGGGCAGTTTTTTCTCGCTTTCGGGACAGGCAGGGTTGCCGTAGACCCATGGGTCAATCAGGATGCGCTTGCCTTGCGGCGATTCGATCAGAAAAGTCGAGTGCCCGAACCATTTGACGGTGGTTGCCATGGCGCTTCTCCCTCCTTTATTAGGATACCCGATAGTTCAGGGGATGCGCAGTGGTGCCAGCACATTCCAGCTGTTGATGACGGCGAAGTTATTCGCAAACCGCACACGCGGCTGATTGCGCCACGGGTCGATGATTCCCAGCACCAGACGATATTCGCCCTTCGGCAGGCTCACAATCGGCGACACCGTGCGCATAATGAACTCGCCCGGCAGCCAGCGGCGAATATCCACTGCCACGCGCCAGCTCCAGATGACCTGATTTGCCGTGTTCATCAGCCCCATTCGCACCTCCCAGGGGTAGTAGAAGGGCGCGACGCCCTGATTGACCCCAAACAGCGCGAGCTCGATTCGGGAGCCGCGACGCACTTCGGGTGTATACCGCAACTCCTTCAGGCGATACTCATAGCCCATCATGCGCACCATCGTGCGACTGTTGTTCATAAAAGTGCTGTTGCTCCGATGGTCTTCCAGAGGCGGGCAGTAGGGTCCCAGATAGGTAATGTGAGCGCGTTCGGTCATGGTGCGGGTCAGGTCCCAGTCGGTGGTCATCAGGCGGAGCGCTTGATTGGGCACCATCTCGCCGCCGATGCAGGCGACTTTCCAGTTCTGGTCGCGTCCTGCGCGGCGCAGGGTGGGCAGGAAGTGCCACGCCTCACCGCCGTCGGTGTCTTCGGGGAACATATCATCGTGGTAGCCCAGCCATGGGTGTTGCCCCAGATAGCCGTTCGCCGTGCGCGCCTGCAGGATTTTGTTGGGAAAGGCGGCGCGCATCTCGTCCACCACCGTGCGTTGCGTTGCCTCGCTGGCGAAAAGTTCGGTACGAGGGTAAGTGTGCCACTCACCCCAGAAACCAAGAAATCCCAGTTGCACAAAAGCCACGCGCGGATGATTGTTATACCGTTGCCCCAGCGCGCGAATCAATCGCACCAGCGCCTGCACCAGACGCGGGTCGTCGTAATCCGGCGAGAGACCACCCCCATATTCCGTGTAGGGGCGCATTTCCACGCCCATGTCTATCAGCCACTGAGGTACGCCCGTTGGCTGACCCGGATAGTCCAGATACACGCGAAACACCACATGGTTGTTGCGTGTGAGGTTCGTGTCCCAGCGTTGTTCCCACTGCTCGAAGCGATAGTCGTTCGGGTTCGGTTCCAGCTCGCGCCACGAGACATACCAGAAGTTCATGCTCACAGGCAAGTAGTATTGCGTGAGCCACGAGAACCAGTAGGGCGCCCAGCCCTTGAGCGGATTGTCCAGCGGACCGGGCGCCGCCGAGAAGACCACCGTTTTCGGACGCTGAATCTTCTGCATCGTCGCTGACCTCCTTATGAATTATTGACCCCAGAAACTATAAGCAGGAGTGTTGAACAACACACCGACCAGACTCCAGCCCATTCCGACGATTGCCTCGCCGACAATCAGTCCCAGAAAGAAGGGGAGCCACTGCCTGTAAAGTTGTAGCCCGCCAAACCGCACAATCAGCCACTTGATGAGCCATGCGAGCATCAGGGGCGCCCAGACCAGATTCATCGCCCAGCTGCCCGAAATGGCAAAGCCGATTGGATGAAGCGGGAAGCCAAGCCAGTGGGTGCGGAGCATCATCAGTCCACTGGCGACCATGAACCCCACGCCCATCGCCGCCACCTTGCCCTGATGCGGCTCCTGACCCAGCTGAACCCAGTTCTGCAGGCGATTATACGCCTCAAAGCCGAACTGCTGTCCCGCAAAAAACTCCGCGCCCGTGCCGTACCGATACGCATAGTGCAGAAACGCCCAGAAGCTCAAAACCGCGCCCCACAGCCCTGCCCACAGAAAGGCTTTGAAAAACGGCGTGAGCGCTGCACGCTGGTCGTGCGCCATCTTGAAGCCTTCCAGAATAAACGGCATTGGATGGGAGCGATAGGCGCGGTTGAACCAGTAGAAAAAGTTCAGCATCGTCAACTCGCGCCCTGACCACTGATGCGTGCCCAGTGTCGTTGTCAGCACATGGTCAGGTCCAGAGAAGTGCTGGTCATGCACGGGCGGACCCAGCTCGGCGCGAATGCGGGTGATCACCAGCGCGAACAGCAAATAGAGCGCGACCGCCAGCAGCGCGTAGTGCCACCGCATGCCGAACGCGCCCAGAAAAAGGGTCAGCCCTGCCAGCCCGCCAAAAAGACCCCATACCGCATGACGATAGGGCAAAGCCTCGGTGTCGTCCCGCAAATCGCTTCGGGAAGGAGTGCGAAGATGGGTCACGAGCTGCTTGACCAGCCCGCGCCCGCCCAGCAACAGAAATAGCCCAATCGCCAGATACGCGCCAATCCCCTGCTCCCGAATGTATGGGAACTCAGGCGTGATGTCCAGCCCCCACGCACGGCCCGCCACCAGCTGCGCCTTCCAGAACAGATAAAAAAACCAGCAGGAAAACAGCAAATCCAGCGGGAGCAAATAGCCAATCCCAATCGCGAAGGGATAAAACGAAACAGGGAACCAGCCCACCGCGTCCCACGGCTTATTGGTCATATACTGGGCGAGGTCCTGATGCTTGACAGGGATTTCGGGCACGGAAGGAAACCAGAAATGCAAGCCGTTGAGCAGGTTGATTCCGCCCGCCACGATAGCACCTGCCCAGAAGAGTCGCGCACGCCACAGACCTCCTTCAGGTTGCACCATCTGCAAAGGAAGCGCCACCAGCGGAAACGCCAGTTTCTCCTGCACCGCCCACTGATAGCGCACCAGCGAGCTCAGGCAGAGCATCGTCCACCAGAGCAGCCCAATAAAGACCAGCCAGAGCAGCAGGGGCGAGAGCCACGCTTTCAGGTAATCCCAGCGATAGAGGGTGTCGTTGCCGATGAAGTAGCCCCGAAGCGCTTCTGAGTCCTGTACCACCAGCGCAGGGGGCAACACCTCCAGCACTCGCTCAAAGCCCGCCTGTTGCGCCCCGTGATAGTACGGGTGCGCCATCATCTGAATGAGCGCGGGCACGCCGTCCAGCCCCACAAACGCCGAGCCGATACAGAGCATCGAGTAAATCAAGAGCAGTTCTGCGGGGCGAAACGCCAGGGCTGGGCGGAGCCGCGTCAGCAGCCGATTGACCACCAGCAGCAGAATCAGCCAGAAAATGGCGTTCAAAAACAGCGAAATCGTGGTGGGGTAGGGACCCTCGCGCACGCGCTCAATCTGGACGATCCACGCCGCGTTGGGAATCATCAGGAGCGTGCCGACAAGCAGGGCGCGTCGGCGGGGGCGCACCGCCTGCTCCGCCAACACGCCCGTGCTTGACCCGACGAAGGAGGTCTGCTCGCGATGCTGCACAAGAGCCATAGAGTTCACCGTGGTGCCATAGGGGCGCCACCGCCAGGGGCGCCGGGCATCGGTGTGCCCGGCGCGCCCGGGGCAGGTTTAGCGACGCTCTCGCCATAACTCTGGACGCCACCCGTCACAAAGAAGCGGTAGAGCAGCACGCCCACGACCAGCAAGAGCGCCACAATAATCCCTACAGCCACCGGAGTCGGAATTTCGCGTTGCATATCCGCCTCCCCTTACTGACCGTAGTCGTAGGTGCTGGCGCACTCGGTTCCTGTGGCGAACTCGCGGTCGCCCAGCAGCACGGGATAGAAGTGCGAGAAGTTCGCGCCGCGCCACTCGAAGTAAGGCGCTCCCCGCGCCGAACGCCGCGCCCACTTCGCGTGACCATCCACGAAGGTAAACACCAGCCCCTCCTGATGGCGCACCACGCCCTGCACCCACGGCCATTCGCGGTCATAGGGCACATATTTCATAAATGCGTTCGGGTTGGCAGGACCGCGCAAACAAGTGTATTCGCTGTAGATATAGTTGTTGTCCATCACCAGCGCCACTTCTGCCACCCGCTCAATCTGCGCCAGTGAGACCGGACTCAGGCTCTGGGTGCGGTTGATAATCACCTGGTTCAGCCCATACTCCACCTTGGGCACGAGCCACTGGTTCTGAGGCGGTCTCCCGCGACCGCACTCCCACAGGGCATAGGAAGCGTAGTACCACTCCCCTTCGTAGCTGGGGCAGTCGAAGATGCCTGCGTTTTTGATGTAGGGATGGAGCAGGTACGCCCAGTGTTGACGCGGGTGGCGTGCGTCGTGCATGAAGTAGCCCGTTTCGCTGGTAGGACAGCCGCCAGGCCATGGCTGGATGAAGAACTTCTCGTCGTAATCGGTTACATAAGCCACCACGGCAATCCCGATCTGGCGCATGTTGCTGAGGCACTGGGTCTTGCGGGCGCTCTCACGCGCCTGCGCGAACACAGGGAACAGAATCGCCGCCAGAATGGCGATAATTGCAATCACGACCAGCAGTTCAATCAGTGTGAACCCTCTGCGATAGTGCCGCATACTCTCACCTCACTGTGTGATGTTTTGCAGGGAGCCAGCCGCGGCTCCCTGCAAAGTGATTTTTAGCATCCGCTGCCGAAGCTGAACAGCACCTGCAGCAGGTCGGCGTCGTCCACAACGCAATCCTGATTGACATCGCTGCTCAGCCCGTCGCCGCCGTTGCCGAAGTCAAACAGCACCTGCAGCAGGTCGGCGTCGTCCACACAACCGTCGTTGTTCACATCGCCAGCGGTTTTGAGAAACACCTGCTCCAGCTGAATGTAGTCAAAGTCGGCGCTGGGCATGGGCTCTGCCGTAAAACCAGCGACATTGAAAAAGCCGACATAGCCGCCGTTCTGCACAATGTCGCTCACAATCTGCGGCACATCCATCGGCGAGGGCCAGATGGCAACCCAGTCGTCGTCGATACCCTGGCGCTTAATCTTGATGTTCACTTTGCGCACCCCGTCGACGAGACCTGCGTCCTCGATTCGTAGACCGCAGGTGGAGCTGTTCTGCCCATCATCCCAATAGCCTGCGGAGGCGCCGCCATAGCCATAGCTCCGATTGATTTCCTGCGCCGTGCTGACCCAGAACCGAATCGGCGAGGCATTCGGGTCCACCAGCAACATGACGGTGTAGTAGTTGTCCATATCCTTCATCAGCATGAGCCCGACCTGAGTGTAGGCGCCCGGGATGTTGCCGTTCAGGTTGAGGGTGACAGTGGTCTCAATCGCCCAGCCATCGCCGAATCCGCGCACGGGCAGGTTCAGGAAGTTGTTCGCGTAGTTCCACTGGTCATAAGTAGAGTTCCATGGGTGGAAATCGATAACCAGCAGGTCGTCCTGAAACCTGTAGCGGGACGGGTCTTCCGAGTTCCAGTAATCGCATGCGTCAGGATTGGGAGCAATCACGGTCCATGACCATGGCAGACCTGGGTCAAGCCCAGCCGAGAACTCGTCGCGTACATTCACCTGTGCGTAAGCGTTTACGCTCAAGCACAACAGCATGACTAATCCCCATCGATTCAGGTAGCCTTTCATCGCTTATGCCTCCTGTTGCGTGATTTTTGTGGTGCTTTGACGCACCACAAAGCGCGTTGCGACCGTCTGAACAGGCTCTGTGTCGCTTTTTTCTTTCTGTAGCAGATGAACCAGACTTTCCACAGCCTTCTCCCCCAGAATTGCATAATCAATTCGGATGGTGCTGAGTGGCGGAATGAGCCACTGTGCCATCGGGATGTCGTCGTGCCCTACGACTGAGATGTGGTGTGGCACGCTCAACCCGGCTTCCTGCAGGGCGAGCAGGACGCCCATCGCCAGCAGATCGGTGCGCGCCAGAATGGCGGTCGGGCGCTGCGCGTGCTGGAGCAATCGCTTTGTGGCTTCGTAGCCTCCCAGCGGGGTTTCGTTCGCGTAGAGAACCCCTTCTGGCACGAGGGTAGCATGGTGCTGGCGAAGCGCTTCACAGATGTAGTCCAGCGCGGGGTCTTCGGGATGGCTGCCGATGTAGGCGAATTGCCGATGCCCCTCCGCTGTGAGGTGGGCAATTGCTTCCTGCCAGCCTGTTTTGACATCCAGCACCACACAGCGCATCGTGTCGGGCATTTCGGCAGGAGGGTGGTAGGCAATCAGCACCGTCGGGATACGCGCCTTCATCAACGGCTTGAGCCATTCCGCGCTCACATCGGGGTTGCCTATCAAAATCACGCCCGAAATCAGGCGCGAGTTAATCCACTGGCGCAGGGTACTCTGCCGATAGTGGCTATCTCCCACCAGGTTCATCAGCAGGCGGTAGCCGTGCTTGACCAGTGCCGCCTGAATGGCACGCCCCAGCTCAATCAGAAACACATCGGACAGCACCTCCATCTGCCCCAGATACTCCAGAGCAATCAGCGTGCTGTGGCGTCGGGCAAGGCTCTGGGCGTGCAGGTTCGGCACATAGCCCATGCGCTCCATCTGTTCCAGCACGCGCGCCCGTGTTTCGGGGCTGATGCGCCCGCGCCCGTGAATCGCTCGCGAGACCGTCGCGACCGACACCCCCAGCGACTCTGCCAGCTCCCGAATCGTAATCTCCTGCGTGCGCTTCATCGCCAGCTGCCTCTGCGTAAGCGTTTTCGCAACCTGTGCTAATTATACACCGATTTGCGTTGCAATTCCTACCAGAAGGACTCTGAAACTGGAGAAATTCAGGGGGAAATGTTCACGGGATTGGAGGTCTCTTGCCCTCCGTCGGGAAGGCAAGAGACCAGAAAGAGGCTTCAGGTTCTCGGTGTGAGAATCAGCTGGTGCGTGGTGAGGTCAAACAGGATGTCTGCGTTCAGCACCTCGCCGAGCAGGGCGGCGGGCACGATCACGCGCCCGTTGACAATCTGGAGCGGCGCATCCAGGGTGAGGGGTATTTCGTTGAGGGTGGCGCGGTTCGCCCGAACATCCAGTACCAGCGTCTTCTCACCCAGCAGGATTGTGGCTTGCTTGTGCTGATTGTCCCAGCGAATGGTTGCCCCTGCGCTCTCCAGTGCGTGGCGCACCGTCACCAGGGGGATGCCCTCCTCAACGCGTGGAGCCACATCGGGCACAATGACCCTCCCGTTCCACACCAGCTCGAAGGTGCGGATGGTGCTGGGCAGGCGTGTGCCGTGTCGGAACAGGAGAACCGCGCTCTCGTAGGCGGTTGGGGCAGCCGATTTGGGTGCGCTCGCAAGCACGGGCGGAACGGTGAGTTTTTGCCCGCGCATCTGAGGCTCCGCCTTCGCCACGCGCCAGCCCGGTTGCCACTGGTAGACCGGCGTGGGCGTGAAGCGGGTGCTGGGAGGCACCTCAGGCGCGGTGAAGCGTGCTTCAAACTGGGGCTGCCCCGTGCCTGGAGCCGTGCGCCATGCGGCGGGATTGGTTTCCGCAGGCGCGAGCGCGACACTCAAAGCAGGCTCCGCAGGCACGGAGGGAATCGCCTCGTTCGCAGGCGTGCTGAGGCGCAACTCCAGGGGGGCGGCGCTTCCTGCCATCTCACCTGTTCGAAGCCCCGAAAGTTCCGCGCTGGGCGACGACTCGACAGCGACCACCGCGGGTTCCACCATTTCGCCAGAAAGCTCTGGCTCCATCTGGCGCTCGGTGCGCCCGCCAGGGTTGTTCACAAACACGCGGGTGGGCGGCGTTTTGAAGGTCTGCTTACCGTCGAACACCCACACCTCTAAAGTGTGCCAGCCGTTGGTTGCCTGTGTAGTGTCCCACTGGTAAATGTAGGGCGCGAAGTTGCGCAGGGCGCGCGCCTGACCGTCCACAAAAAAGGTTACATACATGTTGCCCTGCAGGTTGAGCCGCGCCTCTACGGGGATTGTGCCGCTCACACGGGTTCCGTTGCGCGGGATAATCAGGTTCACGGGCGCGTAGGGGTCAGGCTGAAGCTCTACGGGCGCACGGGTTTCCCCTATCAGGCGCCCCTGACGATCGTACAGACGAATAACCGCCTCGTGGGTGCCGGGGGCTAACCCCATGCTGGTCAAGCCAAGTGTTATCTGGGCGCCCTGCACGGTGCGTGTGGCGATCACCTGCCCATTCACCAGAATCTCCACATAGGCGGGACGCACCCGCTCGAACTGCAACACCACCTGATTGGCACTGCCCCGAAACACTTTCACAGGCGCGGCGTCCTGGGATGGGGCAACCATCGATAAACCTGCCAGCGCCAGCACGCTAATCCACTGTCGAGCTCGCATATAAACCTCCTTATTCAAAGTTGCTCCTGCATTAGATGATACAGCAACCCACCATGTACCCCCCTTCGCAGGCAATTCCTGCCAATTTCGGGCGAAATTCGGCGCCAATTTGCCCAAAACCCTTGACTTTAAGGGGGGTTAATCGTCTAAACTACTCATGTCCGCAAGGGGAGTACGCATGGAACGAGGTCTCTGGTGGCGAGAAGGGCAAGCTGACGCGGTGGTCAGTGCTGTGGGCGCGGCGAAATCCCCGTCAGCGGGCACCATTATCCGACGGAGGGCACATACATGAGGGAACACGGCATGATGGAGGAACCCTTCTTCGACGACTCCAATCTGTGTTTCACCTATATGCAAGATGAAGAATTAGTGTATTATGCGAAACAAGGAAGCCAGCGCGCCGCAGAGATTCTTCTCAAACGCTATCGTTCGCTCGTGGAGATGAAGGCGCGCTCTTACTTTTTAATCGGCGCAGAGCATGAAGATGTCGTGCAGGAAGGGCTGTTGGGGCTTTATAAGGCAATCCGCGACTTCCGATATGACCGTTTCCATAAGTTTCGCCCGTTCGCGGAGCTGTGCGTTACACGCCAGATTATCTCCGCTGTCAAAGCGGCGACACGCCAGAAGCATATCCCTCTCAACGATTCCATCTCCATCGATCGCCCGATTCAGGACCCCGCCAGCGCCGACGCCGACACGACGCTGGGCGAAATGCTTCCCGACCCCAACGCCCTGACCCCTGAAGAGGTGATTCTTTATCAGCGAATCCCGATGGCGGTGCTGCGGCTGGCGCAGGAGCGCATGAGTCCGCTGGAGCTGCAGGTACTGGAGTGCTATCTGGATGGGCTGTCCTATCGGGAGATGTCGGAAAAGCTCAACCGCCACACAAAGTGCATCGATAACGCACTCCAGCGGGTCAAGAAGAAGATTGTGCAGGTGTATCAGGAGTACTACGGAGAAGAAAACACAGCGGTGCGCCGTCGGAAACGCCTGCGAATTGCACCGGAGCTGGACGATAACCTGCTATGAGCCGGATTCTGGGTGAAAGGTCGGTGCGTGCGGTGGCGCAGGAGGTGCTGCGCATCGAAGCGCAGGCGGTTGAAGCGCTGGCAGAGCGCATCGATGAGTCGTTCGAGCGCGCGGTGCAGGTGTTGCTGGCGTGTTCGGGGCGGTTGGTGGTCAGCGGGGTGGGCAAGTCGGGCGCGATCGCGCGCAAACTGGCAGGTACTTTCAGCAGCACAGGCACGCCCGCTCTCTTTTTGCACCCCACGGAAGCGGCGCATGGCGATCTGGGCACGGTAACGGCGCAGGATGTGGCGCTACTGCTTTCTTACAGCGGGGAAAGCGATGAGCTTGTCGCGCTCTGCCCCGCCCTTAAGCGCCTGCAGGTGTTCACGATTGCGATGACGGGGCGCCCCGATTCAACGCTGGGGCGTATGGCGGACCTGGTGCTGGATGTAGCGGTGGAGCGCGAGGCGTGCCCGCATAATCTCGCGCCGACTGCCAGCACCACGGCGATGCTGGCGATGGGCGACGCACTGGCGTTAGCCACGATGGTGGCGCGCGGCTTTACCCCCGACGATTTTGCGCTCAATCATCCTGCGGGTGCGCTGGGGCGACGCCTGCTGCTGCGGGCGCACGATGTGATGCGCACGGGCGAGGCGCTCGCGATTGTGCCACAAGACGCCCCCCTGCGCGACGCGCTGTTCGCAATTACCCGCGCGGGCGCAGGCGCCGCCTGCGTGGTGGACGAAAACGGCGTCATGGTCGGGCTGGTAACCGATGGCGACATCCGCCGACGCCTGCTTCAAGACGAACGCGCCCTCTCGCAACCCGTGCATGAGGCGATGAACCGCCACTTCTATCGCCTGCAGGGCAACCCCCTTGCAATTGAGGTGCTGGAAAAGTTCCAGAGCCTGCCCGTCAAGATTGGCGATATGCCCGTGCTGGACGAAACAGGACGCCCGATTGGCATGATTGCACTCAAAGACCTCCTGCGAATCGGGATTGTCTAACCTTCTTTCCCCCACTCAAAGCAGAGTTGCAGGACAGGCGCGTAGGTGCGCCGGTGTTGGGAGCAAGCCCCGTACACCGCCAGCGATTGCAGATGGGCAGGTGTTGGGTAGCCTTTGTGCTGGGCGAAGCCGTAAGCAGGGTAGAGGGGGTCTATGTCGCGCATCAGGCGGTCGCGCACCACTTTCGCCACGATGGAAGCGGCGCTGATAGCAGGGTGGAGCGCATCGCCGTCCACAATCGCCTCCTGCGAGATGGGGTAGTCGGGCACAGGGAACTTACCGTCCACGAACACTTTGTGCGGATTAACGGGCAAGGCGAGCAGGGCGCGTCGCATTGCCAGCAGGCTCGCCTGCAGGATGTTGAGCCGCTCAATCTCGCGCGGCGACGCCACCCCCACCGACCACGCCACCGCCACCTGCTGAATCTGCCTGAAAAGGTGTTCGCGCGCCGACTCGGAAAGCGTTTTGCTGTCGCGCACCCCTTCCAGCATCAGCGGCTCCCGCAGCAGCACGCAACCTGCCACCACGGGACCCGCAATCGGACCGCGCCCCGCCTCATCCACGCCCGCAATCAGCCTTCCTTTCATGCGGAGGTGCAATTTCGCCCTTCGGAGATGTTTTCCCGCCTCTGGAGCAGGAAAAGAAGCGTCGAGCGCGAAAGGGGAGCGTGATGTATCGCCTCGTGTGGATTCTCGGCTGGGCTTGGCTCGTATTGCCTCTCTGGACACAGCCCCTTTCGGATGGTGTTTTCGTGTTGACCGACCTGATGACGCGCTGGCATACGGGCGCGGTGTCGGATGCGCTCTCGCCCTCTGTGGTGCGCACAATCCAATCGGGCGGGGTGGCGCGACAGGGCGCGCTGTTGCACCCCACGCGACGCCCTGCACGGGCTGTGTTCACGCTGGAACTGCCGCGTGTGGATGCAGGCGACCGACTCGTGCTGACGGCATGGGCAGGCGTGGACGATAACGCCCGCCGCGATGACCCCCAGAATCCCCACGACGGCGTGCGCGTGAGCCTGAAGGTGGAGGATAAAAGCCTCGTCAGCGTGGAATGTCGGGAGCCGGGCTGGCAACCCCTTTCCGCCGACCTGACGCCTTTTGGCGGGCGCACAGTCAAAGTAGCGTTTGAGGTAGACGGGCTGGGTAACACCAACTACGACTGGGCATACATCGCGGATGCGCGGGTACTGCGCCTGCGGGAGCGCTTCGCCACCCCTGCCCGTTCGCCCCTGCCTCCCGAAGGCGTGCTGGAGGTGCGCGGCACGCCTGGCGATCGGTTTGAGCTAGACGCGCCCCAGCAGAAGCCGATTCGAGCCACCATCCCCGATAGCGGCGTTCTCTGGATTGCTTATGCATTTCACGGGGCACGGCATGCGACTCTCACCGAGCTGCAGCGCGAATCGGTGACGCGGGTCTATCGGCTTCAACCCCGTTTGCGCTTTGCAGGTGTGTATGCTCGACGCGCGCTTTATGCACCCAACGAGACCGCAGAGTGCGTCGCCGTGATAGAGAATGCGGGTCAGGGCACATGGGAAGGGCGCCTGATCGTGCGTGTTCAAGCCTTACAGGAGGCTCGCCTTCTGGATGATGCCCAACTGGCTGAAGTGTTGCTGCCCCCTGGCGCAAGGCATGCAGTACGGTTCCGTGTGGGCTTGGGCGCTCAGCCACGCCTGAGCGTGATGCTACGCTCCGCGGCGGGCAACGACGGCGTGATTTTCAACCCGACCGTTTCGGCGTTGCCCAGCAGCATCCCCGACGAGGGCAGTTTCGTGCGCCAGATTGGCACGGCGTGGGTGTTGCAGAATGAGTTTTTGCGTCTGGTGCTGACGCCTGCTTTCCCCAAAGGCTATGCCGCGCGGCTTTACGGTAAGCACGCGGGTGGCTGGACCCTGCTGGCAACAACGCCCACCCTCGCCGAAGCGGTGCTGAACGCCGAAAACGCGCCCCCTAAACCTGCCGTGTTTCTGCCAGAGAGCATCACGCCCAACGGCTCACGCCTCAGTCTGGTGCTGCAGGGCACGGTCGGGCTGGTGGGGCGTGCTACCCTCGGCTATCGGCTGGAGGGCAGTCGGCTGGAGTGTACGGCGCGGCTGACCAGCACGCTGGATGCCCATCTGTATCGGTTCCGCTTCCCCGACTGGCGCGTGGGGGACGGCTCTTTCGGTGAGCGCAAAGACGAGGCGCTCTTCCCCGGGCTGGAGTATCTGCTGGACGAGGAACCTTCGTCCGATACGCGCTTCGCCGCGCCGCCCTATCACCTGCGGCTCAGTCCGCACCCCTATAAGGTAACCGTGCCCGTGATGGCGGTTCGCTGGCGCAACTGGCTGGTGAGTATGACATGGAACCCCGAAGCGGGCTGGTCGGGCGTGTTGCGTGTGCCAAACCCGATGTTCGCCTCGCCGAACCATTTTGAGTGGGGCGCGCATCACCGCTTCGCGCTATGGGTGCCTGCCATTCCTAAATGGGCGGACGAAAACGCAGAACAGGCGCGCGAACCGTTCCGTTTGCTGAAAAACGACTCGGTTCTGCTCTCGGCGACACTGGTGGTGCGCAACGATGCGGAGGATGTGATTCAGGCAATCGCTGACTATTTGCGGGAGACAGGCATGCCGCACCCCCCCGCGCCCCAGCGTACCGACCTGCAGGCGCTGACTCTCACAGTTCAGGGGCTTCTCGGCAACTATGATGCGAACCTCAAAGCGTGGCGCCACACAAACACGGGACCGACCTTCTACGACCCGCAGGTGGCGCTGCCGTTGTGGGTGCTGGGGCATCGGCTCTATCCCGAAGATTCGCGGCGGCGCGTGGCGCTCCAGCAGGTTCGTGAGGCGGTGAGCGCCCAGCCGCGTGGGAACATCGGGCTGGAACTGGCATTTTACATCGGCGGGCTGCCCAGTGTGTTGCAACACTGGGACGGGACGATGGAGTCGGTGCGCAAAACCCAGCGTGCCGACGGCTCGTGGGGCTGGAACCCTGAGACGCCGCGCCACGCAATCTTCGGCAAGGCGGGCGACACCGCCAGCGGCTGGACAGGGCAGCATGCAGCTCGGATAGGGCAGCACGCCCGAATCACGCTGAACCCTGCTTCGCGCGAGTCGCTGATGCGGGCACTGAACTTCCTGATGCGCCAGCGACGCCCCGAAGGCGCTCAAACATGGGAACTGCCTCTGCATGTGCCCGACCTGCTGGCAGTGCCGTATGCCATCAACGCCTTTCTGGACGCCTACCAGCTCACGGGCGAGTCGCACTATCGTGAGTGGGCGGAGCGGTGGGCGCTACGCGGCGTGCCGTTTGTTTACCTCTGGAGCGCGCCCGATCGTCCCATTATGCGCGGCGCGACCATCCCCGTGTTCGGCGTTACATGGCTCAACCAGCAGCCGTGGTTCGGTGTGGCGGTGCAGTGGAACGGGCTGGTCTACGCACGGGCGCTCTATCGGCTTGCGGAACAAAACCCCGAATCGCCCTTTGACTGGCGACGCCTTGCCGACACCATTACGCTCAACGCCGTGCAACAGCAGGAGTGGACCTCCGAGCGCTATCCCGCCCACGAGGGGATGTATCCCGATGCGTTCAGTATCGTCAAGGGGGCAGAGGAGTATCACTGGGACCTGAACCCGCGTCTGGTGGCGCCCTGTATTGCCCAGCGGCTGCGCTTCGCCATCGAGCCGCAAACGGTGATCGCGCGTCGGGGCACGCGACTTGTCGCCTGCACTGCGCCGGGCTTACAGTCTGCTGAATGGGAGGGGGAGCGCATGGTGATGGAGATTTCAACCCCCGTGAGCGGCTTGCCCGCGCTCCATGTGTATGTGGCAGGCCTGGAGAGCGTGAACGCAGTTCGGCTGAACGGGCAGCCGCTCCCCCAGGTGAACGACATAGACAAGTACCTCTGGGAGCTGGGCGAACCCAGCTCAGGCTGGCAGCGCCTTCATGGGGGCTTGATAATCCGTGTAGTCAACCCCCCAGATCGGTTTACGCTGGAGGTGGAGTAGCGAGGAGCCACTCGCTGGCGAGCGTCCACTCGATTCCTTCCACGACCTCCTGCGGAGGCGTGAGTGTGATGAGTCGCTTGCGGGCGTGCGGAAACTCCTGACCCGCTTCGAGCAAGGCTCGCAGCTCGCGCTGGCGTACCGAGTCGTCGCCGAGGTCGGCGCATACCTGAATAAGTTCGGTGGAACCATCTGGGAACACGGCGAGAAAGTCCACCTCGTAGCCTGAGGGGGTGCGCACATAGCCAACCTCTGCGCCGCGTCGCTCCAGCTCCAGATAGATGGCTGTCTCTAAAGCTGGTCCTACAGAAGGTTGAGAGGTGCGAGCATAAAACGGGATTAGCCCCATGTCAATCGGGTAGACCTTGCGAGGATTCGTCATGCGCTTGCGCTCCGAAAAGGTTGCCAAAGCGAGCGTCCGAATCAGGAAAGCGTCTTCCAGATAGGTGATATACTCGTACACGCGCTCCTTACCGATGCTGAACCCTTGAGTACGCAGGTCGTTGTAGAATTTGTGGGCGCTGAAGGGGCTGGCAGGATTGCCCAGCAGCTGGCGCACCAGCCAGCGCAGCGCCTGCGGATGTGAAACCTGATGGCGCTCAATCACATCGCGCAGGATGGCTGTGTCCACATAGGTGCGCAACAGTTCGCGTCGTGAACGCTGGTCGGCGCCGATGGCTTCTGGAAAGCCTCCTTCCGACAGGTAACGGAGCAGCCAATGCTCTATCTGACTGCGCTCTGCGGGGGTAAGCCGTTCCCACTCCTGCGATGGCTCCGTGCCAAGATGGCGCAGAAACTCGCGGAAGCTGAACGGGAAGAGCCGTATTTCCAGCACGCGCCCCCGCATCGAGGTCGCTATCTCGCGTGAGAGCAGTCGCGCTGAGGAGCCAGAAAGATAGATGTCCACCAGTTCCGTGTCCATGAGGCGTCGGACAAAGCGCTCCCAGCCGCTGACTGCCTGAATCTCGTCAAAGCAGAATAGCACGCGCTGGCTTGCCCGATACTGCGGATAAAGGCGGTAGTACGCCTCCACAAGCGCGTCCAAGCCTGAGGCGTCCATCGGGAGTAAGCGGTCGTCCTCAAAGTCAATATACACAAGCGACTCGCGCGGCGCCGCTTGCCAGCGCGTCGGCAATCACCTGCCAGAGGTAGGTGGTCTTCCCAGAGCGTCGCATCCCGATTACCGCATATGCCTTGCGCGCCCTGATCTGCGGCACAAACACATCCCGCCGCGTGAACGCGGGAACGGGCATTGTCAGGCTCTCCACAATCTTCTGAGTGAGTATTCCCTGCAACATCTTTCCTTCCCAGAAGGAAAGTTTACCCCGAAACTTTCCTTGTGAGAGGGAAAGAAGAGGAAGACCATCTAAGGTACCATGTAAGCAAGGGGATGGTGTTATGTTGTGGCTACGGTTTACGGAGCGTGCGCGCAGGGTTATCTTCTATGCGTACAAGGAAGCGCAGCAGCTGGAGGAGTCTGAGGTCAACACTGAGCATCTCCTGCTGGGACTGGTGCGTGAGTCGGACAGTATTGCTGTGCGTATTCTGGAGCGTCTGGGGGTAAGCCCGCAGCGCATCCGCAACGAGATTGAGCGCTATGCAATTCGTGGCGGGGCGCGCTCATCGGGGGAAATGTCGCTTGCCCAGCGTGCGAAGCGCGTGATTGATCTCGCTTATGACGAAGCGCGGCAATTCAATAACAACTACATCGGGACGGAACACCTGCTTCTGGGGCTGATTCGCGAGGGCGAGGGACTGGCAGCCCGCATACTACAGAAGCTCGGTGCTGATCTGGAACGCGCCCGCGAGGCGGCAAAGTCGCTTCGCGAGGAGTCAGCACCCCCTCCCAGTCGCGCCCGCGCCCCCAAACGCACCGAGTTCGGGCTGAACCTGAACTGGCTGGCACAAAGCCGCCAGCTGGAACCCGCCTACGAACGCGATTCGGAAATTCACGCGCTCCTGCAGATTCTGGCGAAACCCGACCGTGCCCATGCGCTGCTCGTTGGCGAGCGCGGCGTCGGCAAGACCACAATCGTGCACGGGCTGGTGAACCTGCTGGTATACGGCGAGCCACTGCCTCCTCTGAGCGGGGCGCAGGTGATGGCGCTTACCCCCTACACTCTAATGGTCCACGCCCGCACGCCTGAGCGGGCAACCCAACTCCTCGACGAGCTCACACTTCGGAGCAGTGAGTGGATTCTTTACCTTGACGACATGGAAACGCTGTTTGAGCTCTCGCAGGGCGACTCTGACCCCATGCTCTGGCTGAAACAGATTCTGAGCCTGAAGGGTGTGCGCTTCGTTGGCGTTTATAACACGGGCAACCCGCAAGATAGTGAACGCCTGTCGCATCTGAAGACGCTTTTCACAGTTATGACGGTTGGGGAGATGACGCCCGAAACCACAGCGCGGGTTCTCTATCGGAAGCGCCCTGAAATCTCTCGTCAGCTGGGCGTTGCGGTTTCGGACGAGGCGATTGAGAGGGCGGTTGCCTGGTCGGTTCGCTATCTGCCAGAGCGTCGCTTGCCAGAGAAAGCGGTAGACCTGCTGGTCTCGGCAGCGACGCGAGCCAGCCTCAGCACGAGCCTGCTGCCGCCCACTTTCTGCCAGCAGATCGCCGCAGGCAACCTGCCAGAGCGGGGGACAAGGGAAAGCCTCTTTGACTACCTGCGACAGCTGATGGAACGACTCCGCGAATTGCAACCCGCATCGTCCCTTGAGCAACAGATGCTTCAGGAGCAGCGGCAGTATCTAATCCAACTTATTGAGCGCCTTTCGGCAGGGAACGCGGTACTGGCGCTCACCCCTGCCGAGGTTGCACAGCAACTTCACGAGTGGACGGGAATCCCTGTGGAGCAGATAATGGCGGACTAATCCGCTTTTGGTGGCAACAGCTCGTCTACAGGAATCACACTTTCAGGCTTGGCGACGGGGCTAATCTGGTCGCCCGCGCGGTAAATCGCCTGCTGACGATAGCCGTAGCCATAGGGACGCCCCGTCATCGGCGCTGGCTCGCGAAACACTTCCAGCACCCATTCTTGCAGGTTGACAATCCAGTATTCGGGGATGCCCGCCCACGCATAGAGGCTGGCTTTGGTGTGGCGGTCCAAGCGCAGGGTGGTTTCGCTGACTTCCACCACGAGCAGGGCGCGGGAGGGATGGGCGTGGGCGAAATCGCGGATGGTGCCTTCCACCACCGCCACATCGGGCAGGGGCTCGTCTCGCTCGCTCAAAGTGAGAGGGAGTTGAACCCGAACGACATAGCCTTGACCGAATGCCTGACGCAACGCCTCTTCACACAGGCTGATAGCCGTCGCGTGGGCGCTTTTCATGGGGAGCTCCTTTGCGATGAGTTCGCCGCCAATCAGTTCAATCTTCTCATCGGGCTGGAGGATGCCCGCGTCGTACATCCGTTCCAGTTCGGCGCGAGTGAACTTGCGCCGATACCCCGCCCGATACGCAGGCACGACCCGCGATAGCACTTTCGCCATACTCAGAGTATACCTTGAGGCGGCAACAGCTCGTCTACAGGAATCACGCTTTCAGGCTTGGCGACGGGGCTAATCTGGTCGCCCGCGCGGTAAATCGCCTGCTGACGATAGCCGTAGCCATACGGACGCCCTGTCATCGGCGCTGGCTCTCGAAACACTTCCAGCACCCATTCTTGCAGGTTGACAATCCAGTATTCGGGGATGCCCGCCCACGCATAGAGGCTGGCTTTGGTGTGGCGGTCCAAGCGCAGGGTGGTTTCGCTGACTTCCACCACAAGCAAGGCACGGGAGGGATGGGCGTGGGCGAAATCGCGGATGGTGCCTTCCACCACCGCCACATCGGGCAGGGGCTGATCGCGCTCACTGAGCGCCAGCGGGAGCTGCGTATCCACCAGATAGCCTTCTGCTTCGGGAAACACCTTCTGCAACGCGCGGACACACAGAGCCGAATCGCAGTGGCATGGGCGCTTTTCATGGGGAGCTCCTTTGCGATGAGTTCGCCGCCAATCAGTTCAATCTTCTCATCGGGCTGGAGGATGCCCGCGTCGTACATCCGTTCCAGTTCGGCGCGGGTGAACTTGCGCCGATATCCTGCCCGATACGCAGGCACAACCCGCGATAGCACTTTCGCCATACTCAGAGTATACCACGAAAGGTATAATCCATGCGGAGGACGCTATGGGCGAATACCGCTTGTTGCTCAAGCATGTGGATGTACCGGGCTATGATACGCTGGAAGTCTATCGTCAATACGGTGGTTATGAGGCGTTGGAGAAGGCGCTCCAGATGGAGCGTCAGGCTGTTATAGACGAGGTGAAAAAATCGGGACTGCGCGGGCGCGGTGGCGCAGGATTCCCCGCATGGATAAAATGGAACGGCATCCCCAAAGACGACGACAAGCCCCACTATGTGATTTGCAACTCTGACGAGGGCGAGCCGGGCACTTTCAAAGATTTTGAGCTGATGTATAAAGCGCCCCACCAGCTAATTGAGGGGATGATTATCGCAGGCTATGCGGTGCGGGCGAAGTGTGGCTATATTTACATCCGTGGCGAGTATGTGGAATGCGCCCGCAAGGTGCGCCGCGCGATAGATGAGGCGTATAAAGCAGGCTATCTCGGCAAAAACATTCTCGGCAGCGGCTTTGACTACGATATCTATATCCACATGGGCGCAGGCTCCTATGAGTGCGGCGAAGAGTCGGCGCTGATGTCCAGCCTGATGGGCGAGCGTGGCATGCCGCGCCTGAAGTTCCCTCACGCGCCCCTGCCCACGATTGCAGGCGTGTGGGACTGCCCCACGCTGATCAACAACTGCGAATCGCTCAGCTGCGTGCCCCACATCATTCGGAACGGGGGCGAGTGGTACGCCCAGCTCGGCGCCAGCACCAAAAACTCGCGGGGTACGAAGATCTTTTCCGTCAGCGGGCATGTGAACCGCCCCGGCAACTATGAAGTGGAGTTCGGCACGCCGCTGATGGAACTGATTGAGATGGCAGGAGGTGTGGCGGGCGGCAAACTCAAGGGGATTATTCCGGGCGGCTCTTCGATGCCCATTCTGCCTGCTGAAAAGTGTGAGAACGCGATTATCGGCTATGAAGAGCTGATGGAAGTCGGTAGCATGGTCGGCTCTGGCGGCTGCATGGTGCTGAACGAGCATACCTGTATTGTGCATTTCGCGTGGCGCACGGCGGAGTTTTACGCCCACGAGTCGTGCGGCAAATGCACCCCCTGCCGCGAGGGTACGCGCTGGATGGTGCAGATTCTGGAGCGCATCCTGCAGGGCAAGGGACGCATGGAAGATATTGACCTGCTGCTGGAGATTTGCGACCAGATTGACGGGCGCAGTTTCTGCGCGTTAGGGGACGCGGCGGCATGGCCCGTGCGGGCGTTCATCAAAAACTTCCGCCACGAGTTTGAGTATTACATTCAGCACGGGCGGAGCATGTACGCCGATAACCCCGAATCGCAGAAGATGTTCCCGCCGAAGGGGTATCAGCGCTACAACCCGATGCGCTACGAATACACCTTCGGCTACGCGCCCCGCAAATAGTGGGGGCTACACCACGATATTGACCAGCTTGCCCGGCACCACGATGACCTTGCGGGGCTGACCGCCGTTCAAGAACTGCTGGACGCGCGGGCTGGCGAGCGCGATCTGGCGCATCTCCTCCTCGCTGAGGGTGGCGGGCACGCGAATCTTATCGCGCACTTTGCCGTTCACCTGCACCACCATCTCAATTTCCTCGGCTTGCGCCAGCGCTTCATCGTACTGCGGGAACGGCTGCTGGAGCGTGAATCCCTCAAAGCCGTATTGCTCCCACAGCTCGTCGGCGATATGCGGCGCGAAGGGTGAGAGCGCCAGAATGAAGCACTCCACCGCCTCGCTCACCACCGCCATCGCATCCGCACAGCAGGGTGAGTTCGGCGTGTTGACCTCGCGCCAGTAGTCTTCTAAGGCGTTGAACCACTCCATCAGTGTGGCAACCGCCGTGTTGAACTTAAAATCAGGGATGTCGGCGCTAATCTTTTTCAGGGCGGAGTGGGTGCGCTGGCGCATCGCCCGCGCTTCCTTGTCCAGATTCGGCTGGCTCATCTGGAGCGACTCGCGCCAGTGGGGCACAAAGCAGGGACGAATCTCCATAAACAGTCGCCAGATGCGGTTCAGAAACCGATGCATTCCCTTGACGCCCTTATCGTCCCACTGAATGGCGACATCGAAGGGCGCCACGAACAGCTCATACAGGCGCAGGGTGTCGGCGCTGTATTGCTCCACAATCTCATCGGGCGTAATCACATTGTAGCGCGACTTGGACATCTTCTCCCACACCCAGATGAGCTGCGCCTTCTCCTCTTCGGACATCTTCTCCAGCTCGTCGCGGCGCACCAGAATGCCCACCTCGCCGGGGCGGAGATGCTCATCGGGCTTGGGCGGGCGGTAGGGCGTCAGCGCCAGCACCATGCCCTGATTGCGCAGGCGGTAGAACGGCTCCTTGACGGGCACGATTCCTGCGTCGTAGCCCACTTTGGTCCAGAATCGGGCATACAGCAGGTGCATCACGGCATGCTCCGCGCCGCCCACATAGTAGTCCACAGGCATCCAGTAGGCAACTTTTTCGTAGTCAAACGGCTTCTGGTCGTTGTGGGGGTCGCAGAAGCGCAGGAAGTACCAGCTGCTGCAGGCGAAACCGCCCATCGTGTCGGTCTCGCGTCTGGCAGGCTGACCGCACTGCGGGCAAGTGGTGTTCACAAACTCTGGAATCGTCGCCAGTGGCGATTCGCCTGTGCCCGACGGCTGATACGCCTCCACATCGGGCAACAGCACAGGCAGCTGGTCTTCAGGCACGGGTACTTCGCCGCACTGCGGGCAGTGAACAATCGGGATGGGCGCGCCCCAGTAGCGCTGGCGGCTAATCAGCCAGTCGCGCAGGCGGTAGTTGACCTTGCGCTCGCCGATGCCGCGCGCTTCAAACCACTCCGCCAGCCGCTGCATCCCCTCGCGGTTCGGCAGCCCTGAAAACTCGCCACTGTTGACCATAATGCCGTCGCCCGTGTAGCATTCGGGGTCTTCCGGGATTGGCTGACTGAGGTCGGGCACAATCACCACTTTGATGGGCAAGCCGTAGCGTTTGGCGAAGTCGTAATCGCGCTCATCGTGGGCGGGCACCGCCATAATCGCGCCCGTGCCGTAGGTCATCAACACATAGTCCGCGATGAAGATGGGCACAGGCTCGCCATTCACGGGGTTGATGGCGTAGGCGCCTGTGAAGACGCCCGTGCGCTCGCGCTCGGTGGAGAGGCGGGTCATCTCATCCAGCCGCCGTGCCGATTCGCGATACGCCTCAACCTCTGCACGGCGGTCGGGCGTGGTGATGGCGTCCACCAGCGGATGTTCGGGCGCCAGCACCGCGAAAGTCATGCCGAACACCGTGTCGATGCGCGTGGTGAAGACCCGAAACTTCAGGTCGGGGCGCCCCTGGACCTGCATTTCGAACTCCACGCCCTCACTGCGCCCGATCCATGTGCGTTGCATCTGCTTGATGCCTTCGGGCCAGTCCAGCTCGTCCAGGTCTTCCAGCAGGCGGTCGGCGTAAGCGGTGATTCGGAAAAACCACTGGGGCAGGTCGCGCTTTTCCACAGGGGTGCCACAGCGCCAGCACTTGCCCCCTTCTACCTCCTCATTTGCCAGCACCGTGCGGCATGAGGGACACCAGTTCACGGGCGCGTTTGCGCGATATGCCAGCCCCCGCTTATACAGTAACAGGAACCACCACTGCGTCCACTTATAATAATCGGGCTGACTGGAGTTGATTTCGCGCTCCCAGTCGTAGGATAGCCCAATCATGTTCATCTGGCGCTTGTAGTTCGCCACATAGCGCGGCACCGTGATTTTGGGGTGCGAGCCTTTGTTGATGGCTTCGTTTTCGGCAGGTAGCCCGAAAGCGTCCCAACCCATCGGGTGTAGCACATTGTAGCCGCGCATGCGCATAAAGCGCGCCAGCGCGTCGCACGGGATGTAGTTCCGGCAGTGCCCTACCGATAGCCCATCGCCCGATGGGTACGGGAAAAACTCCAGCACATAGCATTTCGGCTTATCAGGTGTTTCCTCGGTGCGAAACAGCTTCGCCTCCTGCCAGCGTTGTTGCCACTTCGGCTCAATCGCTTTCGGGTTATACTCGTGCATGCTCATCTCCACCGGGGGGAAATTATACCGAACGAAAATGCCCGGTGCGCTCCTGTTTTTACCAGGCGGATATTCAGGTTCGGAAGATCAATGATATTTTTTCAATCCCCCCTGTTTAGCGCTCGGTGAGAAACTCACCAACACTGCGGTAAGGTCAACTTGTCTACAGACCTGCGGAGAGGGGGTGGTTGAATCCTGCGAGTGCGGGCTATAGCCGCAGACAAGCAGGGCAAGCGCTATCCCGGCAATCGTCTGCACTCTCATGTCTGGACTTCTCATGACAAGCGCTCAGCAATAACGGCGTCCCACTAACTTGCGTCGCTATGCACCATCTTCATTGGTCTTCCTCACAGGGCTACTCATTCTTTGAGGATTCGTATCTGCTCTACAAAGACCAGGTCTGGTATCGTTCTGCCCTGAGCATCCAGCGGTCCTGCCCAAGGGCACCAGTAGCCCCGCACTTCCAGCTCCATCCCTAATTTCAGCCCCAGCAAGCGGTGTTGCTGAAAGCTACTCTGCCATCGCGGAGTCCCTATCAACCGAACCTTCCGACGCAGCTTCACCCTCACAACCCGGTCAGCCGATTTCAGTTTACCTTCGCACCCGCCAGTGTCTTCATCTACCTCTACCAGTTGTCCTTTCAGCCGAGCAGGTGGCAGGTATAGTTTCCAGCTGACAAGGCGCACTTCTGGACTGTCTATGGAGGCTTCTGAGTCGCTTACAGTCAGTTCTCCTCGCAAGATTAGCCGCATACCCAACTCCATATCATGCGGCTTAATCGGCTTGCCTTCTGGAGACAGGAAGCGTGTCTCGTCAGGCGCCCAGCACATCAAGACAACCGCATTGGGGGGAAGCCCTAACTGACGGGCGGTCGGCTTCACGGGAAACACCCGAAGTGTCCAAGCGCTATAAGAGATGTCCATCAGCAGCCCCACAAGGGTGGTTTCTCTTGCTGTTCTCAGGACAGCACGGCCTGTTATATGCTTCCAGCGTGCCATTCTGCCACCTCCTACGGCAATCGCTCTGTGATGACACTCACCCATGCAGTTTCACGGGGTCGCAAGCCAAGCTCCTCCGCTACCTTGCGGCTCAAGTCAATCCCAGCAGGGTTAGTCACCCCGCGGCAGCACTGATTACGCCCACGCCTCTCACGGGGGCGATCCTCACAACGGATAAAGAAACAACCCTCTCCTCGTCGCATGTCCGTACTGCTACACCTACGGTTTCTGTCGCCCGCTCCGGGATTATACCCCTAATAATAAGTAGCCCGAGATTCTGGTTCCCTTAATTTTCTGAAAGCTCTGCAACAGCGCAGCTTCAGCCGTCTATGGGAAATGCGATTTTCGAACACCCTCCAGCCCCTTGCATTCAGGGGCGGGAATGTGATAAAATTCACAAGCCATGCCCAGAGCAAAAAACGCGCAACCGAAACTGGTGAATATCGAGATCAACGGCATCCCCCTGCAAGTGCCCGAAGGCGAGCTGCTGGTGGAAGCCGCCAAGCGTATCGGAGAAGATATTCCCATCTTTTGTTATCACAAGTATATGAAGCCTGTCGGGATGTGCCGAATGTGTCTGGTGGAGGTCGGCTACAAGCAGCCCGACGGCTCCGTGCGCAAAATGCCCAAGCCTCAGGCGTCCTGCACGCTCCCCTGCACAGAGGGCTTGGTTGCGTGGACGCAAAGCGAGCAGATTATCAAAGACCGCCGCGCCGTGCTGGAGTTCCTGCTGATTAACCACCCGCTGGACTGCCCGATTTGCGACCGCGGCGGCGAGTGCCCCCTGCAGAACAATACGCAGTTTTACGGACCGCCCATCAGCCGCTATATTGAGATTAAGCGCCACCTGCCGAAAGCGTTCCCGCTCTCAAAGTATGTGATGCTGGACCTGGAGCGCTGTATTCAGTGCGGGCGGTGTGTGCGCTTCACCGAAGAGATTTCGGGCGATGCGCAGCTGGCGTTGCTCTTTCGCGGAGCGCAGACACAGCCCCACACCTTCCAGCTGACCGAGTTCACCAGCCGTTTCAGCGGGAATGTGATCGAAATCTGCCCGGTGGGCGCGCTGACCAGCCGTACCTACCGCTTCCGCGCCCGACCGTGGGACATCGTAACGCAGAAAAGCATCTGCACCATGTGTTCCAACGGGTGCAACCTCTACTTTGACAGCCGCGCGGGGAAGGTGGTGCGGATTAATGCCCGCGAGAACCCCGAAGTGAATGAGACATGGACATGCGACAAGGGCAAGTTCGAGCAGGTGGAGTTTCTGAACGCGCCCAATCGGCTGACCCAGCCAATGCGCCGCAACGGCACGGCGTGGGAACCCATCTCGTGGGCGCAAGCCTATGAGCTGATGCTGGAGCGTTTCGCCCGTGCGCGCGGCGCGGTTGGGGGGCTGGCAGGCACGCGCTTGAGCAACGAGGCGCTCTATCTGTTCCAGAAACTGATGCGGGCAGGCTTCCAGAGCAATCATATTGACCACCGCATGACGCGCTATCAGGGCGACCTGTGGGCGCACGCCCAGAGCCTGCTGAACAAGCCTCCTGTAGCGAACGAGTATCGCGACCTGGAGGCGACGCACCTGATTTTCGTGTTCGGCGCGGACCTGATTGACGAGCAGCCGATGGTGTTCCTGCGGGCGCGCAAGGCGTGGCGCCACTACGGCGTGAAGGTGGCTGTCGCCTACCCCGTTGCGAACGCGGTGGAGGAGTTCGCCGAAACGCGCCTGCGATACCGCGCGGGGAGCGAGCTGGCGCTGGTCAAAGGCTTGCTGTATATCCTGCTGGATAAACTGCCAGCAGAAACCGTCGCTGCGAACCTGCCCGACCACGAGTGGCTGCGGGCGCTCCTGCAGGATTGCACCCCTGCGTGGACGCAAGACCACACGGGGATTGCGGCGGAACAGCTGCTGGCGTTCGCCGACACGATTGCGAGCGTGCCCAGCATGCTGATTCTGACGGGCGAGAAGGTGTGGAACCACCCCGAAAGCGAGGAGCTGGTAAAACACCTGATGTGGCTCACACGCCTGACAGGGAATTGCCATCAGGAGTCGGGCGGGCTGAACCTGCTGCCGCTGGGCGCGAACGAGCAGGGCGCAAGCGATATGGGCGTCCTCCCCAACCGCTTGCCCGGCTACGCGCTGGTGGAAGACGAAGCGGCACGCGAGCGCTTCACGCAAGCCTGGGGAGCGCCTGTGCCCAGCACACCAGGCTTGAACACCGACGGTATCCTGCAGGCGTGCCTGACCGGCGAGATTCAAGCGCTCTATCTGGCAGGGGCGAACCCCGTTCGGGAGCATTACGACCCGACGCTTGCCGAGCGCGCCCTGCGGGCATGCGAGTTCGTGGTGGTGCAGGACTCGCATATGACCGAGAGCGCAGAATACGCCGACCTGCTGCTGCCCGCCTGCACAGTCGCTGAGAGCGAGGGCACTTACACGAACTGGGAGCGCCGTGTGCAACGCTTCTGGCGCGCGCTGGAGCCGCCCGGTGAAAGCAAGCCCGACTGGCTGATCTTCGCCGAGTTGTGGCTCCGTCAGGTGCGTCAGACCCCGCCTTTCAACCCGCGCGAGGTGATGTGCGAAATCGCCAGCCTCGTGCCTCAATACGCCGAATGCACCTACGAGGCACTGGGCGACTCAGGGAAGCGGTGGGGTTAACATCGAACGCAAGAATCGCCCCGTGTGGCTTTCAGGAACCTGCGCCACGGCTTCGGGCGGACCTTCCGCCACGACCCAGCCGCCGCCGCTGCCGCCTTCGGGTCCCAGATCAATAATCCAGTCGGCGGTCTTAATCACATCCAGATTATGCTCAATCACAATCACGGTGTTGCCTGCGTCCACGAGGCGATGAAGCACTTTCAGGAGTTTGTTCACATCGTCAAAGTGCAAGCCTGTGGTGGGTTCGTCGAGGATGTAGACGGTGTTGCCCGTGGCGCGTTTGCTGAGTTCGGTGGCGAGTTTGACACGCTGTGCCTCGCCCCCAGACAGCGTGGGCGCGGGCTGACCCAGCTTGATGTAGTCTAACCCCACATCGTAGAGGGTCTGGAGCTTGCGAGCAATCGCGGGGAAGGGGCTGAAGAACTCCAGTGCCTCTTCCACCGTCATGTCCAGCACATCGGCAATCGTTTTGCCCTTGAATTTGACCTCCAGTGTCTCGCGGTTGTAGCGTTTGCCCTTGCACACCTCACAGGGCACATAGACATCGGGCAGGAACTGCATCTCAATCTTGATCATTCCGTCGCCGCGGCACGCCTCACAACGCCCCCCTTTGACATTGAAGCTGAAGCGTCCCGGCTGATACCCCCGCGCGCGAGCCTCAGGCGTGCTGGCGAACAGCTCGCGAATCATATCGAACACGCCTGTGTAGGTGGCAGGGTTGCTGCGGGGTGTGCGTCCGATGGGCGACTGGTCAATATCCACCACCTTGTCTACCCACTCCAGCCCCTCGATGCTATCGTGTTCGCCCCACACGCGGCGTGTGCCGTACACATGGTACATCAGGCGCGGGTAGAGCGTCTCCTGAATCAGCGTGCTTTTGCCAGAGCCAGAGACCCCCGTGATGCACACGAACAGCCCCAGCGGGATGCGCACGGTGATGTTTTTGAGGTTGTTGGCGCGCGCGCCATGAATCACCAGCCACTTGTCGGGATGGGGCGGACGGCGCGAGGCAGGGACCTCAATTCGCTTCTTCCCCGACAGATACTGCCCTGTGAGGCTCTCCGGACAGTTCAGCACATCGTCCAGCGTGCCCGCGACCACCACCTGTCCCCCATGCTCGCCTGCGCCTGGACCGAGGTCAATAATGTAATCGGCGGCGCGGATGGTCTCCTCGTCATGCTCCACCACGACCACCGTGTTGCCCAGATCGCGCAGGCGCAACAGGGTCTGAATCAGTTTCTGATTATCGCGCTGGTGGAGTCCGATGCTGGGTTCGTCCAGCACATACAGCACGCCCATCAGCCCGCTGCCGATCTGGGTGGCAAGCCGGATGCGCTGGGCTTCGCCCCCTGCGAGCGTGTTCGCCGCGCGGTCTAAAGTCAGGTAGCCCAGCCCCACATCGAGCAGAAACTTAAGTCGGGTGCGTACCTCGCGCAGGATGCGCTCGGCAATCGTGCGCTCGCGCTCTGAGAGGTGCGACTCCAGCTCGCTGAACCACGCGTAGGCTTCCTCGATGCTCATGCGGGTTACTTCAGCGATATTTTTGCCTGCCACGCGCACGGCGAGGCTTTCAGGCTTGAGGCGCTTGCCCTCACACGCTGGGCACGGGCGCGTGGACATATACTGCTCCAGCTCCTGACGCACATACTCGCTCTCGGTCTCCTCGTACTTGCGCTTGAGGATGTTAATCACGCCCTCGAACTCGGTATCAATATAACGCACGCGCCCCCACTTGTTGCGCACGGCAACCGAGACATTCCCTTCCGTGCCATACATCAGTGCGTGAAACTGTTCCGGCGAGAGGTTGGCTAAGGGGGTATCCACTGTGAAGCCGAGTTTGCGGGCGACGCCTTCCAGCATCGCGAGCCGCCAGTCGGTCAGCTCGCCATCGCGCTTGACAAACGGGCGCAACGCCCCCTGCCGAATCGACTTGGACAGGTCGGGCGCAATCAGTTCGGGGTCAAACTCGGTTTTGGTGCCCAGCCCACTGCATTCGGGACACGCGCCATAGGGGCTGTTGAATGAGAAGTTGCGCGGCTCCAGCTCGCCGACGCTCACGCCACAGTCGGGGCAGGCGAAATGCTCCGAAAAGAGGATTTCCGCGTCAGGCTGAATGGGAACCCCTGCAATCTCGAGCTGGCTCTCTTGCACGGGCAAAATTATACCCGTTGTTTAAACAGAGATCGCCACGGGTTTGCCCGTGCGTGCCGATTCGTCGGCTGCCAGCGTGACGGCGAGCGTGCGCACGCCCTCGCTGTAGTCGGCTTTGATGAGGGCAGGGTTCTTCTCCCGTATCGCCTGAATAAAGGCGCGTGCCTCGTTGTGATAGGCGTTATCCCGCGAATAAAACTCCTCCTTACGGTTCGGTTCCCATTCGGTCATGCGTCCCCAGCTAACCTCTATCACGCGATTGGGGGTGTAAACCTTGATGCCTGTTTCGCCGGGCGCGTTCAGCACGCAGGTGTTGGTGATGACGCCGACCGTGCCGCTGGCGAACTGAAGCACGACCGCGCCCGACGCGCTCACATCGCCCCCTGAAAACGGCATCAGCTCGGGCGCGTGCTGGAAATAGGCATGCACCTGCACAATCTCGCCAGCCAGATAGCGCGCTAAATCAAAAATGTGCGTCGTCTGCTCAATGATCTGCCCTCCGGAGAGCGCGTGCTGGCGCCACCACTCGACGCCGGGCATGCCCCCTTCCCATGCGCCTTTGACCAGCACGGTTGGTAGCCCCTGCAGTCGCTCGCGGGCGCGCTCGGTCGCGCCGTAATAACGAAAATGGTAGCCCACCATGCTGAGAACCCCTGCTTTTTTGATGGCTGCCTCAATCGCGCGGGCGCGTTCCAGGGTGCGCGCCACAGGCTTTTCCACAAACAGGTGGATGCCTTTCTCCGCTGCCATCTCTTCGGCGCCTTCGTGCGCATGGGGCGGCACGCAGACATAAAGCGCGTCAAGAGCGGTCTCGTTGAGCATCGTCTGGTAGTCCGTGTAGGCTTTTCCGCCGAAGCGTGCGGCGGCGCGCTCGGCGCGAGCGGGGTCTACATCGCAAAATGCGACCAGTTCCACGCCCTCTATCTGGCTGAGCGCGTCAAAATGCGCCTGTGCAATTCCGCCTGTGCCCACAAACCCAATCCGTATCGCCATCGCTGATGCCTCCACCCCCTGCGATTCGGGAGGGTTCGCCGTTTTCCTGTTTCCAAATGGCAGGAATCGAATCGCCAGTGTCGAATCCCAGATGCTACCCACATGCAACGAGACCGATGGGTAAGGAGGATTGATCACCATGCCGACCGTGGCGATTACGCTGGATTGCGAAGCGGCAGATTACCCGCGATGCTATACGCAGGAGTATATCAAGGTCGCCGAAGAGTTCACCATTCCGTTCACCTGGATGATTCAGGTGTCGGGCAAAGACCCGATGGCAAACGCCCAACTTTATTACCGTGAATACCTGCACCGAATCCCCTCATGGCACGAGTTTGGCTTGCACCTGCATTTTGAAGATGGGTATGGGCGCTATGTGGAAGACCCTCGCGAGCGCGGCGAGCTGATTCAGACGGGCAAAGACATGCTCAAACAGGTTCACATCAAACCCACCGCCTTCCGCGCAGGCAGCTACGCGCTGATACCGCCCGATTTGAAGTATCTGGAAGATATGGGCTTTCTGGTAGACAGCAGCGCGATTCCGAACGCTGAGCATCGCCCGTTTGTAGATTGGGACGGCGCGCCCCAGCGTCCCTATCACCCTTCCTACGACGATTTACGCAAGCCCGGCGAGGCGCGAATCCTGATGGTGCCCATCGCCACCCACAACGGCAAGTTCGCCTATCTGGATCAGGGCTGGGACACGGTTCAGGCGATTCTGACGCATCATCTGGAGCAGGGCACGCCCGTGATTTGCATAGGCGGGTATGATTACCATGACAGCGTGGAGGTTCTGCGCGAAGCGGTTTTGTTGCTCAAGAAGCACAACGCTCGATTCACCACGCTCACACAGATTGTGTCGGAGTACACGCTATGATAGACGCACGCTGGCAGAAACTGGCGGATGTGCTGGTGCATCACTCGGTTCGGGTTCAGCCCGGCGATAAGGTGCTGATTGAGGCGTTTGACATGCCGCCCGATTTCGTGGCGCTGCTGATGCGCACCATCAGCGAGGCGGGCGGTATCCCGATTGCCGAGACCAAGACCACGCCCGTGTTGCGCGCCCTCTACCAGAATGCGACCGAAGAACAGATTCGGTTTATCGCAGGATTGGAGCGCCAGCGGATGGAGGGCGTGCAGGGCTATATCGGGCTGCGCGGCACGCCCAACTTCGCCGAGATGTCCGATGTGCCGCAAGAGAAGATGCGCCTCATCCGCCAGCTCTGGTGGGTGCCCGTGCATCAAGAGGTGCGGGTACCGCGCACGCGCTGGGTGGTGCTACGCTGGCCCACCGTCGGGATGGCGCAAGCCGCTGGCATGAGTACCGAAGCCTTCGAGGATTTCTACTTCCGCGTGTGTACGCTGGACTACGCCAAAATGGAGCGCGATGTGCAACCCCTTGTGGAACTGATGGAGCGCACCCGCGAAGTGCATATCAAAGGACCAGGCACCGACCTGCGCTTTTCCATCGAGGGGATCGGGGTCGTGCCCTGCTACGGCTTGCGCAACATTCCCGACGGCGAGTGCTTCACCTGTCCCGTGCGCGACTCGGTGGAGGGCGAAATCACTATCAACACCAACAGTGTGTACGAGGGCAACCTCTATCGGAATATTCGCTTCCGCCTGAAACAGGGCAAGATTGTGGAAGCCACCTGTGCAGATGATGGCGACCGCCCCGGCGCAGGCAACCCCCGCAAACTGAACGCGATTCTGGACTCGGACGAGGGCGCACGCTACATCGGCGAATGGTCGCTGGGGTTCAACCCGTACATTCTGCACCCCATGAACGACACCCTGTTCGATGAGAAAATCGCAGGCTCGTTCCACTTCACGCCGGGCAACGCCTATCAGGAGGCGGATAACGGCAACCGCTCCCAGATTCACTGGGATCTGGTGGTGATACAGCGCCCTGAATATGGCGGCGGCGAAATCTACTTTGACGGGCGCCTTGTGCGCAAGGATGGGCAGTTTGTGCTGCCCGAGCTGCAGGCGCTCAACTATCCCACGGAGGTCGCATAGCGATGGCAACCCATCACACGGAAGAGCGCGACGGCAAACTGCGCACGACGATGAAACTGGAACCCGGCGAGCGCGTGGCGCTCTGCCGGTGCCTGCAGTCCAAAAACTTCCCCTTCTGCGACGGCACACACAAGACCCTGCCCAACTCCAAGGCAGGTCCTGCGATTATTGAGGCGTTGCGCGAGGCTCAGGGCGAGTCGGAAGAGCCGTAGGCATAGGGAAAAGATAGAGCGTGGGAGGTGGGCAACCTTTGCTGCTCCCGTCCCTTTTCTCAAACGGCTCCAGTTCCTTGTCGCCCAGCGGGCACTCCCAGTAAAAAGGAGGCTTGCGATACTCTATGAGGGTGGTAGTGATTCGCACCGATGACAAGTTAGGTGAGACCTTGCTGGCAACGCCTGTTTTCCGTGCGCTCAAGGAGACCAACAAGGAGCTGTTCGTCGAGGCGTGGCTCAATCCCCGCTGGGCTTATGTCGTCGAGGCATCGTGCTGGGTTGACTCTCTGCGCAAGGTTCCGTACCGCCCACGAACACTTGAGTGTGTAAAACTCGCCAGGCGTTTGCGTCGGGATCGCCCTGATGTAGCCCTGATATTACGCCCTGATGCGCGCCGCCACGCATGGATTGCCAAAATAGCGCGAATCCCCTGTCGTGTCGGGGCTGTTCAACAACGCCGTTCGCTCCATAAACTACTAACACATGTGGTTTCATTTAGACCTGAATGGCATCAGGTTGAGCGTAACTTGGCAATAGCGGAATGCTTTGTAGGGCACTCTTTGCCTCGTTTTCCACTCCATTTCGCGCCGAGCGTGTTAGCTACTCCGCCCTCGGGTGTGCGTTCACTCCCCGAAGGAGGTTACGCGGTTCTGCACCTGGGTACGGGGGGTGTCCAGCCGCGATGGTTGCCGTCGCGCTTTGCGGAAGTCGCGAACTGGCTTGCTCAGGCGCAGCGCTTGACGCCGGTGCTTACAGGGGCCCCAAGCGAGGTTGACTTCGCGGAAACCTGTCTACAGGGTATCAAGAAAGGCGCGGTGAATCTGGTGGGTAAGGTTACGATTGCAGAATTAGCAGAGGTGCTAAAAAGGGCAAAGTTGCTGATTAGCGTTGATACGGGCGTTGTGCATCTTGCGGCAGCAGTCGGAACGCCCTGCGTTAGCCTGCACTTTCGGCTCGACTACCCCCCTCATCAGTGGTACGCATGGCAGGTTCCTAACGAAGTCGTCGTTCCAAGTGAATATTGTCGTAGGTGTACGCCTGCAAGGTGTGGCGACTCCGCCAGTGCGTGTGTCAGTTCGGTTCAAGCAGAGGCTGTGATCGAGGCGACTGAGCGATTGCTTGCCAGGATATAACTCCCGGGGTAGGAATTGCCCCCTGTCAGGTATCATAAAGAGGTACGGAGGGAAATATGAACTACGATGCCGATGTGATTGTGCTGGGTGCTGGACCGGGCGGATATGTGGCTGCAATCCGCGCCGGGCAGTTAGCAAAAGAGCATGGCGGAACCGTTATCTGTATTGAGCGCGAATTTTTGGGCGGAACCTGCTTGAACTGGGGCTGTATCCCCAGCAAAGCCATGATTGCCCATGCGGAAGCGTATCAGCATGTGCTCCACGCTGATGAGATGGGCATCCATATCGAGGGCAAAATCTCCTACGACTTCGCCAAAATGCAGGCACGCAAAGATAAAATCGTACAGACCCTGCGCAACGGGATTGCCACCCTCTTCAAAAAGAACGGTGTGCAGTCGGTGGAGGGCACGGGGAAGCTGATAGACCCTTACACGATTGAGGTCACGAAAGCCGACGGCTCGCGCCAGCAGATTCGGGGCAAGAATATCATTCTCGCCACAGGTTCCAGCGTGATGAACCTCAACATCCCCGGTTTGCAGGGCGAGAATGTGTGGACGAGCGATGACGCCGTGAACGCGCCGTTTGTGCCCGAATCGCTTCTTATCCTGGGCGCGGGCGCCGTGGGGGTGGAGTTTGGCTATGTGTTCAATGCGCTGGGGAGCAAAGTAACCGTCGTGGAGATGATGCCCCAGATTCTGCCCGCCTTTGATGAGGAAGTCGCGAAAGAGGCGGAGCGCGCCCTGAGCCGACAGGGAATTCAGTTCATCACCCAGAGTACGCTCAAATCGGCGGAACGAGTGGGCAAAAACTGGCTCTGCCATGTGGAGACCCCCAAAGGCGTGCAAGACATCGAGGTGCAGGTGGTGCTGATTGGCGTGGGGCGCAAGCCGAATGTGGAAGGGATTGGGCTGGAAACCGTCGGCATCCAGATGAACAAGCGCTGGGTCGCCGTGGACGAGATGATGCGCACCAACATCCCGCATATCTACGCCATCGGCGACATTACGGGGATTGCACCGTTAGCCCATGTTGCCAGCACGCAGGGGATTGTGGCGGCGGAAAACTGCTTCGGCGCGAATCGGCGCATGGACTATCGTGCTGTGCCGAATGTGGTCTACACCGTGCCGGAGGTCGCCAGTGTCGGGCTGACCGAGAAGCAGGCGCGCGAGCAGGGCTATGAGGTCAAAATCGGCAAGTTTCCGCCGCGCATTCTGGGGCGCGCGATGGCAGCGGGCATCAAAGAGGGCATCGTGAAGGTTGTCGCCGAAGCGAAGTACGGGCAGGTGCTGGGCGTTCACATGTGTGTGCCGCACGCCAGCGACCTGATTCAGGAGGCGGTGCTGGCAATCAAGCTGGAAGCCACGCTGGATGAGATGGTGGACACGATTCACCCGCACCCGACGCTGGTGGAGTCGCTGATGGAAGCGTTCCACGACGCGGCAGGGCACTGTATTCATAAGGCGTAGGCTCACGGTTTGGATTCGAAGGGTGGGCGCGTTTCGGCAACGGCGCGCGCCCACCAGAACAGGACGCGCTCCATGCTCATCGAGGTGTACGGCTCGCCGCTCTCTTTGGCGGCTTCCACTGCCTGAAGGAACCATTCGTCGGCTTTCTGACGGTTGCCCGTGTGCAGGTGTGCCCAGCCGACTATCGCAAACGCTTCGGGGCGCCAGCGAGAGTCACTGAGGGCAGTCGCCGACTCTTCCGCACGCGCCAGCAAGGCGTCTCGGTCGGGCAGTGGCGGTTCTGCAGGAGGCGGTTCCGCATCTTGAGGGGGCGGGTTCCCTTTACCAGCCGCTGCCAGAGAGACCGCCAGGTAAGCGTGGGCACGCACACGCGCGCGCCCCGCAGGCGCATTCGAAGCCAGCTCGACGGCGGTTTGCCAGTGCCCCTGTTCACAAAGCACCTGCACCAGCTCGGCATACGCCAGAGCGCGCTGTTCCTTCTCAACAATCTGTTGGAGGAGTTTGGTCGCCGCTTCCATGTTGCCCGCTCTCGCTTCGCCCAGTGCGAGCAAGCGCTGCGCCTCGCCCGCCTGATCGGCACTCAGCTCGGGCAGCAGACGATGCGCTCGGGCTAAAAAGCCATACTGCACCAGAAACCCGATTAGCTCTGGGAACACTGCAGACTGTAATTGTGGGGCTGCGCGAATCTGGCGTAAGGTCTCTTCCAGCAGGGCTTCTCCTTGAGTGAGATATTCGCTGAGGCTGGGCGTTTCGGAAGCAGCCTCATTCGCGGTCTCGCCGTCGGGGGATGCCGCGCCAGACTCCGCGATGTGCAACATCAGGCACGCGATCTCGCCCAGAAGCGACGCGCGCCAGCGCCCGTCTTCAATCGAGCGGCTCAGCTGATGCGCCTCCTGCACCCATTGGAGCGCTTGCTCCACCTTGCCTGCACGATGGGCGGTTGCCGCAAGAGCGACCAGCGCACGCCCGCGCCAGTAGGGATGGCTAATCTGTTTGAGCAGGGTTTCCTGTTCGCCTGCCATCGAGGCATGGGCGAGCAGTTGGCAGGCGGTTTGCGAGCGGAAGAGGGGGTCGCGAAGCGCGTTCAGGGCGCTCATGGCGGGCTTGGGCTGACCGATTTCCGCCCACGCCTGAGCCACCTGACCAAGAATATACTCGCGCTCTTCAGCGAGCTGGCTTTTTGCGGCGACGCTTTCCGCTTCGCGAACGGTTTGCAAGCGCAGCGGCTCATCAGCGGGCATATAACGGGCGATGTCGAGCAACGCCTGAGCGCGAGTGGGCAAATCTTCTATCGTGCGAGCCAGCCGAATCAAGGGCACAAAGGGACTGGCAGCAGAAGAAGGCGACTTTGAAGAGGAGGCAGGTGGGTTGGGGCGCGCGACAGAGGGCGGGGCAGGGGCAGGAGGCGGGGAACCTCGCTGATAGATTGCCTGAACGGAAATCACGCAGGCATTCTGGGTGCCATCGTCCACAACAATTCCCACCACTTCCCCCGCCTGATTGAAAACGGGCGCCCCGTAGTCTGCTTCGCTCAGAGTCATTGAGACCATCCATGCAACTCGTTTATTCGGCAGAGTGAGCATGGTGCTGACATTCCCTGCAAGCAGCTTGCCGCCCCCGTCAGGACGGGTGCTGATAATGCAGATAGCATCTCCGACTTTCAACATGGGGCGTTTCGCTATCCGCAGGGCAGGCGAACGCTGAACTCCCACTTTCAATAAAGACCACTGCTGTAGCGAATCGACTCGCAGCACGCTCTCTACCTTGAGAAAAGCACCGTCGTCACGCCTGACAAAAAGGGGCATATCGCGTGGGAGCGAAGCGGCAGCGACCAGCTTACCGTCGTTGCCAATAAAGAAACCCGTACCCCAGTGGCGCTGGGAGTCTTTCAACGAGAAAACCGCCACCACCGCAGGGCGTGCCTGTTGATAAAGACGCGACCAATCCACACTCTTCTGGGCGACGGCGCTTACGCTCCACGCGAAGAGCAAAAGCAGACCACCCACTTTGCTGCCCCCATCTTTTGAGGCATATAAACTCACCCGCCTTTCAAGCTAAAATTATACCTCAGCCGACAGGAAATTGGGGGGTGACTGAAAATCATAAATCCATGCGAACTGTGTCGTTTTGGATAGCGTGGTGGATTGCGGGCATGCTCTGCGCTCAAATCAGCCCTGCAGAACGGCGCGAGGGGTTCCGACCGCTTTTCACAGGGCGCAACAGCATGAAGGTCTATGCTGGCGCGGAGTGGCGGTTCGAGCGCGGCGAACTCACAGGACCCGTCCATAGCGCAGGCTGGATCGGTACGACCGCCGAGTATGAGAACTTTATCCTGCGCGGCGAATACTGGATTGACAAAGGCAACACCCACGAGTCTAATAGCGGGATTTTCATCCGCGCCCAGCGTACTCCCACCCCATGGGTAGACGGCTACGAAATCCAGATTAGCCTACAAGACCCCAAAAATCCCACGGGCAGTATCTATGGGCGTGTGCCCACGAATCTGGAACGCATGCGCGAAATCGCCCCCGAAAAACAGTGGAACCGATTTGAAATTCGCGCCTGCGGACCGTTTATTACCGTGCGCATTAATGACGAGGTGGTGCAGGAAGCCACGCTCCACGAGCATCGCAGGGGCGTGATTGGCTTCCAGCAGCACCATCCGGGGGTTACGGTGAAGTTCCGCAACCTGCGTATCAAAACGCTTTCCCCTGCCGAGTGCGACGAAGGCTGGAAACCCCTGTTTAACGGCAAAGACCTGACGGGCTGGTTCCCCACAGGGCTTGCCCGCTGGTCGGTCAAAGACGGCGCGATTGTGGGCGAAGGCGGCATGGGACACCTGTTCACGGAGCAGACCTTCACCGACTTTGAGGTGCGCATGATGATTCGCATCCGCCCTTTCAAAGAAGATTCGCCTTTCAAGCCGAATAACGGTATCTACTTCCGTGCGCAGCCGAACCCCGAAAACCGCAACAACTGGCCCGTTGGCTTCGAGGCGCAGGTGTTCAATCACGAGGGACCTGATTACATCACGGGGTCGCTTTACAATCGCGTGCGCGCCAATCGCCTGCTGACGCGCGACGGCGACTGGTTCGCGATGCGAATCCGCGCTAAAGGCGACCACATTCAGATTTTCGTGAACGGGCAAAAGGTGGTGGACACCCGCAACGGCGATTTTAAGTCGGGGCATATCGCCATTCAGTGCCACGACCCGTTCACCATCATTGAGACGCGCGACATCTACTGGCGCCCGCTATAGCGGTATGGGAGTGGCAGGGGTAGACGGGTGTCGGGGCGGCTGGGTGGCGGCGGCTCTGACGCTTGTGGGGGACAGGGCGTCGCTCACGCTGCGGGTCTACCCCTGTTTCGCCGCCCTGCTGGAGGCGCTTGGGAGCGCAGAAGCGGTAGCGGTGGACATGCCCATCGGCTTGTACGAGGCAGGGCGCGCCCGACCGCGCCCATGCGATAGGGTTGCCCGCAAGCGACTGGGCAAACGCGCCTGCACAGTATTCATCCCCCCAACTCGCGCCATGCTGAAAGGTCAGCCTTATGCCGACCTGCGCCCGATGGGGCTGAGCGTGCAGGCATACCACCTGATTCCACGCATTCGCGAAATAGACGCGCTCATCACGCCCCAACTCCAGCGCCGTGTGTGGGAGTCGCACCCCGAGCTGAGCTTTATGGCGATGAACGGCGCGCCTGTGGCGTTCCCCAAGCGCACCGAAGCGGGTCGGCAAGCGCGCTACGCCCTGCTCCAGCAAGCGCTCGCGCCCCTGTGTCCCGACTGGTGGGAAGCGGTTCAGGCGTTTGGGGTCAGCCAGCCACGCAAACTTGCCCGGATAGACGACCTGCTGGACGCCTGCGCCCTGGCATGGAGCGCGTGGCGACACATGCAGGGGCAATCCGAAGCCTGCATCGGCGAACCCGCTCACGACGCCCGTGGGCTGGAGATGGCAATTCGCTACTGACGGCACAGGCATATCGGGTATCATGCTGTGCTGGCGATGGGGCGCTCAGAGCAGGGACGCTCGAAACTCTAACTCATATGGAGGCAAATAGGAAGATGGCTGTCAAAACCTTTCGTGAGGCAATCCGCGAAGCCCTGATTGAGGAGATGGATCGGGACGAGCGCGTGTTCCTGATGGGCGAGGATATCGGGCGCTATCAGGGCACTTTCCGCGTGACCGAAGGCTTGTTCCAGAAGTATGGACCGCACCGCGTGTGGGACACTCCGATTTCCGAGCCGGGCTTTATCGCGATTGCGATTGGCGCGGCGATCGACGGACTGCGCCCCGTCGTGGAAGTGATGACATGGAGTTTCGCCTTCCTGGCGATGGATCAGATTGTGAACCATGCGGCGAAGATTCTTTACAAATCGGGCGGTGCGTGCCGCGTGCCGATGGTGATTCGCGGACCTGCAGGACCGGGCAAGCAGCTTGCGTCCCAGCACTCCCACAGTATCGAGCTATGGCTGGCGCACACGCCGGGGCTGAAGGTAGTTATTCCCTCTACCCCTGCTGATGCGAAAGGCTTACTGAAGACCGCCATTCGTGATGAAAACCCCGTGATGTTTATTGAACACCCCCAGCTTTATTTGACGAAGGGCGAAGTGCCCGAAGGCGAATACACTTTGCCGTTTGGGGTGGCGGATGTGAAGCGCGAGGGGCGCGACGCCACAATTATCACCTATTCGCGCGGGGTGCTGCTGGCGCAGCAGGCTGCCGAACGCCTCAAAGAGGAAGGGATTGAGGTGGAAATTATTGACCTGCGCACGCTGGTGCCCTGCGACTGGGAGACGGTGTTCCGCTCGATTCGCAAAACCCACCGCGCGATTGCCGTGCATGACGACTGGCGCTACGCAGGCTTCGGCGCGGAGATTGTGGCGCAGATTCAGGAACACGCCTTTGACTATCTGGACGCGCCGATTCTGCGTGTAGCGGGCGCCGATGTGCCGATGCCGTATAACAAGCATCTGGAGCGTCATGCTGTGCCGCAGGTGGAAGATATCGTCGCGGCGGTCAAGCAGGTTCTTTGAGGAGGTTGGACGATGCACACGATTATCATGCCGAAAATGGGCGACGCGATGGAGGAGGGCACGCTCGTTCGCTGGCTCAAGCAAGAGGGCGATGCGGTCAAAGAGGGCGAACCAATCGCCGAAATTGCTACCGATAAAGCCACGATAGAGATTGAAGCGCCCGGCTCCGGGATTCTGAAAGGGATTCGCGTGCCAGAGGGCGCCGTTGTGCCCATCAACACGCCGCTGGCGTATATTGTGGCAGAGGGCGAAAGCGTGCCCACAGAGGGCACGACGCCCGCGACGCCTCCTGCCGCCGCAAAAGAAGCGCCTGCTCCCGCAACGCCGCCTGCCGCCGTGAGCCAGCCCTTGTCCACTGATGGCGACCGAATCAAAGCTTCGCCGCTGGCACGCAAGATTGCCCGCGAACACGGGATTGACCTGCGACTGATTCAGGGCACGGGACCGCAGGGGCGCATCGTGGAGCGCGATGTGCTGGCATATCTTGAAGCGCAAAAGGCTGCGCCCACACCGCCGCCTGCGCCTGCTCCCGCGCCGGTGCCGACCCCAGCTCCTGCCCCTGCCGTTGCAGGACGCACAGAACCGCTCAGCCGCCTGCGCCAGATTACCGCCCAGCGCACCACCGAAGCCAAACAGACCATTCCGCACTTTTACCTCACGATGGAGATCGATATGGAAGAGGCGCTGGCGCTTCGAGCCAAGCTCAACGAAGCAGACGAGAGCCTCAGAGTGAGTGTCAACGACATGATAGTCAAAGCCTGCGCCGTCGCTCTGGAGAAGTTCCCGATGGTGAACGCCTCGTTCCAGAACAATCAGCTGGTGTATCCCGATGGGGTTCATATCGGGATTGCGATTGCGGTGGACGAGGGCTTGCTGGTGGGCGTGGTGCGCCACTGTGAGCAGAAATCGCTCCGACGCATTGCCCAGGAGGCGCAGACGCTGGTGCAGAAAGCGCGCGACGGCAAGCTGATGCCCGACGAGATGACGGGCAATACCTTCACCGTCTCGAATCTCGGCATGTTCGGGATTGACGAGTTTAGCGCGATTATCAACCCGCCTGCGAGCGCGATTCTGGCGGTGGGCGCGGTGAAGAAGGTGCCCGTCGTCGCCGACGACGGGAGTATCGTGGCGCGCTCGCGCATGCGCGTGACGCTCTCGTGCGACCATCGGGTGTTTGATGGGGCGACAGGGGCGCGCTTCCTGCAGGAGCTTAAGCGTGTGCTGGAAAACCCCATTCTGATGGCGTACTGAGTGTTGCATGCCCGCGGCTCCGCTACAGGGGCTGCGGGCTGAATAGTACTTGAGTATGGTTTCTCTTATTCAGGAAGGGGACATCT
Source organism: Armatimonadetes bacterium DC (assembly GCA_001442985.1). Taxonomy (GTDB): domain Bacteria; phylum Armatimonadota; class Fimbriimonadia; order Fimbriimonadales; family GBS-DC; genus LDYB01. The sequence continues at coordinate 86,088 of LDYB01000014.1, forward strand.
GGGGGAAGGTTGCTGTTTTCCTCCGCAAAGCGCTCTGTAAGGGTATAATCGTATGGGTGAGATTGAATGGGTAAAGCACATATTCTTCAGGCGCTGACCCAGCTCAGCCCCGCCGAGCGTCTGGCGGTGATTGAAGAAGCCCTTCATCAACTACGGCAAGAACTGCTTATGGCTTCTCCAAGCGAGAAGGCTCTTCAACAAGCTGCGCAAGCCCTTCGCGAGGACTACCTGAACGATCCCGAACTAACCGCTTTCACAAGCCTGGACAGCGAGGCATGGGATGAAACGGGGTGAGGTCTGGCTCATCAATTTGGATCCGACGGTAGGTGCGGAGATTCAAAAAACACGCCCTGCAGTGGTTGTTAGTGTGGATGCAGTTGGTGTGCTGCCTCTGCGCGTAGTAGTCCCTATCACAGGCTGGAAGGAACGATATGCGCAAGCGCCCTGGAGGGTGCGCTTAGAGCCAGATGCCCGGAACGGTCTGGAGTACGCTCCACTTTTGGCTCACCAACTACGATGACCCCGTAGAGGTGGTTCTCAAACGGCTCTGTCTGCAGGGGATTGTGAGGTGAGGCGAGCACATCGCCCTGCAGCGAGGGGGTGGAACCCCGCAAGGGACTTCTCAGCGCTCCTTCCGGGCGTAGAGGTTGCGAACATAGCGGCTGATGTACCCGCTCAAGCCCTCGCCCTTGCGTGCCAGTTCCTTCATCGTCTCAATGTGCTCGCGCCCTGCACTCTCATAGGTGTAGAGGTAGATGGAGCCGTTCTTGAACTGGACACGGATGTAGTCATCGCCAATCTCGTAGGCAGCCACGCCCGACCGCCCGCTCAGGTCTGCATATCGTTCCATAACCGCCTCCTCTGAAACCCCGACTATGGAGATTGTACCGCAGGGCGATACAGATGTGTTGGAAGCGATTTATGCCTGACGGCTGAAACTGCTCTGTCGCAAAGATGCCCGCTGGAACCCACGATGCCCCCCTCCTTCAGGTTCCCCCCGCAAGCGAGGGGAACCGGGGCGAGGGCTTCCGTGTGCCTGTATCGGTCAGCACGAGGCAGGGTTCGGTTCCCCTTGCGAGGCAGGGGGAACCTGAAGGAGGGGGTCTGGGAAGGCTTACGCTCCTATCCTTGCAACAGAGCAGCTGAAGCCGTTCCTGTAAGACGAAGCCGACCTGCGTCGGCTCAAGTAGCACGCGCCTCCTGCGCGTGAACAGGGACAAGATGCCCTGCTACGAGGAGTCAGCTTTCACTCCCGCGAGCGCAGAAAGCCCCTTGTCAAAGCGTCGCCGCTTCGCCATAACGGAGCAAGCGAACGCCCGCTGGCGAAATCATGCTGAGGGGCAGAAAAACCACATCGCCCTCCATCAGCGCGAGCCAGCCGAAAAGGGGTTGCCCTCTCCACTGGCGCAGGGCGACATCCAGCGGGCGTGGGTCGCTGGCGGTGTTGAAAATGAGGGCGCCTTCAGGCAGTTCTGCAAGCAAAGCCTGCTGCTGCGCAATTAGCGTCGGGAGCGTGAGCAGGGCGAGGGGCATCATCTCGCCGTTCTCGTCTGCCCACCAGGCGCGCCCCTCTGCCCACACCAGCTGGGCGGGCGCAATCAGCGCGGTGTGCTGGGGCGGGGCGAAGGGGTCGCTGGCATGCGCAATCAGTTGCATCCGTGCCTCGTGTGCCGAAGTGAGGGCGTGTCGCCTGATCTGGGGGAACAGGTCTGCGAAGCTCTGCCCCAGCGGCGCCTCTTCCAGAATCTTGAGGCGCTGGGGGGCGTAGCCAGGATAAAGCCCGACGCGCTTCGCCAGTAAAGGCTGGGAACGCGCGGGCTTGAACTCCAGCTGCGCGGGGTCGCCGAAGCGCAAATTCAGGGGCACAATCTTCATCTCGCGGTAGAGCGTGCCCGAATCTAAATCCATCAGGTGGCTGATGTCCAGCCGAAAGCCTGTGGGGGTGATGAGATTCTCATAGGCGAGTTCGGCGAGGCGGAGGTTTTCGCGCGGTTCGAGGTCTTTCTCGCGCCATGTGCGTCCGAGCATCTCCTCGTACTGGTGTAGCGGGAGCGGGCGTCGGTCGGTGTAGTGTTCCTGCAGGGCGCGCAGGGTTAGCCAGAGGTTCGCCAGCCGCTGGGCGTAGCGGTGTTCAATCTGGGGTTCGGCGCGGTGCAGGCGTGCTTCCAGCAGGTCGGCGAGTTCGCTCACCGCCTGCGCCAGCCGCCGCGCCTTGAGCGACTCCAGATTCTGGCTGAGGGCGCGAAGCAGTTCAATCTTTTCGTGGCTGGCGCTTAACAAGCCGCCGCGCGCCTGCTCAATTGCAATCTTCAGAGTGTGCTGGACGCTCTGCTGCTGGAGATCCGTGCGCTCGACGGTCTCGCGCCTCGCACGACCGCGGGCGGCTTGGGCAGGCTGGGGCGTTTCTGCAAAAAGGCTCTCCTGAAAGCGTTCAGGCGTTTGCACCCATGCTATCAGCACAGCAATCGCATGTTTGCAGTAGGGCATACGGCGTGCGGCGGGGCAGCTACAGCGTGCTTTGGGAGGACTGGGGTCATGCAATTCAATCTGCACGGTGTAGGTACTGGAGCCGACGACCTGCGCGAAGAGGGTGTTGCCTGAACGCGCCATCTGGGTAATCGCATTACTGCCCACAATCTGCTCGGCGTTGCGGTAAGTGGGTGCGTCGCAGAGTGCTTTCACCGCGTCCAGCGTCATGGGTTTGCCCCCTTCAGGATGGTCTCCATCACCTGCAACAGTTTGCGGGGCGTCGAGGCGAAGGTGGGGATATCCAGCGCCGCCACCTGACGGGCGAGCGTGCGGTCATAGGCGGGCTTGCCCTCTTCCAGCGCGAGCAGGCACAGCACATGCACCTTGCTCTCTTTGAGGAACCGCAGTCGCTGGAGCAACGCTTCAGGATTGCCCCCTTCGTAGAGGTCGGTAATCAGAATAAACAGGCACTTTTCGGGCTGCCGAATGAGCGTAGTTCCGTAGGCGACCGCCTGCGCAATATCGGTGCCGCCGCCCAGCTGCAGGTTGAAAAGCAGTTCCACAGGGTCCTCGTTGAGGTAATCGCTCACATCGACGACTTCGGTGCTGAACAGCACGAGGCGGGTGTCCAGCACCTTCAGCGAGGCAAAAAGCGCCGCCATCAGGCTGGCATGCACGGCGGAGTTCGCCATGCTGCCGCTCTGGTCTACCAGCACAATCACCTGCCAGTCGCGGAAGCGTTTCTCGTTCGCCCAGAAGTAGACCCGTTCAGGCACGATAGTTTTGTGTTCGGGCAGGTAGTGTTTGAGATTTTTGCGCACGGTGGTGCGCCAGTCGATGTTGCGGGCGGTGCGCAGGGGGCTATGGCGGTTGCGCTGGAGCGCCCCAATCACCGACTGGCGTACCTGATTTTCGAGTTTTTTGCGGAACTCCTCTACGACGGAGCGGATAATCTCGCGGGCGGTTTGTTTCACTTCGTCGGGCATCTGGTCGCGCAGGGCAAGCAGGGTGGAGACCAGATGGATGTTCGGCTCCAGTCGCTGGAGCAGTTCGGGCTGGAGCAACATCTGGGTCAGCCCGCGCCGCTCGAAGGCATCTTTCTGAATCATCACGAGCGTGTCGGCGTCAAAGAGCGTGCGAATCTGTTCGAGCCACTGGGGGATATAGGGGGTTGGATCTCCCGTACCGCCAGTGCGTGCGCTGTCGTACACGAACTCCAGCGCGTGGTCTAAGTCCTGGGGTCCGACACCCGTGGGAAGCATCTCCTGAAAGGCGTCAGGGCGCAGGCGGAAGTGGGGCGACTGCTGTTCGGCGGTGCGCCCCAGAATCAGCCTCCATCGGGTGAGCGATTCGTCGCGGTCATGCATGGGCGTGCCCTCCCAATCGGGCGCGAATTTGCTCTGCCTGCTGCTGCAGGGCGGGGTCGGGGCTGTTGCGCCAGTGTTGAATGAGATAGTGCGCATACTCGGCGTAGCGGGGCAGCGCTTCGGGGTGCAGGTTCAGCACAATCGGGAAGAAGAGTGCATCGCCGAGGCTGTTCACCACCCCCCACGGCAACAGCGGGCTGCGATTGCCGAAGTGGAACAGCAGGGGCGCGAGGCGGTAGTCGCGCGTGGCTTCAATATGGAGCTCCAGCGCGCGGGGCGTCAGGTGGGGCGAGTTCAGCAGCATCTCCGTCGCGCGTGGATGGGGCACGCGGGCAACCAGCTCCAGTCGGTCGCGAACCGAGCGCGCCAGCGCTTCCAGCGATTCCAACAACCATGTGAGAACGGGTGAGTCGTCGGGCAAGCACATCACCTCATGCGCATGGCGGCGCATTAACTCGCTGAAGCCCTGGCGCGTCAGCCCCGAATTCTGGAGCGCGTGGAGCAGTTCGGAATCTTCCAGTGTTTCGTGTGCGCGCTCTCTGGAGTCGGGCAGGGCGACCCCCAGTTGCATAGCGCGGCGTCGTAGCGGCATCGATTCGGGCAGGCGCTTGAGGTAGGGCTGGAGCGTGCGAATCTGCCCCTCTTCGTAGAGGTCCATCACGAGTTCGGCGAGACGAATGCGCTGCAGGGGTGTGGTGTTAGATGCCAGCAGGCGCAGGCTCTGCAGAAACTGCGTGCCGTGTTCGCGCAGGCGTGCGCCCGCCTGCTGAGTCAGGACGGAGTGCCCCAGCATCAGGCGCATGGGCGTCAGCGAGTCGCCCCACTTCCAGCGGTTAATCTGCTCTTCCAGCGCGGGCAGAAGCGCCGTAAGCGGCGCCGCGCCTGTCAGCAGGGCAATCAGCGGCTCATCGGGTGCGAAGTCCAAACTCAGCCAGCCCCGCGATTCGGGCAGTTTTGTCAGGGTCATTACGGGGTGTGTGCGGAGCAGCACCTGCTCACATACTTCCCAGAGGCGCACCAGCTCGTTGATCACCGCGGCGTATTCGGGTTCGTCGCTGGGCGTGGCGTTTGTGATGGCTTCAACGCTCTGCGCCAGCACTTCCAGCCCCACCGAGCGCAGGGGTTCCGCAAGCGCGGCGAGGCGGTCTAACGCGCTGGGGGTGTCCAGCCCCATCGCGAGCGTCTCACGCAAAGCCACCTGCAAATCTTCTATGAGTGCGCGCATAGCCACTCCAGTTGATGGTAGAGCGCCTCCACTTCGGTGGGGGTCAGCTCGGTGTAGACCCATTTGGGACGGTTCGGGTCGCCTGTCTCGTCCAGCCCGTAGAGGGCGGTCAGGTTCTCCGTGAGGTAGTGAATATCGTTTCGGCTGAGGCTGCTGAAGGCGCGTCGGAGCGCGGGCAGGGCGCGCAGGAAGTGGTCTTTGGGGATTGCCTGAACGAAGCTGTCCAGCCGCGTCACCATCTGGCGCGAGCGCGCCACCACGCCGGGATTTGCGTTCAGAAGCCCTTCAATAAACTGCGCGGTATGCACGATGTCGTTGCCCGGCGAGAGCATCCGCTGAGCGAGCGCGAACAGAGGCGATTCGGCGTCCTGCTCCCAGCCCAGCAGCCCCACGCCCAGCCCCTTGAGGTAGGGATGGGTACGCTCCAGCAGGGTCGTCTCGTGCAACTGGGCGAGCCAGAGCGTCTGATCCAGCGCGGGGACTCGCGCGGCGAGGTCGTGCATCAGGCGGATGGCTTTACCAATCTCGTAAGCGGTCTCGTCGCCGCAGTCGGTGCTGGCGGGCAGGTGGAGGCAGGCGCGGGCGTACATGCGCTCCATCAGGGGCTGGAACACCTCACGCTGGACGGCGCGCGCCCCGCCATATTCCACCAGCGCCGCCAGGCGATAGGTCGCCGCCGAGAGATGCAGAAAGTCGCCGTCGCGCACCGAGGCTTCCTCAAGCGCCTCCAGCGCGGTTCCATACAGTTCGGGCAGGTCGCACAGCACCGCCTCCAGCGCCGCTTTGCTGACCGTTTCGAGGTTCTCGCGCTCTTCCAGTCGGGGGCGGATGCGGTTGCGCGCCACCTCGCGGAGCGTGTTGCCGTAAATAACGGCTTCGGCTAAAGCGGTGTCGGTCAGGGGTGTCCACTGCACGCGCCAGTGTTCACGCAGGCGTCCAATCTGTTGCAGGGTCGCCGTTTCGCCCCGTCGGAACTCGGCGAAGGGGATGCCCGCCACATTCACGCGGTGCAGAAAGATGGATTGTTGCACGGCGTGCGGCTCGGCGAGGTTCAGGCGCAGGTCGGTGGGGTTGTCTTTGACGGGGATACCGAGCTGTTTCGCGAGCAGGTGAAACTCCTGATTGAGCGGGGGCACGCCGCAGTCGGGTGGCACGCGCCCGACGCGCTCGCCAATCAGCACGCGCTGGAGCGCATGGCGCACGCGCTCCTCGCTCCCGCGCCCGAACGCGGCGACGCCCGCATCGATCACCTCGTCAAAGCCGGGCTGGCGCTTGCTCCGTAGCGCCGCCAGCGCTTTCGCCACACGGAACGCTTCAATCGCGTCCGCGTGCGAGGCGCTGTCGCCCTGCAGTTTCATCTGGTTCACCATGCGCGTCAGCGCGACGCAGGTCGCCATTTCCAGCGAGCCGAACTGCCAGAGGTCCTGATAAAATTGCGGCGCCCGGTTGCCCGCGCCGTAGCCCGACTGCTCCGACAGGCGCGGAAACGAGTAGGGAATCAGCACAAACTGGGCAGGCGGCGCGTTCAGCAACGGGTGATTGGGGTCGTAATCTGCTTTGAAGTCGGGCTGGTCAAAGGCGGCGCTGTGGGCGGCGCCCACCACCAGCACAATCGCCTCTGGGGGAACGCCCTCTGCGATTGTATTCTCCACCCAGCGCCACATGTGGGCGTTGCGCAACTGATCCATCTCACTGGGGGGCGATTCTGCTATCACCAGTTTGCCCCACTCGTGGAGCATGCGCAGCAGGATGGGGGTGGGCATGGCGTGCGATTCGAAAACGCTTTCCCACCATTCCTCGTGGTTGCGGAAGCCCATGCGCTGGGCGACGCGTGTCCACACGGAGGGGGTGTCGCTTGTGGCGGGGGCGCTTTCTTCGGAGTCGGCGTCGGGTTCGCGGAGCGCGGCGCGTGCTGGAATATCGCAAAACGCGGTAGGGATACCCAGCTCAGCCGCCGTGCGCAGGGCGACCAACTCGGGCGAGTAGTCGCACATCGGGTAGAAGCAGAACTGGGGGGTGAGGTTCGCGCTGGCGGTTTGCCCGCGCGTGTCGGGCTGGCGGTATGCCAGCAGCGCGAGGGGCGCTTCCGCCTCCGGGTGCGCCAGCGCAGGAATCCAGTCGTTGGCGTCGCAGGGACCCTCAATCAGCACGCGCTGGGGGCGCACGGCGCGAATCACCTCCGCCACCGCCCGCGCCAGCGCCGGCGAATGGTGGCGCACCGGCACCACATGCACCCCCCGAATGCGAACCGCCAGCGACTCTACTCTTTCAGCAGTCGCCGCGCCGACGCGATCTGACGCCATACTCTCCCCTCGCGTTTGCGAACCACCGTCTCAAGATACTCGCCCAGCGCGTCCAGGTCGCTTTTGTCTTCTTTGGCAATCGCGCCCACCAGCAGGTTCATCACATGTTTGCCGTCCACCGTGCCCTCGCCGAAGTAGTGGGCGAGCAGGCAGCCTCCAAACAGCACGCTCACCGCCTCGGCGGTACTCATCACGGTGGAGGGGCGCTTGATTTTCTGGGCGCCATCGAGGGTTTGCCCCTGACGCAGCTCCTGAAACACCGTAACGAGCGTTTCCACCACATCGTCGGGCAGGTCGGTGGGCAGTCCCTGCTCGCTGAGCATCTCCTGCGCCCGCTGGCGCACTATCTGCACCTCCTGCTGCAGGTCGGATAGCACGGGCAGCTCCACGAAGTTGAATCGGCGTTTGAGCGCGGAGGACATCTCGTTGACGCCGCGGTCGCGCGTGTTGGCGGTCGCGATGATATTGAACCCGCGCTGGGCGTACTCGATGCGCTCCAGCTCCGGAATTGCCATCGCCTTCTCGGAAAGGATGGAGATAAGCGCGTCCTGCACCTCGCTGGCGCAGCGGGTAACTTCTTCGAATCGGGCAATCTGCCCTTTGCGCATCGCGGTCAGGATGGGGCTGGGCACAAGCGCCCGCTCGCTGGGACCCTCCGCGATCAGCAGGGCGTAGTTCCACGAGTATTTAATCTGGTCTTCGGTGGTGCCCGCTGTGCCCTGCACGGTGAGCTGGGAGTTGCCGCAGATGGCGGCGCTGAGGTGTTCCGAGAGCCACGATTTGGCGGTGCCCGGTTCGCCCACCAGGAGCAGGGCGCGGTCGCTGGCGAGGGTAGCAATCGCGACTTGCACGCGCTCGCGGTCGCCCACATACTTGGGGCGAATCCCCAGCGACGAATCCCCCAGCACAAACACTTCCACCGCGCGGGGCGAGAGTTGCCATCCGGGCGGCTTGCTCCACCGATCCCACGCCTTGAGCTTTTCCAGCTCCTGCTGACAGCGCACCTCAACGGGAGCGCGAATGATGTGTGTCGTGTTCGCAGGCGTCATGCGTTGTCCTCCGGGGTCTTAAGAATTTGCCGTAAAAGTTGTTTTCCCTGCAGGGGGTGTGGCGTGCAAATGTTCGTAAGACCAGAAGAGGCGCTTTGTTATCTCGGCACCGCCAACATAGGCGAGCAAGATACCGCACAGGGCAATCAGAAAGAGAGGCGGCAAGGGGACAAAGCCAAGGAGTGTTCCAAGGGGGGAGTAGGGTAGCCAGAGGGTGATAATCCATACCAGCATGGAAAGCCCCAGCAACCATCGGCTGGGTAGAGACCGGAGGAAGGGGCGTCGCGTGCGCACGACAAGCACGACCATCGAGGCGGAGATAACCGATTCCACAAACCAGCCTGTGCGGAATTCAGGGGCTTGTGCATGGAGCAGCCCCAGCAAGACCCCGAAGGTCAGGTAATCAAAGATGGAACTGAGTGGACCGAACACGAGCATAAAATTCCGGAGGAGGCGGACATCCCACCGTGCAGGTTGCGCCACCTGTTCCTCGTCCACACGATCGGTGGCAATAGCCATTTCGGGCAGATCGGTAAGCAGGTTCACGAGTAGAATCTGTTTGGGTAATAGAGGTAAGAAGGGGAGAAAGAGGGAGGCACCCGCCATGCTGAACATGTTCCCGAAGTTGGCGCTGGTCGCCATAAAGATATATTTGAGGGTGTTCACAAAGACGCGCCGCCCTTCGCGAATTCCCCCCGCCAGAACCGAGAGGTCTTTATCCAGTAGCACAATGTCCGCCGCCTCTTTGGCGACATCGGCGGCTGTGTCCACTGAAATCCCCACATCCGCGGCGTAGAGCGCAGGGGCGTCGTTAATCCCGTCGCCCAGGTAGCCCACCGTGTAGCCCGCTTTGCGCATGGCGCGTATGATACGCTCTTTGTGATGCGGTTCCACTTCCGCGAAGACATCGATCGTTTCCACCCTGCGGATCAGAGCTTCTTCGGAGAGCTGGTTAAGTGCCTGAGCGGTCATAATCCGGGGTTCCGAATAGCCCAGTTGGCGCATCAGATGGCGTGCCACGGCAGCGTGGTCGCCTGTGATGACTTTCAGCGTAACGCCGAGACGACGCAGCTGAGCCAGCGCTTCGGGAGCGGTCGGCTTCAAAGTGTCGCTGAACAAGACACACCCTATAAAAGTCATCTGGCTCTCTAACGACGCATCCAGTTTGATTTCGGCTGTGGGCAGGAATCGGACCGCGACTCCCAGCACCCGGTAGCCTGCCTCCATCTGTTGATGAACCCATGAAACCAGCTCGCTTTGCACCTGCGAGAGGGGTACTATTTTCTCTCCGAGAAGTGCCGTATCACAGACCGCCAGAACCTGTTGGAACGCGCCTTTTGTGATTAAGACGACACGTGATGGGGCGAACTCTGGCAAACTGCCTGCGGTATTACGAGCCAACACGCTCAGACGCTTGCGTGTGAAGTCGTAGGGAATTTCGCCGAGACGCTCCCACCCTGCCTCAAAATCACCTTCCTGCCGCTGAAGAACCTCATCAATCGGGTTGGAAAAACCCTGCTGAAGGCGGGCGTTGACCACCGCGTAAGAAAGAACACGCGGGTCTTCGCGCCCTTGCACATCAAGCGCGGCGTGCACCTGCATGACCCCCAGGGTGAGCGTGCCTGTCTTATCGGAGCAAAGAACATTCATGCTGCCGAGGTTTTGGATAGCCGATAACCGCTTGACCAGTGTGCGCACGCGCGCCATCTCGGATGCTCTCCGCACGAGATTGACCGTGATAATCGCAGGGAGGAGCTGAGGCGTTAACCCGACCGCCAGCGCGACCGCAAACAAAAACGAATCGACCACGGGGCGCTTCAGGTACACATTGAACGCGAAAATCAGCAGCACCAAAATCAGCGTAACATCCAGCAGCAAGTTGCCGAATCGTCGTATACCCCGCTCGAAGTCGGTTTCTTCGGGGCGCAGCCGGAGCCTCAATGCGATCTGCCCAAACTGGGTGCGTGAGCCTGTATGCACGACCAGCATCGTCGCTTCACCACTGGCAACATAGCTGCCCATCCAGAGCGCGTTGCCCCGCTCTGCAAGCGACGCTTCCGGAGCAGAGGGTTCGGAAGTTTTCTCCACAGGAAAACTTTCACCTGTCAGCATTGCTTCATTCACCATCAGGTGTTGCGCCGAGACAACCACACCGTCAGCAGGAATCAGGTCTCCTGTTGTCAGATGAACGATGTCGCCGGGGACCAGTTGCGCAATCGGAATCCGGCGGAGCTGCCCGCCCCGCAGCACATTCGCCTGAACCTGAACACGCGCCAGAAGCCTTTTTAAGGCGTCCGAAGCGCTGGACTCTTGCCAGAACCCCAGAAGACCGCTCCCGATTACGATGACCCAGATAATCACTGTATCACTCCAGTCGCCCAGCATACCAGAGATGAGCGCCGCGCCGATTAAAATCAGTACAATGGGATTTGTATACTGGCGCCAGAGCATCATCAGTTTATTCGTACCGCGCGTAGCAGAGATAGTGTTGGCACCGTAGAGCGCTAGGCGGCGAGATGCCTCCGCTTCAGTTAGCCCTTCAGGGCTTGTAGACAGTTCTTCAGCGAGCCGTGTCCACGGTAAAGCCCAGAATGGCTCCGGATGCTGCGTGCTATTGTTACGGTTAGAGGAACGCGCCAGTGGAGTCATCACGGGTAGATTTGTACTTTCGTGCCAACAGGCAGCAGCACATAGAGCAGTTCGATGTGCGCGTTATCGAGGGCGATACAGCCCAGTGTCCAGTCGCGGTGGGTGCCGCCGCCGTGAATGCCAATCGCGCCCCCCAGCGGCGTATCCCACGGGGGGCATCTGCCTTCCTGATGCGCCTGCAGAATCGCGCGATACTGAGATTCGTCAATCAGCCCCCTGAGTTTGCCTCGTTCCGCGTCGTCGGGCGCAGGGTAGCTCAAGCCGAGAAAGAGGTAGAAGCGGGGGCTGTAGTGCTTCTCGCAGACATAAAAGCTGCCTTCGGGCGTTTTGCGGTCGCCTTCGCGCTCTTTGTCGCCCTCTGGGCGGGAGCCGAGCGCAATCGGGAACTCCGCGAGGAGGCGCATCCCGTCGTAGAGGCGCAACACGCGCCGTGCCTTGTAAATTTCTACCGATGGCTGGCGCAGCGGGAAGGGCGCGCCCTTCTGCTCGCAGAAGCGTCGCGCTTTCGCCTCCAGCGTGGACATCACGGGCGGGCGATAACTGGGAAACCACAGGTGCCAGAGTCGCCCAAAGACGCTCAGCAGCGCGCCGCTCAAGACGAGTAGCAGAACCCCAATCCCGATGGCAACCCGACGCATGGGGCTTCCTTACTCTTCGCCGCCTGTCCAGTAGTTGGGCGGTTCGCGCGTGATGGAAACACTGTGTGGGTGGCTCTCGCGCAGGGCGGAGTTGGTGATTCGGATGAAGCGCGCCTTTTCGCGCAGCTCTTTCAGGTTCGCGGCGCCCAGATAGCCCATTCCAGAACGCAACCCGCCCACCAGCTGGTGAATCGTTTCCGAAAGCGGACCGCGGTAGGGCACGCGCCCTTCCACGCCTTCGGGCACAATCTTGCGCGGGTCGGTCTGATAGTAGCGGTCGCTGGAGCCTTCACGCATCGCGCTCACGGAACCCATGCCGCGGTAGACCTTGTAGGCGCGGTTGCGATAGATTTCAATCTCACCGGGCGATTCCTCGCACCCTGCCAGCAGGTTGCCGAGCATCACGGCGCTGGCGCCTGCCGCGAGCGCTTTCACAATATCGCCCGAATAGCGGATGCCGCCGTCGGCAATAATCGGCACGCCGAGTTTGTCCGCCTCTTCGGCGCATTCCATAATGGCGGTGAGCTGGGGCACGCCGACGCCCGCCACCACGCGCGTGGTACAGATGGAGCCTGCGCCCAGCCCCACCCGGATGGCTTCTGCGCCCGCCTCTACCAGTGCGCGCACGCCCTCGCGTGTGGCGACATTCCCCCCAATCACGGGCACATCGGGCAAAGCGCGCCGAATCGCCCGCACTGCCTGAAGCACGCCCTCCGAGTGCCCGTGTGCGGAGTCCACCACGATAAAGTCCACGCCTGCGTCGGCGAGCGCTTTTGCCCGCTCCACAGGCTCCCGCAAGGGACCCACCGCCGCGCCCACCACAAGGCGTCCTTTCTCGTCTTTGGTGGCGTGCGGATGCTGGCGAATCTTGAGCAGGTCTTTAATCGTAATCAGCCCGCGCAGCTTGCCCTCTGAATCGACAATCGGGAGCTTCTCTATTTTATATTTTTGCAGGATTTGTTCCGCCTCTTCGAGCGTGGTGCCGACGGGCGCGGTAATCAGATTCTCGCTGGTCATCACTTCGCGGATGGGGCGATCGTAGTTCGTTTCGAACCGAATGTCGCGATTGGTGAGAATGCCGACGAGATTGCCTTCCGAGTCGGTGATAGGCACGCCCGAGATGTGGTAGCGTTCCATCAGCGCCAGCGCGTCGCGCACCGTGTGGTCGGGCGAGAGGTAAATCGGGTCCCAGATGACCCCGTGTTCGCTGCGTTTGACGCGATCCACCTCCATCGCCTGGCGTTCGATGGGCATATTGCGATGGATGACGCCGACGCCGCCTTCGCGAGCCAGCGCAATCGCCATGCGCGATTCGGTCACGGTGTCCATCGGCGAGCTCACAATCGGGATGCGCAGACGAATGTGGCGCACCAGCGTGGTGGAAGTGTCTACCTGGTCGGGGAGAACCGCCGAGTAGTTGGGCACGAGCAACACATCGTCAAAGCTCAGGGCTTCGGTCAGCATAAAACGCCTCCTTAAGCCCTAATTGTACCTGTTTAGGAAGTGCGCCGATGGGTATACTCATGCCCAGTAAGGAGGTTGTTAGGATGAATTTCTCGCTCAGTGAAGAGCACCTGATGGTGCGGGATACGGTACGCAAGTTTGTGGAGAACGAAGTGAAGCCTTACATCCGTGAGTGGGATCGTCATGGCGCCGACCCGAAAATCTATGCGCGCCTCGCCGAACTGGGCTTGCTGGGGATTTGTATCCCGCGCAAGTGGGGCGGCTCCGGGCTGGACTACATCAGTCTCGGTATTGCGTGTGAGGAGCTGGAATATGGCGACACCTTCCTGCGCGTGATTATGTCGGTGCATGTCGGGCTGACCGCGCTGACGATTCTCAGCTGGGGCACCGAGGCGCAGAAGGAGCGTTTCCTGCGCCCGCAAGCAACCGGGCAGCGATTGGGCGCGTTCTGCCTCACCGAGCCGAACGCCGGGAGTGATGTGGTCGGCATGCAAAGCACCGCCCGCCGCGAGGGGGATCACTACATCCTCAACGGCGAGAAAATCTGGATTTCGCTGGCGGAAGTGGCAGACCAGTATCTGGTGGTCGCGTGGACCGATATGGAGAAGAAGGCGCGCCGCGACCATTCGGGCTTGAGCGCGTTTATCGTGGAGCGCGAGCGCCCGGGCGTCAAACCCTACACCATCAAGGGCAAGCTGGGCGTGCGCGCGGGCAACACAGGCGGCGTGGTGTTTGAGAATGTCGCCGTGCCTGTAGAGAACCGACTGGGCGAAGAGGGTGAAGGGTTCAAAATCGCGATGTTCGCGCTGGATCAGGGGCGCTACACCGTCGCCGCAGGCTCCGCAGGGCTGATCCGCGCGTGCCTTGAAGAGTCCGTGCGCTACGCCAAAGAGCGCAAAACTTTCGGCAAGCCACTGGCAGAACACCAGCTCATCAAGCAGAAGATTGCTCAGATGGAAGCCGACTACCAGATCAGCGTGCTACTCTATCAGAAGGTGGGCTGGATGAAGAATGTGGGACTCCGCAACACGCGGGAGACCTCGCTGGCGAAATGGTACGCCACCGAGGCGGCGAATCGCGCTGCAAACGCCGCCGTGCAGATTTTCGGCTCCTACGGTTTCTCCGACGAATACCCCGTAGAGCGCTTCTACCGCAACAGCAAAGGCGCGACCATCTACGAGGGCACTTCGGAGATTCACACGCTCCTGCAGGCAGACTACGCGCTGGGGTATCGCGTGGATAAGCCTCTTCGGGTGAACCTGCCCACCTACCCGTTTGCCGAGGATCAAGAATGAAACAGGAGGTGAGCAAATGACTTTCAAAGTCGTGCTGGAGCCGAGTGAAGACGGGGGCTACACGGTCTATGTTCCTGCCCTACCGGGTTGTATCAGCGAGGGTGGTACCATAGAGGAAGCTCTGCAAAATATCCGCGAAGCAATAGAGCTCTATCTGGAGCCTTCAGAGGAACCCTGCGTGAACGAAGGCTAAGACGCCTCAATCATCCAGCGGGGGATAGCCGTTTTTACCTTGCAGGGCGCGGGCACGAAAGTGGCGAATCAAGCCGTAAAGGATGAGACCCGCGCCCACCAGCACCAGCAAGGGGAAAAAGAAACGCACCAGCGCAATCGCCACCGAGAGGATGCGCAGCCCCACGCTGAGCAGCAACACCACAATCAGCACCGCCAACCCAAGCCGAACCCACTGGTTCATCGCGGTTCTCCTGTCTGGGTGGTCTGCGCTTGCGTCTCGGTGGCGGCTTTATCGTTCACAGGTTTGGGCTTCTTGTTTTTCTGCAGTTCCATCCACAGCCCAATCAAAATAAGCGCTACCCCCGCACCTGCCGCCCACGGCAGGAACCACTCGATGAGCTTGATCAGCATTCCGCCCAGATAGAGCAGCGCCGAAGCCGCGACCACCAGCACGCCCAGATACATCACCCGATTGCGTGGCATGGCAACAGTATACCATGCCACGCGAATCTTACCACCACTCCCAGCCGCGGCGGTAGGGGCGCTGGACGAACTCGTCGGCAGCGCGGGTGTTCGTTACGCGCCCTGCCTGGGCGTCCCAGTAGATTTTTTGTTTGGCACGGAACGCCACATTGCCCAGCAGCACCGCTTCGGTGAGCGTGGTGGCATATTCGAAGTTGCTGTAGGTGGGGCTGCCTGTTTTGCACGCCTGAATCCACTCTTCGTAGTGCCCTGGGGAGCGTGGGAGCGTCGGCGCAGGCGGCTGGAAGTCGGCGAAGCGCTCCTTCGGGAAAAGTTGCACCTGCACCGCGTGTGGGAAGTAAATCACTCCCTTCTCCCCAACGCAGATAACCCCGTTCGGCACCATCGGGTTGTTTTCAATCAGCTCGGCGGGCGGCTTGCGTCCCCCATCGTACCATGTGAGTTTGACGGGCGGCATGCCCTTGCGCGCGGGGAACTCATAGCGCACGATGCTCCACCTGGGTCCCGTTTCGGGCATATGGGGTTCGCCTTCGGCTTCCACGCTAATAGGCAGTCCCAGCTCCAGCGCCCAGTAGGCGGTGTCGATGATGTGGCAGCCCATATCGCCCAGGGCGCCCGTGCCGAAATCCCACCAGCCGCGCCAGGCGAAGGGGTGATAACCGTCGTTGTAGGGGCGCGTGGGGGCAGGTCCCAGCCAGAGATCCCACATCAGCGTGGGGGGCACAGGTTTCTCGCCAGCGGGACGCTCCATGCCTTGCGGCCAGATGGGGCGGTCGCTCCAGGCATGCACTTCGCGGATGGGACCAATCACGCCCGAACGAATCACTTCCACCGCCGTGCGCAGGGCGTCGCTGGAGTGCGCCTGATTGCCCATCTGCGTGGCGACTTTCACCTTGCGTGCCTGTTCGCGAACGGCGCGGCACTCCCACACCGAGTGCATCAGCGGCTTTTCGCAGTAGACATGCTTGCCCAGTTGCAGGGCGCGCATCGTCGGCAGGGCGTGGTGGTGGTCGGGTGTACTAATCACCACCGCGTCAAACAGCCGATGATAGCGGTCAAACAGCGCGCGATAGTCGGCGAACAGCATCGCCTGCGGGAACACTTTCGCCGCGCGCGCGAGGTTGTTCAAATCCACATCGCACAGGGCGACGATATTTTCGGTGCGGGCGACGCCCATCAGGTTATCCCAGCCGCGTCCGCCCACGCCAATCACCGCGATATTCAGCTTATCGTTGGGCGAAGTGCCTTTCGTCCAGCCCGATTTCAGAAATAGCAATCCTGCTCCGACGCTTAGTGTCTGCTTGAGAAACTCTCGCCGTGTCGTTCTGGGTGCGCTCATAGCGGGGACTGGATTCGCAGAGTGGGGGATGTTTCCTGCAAACGGGCGCGCTACTCCCCTTCGAAGCGCAGTTCCATCACAACAGCCAATGCGCCCCATTCGGCAGTATTTTGTATTTCAACAACCCCATAGCGGATAACCCACTCCAGAAAGAACTCCTGCCTGCCCAACCACAGGCAAGCGAGTGCCAGCTCACGAAGAGGTAGGTATTTGTGTATGGTTCGGGCGTTGAAACTCTGGCGTAGCCAATTGCGCAAGGCGCCGTAGGGAACCTGCGAGGCAGGAATCCGAATTCGGCTATCCTTAAAGTTACGCAGGTCGGGAGGCAACGCGCGCACAAGCTCTACCGAGAGGAGTTGTTCCCCCAGTATTTCGAAAGTGGGTCGACGCAGGGGTTGATTAGGCAAAGGAAAGAAGCCATCGATAAAAACATCGCCCACCGCGTGGAGCCAGTGGATTTGGGCAGGTGAAACGGCGCGTTTCAGTTGCTCCAGTGTGCCGAGTGTGCGTTCGCCGCGCACCCACTGGCGTACCACACCCCACGGGATGTCCTGCTGACGATCCAGAAAGGCAAGCCAGTTGCGCCAGACCCACACACCCTGCGTGCGCTCTACCCGCCATGCACCTTCAGCAGTCGCCCGCAGCAGGATGTCAAGGCGTATGGGGGGACGCATAGCGCGATTACCGTGCAGGTTTGCCAGCGCATGAAGCTTCCTCTCGTCTATCAATGCCCTCCTCGCGTAAACCTCGGCGATCACCTCCTGATTGCGGGCAATCGCGAAGCTGGCAATCCATGAGTAGAGGGAGTAAAATCCCCCTTGTATGGGCGCCCACGCCCACTTTTCGTCGCATGCAATCGGTTCGTTCAGCGGAGCCTCGCGCAGGAGAGCAGAATGCGTTTGCGTTGCCTGCTCGTATCGCTTCGCAAAGGTCGCATCCAGTTCCTTGAAGAGAGACAGGAGGGACTCGGTATCGGCGTCCACGCTAAAAACTCCATCGTCATCCACAATTCGGTAAATCCCCTCCGGGCTAATCAGGTAGAGCGTGCGAACGAGCCGAATCGTGTCGGTTTGCAGTTCAAGAGCGAAGTTCAGAGCCACTTGGGGGAGCTCCACGAGGGGCGTGGGCGGGCTTGCGAGCGGTTTTTCGCGTGTTAACTGCGCGGCGTAAGGCATCAGCGATTCAGGCAAAGACGCAACACGCCACGCCATTCCGTTTCGCAACGCCTGCTCTATCAGTGTTGGAGACTGAAGAGCGCGGAGCGCCTGCGTCCAAAGTACCACATGATGCCTGTAGGGCCACACCTGCGCAATTCCCAACAACGCGAACTTGGCTTTGAGCGTGCTCTCCCGATGGGCAAAATGGGTTCCAAAGCGCTTCCCGAAGCGCGCGATAAAAGCGGACGGGGGCAGTTGCGCTTGCGCCTGAGCCCATTCCATAAGCACGGGCGACACCTGCGGCAACTCGATCTGCTCCAGCGCTCGGAGTACTATATCCGCCAGCGAGCCATCAGACGACTCCAGAGCTGACCGCCATGCATCCTCGTTTTTCTGGAAATGCTCAACCAGCGCCGTAAAGTCCGCCTCCGTAACAGGGGGCAGGCTCTCAAAAATTTCCACCCAGTTCGGCATTTCGCCTGGGGCTTGATGGTGTAGGCGCTGTGCGATGAGAGACACAAGGCGCTTTTCCTCGATTTCTGTGCGACGCTCCATATACCAGCGATTACGGTCTTTCGAGTCGGGGCGGATACGGAGGTCTAAGCCCGTTTCCAGCAGGACGCGCATCGAGTCCCAATCACGAGGCTTGAGCGAGAGCAACGCCATCCGCTGACGCAACGCTGGCGCACAGACCACTTTGCGCCCCCCTACGGAGAGGCGTTGGGCAATCGCTTCGAAAGTGTAGTAGTCTGTCTCGAACGCGACGGTCTGGGCGTTGCCATAATGCATCGCGACGAGGACTGCGAATACCCCCAGTAGGCGAAGCATGGGAACCATCGGAGCTTCCTCCCTGACGGCAAGTATACCACAATTGGATACTCTACGGGGGGCAGAATCGCCCCCCGTGGACGGAATCACTGCACGCTTCCCCCAACCAGCACAATCGGCAGGTTGTGGGTTTTGAGGGTTTCGTTCAGCGCGGGCACCTGCTTCTGGAGGTAGTCCTGAATCTGGGCGTAGAGCGCTTCGAACTCCGCCTTGACCTCGTTGAAGTAGGTAATCTGCGCTTGTGTGGGACCCGTGTTGCTGGAGACGGCGGAGTAGACCGAGTTGAGCCGCCCGCGCAGGCGCGGTCCACGCGCATACGCCAGACCCGTGTTGGGGTTGTCTATCTGCGCTTCCAGCTCGTTGATGGTCTTCTCGTGCTGTTCCAGCGCTTTGCTGACCGCTTCAGGCAGGCGGATGCCCTGCTGGCGTGCGGTCTGGCGCAGGTTCTGCAGCTGGGTCTCGATGCTGCTGAGGGTTTGCGCCGCGCGATTCAGTTTCTGAATCATCTCCAGCGCTTCCAGCGCGAACTGGTAGCCTGCTTTCATGTTCAGCAGGTATGGCTCCAGCGCGGGTTCCACACGCACGGTGAGCGGCTTCTCGGTCTGGAAGTCGCCCACAATCAGGCGCACGGTGTAAGTGCCGGGCAGCACCTGCGGACCGAGTGGGGTTCTCCCTGGTGTGGGGCGCTGACCGGGCGCAGGGGTTTCAGGTTCCTCTTCTTCAGCGCCGACGCGCATGCGCAGATCCCACTCCACGCGATGGATGCCGGGCTCCTGCGGGATACGGGTCAGCTCGCGTAGCACTTTGCCCTGCGCGTCCAGAATCTGCAGGCGCACGCGCCCCTCCTTCGGCTTCTCCTTGAGGTAGTAGGTTATCATGGCGCCTGAGGCGGGAGTAGGCGCTGTGTAGGGGCGGTCGCCGCGCCCATAACGCGAGAAGCGCCCCGAATAGCGCCACGCGGTGGGCGGCGTGAACAGGTGCGCAGGCTTATTCAGAATGTCGGGGCTAATCTCCTGCAGCGGCGTGATGTCGTCGAACACATACACACTGCGCGCGTGCGTGCCCACCACGAGGTCGTTCATAATCGGATGCACCACCATGTCATGCACGGGCACTGCGGGCAGGTTGGGCATCTTCTGCCAGTTCTGACCGCCGTCGAAGGAGATGTAAAGCCCACGCTCCGTGCCCGCATACAGCAGGTTCGGGTTGCGGGGGTCTTCGCGCACGGCGAACACATAGCACTCGTCGCACAGCCCATTCGTAATCTTTTGCCAGGTCTTGCCGCCGTCGGTTGTTTTGTAGATGTAAGGGCGATAGTCGCTAAACATGTGGCGGTCGAAGGCAACATACGCGACATTCACATCCGTGCGCGAAGGCTCCACATGCGAGACAGGCGAGTTAGGCGGCAGGTTCGGCACATTGCGGATGAGGTTCGTCCACGAGGCGCCGCCATCCCAGGTCACCTGCAGGTTGCCGTCGTCCGTGCCCACCCAGATGACCCCGGGCTTAACAGGCGACTCGGCGAGGCTGATAATCGTGCAGTGGAACTCGGCGGTGGTGTTCTCCACCCACACGGGACCGCCCGCGTCTTTTTGCTTTTCGGGGTCGTTGGTGGTGAGGTCGGGGCTGATGATGCTCCAAGTGGTGCCGAAGTCAGTGGACTTGAACACCACCTGTGCGCCCACATAGACCGTGTTGGGGTCATGCGGCGACAGCACAATCGGCGTGTTCCAGTTGAATCGGTATTTGAGGTCTTTGACGGGACCGCCGTCGCCACGGCGCGCCTGCGGGCTGATGTTTTCCTGAATGCCCGTGTTCATATCGGTGCGAACAATATTGCCACCCTGCGACTCGCTGATAACCCAGTGGGGCTTTTCGGGGTGGAACACACAGTGGAAGCCGTCGCCGAAGCTGACCATGCGCCAGTGTTCGTTCACAATCACGCCGTCTTTGGTGCGGGCGTAGCCGACCCAGCTGCCGTTATCCTGCAGACCGCCTGCGACCTGGTAGAAGGGCGCCTCGTTGCTGACCACCACCTGATAGAACTGCCCCAGCGGGATGTTGCTAATCACATCCCATGTGGCGCCCCGATCCATCGAGAGCGCCAGCCCGCCGTCGTTACCGTTCCATATCCAGTTGGGGTTGGTGGGGTCAATCCAGAGCGCATGGTGGTCGGAATGCACGCGCGAGGCGATCTGTTCGCTGGTGCGCCCGCCATCGATGGACATGCGCAGCTGGGTTGCCAGGAAGTAGAGCCGGTTCTCGTCTTTGGGGTCTACGCGCATGTCGGTGTAATAGAAACCGCGCGAGACGATGTTGGTTTCCCGCGAGACGAGGCGGAAAGTTTCGCCCTTATCGTCGGAGCGAAACAGCGTGCCGTCGTTCGATTCGGCAATTACATAGACCACATTCGGGTTGCTGGGCGCGACTTTGACGCCGATGCGCCCCATCAGTTTGGGTAGCCCATTCGTGAGTTTTTTCCATGTGCGCCCCCCATCGGTGGACTTGAAGACCCCGCCCTGCTCGCTGCCGCTGGTGTGCGTCCACGGCTTGCGCTCGAAGCGCCACATCCCGGCGTAGAGAATGTTCGGGTTCACGGGGTCTATATCGAGATCGGACGCGCCGTGATGCTCGTCAATATAAAGCACCTTCTGCCAGGTTTTGCCGCCGTCGGTGGTCATGAACACCCCGCGCTCAGGGTTGGGACCAAACGCGCTCCCCAGCGCAGCCACCCAGACGGTGTTCGGGTCGCGCGGGTGAACGATAATTCGGGTAATCTGGCGTGCCTCGCGCAGCCCCAGATATTCCCATGTTTTGCCCCCATCGCGCGAGCGGTAGATGCCTGCCCCTACCGAGATGCTGTTGCGGGGGTTGCCCTCGCCTGTGCCCACCCACACGACTTCGGGGTTCTGAGGGTCCAGGGCAATATCGCCGATTGTCTGGGTCTCCTGCTCGTCGAACAGGGGCGTCCACGAGATGCCGCCGTTGGTGGTTTTCCAGAGTCCGCCTGTCGCGGTCCCTACATAGACCATTAGTGGGTTGCCGGGCACCCCCTCAATATCGGTGATGCGCCCGCCCATGTTGGCGGGACCGATATTGCGGGGCTTGAGATTTTTGAACAGCTCGACCGATACCTGCGCTGTAGCAACGCTGAGCAGAACGAACGCAAGGAACCCGAAAAGAAAACTCTTGAGCCTCATAGCCCCCGCGATTCGCACTCAGGGGCTGGGTTCCTGCTGAAAAAGTGTCTCTTCGTCAAATTGCGAGCGGTCCTCACGCAGGCGCCACGAGCGAATTTCCGCCGGGATGCCCTGCCGCACAGAGATGATTAAATAGGAATACCACGGCAGGGCGTGCTGGCGGTCGTACTCGGAGGGGATGGCGGGGTGGTCGGGATGAGAGTGATAAAACCCCAGCAGGAGCATTCCTTCGCGGGAAGCCTGACGCTCCACGCGTAGCACCTGTTCGGGGCTGACAAAGAAGCGGCGCTCCCGCTCTTCGGTGCGCTCGTTCGCTAAGCGGATAACCTGCGCCACGAAGCGCTGTTCCCCTTCTTCGTGCCCCAGAAGTGCGCCACAACACTCGTGGGGATATTCCTCCTGCGCATGGGTGCGAATCGCTTCTGCCAGTTCGGTGGGCAACCGGAGTTTCATGGCGCCTCCTCCCACAGGCGTTCCGAGAGATACTTATCGGCGCTATCGCAGAGAATGGTTACAATCACCGCCTGCGGGTTTTCGCTCTGGGCGATGCGTTCGGCGACCTTCAGCGCTCCCACCACCGCCGCCCCAGAAGAAATCCCCACCAGCAGCCCCTCCTCGCGTGCCAGACGGCGCACCATGCGGTAGGCATCTTCCGTGCTGATAAAGAGCGTCTCATCGGCGAGGGTGGGGTCATAAATCCCGGGCACAATCGCGGTCTCGAGGTGTTTCAGCCCCTCCAGCCCGTGAAACGGCGAGTCGGGCTGGAGCGCAATCAATTTAATTTGCGGGTTATAGGTGCGCAGTCGTCGTCCTGTGCCCACAAAAGTGCCCGTTGTGCCCAGCCCTGCCACGAAGTGGGTGATGCGCCCCTCGGTCTGATACCAGATTTCCACTCCTGTGGTCTCGTAGTGGGCTTGCCAGTTGGCGGGGTTGTTATATTGATCGGCATAAAAGTAGCGTTCGGGGTTCTGGGCGTAGAGCTGGCGTGCCATGCGGATGGCGCCGTCGGAGCTTTCCAGTGGATCGGTCAGGATCACCTCGGCGCCGTAGGCTTGCAGGATGCGTTTGCGTTCAGGGGTCACATTCGCGGGCATGCAGAGCGTCACCCCGAAGCCGAGCGCCGCGCCCAGCATCGCGAACGCAATCCCCGTATTGCCCGAGGTGGCATCCAGCAGGCGTTTGTTGGGGGTCAGCTCGCCGCGCTCCAGCGCAACGCGCACGATGTTCCAGGCAGGGCGATCTTTTACCGAGCCGCCGGGATTAAACCATTCGGCTTTGCCATAGATTTCAATCGTAGGGGGCAGATGGGCTGTGATTTTGCGCAAGCGAATCAGCGGTGTATAACCAATCAGGTCGGCAATATCGGTGACCTGTTGCACACGGTGCGGTAATCGGATAGAACATGGGTAAGGCATAGTGCGTAAGAACCTCCTGCGGGAATTGTACCCGTTTTGGGACGGGTGCGGAATTTGGGGGGAATTTGGGGGTAAATTCCCCCCAAAAAGCGGTGAAACCCTTGACAAAGGCGGGGGGCGATGTGGTAAATTATATCCCCGCTGGAAGCCAGAGAGCGTCCAGCGGACCGCGATTTGAACCTTGAGATTTCTCGGAGCGTTCAGAGCAGGGGCTAACGCCCTTGACAAACGCGTCTGGGATAGGGTATACTATCCCCTGCCGACAGATCCAGCGGGAGAGGTCGGCAGCGAGAGTTCCTTGAAAACCGGACAGGTAAGCGCTTTGCGAGCTCCTGATCAACATCCGGAGAAAATTCGCCCGCGATATGCGGGAGTGAGTTTTCTGACGGAGAGTTTGATCCTGGCTCAGGGCGAACGCTGGCGGCGTGCCTTAGACATGCAAGTCGAGCGGCAGGCAGTCCTTCGGGGCTGCCGAGAGCGGCGAACGGCGGAGTAACACGTGGGTAACCTGCCCCGAAGACCGGGACAACCCTGGGAAACTGGGGCTAATACCGGATGTGGATACGCTGGCTTCGGCTGGCGTATCTAAAGGGAGCAATCCGCTTCGGGATGGGCCCGCGGCCTATCAGGTAGTTGGTGAGGTAACGGCTCACCAAGCCTGCGACGGGTAGCCGGTCTGAGAGGATGGCCGGCCCGAGGGGCACTGAGACACGGGCCCCACTCCTACGGGAGGCAGCAGTCGGGAATCTTGGGCAATGGGCGAAAGCCTGACCCAGCGACGCCGCGTGGAGGACGAAGCCCTTCGGGGTGTAAACTCCTTTTGCCAGGGACGACTTCGGACGGTACCTGGTGAATAAGCCCCGGCTAACTACGTGCCAGCAGCCGCGGTAATACGTAGGGGGCGAGCGTTGCCCGGATTTACTGGGCGTAAAGCGCACGTAGGCGGCTCCGTAAGTCTGGTGTGAAATCTCCCGGCTCAACCGGGAGGCTGCACTGGATACTACGGGGCTCGAGGGCAGGAGAGGAGATTGGAATTCCCGGTGTAGCGGTGAAATGCATTGATATCGGGAGGAACACCAGTGGCGAAGGCGGATCTCTGGCCTGCTTCTGACGCTGAGGTGCGAAAGCTGGGGGAGCGAAAGGGATTAGATACCCCTGTAGTCCCAGCCCTAAACGATGGGCGCTAGGTGTTGGGGGCGAAGCCCTCAGTGCCGCAGCTAACGCATTAAGCGCCCCGCCTGGGGAGTACGGCCGCAAGGTTGAAACTCAAAGGAATTGACGGGGGCCCGCACAAGCGGTGGAGCATGTGGATTAATTCGATACTAACCGAAGAACCTTACCTGGGCTTGACATGCACGGGAAAGCCCCTGGAAACAGGGGCCCTCCACGGGGAAACTCGTGGACTCGTGCACACCGGTTGCATGGCTGTCGTCAGCTCGTGCCGTGAGGTGTTGGGTTAAGTCCCGCAACGAGCGCAACCCCTGTCCTCTGTTGCCAGCGGGTCATGCCGGGCACTCGGAGGAGACTGCCGTGGTCAACACGGAGGAAGGTGGGGATGACGTCAAGTCAGCATGGCGGTTACGTCCAGGGCTTCACACATGCTACAATGGGCGGTACAAAGGGCAGCGAACGCGCGAGCGGGAGCGAATCCCAAAAAACCGCCCTCAGTTGGGATCGCAGTCTGCAACTCGACTGCGTGAACGCGGAATCGCTAGTAACGGCGGGTCAGCCATACCGCCGTGAATACGTTCCCGGGCCTTGTACACACCGCCCGTCAAGTCACCCGAGTCGGCTGCACCCGAAGTCGGTCGCCTAACCCGCAAGGGAGGGAGCCGCCGAAGGTGGTGGCTGGTAAGGGGGACTAAGTCGTAACAAGGTAGCCGTACCGGAAGGTGCGGCTGGATCACCTCCTTTAACGGAGTTTCGCTCGCAAGGCAGCCTGTCCGGTTTTGAGGGAATGTTGGGCGCGTAGCTCAGCTGGTTAGAGCGCACCCCTGATAAGGGTGAGGTCATTGGTTCGAATCCAATCGCGCCCACCAACGGGGGCGTAGCTCAGCGGGAGAGCACCTGCTTTGCACGCAGGGGGTCACCGGTTCAAATCCGGTCGCCTCCACCAACCTAACTCTGAGGGTCTCACGGGACCTTCACAGTTGGGCTGGTGTCCAACGGGCAACGGACCCACACGAGCACTTTGACAATTGGACTGGAGTCACCGAGAAGCGCGCCCATAGAGGCAAGCTACTAAGGGCGCACGGTGGATGCCTAGGAGCAAGGAGCCGATGAAGGGCGTGGCAAGCTGCGATAAGCCACGGGGAGCCGCAAGCAGGCGTTGATCCGTGGATTCCCGAATGGGGAAACCCGGCCACCGCAAGGGTGGTCACCCACCGCTGAACCCATAGGCGGTGTGGAGGGAACCTGGGGAACTGAAACATCTCAGTACCCAGAGGAAAAGAAACCGAATGGGATTCCCTCAGTAGTGGCGAGCGAACGGGGAACAGCCTAAACCAGTCGGGCGTGCCCGATTGGGGTCGTGGGACCGACACAAGGGAGCGTCTTCCGCTTAGCAGAAGCTGCCTGGAACGGCACGCCATAGAGGGTGAGAGCCCCGTATGCGAAAAGTGGAGCGCCCCGTCGGGATCCCGAGTAGCACGGGATAAGTGGAACCCTGTGCGAATCTGCCCGGACCACCGGGTAAGGCTAAATACTCCTTGCTACCGATAGCGCAACCAGTACCGTGAGGGAAAGGTGAAAAGCACCCCGGCGAGGGGAGTGAAAGAGAACCTGAAACCGTGCGCTTACAAGCAGTCGGAGGGCTATGCCCCGCAAGGGGAACAGCCTGACGGCGTGCCTTTTGCAGAATGAGCCGGCGAGTTACGCTTTGTGGCAAGGTTAAGCGCCTCAGGCGCGGAGCCGCAGCGAAAGCGAGTCCTCACAGGGCGACTCAGTCACAAGGCGTAGACCCGAAACCGCGCGATCTACCCCTGGTCAGGCTGAAGCCGTGGTAACACACGGTGGAGGGCCGAACCGGTGTCCGTTGAAAAGGGCTCGGATGAACTGGGGGTAGTGTGGTGAAATGCCAATCGAGCGCGGAGATAGCTGGTTCTCCCCGAAATGCATTGAGGTGCAGCGTCACGGGCTATGCTATGCAGGTAGAGCCACTGGATGGGCTAGGGGCCCCACCAGGTTACCGAACCCAACCAAACTCCGAATGGCATAGCAGGAACCGTGGCAGTGAGACAGCGACGGATGAGCGCCGTTGTCAAAAGGGAAACAGCCCAGACCGCCCGCTAAGGTCCCTAAGCACAGGCTAAGTGTGAAAGGATGTAGGCTCGCGTAGACAACCAGGAGGTTGGCTTAGAAGCAGCCATCCTTTAAACAGTGCGTAACAGCTGACTGGTCGAATGTGAGCCTGCGCCGACAATGTAAGGGGGCTTAAGCCTGTCACCGAAGCGGCGGGTTCCCAGCAATGGGAGCGGTAGGGGAGCGTTCTGCACGCAGTGAAGGTGGAGCGTGAGCACCGCTGGAGCGTGCAGAAGTGAGAATGCCGGCACGAGTAGCGAGAAGACGGGTGAGAATCCCGTCCGCCGAAAGCCTAAGGGTTCTTCAGGCAGGTTCGTCCGCTGAAGGTTAGGCGGTCCTAAGCCGAGGGCGAAACGCCGTAGGCGAAGGGCAGTGGGTCAACATTCCCACCCCAGGGCGTGGAGCGAGAACGGGGACGCTTGAGAATCGGTCGGGCGCAGGGTTGTAAGGCTGCGCGCGCCCCAGCGGCAACTCTGGGGCGCCGAAGGGATCCCTCGTGGTGAACGAAGCGACCGTGACTCAAGCCGAGAAAAGCCGTTCCGCGTTGAAACGTCCTGACCGTACCGCAAACCGACACAGGTAGGCGAGGCGAGGAGCCTCAGGCGCGCGAGAGAAGTCCCGCTAAGGAACTCGGCAAATTGACCCCGTAACTTCGGGAGAAGGGGTGCCTCCGCAAGGAGGTCGCAGCAAAGAGGGCCCGGCGACTGTTTACCAAAAACACAGCTCTCTGCGAAGGGGTAACCCGACGTATAGGGGGCGACGCTTGGCCAATGCCCGTAGGTTAAGGGGAGGGGTCAGCCGCAAGGTGCAGCCCCAAACTGAAGCCCGGGTGAATGCCGGCCGTAACTCTAACGGTTCGTCACAGGGCCGTTGTAAAATCTGGCTATATGCTGGAACAGCTCGTGTATCCCACGCTACCGAGGAGGTGAAAACGCGATGGGTGGAGCCAATCAGCAGGAAAGACTCGCCCACACCGAAGCCGCCAAATGGTTCCTCGCGGGGTTCATCGAAGGTGAAGGCTCCCTGCTTGTCAGCATCAAACACCACGAAACCAGCCGATACGGCTACTATGTGGACCCAGAGTTCCACCTTGTCCAACACACGAGTGGACGCAATATCCTGGAGCTGGCAAAGCAGGTCTTCCAAACAGGGCGCATCTACCCCAAACCCGGCAGCCCAAACTGCCTCGTCTACGCCATTCACTGCCGGCGTAGCCTCTGGGAAAAACTGGTGCCCTTCTACGAAAAGTATGTCCTTCCCTTCGCCTCCCCGAACAAACGCGAAACCTTTCTGCGGTTTCGCGAAATCCTGGAGATGATGAACCGCGGGGAACATCGGACCCCTGACGGACTGGCACGCATCGTCGAGAAGGCGTATGCGATGAACCCAGCCGCGAAGGGGAAGCAGCGCCTCAGACCGCTGCACGAGGTGTTGGCGAGAATCCTCAGAGACCATACGCCAGACACTCCGCCAAACGCGGAGTGAAGATATGGTCCAGTCCCTATGGCGACATAGGGGGCAACTGCCTATGGTAGCGAAATTCCTTGTCGCGTAAATTGCGACCCGCACGAAAAGCGTAACGACTGGGCCACTGTCTCAGCGGGACACTCGGTGAAACTGTAGTACCCGTGAAGATGCGGGTTACCTGCGGTAGGACGGAAAGACCCTATGGAGCTTTACTACAGCCTGGGATTGCATTTCGGTGTGTCATGTAGAGCGTAGGTGGGAGCTTCGGCGCCAATGGAACACCACCCTTGACCCACTGAAGTGCTAACCCGGACCGTAAGCCGGTTCGGAGACAGTCTTAGGTGGGTAGTTTGACTGGGGCGGTCGCCTCAATAGTGGGGCGCTCCGATGGTAACATCGGAGGCAAACTCGGCTATATGCTGGGAAGTCCGTCCCCTCACCCAAAGCCGCACCTCCGTGCTTTGGAGAAGGGGTGCAGAATCCAGCGCTAGTGGCGCATGCGCCACTGAAAATGCGACTGGTGCGGACAATCAGCAGGGAAGTCTTCGTGACCCCTCAACGACTGTACGCCGAGCATCCACGCCAGTGGATGGTGAGACAGTCTGAACTTCCGGGCGACCGGAAGCCTCCCCACAGGAGGCGTGCAGTCCGTCGCAAAACGAAGGAGGTGGCTATGGCACACACACATGCCATCGAACCCTACAAACAGCAGCTCAAACTCACGCCTCTCCAGCGTGAGGTGCTGGTCGGAATCTTGCTGGGCGATGCCCAACTGGAAACCCAAAACCGCGGGCGCACCTATCGCCTCAAAATCGAACAGGGCGCCACACACGCTGCCTATGTGCAGCACCTCTACCAGGTCTTCCAGGAGTGGGTGCTAACACCCCCCCAGCAAAAGGCAAATGGCAACTGGTGGTTTCAAACGGTGAGCCATGGCGCCTTCCGATTCTACGCCCACCAGTTCTATCAGGACGGGCGCAAGCGGGTGCCTCCGCTCCTCCATCGCTGGTTGAAGCCCCGAAGTATAGCCTACTGGTTTATGGACGATGGGTCTCTCAAAGACCCCAAAGCCAGGGCAGTGCTATTCAACACTCAGGGGTTCCAGCGCGAAGAGGTGGAGCGGCTGGCGCAACTGCTCTCCGAACAGTTTGAACTGGAGGCATATTTGCGACGGCAAGCAGAAGGGTATCAGATCGTTATCCCCGGAAGAAACCTCACCCGGTTTCTGGAACTGGTGGAGCCGTACCTGATACCCGAAATGCGCTACAAATTGCCAGCGACTGCACGAACACAATTGCCTAAACGGTAACGGAGGTGTTCAAAGGTCCGCTCAGCGCGGTCGGAAATCGCGCGTCGAGTGCAAGGGCACAAGCGGGCTTGACTGTGAGACCTACGGGTCGAGCAGGGGCGAAAGCCGGACCTAGTGACCCTCTGGCAGTGCGTGGGCACGCCAGGGTTCATCGGATAAAAGCTACCCTAGGGATAACAGGCTGATCCTGCCCGAGCGCCCACAGCGACGGCGGGGTTTGGCACCTCGATGTCGGCTCAAATTTGGGCCCCTGAAGAGGTGACTCTTCAGGTAAAATTCGGCTGATAACGGGGAAGCCCTAACGCAATCTACCCCCGATTGGCGAGGGTAACCCCGTGGGAAGTCGAGGAGCTGAAAATGCTGCAGGAGCCTTTGCACTCAGTCATTATCGGCAGCTTGCTGGGAGATGGCTGCCTATCGGCGAATGGAAAATCCTGGCGCCTCCGCTTCGATCACAGTGTCAAGGCGTCAGAATACATCTGGTGGAAATATCACTTGCTGAAGCCGATAGCCGCGAATACTCCGCGAGCAACTGCCGTGTTTGACCAGCGTACTCAGAAGGTCTACGAGCATCTGCGCTTCGATACATACACTTTACCTGAACTTGAGTGGTACGCGCAGCGCTTTCTCGAGAACGGGCGTAAACGCGTGCCCAGCAATGTTGAAAGCCTTCTGAGTGAGATGGCTCTTGCAGTATGGTACATGGATGACGGACATCGCCGCACCGATTGCAACGCCTTGCGGATCAACACCCACGCCTTTACTCGTGAGGAGAATCAACAGCTTGCGCATGCCCTTCTCATCCGGTTTGGCTTGCGCTGCTGCCTTCATTGTGTGGTAAAGGAACAGTGGGTGCTGTATATACCCGCAAGAGAGGCAACTCGGTTTTGCGAAATCATCCGTCCCTATGTACCTCCAGCAATGGAATACAAGCTCCTCTGACCCCGTAACGACTGAAGGCTTTATGCCTGAGATAGGCGTCCTGCCTGAAAAGGCAAATCTATGGCGCCTATCACACGCCGAACCCTTGACAAGGCGATGGTCAAGGTGATGCGATAGTCTATGCCACTGGAAACAGTGGAGGCACATGCGTCGCATCCTGGGGCTGAACAAGGTCCCAAGGGTTGGGGGGTTCACCCATTAAAGCGGCACGCGAGCTGGGTTCAGAACGTCGTGAGACAGTACCTACCGTGCTGTCTATAAATCCGGCTATATGCTGGGAAGCCTGGTGAGTATCCTGCGCTACTCGTAGGTATACTTTAGCCTATGAGTAAAAATGCGTCAGGTGCAGGCAATCAGCAGGGAAGGCCAGATGAGAGTTTGGGCTACTACATCGCTGGGTTTGTGGACGGCGAAGGCAGCTTCCATGTAGCCATCCAGCGTAATCCCAGTACGAAACTGGGTTGGCAGGTCATTCCAGAACTGCACATCTCCCAGCACGAACGCAATAAACATGTGCTGGAGTTGATACGCAATACGCTGGGTTGTGGCTATCTGAAGCCTAACGACCGCCACAAACCAAACGACAAAACCTGGGTGTTTGTGGTGCGATCGCGCAAAGACCTCATGGAAAAGGTTATCCCTTTCTTTGAGCGATATCCACTTCGCACCACAAAACGCCACGATTTTGAAAAGTTTGCCACGATTGTGCGAAAGCTCCACAAGAAAGAGCATCTCACGCCTGCAGGATTGAAAGCCATCCTGCAGATTGCTGGGAGCATGAATAACAACGGAGCTTATCGACGCATCGATATCGAAACGATACTCTCTCATCTGGAACCCTCAGAGACTGTACGCCGGACACCCTGAAGCCCACAGGGTGAAGATACAGTCCGAACTGCATGGCGACATGCAGAGGTGGGTCGAAAGGCTCACCCGCCTTGCGTCAAGCAAGGTCAGTAGGCGTCCCGAAGACGCCGAAAGTAACAGATTGTCGGTCCCTATCCACCGCAGGCGGAGGAGACTTGAGGGGAGCTGGCCCTAGTACGAGAGGACCGGGCTGGACCGACCTCTGGTGTACCAGTTGTCCCGACAGGGGCAGCCGCTGGGTAGCTACGTCGGGAAGGGATAAGCGCTGAAAGCATCTAAGCGCCAAGCCCACCCCAAGATAAGGTCTCCCATCCGGTCAACGGAGTAAGGTCCCCGGTAGATGACCGGGTTGATAGGCGGCAGGTGTAAGCGCAGTAATGCGTTGAGCTGAGCCGTACTAATCGACCGAGGGCTTGCCTATGGACGCACTCTCGGTGAAACTCCAGTTCCAATTGTCATGCTCACTCACCTCCTGAGAGGGACCTGAACCCTCTCAAAAGGTGAGGTGTCAACTCGGGTGTCCATAGCGGAGGGGAAACACCCGTTCCCATCCCGAACACGGCCGTTAAGCCCTCCAGCGCCGAAAATACTGCTCTGGTAACGGAGTGGGAAGATAGGACGATGCCCGGGTTGAAGCCTGCGCCCGCCCACAAGGCGGGCGTTTCGCTTTTTAAGAGCCACTTGGTGTATAATCATGCCATGCATACCTGTAGGGGGCGTTTACCATGATTGGGCGTCGAGTCTTCGGAATCGAAACCGAATTCGGGTGCTTCGTCCGCGATGAGCGACTGGGCACCTCCGAAACCGTGGTGGAAGCGGTCAAAAACTATGTGTTCCATAAAGCGCGCCTCGGACTGATTGACCTCACCGCCCGCGACGAAGCCTTTGAACCCGCCCGCAGCGGCGGCTTTCTCATCAACGGGGGACGACTCTATATCGATGCCGTCGGTAGCCACCTCGAGTACGCCACCCCCGAATGCGCCAGCCTGTTCGATATCGTCATCCACGAAAAAGCAGGACAGCGCATCGTGGTCAACACCCTGCGCGAAATGGGCTGGGATGAGCGCGTCAGCTTCCACAACAATAATGTAGACCACTTCGCCGGGCACACCTTCGGCTGCCACGAAAACTACCTCATCCGCACCGACGACCGACTGCCCACCGACTGGCACAAGCTGGTGTTGCCTTTTTTGACCACGCGCCAGATTTTCGCCGGCGCAGGGCGCGTAGGCGGACACCGACTGGAACACGCCGGATTCCGCCCCTCCCTCTCCGAAGTCGCCGACCACCCCATCGACTTCATCTGGGTTTCGAATGTCTATAATGTGGAACCCGACCCCACGGTGCAATACCAGCTGTCCCAGCGGGCGGATCATATCGTGCGCGAGAACGCCTCCCGGGTGCGCTTCAATCGCGCCATCATCAACCCCAAGTGGGATAGCGTCTACGGCTATCAGAACTATCAGCGCCTGCACCTGCTGTTCGGCGAAGGCAACATGAGCGAGTACGCCACCGCCCTCAAAATCGGCACGACCTGCCTGGTGTTAGACCTCGCCGAAGCGCGCGCCCTGCCCAACTGGCTCCGCCTGCAAGACGCCCTCCATACCCTCAAAAGTGTCTCGCGCGACCCCACCCGCAAGTGGATTGTTACCATGATCGACGGCAGCACCCTCTCCGCGATTGACCTCCAGCGCGTCTACCTCCAGCTCGCCCAAAAACGCTTTGCAGGACGCGACCCCGAAACCGATTGGGTACTTCAGGAGTGGGAGTTCGTGCTGGACAAACTCGAAAGCGACCCCGAACAGCTGGAAGACCGCATCGACTGGCTCATCAAACTCAAGGTGCTACGCACCTACATGGAAGAAACAGGCGCCACATGGGGCGACGACGCGCTCCACGCCATCGATCTGGAGTACCATAACATCAACCCCGATCAGGGGCTTTACTACGCGCTCCAGCAGATGGGCGAAGTCAAGCGGCTGGTGGATGATGTGCAAATCGAAAACGCCGTCACGACCCCGCCCGCCGACACCCGCGCTCACGCCCGCGGCGCCATCATCAAACGCCTCGCCGAACGCCGCTACAACCGCTACTACATTGATTGGGACATCGTATATGTAGACCGCAACCGTCAGGTGGACATGCGCGACCCCTTCGGGCTTTATACCCGTGAAGTGGACCGCTTTATGGCGCTACTCTGATAAAGGAGGCTCACGGGGATGATTGTTGTCATGCAACCGGGGGCAACCCCCGAACAGATTCGGGATGTGGAAGAGCGCATCCGCCAGTTCGGGTTCGATATCCACCCCATCTATGGCGTAGAGCGCACGGTCATCGCCGCCGTCGGCGCGCCAGAACTGGATCGAAACGAAGCCAAAGAGCAGCTCGAGTCGCTCCCCTATGTGGAACAGGTTACGCTCGTCTTGAAGCCCTACAAATTCGTCTCCAAAAAGTTTCGGGAGCAGACGGTCGTCAGGGTGGGCGGTGTTGAAGTCGGTGGTACTCACTTCGCGGTGATGGCAGGTCCCTGCACTGTGGAGAACGAAGAGCAGCTCTTCAAAACCGCGCAGGCGGTCCAGCAGGCAGGGGCGCATATCCTGCGCGGCGGCGCCTATAAACCCAGCACCAGCCCCTATTCGTTTCATGGGCTGGGACGCGAGGGGCTGGAGCTGCTGGCGCGCGCCCGCGAACTCACCGGCATGCCTATCATCACCGAAGTGATGGACCCGCGCAATGTGGAACTCGTGTGCCAGTATGCCGACATCCTGCAGATTGGCACGCGCAACATGCAAAACTACGACCTGCTGCGCGAAGTGGGACAGGCGCGCAAACCCGTCATGCTCAAGCGCGGCATGTGGGCGACCTACGAAGAGTGGCTTCAGGCAGCCGAATACATCTGGCTGGGCGGCAACGAGCAGATTATTCTCTGCGAGCGCGGCATCCGCACCTTTGAAACCTACACCCGCAACACGCTGGATATTAATGCCGTGCCCGCCATCAAAGAGCTTTCGCATCTGCCAATTGTGGTAGACCCCAGCCACGGCACAGGGCGCGCCTCCCTGGTGCCCGCCGCGACCCTCGCGGCGCTGGCAGCAGGCGCCGACGGTGTGATTGTGGAGGTCCATCCGACCCCCGCCCGCGCCCTCAAAGACGGCGCCCAATCGCTCACGCTGGAAGCATTTCGCGATCTGATGCGCTCCCTTCGCCCGTTAGCGGAAGTGATGGGGCGACAGCTGTGAGAATTCAGCTCCAATTCAGGCAAAAATAGGGGCTTTTTTCGGTACACCCCTTGCATGCGCTGGCAAAGTGGGGTATAATTGGGAATCATATCCAACCGTAAGGAGGTCATCTGATGATGAAGCGGCACGGATTTACGCTTATCGAGTTGCTGGTCGTTATCGCGATCATCGCCATTCTGGCGGCGATCCTGTTCCCGGTCTTTGCGCAGGCGCGTGAAAAAGCGCGTCAAACGCAGTGCCTAAGCAACTCCAAACAGATTGGAACCGCGATTATGATGTATGGTCAGGATTATGACGAGACCTACATCCCCTGGTTTGTACGCACGGGACTCCCACGCAACCAGTACCGCGATGACCTGCGCAGCTGGGTGCAGAATTTACAGCCCTATATCAAGAGCGGCGAGCCAAGCCGCCCTGCAGGGAGCGGTCCATTCGCCAGCGTTCCCCCCAATGGAATGATGGCTTGTCCCTCGTTCAACGAGTCGCGGTTCCAGCAGGTAGCGAACCTTCCCGACTGCGATGCGGGCGCGCTGGACAGCAACTGGTGGCCACCCCAACTCTATCACGCGAACTATGGAATCGGATTCGGCGAAATCGCAACAGGGGGCAACTGCACCCAGCAGGATCCCTACTACAAATTCGCCGGGAGCGATGTCCGCGTTTCGATCATGCCGTTTAGCAAACCGCTGCGTCCAGCAGAGACAGTTATCGTAACAGACGGCTTCACGGGGATCATTCGGAACGGCGGTTTTGGCACGACGATGGGCTGCGAGTCTGCAGATAGCCACAGTGGAGGCGGCAACCACATCTTCTGTGACGGGCACGCAAAGTGGATTGCTCGCAACAGTGAGCGCTACCTCGCCACCGACTCCACCGGCTGCGTTTACAAGCGGTACTACTCCGTCGACAAGGAGTGATCCGCCATGCAAGACTCGCGACGTACCGTGTGGATTGTGCTTCTGGTGATCGCGCTGATTGCTATTGGCGTTGCTATCTTCTTGCGCCAGCAAGCCACCGCACCTCCTGCCCCCTCAGCGGAAGGGTACTACTCGGGCCCGATGAAAGGCAAGGGTAGCAGCGGTGGCAGTAACGCTGCGGGTTTCTAATGGATAGCCCCCACGCCCGTAAGGGGTGGGGGCACCTCTAACTGGACACCGCATGGCGGCAGCAATGTGCGCAGGCGTAGGGAGACTTATGAATGCTGGCACGGGTGGTATCGGGTGGAAGTATCGCCCAGCGCGCTTGACAAATCTCAAGCGCGCGAGCGTGACGCTGCGGCTATTTGCGCTACTGCAGGCAACGAGGGAGGGCAAAAAGCGCAAGAGCAGGGGCAGATTGGTTTTTATAAGGAGACGGGTTTCTTTGGGGTGCTTTGGAGCGGCAGAGAGCAGAGGTCTGGGCAATCCGCCCGAGTTCGGAGCGATCACTCATCAAGGATCGGGGTGTTGGGAGTCGACCCTATAACCTTCATTCGGATGTCTTGAGAAGCCCCAACTCAATTGCCCATCGTACCGCTTGTAAGGTACTTCGTACGCCCAGTTTCTCACGGATGTTTGCCAACACACGGTAGATTGTGCGCGGTGAGCGATGCAAAATGCGTGCAACCTTTTCTACACGCCCATAGCGCGCGAGGTGTTGCAGAATCTCGATTTCACTGGGTGAAAGTAGGGGTTGTTCCATCACTACTGCCTCGATTTCTGCCTCATCAAGTCGTTCAACAACTCTGAGCGATTCGCACCCTCCAAGGTGCGCCTTAATTAAGTCACGCAGTATCTCATTCCGCGCCACGATACACACCGTCGCTTTTCGCACTGTCATCACTCCTTGAATGTCTCTTCGCCCTTCGCCTGCAGATTCCTACCACAGCGTATAGTTCTCCTCGAATTCCTGTCAGGATTTATGTACCGTAAAAAAAAAGCACAAAATTTCCTTGACTATGGGCGCTGAAAAGAGGTATCCTATACCTACACACTGGAGGTGAAGCCATGGAAAAAAAGGTTTACCGCAGTCGGTTCGGTTGGCTTTTCGTGGGTGTGCTGCTCTCTTCTCAGGTATACGCCCAGACTTTTATCTGGCTTCCACCTACGGAAGCCTGTCAAACGTGGGATTGGAGCACAATTGCCAACGACATATCTTGGCATGACCTTCGGATAGTAGGTCAAGGCTTATGCACCATATCGAGGCCGGGAGAATCTGTACACACAGAGTTTCCGCAAGGGTGGTCAGTGCTACCTGGGGGGGTCTCTACTTGGGGAGTTGGCTTCTTCGGAGAAGCGCTCGCGATCAGTGGGGATGGCACTGTATTTGTGGGTTTAATCCATACGGATGGCGTTAGTGGGGGAAAACCGTTCAAGGGTGCATTTGACAGTCCCGAGAGCTTGGTTTTACTACCGTTCGATATGAATCGCTGGCAGTATGGCGCTGCAACAGATGCTAATATAGATGGTAGCACTATCGTGGGGTATGTGTCTCGTACTGGTTCCTATCCTGACAAGGCGGGTATGATATGGACGGGAAGTTCCTACACGGAGGTGCTCTGTCGAGATGTAGAAAATCATCTCGCGACGACCATCCTTGAAGGGGTTTCTTCAGACGGCAGATTTGTGGTTGGGGCATATAATTGTAGGTCGTAGGCCAGGAGGCGAGGTAGAACTACCCGTTAAGGCACTGGTACCATTTCTTTATGACCGCTATTCTGGAACCTGTACTCGCCTTTGTACACCAGAAGACGGTGTTGCATTTGGAATTTCATCAGATGGGGAGATGGTAGTTGGAACAGCTGACAACCATGCTTTCGTAGCAAAAGTTGGTACCTCGATCCAATGTGAACTACTTCCACCAGTGCAGGGTTTTGAGTCTTACACTTACGAAGCATACGACATCAGCAATGAGAGGGAAAATGGTACGCGGATTATCGTTGGAAAGGCGTACACCCTTAGTGAACATCGCGCGGTCTTGTGGGTATGGAGCGAATCAGGCGAAACGGCAGCGTATGACCTAACTTCGTTATTTTCAGATATACTTTCGCCGGATTCCGTTCTACACTCGGCTAACGCGGTATCCAGAGATGGGCTCTATGTTGTGGGCTACGGGCACAATGCAGATCCCCAAAAAGTGCAGGGCTATCTTCTCACACCCTTTTGCACACCTCACAGCGGTGATGTCAACAATGATGGATGTGTTGATGACGCTGACCTTTTCGAAGTGTTGTTAGCAATAGGATGCCAGAGTAGTTGTGGAAGAGCAGATGTGAACTGCAACGGCGTTGTCGATGACGCGGATTTGTTAGTTGTCTTAGCGAATTACGGGCTGGGCTGTTAGCAACTCTTACGGAAATAACCTTACCAGCCAGTGGGCATCGGTGCGTGCCATCTCGGTAAAGCGCACACCGATTGCCCACTGCCCGCTGCTCAGTTCCCGCGCGTAGCGCACTTCTGCCTTCGCCCGCACGGGTTGCTCCGCATTCAACAGCGAAAACGACAACTCCACCACAGACCCCACCGCCAGCGCCTGCGGCACGATCAGGCGCATCCCGCTCCGACTGATGTTCACACCCCGCGCCTGCAGTGCTTCTGGCTCGTCGGAGTCGGCAGACTCTGCGGGTTTGATTGGGGTCAGAACCACGGGCAGGTTGACAGGATAGCGTCTGTTCCGTCGCCGATCTAAGCGTTTGGGAGGCGAAACGATTTGCAGGTTCAAAACGGTCCCATCGATATAACGCACTTGCGTCGTGAGTTCGTAGGCGGCTTCTGCAGAGTTGATTGTAACCAGCAGGGAAGCTCCTTCGCGGAGTGCGCGGAGCGCTTCTCCCGTGTCCAGGCGCACCACCAGCCCCTCGCGAGAAGCATTCAAGAGCGTGCCCTCATGACATGTCTGTGTGTTGGGCAAGCGTGCCGAAATTCGGATTGCCTGTGTTGCTGTGCTGGCTTCCATAGCGCCACCTCTTGGGGGATTCTTCCACAGGACGCAAGGGAATCTCCAACTAAAAAACCCTCTCCCCTTGCTGGGGAGAGGGTTGGGTTTACAGCGAAGCCGGAATCAGGTACGAGCTTTTCGCTTTCGGGTCGTGAACCCCGATGAAGATGTAGAACATCTCATCGTAGGTTCCCTCGCCGTAGCGTACCTCGCGCGGCGGGTTGCTGGGGTTATTGGGATTCCTGGACGAGTTGTCGTACCAGCCCTCCGCCTCAATCACGGTGCCAGGCGGCAGTTCCACGGGTTCTTTGTAGTAGTAGGTCTGCTGCCAGTTGAAGTCGTAGTCCTCAATTCGCAGCAGCGGGATTACGCGCCCGTCGGGCGTGCGCGCCTTGACCTCACAACCGCGCGCGATGAGGTGCATATGCGCCAGAATCGCCACCGCATAAATCGGGCGGTCGCTGGGCGTTTTCCACTGCGCCCGGATGCGATAGTTGCTCTCGCCTGCAGGGATGCGGATGTTCCGATTGCCCAGTACCAGCAGCTGCACAGGCTTATGCTCTGGCTTATAGTCGGCGAGGTACAGCCCCACGCGCGTGCGGTCTTTCTCGCGCTTGCCGCGCTTGAAGTAGTGAACCTGCATCACCAGGTCAAACTTGCGCGGCAACACCACCGCAAACGGCTCGTCCAGCTTGATGGGGCGCTGACCGGGCACCCAGCCCCCCAGCATCATCAGCGGGATGAACCCTGTACCGCCGAAGTTGGCGTAGCCCGGTTTGGGGTCTGCCTCATCCTGCCTGCGTGCCTGCCCCGAAACATCCACAAACATGTTCGCGTGATGCACCACCTCGCGGTTGCCCGGCTGGATGTCGATGGCAACAATCACCTTATTTTCGGGCAGTTCCACCGGGATGACGAAGTAGCGATACTCGTCGCCGCCGGTGCCGTCCAGCTCATATTCGGGCGCTTCCACAATCAGGTCAGGCTCGCCAAGGAACCAGCCCTTTTCAAATTTGGGCGGGCGCGGCGCTTTCGAAAGATCGCCTGCAGGTGCGCCCGAGTCCACCCAGCGGGCAATCAGCCGAATCTCTTCTTCGCTCAGCGCGGTTGCGTTCTTGAACTCGCCATACCCCGGCACTGCCTTCCATGGGGGCATCAGCCGTCGCCCGGTGTAGTATTGAATTTCCTTCGCCCACCGCTTCGCATCGTTGTAGGTCTCTAACGGGAACGGACCGATGTCGCCCGGGCGATGGCACGGCGTGCATTTCGTGTAGAGAATCGGCGCGATATGCTCGGCAAAGGTAACAGGAGCGGATTCCGCAGCGACTGCTTCGTCTTTCAGCGTGAGGAAGCAGCCCACCACGGGCGTGCGCGCCATGGCGACGCGCTTGCCGTTCACGACAGCGTTCAGCGCATCGCGCAGATAGGCGTTTTGCCCCACTTCGCGCTTCGTCACGCTATCGATGGCGCCGCTGTAGAGTGTCTGACCCTGCCCGTTCAACACAAACGCCTGCGGCACATGGGTCGCCCCCAGCGCTTTCGCAAGCGCCGGTGCCCCCTCGCGCACCACAGGAAACTGGAACCCCATCCGTTGCGCATGCTCGCGGACGCTCTCGTCGGTCTCGTCCGCTTCGGGGTAAATGCCGAAAAAGGCAACCCCGCGCGCCTGAAAAGTCTTATAGAGCGCGTTCAGGCGCGGCGCATAGCGTGGCACCGCAGGACAGCGGGAAGAAAGCGTCACGAACACCACCGCCTTCTTCGACTCCAGAGCCTGCCACTGCCAGCTCTTGCCATTCAAATCGCGCCACTGGAGCGTGGTGAGGGGCACGGTCTCGCTCTGATACCCTGCCCACAGCAGGAGCCCACTCAGCAGCATCGTCGCCAGAGTCCATCGCATCATCGTCCATCACCTGCTCCATAAATTCTGGTATACTTCCCCCGATTCCTGCCAGATGGATGCGAATTTGCCAGAGAGGATGCCTGCAATCCTGTGGTTGGAGAGCGTGGACAGCACCCAGCGTGTGGCGAGCGAGCTAATAGCACAAGGCGATCGGCGCTATAACGCGGTCTGTGCCCGTCATCAGACGGCGGGACGCGGTCGCAAGGGCGCCACATGGTACGACGAACCCGACACCTGCCTGCTGGTCTCGCTGATTCTGTGGGATACCCCGCTGCCTGAGCCTGTGGGTGTGCTGGGTCTCGTGGCGGCACTTGCGGTGGTGGAGTTGGTGTCGGACTTCTTGAAAGCACTCGGCGCCGCGCCCGAACGCCTCGCGCTCAAGTACCCCAACGATGTGTTGTTGGATCAGCGCAAGCTGGCAGGCGTGCTGGTGGAGATTGTGCAGGGAGTTCCGATTGTGGGGATTGGCGTGAATGTGGCGCAGTCGGCGTTTCCGCCCGAGCTGGAGGCAAGGGCAATTTCTCTCTACCAGTCCGTGGGGGCGCCTGATGCCCTGCAGTTTGCTGCCCTGCGAGCGGACTGGGTGGCACGCTTATGGGATGCGTTTCAACGCTGGGACGCGGTGCGCCGCCAATCGCCTCACGCGCTCTACGAGAACTGGGTGCGCTGGGATAGCACTGTGGGGCGCGCCTATCGGGTGATGGATTATAGCGGCGTAGTGGGGACTGCCATCGCTATAGAACCCGATTTTCGGCTCCGCTTGCGCCTGCCTGATGGACAGGAGGTCTGTAGCTACTTTGTGGAAAGCCTGTTATAGGGCGTCCCGATAGTGTTCGAAAAATCCCGTCTCTTGCCAGACGGCTGAAGCCGTTCCTATGAGACGAAGCCGACCTGCGTCGGCTAATTTAGCCAGCGGAGGCTGGCTTTGTTTTGTAGGAACGGCTTTAGCCGCCGCTCTTTCGGGGCATCGTGGGTTCCAGAAGGTATCTTTGCAACAGAGCAGGTTCACCCATCCTGCTCAAGGGCGATTTTTTCGAACACCTTCGGTGCCCTATGCATTTCCCACCCTCGATAGGGTATACTTTGGGGCTGAGATTAATCAGCGAGGCAAACAGCGATGGCTTCGGTCAAAACGGAAGGCGGTTCTACGGGAGTGATCGCCCGCGTCCGCGCATGGTGGCGCGACATCATGGCGGAACTGCGGCGCGTGGTCAAACCCACACCCGAAGAGACGACACAGATGATGCTGGTCGTGATTGGTTTTGTGATCGTCGTCGGGCTGTGGTTCGCATTCTGGGATGTGCTGCTCTATCAGATTACACACCGCATCGACACCTGGATGCGGGGCTTAGGGAGATAAGAACGA
The DNA here is from genome assembly GCA_001442985.1 of Armatimonadetes bacterium DC. Classification (GTDB taxonomy): domain Bacteria; phylum Armatimonadota; class Fimbriimonadia; order Fimbriimonadales; family GBS-DC; genus LDYB01. The sequence continues at coordinate 127,448 of LDYB01000014.1, forward strand.
TGCGCAGGGCGTGGTATGTTGTACGAACCCTGGTGGGCAAGGAGAATCAGGTAAAAACCGCCATCGAGAAGCGAGCGCAGGCGGCGGGGATGACCGACCGCATCTTTCAGGTACTCATCCCCACCGAGCAAGAAGTGCGTACAAAAGGTGGACAAAAGCAAACCGTTACCCGAAAAGTATTCCCCGGCTATGTGCTGGTGGAGATGATCCTGGACGATGAGACCTGGACCCTCGTGCGCTCGACACCCAGCGTAACCGGGTTCGTAGAATCGGGTGGTAAGCCGGTGCCCCTATCGCCAGAAGAGGTGGAGGAAATCCAGCGCTCCATCGTGGAAAGCAAGGAGCGCCCGCGCATCTTCTTCTCCCCCGGCGACACGGTGCGCGTCAACGAAGGACCTTTCGCCGATTTCACAGGCAAGGTGGAAAGCATCGATGCCGAGCGCAGCAAGGTCAAAGTGCTGATTAACATCTTCGGGCGCGAAACGCCTGTGGAACTGGAAGTGGATCAGGTTGAGAAAGTAACTTAGGAGGGAAAAAGCCATGGCTAAGGAGATTATGACGGTGATTAAGTTGAACCTGCCGGCGGGCGCGGCGACGCCTGCGCCGCCTGTCGGTCCCGCGCTGGGACAGGCAGGGGTCAACATCATGGAGTTCGTGAAGAAGTTCAACGAAGCCACCGCCAACCAGCGCGGCTCCACACTGCCTGTGGAGATTACGGTCTACAAAGACCGCTCGTTCACCTTTGTGGTTAAGCAGCCGCTGGCTTCGGACCTAATCAAGCAGGCGGCGGGCATCGAATCGGGTTCGGATAACCCGCTCCGCAAGAAGGTGGGGCGCATCACCCGCGAGCAACTGCGCCAGATTGCGGAGCGCAAAATGCCCGACCTGAACGCCAACGATATCGAAGCGGCGATGCGCATCATCGCCGGAACTGCCCGCTCGATGGGCGTTGAAATTGTCGACTGACCCATCAGCGTGGGAGGAGCGAACGCTCCGATCGCACCACAAGGAGGCACACCATGAGAGGACAGAAGAAGCAGAAAAAGCAACCGCATAGCAACCGTTACCTGAGTCTGGTACAGAAAGTCGAGAAGGACGCGCTCTACACGCCGTTAGAGGCGATTCGGAAGGTGAAGGAAACCGCCACCGCCAAATTTGATGAATCGGTGGATATGGCGGTGAACCTGGGTGTAGACCCGCGCAAAAGCGAGCAGATGGTGCGCGGCGTGGTCAACCTGCCGCACGGCACGGGCAAGAAACAGCGCGTGCTGGTGTTCGCCAAAGGCGAGCAGGCAGAAGCCGCACGCGCCGCTGGCGCCGACCTGGTGGGCGCAGAAGACCTCGTGGAACAAATCCAGAAAGGCTGGAAAGGCTGGAAAAACTTTGACCTGATTGTAGCGGGGCAGGACATGATGCCCATCATCAGCCGAATCGGCGGTATTTTGAAGGCACGCATGCCCAACCCCAAATCGGGCACGGTCTCGCCCAACCCTGCCAAAGTGGTGGAGGACATCAAGAAAGCCTCGCGCGTGGAATATCGCGTGGACAAGGCAGGGATTGTGCATATGCCCATCGGGCGCGCCTCTTACAGCGAGGAGCAACTGCTGGAAAACTTTGCCGTCGCGCTGAACGCCCTGCTGAAGGCGAAACCTGCCACTTCCAAAGGGCGCTACCTGCAGAAAATCACCCTCTCCAGCACGATGGGACCGGGCTTCAAGGTAGACCCCAACGAAGCCCAGAAACTGGCGGAGCAGGTGAAGGCGTAAGCCTTTTCTACGGCTTGCGCTTTTTGGCTTCCAGCAGGCGGCTGAGGGTGTCGGGCGCGGACGGGGCGGGCGACGCTCTGGCAGCAGGTTCGCTGCTGGTGGGCGGGGCTGGCTTTGGTGAGGCGACTGCCTGCGGCGTCGGCTTGGGGTGTTCGCCAGCCTGATAGCGATGTTGGGCGCGCGCCTTTGCCATCTGGAGGCGTGTCGCGGTGGGGATAGGAGCAGAGCGCGCCCGACGCCGCGTTAGCGCCAACCCCAGACGCCGCCAGAGCGCGCCCACAAACTCTGGCACCGTAACCATCACACGGCGGATGGTGATGTCGGTCAGCAGCAACAGCAGGCTCACCAGCAGCGCGAGGCTCCATAACTCCTGACGCAACGGGCGCGGGTTGGGCGGCATGTCAAACGCGCGAGAAGGTTCCGGGTTGACTCGCCCGCCCGTCAGCTCCGCAATGCGCGTCAGCAGGGGCGCGTTCGGGCGCGTGAAGCGATACTCCATCGGGTAGGGTATGGCAAACGAGGTGTTCAGCACCACCCGCTCGCCTGTGCCAAAATCGCCCTCCGTGCTGAGCCGGTAAATCCCGCGCTGGCGAATGGGGAACTGCGCCTGATAGCGCCCCGAACCCACCATCTGAAGCGTGTAGGTCTGCTGGGAGCCGTCGGGCAGCCCCACCCGAAGCTGGGGCGTCAAGCCGTTGATTGGCGCGCCCTCAGGGGTGAACGCTTGCAGTTCGACAATTGCCTGCCCCGCGCGTGCTGTCGCTGTCAAAGTAAGATTGGAGTGCGCCGAAGGGCGTAGCGCCGAGCGTATCACATTCGTCCAGAACACGCTATAGCCGCCCCAGCCGAACCAGCGTTGCGCCCAGCGCGGCTGCGCATCGGAAGTAAACGCCACCACCGTGCCCAGCCCGTAGCGCCATGTCGCCAGCAGGGGGTCGTCTTTGTGCGTACGCATCAGCGTTTGCGCCAGCGGGCGCTCCGAAGTGAGGTTGTACGCCAGCAGGGCAGGCGTGCGGTTCCAGTCTATCCCCTGCAGGTGTTCATCATTCGCGGCGACTTTGGGCGTAAACGCCCCCACCTCTATCGCCGAGCGGGTCATCATGCTCACATCGGCAGTGAACAGGCGTGGCAGCACATCGGCGCGAGTCGTCTCGTAAAACTGCCCGCCCCCTGCCTGCGCCAGCTGTTTGAGAAACGCCGTGTCTTTGCCCTTGCCGAAGGCAATCACACTGAGCGTGATGCCCATCGCGCGCATCTGTTGCGCCAGCGCGATACTCCCCTCCTGCTCGTCGCAGTCGCTGGCGTCGGCAAGCATCACGATATGGCGCGAGCGCGTCGGCGGCTCCATCGCCAGCCCCGCCAGCGCCATCTCCAGACTGCCCCGCACGAAAATCCCGCCCCCCGTGCCGTACACTCGCTGGAGTACCGAAATAATCGGCTCGCGCTGGGCGGCGTCAAAAATCGCGTGCTTCGGCTGACCCGCCCGCTGCCCATGACAACCCCGAAACTGGCGTCCCTCGCAGCTGAACGGATCGGCGTTCGTGCGTGCCATCTCCGGCAGCAGCCAGTCGGAGCCATGGCTGCTGATAATCACGCCGAAGCGGTCATTATCACGGAGCATGCGCAGGGTCTGAATGCTCGCCTCCGCCGCCAGATGCGCCACCTTGTGCTGACCGATATAGTTATTCATGCTCCCCGACGCATCCACAATCAGCACGACGGTTGAAGCGTGATGCACCTGCCGGTGGCGAATCTCTAAATCCACGGGGAGCATCTCGGCGACTGGCGTGCCGTAGTAGCCGCCGGGCTGATAGGAGCGCTCGCCACCAATCATCACGAATCCGACGCCCATATCGCGCACCACCGACTGGAGCGCCAGCATCTGCTGGGGGCTGAGCGCCTCGGCGGGGTAGTCGTTGAAAATAATCGCATCGTATTGCATCAGGCTTTCCATCTGGGCGGGGAAGTTCCCTGTGCCGACCACCTCCGCCTCGATGCGGTTCGCCTTCAGCACGGAGCGCAGTCCCTCGCTGATTCCGCGCCTGCCTTCGGCGATCAGCACTTTGGGCGCGCCGCGTACGAACACCACCGCCAGCCCCAGATTGTTGCGTGGGTCGCTGTCGGGTTGCGCCTGCAGAATGGCGCGCAGCTGGTGCGTGCCCGGCTTCTCGGTGCGCAGGGTGGTGGTGATTACATTCACGCCGGGTGTGAGTTTCACGGGGAGCGACTTGACCGGGATGCCGTCGCGGTCTATCAGAATCGTGCCCTCGGCGTGCCCCTGCGAGCGCACGACCACACGCACTTCATAGGGCGCGCCTACCTTCACCTGCTGGGGCGTTTCCAGCGCCTCAATCAGCGCCTCGTGGCGGCTCATGCGCGTCTCCAGCGGCACGACATCAATCGGGACGCCTTCCGTGCGGGCGACTTCCGCAACGGCGAGCGCGTCGCCGGCGGTCTCGTTGCCGTCGGTCAGCAGTACGATTCGCCGGGCGTAGCCGTCGGGGAACAGCGCGGTCGCCAGTCGGAGCGCGCGGGCAATATCGGTTCCGTCGGGGTTCGGGCGCGAGTAAATCGGCGGGAGCGTGCGGTGCTGAGCGGGCATCGCGTCCACATAGGCTTCGTTCCCGAACACCACCCACGCTGAGAGCGCCGATTCGGGCGCCTGCGCCAGCGCCTGACGCACATACTCCTGCGCCTTCTGACGCCCCGCGTCCGAAACGCTGGCGGAACGGTCCAACACAAACACGGTGCAAACGCTTCGCAGGGGCACGACGCCCTGCCAGCCCGCCAGCGCCAGCACCACCAGCGTGATGAGAAGCATCCGCAGGGCAATAATCAGCCGCCGCCGCGCCCGACTCACCCCCAGAATGCGTCGCCCTGTCCACCACACCCAGCCCAGCAAAGGCGGCAACAGGAGCAGATAGCCCGGCTCCGTGAACTGCACCATCACGCGCCACCCACAAGCAAGTATACCCCACTGATTTCGCCTCGTAAATCCACCAGATTTTGCCCCTCACCCTGTCCGCTTTTGCGCCCGAAATGAGTCTATATAGGGTGGATGTGGGAAATGGGATTTCCCGCACGCCAAGGTGAAAGGGAGAACTCCTTGCTGCTTTGCAGGTCGTCCTGCAAGTCGATCACACTTGTGGAATTGGAGGAGGCTCGTTATGATGAAACGGCTTGGCTTTGCGACACTTGTGCTGAGTCTCGGCATTCTGAGCGCATCCTATGCCCAGCCTGCAGGTGCTGCAGGACTGGTCTGGCTGGATAACGCCCTGGAGTTTGACTTGAACGGTGCTAATATCGTCACCTCGGGGGCAATCGGTACCACAATCAATATAAGCAACCAGGACCCCGTTTGCCTCAATAAGGATCCAAACACCCTCGATGTACAACTGAACCTTGCCGCGCTGGTGGGCATTCCGGGCTTGCCAACGATTAACATCATTGGTTCCGCGAATGCCACAGGAGACGAGATTACATGGGTAGTCCCAGCGACAGACATAAATCTCTGTTTGCCCGCATCTCAAACTGGTCTCCCCGTTGATTTGCTCGTCAAACGCATCACTGGGGGACAGCTCAAGGTGCAGGCAACCATTCTCGGCTCGCCTTACTTTTCTACCGTCTGCAACCGGGACTTCTGGGTGCAGATGACGCCGATTGGGGGCAACGCTGCCAACTATCTGAATCTGGAGTTGTATGCTTTCTGTGTGGAAAGCCCGCTCACGCGCATCAACGCTACTGTTCGGGACCTGAACTATGTGATTCACAGCGGTCCCGTCCCTGAACCCGCCAGCATGGTTGCGCTGGGGACGGGTTTGGCGAGCCTGCTGGCATTGCGTCGGCGGAAGAAATAACGCACTCTGCGCCTCTCCCTGCCCTGTGCAGGGAGAGGCTTTCAGGAGGGTTTCTGATGCGATACTTTCTCGGCATGCTGGGATTGTGCTGGGGGTTTAGTCTTGCATACAGCGACGGCTATCTCTGGCTCTCTGCCGCCTCCACAAGCCAGACGCCTCAGGTCTATCGCTTCAACCTGCGTACCGCTCAGATAGACCGAACCGTTTCCCCTGCACAGGTCAACGGCGTGCCTCCCTCGCCCGATTACACTCCATTTGCCTACGATGGTTCGGCGCTTTATCTGGGCGCCTATGATCAGGGGTTGTTTGCTCGCCTTCATGGCTACACGGGCAGTTTCCTGTCGGTTGGGGCATATGACTGGTGCAGCTGTTTCTTCGGGCATCACGGCTTGCGCGACGGGGCTGCGGCGGAAGGCGTTCTCTGGCGCGCGGCGCCACCGCACAATCCTGCCTACAGCTACAGCTATCTCGTCGCCACCGATCCAAACGGCGAGCTGGTGGAAATGCTCACCACCTTCGCCCAGAACTTCGCCCTCACCGGGCTGGAAAGTGTCAACGGTACGCTGTATGGGACAGGTTCTGGTCGCTTCGTGCGCATCAGGCGTGATGAACAAAACGACTGGCTTTTCCATGTGGTGGACTACGCGCTGAGTGGCGTGCCCGCCAGCCATCAGCTGGGTGGACTGGCGTATGATCCGCTCTCACAAACGCTTTATATGGCGACTGCCTCGGAGAGCGAAGCGGCGCTCTGGTCAGTGCAGATTGATGACGCCCAGCAAATTGCCACAGCCAGTCTGGTCGCCCTCTTGCACGAGAAGGGCTACCCCCTGGGGAGCGTACCCACCGCCCTCACATGGGTTCCTGCCATACCCGGCGATGCAAACGGCGACGGCTGTACGGACGATGCAGACCTGTTGAATGTGCTTTTCAATTTCGGCGGCGAGCATCTGGAATCCGATTTGAACCGTGACGGCGTGGTGGACGACGCAGACCTGCTGGAGGTTCTCTTCCAGTTTGGTCAGGGGTGTGGGAACTGATTCTACCAGCCTTTTCAACGCCCCTCACACGCCGACAAGCCCCCTCCTGCCCAGCCGGAGGGGGCTTTACTTAATTGCCCACAGGCGCAGGGTATGTCGCTCGCTTTCGCGCCAGCCTTCGGAACGATAACGCACGCATTCGGCAGGCAGCAGTCGCTCGCCTGAACTAACCCTGCGCTCTGGCGAGGCGGGACGCCCATAAGTTTGAAAATGCGTCTCAGTGAACGCTTCCAGAATCAGCCAGCCGCCAGGTGCGAGCCACTCCCATGCACGCCTCAATAGCTCCCGCGAGAAGAAAAAGAAAAGGCACACCACCTCCGGCGGCTCTGGAGGTTGCCACACGCTCTGCTCTAAATCCACGCATATCCACTCAATCGGGGGGCTTTCAGGGGCGTAGCGCACTTGTAGCTGGCGTCCCCGCTCCAGCGCGTCGGGGAGTCGGTCTACAGCCATCACGCGACAGCCCCTATCGGCAAGATAGACTGCCTCGCGCCCGCTGCCACACCCTAAGTCCAGCACCAGCGGGGCGGGCTTCGGAAGGGCATGCTGTTCCAGGATCTCCTGCAAAAAGGCGTTCGGCTCCCACAGGCGGTAGCGAGCGCCAGGGGTTGGAGGCGGAACTGTGTCAGGTTCTACCAGGTGGGCGCGCCTGCCCCGTGCGTGCAGCCAGCCCAGCGCCCCATACGCCTCGACACATGCGTTCACCACCTTCACTGCGCGATGGGGCGGGGGCAACTCATGCTGGCGCGAAGCCAGCTCCGCCAATGGGATATACACCGTACTCCCCATCGGCTCACACACGCTCAGAAATGAGGTGGGGCACAACATCGGAGCAGAGTGTACCCCCTTGACAAACTACGCAAAATGTGCTATAATATCTGCACACCGCAGGAAAGGAGGTCGATGATGATGCGGATGACAAAGTGGTTCGGGATTGTTGCTACATCGGTCGTTCTGATGAGCGCGGTGTCCGCGCAGAACCTGGTAGACCGCCTGCGCGACGCGGGCAGTATGTCCTTCCAACTGGCTGATGCTGCGTACCGTATCACCCTGGGGTTTCCCGAAATAGGCTGCGACCGGCAGGAGTTTCGCTCGGGGAACCTCGGCGCTCAGGACCCGCTGAGCTTCACCTTCCAGTCGGGTACACTGAACTTTCAGGCGACGATTAACCAGTTGGTCAACTCCATCCAGAGCGACGCTGTTGTTAACTTCGTGGGTGCAGACCTGGGCAATAATGTGGTGGAATGGACAGTGGATCAGACATTCAACCCAACACTCTGCGTATCTATTTTTATCGAAGGAACTGAGTATCGCTTTGAAATCGTTCGCGTGTATGGAAAGTTCCGCATGCAGGTGTCGGAAATCGACTGCGTGGACGATCCGCTGGGCATGCTGAACCGCCAGGTGAGCCTGCAGCTAACGCCCACAGGCGGGGATGAACACAACTACATGGGGTTTGACGGCTTCGTGCCCGATGGTCAGTGCACGACGCGCTACTTCTGCGCGATTGCGACGGCAAACACTCTACAGTATACCGCTTATGGCGGCGACTGCCCTGCTTGCCCCGGCAACGGCGATGTGGACGGCAACGGCTGCGTGGACGACGCCGACCTGCTGGCGGTGCTTTTCGCCTTCGGCAGCAGCGAGGCAGGCTGTGCCGATGTGAACAGCGATGGTGTTGTGGATGACGCCGACCTGCTAACGGTGCTGTTCGCCTTTGGCAGCGGGTGCTGAACCTCTTTTGGGAGCGCGGAAGCGCCGCTTCCGCACTCCCCCTCTGCTCTATAGCCTCCGAAGGGGTCGGGGGCTTTTGTTTTCGTCTGGCTGCCTTCTTGGAGTCGGCAAGCGCAGCGGTATATGCCGCAGGCAGGGCGGGTGGCGTATGCGGGTGGTGGCGAGTCAATTGGTTTACACGCGGCATGGTTAGCGTTCTGGCGTGTTGAGGCGTCGAGGCACTCAAGAGTCTTTTCAGCAGAGCCGCTTAAGTCCACCCCGACTGCCCCCTAAAAACTCTCGCCCATCGGGTATCCTTCTCCACGAAGCCATAATTATCAAGTAGAGGGAACAAAACCCATGTGCGGGATAACAGGCTACATCGGACCGAGGCAGGCGATAGAGGTTGCGTTAGACACGCTCAAGCGGCTGGAGTATCGGGGCTATGACTCGGCGGGCGTGGCGTTCTGGAGCGGGCGCCAGCTGGAGGTGATGAAGCGGGCGGGCAAAATTCAGCAGCTCACGGAGCTGCTGAACGGCGTGGAGGCGCACGGGCTGGCGGTCTCCCACACGCGCTGGGCAACGCACGGCATCCCCAACGACCCCAACGCCCACCCTCACACCGACGAACAGGGCAAAGTCGCCGTCGTGCATAACGGGATTATTGAAAACTATCTGGAGCTGCGTCAGGAGTTGCTGGGGCGCGGGCATCGGTTCAGCTCCGAGACCGATACCGAAGTGCTGGCACACCTGATTGAAGAGCAGCTGCCCCTGTGCGACTCACCCGAAGAGGCGGTGCGCCGCGCCTTACAGCCTGTGCGCGGCTCGTATGCGATTGCGGTGATGTTCGCCGAGTACCCCGACCGTGTGGTGGTGGCGCGCAACGACTCCCCGCTGGTGATTGGCTTGGGCGAAGGCGAAAACTTCATCGCCTCGGATATCCCCGCACTGCTGCCTTACACCCGAAAGGTCATCCTGCTGGAAAATGGCGACCTGGGCGTGGTAACGCGCGACTCGGTGCGCCTGTTCCGACTGGACGGCAGCCCTGTGGAACGCCCTCCTGTGGAGATCACATGGTCTGCCGAGGCTGCCGAAAAGGGCGGACACGAACACTTCATGATCAAAGAGATTCTGGAGCAGCCCGAAGCGGTGCGCGACACCCTGCGCGGGCGGCTCAAGCCCAACGGCGGCATCCAGTTCCCTGAGCTGAAGCTGGAAGTGGAGGACTGGCAGAAGTTTCGGCGCATCCTGATTGTGGCGTGCGGCACGGCGTATCACGCGGGTTTGATTGGCAAACATGTGCTGGAGCGCTGGCTCCGACGCCCTGTAGAGGTCTATTACTCCTCTGAGTTCCGCTACGGCGACCCGATTCTGCAGCCGAACACGCTGGCGATTTTCATCAGCCAGTCGGGTGAGACCGCCGATACGCTCGCCGCGCTCCGCCTGTGCCGCGAGGCGGGCTACACCACACTCGGAATCGTGAATGTGGTGGGCAGCAGCATCGCCCGCGAGTGCGACCATGTGATCTACACGCAGGCGGGTCCTGAAATCTCCGTTGCTTCCACCAAAGCCTACAGCACGCAGGTGGCGGTACTGTACCTGCTGGGGCTGTATCTGTCGGCGATTAACGGCACGCTGCCGATGGCGACCTACTCGGAAGGGGCGAAGGGGCTGATGCAGTTACCGTCGCTCATCAGCCGCAGTCTGGAACGCGAACCCGAAGTGCGCGCGGTGGCTGAAGCGCTCCATCGCACGCATCTGGCGTTCTATCTGGGGCGGGGAGTGGACGCCTATGTCGCGATGGAGGGCGCCCTCAAGCTCAAAGAGATTGCCTACATCCCCACGCAGGAGCCGCCCGCAGGCGAGATGAAGCACGGTCCCCTGGCACTGGTGGAACCCGGCGTGATTGCGGTCTTCATCGCCTCGCAGGAGCGCACCCGCGAGAAACTGCTGGGCAACCTCAAGGAGATTAAGGCGCGACAGGGCACGGTGTTTCTGGTGACCACTGAGGGCGACGATCTGTTGCCGCAGGAAGCGGACTACACGATTGTTGTGCCGCGCCCACCGATGGAGGAGCTCGCGCCGCTGGTGACGATCCCCATCCTGCAGTTGTTCGCCTATCATGTGGCGCGCCTGCGCGGATGTGAGATTGACCAGCCGCGCAACCTCGCCAAGAGCGTCACGGTGGAATAACCGATGCTCCCCTTTGCTGGCGTGGCGACTTTTTTGCGTGCCCCCCACCGCCCGCTGAACGAGTCGTGGCAGGCGGAGGTGGGCGTGCTGGGCGTGCCGTGGGACGGGGCAGTGGGCTATCGCCCGGGCGCGCGGTTCGCGCCGCAGGCGTTGCGCCTCGCCAGTCTGCGCTACCCCCTCTCGGAACAGGGCTACTATCACCCCCTGCATGGCTACCGCCTGCAGGGCGTTCGCGTCGTGGACGCGGGCGATGTGGACACGCCCCCGATGGACTATGAGACAGCGTTCGCACGCATCACCGAATCGGCGCGGCTCCTGCGCCAGCGCGTGAAATTGCCCCTTTTTCTCGGCGGCGACCACAGCATCACCTTTCCCCTGTTGCGGGCGTTTGACGATGTGCCCGACCTGCATGTGGTACAGATAGACGCCCATCTGGATTTCACCGACGAGCGCGATGGGGTACGCTATTCCAACTCCAGCCCGTTCCGTCGCGCGGTGGAGGCGCTGCCGAACCTGACCCACATCACCACCGTTGGGCTTCGCGGCGTGCGGTTTGACCCCGAAGCGGTGCAGGCGGCGCAGGCACGGGGGCACACGCTCGTGTTTCGGGAGGCACTCCGTGAAGGGCACTCGCTGCCCCTGCCGTCGGGGAAGCCCGTCTACCTGTCTGTTGACGCCGACGCCCTGGACCCTGCCGTGCTACCTGCTGTCAACAGCCCCGAACCCGACGGCTTGAGTTTCCACGAGGCGGCGCGCGTGATTGCCGAAACGATTCGGAACAACACCCTTGTCGGAGTGGACTTCGTGGAGCTGACCCCCACCTTAGACCCTACACAGAACAGTGCGCTGATTGCCGTGCGCCTGCTGCTGGAGGTGCTTATCGCGCGCTTCGGCTGAACCCCTGACGCGGGACGGGCAGAATCAGATGGCTGGGGTAGCGTGCGCTCAGGTGAACTGTGTTCACCGCAGGGCGCGAAGCGGCGCTCTGGCGAAACGGCGTGGCGGTGTTCGGATTGGGGTCATAGCCCGGTGCGCTGCTGAAGGTGATATGCACACGCAGGCGATGCCCCCGATTCACAATCACGCTCAGGCTCCAGAGGTCTATCTGCAGGCGATAGACGCGCCCCCGCTGGAGCCACACCTCGCGCGAAAACGATTCGCGGAACCGCGCCCGCAATGCCCCCTCGCAGAGGTTGAACGAACGCCCATCGGGGTAGACATCGCACAAGCGCACGAAGAAGTCCGTATCAGGCGCGTCCGACTCCACCCATAGCACCGCCGAAACCCTGCCTGTGATTTCCAGGGGCGCGGGCAGTGGGTCGGTCGTGAAGACCAGCACATCGGGGCGCACCTCAATTGTGCGCTGGTCGCGGGGTCCTGCGGGCAGGTTCAGCTCGCGTCCGCCTACGGTGGGCACGGGATTGCGAGGGTCGTAGCGGGCGCTGAGCGTGCGCTGTGCCTGCGGGGGGCGCCAGCGGGCGGTTCCGTCGGCATGCAGATAAAGCGGCGTGGGGCGTGTCGGCACGGGCGGCCACTGACGCGCCGTGCGCCACTCGTTGCCCGGCGCGCGCGGGTCGCTGCAGTCGCCCATCACATAAGTATATGGGTTGACCAGCGGATCAAACCGAAGCCTGAATTCCTGCACACGCTCCTGAGCTACTACGAAACCCAGCTCTGGGGAACCGATTTTCAAAATCCGGGACTTGCCGCGCGCCAGATTAATGACTGGGTTGCCTATCAAACACGGTCTGCAATTCGCGAGCTCTTTCAACCGAACGACTTTGCGGATGAAGCGGGGAGCGCCGTGCTGGCAAACACCCTCTACCTTGATGGCACATGGGCAACGCCTTTCCCAGCCGCGAATACGAGACCTGGAAAATTCCTTCTGGAGACCGGCGAAGAGAAGACAGTCCCCATGATGCGCTCTGAGGAACGCGCCCTGTATTATATGGAGACGCAGGATTTTCAGGCGGTCGGGCTTCACTATCGCGGTGAGGGTGAGCGATTCACTTTTTACCTGTTCCTACCCCGTGCATACCAAACTGTTGACTGGATGCGTGAACAATGGACGCCAGAAAACTGGGCTAAGTGGCGCCAGCAGTTCTCCTACCAAACTGGAACGCTTAGTCTGCCGCGCTTCCAGATACAGCAACACCATGACGACAACCTTCAGGACGCTCTCAAGACGATGGGTATGGAGGTCGCCTTCGATTCAGAGCGAGCCAACTTCAGCCGAATAGCTGATATCACCGAGTACCAGATATGGATCGGGAAGGTGACTCAGAGGGCGGCGATAGACCTGAACGAATACGGAACGCGTGCGGTGGTATCGACAGGCGGCTTTTTTGAAGCAGTACCCCGCGGCAGACCGATTCGGCTCGTTGTCAACCGCCCCTTCCTGTTCGCGATTGTCCACGAGGAGACAGGGATTGTGCTGGTGATGGGGATTATTCGCGATCCTGCCCCCTGAACCCCGAATTCAGCCCTTAGAGCGGCAGGAGCCTCCCTTCCCGTGTCGAATCCCCTGCGGTGAAGGGAGGTTCTTGCATGGAAGCGGGCTTTGTGCATCTGCACCTGCACACCGAATACAGTCTTCTGGACGGCGCGACACGCATACCCGAACTGGTACGCCGCGTTGCTGAATATGAAATGCCAGCGGTTGCCCTCACTGACCACGGCGTGCTTTATGGGGCGATAGACTTCTACAACGAGTGTCAGGAGGCGGGCATTAAGCCCATCATCGGTTGCGAGCTCTATGTGGCGCCGCGTTCTATCGACCAGCGCACCAAGCAGGATCAGAACAGCTTCCACCTGCTGACTCTCGCCAAAGACGAAACGGGCTACCGCAACCTGCTCAAGCTCAGCACAATTGCCCATCTGGAAGGGTTTTACTACAAACCGCGCGTTGATAAAACGATTCTGCGCCAGTATGCTGAAGGACTGATTGCCACCTCCTCGTGCCTCGCAGGCGAAATCCCTCAGGCGCTGCTGCAGGGCGACTACGAGCGCGCGCGCCAGCTCACGCAGGAATATATTGAGATTTTCGGGCACGAGAACTTTTATATTGAACTTCAAGACCACGGGCTGGCGGAACAGAAACGGGTCAACGAGGGGCTACTGAAACTGGCGCAGGAGTTCAAGCTCCCGCTGCTGGTTACCAACGACGCGCACTACCTGACCCGCGAAGACGCCGAGATTCACGATGTATTGCTCTGCGTGCAGACCAACACGCATATCGGCGACCCGAAACGCCTGCGGTTTGAGACTCAGGAGTTTTATGTCAAATCGCCGCAGGAGATGGCAACCCTCTTTCGCGATTATCCCGAAGCGCTCGCCAACACGCTCGTGGTCGCCGATCGGTGCAACCTGAAGCTGGAGTTCGGAAGGGTGCAGCTGCCCACGCCCGACCTGCCTCCCGGCAAGACCGCGATAGAGCATCTTCGCGACCTCGCCTATGAGGCGCTCCCGAAACTCGTGCCGAACTATAACGAGACCCATCTCCAGCGGCTGGAGTATGAGCTTTCGGTGATAGACCAGACGGGCTTCGCGCCGTACTTTTTGATTGTACGCGATTTCGCCCAGTTCGCCCGCCAGCAGGGAATCTACTTCGGCGTGCGCGGCTCGGCGGCGGGCAGCTTCGTCTCCTTCTGCATCGGCATCACGGACATAGACCCGATTGAATACGACCTCACCTTCGAGCGGTTCCTCAACCCGGAGCGCGTGCAGATGCCCGATATCGATATGGACTTTGAGGACGCCCGCCGCGATCTGGTGATTCAGTATGTCCGCCAGAAGTATGGCGAGGAGCGCGTCGCCCAGATTATCACCTTCGGCACGCTGGCGGCCAAAGCGGCTCTGCGCGATGTCGGGCGCGCCCTCAACTATCCCCCCGCCCAGATAGACCGACTCGCCAAAATGCTCCCCACCGCGCCCGGCATGACCATCGACAAAGCGCTCCAGACAATCCCTGAGTTCAAACGCGAATATGAGCAAGACCCGCAGGTGCGCCGACTGGTGGATACCGCACGCCGACTGGAAGGCATCACGCGCAACGCCAGCGTGCATGCCGCCGGGGTGGTGATTTCCAAAGACCCGCTGGTGGAACATGTGCCCCTTGCTCGAAGCGCCGACGGCGAACCCGTAACCCAGTACCACATGGGCGCCCTCGAAAAGATTGGGCTGCTCAAGATGGACTTTCTGGGGCTTTCCAACCTCTCAGTGCTGGCACAAACGGTGGAAAACATCCGCCGCACCACCGGGCAAACAATCGATGTGCGCAACCTGCCCCTTGACGACGCCAAAACCTACGAGATGCTGGGGCGCGGCGAGACCACGGGCGTGTTCCAGTTAGAAAGCACGGGCATGCGACGCAACATCCAGCAGCTCAAGCCCCAGAATGTGCGCGAGCTGGCGGCGATGGTCGCCCTCTACCGCCCTGGACCGATGGATCATATCCCGACCTACATCAACCGCAAACACGGGCGCGAGCCGATTGAGTATCCCCACCCCTTGCTGGAGCCGATTCTGAAGGAGACCTACGGCGTGATTGTGTATCAGGATCAGGTGCTCAAAATTGTGCAGGCGCTGGCGGGGTTCTCGCTGGGCAAAGCAGACATCCTGCGCCGTGCAATGGGCAAGAAGAAGCCCGAAGAGATGAAACGCATGCGCGCCGAGTTCGTGGAAGGCGCGGCGAAAAACGGCATCGACGAGCAGGAAGCCAACCGCCTGTTTGACCTGATCGAGCCGTTCGCGGGCTACGCCTTCAACAAGGCGCACGCCGTCTGCTACGCCCATGTCGCCTATCAGACCGCCTACCTCAAAGCCAACTACCCTGTGGAGTATATGGCGGCATTGATGGCGGTCTACAAAGATAAAACCGACAAGATAGCGAACTTCATCGACGAGTGCCACACACTGGGGATTACGGTGCTGCCGCCCGACATCAATCGGAGCGACCTCGGTTTCACGCTGGAGCCGATTCAGGAGGCGGCGACGCCCTCGCGCACGCGGCGCAAACAGCGCCAAGCGACACCCCAGTATCGCCACGCCATCCGATTCGGGCTGGGCGCCATCAAAGGCGTCGGCGAGGCAGCCGTGGAAGCCATCCTCAAAGAGCGCAACGAAAACGGTCCCTTTGAGGATGTCTTTGACTTCATGGCACGCCTGTACGACACGGGCAGTGTCAACCGCTCCACTCTGGAAGCCCTCATTCAGGCAGGCGCGTTTGAGAGTCTGCATCCCAATCGTGCCCAGCTGGTAAAGGGGTTAGACCAGATTTTGCAGTACGCCCAGTCGGTGGCACGGGCGCGTTCGGCAGGGCAGAACTCGCTATTTGATGGCGGCACTACCGAGCCAGAGCCTGCCATCATGAAACCCATCCTGCCCCCTGTTTCCGACCTGCCCACCCCCGAAAAACTGGCGCTGGAGCGCGAACTGCTCGGCGTCTACCTCTCGGATCACCCTGTGCGCCCCTATGCGCGCGCCCTGCGCGGGCGCACCACCCCGATCGCTCAGGCGCTGGAAGCCGAACCGGGCGCAACCCTGACTCTGGGCGGTATCCTCTCCTCTGTGCGGGTTATTACCACCAAAAACAAAGGCTCGCGAATGGCGTCGCTGGTGCTGGAAGATATGACAGGTTCCATCCCCATCACGGTCTTCCCCCAGACCTACGAGCAGTATCGCGAGCTGATTCAGAAAGACAAAGTGGTGCTGGTGCGGGGCAAGATTCAGTCGCGCGACTTTCGGGGCAAAAACGGCAACGGAGAAGGGGATGGCGCCGTCGAGTTCCGTGCCGAAGCGTTCGAGCCTGCCCCCGAACCCGATCAGGTTCAGGAAGCACCCACTGTGGAGATTATTCTGGAACGATGCCCCAAAGACGCCCTCCAGTGGCTCAAATCCCTGTTCCAGCAATACACGGGGGAGGGTGTAGTGCGCTTCTGCATTCCTCTGGGCGGCAGACTCCAGCGGCTTGAGACCCCCCACCGCGTTCAGGTCAACGAGTCGTTCCTGCGCGCACTGCTTCAAATTCTGCCCCATGCGAAGGTACACTACTGATTGTGGGAGATTGCTATGGCAAAGCGTGGCGTGATGGAAGTGAGTTTAATTTTTCCCGAGGCGGAGGTGATTCGCCGCTACTATCGCGGGCTGATCTATCTGGCGGCGCGAACCTGCTACAGTGAGAAGACGCCCCAGCAAATCTGGGACGAGTTTGTGTCCGACAAAGTGCCCCCCGAACGGGTGATGAAGCTGATTGAGCATGTGGTGGAATCGGGGCACCACAGCACGATAGAGCATATCAGTTTCACTTTCGCGATTTCGGGGGTGAGCCGTGCGCTGTCGCATCAGCTGGTGCGCCATCGGATTGGGGTCGCGTTTGACCAGCAGAGCCAGCGCTATGTGAAATATAAAGAGCCGCCCTATGTTACGCCCCCGACCATCAGCGAGAACCCGGAGGCGCTCGCTGAGTTTGAACGCCTGCGCGACGAATCGGAAACCGTCTATCACCGCCTGCTGGAGATGGGCATTCCCGCTGAAGACGCGCGGTTCGTGTTTCCCAACGCCGTCGCCACGAACCTGATTATGACCGTCAACCTGCGCCAGCTGATTCACATGGCAGGCTTACGGCTCTGCACCTTAGCCCAGTGGGAGATTCGGCAACTGTTCAAACTCATCCGCAAAGAGGTCATGCAGGCAGACCCCTACTTCGGCAAGTTGCTGGTGCCCAAATGCGTGCCGCTTGGCTATTGCGACGAAAAGCGCAACGAGGACGAACACTGTCGCATTCGCCCACACAAGAATAGCGTGTTTCGTGTGTGGGAGCTCTACAAGCAGGGCAAGCTGAAGGAGGTGGAGTAGCGTTTTTGTTGCTAACACGCGCCCATTCGCATAACGATTACTGGCGTTCGCGCCCGCTGTGGGATGCGCTGGAGTGTGGCTTCTGCAGTGTGGAGGTGGATATCTTTCTGCACGAGGGTGTGCTGAAGGTGGGGCACGAGTGGCATGAGTTGCGTGCCGAGCATACCCTGCAAGCGCTCTATCTGGAGCCGTTGCGCCAGCGCGCCCGCCAGTACCGCGGCGCGATTTATCCCGAGGCGCCCTTCTTCCAGCTGCTGATAGACCTCAAAACCGACTGGCAGGCGACCTATCCTGTGCTGCGCAAAGTGCTGGAGCAGTACGCTGACCTGATTACGCACCATGAAGGCGCACGGGTGCATCGGCGGGCGGTGGAGGTGGTGTTGTCGGGCAGTCGCCCGCCTGTTTCCGTGTTGAGGCGCGAACGCATCCGCTTCGCCAGTTATGATGGACGCCTGAACGAGTTAGAGGCAGGCTATCCCCCTGCTCTCATGCCGCTGGTCAGCGATAACTGGCTGGCGCATTTCAGGTGGAACGGGCGCGGCGACTGCCCCCAGAGCGAAGCGGACAAATTAAAGCAGATTGTGCAACAGGTTCACAGCAAGGGCTACAAGCTGCGTTTCTGGAACACCGCCGATTTGCCCACTGTGTGGCAACTGCTCTGGCAAAGTGGGGTTGATTTTATCGGCACCGATGTGCCCACCCTCCTGCGCGATTTTATGCAGGGTCAGCTCAAAGGGTGAGGCAGGGAATGTTTCCGAAGCCTGCCAGATGTGGGGGATTTGAAAACCGCGTTTCTTTCCCCACGACGGCTGAAGCTGCTCTGTTGCAAGGATGCTTGTTCCGCTTGCTGACCCAGCGAGTTGTGCCGCGTGGGGTGCGGCGACCGCGCCCCTACGC
Source organism: Armatimonadetes bacterium DC (assembly GCA_001442985.1). Lineage (GTDB taxonomy): Bacteria > Armatimonadota > Fimbriimonadia > Fimbriimonadales > GBS-DC > LDYB01. Next base: position 145,766 of record LDYB01000014.1, read on the forward strand.
ATACGAGTAGGGACGCGGTTCCCGCGTCCTGTTCCTTGAATCTCCTGATCTTTGCAACAGAGCAGGTTCACCCGTCCTGTCCAGCGGTGATTTTTCGAACACCCTCCCTGACCCCTTGCCATTCGGCGAAAAGTATGCTTATAGTAGAGTGGTCCATGCGCAACAGGCGCAGGGTGGTGAGAAACTATTCTGAAGGGAGGTAAACGATAATGGGAAACATTCGTCCTTAGGCATACGCCCTAAGGAGCGCGAGTTTGTTGACGGTTGTGGCGACCGCCGGCTGGTCGCAGCGTCTCACCTGGCTCGGCACGCTCCCTGGCGGCTATGAGAGCATGGCTTATGGCGTTTCGGCGGACGGCGCGGTCGTTGTCGGCTGGTCACACAACGCCAGCAATTGGCTTGGCGCCTTTCGCTGGACGCAGGCAGGCGGGATGGAAGACCTGAACCAGACCTACGCCAGCCTGCTCACGGACGGCTCGCAGCTGTGGGGAGCCTACGCCATCAGCCCCGACGGGCGCTACATCGTGGGCGGGTGCTGGAACGCAGCGACGGGGCGCGACTTCGAGGCGTTCCTGCTGGATACGGTGCCTGAGCCGGCGAGTGTGGTGGTGTTGGGCGCGGGGCTGGCGGGGCTGCTAAGGGTGCGTCGGCGGCGAGCGTAGCCCTCATCATCCTCGTTTGCCTCCTCTTTCAGGGGGTTGGGGGGCGTTTTGTAGGGGCGCACGGCGGTGCGCCCCTACCGCATGCAGTGTTGCAAAAGTCGCCCCCGACGGGTATACTTTGATTTTGATGGACAGCTCGCATGGAGCGCCGCGCTGGCGGCGAGTGCTGCTCAAACTCAGCGGGGAGGCGTTTGCAGGCGAACAGGGCGTCGGCTTGTGCCCCGAAGCCATCGATTATCTCGCCAGAGAAGTCATCTCCATCCACCAGCTCGGCGTGCAGACCGCTGTGGTGGTGGGCGGGGGCAACATCGTGCGCGGGAGCGCGATTGCACCCACAGGGATCGAACACGCCACTGCCGACTACATGGGCATGCTGGCAACGGTGATTAACGCCCTCGCGCTTCAAGCCTCCATAGAGCGGCACGGCGTGGATACCCGCGTGCAATCGGCTATCACCATGCAGGCAGTGGCGGAGCCGTTCATCCGCCGCCGCGCCATCCGCCACCTCGAGAAAGGGCGCATCGTCATTCTCGCAGCAGGCACAGGCAACCCCTTTTTCACGACGGATACCGCCGCCGCCCTGCGCGCCGTGGAATTGAACGCCGACGCCCTGCTGAAAGCCACCAATGTGGACGGCATCTACGATCGCGACCCCCGCAAGCACCCCGACGCGAAGCGTTTCGAGACGCTCACCTTCGAAGACGCGCTTCGCCTGCAACTGCGGATTATGGACCTCACCGCCTTCACCCTCTGTATGGAACGCCAGATGGAGGTGGTGGTCTTCAACATCTGGGAAGCGGGCAACGCCCGACGCATCGTGCTGGGCGAACCGCTCGGAACCGTTGTACGCCAACCCTGAAGGAGGTGAAACCCTATGTCGCGCAAACATGAAGAAGACCCGACACCCAAAATCAATGAACTCTTCAAAGACGCCGAAAACCGCATGAAGCACGCGATAGACCATCTCAAGCAAGACCTCGCGGGCTACCGCACAGGACGCGCCAACCCCGCGATGGTGGAACGCATCATGGTGGACTATCACGGCACGCCGATGCAACTCCAGCATATCGCCTCCATTACCGTACCCGAACCCCGACAGCTGCTCATTCAGCCCTGGGACCAGTCGGCAATCCCGGCGATTGAAAAGGCGATTCAGAAATCCGACCTGGGGGTGAACCCCGTCAGTGATGGGCGGAGCCTGCGCATCACGCTGCCTCCGCTGACCGAAGAGCGGCGCAAGGAGCTCTCCAAGCAGGTCCATAAACGCGCCGAAGAGGGGCGCGTCGCTATCCGCAACATCCGCCGCGACCTGCTGGAACACCTGCGCCAGATGCAGAAAAACAAACTCATGTCCGAAGACGACCTCAAGCGCTACGAACAGCAAGCGGAGAAACTGACCCATAAGTATATTGAGGAAGTGGACAGGCTCCAGCAGGCGAAAGATGCGGAGCTGATGGAGGTCTGATGCAAACGCACGATTGGCGCGCGGAAGCCCTTGCGCGTGGTGTGGACCTGAACCGCCTGCCCCGCCATATCGCGATTATCATGGACGGCAACGGGCGCTGGGCGCGCAATCGGGGGCTTCCGCGTCTCGTCGGGCACGCCAACGGGCACAGCACCGTGCGCCGCATGGTGCATGGCTGCGCCGAACTGGGGATTGAAGTGCTGACGCTCTACACCTTCAGCACGGAGAACTGGCGTCGCCCACAAGAGGAAGTGAACGGGTTGATGCGCCTGCTGGAGCGCTCCGCCCGTGAAGAGTTGCCCGTGATGGCGCGAAACGGCGTGCGGCTTCGTTTCAGTGGGCGCCTGCACGAGCTGAGTCCTGAGCTGCAAGCCATCCTCCATCGCGCTGAGCAGCTCACCGCCCACAATCAGCGCATCACCCTGCATCTTGCCATCAACTACGGCGGTCGCGCCGAGCTGGTGGACGCCATGCGCGCGATTGCCCGGAAGGTGCAGGCGGGCGTCCTGCAGCCCGACGAGATTGACGAAGCCACGATTCAGGCGCACCTCTACCAGCCCGACCTGCCCGAACCTGATTTGCTCATCCGCACGGCAGGCGAACAACGCACCAGCAACTTCCTGCTGTGGCAAACCGCTTACACCGAGCTTTATATCACCCCCGTCCTCTGGCCCGACTTTACCATGCACGACCTGCTGGACGCGCTCTGGGACTATCAGCGTCGCCAGCGCAAGTTTGGGGGCGTGCTGGAGCCTGCCCGATAGCCGATGGCGCGCCTGCGTCTGCCCAAGCCCGTCGTCGCTTTCGGGAGCGTCAGCCTGCTTAACGACCTCAGTTCCGAGATGATTTATCCCCTGCTGCCTCTGTTTCTGAAGGGGCTGGGGGCGTCGGTGGCGTTTATTGGCGTGATTGAGGGCATCGCTGAGACGGCTGCCAGCCTGTTGAAACTCTTTTCGGGCTGGCTGGCGGATCGGTTTGGGCGTCATCGGGCGCTGGCGTTTGCGGGGTACGCGCTGGCGGGCTTCACGCGCCCCATGCTGGCGTTCGCCAGTGCGCCGTGGCAGGTGCTGGTGTTGCGCTTCGCGGATCGGTTTGGTAAAGGCATTCGCACGGCGCCGCGCGACGCGCTGATTGCGCATGTCAGCGAGCGCGGGGCGTGGGCGACCGCCTTCGGCTTCCACCGCATGATGGACAATCTGGGGGCGAGCCTCGGACCCCTGCTGGCGAGCGCCATTCTGCTCTTTGCCCCTGAAAACTACCGGCTGGTGTTTCTGCTGGCGAGCGTGCCCGCGCTGATTTCGCTCTGGGTGTTTCATACGGGCGTGCCGCGTATCGAGATTCCCATTCAGAGCCAGCGCCAGCACCCGCTGGCGGGCGCACGGGCGTTGTTGCGGGGGCGGTTCGGCTGGTTTCTGCTCTGCGTGTTGTTCTTCACGCTGGGCAACTCCAGCGATGCGTTCTTACTGTTGCGTGCGGAGCAGGCGGGCATGCCCGATGCGTGGGTGCCCCTCCTCTGGGCAGGGTTGAACACGGGACGCACTCTGCTGGCAACTCCTTGCGGGATGCTGGCAGACCTGCTGGGGCGCGAGCGCGTGCTACTGATGGGGTGGCTGCTTTACGCGGGAGTCTATGCGGGCTTTGCGTTTGCGGGTTCACTCTGGCAGATTGTGGCGTTGTTTGGCGGCTATGCGTGTTATTATGGGCTGGTGGAGGGGACCGAGCGTGCGCTGGTCGCTGACTTCGCGCCTGAATCTGTGCGCGGGCAAGCTTACGGATTGTTCCATTTCGTGGTGGGCGCAGGGATGCTCCCTGCCAGCGTGCTGTTCGGCGCGCTCTGGGAGTGGGCGGGTGTGGAAGTCGCCTTTCTCACGGGCGCGGGGCTGGCGCTGATGGCAAGCGCCCTGTTCTGGCTGAGCGTGCGTCGCGCCTAAAGCGCCACCGTCTCCCCATGTTCGGGGAGCGCGGCATCCCAGCCCAGTTCGCTTTGAATTTTCTCGCGGAGCGCGAGGCGGGCGTTCGGCTCGCCGTGAACGAGATAGAGGCTCTGGGGCGGCTCCCGAAACGCTTTGAGCCAGCGAAGCAGGTCTGCCTGATCCGCATGCGCCGAGAGCGCGGTGGTCATCGCGATTCGGGCACGCACAGGCACGGTCTCGCCGTGAATCGTAATCTCTGTCGCGCCGTCCACCAGCATGCGCCCGCGCGTGCCCTCCGCCTGATACCCCACAAATAACACCGCGTTTTCAGGATGGGGCAGGCGCCATTTGAGATGATGCAGAATCCGACCGCCCGTACACATGCCGCTGGCGGAAATGATAATCATCGGTCCGGGGCGGGTGTTCAGCGCCCGCGACTGCGACACATCCTGCACGAAGTGGGTGTGATAGCAATAGAGAGGCAACCTGCCCTCGCAGTCGCCGCCTGGGCTGGTCTCCAGATTCAGGTCCTGCCCGTAGGTGCAGTAGAGGTGGGTCGCATCGGACGCCATCGGGCTGTCCACATAGACGGGCAAAGGGGGCACTTCGCCCACTTCCTGCATCTTGCGGATGTGGTGAAGCACCTGTTGAGTGCGCCCGACGGCGAAGGCGGGGATTAACATCACGCCCCGATTCTGCAGAATATGGTTCAACACTTCTCTGAGCGTCTCCTCAACAGGGGTGGTTTCGTGCAGGCGGTCACCGTAAGTTGATTCCATCAGCACGACATCGGCTTCGGGGAACTCGGTGGGCGGGCGCATGATGGGGTCTTCGTAGCGCCCGATGTCGCCTGAGAAGAGAACGCGACGCGGGGGATTATCGAGGTGAATCTCAATCGCGGCAGAACCCAGAATATGCCCCATCGGGTACCAGAAAACACGCATCCCCGTGAGGGTCAGCATTGCATGGAATTCTACAGGCTGGAGCAGACGCAGGGTGGCTTCCGCATCGCGTACCGTGTAGAGTGGGAGCGCAGGCTGATGGCGACTGTACCCCTTACGGTTGGCGTAATCGGCATCCTGCTCCTGCAAGTGCGCCGAATCGGGGAGCAAAATCTTGAGCAGCGCACAGGTCGCCGCCGTCGCATAAATGGGACCCCGATAGCCCTGCTGGACCAGTCGGGGCAGGTAGCCTGTGTGGTCAATATGCCCGTGCGTGAGCAGGATCGCGTCAATCGTCTCAGGGGGGATGGGGAACGGCTCCCAGTTGCGCTCTTTCCATTCGCGGGCGCCCTGAAACAGACCTGCGTCAATCAGATAGCGTTTGCCTGCGGTTTCCAGAAGGTATTTGGAGCCTGTAACGACCCCTGCCGCGCCCAGAAAGGTGAGTTGCGCCATGCCTGAAGGATACCCGCTTTAAACCCCAACGGGTACACTTGAGTCTATGCGAATCTACACCCGAACGGGCGATATGGGGGAAACTGGCTTGATTGGGGGTCAGCGCGTGCCCAAAGACGACCCCCGTGTCTGCGCCTATGGCACCGTGGATGAGCTGAACGCCGTGCTGGGCGTCGCGCGTTGCTATGTGGAGGATGCGGAGCTGGCTGCCCTGATTGAGCAAATCCAGAACGAACTGTTCGATATCGGCGCAGAGCTGGCGTCGCCTCCCGAACGGGCGGGACAGTTTGCCGCGATTGAGGATACCCACATCACCGCGATGGAACAGGCGATAGACCGCTTTGAGGAGGAGTTGCCCCCACTGCGCCAGTTTATTCTGCCCGGGGGCACAAAAGCCGCCGCGTATTTCCATCTGGCACGCACGGTGTGCCGTCGCGCCGAGCGCGAGGTCGTGCGCCTGAGCCATGTCAGCACGGTGAACGCCGTCCTCATCCGCTATCTGAACCGCCTGAGCGACCTGCTGTTTGTGATGGCGCGGGTGGCGAACCATCGAGCGGGCGTGCCCGATACCGTTTGGGGCGAACCGGGCTGGCGGCGCAAGCGACAGGCAGGTGAAACCCAGCCATGAGCGCAACCTATACGCAGGTAGCCGAGTACGCAGGCTGGTTGAACCTGACCGACTGGGGTGTCCTGCAGGTGCGTGGAGCCGATAACCTGCGGTTTCTGCAGGCGCAAATCACCAACGACCTGCGCCCGCTCCAGCCAGGCGAAGGCGTGTTCACCTTCTTTTGCACGCCCACAGGGCATGTGCTTTCCGATGGGATGGTGTTGCGAACCCCCCATGAGGCGCTGCTGATTCTACCGCCTGAAACCCATGCGAGCATCCTTGCGCGACTGAACGAGGCGATTATCCTTGATGAGGTGGAAATTCTGCCCCAGCACGACGCGCTCGGGTTAATCAGCCTGCAGGGAAGCCAGGTGGACGCCGTGCTGGAAGAACTGGAGCTGGAACCGCCCCCCGCAGAGCCGCTTCGCCACCACATGGACTCCTGGCAGGGCGCCGAAATCCGCCTGATTCGCCACGACAGAACGGGCTTCGGGGGCGTAGACCTGCTGGTGCCCTACGCCGTAATGGAACAGTTTCAGACCGCGCTGGTGGCGACCGCCTGCCTGCAAATCGAAGAGCCGTTAGCCGAGGTGTTGCGCTACGAGGCGGGTATCCCGCGCTGGGGGGTGGACATGGACTCCCGCACGCTCGCGGCGGAAATGGGCGAACCTATCGTGCGGAGCCATATCTCCTACACCAAAGGGTGCTATGTGGGGCAGGAGGTGCTGATGCGTATTCATGCGCGAGGGCACACCAACCGCACATGGGTGCCGCTACGTGTGGAGGGCGACACGCTTCCCCCGCGAGGTGCGACGCTTGGGGCTGAAGACCGCCCCGATGCAGGCGTTTTGACGGGGGCGGTGCGCTCGCCTGCGCTCGGCGACGCGATTCTGGCGTGGGGGTTCGTGCGCAACGCCTATACCCAACCGGGCACGACCCTGACTCTGCAGACCGAGCCACCTGCGCATGCCACAGTGCTACCCCACGCGCCCCGTCCCGCCGCACGCTGAGGTATACTCGCACTATGCAGGCGCCACACGCCAGCGCATTTCGGATTGAGGGCAGCCCGAACCCGCTTCCCACGCCCATCACCGACCCGATCCACAAGGCGGTCTTCCCCTATCGGGTTCAGGGCTACTGGGAAGGGGGCGAGTCGGTACTGCTCTTTGAGGTGCATGCACAGCGTCAGCCGTTGTATGCCTACGCGGAGCGCGCGTGTCGTCTACTGTTTGCGTGCTATCGGCTGGCGCACACGCGGCTGGGACTGGAGCATTCCCTGCGCTACGGGCGTACCCTGCGCGTTTTTTTGATGACCGAGGGCAAACCAGGCGCCGAACAGCAGCGGAACCTGCTCTATCTGTACGACCTTCACGAGCGCGTGCCCCCGCGCGAGTGGGTGCGCGAACTGACCCACGAGTACGGGCACTGGATCATCCCGCCCATCAACTCTTTTGTGGAGCCAGAGGCGTGGGCGAACGGCGACCTGGGCGAGCGCTGGTTTATCCTCCATCTGCTGGAAGCCATCCGTCGGGGCGAGCTGGAGCCAGCCATCCTGATGGGCGCCTCTGTGGAAGAGATAGAAGCCTACCTGAAGCGTGCTTACACGCCTCTGGTAGAGCGGATGGCACGCGAGGGGCTGAACCCCGCCCGATGGCGTTCGCGCCAGCGCGCGGGCTACGAAGAGTATCTCGCGCTCGCCCTTTATGCCGACCGCCTCTACGGCAGCGAGCGACTGGGACGCGCCATGCGAATCGCAGGCGGTGTGGAACCCGACGACTTTCTGAACGGACTCCGCGAGAGCCTGCTGGAACGCGAGACGCTCACGCTCAACCTGCCTGCCAACCCGTGCTGGGTGCTGCTCCCAAAAGGGCTGAAGGCGTGGCGGCTCGTGGCGCCCTCTGATGCCCGACTGACACCCGACCCCAAACGCCCCGACTGGGTGCGTGTGCAAGCCCCCGCCCGAACGCTCACCGTGCGCCAGAGGAATGGGTTGTGAGGCGAGCGGCGATGCCTCCCTCCGTGCCCCAGATTGCAGGGATTATGGCTTCACCACCACTTTGAGCGCCTCTGCCTGACGCAACAGCGCGTAGCCCTGGGGCGCTTCCGAGAGGGGCAACTGATGCGTAATCAGCTGTGCCACAGGCAAGCCCGCCAGAATCGCACCCAGCGCATGGCGCATCTCCACAGGACCCGCTGAATAAGAGGGGATAAGGCGTACCTCTTTGAAGTAAAGGGTGTACCAGTCCAGTGCGTAGCGTACCTCAGGGGGCGCGGGGGTAAAGAGAATCAGGGCGCCGTCAGGGGCGACCAGCCGCCAGCCCAGCTCCAGAGCCTCCAGCGTGCCCGGTCCCACAATCACCACCTCGGCGCCGTACCCCTGCGTGCGGGACTGTACCTGAGCGACAGCATGCTCTGCGTCCTGTGCCTCTATGGGAATCGCGCCCAGCGATTCCGCCTGCTGAAGGCGATGGGGGAGTCGGTCTATTGCCAGCACCTGCGCCGCGCCCCACCACTGCGCCAGCAACAGGTGAAGCATCCCCATGACACCCATCCCGATAATCGCCACGGTAGCGCGATGCAGGTTGCCCGCCCGACGCAACGACTTCACCACGCACGCCAGCGGCTCCACGAATATCCCCACCTCGTCGGGAACCGAATCGGGCAGGGGAATCAAGTCTGTCCGCACGATTTCAGGCGGCACAAGGAACCGCTCGCTCAAGCCGCCCGGCTCCAGCCGCGTGGCGCGCCATGTGGGGCAATGCACGAACGCTCCACGCCGACACAGCGCACACTGACCGCACGGCGCATGGTGATGCACCACCACCCGCTGTCCCACATGAAACCCCTGCACCCCCTCGCCGAGTGCCTCAATCTCGCCCACCAGCTCGTGCCCCGGCACCAGAGGTGCTTTCTGGCGGATGTACCAGTCCATCACCTCGCCCGTGCAGAGCCCGCAGGCGCGCAGTTTGACCAGCACCTCGCCTGCCGCAGGCGGGCGCAAACTCAGCTCCGTCCACTCAAAACGCCCATCGGGCAGGAATCGCCACGCACGGGTTGGGAACATCCTACGCCTCCAGCCACTGGACGGTCGCAGGGGGCACAATCCCTGCTTCGGCACCGCGGCGCAGGAACACTTCTATCGCGCGGCGCCCGCGCGCGCCCATATCCAGCGTCAAATCGTTTACATACATGCGCACGAAGCGGTCGGCAGTGGCGGGGTCAATCCCGCGCCCGAACCGCATCGCATATGCCATCGCCCGTTCGCGGTTTTCCAGCCCCAATCGGATGCTCTCCCGAAACACACGGGCAATCTCGTGCTGAATCGCGTCGGGCAGGTCGCTCCGTACCGCGTTAATCCCCAGCGGCAGGGGTAAGCCCCCTTCCCACAGATTGCGAGTCTCCTCGCGCCACCACGCGCCCAGATCCAGCAGCGTGTGCAACCCCACTGCCCGATGGGTCAGTTGCCCTTCGTGAATCAGCAAGCCGATGGGCACTTCACCCTTCAGCACGGCGGGCATAATCGTGTCAAAAGGCATTTCTATTGTTTGCGCCTCAGGCAGGAAGAGCTTGAGCGCCAGATAGGCGCTCGTGAGCCGCCCCGGAACGGCAATTGGGTAGCGCCGAAGGTCTTCAAGGGGAATGGGCTCACGAGCCACCAGCATCGGACCGTAGCCATCGCCGAAACTTCCGCCCTGCATCAGCACCTTGTAGCGGTCGGCGACATAAGCGAGATTATGCACCGACATGGCGGTGAACTCCAGTCGCCCCTCGCGCGACCATTCGTTGAGCGTCTGGATGTCGCGTAGCACATGCTCGAACTGCAGGGGGGTCTCCACCCGCCCCTCGGCGAGCGCCCAGAACATGAAAGCGTCGTCCGCGTCGGGGCTATGACCGAGCCGAATCAACATCAGCGGGTTTCCTCCGTGTGATGTGCTATTCTTCTGGTTTTGGCTTCTTCCAAGCCTTTGACGATGGTTTCGGCGATGCTGGGGTCAAAGATGGGCTGGATTTGCACATCGGAGCGCTGGAGTGCGGAGAGCCGGCTCACCAGCCACCAGCTGCTGGCAACTTCCGAGCGAATGATGGGCGCCGCCCAGAACTGATCGCCGATTTTAATGAGCAGGCGCTCATCGCGGGGTTTCTCGCCCAGCGCCCGGAACCGCGCGACGCGCTCGCGTGCATAGCGCCACAGCCGCGCCCGTCCCTCAGGGGTCAGTTTCAGGTGAACGACCGAAAAACCGGGGCGCGCCCGCAGGGTCTCCGCCTCACGCTCTTCGACCCACGCTTTCTCAATGTGTGCCTCGGTCAGCACCACGGGGCACACTCTCGCCACCTCTTCGGGGTCTACGCGCTTCGCGTCCTGAGGGTTATCCCCTTCGCCTGTTTCGGGGTAGTAGTCAGGGCGTGAGAAACTCACCTCGCGCAACTGCTCCACCACTTTGGGCACCTCATGCGTAATCCGGATACGCCAGCGACGCTGTTCCATCTCCTCCGCAGGGAACCCCAGCACCGTGAACGCCGAAGGTTTCAGCGGGGGGAGATCCATGCGGCTCGCCTGATAGTAGCCGAACCCCAGGTTCGCCAGATAGACCAGCACCAGCACCCCAATCACAATACCAATCAGGCGCGTCGTGCGACGATGACTCATCATAGCAAGGGAAATTGTACCTCACGAAGCCAGATCAGAGGTCCTGTCAGCGCGACGGGGAACATCCCTCGTACAATTGCGGTACACTAATTCAGGAGGTGCGCGATGCGGATTGAATTGCTCTACTATCCGGAGTGTCCTTCGCATGAGCGGGCGCTGGAGCTGATTCAGCAAGCGCTCCGCGAGGAAGGACAGTAGGCTGAGATTGACATCGTCCGCATCGACACACAGGAGCAGGCGGACGCCTACCGATTCATTGGCTCACCCACGATCCGGATCAATGGGCGCGAACTCCAGCCGCAGCCGAACCTACCGTATCGCCTGACCTGCCGCACCTTCATTCACGAAGATGGGCGCCTCTCCCCACTGCCCTCGCTCACCATGCTCCGAGAGGCAATCCGTCAAGCGGCTTCAGGAGGTGATGACGCATGAATATCGGTCAATCCGCCATCGATTTTGCGCTGAAGGGTGTAGACGGCAAGACCTACTCGCTCAAAGACTTCGCCGATAAGCCTGTGCTGGTGCTCTTCTTCTGGTGCAACCACTGCCCCTATGTGAAGGCGTATGAGGAGCGGGTCATTAAGCTGGCAAAGGAGTTTGGCGATAAGGTGGCGTTCGTTGCCATCAACTCCAACGACCCGGCTCAGTACCCCGAAGATAGCTTCGAGAACATGCAACGGGTGGCTCAGGAGAAGGGGTACCCGTTCCCCTATCTTTTCGACGAGACGCAGCAGGTGGCGCATGCCTATGGCGCCTCACGCACGCCTGAGTTCTTCGTGTTTGATGAGGAACGCGACCTGAAGTATCACGGACGCTTCGACGATAACTGGGAACACCCCGAACAGGTGCGCACTGAATATGTGCGCGATGCAATTGTCGCCCTTCTTAACAACGATCTCCCCCATCACTCCCAGACACCCCCGATTGGGTGTACCATCAAGTGGAAGCATTAATGTGGGGCGGGGGCGTTATGCCCCCGCTTTTTTTCTCAGCACCCGACACCGAAGTTGAAAAGCACCAGCAGCAGGTCGGCATCATCGACAACGCCATCCTGATTTAAGTCTTCAGGGCGGTTGCCCGTTTGCCCGAAAGCGAACAGGATTGCCAGCAGGTCGGCATCGTCGATGCAGTCGTCGCTGTTCACATCGCCCAGAATCAGCGGCATACGGAGGTAGGGATCCAGGGTATCGCCTCCCGGTATCAACACTTCCATGAAGGTTTGCGAGACGGCACCCCGCGGTTTGATCCGCACCTGCCAGAGAGGCTGATAAACGGCGGGGTCGCTGTAAAGCGCCACCCATGCGGCAAGGTCGGGGGTTACTTGCCACACGCTCCGGGCGTCCGTGCGTGCGGTGAATCCTATCTGAAGCCCTGTTTGCGAGCTGGTGAGTCGGATTTGCACGGGGTGGTTTGGGGGCGCGCCTTCGATCAATCCCACCAGCAGGGGGCGCTCCACCTCCTGATGGGCGAAATAAAACTCGGTGGGGGCGCCATCGGGCATATTTGCCAGAAACGCGCCGTAGAAATAGCGCAGCGGGGGCGTGTCGACGGGAATTGTCAGCAACCATTCACGGCTTGCGTTCGGCGCAAGCGTCGCTTCCGTCTGAAAATCAGGCGGGAAGTTGCGCCGCCAGCCTGCCAGCTCGCTGCCGCACGCGAGCAAGCGCCCCCCACGCAGATGCACCGCCAGCTGCCCGTTGAGAGGCAAGACGCCACAGTTGATCAAACGCAGCTGCACCAATCGGGAGCCGTCGGGCAGCCGGACCGAAGGGGAAAACTGCCAGCAGAGCGACGGGCGCGGGAAGACCGTATTCTCGCGCTCCCAGCGCAGATTCGCAAAACCGAACGCGCTCCCGTTCCACTCCTTGCCGCTGGCACAAAGGGTCCATGCTTCCCCGATGCCTGCCCCGCTGGCGTCTATCTGGCGAGACACGACCCCCAGAAAGTAATGCTCCAGATGGGGCGGTTGACGAATGGGCGCTTCCGGGTAGACAAGGTGGTCGCGCTCTTCGCCACTGGGGTCAAACGCTGTTAACTGAAACTCAGTCGCTGGCACCCGGTAAGGCGCTTCATAGCGCAACTGGAGCGCGCCCTGCAACCCCCCACCCGGAGAAGGCGTAATCGCCATTCCCGTCTTCGGCGCGTCTGCAGGAACGCTCAGCACAGAAAGAATCTTAACCCGGTCGGCATACTCTTTGGTATCCGAACCGTTGACCACGCGAAACTGGATGTAAAAATCTTCTACGGGCGTTTTGGTGGTCATTTTGAAGCGGAAAGTGCGTGCGCCGCCGGGCGCAATGCGGTCCGCGGGCGTGTTTGCCTCAAAGCGGAGGTTATGGGGGATCGCATCCCAGGGCACATCCCACATCGCCGTCCATCCCGAAGGCACGGAAGTCGACTGCAGGACGCCGGCAGTGCCGTAAAGCACATGCAGCTGGTCTACGCTCCACCCTGACCCGCCGGCGTTCTGGTTCACGACCTGCATTTCGTACTCAGGCAGAGCGGGATTAATCAGAGTCAGCGTAATCTGCACATTCTGCTGGGCAGAAGCCAGACTCAATCCCGCCCCCAACAAAAACCCCAGGAGTCCTTTCAGATTTTTCATGACATGAAACCGTCCGAAAGTATTATAGCACAAAAGCTCCCCCTCTCCGGGTGGAAAGGGGGAGCCAGGCAGGCACGGCAGGATGTAGGAGGGTAAGACGACTCCGCGTACCCTCGTGAGTGTGCTATCGATTCCATGCACCTGCAGTGCCAAATGTACCCGTCTCATAGCGCAAATCCCGTTTTGAGCGTTTTGCGCAGGCGTTCGCAGGCGTGCTGGCGCGCCCGAATCACCGCGCGTGGGGTCAGACGAAGTATCGCGGCGATTTCGCGGTCGGAGCATCGGCGGGTGCAGGGCAACCCCAAATTGCTGCCGGCTTGCAGGAACTGCTGAAGCGCCTGTCCCCCCGCTTCCAGAATCTCAATCTGCAGGTCAGGCTCCAGATGGAGCAGGAACGCCAGCGCATGGTGGCGCGGCATTGTCTGCAAAGCGCATGCCACGGCATGCACCATCTCGTCGCCTTCCAGCGCCGCGCAGGTATTCTCAGAGGAGACAAGCGGGTAGTCAGGAGCCAGCGACTCCAGCGAGACTTCCCGAAGCACGCGCTTGCGAGCGCGCATAAATAGCCGATAGGTTACCTGCTTGAGATATCCCGTCAGACACGGTTCCCAGTTCGTGGCGTCTTCAGGCACTTTGAACCGTAGCACGGCGATCATCGCTTCGCTAAGCAGGTCCTCCAGATCCTGCTCGTTGAGTGGGGTGCTACAGCAATTGTTCCAGTGGCGGAGCCACCCCCATGCATGCTGTCTGGCAAACGCCAGCATCGATTCCGTCAGGGGATCGGAATCCGCATGTTCCCAATAAGTCTCGAATGTGTTCATCGTTATGCCTCCTTCTGCCGTGTTGCTGAAGGAGTCTATACTGGGGCACTGAAAATCCACTGAAAAAGGGCTAAGAATGCAGGAGCGACTCGTAGAGCTGGCGTGTGGGTTCAGCAGGGGGTGTTTCGAGGATTTCGGTGAGCGCTTTCTGGCATCGGGTGTAGACATACTGCACATCGGCGCGGCGTCCCAGCGCGTGATAGGCACGCATCAGCAGGCGCACAGACGCCTCGTCGCAGGGATCCAGCTGCAGGGCGCGCTCGCAATACTCAATCACCTCATGGTGTTGCTCTTTCACGGAAGCAATCTGCCCTAACATCAGCAGGCACTCCAGATAGAGCGTGCGCAGGCGCTGCGCGTCGGGCTGACACCAGTCCTCTTCGCTGAATTCGGGGCAGAGGTCGCCCTGATAGAGGCGCAGGGCATCGTGCAATCGTGCTTCGCGGGCATCTAACTCGTTCAGCGCCAGCGCCTCCTGGGCAATCCGCTCAAATTCAAAAGCATCAGCGACCCAGCCATGGGGAGGCGCCCAGCGATACAGCCCTGATTCGTGGTGAATCCAGTCGCCGACAGGGTTGCCGAAGGCGGCGCGGAGCGAGCGGCGCACGGCAGAGACGGTGGTCTGCAGGTTGACCCGCGCCCGCTCCAGAGGGAGATGGGGGAAGTGGCTCTCGCAGAGGGTGTCGGCATGCACGGGGCGTCCGCGCGCCAGCACGAGGTGCGCAAAGAGTGCGCGCGTGCGTGGGCTGACCCACTGCGCAGGTGCCATCTGGCGATGGTGGAACCGCACGCTGATCTGCCCCAGCAGGCGCACTTCCAGCTCCCAGCCGGCGGTACTGAAGGCGGGCGCGTCGGGCACAGGCTTCTTCACACGGCGCAACCCCAGCGGCTTGCCGTACTCGGTCAGCAAACTTTCTGCGCGTTCCTCATCCTGAAGGGCGGAATCGCCTGCTCCCATCGCGCGTTCCACCTGCGCCCTTTGCAGCAGGCTCAGCCCCAGAAAAAGCGCATGTCCCCAGCGCTCCGCAAGACGAACCGCTTGCTCGGCGGCTTCGAGGGCGTCCTGCCAGTTTGTCTGCGTCGCTTCGTCCATGGAACGCAGTCGTGCGTATTCCACCTGTAATTCGGGAATGGCGTTCACCTCCGCCAGCGGGCGCGCCTGCTCGAGGATCGGTCCTGCGCTCTCTGACTGATGCAGGAGCAGAGCCATCTGGGCTTGCGTCAGCAGGCATCGGGCGAGCAGAAAACCGTTGCCCATCTTCTGTGCCAGTCGGCGCGATTCGGTGAGCGCCGCCTCCGCCTCCTGAAAACGCTCCATCTCTATCAGCGCCAGGGCGCGATAGTAGAGCCACTCCCCTTCGCGCTCAAACCCGACCGCCTGGCGCGTTAAGCGCAGTGCCTGATCGGCGAAATGGAGCGCTTCCGCGGCGTCGCGATACAGCAGACTGAAGAAAGCCAGCTCGTACACGGCGGAACCTGCCTCGACGGAAGCCTCCAGGGCACGCAGGGCGCGCACATGATAAAGCACCTCCGCGCCGCGCCCCTCATGGAGCGCTTTCTCGCCCTGCATCAGATGCCAGAGCTCTTTCCATGCGGGCAGGTTTTGAGCCGACTCAGCGAGCTGTTCCATCTGCTCCAGCACGGCGTCCGCCAGCTCGGCGTCGCCGCAGGCGAGCGCCAGGCGCAGGGTATAGCGCAGGGTTCCGATCCAGCGCAGTTGCCATTCTCGCTCTGGGCGCATGCGCGTCCACACCGCTCGATGGAGCGCCAGCGCCGCGTGCAGCTTGCCCTGACACGCCAGCACATAGGCTAAACTCAACTCCAGCATCGACTGCTGGGCAGCGCTCCAGCCGCCCGCCTGAAGCAGGCTCTGAAGCTCGCTTTCGGCTTCCTGCGCGCGCCCCAGCTGCGCCAGTTGCCCCGCGCGAGCGCAATGCACCTGCACCCACAGGTTGCGCTGAGGGTCATATTCAGGGTGGGCGGCAATCGCTGCCAGCGCCTCCTGCGACGCCTCCAGCGCGCGCAGGAGCCCATCGGGCAAGCAAAAAAGCAGATGCGGGCGCTCGGCAAGCAAGGCGAGGCGTTTCTCCATCGCGCCTTGCTGGGTTGCCGCCTGCAGGCATGCGTCCAGCAGCTGGAGCCGAAAGCGTGCGGGCGAGCGATAGCGCGCCTGATGATGCGCCGCCCAGAGCCGTTCCAGCACCCGCGCGTCTGGCTCCGCACGCATCCAGTGGAACCATTTCTGCTCTTCGGGGAGGTCGGCATAAGCAGGCGATTCCAGCAACTCCGCAATCTGCCGATGCATCTGTGCCCGCTGGCGAGCTGGAATCGCCTCGTAAAGCACCTCCCGGACCAGGGGATGGCGCCACCACAGGAACCCTGTCCGCTCCTCCAGCCAGCCTGTCCGCGTCAGGTTCTCCGCCGAACGCGCCGCCTGACGCGCCTTCACGCCCGTCAGCTCTGTGAGCAAGCCGGGTTCGGATTCCAGTTCCCTGAAAGGGACACCCCCCTCAAAACAGCTGAGCCACTGGAGCAGGGCGCGGTCGCGAGCGGAAAGCTCCTGCGCGGAGCGTTGCACCAGCACGCGCAAACCCGCCGGAATCCAGCCCTCCCAATCCGCTGTGCCCGCACGCAGGTTTTTATCGCTGGCAATCGCCCGTAGAATTTCCACCGTGAACAATAAGTTGCCCCCTGTGCGCTTCCAGAGTGTGTGGACGAATTCGCTCGCCTCGCGCAAAGCAGGACACCAGTCGCGCACCAGCGCCGCTGTTTCCGATTCCGAGAGCGGCGGAATAACCACCTCCTGCCCCACGCTCTGCTCCTGGCTGCGGCGCATCAGCGCATAGAGGGCGGGATTCTCCACAGGGGTCGCCAGCGTGAGCAGGATGCCTATCGGCTCATAGCGCACCCCGAAAAGCCAGCTTTCCAGCATGCGTATCAATGGCTCGGAGGCGCGGTGAAAATCGTCCAGACAGAGCAGAAGCGGTTGCTTGCGTGCGATGGTTCGGAGCGTGCGCACCATCTGCACCGGCAAGAAGCGCGAGTGGGGGGTTCGTAGCCACTGCTCCACCTGCTCGTTCAGGGGTTGCACCGCAGGGTCGTCGGGGAATGCCTGCGCGATCTGTTCCAGAAGATGGGCGACAGGCATCCAGACGGGTTCTACCTGCTCGCCACGACACCATCCTTCAGCGGGCAGGAGCCCCATCTGCGGCGCCAGCGCCGTCATCTCGCGCATCAGCGCGGTGCGTCCTGCCCCCCGTTCGCCTGACAAAAACAGCAACCCGCCGTTGCCCTGCGCCACCTGCTGAAGCCACGCCTGAAGCGCCTGACGCACAGGAGCGCGTACCTCAGAAAGCGGAGTCGTCTGCATCCGCTTCAAGTATACCTGCCTCTTCGGGTATAATCACAGCGAGGTCGCAACGGATGGCGCACTTGCAACACCCATGGCTGACACGGATTCGTCCGAGCGCGGTGTTTTCTGTAGGGAACACGCGCGTGGAGCTGTACACGCTGGCGCCCACGAACCTGCATCGCCTCTCAGCCGATGTGTTGATTCTGCCAGCGGACCCCACCCTGCGCATGGTGCGCGGGATTCGCAAGCAGGTTCGCGATTATGGCGGCTACCGCCTGATTGAAGACGAAGCCGCGACGCTGGCGCCGCTGCCACCGGGCGGAATCGCCCTCACTTCGGGTGGACGAACCCGGTTCCGTAAAATCCTGCATCCCAACCTGTATGATGCGCAATACACGACCCACTCCCAGCTCCAGCGTGAGGCGCTCCATAACGCCTTTGAACTCGCCCTCAAGGAAGGCGCCCGAACGATTGCCGTTGCGGATTACACGCTCGATTTGCGCCGCGCCCTTGCCGAAGAGACCGCCTGTACCCTGATGGAAGCATGGCAGCCGTTCAGCCAGCAGAGCCTGACCCTCAAAATCGTCACCACGCGCCCCATCAACGGCTGGGCGTTCCAGCAGGTGCTGGGCTGGGTCGCACAACGCGGACTCCAGCCATATCCTGCCGCCCTGCGCGTGCGCCACACCATCCTTCACACCGTTCAAACTCCCGATTACCTGAGTATTCCTGCTGAAGGCGTGTGGCATTTCACCGACCCGAATCTGGGCGGCACGCAGAGCCTACTGGCAAAGCGGGGGGGTGTCATCCTCCAGCAGAAGATCAGGGAACTGGCGCCAATCGCGCTGGGAACCAGCACCATCTGCCCCGCAGGCGCACTGCCACAAGAGTTCGTGGTTCACCTCGCTGTCATGCCCGCGGCTGGGACGGTTTCGCAAGACGCCTTAGCCAGCGCGCTCTCCCATGCGCTGGAGCTGAGCCATAATCAGAACCTCTATAGCATTCTCGTGCCCCTGCCTGAAGGGCAGGGCGAGCCGTTCGTGCAGGCAGTGCTTGACGCGATAGACGCCTACCTGCATCGGGTGCTTTTCACGCGCATTGAGCGCATTATTCTCACCGCGCCCCAGAATGCACTCTGGCAGGCAGGGCTGGAGCGGCTCCGCCCGTGGGTGCAACTGCCCCCACCCGAGACGCTTGAAACGGCGGTCGGATAGGGTATCCTTTATAGGGCAACCCTACAGGAGATTTCCCCAACGCCCCGAAACTGAAACACGGAGGTGCCAGACGCTTGACCAAATATATCTTCGTAACCGGCGGAGTCGTGAGTTCCATCGGGAAAGGCATCGCCACCGCAAGCATCGGACGCCTGCTTCGCAGTCGCGGCTTTCGAGTCGTGCCCCTCAAAATGGACCCCTACATCAATGTGGACGCAGGCACGATGAACCCCTACCAGCATGGCGAAGTGTTCGTAACGGATGATGGCGCCGAGACCGATTTAGACCTGGGGCACTACGAGCGTTTTATGGATGTGAACTGTACCCGCCATTCCAACCTGACGACGGGGCGCGTGTATAAATCGGTGATTGACAAGGAGCGTCGTGGCGAATATCTGGGTGCAACGGTTCAGGTCATCCCGCACATCACGAACGAGATTAAGGAGCATATCCGCCTCGTGGGGCGCGAAGGCAACGCCGATGTGGTGATCGCCGAAGTGGGCGGCACGGTGGGCGATATCGAGGGCTTGCCCTTTCTGGAAGCCATCCGCCAGTTCCGCAAAGACGAAGGTCCAGAAAATGTGATGTATGTGCATGTAACCCTTGTGCCGACGGTGGGTCCCTGGGGCGAGCTGAAGACCAAACCGACCCAGCACAGCGTGATGAAGCTGCGCGAGGTGGGGATTACGCCCGATGTGCTGATTTGCCGCACGCGCGTGCCCCTTTCGGACGAGGTGCGTGATAAGATTGCGCTCTTCACCGATGTGGATCGGGCGGCGGTGATCGAGTCGCTCGATGTGGACACCATCTACGAAATCCCGCTGATTTTTGAGGAGGCGGGTCTGGCGGAGCTGATTGTGCGCCGGCTGGGGCTGCCTGTCCGCGAGCCAGACCTCGCCGAGTGGCAGTCCATCGTGCATCGTATCAAACACCCCCAGCACGCCTGCACGATTGCAATCGTGGGCAAATACACCGACAATCGCGATTCGTATCTGAGCATAGCGGAGGGGCTGCAGCATGCAGGCGCGGCGTGCGACACGCGCGTTCATATCCGCTGGGTGGAATCGACCGACCTCGAACCGCTCTCCAGGGAAGAGGTAGCGGACTACTTCGCGGGGGTGGACGGCATTCTGGTGGCGCACGGTTTCGGCGAGCGCGGTGTGGAAGGCAAACTGCGCGCCATTCAATATGCACGGGAAGGGCGCGTGCCCTTCTACGGCATCTGCTACGGCATGCAGATGGCGGTGATTGAGTTCGCGCGGAATGTCTGCGGCTTGAAAGACGCCCACACCGAAGAAGTGAACCCTGCGACACCGCACCCCGTGATTCACCTGCTGCCCGAACAGCGCGGGGTGGACGCGAAAGGCGGCACGATGCGGCTGGGAGCCTACCCGTGTCGGCTGATGCGCGGCACGCTCGCCGAGCGCCTGTACGGCGATCAGGTCATCTACGAGCGCCATCGCCATCGTTATGAGGTCAACAACGAGTATCGGGGTCTGCTGGAACAGCACGGGATGGTCTTCAGCGGTGTCTCGCCCGACTATCGGCTGGTGGAGATGATTGAACTGCCCGACCACCCCTACTTTATCGCCGGGCAGTTCCACCCGGAGTTCAAATCGCGTCCCAATCGCCCGCATCCGGTGTTTGTGGGGCTGGTACGCGCCGCGCTGGAACGACGCAACGCCATGCCCTATGCGCCCGCCCTCATCGAAACGCTCAACGAACCCCGATAGGTATACTATCCCCCGCACCCCGCGTGGGCGGGCAAAGAGAAAAGCGAAAACGGAGGCACATGATGAAACCTAAAGTTGGAGTGCAGCTCTACTCGGTAAGGGACGATTGCAAACGCGACCTGCCCTGGACACTCGCTGAAGTCGCCAAAATCGGCTATCAGGGCGTGGAATTCGCGGGCTACTACGACTACGACGCCAAAACACTCCGCAGAATGCTGGACGAAAACGGGCTGGAATGCTGCGGCACCCATATCGGAATCGACCACCTGCTGGGCGACAATCTGATGCGCACGCTGGAGTTTCATCAGATTCTGGGCTGTAAGTATCTGATTGTGCCTGGGTTGCCCGAAGAGCGCCGCGCCTCGCTAACGGCATGGCGTGAGACCGCCCAGCTGTTCAACGAGATTGCCGAGCGTCTCAAGCCCTACGGCTTCCGCACAGGCTATCACAACCACTGGGTGGAGTTCCAGCCGATGGAGGGCGAAATCCCCTGGGATGTGTTTTTCAGCAACACCTCGCCTGAGGTGATTATGCAGATTGACACAGGGAATGCCCTGCATGGGGGCGCGCATGCGGAGCCATTCGTGCGCAAATACCCCGGTCGCGCGATTACGGTGCATTGCAAGGAGTTCTCCAGCACGAACCCCAACGCCGTGATTGGCGAGGGTGAAGTCCACTGGCAGGAGTTCTTTGAAGCGTGCGAGACGGTCGGCGGCACCGAGTGGTACATCGTGGAGCAGGAGACCTACGCCCACTCGCCTCTGGAGACGATTCGCCTCTGCTTTGAGGCGATGCGGCGGATGGGCAAGGTTCACCCGTAAAGGCACGGGTTTTGGCGCAACGCTGAAACCTTCGAGCGCCCGAATCAGGTATCATAAGAGGAAGGCGAGCGACTGACCGGGCAGTCAGGGGCGCGACACGGAGGTGCAGGCGAGCGATGCGTGCCGAACCGGGCGACCTCGCGCAGGCAGTCGCACTGGCTCTACGCTGGCTCCGCGTGCGTGATTACTCAAGCGCCGAGATGGCGCAGCGACTGCGCACACGAGGCTTTTCGGAAACGGTTGTTGACGAAGCGCTGAACTGGCTCATCGAAGAGCGATGGCTCTCCGATGAGCGCCTGACTCAGCGGCTGATTGCGCGATTCTGTGAGGAGGAACCGTCGGGCGACGCGCGCATCCGGCAGGAGTTTGAACGGCGCGGGCTGCCGCCGCCCGCCGAACTCCCGCTGGAAGAAACCGAGCGCGCGCTCGAAGCACTCAAACAACGGTTTGGCACGCCTCCTGAACGCTCCGACGCCCGTACCCGCGCCCGCTGGTTCCGCTTCCTGCTCCAGCGCGGATTCGAAGCGGAAACCGCTCGCCACGCCTTGCAACAGTGGAATCCTGAACTGAGCGACGACCCGTTCCTGTCAGGAGGCTAACTATGGAAACAATCGTCGGAATCGTGGGTGTTATTCTGGTGGCTCTGCTTGCTGCAGGGGCAGGCTACATGCTCGCCGCGCGCCAGGTGCGGGCGAAGCACGCCCAGCTTCTGCAGGAAGCCGAGCAGAAGCGCAAAGAGGCAGAATACCAGCTGCAGTGCGCTCAACAGGAGCGCGCCCAGATAGAACGCGAACGCGAGAACCTCACCCGTGAGGCACTGCTTCAAGCACGCGAGGAAGCACATCGCATTCTGGAGGCGGCGGAGCAGGAGGCACGGGAAAAACGCGCCGAGGTGCTTCGCCTCGAACAACGACTGCTCCAGCGCGAGGAACTGCTGGAGCATCGCTTCGAGATGATGGAACAGCGCGAGCACGCGCTGATGGAACGCGAGGCGCTCCTCACCAAAAAACAGGGCGAACTGCGCGAACTGATGGCGCAACGCCGTATCGAACTGGAGCGTATCAGCGGCATGACCACCGAACAGGCGCGCGAGCTGCTGCTCAAAGAGATTCGAGACGAAATTGAACACGAGGCTGCCATCCTCGCCCGCCAGATCGAAGAAGAGGCGCGACGCGACGCCGAACGCCGCGCCCGCGAAATCATCCTCGACACAGTACAGCGCTGTGTGGTGGACCATGTGGCGCAAAACACCATCACGGTGCTTCACCTGCCCAGCGAGGAGATGAAGGGGCGAATCATCGGACGCGAGGGACGCAATATCCGCCACTTCGAGCATATCACGGGTGTGGATGTGATTATCGACGATACCCCCGAAGCGGTGGTGCTATCCTCGTTTGACCCCATCCGCCGCGAAATTGCCCGCATCACGATGCTCAATCTGATTCACGACGGGCGTATTCAGCCTGCCCGCATCGAGGAAGAGTATGAACGCGCCAAAAACGAGGTAGAGCGCCGTATCTGGCAGGCAGGCGAAGAAGCGGTGCTACAGGTGGGGCTAACGGGCATGCACCCCGAAATCGTGCGCACGCTGGGCAAACTGCGCTACCGCACCAGCTACGCCCAGAATGTGCTGGACCACTCCATCGAGGTGGCGATGCTGGCGGGCTTGCTCGCAGCCGAGCTGAAGCTGGATACGCGCCTTGTCAAGCGCGCCGCCCTGCTTCATGACATCGGCAAAGCGCTCGAAAACGCCACAGAAGGTCCGCACGCGATTGTGGGCATGGAGTTCCTGCGCCGCTTCGGGGAGAACGAGCTGGTGTGCAACGCTGTCGGGGCACACCACTACGATATTGAGCCTGCCAGCCTCGAGGCGCATGTGGTGATTATTGCCGACTCCATCTCGGCGGCGCGCCCCGGCGCCCGACGCGAATCGCTCCAGCAGTACCTGCGCCGGATGCAGGACCTGGAGCGCATCGCCATGAGCTTCGAGGGCGTCGAGAAAGTTTACGCCATTCAGGCGGGGCGCGAGGTGCGTGTGCTGGTCAAACCCAACGAGGTGGACGACTGGCGTGCGCATCAGCTTGCTCGCGAAATCGCCCACAAAATTCAGGCAGAACTGGAGTATCCGGGGCAGGTCAAAGTCACGGTCATCCGCGAAGTGCGCGCCCACCATATCGCCCACTGAGAAAAAACCCTCTCCCCCTTCACGAGGGGGAGAGGGTTCGGCGGAGAGGGAGCAGGCAGAAGGAGGTACTCAGTAGCCTTTTCGGGGAGTGTCCTTGGGAGGGAGGATGACCTTGTCGATCACATGGATGACGCCGTTCGTGCATTCGATGTCCGCCTTGACGACCTTCGCGTCGTTGATATAGACGGTATTGTTTCGAACGCGGATATTGATAGATTTGCCCTGAAGCGTCTTTGCGCTCTTGAGCTTGACAACATCCTTAGACATAACCTTGCCCGAAACCACATGGTAGAGCAGCACCTGCTTGAGAGCCTCTTTGTCCTTCAGCAGGGCGTCCACCTGGGCTTTGGGCAGCTTCGCGAAGGCTTCGTCGGTCGGCGCGAATACCGTGAACGGACCCTCACCCCGCAGTGCATCGACAAGGCCCGCCTCCTGAACCAGCTTGACGAGAGTCTTGAACTGCCCCGCCGCGACAGCGGTGTCCACAATATCCTTCTTCTCGCGGGGCGCGGCGACCACGCCGACAGTCAAAACGATCGCTGCAAACGCACCTGGAAACCACTTGCCGTTTTTCATACCCTTGCCTCCTGTATCGGATGGCAAGAGGATACCCCCCTCTACGAAGCCTGTTCTGTGATTTATATCACACTTCGCGAAATTCCATCAAACGCGCCACATACCGCGCCAGAATATCGGTCTCGATGTTCACCTTATCGCCAATCTGGCGCGTGTGCAGGTTGGTTGCCTGCCATGTGTGCGGGATAATCCACACACTGAAGCCTTCGGCGTTGACCTCCACCACCGTGAGGCTGATACCGTCTACCGCGATAGAGCCTTTGGGCACGATATAGCGCAGGTACTGGCGGTCGTCCAGTCGGAACCACAGGATTCGCCCGTTGCCTTCCTGCTGGAGGGCAGTCAGTTCGGCGGTGGTATCCACATGCCCCTGCACGAAGTGTCCGCCCAGTCGGCTGGTGGGGGTGAGCGGGCGTTCCAGATTCACGAGGTCGCCTGGCTGAAGCATGCCCAGATTCGTGCGGCGCAGAGTCTCCGCCACCATCTCGAACTGCATCTGATGGTCGTGAACGCTTTGCACGGTCAGGCAGACGCCATTAATGGCGACACTGGCGCCCACAGGCTCCACGAACGGCGCTTCCAGAGTCAGCCGCGCCCCCGCGCCCGCCTCGTGCGGCTCCACTGTAATCACCTTGCCGACCGCTTCCACCAGCCCTGTGAACATGTGGGGGAGAGTATACCTTCCTTCAGCTCAATCATTCCGCTGGCTCTACACGAACGGCGGACCACCCCATCTCGTTGCGCTTGGGGTTCCACTTTCTGCAGGCGAGAACTTTCAACTGCTCACCATCATTATGGTGACTTGCCAGGTGGGGCGGCACAAAAACTGTGCGGTCGCCTACATGCACAAAACCAAATGCCTGTTCCGCGCGCTTACGGAACGCTCCCTCACACCACTCCAGAAAGCCTTCAATCTCCTGCTGGTCTGGCAAGGGCAAGCATTCTACGACTGTTTTCCGCCCGTCTGTCTCGTAAAGGGTTAGAGCGACCACTGTACCTTCTGGCTGTTTGCGCAGGCTGGGGCATTTTTCGTAGCGCACGAAAATCCCTGCATCCTCTTCGGAGCCAGTGCGAATATAAGCACCTTCCTGTTTGGGATTATGGTGGTCGACGAAGCCGCGAGTCTCTGTTAGTTGATTGGGGCTGATGCCGTGCAGCACGCAGAATAGTGTTGCTCGGGACGGTGCTATCTTAGGGCAGCGGGGAGCAGGATATTGAACGCACCAGCGAGCTCTCCTGAGCTGCTCGAGCGAGTCGGGAATTCGCCAGCTCTTCTCTGTACGGATACGCACGGCTTCGTGAACGAACCAAGCAGCTGCCTCATACTCCTGCTGCTCCGCCAGCAAGGAAGCAATCTCTTCGTAAACGCTCACCAGAAAGCTCTTGTCTCTCTGGAGCTGATAAGCGTGATAGTAGCAGTGCAGTGCTATCTGAGGGTCAATTTCTCTGTAAACGCGGGCAACTTCCGCCCAAATCCACCAATCTTTTTGCTTTTTACGCAGGGTGTGGCGCAAATGTTGTAATGCCTCGTGGTTCCCACCTTTTTGCCAGAGCGCAATCCCCACCGCACGATGAAGCCATGGGTCATCGGGATAGCGTGAAAGCCCTTCGCTTTGCAGGAGTCCAAAGACCCATTCCTTGTCTTCCTCTTGAAGATTATCCTTCAGCAGGGCATTCGCCAGCCTGAGGTAGACTCGAAGCTCGAGGCTCATCAGGGGCGGGGTATCGTCGCTTGTTCTCCTTTCCTGACAGTCTTCCTCGCGGAGGTTCTCTGGAAATCCACATTGGCGAATAAACTGAACGAAGCACCACCAGCCTGCTTTGTGCGCCTTGCAGGCTAAGCCAAGCATCAGCGAGTGAAGCAGATCGGGACGCGGCAAAAGATGCAATTGTTCGTACTCCCAGAACCAATCATCAAGGTCAGAAATATTCACTTTAGCTGAAACGATTTCCTGTTCCTTTCCATCTTCCTGTTCGTCACCATCACCGACGGTTGCAAGCTCGCGCTTAATCAGGTCGTACAAAACCCAGCCGAAGGTGCGCTGCAGGTACGAGTCTTCACGGTTTTGCTCCAGGCACTCACGCCCCCTCTTATATGCTTCCTCCAACTGCCCCTGTTTGCGCAGGGTCGCAATCAGCGATGCACAACTCATTTTCTGGTCTCCCCTGTGATATAGTATACTCGACTTTTTACTGCAAAGTTCCTCTTGGAGCTACTGGAATCGCTGGCGCTGCTCGATTTTTTGAAGCGCCTCTCTTGCAGCTTGCTGAATCTGAGGGTTGGGGTCGTCAACAAGGCTCTCCAAATCGGGCTTCGCGGCAGGGTGTCCAATCTCGCCGAGCGTTCGGATGAGGTTAACCCGAAGTTGTCCATGGCTTTCCCTGCGCAGGGCTTCTATCAAGCGCACCAGAGCGTCCGTTCCTATTCTGTGAACGATGGCTTCTCTGCAGATTCGCGGGATGATTTTATCGTTCTGCTTCATGCCAGCAAGAAGCGCATCGAGCGAATCGGGCGTGGCGTGGTCGTACAGGTAGCGTGCAGCTTCGTACTGGATTTCCAGCGGTGCGGGACCGAGCAAGAGCTGTTCGAAATGTTCTCTCAGGTTCGGGTTTCGGGTGTAGCGGAGTGCAGCAGCCGCTGCCCAGCGCGTGTTCAGGTTCATCTCGTCGAGCAGAGGGAGTAGCTGCTCCACTACAGCCTGTGTGCCGATAGCTCCCAGCGCCCGCACGGCTGCCCACTGAGCAATGTACCGACGCTCTGGAACCCAGTAGGGGTCGCGAATGGCTTCTACCAGTGTCGGCACAGCCGTATCGCCTAACTCAATGAGGGTTTCCACACAAAGAGCGCGCACCATCTCTTGTTCATCTCCCAACCCGTCCACCAGCGCAGGGACGGCGACAGCGGGGTCTATGGCGCGGATGGCTTCTACCGCAAGATAACGCACAGACCACTGCTTGTCACGTTTGAGGGCATCGCTGAGGTAGGGGATAGCGGAGGCATCGCCGATTTCCTTGAGAATCTGTACACAGATTTCGCGCAGGGTTGGGTCAAAATGCGAATTGAGCGTTTGACCAATCTCCGGGATTGCCTCAGCTCCGATCTGCACCAGTGCCTGTTGACATGCCTCGCGGAGTGCGGGGCGCTGAAACATCAGGTCTACCAGTTGCCTTGCGGTGTCCTGCCCTCCGATAGCACCGAGCGCGTGAACCGCTTTGGGTCCAGCCTCATTCACCGTCGGTTGGCGTGCTATCTGCAGCAGCGTCTCGCGAGCGCGTGGTTCCCGCAGAGCGCCGACAGCCTCAATTGCTGCGAGTTGCACACTGGCATCGGCGTCTGTGAGCAACGGCTCCAGATAATCCCACGCGCGGTCGCTGCCCGAACCGCCCAATCCGCGCGCCAGGGCGCTCAGCGAACTGCGGTGCAGTTGTGGGTAGAGCTGCGGTAGGAATTCCCAGACCCACTTCCATATTGCCCTTTCGCCCTGAAGCGCACGGCGCAGAAGCCAGAGCTGGCTGATACGATGCCACTGAGTCAACGGTACCTGCCTTCGCCAGTCGTCGATTTGGGCATCCATGCCGCCAGCAGCAATTGCCCACTCACTCGCCAGCTTCTGTGGATCGAGGGGCTGCTGGAGAATTTCTTGAGCGTACTCTCTGGCTGTGTCGAGCGCGTTCAAGAGCGCTTCAGAGAGCGCCCGCAAGGCAGAAACAGAGGTGGTAGGCAGCTTTCCCTGAACCAGAATTGTTTCCATGTATGGGGCGCAATTCTGTTTCCATGCTTCCACCAGCAATGCCGTCTCCTGCTTGCACCGCTGGTCTGTCATACGCCCCAGAGAACCCAGCAGGTCGCAGGGATTTTCCACGACCTCGAGCTCCCCCCAGAAAGTAAGGCGCATCTTAACGGGATGCGACCCCGTGCCACAGGGTAAAGTCACATCGACGAGAACACCGCTTTCCACTTCCTACCTCCCCTATCCGCTCTGCTGTTATGATTCCGATACCATCCCACAGATTCCTGCCAGTGCAAGCTGAAATCAGCAGGAATTTTTGCGGTGAGGGCGTATCATAAAACCGTGCGTGCCAGAGCCTTCATCGACGGTTCTGCGCTGAACAACCCCGGTGCAGCGGGGTTGGCGGTGCGAATCGAGGACGAGCAGGGGCGTTTACTGCTGGAACTCTGCGAGCCTATCGGGCGCGCCACGAACAACTTCGCCGAATACTACAGCCTGCTCCGCTGCCTTCAGGAAGCAAAGCGAATGGGTATCACTGAGCTGGACATCTACACCGACCTTGAGCTAATCGTCAAGCAGTGGTCAGGAGTATACAAGGTGAACGAGCGCTTACGCCCCCTTTACAGCGAAGCCAAGCGTATCGCTCAGGAAATCGGGCAGGTGCGAATCCACCATGCCAAAGCTGAAAGCGAATGGGTGGAGATTATCCAGTATGTAGATGCGCTCTGCAGAAAAGCCGCCGAGCATGTGCAGAAGGTGGGGAGAGATGATGAAGATTGGATATGATATCTGGCTTTCCGAGAGATTGCAGTATTCAAAAGAAAAGCAACTTCAGCGCGACAGATGGGAGGCTCTGGAGCAGACCCTGGAGCAACTATCGTGGGAACAACCCCCAAATTCGCTGCACATAGAGCGTGTTCAGAATTGCAAGGAGCGATGGTATTCAGCGCGGGTAGACATAAAGTACCGCTTGATTTTCTATCAAGAAGGTAACCAGCGGATTGCTGTGTGGGTAGACGAACACGATCCAGCATACGCATGGGCAAAGGAACACTTCTTTCATAAGAACGACTATGGAGAGCATTACATCCGCCGTGACCCCGAAACGCTCCCGTCTGAAGTTCCTCCTGAGCCAGAGCCGCCTGCAGAGTCGTATCCTCTTGTGGGCTATGACTGCAGCGACTTGCAAAAGCTCGATGTTCCGAAGGAATTGTGTGACCACATTCGGAATCTCTCTGCAGAAGCACTCGTTGGAGCCTTATGCCGACTTCTGGAGGAGGGGTACATAAACAGCGAGACAGCCGAGCGCATACTCGCGTTAGCCACAGGAACGCCCCTGAAAGAGCTCCTGCCGCCAGCCCAACTGCGAGACAAATTCGACTTACTGCTGGAAAAGGGCAACCTTTCGCGCTTCTGGAAACCCAAAGACACCGACGAACTAAAGCGCGCAATTTTGCAACCTTGGGAAACATGGCTGGTTTTCCTGTCGCCCACGCAACGCGAGGTGGCAGAACAGCACTATAATGGTCCAGCGCGCGTGTCGGGAGCCGCAGGCACAGGCAAAACCGTCGTCGCGCTCCATCGCACAAAACACCTGCTTGAGCGCTATCCCGGGAGCCGAATCTTTCTAACGACCTATACAGTGAACATGGCGCGCGAGTTAGAGCGACGCATGAAACTCCTCATCGGCGAATCGCTTCCTCCTGAACTTTATATTCTGAACCTTGATAAGTTTGTCAATCAGGAGTTTCAGAAGCTGCGCACCGGAGCGACTCTGATCTATCGGGACGAGGAACTCAAGCAGAAAACTGACTTCGCCCAGCTTTGTCAAACCTACGCCCCACGGTTTTCACCCGATTTTGTCTGGAGTGAGTGGCAGTGGGTTATTAACGCATGGAACATCCAGAGCTGGGAGGCATATCGTGATTTTGAGCGTATTGGGCGCGGCTCAAAACTTTCTGAGGAACAGCGGGAACAACTGTGGCAAGTCTTTGACGCGATGCGGAAAAAGCTCCGCCAAGCCATGCTGCTAACACCCGAAATGGCGTGCTATATGCTGGCGGAACACTACAGGAACAGGGGAGCGCCCTTCCGCTGCGTAGTTGCTGACGAGACGCAAGATTTCGGTCCTGCCCAGATGACGCTTCTGAAGAGCCTCGCGCCAGCAGACCAGCCAGACAATCTGTTTTTCTGTATCGATACCGCCCAACGCATTTACCAGCGAAGTCTCTCATGGAAGCGGCTTGGTATAGAAGTACGCGGACGCAGTAAGACCTTGCGAATTAACTATCGGAACACCCTCGAGATTCAGGAAAAGGCAGAGAAGGTGCTGGCGGGGTGTAATTACTCCCTGCGAGATGAGGAGGATATCGAGGCTGTCGTGCGCGGTGTGCGGGCGCTTACTCTCCTTTCAGGAAATAAGCCCGAGGTGAGGCACTGCGAGAACTTTCAGCGTGAGGTCGCCGCTCTGCGCGAGTGGCTCCTCCGGTGCCAGCGGGAGTTCAACATGGACGGCAACAAGATTGCGATTCTGGCGCGAACAAAGGATTATATCGAAAAACAGGTTGTTCCTGTCCTGAATGAACTTGGCATTTCCTATTGCTGGCTGGGGGACGAAAGACTTGCGGAACCCCACGAGGTGTATTTAGGTGCGGTTCACTCCAGTAAGGGATTAGAGTTTCGAGCGGTTGCGATTGTGGGAGCGTCGCGCGACATGTTTCCGTTTCGTCCTGCTGTCGGGCGCGCGGGCGACCCCGAAGAGCAGCCCCTTGTGGAAGAGCAGGAGCGCCAACTGCTCTACACCGCCATCACCCGTGCGCGTGAGCAGCTTTTTATCTCCTGGGTGCTTTATCCATCGCCCTTCCTGCCGCGCGATTGAGGGCAAGGTATAATCCCCCACCGAGGGGAACTACCATGCAAGGTGTGAAGTGGCTGTGTGGTGTCTGGATGACGGCTGCTGTGATGGCAGCCGCGCTCCCTGCAGGAGCGCAAGAGTCGTTCGTTTCCACGACCCGCGAGCAGATTACACTGACCATCTACGACCAGAACTTCGCCCTGGTGAGCGAGCGTCGCCCGCTGACGCTCAAACAGGGACGCAACGAGGTGGTGCTGCTGGACATCTCGCCCATGCTGGATACACAATCGCTGTGGCTCCAGTGGGTGGGACGCCCCGCACCCGCCGAGATTCTCGCCCACACCTACGATATGGGCGTTCAGGACGGCGACTCGCTTTTGCGACGCTATCTGGGCAAGCAAGTGGAGCTGCTCCAGTATGGCTCCGATGGGCGTGTTATCGGCGTGCTGGAGGGCAGGCTGATCAGCATGGATGCGAACCGACTGATTCTGGAAGCGAGTCCGCTTTCGACAATCGCGTCGGCGGTTCCGCAGTTGCCGCGTCGCGCGATTTATGTGAACCCGCAGGGCACGCTCCGCCTGCCTGTTGAGGCTGATATGCCCCTGATTCCCGCCCTGCGCTTGCAGGTGCAGGCTCCCAACGAGGGCAACGCCGCGCTGACCGTGAGCTATCTCACAGGCGGGCTGGACTGGGACGCCGACTATATCGCCGTGTTGCGCGGCGAAAACGCCCTGAAGCTGGAGTGCTGGGCGACCGTGACGAACCAGACGGGGCTGACTTTCCCGAATGCACGGGTGAGCCTCGCAACGGGTGTCGCGCCCCCCGAATCGGTGCAGGTAGCATTCGGCAGGGCAGAGAGCTTTGAGTGGCGCGACCGCCCAGCGATGGGTGCTATCGCGCGGCGCATTGTGCCTCAGCCACTCGGCGAGGTTTACACCTACCCGCTCGCGCAGCCAGTCTCCATTCAGGATGCCCGCCAGAGCCGTCTGTTGCTCCATGAGGCGCCGCAGGTTCCTGTGCAGAAGCGGTACATCTATCGTGCGCCGTCGCTGTGGGCGAACGCCGCGCCAGGCATCGGCAAAGAGGTGCGCCGCGACAAGGCAGAAGTCTCGCTCGTGCTGGAAAACCGCAAAGAGCATGGGCTGGGCATTCCCTTACCCAACGGCAGCGTGCGCCTGTATGAGACCGACTCGAACGGCACCCCTCGCTATCTGGGCACGGCGAGCCTGAGCGCAACGCCCGTGAACCAGAAAATCACGCTTCAGGTGGGGCAAGCCTTCGACATTACGGGCGAGTGGCAGCCCCTCCGACAGAAGGTGCTGGGCAGGGGCAAGGTGGAGTACGAGGTGCAAATCACGCTCCGCAACGCAAAAAGCCAGCCCGTACAGGTGCTGGTCGTGCAGCCGTTCGGGGGCGGGTGGACGATTCTCAACTCCACTCAGCCGTACACGCGCGCTTCGGCGACTGCCGCGCAGTGGACGCTGAAAGTGCCCGCGGGCGGCGCGACCTCCGTGCGGTTCACGGTGCGGGTGCAATCGGCGCAGTAGGGTTCTGGGCGCTCTGCCTGCTCTTTCGGCAGGGGCACGGGCAGGATGCCCGTGCTACTCTTTCGGCTGGTGGGCAGGGCGCACCACCCACCGAATCGGCGTGCCTGTGTAGGCGTACTTCTTGCGAAGGGTGTTCTCCAGATAGCGCAGGTAAGAGAAATGCACAATCTCGGGGTCGTTCACAAATAGCACCACGGTCGGCGGGCGTACCTCTGCCATCGTGGCATAGTAGATTTTGAGCGTTTTGCCCTTGCGGGTGTAGGGGCGCTCATATACGGCGTCGTGGATCAGGCGGTTCAGCTCGCCTGTGCCGATGCGCATGCTGTGGAAATCGGCGACCTGCATCGCGGTGTCCAGCATTTTCTCGATGCCCGTCCGATGGAGCGCGGAGATGAACACGGCAGGCACATAGTCCAGCCCCCTGGCTTGTTGCTCTATCATGCGCAGGAAGTCGCGCTTGGCGGGGGTCATCTTGTCCACCTGCCCGTCAGGCGGCTCCTTGCGGTCCCATTTGTTGACCACCCATAAGAGGGCGCGCCCTGCATCCACGGCGTACTGGGCGATTCGGCGGTCGCCGTGCGTTAAGCCTTCCGTGCCGTCAATCACCACCAGCGCCACATCGGCGCGTTCCAGCGCGCGTTGCGCCCGCATCTGGGCATAATATTCCAGCGAGCGCTGGACTTTGCCGGGGCGTTTCAGCCCAGCCGTATCAATCAGCACCACAGGCTGGTCTTTCCATGTGATTTCGGTGTCCAGTGTGTCGCGGGTGGTGCCTGCGATTTCGCTGACAATTGCGCGCGGCTCGCCCAGCACCGCGTTCAGCAGCGACGACTTGCCCACATTCGGACGCCCCACAATCGCCATCCGCACAGGCTCCAGCCCTTCCTCTTCTTCTGACTCGGCAGGCGGGGTCGGGACGAGCTCAAACACCTGATCCAGCACATCGGCGATGTTGTGCCCGTGAATTGACGAGATGGGGATGGGTTCGCCCAGCCCCAGTTTGAAAAACTCCGCTCGCTGATACTCCCAGCGGTCGGGGTTATCGGCTTTGTTGACCAGCAGCAGCACGGGTTTGCCGCCTTTGCGCAACAGCTCGGCGACTTCCTCATCAGCGGGCGTCAGCCCCTCGCGCGCGTCCACCAGAAACAGCACGCAGTCCGCCTCGTGAATCGCGACCTGTGCCTGCACGCGCACCTGCTCAATCAGAGGGTCTTCCTCGCCGAACAGGATACCCCCCGTATCCACCACCACGAAGGGGCGCCCCTGCCACTCGCCCTCGCCGTAGAGCCGATCGCGCGTAACCCCGGGCGTGTCTTCCACAATCGCCACGCGCCGCCCGATCAGGCGGTTGAACAGCGTGGATTTGCCAACATTGGGGCGTCCAACGATGGCGATGACTGGTTTGCGGTGCATAACCTGAAGTATACCCGCTGAAGGTATAATCTGCTTGCTATGGCTGGGCGACACTTTAAAGGGTTGCTGCTCATCTGCGACGGCATGGGCGACCGCCCCGTGCCCGAACTGGAGAACAAAACCCCACTGGAATATGCCAGAACCCCCACTTTAGACCGCCTTGCCCGCGAAGGGGAGTGCGGGCTGATGGACCCGATTGCACCGGGCATTCGCGCGGGGTCTGACACCGCCCATCTGGCGATCCTGGGCTATGACCCCTACAAAGTCTATCAGGGGCGCGGTCCGTTTGAAGCGCTTGGGATTGGGATGGAAGTGCGCGGCGGCGATGTCGCCCTGCGATGCAATTTCAGCACCGTCGACG
Source organism: Armatimonadetes bacterium DC (assembly GCA_001442985.1). Classification (GTDB taxonomy): domain Bacteria; phylum Armatimonadota; class Fimbriimonadia; order Fimbriimonadales; family GBS-DC; genus LDYB01. Next base: position 179,671 of record LDYB01000014.1, read on the forward strand.
AGAACTGGCGCGTGATAGACCGCCGCGCAGGACGCATCACGGAAGGCACGCGCGAACTGGCGGAAGCTGTGAACGGCGTGGAGATTGAAGGCGTGCAGTGCTTTTTCAAAGAGTCGGTCGCCCATCGGGGTGCGCTGGTGTTGCGTGGTGAGAACCTCAGCCCCCACATCACCGATGTAGACCCCCATGCGGAAGGCGAAACGGTCGCCGAGTGCCAGCCGATAGACCCCAGCGATGCTGCCGCCGCACGCACCGCGCGCGTGGTGAACGCCTTCGTGCGCCTTTCGTATGAGCGCCTCAAGGACCATCCCGTCAATAAGGCGCGGGTGGAGCAGGGGCTACCCCCAGCGAATATTATCTTGCCGCGTGGGGCAGGCGTCGCTCCCCATCTGGAGCCGTTCCCCAAACGCCACAAGGTGCGCGCCTGCGCCGTGGTGGAGACAGGACTCATCCGCGGGATTGCGCGATTCGTTGGGATGGACACCCTCGACGCGCCCGGCACCACAGGCGGCGTCGATTCCGATTTGATAAGCATGGCGGAGACGCTGGCACGCGCGCTGACCGAGTACGATTTCGTGCTGTGCAATGTGAAAGCGCCCGATCTGTGCGGACACGACGGCAACCCCCAGCTCAAGGTACAGGTGATCGAACGCATCGACGCGATGGTCGCCCACCTGATTCAGCGCTATACCGAGCCGTTTTATCTGATTGTTACGGCAGATCACTCGACGCCCTGCTCCGTGCGCGACCATTCGGGCGACCCCGTGCCCGTGTTGTTGCACGGACCCGACCTGCGCGGCGACGATGTGCTTCATTTTCACGAGCGCGCCTGTCAGGCGGGCGGCATGGGGCGTCTGCGCGGCGGCGACCTCGTGCCCATCCTGACCCAGCTGATGGGCGTGCAGGAAAAGTTCGGCGCGTAAAAAAGAGAGTCAACGATGCGTCTCAAACTCGCGTGGGAAGAGAGCCTGCCTGCCGACACGCTCAGCTTCGATGTGCTGACCGTGCCCCTGAAGCGCGAGGGGGCAGATAAGCCCGAACTTGTCTCACTGCTGGTAACGCTGGACCCCCAGCAGATTCGGTTCTGGCTCTGGGAAGGCAAGCGCTTTGAACCCATCCGCCAGCAGCGGCACATGCTTCAGCGCGACCTGTATTGCCTCTCCAACGGACCTCGGGGCAGGCGCATGATATACACCGACGGCTCCAGCTGGGAGTGGGGCGAGAAAACGCTCACGCAGGACATCCCCGCCCGCCGAATCCCCATCGGGCGCGTGGTGGACGACGAGGGCACTGAGCGCATCGTGTGCTTCGACCACGACTCGGGGCGCCCCTTCTACTATGTGCTGGAGAAGCCGCTGGAAGAGGACGAGTTTTTTATTGAGCCTGAAGAGGTTTACGCGGGCAAAATCCTGCAGAGTATTGTGATGAGCCTGCCACGGCTGGCGCAATCGTTCCGCAACTTTTATGCGAGTGGCTATCGGTGGCTTTGCCGATATCGGTGGAGCGCGAAGGAGCCGGCGCGGGTCTATGGCGTCGCGCCCGACAGGCTGGCGCTGCTGGAGCTGCGCCCTAATCGGCGCCCCTACAACGCATGGCAACTGAGTTTTCGCAGTCTCGGCGCCCCGCGCCGCGAGAACGCCCTCGTCGTGCGCACAGGCGATCCCAAAAATGAAGGGCGCACCATGCTGCTGGTCATGCGGGCGACCAACACCCAGGTGCAACTGAGTGCTTATTCGGTTTAAGGAGGCAAACCTTATGAAAGTCGGTCTCATCGGTTGTGGGAGTATCAGCGCGGTCTATTTACGAGTGGCACAGCGCTTCCCGATGATTGAGATTGTCGCCGCGGCGGATATTGTGCCTGAGAACGCTCAGCGCCGCGCCGAAGAGTTCGGTATCCCCAAAGTCTATACCCCTGAAGAGCTTTTGGCTGACCCTGAAATTGAGGTGGTGCTGAACCTGACCGTGCCCAAAGCCCACGCGCCCGTGAACCGGATGGCGCTGGAGGCGGGCAAACATGTTTACTGCGAGAAGCCGTTCGGCGTGAACCGCGAAGAGGCGCGCGCCGTGCTGGAGCTGGCGCAGGCGAAGGGACTGCGAGTCGGCTGCGCCCCCGACACCTTTCTGGGTGCGGGACATCAAACCTGCCGTAAACTCATTGAAGACGGCGCGATTGGCGAACCCATCGGCGCGGTGGCGTTCATGCTCAGCCGTGGCGTGGAAAGCTGGCATCCCAACCCCGAATTCTACTATGAGGTAGGCGGGGGTCCCATGCTGGATATGGGACCCTACTACCTGACTGCGCTGGTGAACCTGATGGAACCCATGAAGCGCGTGGCGGGCATCAGCCGCATCACTTTCCCCACGCGCCTGATTACCAGCCAGCCCAAATACGGCAAGGTGATTCAGGTGGAAACCCCCACCCACATCACGGGCGCGATTGAGTTTCAGCGGGGCGCGATTGCCACCGTGATTATGTCGTTCGATGTGTGGGCGCATCGGCTGCCCTGTATCGAGATTTACGGCACAGAGGGTTCGCTGGGCGTGCCTGACCCCAACGGCTTCGGGGGAACCGTGCTGCTGCGCAAGAAAGACAGCCCAGAGTGGGTGGAAGTGCCCCACACGCACCCTTACGCGGAGCAGAACCGCATTCTGGGGCTGGCGGACATGATTCTGGCGATTCAGGAGGGGCGCCCCCATCGCGCCAGCGGGGAGCTGGCATACCATGTGCTGGACGCCATGCTGGCGTTCAACGAATCGTCCGAGACGGGGGCACACCGATGGCTGGAAAGCACCTGCGCCCAGCCTGAGCCGATGCCTGCGGAGGGGTTGTCTGCTTGAGAACCACAGGGAGCATGTTTTCTATTCATACCGCAACGCTTCCACAGGGTCTTTGCGGGCGGCGCGGTAGGCGGGCAGCGTGCCGAAGATAATCCCCACAACGCCGCACACGCCCAGCGCCAGCACAATCGTGTCCCAGGTCACCAGCGGGTTCAGCACAGTCGCCCGATCCAGAATCACACAAGCCAACCAGCCGACGCCCACGCCCAGCAATCCGCCCACCAGCGCAATCATTGTTGCCTCCAGCAGGAACTGCCAGAAGATGTCGCGCTCGCGTGCCCCCACCGTCTTGCGAATGCCGATTTCGCGCACACGCTCGGTTACGCTCATCAGCATCACATTCATCACGCCGATACCCCCCACAATCAGCGCAATCGAGGTGATTCCCGTCAGCGCGACGGACACAATCTGCAACAGCAGAAACAGTCGGCTCAGCAGGTCTTCCTGAGTCAGCACGGAGAAGTCCTCGCTGCCGCCGTGATTGGTGCGCAGGGCATCGCGGATGCGCGCCACCAGCGCGGTCGGCTCCACATCGGGCGCGGTTTGAATCAGGATTCGGTGAATCTGATTGCTGCCCATCGCTTTCTGCAGGGCGGTCAGGGGCGCATAGATGGCGTACTCAAAGCCGCCGCTGCCGAACAGGGAACGGGTATACGACTCTGCCGTCACGCCAATCACGCGAAAGGGCTTGCCATTCAGGCGCACCCACTTGCCCAGCGGGTTTTCGTCGCCAAACAGCTGCTCGGCGGGTTTGGGACCCAGAATGCACACGGGTTGCTCCATCTCGGCTCTGGTGAAGAAGCGCCCGCGTGCCAGCTGGTGTGGACGCATCTGAAACCATTCGGGCGTCGTGCCCAGAATCAGCGCGGCGTCTGCCCAGCGCTCGCCCCGACTCGCGCCGCCCGCCACAAACATAATCGGCGCCACCCGACGCACCCCCACCAGCGAGCGCACCACCTCCATATCGCTCTCGCGCAGGGTGCTCAAGCCGATGAAGCTCATGGGGTTAAACGGGTTTTCGGGGCTGATGCGCCCCGGTAGCACAATCACCAGATTCACGCCCAGCGATTCGACCTGCGCCACCACCTCCTGCCGAACGCCTTTCGCCAGCGAGACCAGCACGACAATCGCCGCGACTCCGACCATCATCCCCAGCCCGCTCAACAGCGTGCGTCGGGGCGTCAGCCACAACGATTCCAGCGCCGCCTGGAAACTTTTCATGCCGAAAATCCGTATTCTTGGGTAGCAGGAATCTCTGAAGCGATAGGGTATAATTGGCGTCGCAGGCGCGGTTTGGTTAATAGCATACCCGTCAGGGCTAAAGATTTTGACAGGACGCGCCGATAATAAAAACTGGGAACGAGTTCACCCCCCTTCCTTGGGGGTGGCAGGCTTTGCTCTCCTTTCACTGCCACCCTCCTTTTTCCTTTAACCTTCCGTGCTGGCTTCCAGATGTTCCAAATGCGCCTGCCACTGTTCTGCAAGCATGCGCGCCTGTGCATCGTAGGCTTTGGGGTCGCTCCATGTGTCGCGCGGGTTCAGCAGGTCGTCGGGCACATCGGGCACGCGGGTCGGCACTTCCAGCCCGAAGATGGGATCGGTGCGACAGGGCACGCCCTCCAGGGCGCCTTTGAGCGCGGCGCGAATCATTGCCCGCGTGTAGCGAATGGGGATACGATGTCCCACGCCGTAGGGTCCGCCCGTCCAACCCGTGTTGACCAGCCATGCCTGCGCTTCGTGTTGCTCCAGTTTCGCGCCGAGCATCTCCGCATAGCGTTGGGGGTGCATCGGCAAAAAGGGCGCGCCAAAACAGGCGCTGAAGGTCATCTGGGGTGTCGTAATGCCACGCTCTGTGCCCGCCACCTTCGCCGTGTAGCCCAGCAAAAACATCTCCATCGCCTGCTCCACCGACAGCCGGCTGATGGGAGGCAACACGCCGAACGCATCCGCGGCTAAGAAAAACAGATGGCGCGGATGCCCGCCGACACTGGGAATCACCGCGCCCTCGATATAGTCCAGCGGATACGCCGCGCGCGTGTTCTCGGTGATACTCGCATCGGTGTAATCGGGCACGCGCGTATCGGGGTCTACCACCACATTCTCCACCACGCTCCCGAAGCGGATGGCATCCCAGATTTGCGGTTCGTTCTCACGGGAAAGGTTAATACACTTCGCGTAGCAGCCGCCTTCGAAGTTGAACACGCCCGTATCGCTCCAGCCGTGTTCATCGTCGCCAATCAGCCGCCGCTCTGGGTCTGCCGAGAGTGAGGTCTTGCCCGTGCCGCTCAGCCCAAAAAACAGGGCGACATCGCCCTCCGCCCCCATGTTCGCCGAGCAGTGCATCGGGAACACACCCTGCTGCGGCAACAGATAGTTCATCACGGTGAAAATAGACTTCTTAATCTCCCCTGCGTAAGCGGTGCCTGCAATCAGCACCACGCGCCGCCGAAAATCGAGTGCCACCACCACCTCACTGCGCGTGCCGTCTATCGCGGGGTCGGTCTTGAAACCCGGCGCGGACAACACCGTGAAGCTGGGGCGGAAGTCGTACAGCTCTTCAGGCTGGGGGCGGATAAAGAGTTGTTTGGCGAACAGGTTGTGCCACGCATACTCCGTAATCACGCGCACAGGCAGGCGGTAGCGGGGGTCTGCCCCGGCAAAACAGTCCTGTACGAAAAGGGGACGGTTGGCAAGGTACGCTGTCACCCGGGCAAGCAACCGCTCAAACACTTCAGCGGCCATCCGCTGGTTCACCGTGCCCCAATCAATCAACGCCTCATGCTCAGGGCGCGCCACAACAAACTTATCACGCGGGGAACGCCCCGTATATTGCCCCGTGCGCACCACCAGCGCCCCGTTGGATGCAAGCAACGCTTCCCCACGACGCACTGCATGTTCCACCAGAGACGCCACTGAAAGATTCAAATAAAGAGGACTTGCCTGACCTAACAACACCTCAATTTCGGGATTTTCTGCAATCTGAGTCATGTTGTTTTCGGTAATCATGTGCCTGTTCCTCCAGCATTCGCTCTTCTGTGAGCTGCCTGCACCGATGCAGGGCTATTAAAGGATACCTCGAATCGGGGCGGTTTTTAGAGGCGGATGTGCCCATGCGCGTGATCCCTCGGCTGTCGAGTCGCTCATGCCGTTGCCGCCTCGTGTAAGGGCACGATCCCTGGTTGCCAGCCTATCTCGCGGAGGGCGTCCAGATAGTCCTGTGGGGTTAGCGTATCGGGATGGCGTCCTGTCAATGCCACAATCACGCCTTCCATCACATTGGTGGCGAAGGTCTCGCCCTCTATCACAGGCGTGGTCGTAATCACCTGTGCCACCCCTGCGTTGCGCAGGAACTCGATATCGGCTTTGCGCACCGTGTTGGTCAGCACCACCTTACCGGGCAGGTGATCGGGCATGTAGCGGTGGATGTAGTGCCAGTCGCCCGCAATCACATCCGCCTCATAGAAAAGCTTTGCGGCGCGGGGCGTGCGCTTCTCCTGCTTCTCGCCTGTCGGGTAGAACCACTGGAACGGCAGGCGCGTGATAATCGGCAGCAGCAGCCGCCCCAGCCACTCCACCGTGCGATACGAGCGAATCGGGATAGGCACGCCCACCGCGAACACTAAGTCCCCATACACCACGCTTTTCGCCAGCTGCGCCAGCTCCTGCGCCATGCCGAACCGATCCACCGCGGAGACCAGCAGCACGCGCTTCTGGCCAAAGTCCAGCACGCCCTGCGCCTGGAGCCAGCGCACCGCCTCGCGCTCTAAGGTGTTTTTCAGACCGCTGCCGTCCACCACGGGCGTCTTTTTGGCAACCGAGACCAGTTTCTGAATGGAGCGGAACACATAGCGGCGGTTGCCCACCCAGATATAGAGGTCGGCGCCGCCGATACCCAGCGCGTCCACCTCGCCGTCCAGCTCTGCAAAGAGCTGCTGAAACCGTTTCAGGTCGCCGTCGGTGCCGATCCGCTCAATCAGGAACGGCTCGCCCCGCAGGGTAATTTCACTGCGCTTGTCGCGCTTCGAAGAACCCAGACTGACGGAAACGATGTGCTTCATCAGCAGAAGGATACCCGCTATCGGGAGACCATCTTCACCTTGAACCGCGCCGTAACGAGTTGCGGACCCAGCGAACCTCCTGACACGCCCACCAGACCGAGATCTATGTCTTCAAAATAAAAGAAGGAGCCAACGCCTCCATCAGGGAGCTGGAAACCGCCGTGAACCATCTTTTCGCTGGGCACACGCATAAAGCGTGGCTCGATCAGCGTCGGGTTCGGCTGACCCAGCGTGAACTGGAGAGTTATCATCAGCACCTTCTCAAGAAGTTCATCATGGTGTGGCTCGCTTTTCTGGATAAACTCGGGGCGGTCGCCAAAATATTTGAAGAAGTAGCGCATCACCCCCGCATGGCTGGACGCCGTTTGCAGGCGATATTTCAGCTCAGCGAAATGTTGCACGGTCATGACTCGTTGCCTCCCTGCGTGGGGATTCGCCACGAGGGGTGCTGTTCCTGCTCCGTTGCAAGGACGCCAGATGGAACTTGATGCCCCCTGAAAGCGCGACGGCTAAAGCTGCTCTGTCGCAAAGATACCTTCTGGAACCCACGATGCCCCCTGAAAGCGCGACGGCTAAAGCCGTTCCTAATGAACAAAGCCAGCCTCCGCTGGCTATATCAGCCGACGCAGGTCGGCTTCGTCTTATAGGAACGGCTTCAGCCGTCAGGGCACAGTCTCCAAGACGGCGCCCCTGTCAGAAAGCCTACCCCTCTAAGGAACCTCGTGGAGGGGGTCGTGGAATACCTGTGTTCCCATCCTTGCGACGGGGCAAGTAGACCTGTTCTGCAGGGGGGAGCCGAACTGTGACCTGCGGCAACCCCTGCTGCGCTTTGCCTCATTTGCGGGCGGCACTCTAACGCGGACGCGGTACCCTCAGCCAGACCGCCCGTTTCGCCCGCGCGTGATTGGTGTCGCGCCCCCACACCCCAACGAAGGTGCCACCTTCATCCTCTGATACCCCCCGCTTTTGTGATTCCGAACCCCCCTGACTCATGAGTCAAATTTCGCCCTTTTCGGGGGAGGTTCGGAATCCGCCCTTGCAATTTGGGTTCAAAAAGGGGTAGAATTGGCGCGTAGGGTCACGAAAGACCGCCCCTGTGCAGGGGATTGAAACAAACCCTGCAGCTCCCATTCGATCCGGTTACAAATGTCACGAAAGACCGCCCCTGTGCAGGGGATTGAAACAATTCCCAAACTGGCAGCCGCCCTGAGATTATGAGTCACGAAAGACCGCCCCTGTGCAGGGGATTGAAACTGACGATCTTCACGGTTCCCCTTGCGAAGCAGGGGGAACCTCACGGAGGGGGTCTCGGATGGCGCGCGCCCTTATCCTCACAACAGAGCAGTTGTTCCTGCTAAAGGCGAGGTATACTTTCACGCTGGTGCGATGGTTCTGCGTGTATTGGCATTTATTGGTGTCCGAACTCTGGTGAACAGTTTTCGGCGCGCGTTTTCCAACCCTGTGCGGGCGGTGCTGACCACGCTGGTGATCCTGTTTATCCTGTGTGGCTGGGGAGGGGCGCTGTTAGGGAGCGTGCTGGGCAGTCCTTCTCGCAGTGCGCCCATGCCTCAAGGCGATCCGCAGACTCTGCTGGCGCGTGCGCTTGCCAGCACGCTGATAGTCCACTGGTTTTATGTGGTCTCGCTATGGCTTTCGGCGCTGTTTCGCCCCGTCACGCTGTTGTTTCAGGAGAGCGATGTGCATTATCTGTTCACGACGCCGTTGCGAGCGCTCAGCGTATTTCGCGGGCTGTTGCTCATGCGGGGGCTGCTGGGAGCGGTCATGCTGTTCCTGATGATGGTGGCATATGTGTTATTGATGGGCGGGCGCACGACGATGCGCGCGTTTGTGACTCTGGAGCCGGTGATAGGAGGCTGGGCGCTGCTGAGTTATCCGATACTCTATCTGCTGGCGTTTACGGGTTTGCTGATGGTGAGCGTGGTGCTGGCGCTTCGGGAGATTCAGGGGCGCTCGGCGCGTCGCTACTGGGTTTGGGGCGTGCTGGTCTGGGTAGGGCTGACTCTAATGCTGGTGGGCTGGCGGTTCTATGGAGAGTGGAGCGCGGGCAGTGGTTTCAGCGTTGCGATGAACCGTGCGGCAGACTGGACGCCTGCGGCGCTGTTGCTGTTTCCGGTGCGCTGTCTGGTGGATAGCGCGCTGGTGATTTACAACGGCTGGACGCCCGCGATGCTGGGGGGCGCACTCTTCTGGGGCGCGCTGGTGTGGTGGGGTAATCGGGAGCTGGTGCGTCATCAGGGCTGGCTGTATGAGCTGGGCGCGGAGCTGGCGCGGCTGGGGGGCAAGGTGAGCCGTGCCCGTAAGGACCCGATGCGCGCCTACATGGAACGCGCCGCCGAACGCGCCCAGCAGAAGCCCCTGCGTACCCTGCGCTGGCTGGAACGCTGGACGCCTCAGGGCGTGTGGGCGCTCCTCTGGCGCGATTTGCTGATCACATGGCGCGCCAGCGGCTGGGTCAACCTGCTGGCAGTGGCGGTGCTGGCGCTGGCGCCCCTTGTGCTGATGTGGCTGGCGGCGCGCGACGGGGATGCAACCCCCAGAGCACTTCAGGTGATTTATCTGGCGATGCAGAGCGCGGTCGCCTTCTTCTACGCGTTTGGGAGCTACTACGGGATGACAGAAATGCTCCGCCGTGTGGAGTGGCAGAAGCCGATGCCGTTTGTCAGCTGGCAGGTGGTGGTCGTGGAAGCCCTGCCAACAGTGGTGTTCTTCGCGCTGGGGCAGGTGTTGACGATTCTGGTTGCGACGCTCTGGTTCCCCAGTATGGCGGCGTTCTGGGTGGTGGGCAGCTTGATGGTGACCTCGTGGCTGGTGGTACTGCAGATGGTGATGTTTATGGTGGCTCTCATCAACCCCGACCCCAGCGACTATACCCAGCGCCTGCTGGCGAGCTTCATCATGGTTCCGTTGCTTTGCCTCGGAGGCGGACCGGGCGTTCTGGTGGGCATTCTGGGGCTGGTCTATCAGTGGAACATGCTTCTGCTGGGGCTGGCGGTGCTGGTGGTGCAGACACTCCTTGCGATGGTGCTGACGGCGATTAATGCGACGCTTTATGAGCGGTTTAATCCTGTGGATTAGGTTCTCACGAACCGAAACTCGCGCTCGCCTCTGGGGGGGCGCGTCATGAGGCTTTGGAGGGCATCCGAGACCGAGCGGGCGCCGTTGAGAATCTCCGCAATCGCGTTCAGCAGAGGGGTGTCAATCCCGTGCTGGTGCGCCAGCCTCTGCGCCACGAACGCGGTGAAGTAGCCTTCGGCGACTTGCCCCAGCTCCTGAAGCGCCTGCTGGGGCGTTTTGCCCTGCGCGACGGCATAGCCCAGCCGGTAGTTGCGGCTGAGTCGGCTGGCGGCGGTGGCAAACAGGTCGCCCACACCGGTCAGTCCCATAAAAGTTTCAGGGCATGCGCCCAGCGCGGCGCCGAGCCGCATCATCTCCGCCAGCCCGCGCGCCAGCAGCGCGCCTTTGGTGTTGTCGCCGAAGCCCAAGCCGTCGCTCATGCCCGCGCCAATCGCGTACACATTTTTGAGCGCGCCCCCCAGCTCCACGCCCACCACATCGTTGTTGGTGTAGACGCGCAGGGTGGGGGTCATAAACAGCTCCTGCACCGTCTCGGCGGTGGGGAGGTGGTAGGCGGCGGCGACGGTGGCGGTGGGCACGCCGCGCACCAGCTCCACCGCCAGATTCGGTCCCGAAAGCACCGCGATTTGCTCCGGCGTCCAGCGCCCCGTTTCCAGCACGACCTCGCTCATGCGTTTGCCCGTGTCGGGTTCCAGCCCTTTGGCGGCGATAATGCAGAGCGAGGCGCCATAGGGCAACCGATTCAGCACGGAGCGCACCGCGCCCGACGGCACCGCCAGCACCCACGCCTCGCACGCTGTCAGCGCGTGGAGGTCGGCAGTCGGCGTCACGGTGTCGGGTAGCACGACTTCAGGCAGGTAGCGGCGGTTCACATGCTCACGCTGGAGCGCCTGAATGCGTTCGGGGTCGCGTCCCCAGAGCCACACCGGCACTCCCTTCTGACCCAGCAGATACGCCAGCGCCGTGCCCCACGAGCCTGCGCCGATGACGCCAATACATTCAGGCATGCTCTTCTGCCTCCTCTTGCGCCCAGTTCAATGCCAGTTCCTGCAGCAGGGCAACCGCCTCCTCACGCTTGCGCAGGGGAACCCAGATAAAAATCGGCTGAGGGATGGAAGGGTACAGCGGCACCTGCGGCGCTTCGGGCGTGAAGGTCAGCACGCGATGGTCTATCAGATAGGTCTGCACCAGCTTCGCCGTGATGTCGTCGTAGGCGACCGCAACTGCGACCAGCTCTTCCGAAACTTTCTGCTCGTCTTCCGCGAGGATACGCCAGCTCATGCCATGAGCATACCTCAGGAGGCAGGGAGCTTCGCCCCTGCCTCCGCAAGTTACGGCTGCACCGTGTGGCTGACGGTTTCGCGTAGCACGAACCCGCGCTTCAGGAACTCACGCACGAACACATGCCCCGACATGGATTGCTCGTAAGGGACAATCCCGCGGGGAACCGTGCCGTTGGCGACCCCAATCGCGATAATGGACGCCGAGAAGCCCGTGCAACGCTCCATCGCGGTGAAGCCCGTTTCGTCGTCGTGATAGTCAATATACTGCACGCTGATTTCGTAGGGCGCGCCGTTCTTCTCGCCGGACGCATAAACCCACACCACCACCAGGTCCTTCTCTTCGGGGAAGTCTATTTTAGGGGGGATCACCGTAGCGGTGAACTGGCGTGGGATGACGGGATGCCCCTCCACCTTGATGGGTTCCTCGTCAAAAAAGCCCAGGTCGCGCAGGGCGCGCATGATGTCCCAGTGTCCGGGGTAGCGGAGGGTTTTGTAGTCGTACTCCTGCACCTTGCCCGCGAGGGTGTAGGGCGCGGTGGAGGTGCCGCCTGAGGTGGGCGCGGCTTCCAGCAAGCCCAGTTCCTCAATTTCCAGATACTCAATATCTTCCAGAGTGGGCACATAGGTAGGCTTGCCTTCCCGCAGCACCAGCGCCTCGCCCGTATACTCCGAGATGACACCAATCATGTTGAACACCAGCTTGTAGCCGAGCGGACCCACCGGGCGTTGGGGCAGCCCCCCACAGCGCAGGCGAATTTCGTGGCAGGTGTCCATCTTCTCCATACAGTAAAGCCCCAGATGGTTCACCATGCCGGGCGCGAGCCCGCAGTCGGGTACAAGAGCGATGCCGGCTTCTTTGGCTTCCTCGTCGCGCTTGCGAAATTCGTACCAGAACCATTCGGGGTCGTTGCCCATATCGATAAAGCTGCGCTTCGCGTCCAGCGCGAGCTGAATCAGGCGCATATTCATCTGCCACGGCACCGCGCTGATGACCACATCCGCCTCGCTGAAGTAGTCCAGCACCTGCTTTTCGTCGCGGGCGTCTACTCTTCGGGGGAACACGATTTGCTTTTGAAGCAGTTGATTGACCCACTCCGCTTTTTGTGTGGCGCGCTCCAGATCAATGTCGGCGAGATAAATCACCTCTGCATTTCCGAATCGCGCCAGGTCGTAGGCAACCGCAGGACCCTGCATTCCTGCGCCCAGAATGGCATATCGAAACGAACTCATAGGCGTAAACCTCCTTCTTTTTTATGCTAAAAAACGGGGGGTCAACTCTGACCCCCCGTTTTAGTATACCCGATTCGCCCGGTTTTAGCGGATGAGCTGCAGGACGCCCTGCGGCGCGAAGTTCGCCTGCCCCAGCACGGACATACCCGCCTGCTGCAGGATCTGGAACTTGGTGAACCGGCTGATTTCCTCGGCGAAGTTCACATCGCGGATAGCCGACTCGGTCGCGGTCAGGTTCTCCTTGGCGACGGCGAGCGAGCGCATATTACTCTCGAGGACATTCTTCTGGAACGCGCCCATATCGCCGCGCAGTTTGGAGACCTGCTGAATCGCCGCGTCGATGATTTTCAGAGCCTCTTCGGCGCCGCCCGCTTTGGTGACATCGATGTCGGCAAGGCTCTTGCCTGCCACGACGCCTGTACCCAGCTGGCTGGCGCGCATGTTGTTGATGGAGATCTGGGCAGTTTGACCCGCGTTCGCGCCAATCTGGAAGGTTACATCGCCTGCTGTGGTGCGTGCGACAGCGTACGCGGTGTTATTGTCAACATTGCCGCGTTCCTTGAGCAGGATCACATTACCTCGCGCGTCAGACAAACGCAGTCCTGAGGTCTTACCAATCCCGCCGGTGAAGTAGACGGTGATGTCGTTGCCGTTCACATCTTTCACGGTCACGGTGGCGCGAGCATCCTGCCCTGCCGTTACCGTAGCGGACTGCAAGCCCAGCACATTCGCCGAGTCGCTGACATCCACACGGAAGTTGGAGCCGTACTCGGTGGCACGCAGGGTCACGACCCGGGTTCTGTCGTTATACTCTGCTACCACACCTGTTACCGAGCTGAGCGAGTTAATCTTATCCAGAATGCGTCCCAGCGTCTCGGTGCCGTCGGTGGTGACGCTCACGCCGTTGATGACGATGGTGCCCGCGGTAGTAATCACCGAGCTCAGGGTGGTGCCGGTTGCCAGTGCAGCACCTGCCGCGGAGGCGCGAGTCGCTTCCTGCGTTACCTCAACAGTCACCATACCTGTGCCGACGGTATACTCCGCCGCTGTTGCGGCGCCAATCTGCCCGTACACGGTGCCGCCGAAGAAGACGCCGCCGATGCGCGTTGGGTCGGTTACTGCCGACGAAACCCCCGCGCTGCCATCCAGCAGCTTCTTGGTGCCGAACTGGGTCTGCTCCGCAATACGGTTGATGCTGTTGATGGCGGAGCGAATCTGGTTCTGGTTCGCCTGAAGCGCGGTCAGGTCGTTGGTACCTGTGTTCCCCGAAGCCACAGCCAGCTGGCGCATGCTGCGCAACAGGTTGTGAACCTCTTCCAGAGCGCCTTCGGCGGTCTTCACGAGGTTCGTGGCATCCTGCGAGTTAGAAATTGCCTGCTCCAAACCCGCAATCTGGGCGCGCAGGTCTTCCGAGCGAATCAGCCCTGCCGGGTCGTCGCCTGCGCGGTTAATGCGCAAACCCGAAGCGAGCTTCTCAATCGAACGGCTGAACCCATCCGAAGCGTTCTGCACATTGCGCAGCGCGTTGAGCGCTGACATGTTGGTGTTAATCCGCAAACTCATCGTTCCATCCTCCCTGATAGAGTTTTTTTCTGGACGCCCCTCCCCGCCGATCCGTCAGCAGGGCAGTTTTTTGCGCGTCCAGAGGGGATTTTCGGAGCGAACTTAATCCGATTTCTCGGCAAAAATACGGGGGTTTGTGAAAAATCGTAAAATTACGGGTTCCCCCGCTGAATTACGGGGATGCCGCGAGCAGCCGCTCTATCTGAAGCGTACGAAGCGCCTTCCGCACCGACTGGGGAACCACCTCACGGAACGCGATTCCCAGGCGATAGACGGGCTGGTGGGCTTGCATCCCTGCGACCATGTGGCACACGACGCCCTCAATTTGGAAGGCGAGGGCACCGCCCGGAGTCTCCCACTCGATGGTGAGCGTGCCTGCCGTGTCGCGTCCCACCTCTTCATACACGAGCGCGCCGGCGCCGCCCTCGCTGAGGTCCACCAGCTGCCCCCAGATGGAGCGCTGGATTCTGCCCACTGGTGAAAGCGCAACCCGCCCGCGAGCAGGGATGCGTGGGTACCGCCTGCGCTGGATTCGCCGTATCACCTGAGGCTGGCGTATCAGCCAGAGGTCGGTCTCCGTGCCGCCCCGATGCTCCACCACACGCGAGCGGAACTGATAGAGCGCGTCCTCGCCGTACCACTCCACACACACCTGAGGAGGCGCTGCGGCTTCCAGAGACGGCGTTTGCAAGCAGAGCATCCGATCGTCCATGCGTTCGGGCGAGGCTACCAGCCGGTTGCTCTCCCAGCTCAACCAGACAAGGCGTGCCGAAACTGGTGACACGGATTCCGTTAGCGGCGCACCCGCCCGCGCCTCCATCGAGACAATCGCATGCGTGGGTAAAGCAGGGCGCATCAGCAATCGGCGCACTGTCGCCAGAAGTGCTTCAATCTCGAAGGGCTTATAAAGCACTGCGTCGGGTGCGTGGGCAAGCGCCTTCTCCAACTCCCGATCCAGCGCATACGCCGTAATCAAGATCACAGGCAGGTGCGGATCTCGCTCCCGAATCTGGCGTAAGACCTCGCTCCCTGGCAAATCGGGCAGGCGGATATCCAGAATCACGAGGTCATACGGTTTGGCTTCCAGGCGCGCCACCACCTCGCTCGCGCGATGGACAACCTCACAAGGAAATCCTGCCGTGCGCAGCGCGTCCGCCACAACACGATAGACTAACCTTTCATCCTCCACAACCAGAATTCGCCAACCGTTCACCTGACCTCCTCCTTGAGTAAACAATTACGCGCGCCCCACTCTACCGACAGCAACTTTTGTGCCAATCAGGAGCATTTCACGGCGATTCAACATGTGATTTCTCTGAATTGTTGACAATTCGCATGAAAAACGGCGTTCCCCCAATACCTTCCCCTCATCAGGTATGCTATAGGCATGGGTCAGAGCGTTTTCAAGGTGGAAGTAGTGGCGCGAGGGCTGCAGGTACCGTGGGCGATGGTGTTTGCGCCCGATGGCAGGCTCATTTTCACCGAGCGTGTCGGGCGAGTGCGGGTGATTGAGAAGGGGCGCTTGCGTGAAAAACCGCTGGCGGAGATTGCCGACTGTGTGCATCGGGGTGAGGGCGGGCTGATGGGGCTGGCGCTCCACCCGAACTTTGCCCGCACGCGCTGGCTCTATCTGGCGTACCTCTACGAGCAGGGCGGGCTGAAGGTGCGTGTGGTGCGCTACCGCGAAACGGGCGACGCACTGGTGGAGCCAAAAGTTATCATTGAGGGCATTCAGGGCAATTTCGTGCATGACGGCACGGCGCTGGGATTCGGTCCCGATGGCAAGCTCTACATTACCACGGGCGACGCCGCCCAGCGCGAACTGGCACAGCGCTTAGACCGCCTTGAGGGCAAAACCCTCCGCCTCAACGATGACGGCTCCATTCCCCCGGACAACCCCTTTGTTAAGACGCCCAACGCGCGACCCGAAATCTGGTCTTACGGACACCGCAACGCACAGGGCATGGACTGGCAGCCCGGCACAGGCTTGATGTTCCAGACGGAGCATGGTCCCTCAGGATTTGACGGTCCGGGCGGGGGCGACGAGGTGAATATTGTGGAGCGGGGCAAAAACTACGGCTGGCCCGTGATCCATCATCGTCAGACACGCGCGGGGATGGAAGCGCCTTTGCTGGAGTTCACCCCGGCTGTCGCGCCGGGCGCATGCGCCTTCTATCGGGGCAACAAAATCCCTCAGTGGCGCCATAACCTGTTTGTTGCGTGCCTGCGGGGGCAGAAACTGATTCGGGTCGTGCTGGAGGGCAGGCGGGTTGTGAAGACCGAGGACCTGCTGGTGAACGAGTATGGGCGCTTGCGAGCGGTGGCATCGGGTCCCGATGGGTTTTTGTATGTGTCCACTTCCAATCGGGATGGGCGCGGGCGTCCCCACCCTGATGACGACAGAATCTTGCGCCTGGTGCCTGCTTAGAAAAAATTTTCTAAATTTCTGTGGGAACTTTTCGTTGAGTTTTGGCGTATTTCCCGTTGAAGAAATCCCGCAGAGTGAGGGCGTCGGCATGAGACGGCAAGCTTTTCAACGGGGCTTCAAGCTGATAGAGCTGCTGGTGGTGGTAGCGATACTGATTGTTCTGGCGGGGATTGTTTGGGTGATGACTCGTTCTTCGCGAGAAGCCGCTGCGCGCTCCCAGTGTATGCAAAACTTGCGACAAATAGCCATCGCTACCTATCAGTATATGATCGATTACCAGACCATTTACGACAGTCCCTTCTCGCTCATGGACTATCTGAAAGATCGTCAGGGGGCGAGCGCAGAGAAAATTTTTATTTGCCCGCGCGACCGGCTGCAGGTACCTATTCGAGAGGCGGCTTCTTCGTACTACTGGTCTGTACCAACAGAAGAGCCACCACAGACGCTTCTGAGGGAACATCCGAACAAGGTACTGCTTACTTGTGAACACCACCTGGGCTTACCGTTGTTGAGGAGAGGAGACTGGGCGGGATACGACTATGACTCAACTCCCTCCTGGCCGTTTCTGATAGTGCTGCGCGTGAACGGCTCAGTGGAGACGATTCACAGCTGCCAGGTTCGCCAAGTGCGAAGGCAAGTAGGGAACATGACCGTCCTTTCGCCGATTTATCCGGGTGAGGAAGGCTACGAACAGGCAACAGAAAGATACGACATGTATCGGTGGTGTCGTTAGGAGGCGGGCGGTGTTAGCCCGCCTGCTGAGCCAGTTCCACGATTTTGCGAGCGGCTTCCTGCATCGTTTCGGCAGGGATGAGGGGCGTGCCTGCCAGCAGGGCGCGCCCTTCCTCGGCGTGCGTGCCTGCAAGGCGCACCACGATTGGCACTTTCACCTCTAAGGTCGCCAGCGCTTCCAGAATGCCGCGCGCCACCTCGTCGCCCCGCGTAATCCCGCCGAAGATGTTAAAGAGCAACCCCTTCACATTCGGGTCCATCATCACCAGCTCGACGGCGTTGCGCACGCGGTCGGCTTTCGCGCCGCCGCCGATATCGAGGAAGTTCGCAGGGCGCCCGCCCGCACGCGCCACCTCGTCGACAGTACACATCACCAGTCCCGCGCCGTTGCCAATAATCCCGATATCGCCGCCCAATCGCACATACGCCAGCCCGCGACGCTGCGCCTCCGCCTCGATGGGGTCTTCAATACTTTCCTCGTGATATTGCGCAAGCCGCTTCTGGCGGTAGAGGGCATTCTCGTCGAGGGTCATTTTCGCGTCGGCGCAAATCACGCGCCCGTCGCGCGTTACGGCGCAGGGGTTAATCTCCGCCAGATTCGCGTCGCATGCCAGATAGGCGCGGTACAGCCCCTGCAGAATCGGCGCGAGCATCTTGACACCTTCCATCGTGAACCCCGCGCCGAACAGCACCTCCCGAATGCCGTAGTCCGTCAAGCCGAGCAGGGGGTCTACGGGCAGGGTCGCAATCGCTTCGGGGTGCGTCGCTGCGACCTCTTCGATATCCATCCCGCCCTGCTGGCTGACCATCAGCGCGTTCCGCTGGGTCGTGCGGTCTACCGTGATGCCAATGTAGTATTCCTTTTCAATTTCAATTGCCTCTTCTACCAGCACGGCTTCGGCGACCATGCCCTGCGGGTTCTGGGGCGAGATGAGCCGTTTGCCGAGAATCTCCTTTGCGGCGGCGTAAGCCTCGTCGGGGGTGTCGGCGAGTTTGATTCCGCCTGCTTTGCCACGACCGCCCATATGCACCTGCGCCTTGATGACCACGCGCTTGCCAAGCCGCTCCGCAATTGCCTTTGCGCCTTCGGGCGTGGTTGCCACTTCGCCGTTGGGCACGGGCAAGCCAAAATCGCGCAAAATCTGTTTCGCCTGATACTCGTGCAGTTTCATCCCTGAACTCCTGTGGGCAAGATTATACCCAAGCGGGGTAGTATTCGGCGGCAGAGGGTATTCGGAAACCCCCTTATGCCAGATGGCTGAAGCCGTTCCTATAAGACGAAGCCGACCTGCGTCGGCTGATTCAGCCAGCGCGGGCTGGCTTCGTTTTATCAGGAACGGGTTCACCCGTCTGGATTCAAGCACGAAGTTGCTGGATGGTCTCCAAGAGATGGTGGTACAATAAAAAGCAGGGTAAGAAACCGATGCACGGCTCAAACATCGCCTACCGACTCACGGAAGCGTTTGCGACAGGCACGCTGAAGCCTGCCGATCCGAACGCGCCACGCCCCGGCTGGGAGAGCCTGCCTGAAGTTCGGGCAGCCGAGAGGCTCTACAGCGCCGGGTTCTGCGACAGGGATGTACGGCTGTTTCTCACTTTTACATGTGCGATGGATCGGGTACGCGATGCGGAACAGCTCTGGCAAAAGTCAGCCGATGCAATCATTCGGTGTCCAGAGCTATTTCAGCCAGAATGGATTGTGGGGCACCCTACAGAGACGCGCCAGTTGCTGCAACGCCTCGGCATCAGCCAGCGGCATGGTCCCGACTCTTCAGCGTGGATTCGGATTGCCGAGTCGCTGACGCACTCGAATCCTCAGACCCAGCCTGTGTATAATGCCATCCATAAAGGGACTGGCGAGGTTCGGCAACTGCTTCAATCGCTTCGGGCAAATGACAGGAGCAGGCGCCCCTATTTCCCTCTCCTGAAGGGTCCGAAAATCAGCGTGATGTGGGTTCGAATGCTCGTTGTGCCTGGACGCGCCTCCTTGCAGAACATCGCGGCACTCCCTGTGGCGGTGGACATCCATGTGAAACGAGTTAGCGAAAATCTGGAGGTCGTTTCGGCTCAAGGCAGCCAGATTGGCCCCTATGTCCGCCAGCGCATACAGCAGGCGTGGGCACAGGAAATCCAGCAGAGTGGGATCGTCGCCCCCGTAGGGCTGGAAGGCAGTGGAGGCGGACTGGATCCCGCGCTCTGGTACTACGGTAAATGGGGCTGCGCCTTCTGCTACAAGCAGGCGCGCCGTATCCCAATTTCTGAGCTCTGTAATCAGTGCCGATTTTCGCCCTGATGCTTCACAGGACGGAAGGGTCTTCAAGAAGCGGGATTGGGTGGTGGCGGCGTTTTGGGCGTGTGTCTCGGTAATTGACGCGAACGACTCCAAACCCAACGCTACATACACTACGGCAGGACTTCTAACCCGCAGGTGGAAATTCCGCCCCAGGAGGCAACGATGCGAACCTACGGGCTGTTTATTGGCGGCGAATGGGTCTCCACTGCGGAGCGCTACGAGGTGCGCAACCCTGCGAACGGCGAGGTGATTGCCGAATGCGCGGTGGCAGGCGAGCGCGAGGTGGAACAGGCGATTCAGGCGGCACTTCAGGCATTCCCCGACTGGGCGGCGCGCTCTTATGAGGAGCGGGGCGAGATTCTGCGTGCTGTTGCCCGACGCCTGCAGGAACGGTTTGAAGAGTTCGCACTCGTGGAGTCGCAGGAGACGGGGCGCACCATCCGCGAGACGATGGCGCACGACATCCCCGCCTCGGTCAGCGTGTTGGACTACTTCGCTGGGATTGCGCCCGCCATTCAGGGCGAGACCATCCCCGTACCCGGCATGTATCTCAACTATACGCGCCGCGAACCCTACGGGGTGGTCGCTGCCATCACGCCGTGGAATTTCCCACTGTGGCTGGCGGTGATTAAGATTGCCCCTGCGCTGGTGGCAGGCAACACGATGGTGCTGAAACCTGCGCCCACCACGCCCCTCACCGCGCTGATGCTGGCGGAGATTATGGCAGAGGTGGGGCTGCCCTCTGGTGTGTTCAATGTGCTGACCGACCCCACGCCGGGTACTGTCGGCGACATGCTGACCGCTCATCCGAAGGTAAGCAAAATCTCGTTCACGGGTTCCACAGCGGTAGGCGTGCGGGTGATGCAGCGCGCGGCGACCCATGTGGCGCCCGTGTCGCTGGAGCTGGGCGGCAAGTCGCCCTTTATTGTGTTCGCCGACGCCGATTTAGACCGCGCCCTCGCCTATGCGCTGCTGGCAAACTACTTCGCGCAGGGACAGATGTGTACCGCAGGCTCGCGAATCTTCGTGGAGCGCCCGGTCTATGAAACCTTCCGCGAGCGATTCGTGCAGCGCGTGCAGCGCCTGCAGATTGGCGACCCGCAAGACCCGCTCACCGAGTTCGGCACCCTCCACAAGCGCGAGCAACTCGAAAAACCCCGCCACTATGTGGAACTGGCGCAGCAGGACGGCGCGAAGGTTCTGACGGGCGGCAACCCCCTCACCGAGCCGCCGTTTGATAAGGGCTTCTACTTCCAGCCGACCGTGCTGGAGGAGGTGGAACCCACCACCCGAGTCGCATGCGACGAAATCTTCGGACCCGTGGCGATGCTGATGCCGTTTGAAGGGGAAGAGGAGGCGGTGCGCCTCGCGAACATGGTAGACTATGGGCTGGCGGCAGGCATCTGGACGCAGGATATCGGCAAGGCGCTGCGAGTCGCCCATCAGGTGCAGGCAGGCAAGGTCTGGATTAACTGCTACAATATGATTCCGCCCCACGCGCCCTACGGTGGCTACAAACTCAGCGGCTTCGGTCGGGAGCTGGGCTTACACTGCCTGTTAGACCTCTACACCCAGGTCAAAAATGTGCATATCGACATCAGCCCCGACTACTTTGAGTGGTTTGGTTAGGCGGACAATACTACAACCTGGGCTGACCCACTCAGCCGCGCGGCGCCGTGGCAAGAATGGAGAAGAGAACGAAGGCGCGCCTCCTCTCGTGCAACGGCTCTGCCAGACGGTCGGGCAACTCCACCTGAATAGTCTTCATAAAACTCACCTTGAGGATTGTACCTCATGCGGTATAATCGTTTCGGGTGAGCGTAAATGAGCCTTTCGGTACGGTCGCGCGGGGTTCCGATGAGCCGCGAGCAGTTCCTGCAACTGCCTGAAGGTCCCCCTTTTTACGACTATGTGAACGGGGAGGCTATTGAGGTGAACCGACCCACTCTCAGACATCAGGAGATTCTGCTGGCGCTGGCGTCCCAGCTGCTTTTGCATACGCGCGCAAAACAGCTTGGCAAAGTGGCGATTGAGGTGAATCTGGAACTGCCCAACGGCAACATTTACACACCCGATATCCTCTTTTATTCTCCCCAAACCGAGCCGCGTCTGGATTTGCAACGCGGCTATGTGCGGGGTGTGCCCGATTTGATTGTGGAGATTCTCTCTCCCTCCACCGCCGAGTACGACCGTACCCAGAAGATGAGCGATTACGCCGCCTGCCAGGTGCCGTGGGTATGGCTGGTGGATCAGGACACGCTGGTGATCGAAGAGTATCAGTGGACGCCGGAGGGGTATCTGCGTCGTCAGGCGGTGAACGCCCAGACGCCGTTCACGCCTCACTTGTTTCTGGAGCTCACCCTCCAGATGGCACAACTGGTGCCTGCGGCTTCGGAAAGCGAGTCCCAGGAAGATTTTTGACCTATCTCATTCAGAAAGCCCAAAAATCTGTTCCAGCGCTTGAAGCGCGACACGCACCACAGTCCACATAGCCTGCGCTGACCCACTCAGCCGCGCGGCGCCTCCATTCTGAACCGACCTCAACAATCTGGAAACTCGCTGGTAAATGCCTGTGGGGCATGATTCGTCCCCACTCTGCGTTCACTTCGGGGGTCAGGGCGATCCTGCCAAGATGCTCAAGCAATTGAATTTGTCCTATCTGAGAGAGGTGCAGAAGCGGACCCGTGTTGCAGACTATGAGTCGTGATTCTGACGCAGTTGCTGTGCCCATTGAATATCCTCCATCTGGAATCGCTCAGCAAGCTGGCGCGGGTGTCGGCGCAGGAACTCAAACAGGGCGGCACGCACCGCTTCCTCTTCGCTCTGGAACCACCCCTCCCGCACCCTCTCGTGCAACGGCTCTGCCAGACGGTCGGGCAACTCCACCTGAATAGTCTTCATATCTTGAGGATTGTACCTCATGCGGTATAATCGTTTCGGGTGAGCGTGATGAGTCTTTCGGTACGGTCGCGCGGGGTTCCGATGAGCCGCGAGCAGTTCCTGCAACTGCCCGAAGGTCCCCCTTTTTACGACTATGTGAACGGGGAGGCTATTGAGGTGAATAAGCCCACAGTAAAGCACCAGTATCTGCTGATTCGGCTGGCGAGCCTGTTGATGAATTATGTGGAATCGCGCCAACTGGGTCTGGTGGTAGGCGACTGTAATCTGGAGCTGCCAAACGGCAATATTTACGCCCCCGATATTCTCTACTTGAGCAAGGCGAATCTGCAGGCTTATGACCAGGCGCGCGGCTATGTACGGGGTGTGCCCGATTTGATTGTGGAGATTCTCTCTCCCTCCACCGCCGAGTACGACCGTACCCAGAAAATGAGCGATTACGCCGCCTGCCAGGTGCCGTGGGTATGGCTGGTGGATCAGGACACGCTGGTGATCGAAGAGTATCAGTGGACGCCGGAGGGGTATCTGCGTCGTCAGGCGGTGAACGCCCAGACGCCGTTCACGCCTCACTTGTTTCTGGAGCTCACCCTCCAGATGGCACAACTGGTGCCCCCATCCCTACCCGAAGGCTCCAAAGCCGCGGAAGGGGTATAATTCCGTTTTGGTGAAACACGCATGCCACGCTATACCATTCTCACATGGGGCTGCCAGATGAACGAAGAAGACTCCGAGCAGATGGGGCTTTATCTGCAGGAGCGCGGCTACGAGCCGACCGAACGCCTCGAAGAGGCGGATGTCGTGCTGCTGAACACCTGCTCGGTGCGCCGCAAGCCCGAAGATAAGGTGTTCAGCACGCTGGGGCAGCTGCGCAAGCTCAAGGAGCGCAAGCCCCATATGGTGATTGGCGTGTGCGGCTGCATGGCGCAGTTGCGCGCGGAGGAAATCAAACAGCGGGCACCCCATGTGGATATGATTGTCGGTACGGCGCATGTGGCGCAGGTCGGCGCGCTGTTGGAAGAGGTGCTTCAGAAACGCCGGCTGGCGATGCGGCTGGAACTGCCTGAGCGCAAAGGCGCCATTGTTACGGATCTCCCCCAGCGCAAGGTAGACCGCCAGCCGAAGCTGAAGGCGTTCGTGCCGATTCAATACGGATGCGATAAGTTCTGTACTTTCTGCATCGTGCCGATTACGCGCGGGCGCGAGCGCAGTCGCCCCACCGCCGATATTCTCGACGAAATCAAACGCCTTGCCGAGCGCGGCACGAAGGAGGTCATCCTGCTGGGGCAGACCGTGAACTCCTACGGCAAAAACCTGCTGGAGGGGCGCGTGCCGTTCGCACGCCTGCTGAAGCTCATCAACGACATAGAAGGCATCGAGCGTATCCGCTTCACCTCGCCCTACCCGCGCGATTTCCGCGACGACCTGATTGAAGCGATTGCCACCCTCCCCAAAGTGATGGAGCAGGTTCACCTGCCCCTGCAGTCGGGCGACAACACAATTCTCAAGGCGATGCGCCGACTCTACACGGTGGAGCAGTTTGAAGAGATTGTTCACAAGCTCCGCGAGCGCATCCCCAACATCGCCATCACCACGGACATTATCGTTGGCTTTCCGGGCGAGACCGACGAGCAGTTCGAGAACACGCTGAAGGTGGTGGAGCGCATCCGCTTCGACGGCGCGTTTATGTTCGCCTACAGCCCGCGTCCGGGCACGCCTGCCGCCGCGATGGAAAACCAGGTGCCCCGCCATATCAAGCAGGAGCGCCTGGAGCGCTTGATCGCCCTGCAGAACCGCATCACCTGCGAGATTAACGCCTCACAGGTCGGGCGCGTGTTCGAAGTGCTGGTGGAAGGTCCCAGCCAGAAAGATCCCAGCAAGCTGGCAGGCTTCACCCGCGAGAACAAGATGATGCACTTCGTGGGCGGGCGCGAGCTGATTGGCAAGATTGTGCGCGTGCGCGCTGACGAGGCGCATCTGTGGGGCTTCTATGGAACCCTTGTGGAAGACTGACCCCACCGGGAGCGTATCCAGAGTGCCATCGTCAGAATGCCTCCCGTATCAATCCCCACATCCATCAGGGTGGCGGTGCGCCCCGGCACAAACGACTGCTGCCACTCGTCCAGAAAGGCACGCAGGATGCTGGTGAGAATCGCCCATCGCAACGCAACAGGGGGCGCCAAACCGAAACTGTCGCGGAACATCCGGTAGCCCAGATAGGCAAGAATCGCGAATCCGCAAAAATGGGCTCCTTTGCGC
This sequence comes from Armatimonadetes bacterium DC, assembly GCA_001442985.1. Classification (GTDB taxonomy): domain Bacteria; phylum Armatimonadota; class Fimbriimonadia; order Fimbriimonadales; family GBS-DC; genus LDYB01. The sequence goes on from LDYB01000014.1 coordinate 204,346, forward strand.
ACCAGAAAATTGAGCGTGTTCAGCATTTCGGGGCTCAGGCGTTCTGCAAGCACAGGGCTAATCGCTTGCAGAATCTTAACAAGCCACTCCGCCGAGTTTTCGGAGCTGCCCATGCGCGACGAGAACACCACATAGAGCGCAACCCACCCCAGCCAGACCGCCAGCCAGCCCCAGCGTTTCATCGGATAATCCCTTTTGCATGGGGTTTGAACAACACGACCACCAGAAAGAGCGCACTCGCAATCAGCGCCACCGCCGCTCCGGGCGGAATCGGCTGCCACAGCGCCAGCCCAAACCCGCCCACAAGGCTTATGCCCCCCAGTAGTCCGCTGAGCGCCATCATCTGCTGGAAGCTCTGGCTGAGCGCCCGCGCCGACGCTGCAGGCAACACCAGCAGCGCACTGATGGGCAGAATCCCCACTGCCCGCACGCCCACCGCTACCGCCAGCGACAACCCTATCAGGAAGAGCGTCTCTACCAGCCGCACGGGCACGCCCTGCGCCTGCGCCAGCTCGCGGTGGAACCCAATCCGGATCAGCGGGCGCGCCAGCCCCAGCAGCATCGCCCACCCCAGACAGTCCACCCCAAATAGCCGCCAGAGGTCGGCAGGCTCTATCCCCAGCACATCGCCGAACAGCAACGCCTGAAGCGCCAGCGGTGCCTCGGTCAGGCTCACCAGCATAATGCCCAGCGCCGAGACGCCCGTAATCGCCACCACCAGCAGCGTGTCCGGCGGCAACGCCGTGCGACTCTGGAACCACGCAATCAGCAAGGCGAACAGGGGCGCAGTAATCAGCAGCGCATCGCCTAACTGCCAGCCCAGCACCACCGCCAGCGCCGCGCCCAGAAACGCCGAATGCGCTACTGCGTCGCCAAAATATGCCACCCGCTGACCCACCACAAACACCCCCAGAAACGGATAGAACGCCGTCAACAGCGCCATCGCCATCAGCGCATACCGCACAAAATCGAACTGAAACCAGTCCATCGCCTTCCGTATTATACTCAATGCCCGGTGAGGGGGCAGGACGCGGGAACCGCGTCCGTACAGGCAAGCGTAGGGGTGCGGTCGCCGCGCCCCACGCGGCGAAATCCGCCGTCTCAGAAAGATGGAGCGCGCAGGATGCGCGGGCTACTTCAGCCGACGCAGGTCGGCTTCGTTTGATAGGAACGGCTTCAGCCGTCAGGCACGAAATGGGGTTTCTCGCTGCCCCCCTTGACTTCAGCCAGCGTAATCGGGTATATTAATCGCGTCAGTAGACCCATCAGGTCTATTGACAATTCTGGACTGGAGAGGTGAACCTTATGCACGAGACCGAGGAGACGCGGTTTGTACCGAAAGGCGCCGTGGCATTCTTTATCGCGATGCTGATTCTCTACGCCGTTATCTGGCTTGCGACCTATATGGTGATGGTCGTCTGGAGGTGATATGATGGATCGCTTCGAGAAGAACGCGATTGTGCTGGCGTTAGCGCTGCTGTTTTTCTTCTTCGGACTGGTGGTTTACGCGGCGAAGGCGCTCCAGATTGAGGTGCCCACCTGTCTGACGGGGGTCAACCCCTTTCAGGAGGGGCGCGTGATTGTGCTGGACGAGGGCGCCAAACGCTATCAGGTCAACCTGCTGGCGCGCATGTGGAACTTTGAACCCTACGAGATTCGCCTGCCCGCTGGCGCGAAGGTGGACCTCTACCTGACCAGCCGCGATGTGGTGCATGGACTCCGCATCAACTACACGAATGTGAACCTGATGGCGATTCCGGGCACGGTCAGCTACGCGCGTGTGCGGTTTGACAAGCCAGGGGTCTACTCGATCGTTTGCCATGAGTATTGTGGTATCAATCACCACCTCATGGCGGGCAAGATTATTGTGGAATGAGGAGGGATTGCGATGAGCATCCGAGGCGGATTACGGTTCATTTTGCTGAGTGAGATTGTGTTCCCGTTCGTGCTGTTGATTCTGGGCGTAACGCTGGGGTTGTTGCAGGTGCTTCAGCGGGCGGGAATCATCAAAAGCACGAGCTATCTGGGGATTGAGTATTATCAAGGTCTCACACTCCACGGCACGATTAACGCGATTGTGTTCACGACCTTTATTATTGTCGCCTTCAGCAACGCGATGGTGATGTTCAGCCTCAAGCGGTCGCTCAAGCCGGGCGTGCAGTGGGTTTCGTGGCTGCTGATGGTGGGCGGCACGCTGATGGCGGCTTACGCGATGCTCACGGGCAAGGCGAATGTGCTGTATACTTTCTATCCCCCGCTGATTGCGCACTGGACCTTCTATGTGGGTGTGGTGCTGCTGGTGGTGGGGTCGCTGGTGCCGTTCTTCTTTGACTGGATTCCGAACTACATCGCGTGGCGCCGTGAAAACCCAACCGGGCGATTCCCCCTGCCTGTGCTGGGCGTATTCGTGACCTTCATCCTGTGGTTCATCATAGTCATCCCGGTGTCGATTGAGATACTGTTCCAGCTGTTGCCACTTTCGCTGGGCTGGGTAGAGGAGATTAACCCGCTTCTGGCGCGCACACTGTTCTGGTTCTTCGGGCATCCGCTGGTCTACTTCTGGCTGCTGCCTGCGTATATCATGCTCTACTCCATTCTGCCCAAGCTGGTGGGCGGCAAGCTTTACTCTGACCCTGCGGCGCGACTGGCGTTGTTGCTGTTTCTGGTGTTTTCCGTGCCTGTAGGGTTGCACCATCAGTATACGGAGGGCGGACTGTCAGCAGGCTGGAAGCTGTGGCATGCGTTCCTGACCTTCATGGTGGCGTTGCCGAGTTTCATCACGGCGTTCACGGTGGCGGCGTCGCTGGAGCATGGGGCGCGTCAGCGCGGCGGTAAGGGCTTGTTCGCGTGGTGGGCGAAGCTCCCCTACTTCAGTCGCGAGGGCGATCAGTGGCTCTTCTCTTACTTTATCGCCGGGCTGCTGCTCTTCCTGTTCGGTGGCATCACGGGCATCGTGAATGCTTCCTACAATCTGAACCTGGCAGTGCATAACACCTCGTGGGTTGTGGGGCACTTCCACACCACGGTAGGCGGGCTGGTCACGCTGGCGTTTCTTGGAATCAGCCTCTATATGATGGCGAAGTTGCGCGGCGTGGAGGTCAAAGCCAAAGGGCTGGCAGTTGCCGCGCCTTACCTGTGGCTGATCGGCATGATGGTGTTTGAGGTCGCCATGTCGGTTGCCGCGTTCTATGGGTTCCCGCGGCGCACAGCAGCGGGCGCCTCGTATATTGACCCTGCCTCGCCGCTGTATCACCCGGAGTGGTACTTCTGGGCGCATCTGAGCGCAGGGGGCGGCGCGATTGCCGTGCTGGGGTTTGTGGCGTATCTGGTTTCGTTCCTGGGCACGCTGTTCGCACGCCCTGTGCGCGAGCCGGTGGTGGAGTTCCCGATGGCAGAGGCGCTGCACGACGAGCCTGTCCCCCTGCTGAGCAATCTGCGTCCGTGGCTGACCGTCTCGATTCTGCTGATTGCGTTCTCGTATACCTACCCCATCTACGAGTCGATGACGAAGGGCATCACGGCGAAGTCGCCCGCTTATAACGACCGGCTTCCCGTGCCGCTGAAGCAGACCCAAACTGAGGCGAGCGCCGAAATCCCACGATGAAACCGCTCATCCGACCTCCTCACCGAGCCATCCCCAGCCTCCCAGCGGGGCTGGGGAGGTGGCTCTGGGCGCTGGCTCTGGGGACGCTGATGCCCCTTGTCTGGGCGCAGGGCATCCCACCCGATGAGTCGCGCACGCTCGGAACCGTAGTGCCCAACACCCCGCTGATTGACGCGCAGGGGCGCAAGTTCCACCTGCACGACCTCAAGGGTAAGCCTGTGATTCTCAGCCCCATCTACGCCCGATGCCCCAGCGCGTGCGTGGCGATTGGCAACAGCCTGCAGAAGGCGCTGCCACAGGTGGGCGTGCCTGGCAGGGATTTCTGGGTGCTATCGCTCACCTTTGACCCCAAAGAAGGGTTGAGCCACATTCAGGCGTATCAGAACCGCCACCGCATGGACGGCTACGGCTGGCGCGCCGTGTATGCGGAGAATTCCAAAGCGCTCTTTGAGCTGCTGGACGCGATAGACTTCCGCTTCACCTACATCTCGGAAGCCATCAAAGACCATCCCAACTTTCTGGTGGTGCTGTCGCCTGAGATGGAGATTCGCGCCTATGTGTACGGCACGGAGTACGACCCTGCGGCAATCCGCAAGGCGCTCAGGATTGCGCGAGGTGAGTTGACGCTGTGGGAGCGATGGCGCGAATACTGGCTCGCTCCCACGCTGCTGTTAATGGCGCTTGCGCTGGGCGGGGTGTGGCTCTACCGGCAGTTCAGGCGTTGAGAGGCAGCTCCACCCGCACGACGCCCGCCCGTTCGTGGCGGGCAATCAGCTGTACTGTGCCGCCCTGTGGCGCATGCACCACCCACTCCACCTTAGCGCGGTCATCGGTGGGGTCGGCGGTCCAGCCGCTGATGGCGGAGGGCTTGTAGGCGCGTCCTTCCAGCTGCCCCAGCTCCTCGCGTGGTTTGCCCGTGCGCAAGCTCGCGCCTTCGGGCAGCTCAATCTCGGCAATCACGCCGCGCACCACCTTCTTCTCCAGCGCCTTTTTGGTGATATAGGTGGGGAGCCAGCCCGTGTTCTGCACCACGAGCCGCACCTGATAGAGGTGGTCGCCCAGTGGCGTCGCCTTCGCCTCGTAAATCTCCAGTTTCGGCGAAATCAGCAGGTGCCACACCAGCCAGTCGGGGAACAGCGCCACCTCTTTCTCCAGAAACTGTGGGGGTGGGTTGCGCCACGCATACAGCACATCCCAGCCGCCCAGCTCCACTTTGCCCAGCTGCGGGTGGTCAAACTCGTACCAGTCCACATAACCCTTGCCGCCCAGCACCTCGTCGCTCCACTTGAGCAGCTTCAGGTCGTCCTCAACGGGATGCTCGCGGTACCAGTCAATAAACTTATAGTCGGTGATACCCGCCTGACGCTGGGGACTCCAGATTTCCACCGTCCACGCGAACACGCCGAGGTGGTCGTACATCCAGTCGTCAAACACGCCTGAAATATACTCTTTGGGATGGTATTTGAAATCGTGATAGACGGAGACATTCGGGTAGCCCGTGATTTCGGTGCCCTTCGCGCCGATTTTCTGGTAGGTCCAGAGGTCTTCGGCGGGGAAGGCGTCGTCGGGCTGGTGGCTATAGGGGCGCAACAGCACGCCGCTCCATGTGTGGAAGGTGATACCGCCCGTGATGTTAGGGTGTTTCACGATAAAGTCCACAATCGCACGCACTTCGGGTTCGGAGGTGGGGTAGGGACCTGCGCCGGGCTGTTCGTATTCCTGACGCCAGTGGGCGGGGAAGTTGCGGTTCAGGTCTAACCCCTCTTTTTTGGGCTGGAGGGTGAGGATAGCGGGGTCAAACGGCTCTTCGAATCTGCCTTCGGGCAGGATTCGGTAGTATTCGCCGCCCACCTCGTCGGGTTCGCGGCGCACCATCAGGCGGGGTTCGTCGGGGTGCTTTTTCCAGTTGCCGTTCGGGTCGCGGATGCGCATCATCAGCATGCGTCCATCGCCGTCGATATCTTCCTGAACCAAGCCGCCGATGGGGTCTTCGTCGTAGGGATAGGGGCGCGTGCTGGAGCGGATGATTTTGGGCTTCTCGGCGAGCGCCCACTCCGCCCCGTCGGGGTTCACGCGGGGACACACATAAAACGCACGGGTATCCAGACAGCGCGTGATTTTCTCGTGCGTGCCGTACTCGTTCACAAGGCGGTGAATCAGATACAGGCACGCGGTGGAGGGCGAGACCTCGCTGGCGTGGATGTTGCCGTCCACCCACAGCGCGGGTTTCTCCTCGGCGGGACCCGTTTTGAAGTTCGTGAGGGTCAGCAGCCAGATATCGCGCCCTTCGTAGCTCTTGCCGATGCTCTCAATACGCACCAGATGCGGATACTCCTCGGCATACGCATGCAGAATCTGCGTCAACTCGTCGTACCGATAGTAAGTATCGAACCGTACCTGTGGCATAGGGGTGCCTCCACGTAGAGAGTTCGGCGTGGGGGTGGGGGTTCCTGCAGGCTGAAGAGACACCCTGGAATTGGCTGGAAAGCGCCGCGCCTTCTGTCATCTTCCCCAACAGGAATCCCCCAGCCCACACCGAATAACCAGAACGGAGGGCCGCCATGATAACACGCCGTGAGTTTCTGGTACAGTCGGGCAAGGCGCTGGTTGGGGCGGCGGCAGGACTCACCATCCTGCGGGCGTGGAGCCATAGCCCCAACGATACGATTGGCGTGGCAGTTGTCGGCTTTAATGGGCAGGGCAAAACGCACATCCGCCAGTTCAGCCAGATGGAGGGCGTGCAGATTGTCGCGCTCTGCGATGTGGACGAGCGCGTGCTGCAGCAGGGCGCGGCGATGGTGGAGCAACTCACAGGCAAACGCCCCAAACTCTATGTGGATGTGCGCCAGCTGCTGGAAGACCCCGATGTGGATGTGGTTTCCACCGCTACGCCGAACCACTGGCATGCGCTGATCACCATCTGGGCGTGCCAGGCAGGCAAGGATGTGTATGTGGAAAAGCCCGCCTGCTGGAGCTTTTATGAGGGCGAGAAGATGGTGGAAGCAGCGCGCAAATACAACCGCATCGTGCAGGTGGGGCATCAGACACGCTCAGACCCCATCACGCGCAACGCTATCCAGCGCGCCCGCGCAGGCGAAATCGGCGAAATCTATATGGTGCGCGGGCTGTGCTACAAACCGCGCGGTCCGATTGGCTTCCAGAAAGATACCGACCCGCCCCCATGGCTCCACTGGGAGCTGTGGCAGGGTCCCGCTGAACGGCGCCCCTTCAACCCGAACTATGTGCATTATAACTGGCACTGGTTCTGGAACTATGGCAACGGCGATATCGGCAATCAGGGCGTCCACCAGATGGACATCGGGCGCTGGTTTCTGGGCAAGGGCTTGCCCGTGAAGGTGCATTCCGTCGGCGGGCGATACGGCTACAAAGATCAGGGCGAGACCCCCAACACCCAGGTGGCGACCTTTGAGTACGAGGACGGCAAGCTGCTGGTGTTTGAGGTGCGCGGGCTTTACACCAACGACGAACAGGGCGCGAAGATTGGCAATCTGGTGTACGGATCGCTGGGCTACATGTCGTCGGGCGATGGGTATAAAGCGCGGCGCAGCCCCACTGAAGAGCTACCCCCTAACGAGAACCTGAAGCTGGAGCCGCTGGAGGGCACAGGCGAGGACAACCACTACCGCAACTTCATTCAGGCGGTGCGCAGCCGCCGCTGGCAGGACCTGCACTGCGATGTGGCGGAAGGGGTCATCTCGGCGCAGCTGTGCCATCTGGCGAACATCTCGTATCGGCTGGGGCGCTCGCTGCGGTTTGACCCCGTACGCAAGCAGTTCGTCGGCGACAAAGAGGCGAACGCGATGCTCAGGCGCGCCCGTCAGGTGAAAGGCTTCGAAATCCCCGAAAGGGTATAATCCCGCCTATGATGCAGGAGGCGTTGATTATCGCAGTGGCGCGGACGCCGATTGGCAAAAGCCCGCGCGGTAGCTTTCGCCACACCCGCCCCGACGATTTAGCCAGCGTCGCTATTCAAGCCGTGCTAGCGCGTTGTCCTGCGTTGACCCCTGAAGAGGTGGAGGATGTGATTTTTGGCTGCTCCACACCCGAAGGCGAGTCGGGCATGAATGTGGCGCGCGTGGCGGCGTTACGGGCAGGATTGCCTCAGAGCATCCCCGGCGCGACGGTGAATCGATTCTGCGCGTCGGGGCTGGAAGCAGTGGCGATTGCCTGCGAGCGCATCCGCTCTGGCGACGCCGAGGTGATAATTGCAGGCGGTGTGGAGAGCATGACGCGCGTGCCGTTTTTAGACATCCGCACGCACCCCAACCCCACTTTGTTCCAGAACGCGCCGAACACCTACCTCAGCATGGGGCTGTCGGTAGAGCAGCTCGCCCGCAAGTATGGCATTACCCGCGAGCAGGCAGACGCTTTCGCCCTGCAGAGCCATCAGAAAGCGATACGGGCGCAGGATTCAGGCTGGTTTGAGGATGAGATCGTGCCCGTTCAGACCGAGATACAGGAAGTTGATGCCCAAGGGCGTCCGGTGCGTGTGCCCATCACGGTTTCTGCCGACGAGGGACCGCGGCGCGACACCAGCATGGAGGCGCTGGCGAAACTGAAGCCCGCGTTTCGCGCCGATGGGGTCATCACGGCGGGTAATGCTTCCCAGCGGAGCGACGGCGCCGCGGCAGTGCTGGTGATGAGCGAGCGCAAGGCGAACGCGCTGGGCGTCAAGCCGCTGGCACGGTTCGTGGGCTACACGACCGCCGCGCTCACCCCCGAAGATTTCGGCGTCGCGCCTGCTTACGCCATCCCGAAACTGCTCACACGCCACGCCCTCCAGCCTGAAGACATAGACCATATTGAGTTCAACGAGGCGTTCGCGGCGCAGGTGCTGGCATCCCAGCAGATTTATCCCCTGCCGATGGAGCGGGTGAACCCGCTGGGTGGGGCGATTGCGCTGGGGCATCCACTGGGTTGCACCGGCGCGCGACAGGTGGCGACGCTGGTGTACGCTCTCCAGCGCACAGGCGGACGCTACGGGCTGGTCACGATGTGCGCCGCGCTGGGCATGGGTGCCGCAGGGCTGTTTGAACGGGTGGCATGATGGAACAGCTCTTCGTGCAGGCTTTCGGCTCCAACCCGATTATGCACGGGCTGGTGGGCGGGCTGATCATTACGGTGCTGAACGCGCTCGGCGCCCTGCTCGTGATGCTCTGGAAGAACCCCTCCGAGCGCGTGCTGGACACCTCGCTCGGATTCGCAGCGGGGGTGATGTTGACCGCCAGTTTCACCAGCCTGATTTTGCCCGGAATTGAGTACGGCGGGCTGCTGCCCGTCGTGATTGGGATGGTGGTGGGCGTGGTGCTGATTGATCTGGCAGACCACTTTGTGCCTCACTTCCACACAATCCTGGGCTATGAGGGGATCGCCTCGCCGCGGACGAAGGCGGTGCTGCTGTTTATTATCGCCATCACACTCCATAACGCGCCCGAGGGGCTGGCAGTCGGTGTGGCGTTCGGCGCGGGCGATGTGGTGGACGGGCTGAAGCTGATGTTCGCGATTGGCATGCAGAACATCCCCGAAGGGCTGGCGGTCGCCATTTCGGCATTGGGGATCGGGATGGGACTCCGCCATTATGCCGCGTGGGTGGGCGTGCGGGCGGGGCTGATAGAGATTCCGCTCGCGCTGGCGGGCGCCGCGGCGGTCTACCTGATGCGCCCCCTGCTCCCCTATGCGATGGGGTTCGCCGCGGGCGCGATGCTCTATGTGATTAGCGACGAGATTGTGCCCGAAACGCACCGCAAGGGGCACGAGCGCTTCGCCACCTTCGGCACGATGCTGGGCGTGATGGTGATGCTTGTGCTGGATGTGGCGTTAGGCTGAGTCGGCGCAGTATCGCCGCCACGCGATTCGCGCCACCGCCACCGCTGGCTCCATGAGGGGCGTGTGGTAGTGGGCGCGGGGAAACTCCCTGCTGAACACTTCCTCAAAAGTTTTCTGGAACAGGCTCGGCTGGCGGAACATGCCCCCCGTGAGCGCGACCCAGAGTGGCTCCTGAGGTTCAAAAACGCCTCTCGCGCAGGCGAGCGCGTCGCGAGCCAGAACCGTCGCGCGCTCCACCATCAGCTGCTGCGCCAGCGCGTCGCCCGATTCGGCGGTCTCCAGCACATGCGTTGCGAACCGTGCCAGCTCGTGGCGGGGCATGCCGCGCTGATAGAGCAACGGGATGAGCTCGCGCAGGTCGCTGATGCCGAAAAACGCCTGCACCGCGTTCACCAGCTGGCTGGGCGACTCGCGCCCGTCCCACGAGCGCACTGCCAGCTGCAAGCCGTGCCGCGCCAGATCATACGCGCTTCCCTCATCGCCAATCAGTGCGCCCCAGCCGCCCACTGTGCGGGCAAGCCGATCGGACACGAACGCGCTGATAACGGAACCCGTGCCCGCCACAATCGCAAGCCCGTGCGCCACATCGGCGCCCGTGCTGACGAACGCCATACGCGTCTCTTCCACCGCAAACGCCTGGGGGTTACCCAGCCGTTTCAGCACCCACTCCCAGTTGGCGAAAGTGCCCGCTACGGTGTAGCCCAGCGCCAGCACGGGTTCGGAAATGCCCTTCAGGGCAGATTCGATGGCGGTTTCAAACGATTCGCGCTGTTGTGCTTCGCTGACGAAGTTGAGGTTGGCAGGACCGCCCTGCCCATACGCGAGGAGCGCGCCCTGCGCATCCAGCACGGCGCACCCCGTTTTCGTGCCGCCGCCTTCCAGCCCGACGATGACGCCCATCCAGTAAAGGATACCTCAGAGGCTTACCCTGCCATCGCGAGGGCGCGTTCGGTTTTCTGGGCACCGTGCGCGTGGCGAATCAGCTCACCGACATCCAGAATCAACGCCACGCGCCCGTCGCCCAAGATAGTGGCGCCCGAAAAGCCCGGCACACGCACAAAGTTCTCTTCCAGGCTCTTAATCACAATCTGCTGTTGCCCCACGATGCTATCGATCTGCAGGGCGATTTGCTGACCGTCCTGTTCCAGAACGACAATCAGCCCTGCTTCGTCGGAGGGCGGCAACCCCACGAACTGGCACAGGCGCAACAGGGGCACAAACCGCCCGCGCACATTCACCACTTCGTAGGTGTCGAACATCGCGCTATGCTGGAGGCTCTCAGGCTGGAAGGCTTCCACCACGGTGGTGAGGGGCACGAGGTAATGCTCCCCGCCCACATTCAGCCCCAAGCCGTCCATAATCGCGAGTGTCAGAGGCACTTTGATTTGCAGGCGCGTACCCTGACCCTGCTCCGACTGGAGGGAGATGGTGCCGCCGAGGCTTTCCACATTGCGTTTGACGACATCCATCCCGACGCCGCGCCCCGACAGGTCGCTCACCTGCTGGGCTGTGGAGAGCCCGGGCTGGAAGATGAAGTCCAGCAGCGTTTCGCGGCTGGGCTGGTCATGCTCAGAGAGCCAGCCGAGCTGAATCGCCTTCTGGCGCACGCGCTCGAGGTCAATCCCGCGTCCGTCGTCGCGCACTTCAATATAGATGCGCCCCTCTGCCTGATAGGCGCTGAGGGTGAGCGTGCCCGTTTCGGGCTTGCCCGCACGCCGACGCTCTTCGGGCGTCTCGATGCCGTGGTCAATCGCGTTCCGAATGAGATGCGTGAGCGGATCGCTGAGCGCTTCCAGAAGCGTGCGGTCTAACTTGGTCTCCTCGCCCTCAATCACGAGGTTTACCTTCTTGCCGAGTTTATTGGCGGTATCACGCACCATGCGCGGGAACCGATTGAAGAGGTAGCTGATGGGCAACAGACGAATCGCCATCACGCGCTCGTGCAGTTCCCGCACATGGCGCTCCATCTGGGTAATCGCGTTGCGCAATCGCTCGTCGGTCTCGGCGCTCTGGGCGGTAGAGAGCATCGACTGGGCAATCACAATCTCGCTGACGAGGTTGAACAGGGCGTCAATCTTCTCGGTGGCGACGCGAATGCTCTGCGACTCGGTTTTCTGGGCGCTAACGGGCGAAGTGCTGGGTGTTGTGGTCGCACTGGGCGTACTGGACGATACAGGTTGCACCGCAGCGGTCGTTGTTTCGGAGGAATCAGCAATGGTGGCGGTGGAATCGGACGCAAGCGGTTCAATTTGCACCGTGGCGCCTTCGGCGCTGAGTTCCAGAATCGCACGCAGAATGGCTGGCTCGAAGGCGGTGGCGACCACCATCTCCCACGAGCCGTAGCAGGCGTCGGGTTTCAGCGCGTCCAGCGGTGGAATCTGGTGGGTGAAACGGCACTCCAGAATCTGGCAATAAGCCTCCAGCTCATTCAGCAACTGAAGCGGGTCATGTTCGGCAGAAAGCGTGGGCGCAGGCTGATAGCTCACACGATACTGCACAGGCTGGGGTTCGGTGTTCTCCACTTCAGCGGCAGCGGGCGTGCTGGGGGCGGCAGGCGTGGGGGTAATCGGCGCGCCCTGCAACACCTGCGAGAGCTGCTGCAGAATCACCTCGCACTGCGGGTCGCCCACATCGCCCTCGGTGCGGGTGCGCTCCAGCAGGCTGCGAATCACATCCACTGCCTGCAGCAGCAGGTTGGTCATCTCAGGCGTGAGGGGGCGCTGTTCTTTGCGTAGCACCTCCATCGCGCTCTCCAGACCGTGTGTAAACTTGCTCAGATGGGTGAACCCCATCGCCGCGCTGTTGCCCTTGAAAGAGTGCGCATAGCGGAAAAGCGCGTTCACCGTTTCGGGGTCAGGACCGCGCTCCTCAAGGGAGAGCAAAATCTGCTCCATCCCTTCCAGCATCTCGTTCGATTCATCGTAAAACAGCTGGAACAACTCGTCCATTGCGTGCCTCCTTAACTTTCAATCATTGCTTGCCACAGTCCATAGCGCTCCAGCTGGGCGTATAAATCGGGCGCAGGCTCCTTGTAGCGCAAAGGGAGATTGTGATTCTGCAGGCTCTTGCCCAGCGCAATCAGCACCTGAACTCCCGCGTAGTGAATGGCGTGCAGGTTTTCCCACTCAATCGTGGTCGGCTTCGGGTTTTTGGCAATCTGCTGCGCTACCTGATAGAGTTCGTTCACCTGGGCGTAGCCGATTTCGCCTGCGAGGCTCAGGCGATACCCTCTGGCGCTACTTTTGAGCTGAATACTCATCGCGACCTCCTGTGCTGGCAAAATTGTCGGCAACAGGAGGCGTGTTTTTGAGGGGGACTTACGGATACCACTCAAAGCTCTCGCCGAAGTAGAACTTGCGGGCGAGCGGGTTGGCAATCACCTCTTCGGGCGTGCCCTGCGCCACAATCGTGCCGTCGGCGAGGATATAGCTGCGGTCGGTGATGCGCAAAGTCGCGCTCACATTGTGGTCGGTAATCAGCACACCGATATTCCGCTCGCGGAGTGCCAGAATAATCTCCTGCAGTTCCTCAATCGTTTTGGGGTCAATCCCCGTGAAGGGTTCGTCCAGCAGCAGGAAGGCGGGTTCAAGGGCTAAGGCGCGGGCGATTTCCACGCGGCGGCGCTCGCCTCCCGAAAGTGCGTAGCCTTTCTGATGGCGCAGGTGGGCGATATGAAACTCTTCCAGCAGGCGCTCCACGCGGGCGCGGCGCTCCTCGCGGGGGACGCCGTTCATCTCCAGTACCAGATGCAGGTTCTGCTCTACCGTGAGCTGGCGGAAGACGGAGGCTTCCTGTGGCAGGTAGCCGATGCCGAGCCGCGCACGCTGATACATCGGCAGGCGGGTGATATCCTGCTCCCCCAGAAACACGCGCCCTCCGTGCGGGCGAATCAGCCCCACCACCATATAAAAGGTGGTCGTCTTGCCTGCGCCGTTGGGACCCAGCAGCCCCACGACCTCGCCCCGCGCCACTTCCAGGCTCACATCGCGCACCACCACGCGCTTGCGATAGGCGCGACGCAGCCCCTCTGCACGCAATGTCATGCTGGCGTTAAGTGTACCTGCTACGGAGCGTGTGTGATGCGAGGAAAAAGCTGGCGCACATTTCGCTCTGTCAGTTCAGCAAGGGCGTCAAGGGGCATTTCCCACAGGGCGGCGAGCTGCTGGGCGATTAAGGGAATGTAGGCAGGCTCGTTGCGCTTGCCCCGATAGGGGTGTGGCGCAAGGTAAGGGGCGTCGGTCTCCAGTACGATGCGATCGCGAGGCGTCTCGCGCACAATCGCGCGGAGCGATTCGGCGCTCCGAAAAGTTATCACGCCGCCAATCCCCAGCCAGTAGCCCAGTTCCAGCCCGCGGCGGGCATGCGTCTCTGTGCCCGAAAAACAGTGCAACACGCCCCGCACCGAAGGGTATTGCGCCAGCACCTCCAGCAGCGGGTCATACGCCTCGCGACAGTGAATCACCACAGGCAGCTGGAGTGTCTGGGCGAGGGTCATCTGGGCGTGGAACGCTTCATATTGCACCTCACGGGGCGAGAGGTCGCGATAGAAATCGAGCCCAATTTCACCGATTGCCACCACGCGCGGGTGTTGACACAGTTCAGCGAGTTGCTGGTGGGTGGCGGGGTTCCACTGTGCCGCGTCGTGGGGATGAATGCCGACTGTCGCATAGAGGCTGGGGTGCTGTTCAGCGAGTTGTACCGCGCGCTGGCTGCTTTCGAGGTCGTAGCCCACCACCACAAAGCGTTGCACACCCCCCTGCTGGGCGCGTGCCACAACAGCCTCCCACTCGCTCAGGAGGTCGGGGTGATTCAGATGGCAGTGTGTGTCGGTCCAGAACATCGTTGTGATGGCGGAGAGGGTGGGATTCGAACCCACGACCCCCCTTTTGGGAGGGTTCCCGATTTCGAGTCGGGCCCGTTCAGCCGCTCCGGCACCTCTCCGTGCTGGCGCGCCCGGAGGGATTCGAACCCCCGACCCCCAGATCCGAAGTCTGGTGCTCTGGTCCGCTGAGCTACGGGCGCAAGAGTGAAATGGTCGGGGCGCCCGGACTCGAACCGGGGACCTCTACCACCCCATGGTAGCGCGCTAACCATACTGCGCCACGCCCCGACGCTTACAAGTGGTGGGCCGTGCAGGACTCGAACCTGCGACCCGCTGATTAAGAGTCAGCTGCTCTACCAACTGAGCTAACGGCCCATGCTGGGGCGACCGATGGGATTCGAACCCACGACCTCCTGAGCCACAGTCAGGCGCTCTAACCGACTGAGCTACGGTCGCCGTGCCTATACAGTATACCCAATTGGCACGGGGAAAAATCAAGAGGGAGGGTGTTCGAAAAATCACCGCTGAACGGGACGGCTGAAGCCGTTCCTAAGAAACAAAGCCAGCCTCCGCTGGCTTTATCAGCCGACGCAGGTCGGCTTCGTCTCGTAGGAACGGCTTCAGCCGTCAAGGCGGGGGCGTTCCCCAACATGCTCCGGGAGCGCATAAGCCGGCGTCCCTCTCAAAAAACCTACCCCTTTAAGGCGTCTCTGGTAGGGGCGAGGCACGCCTCGCCCCTACTAAAACCCCCTCATATTGCCCCCACAATCACAAGGCGGTAAATTGGCTCTGTGCCGATGCGGTATTCCAGCGCTTTGTAGACACGATAAGCCGTACCGCGCCACAGGAAAGTGTCGTCGGGCAGAAGCAACACATCGGGCAGGTGAGCGAGCATCCAGACGGGGTAGGGCAAGCTCGCGCGCTCGGTTGGAGAGAAAAACCACTCCAGCAGCTCTGGCGGCGGGGGCGAGAACAGCCCATAAAAGCTCTGCCCGCCCACCTGAAACGGCTCCCCGTAACGCTGAAACCAGTGGCGCACCAGTTGACCAATCTGCATCGGCTATGCCTCCTCTTCTGAGTCGCGAGGCTGTCGGACGATGAACTGCAATCGCGCGTTGCGGCGCAGGTAGGGCGCGAGTCGGGCATAGCCCTGCGCTTTGAGTCCCGACGGGTCTAACGGGTTCGGCGGGAAGTAGGCGGGCGTAATCTGGAGCCAGCCGAGCCGAAAGCCGACCCACGCGCCCACCTCGCGCCAGAGGGTGGCGCTCATCTCGCCCGCCACCAGCTCCAGCGCGCCCAGATTCAACAATGCCAGCAAATCGGGGTCGGGCGATTGCAGATACACGGGGTCTATCGCATATCGGATTGCGGGCACCATCTCGTCGATCAGCGCGTCAATATCGCTATCGTAGGCGGTGCCGCTCAGGCGCAGTTTGCGCTTCACATCCTCACGCTGAACCGTAATCATGGCGCACCTCCTCAGGGCTTATGCGAGTCCAGCCACTGGTGGAGCGTGTGGCGCAGGCTCAGCAGCACTTCGCGAATCTCGTGCAGGGTCTGCTCCATGCGCTCGTAGGACTCTTCTGTGCGATGCACGCTCTCACGCAGATAGGCGATGAACTCGTCGGTCACGGTCTGCTCCTGCTCGCGGGCAGATTCCACCAGCTTGTCCATGCGGGTCAGAATCTGGCGTGTCAATAGCAGCGTCCAGCCGATGAGCATGCTGACCACGGTTGCGAACTGCATCCAGTCCATCATGGCTCCCACCGCTCCAGTTGATACAGCACAATCTGGCGCAGGGCGTTTTCGAGTTGCTCCACCAGTTCGGCGGGCACCTGAAAACGGTGCGCAATTGCTTCCCGCTGGGCGCGCGGCAGACGCAGAGCGCGCTCGTTCAGCCATTTCTCTACCGAAGGGCGCAGCGCTTGCCAGAGCCATCGAATCAGGGTCTGTCGCATTCCTGTTCACTCTCCCAGAGAAGGGACACGGAGCGCAGGGGCATGCAACTTCGCGCGGGTTTGGGGTACAATGTGGGGTTGCAAACAGGAGGCAAATAAGGAAATGGCACGCGTTTGCGAAATCTGTGGAAAAGGTCCGATGTTCGGGCACAATATTCAGCACCGCCATTCGGGTCAGTGGCGCTATCGTGCCCCAAAGACGAATCGGCAGTGGGCGCCGAATTTGCAGACCGTCCGCGCCTATGTGAACGGCGGGAAGACAGTGCGCCGTATCAAGGTGTGTACGCGCTGTTTGAAGGCGGGCAAAGTGCTGCGCGCGGTTGGATGAGCTGGGATGCGGTTTTAGAGTCGCTGACGCCGCTTTGCTCGGAGCCAATCCGCCGTTCGGAGCCGATGCGCCGCCACACCACCCTGCGCGTGGGCGGTCCCGCGGCGCTTTTTTATCGGGTGCGCCATATCGACGAGTTCGCCCGAATCGCCGAATGGTGTCAGCAGCACGGCGTGCCCACCTTTATTATGGGGCACGGGAGCAACATTCTGGTCAGCGACCGCGGCATCCCGGCGGTGGTGCTGTATAACGCCTGCGACCGCGCCGAGATTGGCGAGGAGACCTACGCCCAGACGGGGATTGCATTTCAGGAGCTGTTTTTGAAGACGGCGCGCGCGGGCTTGAGCGGGCTGGAGTTCGCCGTCGGGATTCCGGGCACATTAGGCGGCGCGCTGGTCTCCAACGCAGGCGCGTATCGCCACAATATTGCCGACCTGTTAATCGCAATTGAGCTGGTGTCGGAGGGGCGTCGGCAGTGGGTTTCGCCCGACTGGATGGAGTTTTCCTATCGTGATAGCAAACTGCGCCGTCCGAACGCGCCGCCTACCGCCCTGCTGAGCGTGAAGTTGCGTCTGCAGCCCGACCAGCGCCTGAAGATTCTGGCTCGCGCGCGCGAACTGCAGCGCCAGCGCATCGAGAAGCAACCGCCCGAATCGTCGGCGGGCAGTTTCTTCAAAAATGTCTACTCTTACGAGTTAGCCGAGCGCCTGCCTCAGCTGCCAAAGCCACTGCGTGAAGTGGGCGTCGTGCCTGCAGGCTTTCTGATAGAGGCGTGCGGGCTGAAAGGCTACACCGTTGGCGGCGCGTGCGTCTCGCGCAAACACGCCAACTTTCTGATTAATCGGGGATGGGCAACCGCCACGGATTTCCGCAAACTCGCCGACTTCGTGAAACAGCGTGTGTATGAGCAGTTCGGCGTCTGGCTGGAGGAGGAGGTGCTTTCGGTCGGCGATTGGAGCGAGCCGCACGAGGGGGCATAAGCGGTGGCGACACCGAAAAATATCCCGTTTGACAGTCTGAACCTGTATGCGGTGCTGACCGAGTGCCAGCCGCTGGTGGGGGGACGAATTCAGGACATCCGCCAGCCTGAGCCACTCACGGTGGTGCTGGAGGTCTACGCTCAGCGCCGCGAACATTATCTGCTGATTTCTGCCGATGCCCAGTTCGCGCGGCTCCATAGGGTCAGCAAACGCCCGCCGAACGCGCCCACGCCGCCCCCGTTTCTGCAGAGCCTGCGCAAGCACATAGAGGGCGGAACCCTCACCCAGATCGAGCAGATCGGGTTTGACCGCATCGTGAGCCTGCATGTGCGCACGCGCGAGGGCGAATACCGCCTGATGGTGGAGCTGATGGGCAAGCACTCCAACATCATTCTGGTGAACCCGTCGGGGCTGATTCAGAGCGCGATTAAGTGGGTTTCACCTAAGCAGAGTGCGGTGCGCCCCATCCGTTCGGCGGAGCGGTATCAGTTGCCTCCGACGCGCGTGGAGGGTCTGCGCAACCCGCTGACGCTGAGCGATGCCGAATGGCGCGCCCTCTGGGAGCAGGCGGAGGGCGACTGGCAGGCATATCTGGAGGGCTTGAGCGGCTTCACAGCGCAGGAACTGAACGCCGTCGCCGAAGGCGGTTTTGAGAGCCTGTTGGCATGGGTGGAACGCCTGCGCCACGCACGCTGGGAGCCTGTGGTCATACGCGACCCCAACACCCATCGGGCGATAGGCGCCTACCCTTTCCCAACCCTGCAGTTTCCCCCCGCGTGGCAGCACCCGCGTCAGAGCCTCAACAGCGCGTGGGAGACCGTGTTCGACGAGCGCATTCGCCACGCCCGCATGGACGCCTTGCGCAATACCCTCCTGCCCGCCCTGCGCAAAGCGCTTCAGGCACGCCAGCGCGCTCTGGAAGAGATTGAACGCGCCCTCGAAGAGGGTCTCCACGCCGACCGCTGGCAACTGTTTGGGGAGCTGATTCTCGCCTTCGGACATACGCTGGAGCCAGACGCCACGAAACTGCTTGCCCCTGACTACACGCACCCCGATATGCCCACGATTGAAATCCCGATAGACCCCACCCGAAGCGTGGTGGAGAACGCCGAGCGCTATTTTCAGAAAGCGCGCCGCGCCCGTGAGCATCAAAACGAGCTGGCACAGCGCTACGGCATACTGAGCGAGGAAGCGGAGGCGTTGCGCCTCGCGTTGGAACGCACCGAAAACGCGCACACCGAGACCGACCTGCGCCCGATTCTGGAAGAAGCCCGAGCGCGCGGCTGGCTGCGCGAAACTGCCCCGCTGCACCCCGCCAAACGCGCCGAGAAAGACCCCTTTGAAGGACACCGCATCCGCGTGCATCTCAGCCCCGACGGCTATCAGGTGCTGGTGGGCGAAAACGCCGAAGCGAACGACTACCTGCTGACCCGCGTGGCGCGCCCCAACGATTGGTGGCTCCATGTGCGTGCAGGCACAGGAGCGCATGTGATTATCCGCACGAACAATCAACCTGAGCGCGTGCCCCGACGCACCTTAGAGTTCGCCGCGAAACTCGCCGCCCAGAACAGCGCCGACCGACACGCGCATATCGTGGAGGTGGACTACACCCTGCGCAAGTATGTGCGCAAGCCGAAAGGCGCGCCGTCGGGTTTTGCGCTCTACACCCACGAAAAGACGCTCGCCGTGCGCCCCAACGCGCCGTAGCCCCCTATCGGTATAGCGGACCGTATGCCTGGCACGCCCGAAAATCCGCGCTCTCCGACTCTGTCGTGCCGAACATGCCCCACTGGTGCGGGCGGAAGATGCGTTCTGAGGGCACATTGTGCATCGCCACGGGGATGCGCAACATCGAGCAGAGCGTGATGAGCGCATGCCCGATATGCCCATAGCTCAGCACGCAGTGGTTCGCGCCCCAGTGCGCCATCACCGTGTAGACATCCCGAAACGCACCGTGCCCTGTCGTGCGCGGCACAAACCATGTGGTGGGCCAGGTGGGGTTCGTGCGCTCGTCCAGAATCGTGTGAACCGCGTCGGGCAGCTCAATCGTGTAGCCTTCGGCAATCTGCATCACGGGACCCAGCCCCTCCACGAGGTTCAGGCGGAACATGGTGGCGGGCATGCCGCCGCGCGTGCGGAAGCGCGTGCTCCAGCCTCCGCCGCGGAAATACTCCAGCATCGCGCAGTGCCATGTGGTCGCCTGCAGACAGCGCTCCACCTCTTCTGGCGTCACCTGCCACCATGGCTTGATGGCGGGCTTACCGTCGAGCGTCTGCTCGCCTGTGCCATCCAGCGCCGCGGGTCCCGAGTTGATCAGGTGCAGGAACCCTTCTGAAGCCTCGTCGGGCAGGGTGTAGCCCGCGACACGCTTTACGGCGTCAGGCGACCAGTAGGTGCGCACATCGGCGAAAATTTGCGCACCGCCCGTTAGCAGGTGCCCGAACAGCATGCAGACGCCGTTCAGGTAGTCGTTCTCCGTCGCCAGAATATACGGCTGGCGGATGCCATTCCAGTCAAAGCTGGAGCAGAGGATCGCCTCCATAAAGTCGCCGTTGGGCAGGTGGTCAGTCCACTGGCGTTGTCCCTGAAAGCCGCCCGCGATGCCGTTGAAGCCGAGCGCCTCTTCCTCGTAGCCCATCTCAGCGAGTTTCGGGTTGCCCACCATCAGGTCGCGGGCAATTAGCGCCATCTGGACACTGATTTCCCACGCGCGGTCTTTTTCGGCGCGGCTCATCTGCTTTTCGGGCGGGTTGTAGTCTTTGCCTTCTTTGCAGTGGGTTTTGACCCAGCGCAGGGCGCGTTCGTATTCGTCTTTGTCGTAGATTCCGCGCTCCATACGGCGCACGAACTCCACCATATCCACGGTCATCGTGCGCATGCCCAGATACTGCTGCAGGAAGTTCTGGTCCACCAGTGAGCCGACGATGCCCATCGAGACATTGCCCATCGACACATAGGTCTTCTCGCGCATGGTGGCGACGGCGATTCCTGCCTGCACGAACTGCAGGATTCGTTCGGCGACATCGGGCGGGATGGTGAGGTCGTCGGCGTCCTGCACATCGCGCCCGTAGATGCTGAAGGCGGGCAGCCCCTTATTCGCGTGCGCTGCCATCACCGCGGCGAGGTAGACCGCGCCGGGGCGCTCCGTGCCGTTGAAGCCCCACACGGCTTTGGGGCGCGTGGGGTGGATGTCCATCGTCTCGTAGCCGTAGCACCAGCTGCGCGACACGGTGAGGCTGACCCCCACTCCTTCGCGCTCGAACTTCTCTTCGCAGGCAATCGCTTCGGCGATTCCGCCGATGCAGGTGTCGGCAATCACGCACTCCACGGGTAGCCCGCAGGCATGGCGCAGATTTTCGGTAATCAGTTTCGCGACGGCGTGCGCCATCGCCATCGTGTGGGCTTCCATGCTCTCGCGCACGCCCTGCCGACGCCCATCTATCGTGGGGCGAATCCCGACTTTGGGCAAGCCGCCCCGCAAACGATTCTGCGGCGCATTCACAACATGCATCGCTGTGCCCTCCTGAGGGGAATCGTTTGCTCACAGAATCTCTTTTTCCTGCTATATCGGGTATTCTTTAAACTGTGCTGTCAGGTATGCCTCACGGGGTGCAGATTTTGCTGGGGGTGCTGTTGGCACTGGTGGCAGGGGTGGAGAGCAGCGCGCTCCTGCTGCATGGGCTTTCCATGCTGGAAGACCCGAATATGTTGCGCGATGGTCAGTATATGCTCGTCTTCTTTATCGGGGGTGGGTCTGGTCTGCTGGCGGCAATACCAAGCGCTATCGTGGTGGGCGTCCAACTGGCGCGAAAACCTCACCTTTTCGTACCGCTTGGGATTGCGCTGAGCATCTGTCTGGCGATAGGGGTCGGTACTGGGCTGATTTTGAGCATCTTCGGGGGTGTCAACGCCGTGCTGTGGGGGCTTCTCGGCATGGGGTTGGCGCTGCTCGGACTCCCAATGGCGCCCTTGAGCATTCTGTGGTTCCATCACACGCTTCCTGTAACGCTCCCTGTGGGGCTGGGGTTGCTTGTGGTGGCGGTAGGGGTGAGCTGGCGGTATGGGAAGGGGGGACTATGAGGAGGACCTGATCCCGAAAGTTTGCAATATCTTCTGCTCAAACTCTCGCCCGACCTCTTCGTAGATTGCGAGGAGCGCCTCGTAAGTTCCCTCGCCGCCTATCAGGTTCCAGAATTCTGCTCCAATCAGCACAGCATCCTCAAAAGGGGCATAGTTTTTCGCATAGTTCCACTGATAGTCCTCGCGCGAATGTCCATACGGGTTATACGGAAGCGCAAAGTACGCCTGGACTTCGGGACGGGGTTTCCCTTTAATCAGGTGGATGCGCAGCAATCGCTGGGTAACCTCCAAACACTGCCCTTTGTTCGGCTGCGGTGACTTGATCTCGAAGAATAGTTCGTTACCGTTGTGCGTGAGAATATAAATATCCGCAGTTGCTTCGAGAAACTGTGTAGCGCTACTGGCACCCGCTGCCAGCACCGAGTTGACCATATCAGCAAACGCCAGTCTCTGACCCTTGGTTGCCATTCTCTCAAAGTTTCTTACCTGAGCATCAATGGCATCAATCGCTTCCTTGCTTACCTGCGCTGAAATTTTGTGGTTGCGTCTGGCGTCCCGATGGTACTGTCGGGCGATGAACAGGGCGCACTGCTCAAAAGTGCTGCCTAATCGGGTGCTGAACTTCCTCTCAAGCTCGCTGATGCCCCGTAGAGGAGCAGGAAGCACTGCTGCATGGAATGGCTTCAGTGTGGCTTTATTCGCAGTAGAATCGTGCGAGACCTTTTTGTCATCTCCTTTTGTTTCCGAGAGCAACTTTTCAATAAACTTGCGAAGATAACTCTTGATCTGTTCCTGTGTCTTGTAGTTGATAGGGTCTCCACCTGCCATCAGCGTTTCCTCCAGATGAAAACCGACTCGAAAAACTCCGTTGAGCGTCTCCCTGTACGCCGATTAACATGACGGTGAAGCACGCCCTCTTCCACGACATCGAGCTGGCGGGCAATCTCTGGATAAAGGTTGTGCTTATCGTTAGCGACAACAATAATCGGCGCGTTAGAGGGCATAACCTCCAGCGCACGGCGGAAAACAGCCGCAATATCTGCCATATATTGAGCCTTTGCCCGTTCCGACGCGCCATTCGAGGCGGCGCCAATCTCGCGCACGCTTAAATCGGGAAGATTCAGCAGGTGGTAGGCATACGCATGCTGGTCATGGTAATCAATAAGCCCTACATAGGGGGGACTGGTGATGATACCGTCCACTGGCGGGAAGCAAGCCTCGCGGCTATCTGCGTGGTGAATCTCGACACGAGCGTTCGTGCGTACATAAGCAAACTCAGCAACGCGCCGAACCGTGTCCTCGCTATAGCGCTTCAGAAACTTAAGGGCTTCGGTTGTCGGCTCGCAGACGCGCCGGTGTTTATAGCACCAGTACGGCTCGGTTTGCGGTTTCTTGGGGAAATCCAGGTCGTAATGGGGCGTCAGGCGAGCGGATCGTGCCGAGCGCGAGAGGATGACCCGCAATAAATCCTTGTAAAGATAGTCCCCCTGCTCTATGACGGAGCGATAAGTCAGCAGCTCGCGGAGCGCCTGCGGCGCGTACCACATCCTTAAATAGTCGGAGCGAGGCGAATCCACTTCCAAAACGCACGGTTCTACCTCCCCCAGTAACGAGAGCTGACTGTTCCGCCGTGTTAGCAGGCGTTCGGTTTGTGCCAATGCGTCGAACACTTCCCACCGCATACGGGAGAGGTCGTAAACTTCCGTTTTAGCGCGACACAACATCACATTGAAGGCAGACACATCATAACCCACAGCGTGTATGCCCAGCTCATTCGCCTGCACCAGTGTTGTCCCAGAGCCGACGAATGGGTCTAACACGGTCTGACCGGGCTGGAAATATTTGCGCAGGAAGACCTCCACCAGCTGCGGGATGAACTTGCCCAGATATGGGTGCAACCGATGCACATGGCGCGTGCGGACACGCTCAGGCAAGTCTTTTTCGCGCCAATTAAGATTCAACGCCTCCAGCGGGGTATCGGGCGTCACGGAGGCGGGGTCAATCGGCTGATGCGCTCCGTGATAGATCCCTACGCGACGCTCCTCGTTCGTTAGCATCGCCTGTAGGATACCCTATCCCTTCGTTTGGGCGCGCCAATAAAACCAGTGCCACAGCAAAATGGCGCCCTGAATCAGCAGCACGCTTAGCACGCACCAGAGCCACATGCCTCTACTCGCGCTCCCAGTAGAGCGGGTTGGTGAACGAAAGCGGGTACGCCCCATAAAGCGCCGTGAACTTCTCGCCACGAGCAATCAGAATCACCCAGCCTCTGGGCGCATCAGGCGGCAGAGGCACCTGAATCGTGCCCCGATAGTTCAGCGGCGCGTTTTCGGGCTGGTTCAGCACAACCTCTTTCACCACCTGCCCGTTCACCACCACCTGCAATTTGTTTGTGCGAATCCACGAGGGCGCGCGCACCTCTGCCACCAGCGTGAGCGTGTCGCTCTTCACGCGCACCGTGCCCCCAATCGGTACACGGCTTCGGTTCTCCTGGGCGTAAAAAGTGAGCATCGGTCCGCCGCACACCACGAGATTGCCCTGTCGCATGGTCGCGGTGAGGTTCGCGGGCGTCACGCGGCGCGGGTCGCGATGTCCAAAGTAGATGTAAGTGCGCGGATAGCCCGGCTGAAGCCGATAAGCGTGGTGGCTGTCGGTGTTGCCAATCGCCAGATAGCGCTTGCCCTGATTCAGGAAGTAGTACCAGTCCTGCATCACGAGCTCTGCGCCGCTGGGGTTATCGCCGTTGAAGACCTCTATTGCGTCAAAAGCGTCGGAAAACTCTTCGGCGCGTTTGATTTCGCCGGTTTTGGGGTCAAAGCCCACATAGGCAAAATAACCCATCGTGGGCGCACGGGGATGGTTCACCTGCACAATCACATCGCCGTCGTAGTTTTTACGCGCCGCCTCAAAAATCTCCTTCGCACCCAGATCATACCACGAGACCGCGCCGTTATTGGGCAGGTTCGGGTCATAGCGCTGGGGGTAGGCATTAAAGTGTCCCAGCGGCCAGACGGGCGTAATCTCCGTGCCCACGATGGACACGATGCGGTTCTCCGCTTTCAGCTGGCGAATCACAGGGCTGAAGTCGGTGTTGATGTCGTGGTCGGTGGCGGTCAGGATATGCACGCCGCAGGCAATATACGCCTTCACCTTATCCGCCAGCGGGTCGTGGGAATCGGGCGAGGGCAGGGCATGCACATGGAAATCGCCCGCCAGATAGCCCGGCATCGGGGCGGTATGTTTCAGGATTGCCTCAAGGAGGGTCGTTTCGCCAGAAACCAGCGTGAGCTCCTGCTGGGCAACCTCATATTCAAAGCCGCGCGTGAGCGTGATGCGATACTTGCCCGGCTCCACCGGGAGCGTTTCGTCGCCTGTGAGGCTGAAGTAGGTGCGTTCGAAGCGTCCGAAGTTGCCCTCTTCGCCGAATCGCACACGCTCAGGCTTCGGAACGCTCGCCGATTCCAGCCGTTCGAACACGACGGCGACAGGTTCGGGGCGTCGGCGTTCGTTCAGGGCGCGAATCTGGAGCAAAGCGGGCGCCTCCAGCGTAATGATGGGCGTTTCGCTGGCGGGAGCCTCCACTCGAAAAGCGCGCGGGCTATGATGATCCGCAAACGCCATCCCCTGATAGGCGCCCGGCGTCAGCTGCGCGGTGAAACGCCCCAGCTCATCGGTCGTGGCAAGCGTAACAAATTCGTCCGAGCCGTTCATCAGATAGACCCGCGCGTCGGGGAGGGGCTTGCCCGTGTTGTCAATCACGCGCCCGCGCAGGGTAACCAGCTCTGCCTGCGTGTTCTGATGCCGACGCCACTCGCGCCGAATGGTTTCCAGCTCGCCTTCTGAGACAGTGAACGCCCAGCGCACGGTGAGCGTGTGTTGCGGCTCTACAGGCGCATTCATCACGAGCGGAACGAGATAGATGTCCTGCACCTTCTGTACCTGAGTGAAGACGCCCTCTGTGAGGTAGACACCATACGCCAGGCGCGAGCCGACATTCGCCACAAACGGGATGGCGCCCCGAAGCGTTTGCAACAGCCCCAGCGCGGGCGGACCCGCGAACCGAAACGCATGGCTCGCGCTCCCGAACGGCGGGAGAAACATTACCATCCCATCGCCCTGAACCCAGCCCAGCATGAGCGTATAGCGCTGGGGGCTGGAGGTGGCATTCTGCAGCTGGCATTCAATCTGCAGAGTGGGGCTATCGGGATTGAGCGTGTAGGTGAGCGTGGCGTGAACCCCTATCGGCTGGCTGGGTGTGCGAAGCGCCTGATCCACAATCGGGAAGCGCTCATCCACCATCTCGGCGCGCACAATCGCGGGCTTGCCCTCACCCCCTTCCGATTCCACACGCACGGAAACCGCTTTCAGCAGGCGCGCGTT
The DNA here is from genome assembly GCA_001442985.1 of Armatimonadetes bacterium DC. GTDB lineage: Bacteria > Armatimonadota > Fimbriimonadia > Fimbriimonadales > GBS-DC > LDYB01. The sequence goes on from LDYB01000014.1 coordinate 230,345, forward strand.
GGTGAGTCCCCGCGCGTCCATCACTGCCAGAAACATCTCGCCGAGCATATCGGCGTCGTGCCCGCCTGCATTCCGAACCGCATCCAGCAGGCGCCCCCCGTACAACGAATAACCCGAAGTGCGCCGTGCGCCCGCAATCACAAAAGTCGCCTCATGATTGCGCAGCACAAAATCGCCTGCTCTGCCCTCCGCTTTTGCGCCGCCCGGCAAATCGGACTCTGCCGCCCGAACCGCCTCCGCCGTGCCTTTCGGTGGGATGGGAATCGGCTTCAGGGGTTTGCCGTGGTCGTGCGCCAGCGCAATGCTGAGAACCGCCCAGAACACCCATAGCCAGCCGCTCCGTCGCATGCAGAACCTCCTTCTAATGACCTTTCAGTCAAACGCCATGATACCCCACATGCATTAAAGGAGGGTAAAAAACAGGGGGAAGGAGCCTGTGCCCTGTCCCCCGTTGTACCCCAGCAACAGCATGCCTTCAGCAGTTCCCGAAGTTGAACAGCACTTCCAGCAGGTCGGCGTCGTCTACGATGCCGTCATCGTTGAGGTCTGCGTTGGGTTCATCGCTGCCAAAGGCGAAGAGGACATTCACCAGGTCTGTGTCATCCACGCATCCGTCACCGTTGGTGTCGCCCGCAAGTGCCACGAGCAGCACAAAGGCGTGGCGCATTCGATGGCTCTCGGTGAAGTCGTTGGCAACGCCCCCTATCGCGAAACGCCCACTATCGACAAGAGCCAGTCGGGAAAATGCAACCCACCACCCCTCGCGAACAAGTTCTTCAGGGACAGGAACGGGGGCTTGCCACGCGATTGTGCCATCGGCTCGAACCTTTATCAGGGTTCCCAGCCTCAGCAGGTAAACATTCCCCGCGGCGTCGATGCTCCAGTCGGTGAGATAAAGGTCCTGTAAGGGGGTTTCCCACTCGCGTGCAAGGGTCTCCGTGTTCAAGCGTATCAGAAGCGCGTTGCCAGAGTCAGACAGAGCAAGGGCGTACAGAAAATTACCGCCTGATTTCAACAGCACCTTGTCGCCTTCAATTCCCGCGGGACCGAACATACACGCTGCCGCCTCATCAGCGCTTCCCCACGAGTACACCAGCTGGCTCTCCAGTGGCAGGGCGTGAAGCACGAACCCGAAGGGGTCGTCCAGAAAGGTGAAGGTATCGCTTTGCCAGTAGAACCCCTTGCGCCCCGTGGCGCTCCCGTTCCAGCCGTTCAGCACAACCCCGCTTGCAGGAGACCACGCAATGCCCAGCAGGTAGCCGTCGCTACCTGTTATTGTCGTGGTCTGCACCGTCAGGGTGGAAGGGTCTACGGCGTGGTAGCCAAACTGGCGCAGGTGGGTGTTGAAGCCGATATAGAGCGTTTCGCCGTTGAAGGTCAAAGCAGCGGGTACACCCAGCGCACGCCTTTCTGCGAGCGCGTATCCCCCAGCAGGATAGTAGACAATCGTGGTGCGCTCTGGGAGCGGTCCGTTGCTTCCCCATGCAGGTTCGGAGAGGGCGCACACCACCAGGCTCTCTCCGTTCGGGAGCGGTACAACACCGAAGGCGTCTTCCTGCGCGCCGTTGGCAAACCCGTAGGGGCGTACATCCACCAGCGCGCCGCCAAGAGTGTAGCGCACAAGGCTAATTGCGTCATCGCCTGTGGGCTGATACAAACTTGTCAGCCCGTACAGGACGCCAGCACTGTATTGTAAGTCTTTCAGCACCGTCTCGTAGTTTTCAGCGCCATACAGTCGATACCATCGTGTAGCCAGCTGGCTTGAAGCAACTCCTATCACACTACAAACCACTAAGCACACCATCAGAGTACGCATGATGCCACCTCCTCAGTATGGGCGGAATACAAGGGGATAACAGCCATCCCACCAGAAGTTGCTCGGCACACCCGAACTGTTGTAGCCTGTGTAAGGGTCGTATTCGGGGTTCGTGTCGTTGGGCGAAGTTACCAATCCCAGTCGACGCCACCGCACATGGGTATCCACGAAAGCCATCGTGACCCCTCTGGGATGAATCCACAGGGAGTCTGGAGTTAGCATGGTGCCCGTAAGCGGACAGTACGGCGGCTCGGAACGGCGCGGCGCATATCGGCATTCAGCCGCAGGGTCCGAGCAATTCAGTCTCGGGTTACTGAGAGCAAATCCCACGAGATAAGACCGCCCCAAGCCTTCCCAGAAAGCGGGCACGGTGGCGGGATGCTCGACTCGCGCCATCACAAGTTGGTGGAGCAGACCGTTGTAGGTATACGAAACCTTGAGGGGGCGTCGCAAGGGGTTGGCATAATCGCTCACGCTTGAAAGCTTTCGCGCAATCGCGGTGGGACAGTGCATATTCTCATGAGGGTGTCGCAGATACGGAATAAGCGCATTTGCCCACATCGAAGCGAACGCATCACGCCACCCCGATTGAGCGGTACGCCAGTCGTGCGGAACAGGATGCGCATACTGATAGAGCCATGTTCCAGACCGATCGCGACCAAATGCCAGGGGCATGATCTCATCGTAGTCCTGAAGGTACATCGCAAACGCTGTCGTGAGATTGCGGATACGCTGGGCGCATATCGCTTCGTCATCGCGAATCTGGGCGACCAGAGTCGGTACGACAACACTCAGCAAAAGAGCCACTAAAACAACACCGAACCATTGCCTTCTCAGAGTGCGCATCGTTAACCTCCTCTACTTTGGGGTGTCCCCGCAGGATTGCTGTGTTTTAGACTGTGGATTTTTCTTAGCAGTTCCCGAAGTTAAACAACACCTCCAGCAGGTCGGCGTCGTCTACAACGCTATCTTCGTTCACATCGGCAGGCATGCTGCCTGCACTCCCGAACGCGAACAACACTTCCAGCAGGTCGGCGTCGTCCACGCAGCCGTCGCCGTTCACATCCGCGCGACGGGTCAAAACCCACGCCGCAATCCCGTGATTGGCGAATGAAGTGTAAAAGACTCGCCCACCTGACCCGGTTGCCATGTCGCTGTACGCCAGCAGCTCTGAATCGAATGGGATAATCGCCCGACTGAGTTCTGTTTCGCTGGAAAAATCCCACAGATAAGTGTTCCCCGCACGCAGGACGGTGAGCATCGTGTCGTTCAGGGCAAACCGCGCCTCTTCTACCGTAGATTCGTAGCTTGCGACATCGGCGCCCGAACTGAGGTCTACCACCCGCACCCTGCTGCTTTCTACAATCAGCAGTCGGGAGGCATCCGACGCATAGCGTAAGTCGTGGGCATCACTGGCGGTTTCAATCTGCCCAACGAGGCTACCTGTGTTCGCGTCGTAGAAGAAGACGCTGTTCATTCGTCCTCCAACGGCGAGCGTCTGGCTATCGGGGCTGAACGCGGCGCATTCGGGAGCGAAGCGCTCTTCCTCGCCGCCCGCGATGGAGAAGAGCAACGCGCCCGTTGCCCGCTCCAGCACGAAAATCCCCGAACGCGACACCACGGCGAGCGTCTGCTCATCAGGCGAGAGGCGTACCTGCGTGATACCTGGCTCAGGCGACGCGAAAGTGTAAAGCAACACGGGGCTGGCAGGGTTCTGCACATCCCAGAGCTTCGCCTCATACATGTCACACGAGGCGAGGTAGCGCCCGCTTGCCGAAAGCGCGACGCTTCCCACCTGATCCGAATGCGCCGCAAAGCGATTGACGATAGCGCCGGTGGATTTGTTTATGAGGTAAAGGTTGCCTTCAAAATCGCCTGCCGCAAGATGTACGCCGTTTTCGGATGCGTCCACCGCCATCGGGCGCGTCAGGTCGCCGTAAAACTGGCGCAAGCGCGCACCGCTCGGCGACCACACCTCCACCAGCGCGAGATTGTAGTCCGAAAAGAGGTTGAACGGGAAGTTACCCAGAAAGGGGAAGTGGAAGCACCCTGCCACCAGCACGCTGTGATTGCCCGCGATACCCAGCGACTGGACGCTGGTGCGGGTGTTGAACTGTGTCAGGCGCTGCCCGGTGGCGAGGTCGTGCTGATAGATGTTCGCGTCCGTTGCGCCGATGAACACAGCATTCGGCGCGAAAGCAATCCCTGTTACGCCGCCATTGTAGGGCGCGTACCATGCGACTGTTCCTGCCTGCCATGAGAAGCCCAACGCGCGGCTTTCGGTGTTGGGCATGCCCAGAATCAGCCAGTTGCCGTCGGGCGAGTTCGCCAGCCGCTGGGCGCCCGTCCACGCGATGCGTGTTTGCCCCAGATACGCGCCCGAAAGGCTCCACATCCGCAAATAGCCGTAGGCGTCAGAGGTGACGATGCGCGTCTCATCCGCCGTAAACGCCACCGCAGTGGGTACGAACGCCTGCGCCGCCTGCATTACCAGCGCCCCATCTGAAACGCGCCACACGCGCACCACGCGGTCGCGTCCCACTGCCGCCACATAGTCGCCGCTGCGGGAAAGCGTCGCGCTCACAAGCGACGCATTCACGCCAATCACCCGAATCGGCTGCCACGAAGCGACATCCCAGAGCGCAATCTGGCTCGTCGGGCGCGCTCCCGTCGTGGGATGCGTCTGGTCTGCAATCAGCAGGCGGTTCTGGCGCAGCTCAATCGCCACGAGGGGGAATCGGCGCGTGGGAATTATGCGCTCCACCACGCCTGTGTTCAGATTCAGCCAGCCCACGAGGTTGTAGCCCACTCGCACGGCTGCGTGCGTGCCCGACTCGTTCACCGCCAGATGGAGCGGATACAGAGTCGGCTGCACCCAGCGCAGGACGGCTTTATACGCGCTGCTCTGGGCGTGGGCGCTCACGCCTGCCAGCAAAATTAGAAGAGCGACAACGAACCTGTGCCCATCTCTCTTTCGCATTCACCACAAACCTCCGTCGCCCAGTTAGACGAAAAAAGGGTGGTAAAGTGGCAGGGAGTCGGCACGCTGATCCAAAATCATCGTCTAATTAAACCCTGTAGAAAGGAGGTGTTGCGCTTGCAACGATGGTGGATGGTTTTGAGCCTGGCTATGGCGGCTGTACCGGGCTGGGTGCAGACTCTGACTCAGGTCTCCACGCGCCCAGACACGCAGGTTGCTGCGATGACTTCGGACGCGCGGGTGCTGGTGGGGTACTCTCCACGCCTCAACTTCCCCTACGCTTTCTGGTGGACGCGCCAGACAGGAGAAGTGCCCCTGCCACTGCCGCCAGGCGCGCAATCCGTGATGGCGCGCGGCGTCTCGGAAGACGGCAACACAGTAGTGGGTAGTGTCGCGCTCAACAATCAGTGGGAGCCGATTGTGTGGCGCCGACAGGGCAGCGGGTTCACTTATCAGTTCCTTTCTTATCCTTCTGGGGTGCAAAATATCACGGTTCAGGGCGTTTCGGGCGACGGCAGGATTATCGCCGCGAACTACCTGGTGAGCGAAACAAAGGGGTGCTACTGGCTGGATGGCGTGTTCCACTATGCCCCCGCTTCTATCACCCAGATAAACGGGATTACACGCACAGGAATCATGTTCGGGCTGCTGGGCACGGCGTATGGGTTCCGTTTCACTCTGGCGCGGGGCGTGGAGCAGCTGCCTGCGGGTGTTTGGGCGCTCTCAACCGACGGACGCTACGGCGGTGGAAGCGCGCCGAACGACCAGATTTTGTATATGGATCCGTGCGGTGTGATTTCCTTGGGAAGCGCGCCGAACGGCGGCTATGGCAGCGCATATGCTATCAGCGATGATGGGCGCATTCTGGTCGGCGCACAACGGAGTGTAGGCGCCATCCGCTGGAAGCGCGAAAACGGCTTTCTGGACGGCGTGGAGAACCTCAACACCACTTTCGCGCCCTACCTCGGCGGCGTGGTGCTGGACGGCGCATACGCCCTCTCCGCCGATGGGCGCTACATTGCGGGCGCGGCGTGGTTCGGCACAGTTCGATACGCCTACCTGCTGGACACAAATGGACGATAAGGAGGGCTGACGATGCGATATGCTCTGTTGACGGCTCTGGGAATGGTTTTTGGGCTTGCCAGCGCTCAGCGCCTTACCCTTTTGCCGACGCCGGATGGGTTTTACGGGGGCGTGCCGTATTATGTGGCGCACAACGGCTCAATTGTGGTGGGCACAGTACGCGACAGCTGGAATTTCTACGGCGTCTACTGGGCAAACGGGCAGGTGCATTTTATCCCCAGCTTTGTGTCGGGTTCGGTCAGTTCGACAGCAACAGGCGTGGGCGGGGTCAGCGCGGACGGCTCCATCGTCGCTGTGGTGGGCAACCCCTTCGGCTACCTGTGGAATCGACAGACGGGGCAGTTTGTGGATTTGTATCCGCGCAATCGCAACCGCGCGCCTCAACCGCGTTCTCTCAGCGCCGACGGCAGAACGGTTGTCGGCACGATTCAGGGCAACTCCGGGCAGGTGTGGTTCCTCTGGCGTGAAGGCGAGGGGCTGGACATCCATCGTCGCCTCAGCGGGATGGTCGTCTCGCCCGACGGTGAGACCCTCTACGGGGTTCTGGAGGACGGCATTCCCATCCCTGCTCGCTCGACCGACCTCTGCGCGGTGGAAACGCTGGTAGAGCAGGGTGCCCCCCTGGACGCGCGCGTCGTCCGGGTGTCCCACAACGAACGCTATCTGCTTTTGCGCCCGGGCAACACGCTCAATGTGGCGTATGTGTGGGAAATACCCACGGGCACGACCTACACGATTGTGCCGCCTTATGACTATGTTTTCGCCACAGCTATCGCCGACGATGGCACGGTTTACGGCTACTACCGCCCTACCAGTAGCCCCACAGTGATTGTGCCGTTCCGCTGGAGCGTGCAGGACGGCTTCCAGGACCTGCACGAAGTGTTTCCCTGCGCCCTGCCTGACGGATATGCATACTGGACAGTGCGGGATGTCAGCCCAGACGGGCGTTATCTTGTGGGCGAGGTGAAGCGTCTTAGCGACAACCGTACCTTCCCGTTCTTGCTGGACACGGGCGGCTGCCTGCCCGGCGATGTGGACTGCAACGGCTGTGTGGACGATGCCGATCTCCTGCAAGTGCTGTTCCAGTTCGGTGCGACAGGGCGCGGCTTGAACGCCGACCTGAACTGCGACGCCGTTGTGGATGACGCCGACCTGCTGATGGTGCTGTTCCACTTCGGTAGCGGATGTTAGGGGGCAGGAATCCCTCTTGCCCCAGCGAATCACCCCAGCGGGAGCCATGAAACCGCTGGGGCAGCTGATTGTGATTTGCGGGAGCATGTTCGCGGGCAAGTCGGAGGAGCTGATTCGGCTGGTGCGCCGTGCGATGTACGCACGCAAAAAGATTCAGGTCTTCAAACATGCCCTCGATGATCGGTTCCATCACTCCGCCGTCGCCACGCATAACGGCGTGCAGATTGATGCCGTGCCCGTGCGCAACACACAGGAGATTCTCAACCTGCTGGAACCCGACACTGAGGTGGTGGCGATTGAAGAAGCCCAGTTTTTCGACGAGAAACTGGTGCGCCTGTGTGTGGAGCTGGCGGATGCGGGCAAAACCGTGATTGCCGCGGGGCTGGATCAGGACTTTCGGCGTCAGCCGTTCGGGATTATGCCGCAGCTGATGGCGGTTGCCGATGAGGTGGTCAAGCTCCGCGCGATCTGTGTGGTGTGCGGGCGCCCTGCCAGCCACACACAGCGATTGGTGGACGGTCGTCCTGCCGCGTGGGACGAGCCGACCATTCTGGTGGGCGCGGAAGACCACTACGAGGCGCGGTGTCGCAACTGCCATCAGGTGCGGCGCGTGCCGGCTCACCTGCGCCGACGGCTCTGGCGTCCCCAGAAACGCGCCAAAACGCCGCCCCAATCCGCCAAACTCGGAGAAAAGAGCGCATGAAGTTCCGATGGTCTGGCTCGGTGCGGCAGCCAGAGGAGGAGGTGCGCCAGCGCATCCGGCGCTACTTTGAGCGTATCGGCTTCCGCACGCTGGAAGAGGCGCCCACGCTGAGCCTCCAGCGCGGCGAGACGGGTCTGCACCTGGACCCGCGCCGAATCTGGATGCGCATCGAAGCCAAAGTACAGGGCTGGGGCGCGGAAACCCTGGTGGATATCACCTTCGAACTCGCTTCACGCCGCCTGCTCTCGGAGACGGGCGCGGAACTGCTGGTCTCGGAAGTGCGCGAGATGACGCGCTACCTGCAGAATGGCGACGCCGATTTTGAACGGCTGGAAACGCTCCAGCAGCGCGCTGTGCGGGAGTTGCGCGCGATCCTCATCACTGCTGTCGGGGTTGCGGTTGTGCTCTCTGTGGGGGCGGCATATCTGCTGTACGCCCTGCGCTGGACGGGACCGCTCGCGCCCGTGCTGGGCGGCTTGCTGGTGGGACTCGTCGCGGGCTACCTCTATGCCCGAATGGGGCGCTTTCGCAAACGGTAGTCAGCCCTTCAGCCGCGCCACGGGCGTGAGACCCCCATACACCTGCGCCCCCGTGTGCGTGAGAATCTCCACTGCACGCGAGAAAATTAGCAGGTCTACCTGACTCCCGCGCTCTATAAACGACACCTTCTGCCCTGCACGCACCTGCTCGCCCTCGCGGATGTAGGTCGTAATCTTGTTCACGAACTTATCGGCGATTTCCACCATCACCACGCGCACGCGCTCGTTTTCCAGAAAGACGGTCTGGCGCTCGTTTTCCAGATGATAGCGTTTGCCCAGCAAATCCACCGCCCGACGCAGCCACGCCATGCTCACATATTCCCACAAATCCACCATCGGCAGGTTCGCTTTCGCGGGGGTGTAGACAATTTTGCGCACGACGCCCGCAATCGGGGCGTAGTTGTAATGCACATCCAGCGGACTCATGTAGATTCCAATCAGCCAGCCTTCGGGGGAGACTCCTTCCCAATCGGCGCGGGTGATTTCGGTGATGGGGATAGGGCGCCCCAGCTTTTCGGCAAACACGGTTCCTTCTGCCGACACGGGGCGGATGTAGACCACCTTGCCGTCGCATGGCGCCAGAATCAGGTCGGGGTCAGTGGGCGGAGTGCGCTGGGGGTCGCGATAGAACCAGACCCTGCGCAGGAACCAGTTCGCGCCCGCAATCCCTGCGCCGACGCCCAGCGCAATCTTGAGCCATCTGGGAAGTGCCATCGTGATTGGGGTGTGCCCCCCTGAACCTCAGGGGGGGCGCGTGTTAGACCTGTTCTCCAATTGCGCGCAGGCGTGCCTTGGCGCGTTCCAGCGCGAGCTTCGCCTCCGCCAGCTCCTCTTCCGAGAGCGGTTGCTGGAGCAGTTCCATCGCGCGGCGGAACGCGACACGGGCGCGGTCGGGGTCAATCTCCTCCGCCAGTTCCGCGGCGTCCGCCAGCACAATGGTGCGGTCGGGCAGCACCTCGGCGAAGCCGCCCAGCACTGTGAACTTGCGCGACACGCCATCGGCACGACGATACTCGCCCACGCCATATTGGAGCGCGGTGAAAAACGGTGCGTGCCCTGCCATCACGCCGAAGTAGCCTTCTGCGCCCGGCAGGCGCACATGCACCACCCGCTCTTCCAGCACTGTCCTGTCAGGGCTGACAATCGAGAGCAGAAACTCGCGCATTATGCCACTCCCTCTTGCAGGCGCTTCGCCTTCTCGAACACATCCTCAATCGTGCCGCACATGTAGAACGCCTGCTCCGGCAGGTCGTCCACCTCGCCGTTCACAATCATCTTGAAGCTGCGCACAGTGTCGGCGATGCGTACATAGCGCCCGGGGTTGCCCGTGAACTTCTCGGCGAGGAAGAACGGCTGCGACAGGAAGCGCTCGATCTTGCGGGCGCGCGCCACGATGAGCTTATCCTCATCCGACAGCTCGTCGATGCCGAGAATGGCGATAATATCCTGCAGGTCGCGATAGCGCTGGAGGATCTGCTGCACGCTTCGCGCCACCTGATAGTGTTCCTCGCCCACAATCGCGGGGTCCAGATTCTTGGAGGTGGAGGCGAGCGGGTCTACGGCAGGATAAATCCCCTTCTCGGCGATACGGCGCTCCAGATACACATAGGCGTCCAGGTGCGAGAAGGTCGTGGCAGGCGCCGGGTCGGTCGGGTCGTCGGCAGGCACATAGATGGCTTGCACGGAGGTAATGGAACCGCGCTTGGTAGAGGTGATGCGCTCCTGCAGCTCACCCATCTCAGTTGCCAGAGTGGGCTGGTAGCCTACGGCGGAGGGCATGCGTCCTAACAGCGCCGACACCTCTGCGCCTGCCTGCACGAAGCGGAAGATGTTGTCGATGAACACCAGCACATCCTGCCCCTCTTCGTCGCGGAAATATTCCGCCATCGTGAGGGCAGTCAGTCCGACGCGCAGGCGTGCGCCGGGCGGCTCGTTCATCTGCCCGAACACCAGCACGGTCTGATTAATAACCCCCGTCTCGTTCATCTCCAGATAGAGGTCGTTGCCCTCGCGCGTGCGCTCGCCCACGCCCGCGAACACCGACACGCCCTGGTGTTCCGTCGCGATATTGCGGATGAGCTCCTGAATCAACACGGTCTTGCCCAGCCCTGCGCCGCCGAACAGTCCGATCTTACCGCCTTTGTTGAACGGACAGAGCAGGTCAATGACCTTCAGTCCCGTTTCCAGAATCTCCGTGCGCACATTCTGCTCTTCAAGCGAGGGCGCGGGTTTGTGAATGGGCGCGCGGCGGGTAGCGTTCACGGGACCGCGCTCATCAATCGGCTCGCCCAGCAGGTTGAACAGGCGTCCGAGCGTCTCGCGCCCGACGGGCACAGTAATCGGCGCGCCTGTGTCAATTGCGGGCATGCCGCGCACCAGCCCATCGGTTGAGGAGAGCGCAATTGTGCGCACGATGTCGTCGCCCAGGTGCTGAGCGACCTCGCAGGTCAAGTTAATCCCGCGCGCCTCATCCTTGATGACAATCGCGTTGTAGATAGCGGGCAGCTCCCCATCGGAGAAACGCACATCCACGACGGGACCCATTACCTGTACGACTTTGCCGATATTTGCCATAGTTCCCTCCTTATGCGCTGCCGACTTCCAGCCGCACGAATCGCTGAACGGTGATGTCGGCGCCTTTCTCTTTCAGCAGCGCGCCGATGGTCTTCGACTCATCGCGATAGTAGGGCTGCTCCAGCAGGGCGACCTTCTGGATATAGCCTTTCTGGACGCGCCCGCGCGCGATGTTCTCGGCGACCTGTTCGGGCTTGCCCTCGTTCAGGGCGCGCTGTTTCTCAATCTCCAGCTCCTTCTGAAGCTCCTCTTGCGGGATTTCGTCTTTGCTGATGTAGGTCGGCGTACTCCACGCAATCTGGATGGCGACCTCGTGCGCCAGCTGGCGCAGGGTTTCGGTATCGGCGGAGCCAGTCAGCACCACCATCACGCCGACCATCTTGTTGTGATGGATGTAGACATCCACCACGCCGTTCGCGCCTTCGGGCACGCGGGCAATCGCGTAGTTTTGCAGGGCGACGCGCTCACCCGTCTTGCCCATCACCAGCTCGATGCGTTTTTCGAGGGTGAGGCTGGAGTCGCTGGGCGCAGGCTGCTGGAGCAGAGTCTCCAGTTGCCCTTCCTGCCCGAACGCCTCGACCGCCTGAAGCAGTTCCTCGGCGAGCGCCAGAAACTCCTCGTTGCGTGCCACGAAGTCGGTCTCACAGCGCAGGTCAATCAGCACGCCTGTGCGTCCGTCGGCGCTGACCTTGCCGGCAATCACGCCCTGGTTGACCTCTTTGCTGGCGCGTTTGGTGGCAATCACGGCGCCTTTCTGGCGGAGGATTTTGCGCGCCTCCTCCATGTCGCCGCCAGCCTGTTCTAACGCTTGCTTACAATCCATAAACCCTGCGCCGGTCTCGTCGCGCAGTTCCTTAATCATCTGCGGTGTGATGCTCATCGGTAATCCTCCTCTAAGTCTTCCAGTCGGTGTCGGCGCATCAGCTCCCACTCGCGGTCCACGACCTCTTCGCTGGGGTTCGAGGCAGGCGATTCCGCTTCTATCTCCTCGCCGAACATCTTGCCGTACTCGGCAATCTGTTCTGGCGAGAGCGGCGCCTCTTCCTCGACGGTGGGAATCTCCTCAACCACTTCTGCGCCTTGCCACTCTAATTGCTTCTCTTCGATAATCGCCTCGGCGATGCGCCCCGCAATCAGGCGGATGGCGCGAATCGCGTCATCGTTGCCCGGGATGGGGTAGTCCACCTCGTCGGGGTCGCAGTTGGTGTCCACAATAGCGATTGTGGTGATGCCCAATCGGTTCGCCTCCGCAACGGCGGTGTGTTCCTCTTTGAGGTCTACGATAAAGAGCGCGGAGGGCAGTCCGGGCATGTCCTTGATCCCGCCGAGGTTGCGTTCCAGTTTCTCGTACTCTTTGCGCAGTTTCGCCGCCTCTTTTTTGGGGATGCGATCCAGCTCCCCTTCCTGAATCATGCGTTCCAGTTCTTTGAGGCGTCGGACGCGCGACTGGATGGTGCGGAAGTTGGTGAGCGTGCCGCCGAGCCAGCGGTGGGTGATGTAGTACTGGCGGCTGCGGAGTGCCGCTTCTTTGATGGCGTCGCGCGCCTGCTTCTTGGTGCCGACGAACAGGATATGTCCGCCTGAGTTCACGATGTCCTTCACGGCGCGCTGGGCAATCTCGAACATCTCGACGGTCTTATGCAGGTCGATGATGTGGATGCCGTTGCGTGCGCCGTAGATATACTTCTTCATGTTGGGATGCCACTTGCGTGTAGGGTGCCCGAAATGCACCCCTGCTTCCAGCAGTTCCCGCATTGTCAGTTGTGCCATATAAGACCTCCTCAGGGTTGATTTCCGCCCGCGCCGTCATCCGCGCTTTCCACCCTCGTTCCCTGAGGGCACCCCAGCGCGTCAGGCGCGGTACGAGATGCGCCCATGAGTATACCCGATGGGGCGAAGCAGCAAAGTAGCGCTCCCAGATCCACGAGGAAGCGTCTTCGGCTGGTGCGCACGGCGAATTGCCTCTCTCCTTCAGAAAGCGCGCTGAGAGCCGTAAGTTGAACGCTTTTGGGGTATAATCAGTGTGATGGCTCTATCACTGGATGTGCAAATCCCTGAACATCTGAAGACAACATTGGAACTGGCGGGCTATTCTCCTGAAACGCTGAGTAGGGAAGCGCGTCGCACCCTCGCTGCGTACCTGTATACGCGCAACATCCTTACCCTTGCTCAAGCCGCTGAACTGGCGGATATGCCCGTGCGGGAGTTTATCCCCTTTCTGGCAGGCATGGGGCTGCCTGTCATCAACTACCCTCCCGATGAGCTGGCTCACGATATAGAATCGATAGAATGGCAGATACAAGAAAGGTAGAGGCGGTCGCCGATACCTCGTTCCTGATTGCCCTGCAGTGGTTGGAACTCCTCGAAACCCTTGAGGCGCTCTATTCGAGGGTGCTGGTTCCCAACCGGGTCTGGGAGGAGTTTTGCGCTGGGGCAAGCGAGTACGAGATATCTGCCGTTTCATCAATTCAAGGGCTACAGCGCGCCCAAGTATCTAACGCGACCCTCGCCGTGGCAATCGAAGCCGCTGCTGGAGGGGGCGAAGCTGAGGTAATCGCCCTCGCGTTAGAGTCGGGAATCGCCCTTGTACTAATGGACGACTACAGGGGGCGTAAAGTGGCACAGCGGTTGGGACTGAAAACTCGCGGAACGCTCGGGCATCTGTTAGCGCTGAAGCGAATTGGAGCCATCCCTACGGTGAAGGACTACCTCAATACCCTGAGAGAAAGAGGTTTCTTCCTGAGCGATCAGATTATCAACGAGGTCCTATCGCGGGCAGGCGAGCAATAGGCACGCCCTGCAGTTTTGCACCGACGCAGGGGTGGCAGCGAAAAGAGTTTGGCGCAGAAGGAACTAAACAGGGAGTCAAAGCCACTCCGCTGGGGTACAATATAACGCAATGGTGCATTCGTCGCGTTTCACGGTGTCCACGCGGGGTAACGATGATATGCTCGATATCACAGGGCAGGTGGAACAGGCGATTCTGGAGAGCGGCGTGCTGAACGGAATCGCAACGGTGTTTGTGGTCGGCTCCACCGCTGCCGTGACGACCATCGAGTACGAGCCGGGGCTGGCGCAGGATATGGCGCGGGTGATGGAGCGAATCGCCCCACGCGACGATTTCTACGCCCACGAAGCACGCTGGAAAGACGATAACGGACACTCCCACATCCGTGCCTCGCTACTGGGACCCTCGCTCACCGTGCCAATCGTGAACGGACAGATGGTGATTGGCACCTGGCAACAGATTGTGCTGGTGGACTTCGACACACGCCCCCGCCAGCGCACGGTGCATGTGCAGATTCTGGGAGAATAATGACCCCTCTGATTGAAGTCGCTGACCTGCGGGTGCAGTTAGATGGGCGCCCCATTCTGGAAGGGGTTCACCTCCGCCTGTTCCCGCAAGAGACCGTCGCCCTGATCGGTCCTAACGGCGCAGGGAAGACCACGCTGTTGCGCGTGCTGCTGGGGCTGGTGCCCTACCAGTCAGGACAGGTGCGGGTGCTGGGGAAGGCGCCGCATCAGCTGACCCGCGCTGACCGCGCCCAGATTGGCTATGTGCCGCAGGCGCTCCAGTTTGACCGCACGATGCCCCTGCTGGTGAGCGAGCTGCTGCGGGCGATTCTGGGCGATGCCTACCAGAAACGCGCGCGCCTGATTGCGGTGCTGGAAGCGGTGGACGCCGTACATCTGCTTGACAAGCCCGTGCGGGCGCTCTCTGGGGGCGAGATGCAACGCGTGGTGATTGCGTGCGCTTTAGCGCAGGAGCCGAAACTGTTGCTGCTGGACGAGCCTGCCACGGGGATTGATGTGGGCACGCGCCTCCATTTTTACGACCTCGTGGAACACCTGCGCACGGAGCGTCAGGTGGGCACGCTGATCGTCTCGCACGATTTGAGCATCGTGAGCCGCTACGCCACGCGCGTGGTCTGCATCCACCACAGACTGGTGTGCGAAGGAACCCCTGCAGAAGTTTTGCAGATGCCCCTCTTAGAGGAGGTCTACGGGCACGCGGTGGGGGTCTATCACCACCATGAGCATTAAGATTGGGGCGAGCTGATTGTAGAGCGTGCGCGCACTATCAGCGGGTCTTCGATGCCTGCTTCCTCAAAGCCCCTGGCGCGCAGACGACAGGCAGGACACTGCCCACATGGGGGGAACCGACCTTCATAGCAGGTGTGCGAGTAGGCTAACGCCTCCAGCGCGCCCACTTCTATTGCTAACTTCACGCTCTCGGCTTTGGTGAGGAACATCAGCGGAGTGTGAATCGTGATGTCCCACTCCATGCCCAGCCGGATGGCTTGCTCCAGCGCGTCGATGGTGGCGCGGCGGCAGTCGGGATAGCCCGAATAGTCGGTCTGGCACATGCCACCCACCAGATGGTGGCATTCCAGCTGATACGCCCATGCGGCTGCCAGCACCAGAAAGAGCAGGTTGCGCCCGGGCACGAAGGTGTTGGGCAGGTTGCCCCGCCCGCCCGTCTCCTGAATCGGGATGTCGCTCAGTAGCGCCGAGCCGCCCAGCTGTTCCAGCTCGCAAACGCGCAAAATCAAGTGATGCGCCACCCCCGCCATCTGCGCCACCGTGCGTGCGGCGTCCAGCTCAATTCGGTGTCGCTGCCCGTAGTCAAAGGTGAGCGCGTAGACTTTCTCAAAATGCCGTTTCGCCCAGTAGAGGCAGGTCGTGCTATCCTGCCCGCCCGAAAGCAGCACGACTGCCGAGGGCGCTCTCTGCTGGCTTGCGGAGAGTTCCATTGATTGCGTCATCCCTGTAAGAGTGTACCTGATTTGAATAGCCCGCGCCTCGTGTATTTGGGTTTGGGCACGGCGCCCCGCGACGATTCTTTGCAGTGGCTCGGCACTTGTTTCTGCAAAATCGGGTATAATAAGCACAGGAGGCACAACGGATCGGTGCGAAGTCGCAAGGCGACGGTGGCGTTCGTGCATCCCAGCGAGGAGGCGTTCGCACGCCTGCTGGATTACTATAAAATCCGCTGGGAGTATGAACCGCGCACCTTTGTGCTTCAGACCGACGAGAACGGCAACCCCAAGGAGTCGTTCACGCCCGACTTCTATCTCCCCGACTATGATCTCTATATTGAGCTGACCGTGCGTCGCGCGAACATCAATCGGCGCAAGCGACGCAAGATTGCGATGTTGCGTGCGCTCTACCCCAACATCCAGATACGGCTGATGAGCGCCCGCGATTTCGAGCGGCTCATGCTCAAGTACGGGCTGGAGCGCCCGAAAGTCGGGAACGACTCCGGGCGTTAATCGTCGGTTCGGGAGCGCGGTATCGCGGTCGGCGCGTCGATAATCGCTTGAGGCGGCGCGTAGACGAACACATGCTCGCTCACTTTCTCCACGCTGCCCTCAATCGCGTAGACCACGCCGTTCAGAAAGTCAACAATCCGCTCGCGCACGCCCTGCGGCGCTGAAGCGAGGTTCAGAATCTGCTGAATCCCCTCTTTCAAGCCGTCCGCTGCGAGTCGCGCGTCCTCAAGGCTCTGCACCTCGCGCCGAATCGCGATGTGATACGCATGGAACCGTCGATAGCGCACGGTCGTATCCGTGCGGGGTGCAGGGGTGGGGTCGTCCTCGTCTTCTTCGGCGCCTGCGGAGACCCAGCCTTTGAGCCGTGCCCACAGCGAGGGGCGAGCCTGCTCGTAGCCTTCGTCCTCGTACGGGTAGTGATGTTTCATGGTCAACCTCCCTGTTCGTGGCGTTCTCCAAACAGCGCCGTGCCGATTCGGAGCATGGTCGCGCCCTCCTGAATAGCAATCTCGAAGTCGTGGCTCATGCCCATCGAGAGCCACAGGCGGTTTGCTTCAGGCAGTTGCTCGAATAGCGCTCGCAGGGTTTGAAACGCCCGGCGGATGGGCGCTTCCTGCTCGGTGTAGGGCGCCAGCCCCATTAGCCCCTGCAGAGCGATATTCGGCATCTGAAGCGCCTGTTCCACCAGCGCAGGCGTCTGCGCTACAGGCGCTCCCGCCCGCGTCGGTCCCTCGGAAAGGCGCACTTCAATCAGCACGGGCTGCACAATCCCCAATTTCAACGCGCGTTGTTGAATCTCCTGCAACAATTCCGCGCGATCCACGCTCTGAATCAGCGCAAAACGCCCCACCACATACTTCACCTTGTTGGTCTGCAGGTGCCCGATAAAATGCCAGCGGATATCATCGGGCAGAAGGGGGATTTTTTCGCGGGCTTCCTGCCAGTAGTTTTCGCCGAAATCGCGGATGCCCAGAGCGTAAGCGTGCTGTATGCGCTCTGGGGGCACGCCTTTGGACACGGCGACGATTCGCAGACTCTGGGGGTCGCGTCCCGACTGGGCGCAGGCGCGGGCGATGCGCTCCTGCAGGGCGTGCCAGCGTTCAGAGAGCGGATTCGCGTTCGCCATGCTCCTGTTCGCTGGCGTGCTGGGCAGCCTCCGCGTACGCCTCGTCCAGCGTGCCACTCTTGTGGCGTTTCACCAGATGCTCCAGTCTGCCCGTCTCCATAAACCACACGCGCTCCGCAATGTTCGTTACATGGTCCGCAATCCGTTCCAGATAGTGCGCAATCAGCAGCAGCCACGAGGCGGGCACCACCTGTTCGGGATGCTGACGCATAATCTCCTGCAGTTGCGAACGAATCTGGCGGTACACGGCGTCGGCGTTATCGTCGTTTTCGCACACCTGCAACGCCAGTTGCAAATCGCGCTTCACGAAGGCTTCAATCGCGTCCAGAAGCATGCGCCGCGCAACATTCGAAAGACGCGGGATGTCCACCTCTGGCGGTTCGTGGTGGTCCTGATAAATCTTGCGTACCGCTTTGGCGATGTCTACAGCGTAGTCGCCGATGCGTTCGATGTCGGTAATCATCTTCATTACAGTGCCGATAATGCGCAGGTCGCGCCCTGCGGGCTGCTGGAGTGCAATCATGCGCAGGCAGTGGGCTTCGATATCGACATCCATTTCGTCGACTTCATCATCGCGTTTGATGACCTGCTCGGCGCGCGCCATGTCGCGCCGCTGGAGCGCCTCGACGGCGTCCGCGACCATCGATTCCACGATGCTCGCCATCGCCAGCACTTTAGTTTCCAGTGCGTTCAGTTCCGCATCGAAGGCTTGGCGGGTCATGCTGGCTATTATACCTGCTCGATCAAAACGCCCTCGCACCAGACAGAATGGACAGGGTTCGCACCGAGGGTGTAGGATAAATCGCGCCAGTCGGCGCTTTGTAACACCAGAAAGTCGGCGCGGGCGTTGGGGATTAACGCCCCCCGGTCGGTCAGCCCGATTGCCGCGGCGGCGTTCACGGTGCTGGCAATCAGCGCTTCGGCAGGGGTCAGGCGATGCAGGCGGGTCGCCAGCGCCATCGCCTGTTGAATCGAAAAGAGCGGGCTGGAGCCGGGGTTGAGGTCGGTTCCGATCGCAACCGCTCCCCCTGCCTCTATCAGCGCCCGTGCTGGAGCAGGAGACAGCCCCAGGTGGAGGTTCACTCCGGGCAGGATCACCCCGATGGTCTGGCTTCGGGCTAAGGCGCGAATTTGTGCTTCGCCTGAGGCTTCCAGATGGTCTACCGAGAGCGCGCCCAGCCGCACGCCCAGCTCCACCCCACCCAGCGCGTGAAATTGATCGGCGTGCAGTTTGATTGCCAGCCCGTGCTGGCGCGCGCTCCCCAGAATCTGTTCTGCTTCCTGCACGGTGAACGCCTCGCGCTCTACAAACACATCCACTGCCTCTGCCAGCCCCTGCTGGGCGACTTCGGGGATGAGCTGGCGGCAAACCGTGTGCAGATACGCCTCCCGCCCTGTGCGAGGGGGCACATGAATTAGCAGAGTCGGCTTCAGCGTAATGGGGTGGAGGCGCACCTGCAGCTGCGGGATGGCTTTCAGCATCTTGAGTTCCGCTTCAGGGGTCAGCCCGTAGCCCGATTTGACCTCTATTGTGGTCGCACCGGAACGGATCAGGCACTTCAGGCGGGGCAGCGCGAGAGCGACGAGTTCCTCAAGGCTGGCTTGCGCGGTGTGGTGGATGGTGTGATAAATTCCGCCGCCCCGCGCGAGAATCTGCTCGTAGGTGGCTCCCTGCAGGCGCGCCTCAAAATCGTCCAGTCGGTCGCCTGCCCACACAGCATGGGTGTGGGGGTCGGTCAGGGCAGGCACGACAGCGCGCCCGCCAAGGTCTATCACTTCGTCCGCCGTGCCCCCCCACTCCGTGCGCGCACCCACCCAGGCGATGTGCCCGTCCTGAACCGCGATTGCCGCATCGGGGATAACCTGAACCTGCCGATGTTCCACGCCCCGATGCGCCCCCAGTCGCGTGGGGGTAACCAGTTGCGCGATATTCACAAAAAGCCGAGCCGCGTGCATCGTGCCCGGCGAAAGTATACCGCGCAAAAGGGGCAGGAGCCAGTGCCCCTGCCCCAGAATGGCGCGTTTCGGTGTGCGTTTACCGCTTGCGGCGGCGCAGGGCGAGCAGGCTCACCAAGCCCGTGCCGAGCGCAAGCATGCTCGCCGGTTCGGGCACGACCTCGTAGATGTCGAGGCGGTCGCCATAAGCCGCCGCTCCTGTGCCGCCCTTGACCACGAAGATATAGAACTTGCCGTCGGCGAAGCCCCAGCTGGCGTTCAGGAAGGTGTTGTCGAAGGCGACCTCGTTGTAGCCCTCTTCACCTGTGTCTTCGGAGCCGGTCAGCTCGCCGACCACGGTGCCATCGGGCTGGATGATGAACACCTTGTTCTGCCCCGACACGCGCTGGTTATACAGCACGAGATCCGACAGATGCCCGAAATATTGCGAGACGGGGATGTACGCCACAAACGCCTGCGCCAGCGTGCCTTCGCTCCATGTCGCCAGATCCACAGGGGTGTTGAAGGTCGTATCGTCCACGCGAGTTGCTTTGGACACGCGCCCCTGCGTGCGCACATACAGGTCGCCGTTAGGCGCGAAAGCGTAGTCGCGTGTAGAGGTCTGCCCACCTATGGGACCCGCATTCCCTGCATTAGAGCCGTCGGTCAGGCTGAAGCGGCGCACGATTGTCGAGCCAAAAACGCCCACTGCCAGCGTCGGTCCACCGCCCGCGCCGGGGTCGATATCAATGGTATCGTAGCGGCTTGCGCCTGCGTCGCTCAGCGAGAGGTTGCCGTCGCCAGACCAGGAAGTGTCCAGGTTGCCGCTCAGGTCGTAGCGGCGGATGCCCGTGTTGGCGGCGTTGCTATCGCCCAATCCTGCGCCCCAGTAGAGCGCGTTATTGTAATACACAAGGCGCGTGTCGCGTGAGCTACCCGCCTGCGTCAAATCCACACGCCAATCAAAAGTGTTCCAGTCTCCGCTGGGGGTGCTGAGCAGCGTGTTCAGGCTCCCCAGGCGCACCAGCGAGACGGTTTGCGTGCCAGAACCGCTATGCCATGTACTCACATACAGATTGGTTCCATCAAACGCCACATCTCCAACCGCCTGTCCACTTGGGAACAGGGGCACGAGGTTGAAGCTGCGGCGGTGCAGTATCTGCGCATTCGCGAGCATCGAAACGCCCGCCGTCAGGAAAGCCACCATCGCAACGCGCTGCATCGTTAGTGTTCCTCTCATATCGGTTCGAACCTCCTCGTTGGGAAGATATGCCCTGCAGGGCTATCCCACCTATTATAGACTCAAAAACCGCCCAATTGCGGACAGTCCGACCTGCTAAAAATACGGGATT
This sequence comes from Armatimonadetes bacterium DC, assembly GCA_001442985.1. Taxonomy (GTDB): domain Bacteria; phylum Armatimonadota; class Fimbriimonadia; order Fimbriimonadales; family GBS-DC; genus LDYB01. Next base: position 250,917 of record LDYB01000014.1, read on the forward strand.
TGCGCAAAACCCTGTATCTATGGGGTTATAAGACCGCAGGCGCCAGTTTTACGGGAGAAGCAGGTTCTGGGGGTGTGATCGTGTGTGCCGCTATCAGAAACGCTTCATGGCTTTTAGCAGCGGCACGGCGATGGGGGCTTGAGTTGATGCGAGCGGGTTCAGAGACTGTCCCAGTCTGGCTCTTCGCGGGGGATGAGTTTTGCCGCCTGGCGGGCGCGTTTCAGTTCGGCGCGTTCATAGCTGTCCAGTTCGCCTGCCATCTGGTAGGCTTCCTTCGCCAGCTCCTCCTGATTCAGCAGGTGATAGATATCGCCCAGCAGGGAAAGATACAGCGGGCGGTTCGGATGGAGACGCAGAGCGGTCTCGATGGAACGGAGCGCCTGCTCGTATTGTTCGTTCTGGATACACAGCAGCCCATAGCGAAAGTGGTAATAGTCGTCTTCGGGGTTGAGCAGGGTCGCCATCTCCATTTCCTGCATCGCCTCTTCGATTTCGCCTACCTGTTCCAGCAGGTCGGCGAGCCAGAATCGGTAGAAGCCGTTGCTGGGTTCGTGGTTCACCGCGCGGCGCCCTGCTTCCACCGCCTGCGGATATTTCTGGCTCAGCGCCAGCACTTCCGCGTACTTGAACTGTACGAAGGCGTTATCGGCGCCGAACTCTATCGCCCGTCGGAAGTGGGCAATCGCGGCGTCGTAGCGTCCAAATCGGCGGTAAATTTCGCCCAGCGCGAAGTAGGGTTCAGGGTCGCGAGGGTTGAGACGCATCGCCCGCTGGTAGTATGCCAGCGCGCGGGCGGGCTGGTCGGCATAAGCGTAGGCGTCGCCCAGATGCATATAGTGCGCCGCGTTGTTGCCATCCATCTCAATAGCGCGGCGGTAGTAGTGGAACGCCTCTTCATAGCGCCCCAGCCGCATCAGCTGGTCGCCACGGCGGCGCGCCTCCTCCGCCGACTGCGGTTCCGGCAACACCGCCTCTGAAGAGTCCCCTGCTTCCGGCTCAGGCGTTTTCGGAATGAACGAGAAAGGCTCCTCCATCGCTGGAGGTATTATACCTCAGCGGGCGGAGCTGCTTCTCCTGCTTTTGAGACCTGCTGCACCCCTGAGGGTGAACAGAGCCTCTTTCGCCGTCTGCTATAGAGAGCCTCTAAGACAGGCGCTCGCCCTTTTCGGTTCGCCTCTCATCAGGTACAATCTGGGCGGGAGGCTATGCGAACGATGGAACGGTTCTGGCGGCTTCTGATTCTGGTTGCGATTGTTGGGCTGTTTGGCTTTCTGAGCGGGATGGTGCTGGCGTCTAAGCAGCGGGAGGCGCAGCGGGCGCCGCGGGTGGCAGAGCGTGTGGACGCCCGTCAGTTTCGCCTGATCGATTCGGAAGGGCGCGTGCGAGCGGAGCTGGGCATGCCGTTTGGCGAGCCAGCGCTGTTTCTGTACGACCGCGAAGGCAACGCCCGCGCATGGATTCTGCTGGACGCCGAGGGCAACCCGAAAGCCATGTTCGCCAGCAAAGAGGGCAGCCCCCTGTGGCAAGCCCCACCCCTTCAGGAGAAACCCGCCAGTGATTCGCGGAGTGGGAATTGACAGTGTGGAACTGGCGCGTATTGCACGGGTGTGGGAGCGTTTCCCGCAGTTTGTGGAGCGCATCCTCACCCCCGAAGAGCGCGCTTATTGCTTGCGCAAGCGCAACCCTCTACCCCATATCGCAGGGCGCTGGGCGTGCAAAGAGGCGATTGCCAAAGCCGTGGGGCGCCCCCTGCGCTGGCAGGAAGTCGCCATTCTTCCGAATGCACAGGGCGCGCCTGAGGTTCACCTGCACGGCTACAGCGCGACGGTTGTTTCCGAGGGCAAACTGCTCGTGAGTATCACGCATACCGAAACCAGCGCACAGGCGATTGCGCTCTGGGTGGTGGCATAAGATGGCACGAATCGCGATTCTGGTCTCTGGCAAAGGGCGCGGTACGAATATGGAGGCGATTATTCGGGCGTGCCAGTCGGGCGTCATCCCCCAGAGCGAGGTGGTGCTGGTGGTGGGCACGCGCCCCGACGCGCCCGCACTCGCCAAAGCCGAGGCGCTGGGCGTGCCCACCATGATTGTGAACCCGCGCGATTTCCCTGACGACGCCGCTTATGGCGACACCCTGCTGTGGGTGCTGGAGCGCGTGCAACCTGACCTCATCTGCCTTGCAGGGTATATGCGCCTGCTGCCAGAGCGCGTGGTCAAAGCCTACCCGTATCGAATTATGAACATCCACCCCGCGCTGTTGCCCCAGTTTGGCGGCAAGGGCATGTACGGCTTGCGTGTCCACGAGGCGGTTCTGCAAAGCGGCGCGAAAGAAACAGGCTGTACCGTCCACTTTGTAGATGAGCATTACGACACGGGTCCCATTATCCTCCAGCGCACCATCCCCGTGCTGGAGGGCGACACGCCCGAAACGCTTGCCGAGCGCCTGCTCCCTGTGGAACACGCGACCTATGTGGAGGCGATTCGGCTCTTTGTAGAGGGGCGTCTGAAGATTGAGGGCAACCGCGTGCGGATTATCGAGCAGGAATCGGCTTCATAGGCGCGTATTAGAGTGCTTATGAAGGTGATTTCTAACTGGGGTGTGTCGTGCGTTGCGCTGCTGGGGCTGATGGGTTTCGCGTGGCGAACGACGCCTGCATCCTGCCCCATAGAGAACGACCTGCCGAAAGTGCGCGGCGACTGCCAGACCTGTCATCCCAACGAAGCGAAAGACTGGGCGCAATCGCGCCATGCCGCCGCATGGGAAAGCGACTCGTTTATTGCGACCTCTCGCAACCGCTCACTGAAGATGTGCCTTCCGTGCCACGCGCCAGAGCCAATTCTGGTGAAAGGCTTCGGGGAGCATCCCGAACTTCGAGCTGAGGAGCGTCCGCACGGTATCGACTGCATCAGCTGCCACCAGGACGCCAACGGCGCGTATCACGGCACGCTGGGCACGAAAACCGACGCCCACCCCACCGTGAAAAACGAGAAGTTCGGCACGGTGGACATGTGCGCCACATGCCACGAGGTGTTCGGCACGGTGGACTGGTACAAGCAGAGCGCGTGGGGCAAAGACCCCAACGGCTGTGTGAACTGCCATATGCCCGTGGTGGAGCGCCCGATTGCCACAGGCGAGGGCATGCCCGTTCGCAAGGCGCGCGTGCATAAGTTCGAAGGCGCCACGCCTGCCATGTTCCAGAAGGGCGTCAAGATGGAGATTACGCCGCGTGAAGACCAGCTCCAGATTAAGATGGAGAGCGTGGAGGTCGGGCATACCGTGCCCACAGGACCCGAATATGTGGTGGTGATTGTGGAGACCCGCTTTTTCAAGGGCGAGACCGAGCTGAGCAAGCGCCAGACCCTGCTGGCGGACAACACCGCCATAGACGGCTCGGACACACGCCTCAAGCCCGGTGAGCGGCGCGTGATTCGTGTGCCCGTTCCACCAGAAGCGGAGAAGGCGGTTGTGCGCGTGCTTCACAAGCGCAACCGCGACTTCCCCGACGAGCAGGCGCGCGTGCTGTACGAGCAGGAAGTGGCGCTGACAGGTCAGGGCGCCTGAATCATCGGCGCGAACATCAGCGCCTGCAGAATCTCCACCAGGCGGTTGGGGTCAGGCGGTCGCAGGGACCCCACACGGCGCGGGTCCAGCCGATTGGCGACCTGCATCGCCTGATCCGCCTCGCGCCCTCTGCCCATCTGCTCCAGCACGAACGCCGCGCCGACCTGCGCCCATGCGGTGTCGCGCGTGATGGCGAGCGCTTTGTCCAGCGCCTCGCGTGCCTTTTGAGCGAGCGCCTCATCGGGTTTCTGCTCATCGCGCCGCGCGACATAAATCTGGAACGCATAGCTCAGCGCGACGCCCAGATGGGCGGGGGCGTAGTTCGGTCGGGCACGCACGCCCAGCTCGAACCATTCGCGCGCCGTGTTCAGCAAATCTTCCTCGCCGGGGCGCAAGCCGTCCGCGAGGTTCGCCAGCCCCCGCAACACATAGACTTCCGCAAAGAGGGGGTCTAAATCCAGCACGCGCCAGAAGTGGTCGCGGGCGCGGTCAAACTCGCGGTTCGCCACGAAGCTCCAGTAGCGCATAAACGCCACCTGTGGCGAGTTATCGCTGCGCTCCTGCGCCTGCACCGCGAGCCGCGACACCGTTACAACGCGCCGATCCAGCATCGCGAGCGAGGCACGCGCCGCCCGAAGCGCTTTGGAATCTCTGTCGATCTTTTCCGCCTGCTCGAACGCCAGATCGCGCGTGCGTTCATCGTTCAGCATGCCTGCCGCCAGCCCGCGAATGGCGTAAGTGTAGTCGTCCGCAACCTGACGCCGTATCGCGGTGTCGGTCGTGACAATCACATCGCGCCAGCGTCCTGCCTGTAAGTAGGCATACGCCAGCAGGTTCAGATAGCGCGTATTGCGGTCTTCGCGCAAGGTCAGGTTCACCAGGTCGCCAATCACGGCGCTTGCGTTGCCTTCCAGAATCTGGAGCCGTGCGCGCTGGGCAATTGCGTCGGGCGTGGTGTTGTTCTCCAGCGCTTTCAGGCGGAGCTGGTTTACCTTGTGCTGGGCGTCTATCGCGGTTTCTATCAGGGGGCGCTCGTTGCGGGCAGTGCGGGCGCGACGCAGACTCGCCGCAACCCGAAACTCCTGTGCCTCTACGGAGTCGGGGTAGAGGCGTACCAGATCTTCGGTGGCTTCGTCTGCCTCACGCACGCGCCCCAGACGCAGATACGCCTGAATCAGCAACACGCGCGCCTCACGGTGCCCCGAATCTGCCTTGAGCGCCACCCGCGCATGCTCAATCGCCTTCTCAAACTGCCCATTAATAAACTGCTCCCGCGCCTGCTGATAATGATAATCCGCGCCCTTGTCTACCTCGTTGTCAATAATGACTTTGATTTGCTTCGTAGCGGTTTTATTCCCCTCCAGAACCGCGGTGATTTTGAGCGTGTGTTCACCCTCAGAATCGGGAAGGGTATCCCACTCGTATTCGTAGGGCGTGCTTTCGTCCACCTCGCGCAACACGCCATCCACACTGAACTCCACGCGCTGCACCAGCAGTTCCGTCTGCACGGTGGCGACCACACGCACGATGCCGCGAATCTTTGCCGAATCTTCCAGATTCACCTGAATCGTCGCCTGCGGCTGCGCCATCAAAGCCGACAGCAACAGGCAAAAGCTCCCTGAAACCCATCCTGACTTTAGTGCGATTCGCATAACGGCTCTCCAGTTCCCCGTTTGGGGCGTTTTTCCTACTGCTTAGACCCCAAAACAGGACTTAAGTCCCTATTCCTCCGCTGGGCGAGCAGAGTAAATTATTTTTTGCGCAATCCGGGCGCAGAGGGAGCGTAGCGCTGTGTTCGGTGCGGTTTGGTCGGGTGCGTCTGTCAGTAGGGTGGCAACCTGCACCGCGGGCAGGCGTGTGAGGGCTTCGGCGCCCTCGCCTGCCCGCCCTGCCAGAATCCACACCGGTTTGCCCCGCGCGACGGCGGACTGCACCATCACGCCGACCCCCTTGCCCATCAGCGTTTGGGAATCGACCTGCCCCTCGCCGGTGAAGAGGTAATCTGCTTGACTGAGCCGCTGGTTCCAGCCGATGTGGCGCATCAGCCAGCCGATTCCGGAGACGATGGGCGCGCCCAGCGCGGCGCTCAAGCCCCCTGCCAGCCCCCCTGCCGCGCCGGCGCCGCGGGTTGTGCCAATCGGTACACCGAAGGTACGCTCCAGCAGGTGCGCCCAGCGTGCCAACCCCTGTTCCAGCAGGGCGACCTGTTCTGCAGTGGCGCCTTTCTGGGGCGCGTAGACCCGCGCCGAGCCTTCCTCGCCCACCATCGGGTTTTCCACATCAGCGCAGAGCATCAGCCGCTTGCCCCCCAGAGGCGATTGCACGGGTCTCTCAATACGCTCGGCGGTCAGCAAGCCTCTCCCATTCGGCGGCACGGGCGTTCCCAGCGCATCATAGACCCCAAACCCCAGCTGGCAGAGCGCGCCCAGCCCGCCGTCGGTGCTGGCGACGCCGCCCAGCCCCAGCCAGATTTCCTGCACGCGCGGATGCGCCGCCGCTTCGCAGAGCAAAACGCCTACGCCCGCGCTGGTTGCCTCCAGCGGCGCCAGCTCCTCCTGCGACAGGAGGTGCAGACCGCATGCCTGCGCCGACTCCACAATCGCGAAGTGAGGTTCCACAAACAGCCATTCTGCCTCAATCGGGCGGTTCAGCGCGTCCAGGGTTTGCACTCTGTGGCGTTCGGCGCGTTCGCGGCAGTGGAACGCCCACACTTCCAGCCAACCTGTGCCGCCGTCCGCAATCGGGCAACGGTCTAACTCCGCGTCGGGGATCACAGAGGCAATCCCCTCTGCCATCGCTTCGGTCGCCTCCACGGGGCTGAGCGTGCCCTTGTAGGCGGTTGGCGCCAGCAAGAACCGCATCGGCTCACTCCAGTCGCCCGTGTTCGCGGGCATAGCGCGTGGCGATGGCTTCCAGAATCCCCTCGATGGGCACCTCGCCCGGCAGGTTCAGCCCCAGCTTCTGGGCGAAGTGCTGATAGAGCTCCCACGCGCGCTGCTGGCGGAATTCGGGCATCAGCAACTCGCGCCGATCCAGAAACGCCCGAAGCGCGGCATACTCGTTGGGGCTGACCTCCAGCAGCAGGGGCAGATGACTCTCCAGCGGGTGCGGCTCGGTGCGAATCTGGCTCAGGCGGCTCAGCTCTGGCAAAACCGCACGCCGCTCCTTCACCACGAAAGTGCCCGCCAGCATATCGCCCAGCCGCTGACCATACGGGTTAAAGAACGCCAGAATCCCCGCCACATTGTAGCCCAGAACGCAGATAGGGAGCGCGTCCACAATCCGCACCAGCTCGCGAATGAAAATCGCATAGGGGGTCACGGGCGTGCCGTCCAGCATCATCACGCGCAACCCCAGCGCCCGCTTGCCCGGAGTCTGACCGTTCCAGAGAATCTCAAAGCCGATATAGTAGGCAAACCACAGCACATATGCCAGAAACAGGAACAGAATCCCTGTGAGCGTCTCTCCGAAGCGCGAGACCAGCCCTGTAAGAGTCTGGAACGAGTCTTCCAGTAGCGCGATAACGGCAACGATCAGGGAGACCACTACCAGCACCAGCAGGTCATCCAGCACCGCCGCGAGCGCCCGCGAGCCGATGCCCCCAATCTCATAACGAATTTCCACCTTCTCCGGGCTTTGAAGCACATACTCGTAGGGCATAAGAAAGCTTTTCGCCAGAGGGGAAGGGGTTCCTGCAACAGGCGTGCCGTCTTTGAACCTGTGCCATGACGGCTGAAGCCGTTCCTGTGAAACGAAGCCGACCTGGGTCGGCTAAAATAGCCAGCGAAGGCTGGCTTTGTTTATTAGGGGCTCAGCCGTCTGGATTCAAACACGAAAAAGACCTCAGCGGGTATCCTCATGCCGTGCAGGCGGACTTGTTTGGTGAAGTTCCCCAGACGGCGCTGCCGTTAGCCACGCGCATGCGCCCCCGCACGCTCGAGGAGTTCGTGGGGCAGACCCACCTGCTCGCGCCCGGCATGCCCCTGCGTCAGGCGATCGAGCAGGGCACGCTCGGCTCGGTGATTTTGTGGGCGCCGCCGGGCTGCGGCAAAACCAGCCTCGCCTACCTGATTGCGCACTACGCCAACGCCTTCGTGGAGAGCCACAGCGCGGTCTCTATCGGGGTGAGCGAGATTCGCAAAATAGCCGAGCGCGCCCGCCAGCGGCGACGCACCACCGGGCAACCTACCCTGCTTCTGCTGGACGAGATTCACCATTTCAACCGCACGCAGCAGGACGCGCTGCTGGGCTATCTGGAGGATGGCACTTTCACCCTCGTCGGCGCCACGACCGAGAACCCCTTCTTTATCCTCTCCAACGCTTTGCTCTCGCGAGCGCGGGTGCTGACCCTAAAACCCCTCAGCGAAGAGGAGCTGGGCATTCTGGTTGACCGCGCCTTGCAAGATGAGGAACGCGGGCTGGGCGCACGCCATCTGCAACTCGCCCCCGACGCCAGAGCGCATCTGATTCGCACGGCGAACGGGGACGCACGGCTC
>LDYB01000014.1:259053-305761 GCA_001442985.1 Armatimonadetes bacterium DC
TCGGTCAGGTCGCTGGCATAGGGCTTTCGCTCGCTCATAGCGGACAAAGTATACCCGAACTCACTTTCCTAGATCGCTTCTCACCAGCAATTGCTACATAACGCCTTGCAAATCGTATGGGGACTGAGACGCATTCAAGATGTATTGGATCGGCTGAACCCAAGTCTTTGACAGATTTGCCTCTATCGCGGTAATGAATCATTAACTTGAAAGAATTTTTACTTGTTTTGCTTGGGACACACACTGTATCGAAATACGACTGCAGGCTATCCCAGCGTCGCTCCAGAAAGAGACGGATAGCCTCCTTGGCGCGTTTTTGAGCTTCCTCGCAGGACGAATCTGAGAACATCGGGGTTCGCTCATCGGGATAGGTGCGCCACAGAGATTCAAAGTACGAAACATGCCTTGTGGAGTGTTGTTGCTTGCATCCGACAAGTACGATTGTTAATAGTAATACTGCTAAAAATAATCTACTCAGCTTGTCCTGAACTATTGTAGTCATGGCAAAGACCTCTTTCATGGTTCGAGACAATCCGTCCATATCTTGCCGTAGCCCTCCAGAAAGTTTCTCAGCGCACCTACCGCAGAGCCGTTGCTCACCTGATCCTCACATACAAAACGGCGTTTATCGCTATTGCCTGAGCAACATTCTATATTATACCGCGACTCCAGACGCAAATGGGACGACCCATTCCGATAATCCCATGCTATCTGCATCAGCCGATTTTCCTTGTCGTAGAGGTATACCTAGCGCTCCACGGACTCTTCCCAACGCGCGAGCGTGCCTTCGGGGTTCCACTTTGTCGCGCTACTCAACAGAATCCCTCGCAACGGGCGCCTCGCCATATTCCACCAGAAAACGCAAGGAGGTGTCGGGGGCTTGTGAACCCAACAGGCGTTTCGCCTCGCCAAGCCCTTTCACCCGAAGATCAAACTCGCTGATATAATGCTTGGCAAGTAGTTCCACAACCCAGTAATCTCCCACCAGCATAAGCCAGACATTCCCAGTTTCACCCACCCCCGCGCCGACTCAGGCGCATTCGCCAGTCGCATCACATAATATCCGCGCTGGCGACTCCTCAACTGCTCGACTTGAGTGGGTTCCATATGTTTCCAGAACTTCGGATTGAGTTTCTGGGATTGGGCAATATCCAGAACAACCAGCTGGTACTGATCCACACTCCCCTTGCGGGTGCCCTTCTGAATTGCGATACCGAGATGGTAAGTTGTTGTCTCCACGCTGTAGGGCGCTGTTTGAACCCAATAAGCATTCCTTATCTGAACGATACAGTCGGGTAAGACCGGAACCCAGAGCAATGAGCCGCGAGCGGCAACCGTATTGGGTTCACTGGCTTGCTGCTGACGACACCCTGTCAGCACATAACCCAGAGAGCCTAACAATCCGCAAAGTAGTATAGCCACTGCCCACTCGCGCCTTATTGCCACTGACATGTTGAGCCTCCGGGAATCCAGTCCCCGATAAAAGCACCAGGTATCTCGGCGGGGCTTGAGCAACCATGGGTATTGGGATCCTGCTCCTGCCCTGGACAGCAATTGTACTGTTTGTTCGTCTCCGTGATAACGCAGATTCGCCGCCGCCAAGGACTGTACCTTGTGTCATATGGCGGGCAATTCTTTACCCATTTGATACGGCACTGTTGCGTGACGATACGGTCTCGATTGCACACACGATGCCGACACCACACAGAAGTGTACCCAAGGATGTTAGCCATCCTCGCCCAACGTGACCACGGTCCACAGCGGATATCGGGAATGAGAATATCTTGAATATTTCTACACTCCAGACCTGCATACACATACCCGCATCGTGGTTTGGGACGGCAAGGGCGCTGACCTAATCGAGTCAAGACAATTTCACTGGTACTCTCATCCACGCAGTTATCGTCTATTGCGGGAGCGCAAATATCATACCCAAGATTTGGTTCGGATTGTTGTTGACAGGGAATCAGCCTTTGTAATGCCTGTCCATCGCTGTCGAGCGGAATGTATCTTGTTATCGCGCCGCTATGGTAGACCTCTGAATCCTCAAGGTCAATGCGTAGGAACTGGTTATAAAACAACACACGCCCCGCTTCCACATATGCTTCCAGCGTATCCCAGCCCTCGCTCCCTATCGCCCGACTATACACCCGCATCGGCACACCGCCACACCCTATCCGACACACATACCGATACTCCTGACCAGCAGGCACATCCCGCTTCCATACCCGAACACCATCGCTATTATACCCATACTCATACGCCACCTGCAGGTTGCCGTTGCCATAATCCCGCTCGATCCGCGTCAGGCGACCCTCCTCATCATACCCGAACACCCGGGCATAACTGTTCGGCTGATTATTGCTCCACCGCGCCAGCGTGCCCTCAGGGTTCCACACGAAACGGTTCACCTCGCCACTCCACACATCCAGCACGCTCTCTAAACGACCCGACACCTCGTCATAACTATAGACATCCCAGTGTGAGCCGTTCACCACATCGTCCCGTATCACCATCGCCCGACTGCCATCGGGATTGTAGTCATAACTCCGACGGTACGCTACCTGACCCGTGCGCACCTCGCTCGCCTAATGATCAGGGCTTTTAGTGGGGCTTGCTGAACGAAAGCGGGGCACTGAACAAGCGCGTATCGGCGACCTTCTCCACGCGCCCCGTGGGCAGGTGCAGCCGCCAGAGTGAGCTGAGCATTCCGCTGCCATTCTCAAATTGCGCTCTGTTTCTGACTGTCATAATCCAGCAGTTCACGACTTACCTCCACAAGCGAGGCTTTCGCCTGTTCGTAAAATCGTCACCGTTTTGAGTGGATCTCAACAACTTTATGCAGAGCCCCATCGCGCGTATTTATTCGCCACACAATCGGATTTGCCGAATCCGTTAGAATAAAAAGATTCTCGTCGCCCATTTTTAGCTGGATTACGCGCGCACGCAGGGTGGTAATCTGCTGAGATGTGTGGTTGGATATGGTATATTTGTAGACTACGGTTGTCTGCGCCGCAGGATTCTCCTGCGTGTAATAAAGATACCTTCCATCCGGACTTCCCACAGCTGCGTGGGCAACAATCTTCAAAGGAACCCGACGCACGACCTTTGGATTTGGTTCTTCGATTCCTTTGTCTAACAAGCCGATGAGCCACTTTTTGCCGCCTACCTGCGGAAAAGAGAGCAATACTTTTTTATCAGAAAGTATTTGCTCTAAATTATAGTATGCAGAACCTGTATCAAGACTTAGTAGAGAAACGGTTCCATTTCCTGCGTCGGCGATATAGGTTCCCCTGTATAAACCGTGAATGTCCCAGCCCTTCTTGACTTCCCATTGGTCAAAAACGAACTTCGTCTTTGAAACTTTCCTTACCCTTCCTTCCCACACCCCCCCTTCACTTGTCATCCGAAACATCTCGCCTGTCTGGAGATCAAGTCGGTACAGCAAAATATCCGAGTCGGCACGCTTCGGATGCTGCAGAACGGAAACAAGCGCCCATCTATCGCTCAGTACGCAAAGCTCACGGATTTGCCCCTTGATAGCTACTAATCGAGAAGCCCTCTGGACATGGAGTTCATAAGCATACAGTTCATTTCCCCGACTGAAGATCAATCGCTTTCCTGACGAGTCGACATCGAAGTCACAGAACGCCTCACTTGAGGACTGCCTCGCTCCCCCGATACCTCCTATCCACATCGTGAGGAGGAATAGCACCCCCCCACACAATAGGAGCGCAAGCAATACAACAGTTACCGCTGGCAAAAAATGTTCCCGACGCATTCAGCCTTCACCTCTTTATGGGGCTAGAAGCATACACACAGGTCCACGCAGCACACCGAGGTCAACCAGTATACCTCGGACTAGCTCACAAAGCTTAGGGTTGGCGGCCTTCTTGCAATCGACTTTCGCAGCGCATTTCGCCAAGCTGCAGTCGCATAACGCACAAGAGATGGCAAAGCAAATCCGCAGAGGAGTGCAATTGTTTACTTCGTAGCAATCATCATGGGCGAAGCAGCAGGCATCCAATGCGTCTACAGGTGCAGGTATCGGTCTTATCCCGCCACCAGGATTGGGTATGCGTACAGGGGGATGCCCCATACCACACCAATTACCATAGCGAATTGAAGACAGAATCTTGATAACTATTATCCCGACATTAGGGAAATGAGTGGGAGGCAGCTGTGGCGGTATCTCCCCGCACTGCCCTCCTCCACACCCCCCGTCCACCAGTGGGGAACACACGGCTACATCCGTCGGCACAAACACCGGACACGCGCACGGCTCAGCAAGCGCGCTCTGCACCGCCAGCCCGTTGCTATCCTGCGGATAATAACCCCACGGCTCGCCCGATGAACCCATCATCAGCAAAGGACCCCCACTGTGCGTGAACCGCCAGTTCCCATTATACCCCAGCGTGTTTTCCGCAGACGCACAGTTTCACCTACTACTCCCTGCCTTTATTATACGGTAACCACGCGGTATCACAAAAAGGTCGCGGGGCAGGGTTTTGAACTCCAGCTCCAGTGTGTCCCAGACTGTGTAATAGACTAACTTTTCGGAACTCAGCATCTTTATGACACCTCGCAATGTCCACCCTTTCGCAGGCCCTGCAGAAATCGTCCATGTCCACGCCTCGGAAACCAAAACCACACCAGAGTGGTTCAAGCTATCCCTCGACTGCTCTACAACACACCAGAAGCCCCGATGCCGCTCAGTAGAACGCGCAATAACCGATGACGACCCCTGCTGAGGTGCAGTTTCTGCCTCCGTATCTTCAATCACCTGGGCTGTACGCGACGCCGAATCAACACGGTAAGTACGCAAACGCCCGCCCTCTTTGAGGATCAACCGAACTTCATTCGTATTCGGAATCTCGAATCATCTCCCAAAGGGTGAGACAAAGACCTTCGCCAATGTGCCCCTTACCTCACCCACTTCAGGGTCGAGTCCGTATATCACCGCAGTCGCCTGAAACGATCCCACGGTCTCGGAGAGCTGCAGACGCTTTTGCCATGCCTCTGTACCCTGCTGCCACAGATAGGTTGCCTTCATCTTCGTTCACCTCCTCAAAAACGAAGTGAAACTCCTAAAAGGACTCAGAGCCAACAGTCGCTTCCTTGCGTGGGCTCCTCGACGCGCTGACAACCGCAGGCGCTACATCCAGATGCAGCAACAACAGAGTTAGCCCCACTGCCAGTCCGCGTCCCACACGGGACCCCAGCACCGCACGCACTCCACGCAAGCCGAACCCTTTGCGAACCTTCTGTGCTTTCATCGCCTTTACCTCCTAAGTGTGTTTTGGAAAAGTCAATCCTTAATTAACGCGCCTGCGGGTCATTTTTAGACAGCGAATTTCCCGAATTGCCCCAAATCCTTACTCCGCGCCCAGAAGACGCTTCAGGCGTGCCAGCAAACGCTCAACCCGCTTGTACACTGCTCCCAGCGACACGCCCTCCTGGGCGGCGACGGCTTTGAAATGCTCCGGGTCTTTCTCGACATACGCAGTGAGCAGGGCGCACTGGTCTTCAGGCAGCTGCGCCAGTACCTCGCGCAGGGAAAGCAGGCAGTACCATGCCTCTTCGTCCCCCCCCCGCGCGCATTCTTGGGCGAACCGCATAAGCGCTTCGCGTTCTTGTTTGCCTTTGCGATGATAGTCGATCAGCACATGGCGGGCAACGGTTCCTATCCACCGATCGCAGACAGGGTTCCCCTCCTGAAGGTGACACAGCAAGCGGTAGACCACCTCGTGAGCAAGGTCTTCACAATCGGCTTCGGGAACGCCGTTCTGGCGGAAGAGGGTATAGCTGGCGTGATAGGCGCGCCATGCGAGGCGTTCCGCATCGTGTTCGGACATCAGCGTTGCCTCCCTTGAGAGAGTATACCGTGAACAAGAGTTTCGTGGAGTGGTTCTATAATCCTACCGCCCGCACCTTATGCGGAATCATTTGCCGCGCTTCTGCATCGTTTGCTGGTGCTTGTTGAGTTGCTTCTTGGCGGGTATAATTGCCGTATCCATGAGCGCCAGTTTCCGACCGCAGACGCCCATCCTCCAGCAATACTTTCGGATTAAGGCGGAGCATCCTGATGTATTGCTGGCGATGCAGGTGGGCGACTTCTACGAGTTCTATGGCGAGGACGCGGAAATCGCCGCCCGCGAGCTGGAGATTGTGCTGACAGGGCGCGAGGACGGCAGCAACGGACGCATCCCGATGGCAGGCGTGCCGATTCACGCTTATGAGCGCTACTTCGCCCGACTCGTACAGAAAGGCTACCGCGTCGCCATCTGCGACCAGATCGAAGACCCCAAACTCGCCAAAGGGCTGGTCAAACGGCGCGTCACGCGCGTGCTAACCCCCGGCTCGGTGCTGGAAGATTCGATGCTCGATGCTCGCGCCAACAACTATCTCGTCGCCGCGGTGATTGGCGAACCCGTGCATGGGCTGGGCGTCGTGGATGTGTCTACAGGCGAGTTCCTCGCCACCGAAATCGCAGGCGAGAACCGCATGGAGAAGCTGCTGGACGAAATCTTTCGCCTTCAGCCTGCCGAAATTCTGGTGCCCGAAGACCAGAGCGAACTGATTCAGCTTCTCAAGGAGCAGACCGACGCTGCCATCACGCCTGTGCCCCTTCAGGAGTGGGTGGGGCGCGACGCGCGGCGGCTGCTGTTGGAGCATTTTCAGGTGGACTCGCTGCGCGGGTTCGGTTGCGAAGAGTATACGCGCGGGCTGGACGCCGCCGCGCTGGTGCTGAAATACCTCCAGCACAACGAGATTCGCGCCCTGCACCATATCCGCACGCTGGCGACCTATTCGGTGGAGCGGTTTATGTATCTGGACTCGGTGGCGCGCCGCCATCTGGAGCTGACTCAGAACCTGATGGACGGCTCCCGCCGCTACACGCTGCTCTCGGTGCTGGATACGACCTGCTCGCCGATGGGCGCACGCCTGCTCAAACGCTGGCTGGACGAACCCCTGCTGCACCCCGACCCCATCAACGAGCGGCTGGACGCCGTGGAGGCGCTGATTCAGCATAGCCTGACTCGCGATGCGCTCCGTGAACGCCTGCGCAAACTGGCAGATTTAGAGCGACTCACCGCCCGCGCCAGCACGGGCACCGCCAGCGCCCGCGATCTGGTCGCCCTGCGCAATAGCCTGCAGATTGTGCCTGACCTGCACACGGAGCTGAACGCCCTGCTGGAATCGGTAGAAAACCCGCCCGCGCTCCTGCGCCAGATTGCGCCGCGCCTTATGCCCCTCGAAACGCTCGCCGACCTGCTCCAGCGCGCCCTCGTGGACGACCCGCCCAACGACCTCAAATCGGGCGGCATCATTCGCGACGGCTACGACCCCGAACTGGACCGCCTGCGTGCTGTGCGCACCGAAGGTAAGCAGTGGATCGCCGAACTGGAAGCGCAGGAGCGCAACCGCACGGGCATCCCCTCACTCAAGGTGGGCTATAACGCCGTGTTTGGTTATTACATTGAGGTCTCCAAGCCCCATCTGAGCAAAGTGCCCCCGCACTACATCCGCAAGCAGACCACTGCGAATGCGGAACGCTTTATCACGCCCGAACTGAAAGAGCAGGAAGCCATCCTGCTGGGAGCAGAAGAGCGCATCAACAACCTGGAGTATGAGCTGTTCTGTCGCATTCGGGATGAAGTGGCACGCCACACGCCCGCTCTGCAAACCCTCGCCCGCGCGCTGGCGGAGCTGGATGTGCTGTGCGCCTTCGCCGAAAACGCCGTCCGCAACAACTATACGCGCCCTGTGGTGGATATGGAAGACCGCATTCTGATTATCGGCGGGCGGCACCCTGTTGTGGAACGCTATAGCGAGCATCCCTTCGTGCCCAACGATGTTCATCTCCACCCCCAGCAGCGGTTGATTATTCTCACGGGACCCAATATGAGCGGGAAGTGCTTGGTGGGGGATACTCTGATTTTCACACCGCAGGGCATCGTAACCCTGAAGAGCCTGATGCCCAGCGACGCCCCTGTGGGAGAGTTCACCCCCATCCACGCAGAGGTTCAAACGGCTTATGGTGTTCAGCGAGCGACTCATTTTTATCGCGGCGGCTGGCAGCCCACAATCCGTATCACGACCCGAATGGGCTACACGCTGGAGGGCACGCCTGAGCATAAGGTCTGGGTACGCCGCCCCGATGGGAGCGAAGGCTGGATGCCTCTGGGCGAACTGAAGGTTGGCGATTGCGTTGCAATTGCTCGCGGCTTTAATCTGTGGGGCAGTCAAACGGAGCTGCCGACGCCTGACTTCGCGAATCCCCATCACAACACCCGCACTTACCGCCTGCCGCGCCAGCTCACGCCCGAACTGGCTTACTGGCTTGGCTTGATAGTCGGCGATGGAACCCTGACCTACACGCATGCCATCAACTTTTCCAACAAAGACCCATTCCTGATAGACGAGTTTTGTCGCCTCTCAGAGGCGTTTTTCGGCTACACCCCCTGCCACAAGGCGAACGGGAAAGATTTCGCGATTACCAGCCTGCAGATTCGGCAGTGGTTGGCACACATCGGACTCAACTACGCGAGTGCGGAAAGCAAGTGCATACCCGACTGTATCCTGCGGGCGCCCCGTGAGTGTGTGGTAGCGTTCCTGCAAGGGCTTTTCGACACGGATGGCTATGTGAGTAGCAAGTACGGGAATGTGTTCCTCACCACCGCCTCGGAACGCATGGCGCTTCAGGTGCAGCTGATTTTGCTCAACCTCGGCATCGTGGCTTCACGACGCACAAAAGTCGTGAAGAGCAAGCCGTATTATGAGATAGCGATTTACGGCGAGAACGCGATTCTTTTCCATCAGATTGTGGGCTTCCGCCTGCCGCGCAAACGGCAGCGTCGGGAAAATGCATCCCCGACACGCATGCCGAATGTGGGAGGCATCCTGTTCGACAGCGTTGCCGAGTTGGCTGGGGGCTACGCCGAGGTCTACGACCTCTCCGTAGAGCCTGACCATCAGTATATCGCGCAGGGCTTCGTGAGCCATAACTCCACCTACATCCGCCAGAACGCCCTGATTGTGCTGATGGCGCACATCGGCAGCTTCGTGCCAGCGGACCGTGCCGAGATTGGGATTGTCGACCGCATCTTCACCCGCGTGGGCGCACGCGACGAGCTGGCGACGGGGCAATCCACCTTCATGGTGGAGATGACCGAGACTGCCAACATCCTCAATAACGCCACGCCGCGCAGTCTGGTCGTGCTGGACGAGATTGGACGCGGCACCAGCACCTATGACGGCTTGGCAATCGCATGGGCGGTGGCGGAATACCTGCAGGCGCTGGGATGCAAAACCCTGTTTGCCACCCACTATCATTATCTGAACGAGCTGGCGAACCGACTGGAGGGCGTGGCGAACTTCCGTGTGGCGGTGAAAGAGCAG
Source organism: Armatimonadetes bacterium DC (assembly GCA_001442985.1). Taxonomy (GTDB): domain Bacteria; phylum Armatimonadota; class Fimbriimonadia; order Fimbriimonadales; family GBS-DC; genus LDYB01. Next base: position 268,456 of record LDYB01000014.1, read on the forward strand.
GAGGGGCGCATCCTCTGGCTCCACAAGGTGTTGCCAGGGGGTACGGATCGCAGTTATGGGGTGCATGTGGCGCGGATGGCGGGCATTCCACCCGAGGTGGTGGAGCGCGCGGAGGCGATTCTGCGCGAGTTTGAACGGCGCGGCGTGCAGAGCGCCATCACACCCCCCAACGAGGGGAGCATCCCCGTGCGCACGAAGAAACTCCAGCTCACCCTGTTCGAAGCGGAGGAACACCCGATTATTGAAGAACTGCGCCAGTTAGACCCCGCAACCCTGACCCCTGTGGAAGCGTTGATGAAAATTGACGAGTGGAAGCGTCGGATTACACAGCACAGGCGCTGAAGGGCATGTCCTCCTGAAGCGTGTAATTAGCCCTTGCGAGAGTTCGCAACACCTGATTGCTGGAGCGCCTGCCAAGCCGCCTCAAAGTACGGCTTGCGTTCGGGGTTCTCCGCGTGGGCGCGATACAGAGTCGCGGCGCGTACCGCCTCTTCCAGCGCCATCAGGCAATCTGCCCCTTCCAGCAGCCCCTGCAGTGTCTCAAGAGACCGTTGCCACTCTGGATGCTTCGCGAGGCTTTCCTGCGCCATCTGCAGAACCGCCTCCGAGCGGATGGCATAGACGCGGTTTTGTTTGCCCTGCGCCAGCTGCGAGTCTTTCAGATAGCCCTGCTTGAGCGCCTCTTTCATGAGGGCTTTGGGACGCAGGCGACGCCTCTGGGCAGGCGCGTGCAGGCACACCAGCTGCGCGACCTGTTCCAGCTCAGGCTCGGTAGCGACCCACGCCATCTGCAGGTAAGTGTCCAGCGCATGCAGGTAGGCGGCGTGTTCGGGCTTCGGCGGCGCGGTGGTCTCGGCGTAGATAATCACCTCTACCTCATCGGCAAGCGGCTGGAAGGCTTGCTCAATCAGAGTGCGCACCTCGTTCCAGTCCAGCCCGCCGTTCCCGCAGCCCAGCGGCGGGATAGCAATAGAGCGAATCCCCCGTTCGCGCACCACCTGCACCAGGTCCTGCAAGCCGCGTTGGATGTACTCCAGCCGCGAGCGCCCGCGCCAGTGCTGCTTGGTGGGGAAGTTGATGATATAGCGCGGATACAAACGCCCGCTGACCTCGTACACCAGCACCTTGCCAATCTTCACTTCGCCCTTCTCGCACTGCGCTTTGTAGAACTCGTAGTTTTCGGGGAACAGCTCTTTGAAACGCAGCGCAAGACCCTTCCCCATCACCCCCACTGTGTTGACGGTGTTGACCAGCGCTTCCGCTTGCGCCGCCAGCAAGTCGCCCCGTTCGAACCGAATCATCGCCGCCTCCTGCATTAATAATACCACCTTCGGCAGACCTGCACCACAGGTTTATGCGGCGCGTTCTGAAGCAGGCTCTGCACATGCTGGAGCATGCTGCTGTCGTAAACCCCAATCATGACCACGCACTCCCAGGGGAGGTAGTCATGCACCAGAAACTCCGCCTGACGCAGGCTCTTGCGGTTGGGAATCTCCCATGTGTCGTGCCAGTACTCGGAGCGCATGATGTCCCAGCGTATCACTTGCGGGAGCAGGTCTGGGTTGTTATAGAACCGCACGGAAGGCGAGAGCGGATGGCGGTCTGTGAACACGCAGGGCAGCCCCCGCTCCAGAACCTGTCCCACAGTGGTTACAAGGTAGACAATCTGGCTCTGTCCAGGCGCGTTCGGGACATAGCCCTTGAAGATGGCGTACAGCATGGGCGAACACGGCGCGAAATGAAACGGCGCGTAGTCCGCCACCACGCCGCCAGGCGCAAGAGGAACCCGACAATTCTGGCGCTTCGCCTTCAGATGCGGGTAGGCAATGCTTCGGGGACTGCGACCCTGCGCTTTTTTGTCGCAAAGCAGACCACTCGCGATAATCCCCTCCAGATTCTGAATGTGCGTGAGGTGATACAGCGAGATCTCCTTAACGGTCATCTGTTTTTCACCTGCACCGCAATTATACTGACATGAGTGGCAACAGGTTCCTGTCGCGGGAAGTCAGGGGAGATCAATTGCGAGGATTCCATCAAAAGAGTGCGAAATTGCTTCCCTATGAACACCGCAAGCCTTGCCCGTGACCTCGCCGCGATTGTGGGGGCAGAGAGCGTGATTACCGACCCCGTGGCGCTGGCGACCTACGACTGCGACGCCTACACGATTGAGAAGGCGATGCCCACCGTGGTGGTGTTGCCCCAGAACACAGAGCAGGTCGCTGCGATTATGCGCTATGCGCATCAGCAGGCGATTCCTGTTATTCCGCGCGGGGCGGGCACGGGGCTATCGGGCGGTGCGCTGGCGGTTAATGGCGGGATTGTGGTGGTCACCAGCCGGATGAACCGCATCCTGTGGGTGGATGTGCGCAACCGACGGCTACGGGCGCAGGCAGGGGCGGTGAACCTGCATCTCAGTCGCGCGGTGGCGCACGCAAACCTGCACTTTGCGCCAGACCCCTCCTCACAGGGCGCATGCACGCTTGGTGGCAATATCGCCGAGAACTCTGGCGGTCCTCACACGCTCAAGTACGGCGTCACGGTGAACCATATTACCGCCATTCAGGGCGTACTGCCCGACGGCGAGGTGGTGGAGCTGGGTGGCGACGAAGACGAACCCTACGGCTACGACCTTGTGGGGCTGGTGGTGGGGAGCGAAGGCACGCTGTTGTTTGTTACCGAAGCCACCGTGCGCCTGACGCCCAACCCCCAGAGCGTGCGCACGATGCTCGCCGTGTTTGAGACCTTAGAGGATGCCAGCCAGACGGTTTCGGATATTATCGCCGCGGGCATTATCCCCGCCGCGCTGGAGTTGATGGACGCGCTGACGCTTCAGGCAGTCGAATCGGCGTTTCAGTACGGTTTCCCACTGGATGCGGAGGCGGTGCTGCTGATAGAGCTGGACGGTCTGGAAGCAGAACTGCCCGCCGAGGAGGCGGAGGTGCTGGCATTATGCGAGCGCAACCGCGCCCGCGAGGTGCGCCGCGCTCAAACCCCCCAGGAACGCGCCCGTCTCTGGAACGCCCGCAAGAAGGCGATTGGCGCGCTCGGACGCCTCGCGCCCTCATGCGTGACGCAAGATGGAGTTATCCCCCGCTCCAAACTACCGCAGGTGCTGCGCGAGGCGAGCCAGATTGCCCGGAAATACGGGCTGCCGCTGGCAAATGTGTTTCACGCAGGCGACGGCAACCTGCACCCCGTGCTGCTGTTTGACGACTCCGACCCCGATCAGGTGGCGCGTGTAGTGGAAGCAGGCGATGAGATTCTGGCGCTCTGCCTGCGCGAAGGCGGTAGCCTTACGGGCGAACACGGGATTGGCGTGGAAAAGTGCGCGATGATGCGCCAGATGTTTTCGCAGGCAGATTTGGAGACCATGAAGCGTATCAAAGCGGTGTTCAATCCGCAGGATAGACTGAACCCTGAAAAACTATTTCCCGACACGCGCTATTGTTATGAAAGTAAGCGCCGCCTGCGCCAGCGTGCGGCGAGTATTTAAAACAAGCGCGGGGGCGTCTGCCCCCGCGTGCGCGTCAATAGCGTCGCTTGCGTTTGCCCACATGCGCGGCGCGTGCCTTCTTTTTCGGGGTGGCATCCTGCTCGCTGGCAGCAGGAGTTGAGGTCTGGGCTGGGGTAGAAGGCGCCGACGCTGGTTTGGAAGGTACCGCCGTTGCCTTCGCGGCAGCCATCTGGCGCTCGCGCATGCGCTCCGCCGCACCCTGCCAGCTCACCAAAATCTGGCTGGCGATGAAGATAGAAGAGTAGGTTCCCGTGATCACGCCAATCGTCATCGCTGCATAGAAGGTGCGCAGGTCGTGCGTTACCGAGCCGAAAATCCAGAGCGCAACCAGCACAATCACCACCGTCAGGCTGGTGTTGATGGAGCGCGCCAGCGTCTGGTTCAGGCTGCGGTTGACGATTTGCGCCAGCGTGTCGCCGCGCGCGCGATGGCGCAGGTTCTCGCGGATGCGGTCGTAAACAATAATCGTGTCGTGGATGGAGAACCCGATCAGGGTCAGCAGCGCAGTCACGAACAGCGCGTTCACTTCCCAGCCGAGCGTGTAGCCCAGAACTGCCATCGCGCCGACGGTGACCAGCACATCGTGCGCCAGCGCGATAGTCGCCGCAATTCCGAACTTGAACCCGCTCCAGCCGCCCTCAATCGAGAAGCGCACCGCGATATAGAGCAAGATGGCGATCAGCGCGAGGGTGACGGCGGTAATAGCGCGTTGCACAGTTTCGGCGCGCACGCGCGGGCTGATGCTGGCGAAGCTCACATCTTTGAGTTCGCCCAGCGGCTTGAGCGCCTCCAGAACCTTCGCTTTGTCCGCTTCGGTGGCTTCCGCCACATGCACAATCAACTGGCGGTTGCCCTCTGCAAACTGGGCGCTAACCTTCTCAAAGCCCGCTTTGCGCAACAACGAAACGACATCCGAAATGGTCGCCTGAATCGGCTCTGGCTGCGCATTGGGGGGTGCATTGGGTGGCAGTGGCTTGCTCAGCACGATCTCGCTCCCACCTGCAAAATCGATGCCGGGCTTCAGACCGCCCAGCCCGAACCAGAAGAACAGCCCAATCGCTATCAGCACGGCGCTGGCGATGTAATACAGCCCGCGCTTGCTGACGAAATCGAACCGATCGCGTGCCACGCTCAGGTCGCCGCTCAGTGCCACGCCCACCTGCCGCGCCAGCCCGAACCACTTCGGCGAAGGATGCACACCCAGCCCCACCAGCACATAGAGCAGCGTGCGCGTGCAGGTAATCGCCGTGAAAAAGCTTATCAGCACACCAATCGCCAGCGTGGTGGCGAACCCCTGCACGGGACCTGTGCCATAGTAATAAAGGATGAGACAGCTGATCAGCGTGGTGAGGTTTGAGTCGAAAATCGCTGCGAAGGCGCGTTTGAACCCCGCGTCGATGGCGGAGAGGAGCGTCTTGCCCAGGCGCAGCTCCTCCTTGAGGCGCTCGAAGATGAGGATGTTGGCGTCCACCGCCATGCCCGTAGACAGCACGAAGCCCGCAATCGCGGGGAGCGAGAAGGTCACGCCCACCCATTTGAAGAGCGCAATCGAGAACAAGATATAGAGCGCGAGCGCAATTACCGCAATCAGACCGGGCAGGAGGTAGTAGGCGACCATGAAGACCATCACGCCTGCCACGCCAATCGCGCCTGCCTGCAGGATGCGCTCCCACGCGCGCTCGCCCAGGGTGGCTTCCACCCGACTGATCGATTCCACGCTCAGGCTCACGGGCAAAGCACCGGCGTTCAGCAGGTCGCGCAGGCGCGTCGCCTCACGCAGGGTGAAGTTGCCCTGAATCACAGGCTCACGCAAATTGGGCGACTGGATCACAGGCGCGGAGATAATCTTCTCGTCCAGCACAATCGCGATATGCTCTTTCAAATAAAGCGTCGAGGCGCGGGCGAACTTCTCCTGACCTTCCCGGTTGAAAATCAGCAGCACTTCGGGGCTGATGGCTTGCTGGGTCACTTCCGCGCGCTCCAGCTCGTCGCCCGAAACAATCAGCGGGCTGTTTTGAATAATCTGCAGGTATTCGGGAGTGCCCTCTTTAATCAGGCGCCCCGGTTCCTTCGGGTCGCCCAGATCGCGAAACCGCACAATCTCTTCGCCGCGCTCATCTTTGTCTATCACAATCTCATAGCGCCCTAAGGGATTCTTTTCACTGCGTACATCTTTCAGATAACGGAACTCCAGCCGTGCGGTGGTCTGGAGTAGTTCGCGCGCTTCCTCCTCGTTGGTAAAGCCCGGCAGCTCAATCACCAGCTCCGTATCGCCCTTGATATAAATCGTCGGCTCAATCACACCCAGGATGTCGATGCGCTTCTGCAGGATATCCACCAGCAGGCGCATGCGTTCAGGACTCCATGTTTTCTGCTCTTCGGGGGTGAGTTTTTCCACCTCCGCCCGCAGAGTCATCCGAATCCCGCCCTTGACATCCAGCCCCTGACGGATTGGCTCTTTCCAGCCGAAGAGGGCGTAAGCCGCGAGTCCTGCTAAGGCTACGATAATCGCCAGGTAGATAAAATGTTTATTCACGGTTGCCTCCTCCTGCGTATCGAGAGGGTATTATACCCGCTATGCGATTCCCGAAGGACTTTTTGTGGGGCGCGGCGACCGCCGCCTATCAGATTGAAGGCTCGCCTTTGGCAGACGGCGCGGGCATGTCCATCTGGCATCGGTTCAGCCACACACCCGGCACGATTTTGAACGGCGACACAGGCGATGTGGCGTGCGACCACTATCGGCGCTGGCGCGAAGACATCGAGTGGATGCGCCGACTGGGGCTGAACGCCTATCGGTTCTCGGTTGCGTGGGCGCGAGTGCTGCCCGAAGGGCGCGGCAGGGTCAACACAAAAGGGTTGGACTTTTATCAGCGGCTGGTGGATGTCCTGCTTCAGAATGGCATTACGCCAATGGTGACTCTCTATCACTGGGATTTGCCCGCCGCTCTGCAAGACGAAGGGGGCTGGGCGAATCGGGAGTGCGCCTCGTGGTTCGCCGAGTATGCGGAGCTGATGTTTCGCGCTCTGGGCGACCGCGTGAAACTCTGGGCGACCCTCAACGAACCGTGGGTGGTGATGGCGCTGGGCTACCTGATGGGACAGCATGCACCCGGGATGCGCGATATTGGCGCTGCCAGCCGCGCAGGGCATCATCTGTTGCTGGGGCACGCGCTGGCAGTGCAGGCGCTTCGGGCATTAGACATTCCGGGCGCCCAGATCGGCATCGTGACCAACCTCGGACCCCAGCAACCCGCCAGTGAAAACCCGCAAGATCAGGCAGTCGCCCTGCTCTGGCATCAGTTTATCAATCAATACTTTTTAGACCCGATTTTCGTAGGCGAATATCCGCAGACGGTGTTGAGCTTCGTGGGTGAGTTCGCACCGCCTGTGCGTTCGGGCGATATGGAGGTGATTCAGACCCCGATTGATTTTATCGGGGTGAACTACTACACGCGCAATGTGCTGGCTTATGACGCCGACAGCCCCTTCGGTTCGCGCACCGTCCCCCAGCAGGCGCTTCACACTGAAATGGGTTGGGAGGTCTATCCGCAGGGGCTTTACGAAATTCTGAAGTGGCTCCACGGGACCTACGGCGCGGTTCCGCTTTATATCACCGAGAACGGCGCGGCGTTCGCCGACACGCTCAACGAGAACGGCGAGGTGGACGACCCCCTGCGCGAAGAATATATTCGCGCCCATCTGGAGCAGGCGTATCGGGCGCTTGAAGAGGGCGTGCCCCTAAAAGGCTACTTCTACTGGTCGTTGATGGATAACTTCGAGTGGGCGTTTGGCTACTCCAGGCGCTTCGGGCTGCTCTATGTGGATTTTGAGACCCAGCGGCGCATTCCCAAGCGGAGTGCGCACTGGTATGCGCAATTTATCGCACAACAGCGGGCAATTTAGGCATTATCAACCCATCATGGCGAACCGTAGCCCCCATGATAGCGTCTAATGCCTCTATGGTAGGCATCAGGGACGAACCCAACCGCCCTACCGAAAGGAGGATTATGCATATGCGACGAACGATGTTCTGGGTCTTTACTGCAGCCACGCTGACATTAGGTATGGCGTTTGCAGACGGCAAGCCACACAAGAGCAGTTTCCAACGCTACGAGGGACCTGCAATCTCTGTGCGCCCCCAGCGCATGATGAAGGTGCGCGTGGAAAACGGGCGACTCGTGCCCGTAACGCCCTGGGTTCAGGTCGGCGACTTTGCGCCAGCGGGTCCCTGCGACCCGAACGAGGTGCTGGTGTGGGACCATTTCGGCGCTGACGCGAATGGCAACCCCACGGGCGGCGAGAACTGCAATAGTCTCTTCGCGCCTGATGAGCGCTACTACTTTGGCGATGCCTACAACAACCCCTACTACGCGAACGATATTGAGACCCTCGTGGACAGCCAGTATAACGGTGGGGTCGCTACCTCGCTGGCGCACGCATGGTTCTGGAACGCAGGCGGTCAGGGCAACAGCCAGAACTGTGTGGTGCTGGTGTTCACTGTTGAAGATCTGGACACTACCTGCGCTACCGATGTTCACGATATCTTCGAAGCCACGAACTCCGCAATTGAAGGGGTTGTTCTGGACTACGGCTCGCTTCCTTCCAGTATCGGGTTAGGCTACTACTCCGACGCGGTGTGTTTGAACCCGATTGGCGGGCTTCAGCTGCCATCACAACCCGACAGCAACGGGGTTCTGGGCGGCTATGTGGTGGTGTACGCCAGCGCGTTTGACTCCACCACAGGTACTGTAACGCCAGCAGCGGGCGCCCAGCCAATGCTCTGGAGCCCCGAGATTACGGGGATTGGCACCTCCACCCCCAAACAGTGGGATGATGACGACCCTGCCGATTATAACCATGGCACGGGCGAGTGCTACGACTATGCTTATAGCGGTCTGTGCCAGGACATGCCAAATGTCACCATCTGGGGTGGCATGATGGCGTTCTGGGCATCCACTGGGGGATGCCAATCAAACAACGGGGATGTCAACGGCGACGGTTGTGTGGATGATGCGGACCTGCTGTCGGTGCTGTTTGCCTTTGGCGGCACGGGCGGCGCGGAAGACACCAACTGCGACGGCGTGGTGGATGATGCGGACCTGTTGACCGTGCTGTTCAACTTTGGCGCAGGCTGCTAACCCTTCTGCGATGCCTCATCCCCCTCTTCTGGGGGGTGAGGCATCCGCAAGCGTTTCCATCAGTGCCTTGAGATTGTCGAAGCATCGCATTCCCCCCTGTAGCAGCTGATTCCAGAGAGCAGTTGCTTGCCCGTGCGTGTAGTCTCGTTCTTCAAAGGGGCGTTCACAGAGGGCGTACACGGGCACGCCCGCCTGCTGTGCATGCAGAGCCACCTCCAGATTGCGCAGGTTGCCGTGTCCGAAGGGCACATCGGCAATCACCACGGCGTGCGCGCCACGCGCCAGCTGGCATGCCCGTTGAAAATTCGGCTCGGAGATGGGCGAGAAGGGCGGCTCGGTGAGATGCTCCAGCTGGAGGGCGCGCGCAATCTCCTCATCGGTGTCCAGCAGGTTCAGCACGCCCGTGCAGACGCGCCAGCCCTGCTCCAGAAGCGCGTAATAGAGCTCGGCGCCTGTGCCTCCCCCTGCAATCACAAACGCACAGGGCGCGTTCGGCTCCAGAGTGAGCGGTGTCTGGGGCGTCAGAGCGAACACCAGCGGCTTGCCCGTGAGCGGGTTGCGTCGCACCAGCGTCGGCGTGTGGTATACCGACTCCAGAATCGCGGGGTCAAACACCGCCTCGGGCGTACCGTATGCCACAATCTGTCCCTCGTGCATCAGCGCCACATAGTCGGCGTACTCGCTGGCGAGGTTCAGGTCGTGAAGCACCGCCAGCACCCCTTTCTGTTGCTCCAGGGCGTGCTGGCGGATGGCGTGCAGAATCTGCACCTGATGGCGCAGGTCTAAGTGAGCGGTGGGTTCGTCCAGCAGCAGATAGTTTGCCTGCTGGGCGAGAGCGCGGGCGAGATGGATTCGCTGGCGTTCGCCGCCGCTGAGCTCCCCCACCCTGCGCGTGGCAAGATGCGCGATTCCAGCGAATTCCATCGCCCGATGAACCGCCTCCCAATCGCGCGCGCTGACGCCCCAGAACCCCTTTTGGTGGGGATAGCGCCCCATCATCACCAGCTCGGCGACGGTGAAGCCCATATCGGGAGGCGATTCCTGAGGGGCGTAAGCCACCTGCTGGGCAAAACGCACAGGAGAAATCTGATCAAACGGCTGTCCCTCCAGCAGGCACTGCCCGGAGTGGGGGCGTAGCACCCGCGCCAGCACACGCACGAGGGTCGTTTTGCCGCTGCCGTTGGGTCCTAACAGGGCGGTCAGCGCGCCGCGCTCTATAGTGAGCGAAACCTCACGCAGAATAGGGCGTTCGCCGTAGCCCGCTGCAATCTGGATTGCCTGAAGCATCAGCGTGCGGCGCCCCGAAAGAGGCGAGCCAGCTGCTGCACATGCTCGGCAGGGGTCAGCGCCACAATCGTGTCGCCCGGTTGCAAAATCAGGTTCGCCAGCCCCAGCACCAGCTGCCCATTCCGCACCACAACCGAGAGCAGGGTTTTAGGCGGCAGCTCCAGCTCGCCGATGCTTTTGCCCGCCACCTTCGATTCGGGGGTTACCTCAATTTCCACCACTTCAATCTCGCCCCGCATGATTGCACCGATGGGCAGCACTTCGCCGTACTCCACTTCCTGCTCCAGAATATTGAAGATGAATCGCGTGCTACAGATGGTTTCGTGGATGCCGAGTCGGAAAAAGAGCGCCTCGTGGCGAGGGTCGCGCACGATTGCCAGCACGCGCTTGACCTTGAAAAAGTTCTGCGCAATCTGGCAGATGATGAGGTTGTCCTCGTCATCGCCGGTGGCGGCGACCACCACATCGGCGCGGCGGGCGCCCGCTTCGTTCAGCACGCGCACCTCGCAGGCGTCGCCGTACATCACGCGCTCGCCCATCTCGTCCATCAGCTCCGCAGCGCGTTTGCGGTTTTTCTCAATAATCAGCACCTCATAGCCGTGTTGATGAAGCGCTTTGCCCAAGTGATAGCCAATATCGCCTCCGCCAGCAATCAGCACATACATCGGGTTTTACCTCCGTGCCAGTTCGTTCAGTTGCGCCACCCACTCGTGCAGGGGCGCCAGCAGGTTGTACGCCGTGAAGTCCAGATGAATCGGGGTGATAGACACATAGCCATGCGCAACAGCGTAGACATCGGTGCCGGGCTGGTCGCGGTCTTCCACAAGGCTACCGCTGAGCCAGTAGTAGGGTCTGCCTGCAGGGTCCACGCGGGTCTCAATTCGGTCAGCGTATTGCCTCTTGCCGAGTGCGGTCGCCTGAAAGCCGCGCACCTCGTGCCACGGCAGGTTTGGCACATTCACATTCAGGAAGGTGTGTGGGGGCAGGGGATGCTCCATCAGCATGGAGGCGATTTGCACCGCCGCCTGCCCTGCTGTTTCATAATGCAGTGTGGGGGGTTCCGCGGGCGCGTCGCTTTCTGAGCGGGCGAGGGGCAGCACCTCTTCCGCCGCAAGCGAAATCGCAAAAGCGTTCACCCCATGCACTGCGCCTTCAATCGCGGCAGCCACCGTGCCAGAGTAGGTCAAATCCCAGCCCAGATTCGGACCGGCATTAATGCCCGACACCACCAGGTCCACGCGATGCTCCATGACCGCATGCGCGCCGAGGGTCACGCAATCGGTGGGCGTGCCGTTTGTGGCGTAGGCAATCGTGCCGTCCAGCAGATGCACGCGGTGCAGGCGGAGCGGTTTATGGAGGGTGATGGAGTGTCCTGCAGCGCTTCGAGGGCGCTCGGGCGCGACCACAAACACCTCGCCCAGCGTGCGCAGATGCTGTGCCAGCACCCGAATGCCCTCGGCATAAACCCCATCATCGTTAGTGACAAGAATGCGCATGGCTCTTATGGGTGAGGCATCGTTTGCCTCTCATCATTCCTCTCTGTTCAGGACAGGAATGCTGCCAAGATACTCATCAACACGCTGGCTGATATCGGAGCGTTGCTCACGGTCGTGTGCGATGCCCACCATTCGCCATGCAACCTCCCAGTTGGGCGCGAAAGCCGCTTCGACCTCAACAACCTCCACGAGGGTGCCATCGGCTAACTGCGCGTCTGGCTCCAGCATTACAACCCCGTTTTGAACAACGCCCCGATATCGTTTTGGCATGGTTCTCACCTGCTCGTTGAATTATTCCGCGCCCTCGCCCACTACCCTGTCAGGGATAATCCCCAGCCACTTTTTGAGGCGGTAGATCGTGGTATCGCGGTTCAGCTCGGCAATCGCGCGGGTCAGCGGGATGCCTTTCGGGCAGACCTTCACGCAGTTCTGGGCGTTCCCGCAGCCCGTGATGCCTTCGGGACCCGTCAGCACTTCCAGCCGCTCGTATTCCAGCGTATTGCCCGTCGGGTGCAGGTTGAACAGCTTGGCTTGGGCAATCGGCGCGGGTCCGATAAAGGCGGAACGCTCGTTATACTGGGGGCACGCCTCCATGCAGCACCCGCAGGTCATACAGCGGGCAAAGGCATAGCGCAGCTCGCGCACGCGGTCGTCGATGCGCGGACCCGGACCCAGATCGTGATACCCATCCACGGGAATCCACGCCTGCAGCTTTTTGAGCGCCTCGAACATCCGCGAGCGATCCACAATCAGGTCGCGCACCAGCGGGAACTTGCTCATCGGCTCTAAGGTCACTTCAATCGCGTCGCCGTTGCGCTTGCCGACCTGATCAATCAGCGCGGCGCACGCCTGCTGCACCATGCCGTTGACCACCATCGTGCAGGTGCCGCACACCTGTTCCAGGCATGCCGCCTCCCATGCAGGGGGCGAGACCTGCTTACCCGTGCTATCCACAGGGTTGCGCTGGATGTCCATCAGGCAGGAAATCACATTCATATTCGGGCGGTAGGGCAGCTCGAACACCTGCCAGTAGGGCTGGGCGTTCGGACCGTCCTGACGCCGTATCTTGAGACGAATGGTTCGGATAGAGCCGTTCTGCATGGCGTTGAACCTCCATGCTGATTATACCCTGTTGGCGGGTATAATAACTTGCGATTGTGAAAACTCGCACAGAGTGGCAGATGGAGCCGCCGATCTGGGCGCGGCACGACGAGCAGCGGCGCCGGTATGTGCGCGAGATGTTCGCACGCATCGCCCCGCGCTACGACCTGCTGAACTCGATTCTCAGCTTCTGGCTTCACTACTACTGGCGCCATCAGGTGGTACGCATGTTGCGCCTCTCCTCGAACGCCCATGTGCTGGACCTCTGCACGGGCACAGGCGACCTCGCGCTCGATATCGCGCGCCATCTGGGACCTGCAGGGGAGGTGATTGGGCTCGACTTCTGCGCCCCAATGCTGGAGCAGGGTCAGCGCAAGGCACAACGCCGCGGGCTGAACCACATCACATGGATTCAAGCCGACGCGCTCCAGCTCCCCTTCGCCGACAACCAGTTTGAAGCGGTGACGATTGCGTTCGGCTTGCGCAACCTGATAGACAAACCGCGCGCCCTGCGGGAGATGTTTCGGGTGCTTCAGCCGGGCGGGCGCCTGGCGGTTCTGGAGCTCAACCGACCGCAGGGCATGCTGATGGGCAAGTTGTACGATTTTTACACACTCAAAATTTTGCCCGCCATCGGCAGGAGCCTCAGCCATGCCGACGCCTACCTCTATCTGCCGATGTCGATTCAGCACTATGAAAGCCGAATCACCATCGCCGAGATGATGCGCGAGGCAGGCTTTCAGAATGTCTGCTATCGCGACCTCACCTTTGGCGTGGTGTGCGTTCATATGGGGGTTAAGCCATGATTCGTTCTTACGCGCGTCCTCACACCATTACTGTGCCGGAGATGCTGGCGCCGATTCTGCCAGAGATGGAGGCAGTCGAGGCGTTTTTGGTAGCGCAATCGGAGACGAACATCCCGGAGTTCACGGCGTTAACGCGCCACCTGCTTTCGGCGGGCGGCAAGCGCCTGCGCCCTGCGATGGTGATTTTGTGTGCCTACTCCGCTGCGCCAGAACGGTTCGGTGCGCTCTATCGCAACGGGCACGCCGGTGTGGAACGGCTCGCCCGTATCGCGGGCTGTATGGAAATGATTCATATGGCGACGCTGGTGCATGACGATGTGATTGACCAGACTTTCACGCGCCGCGGCAAGCCCACCGCAAACGCCCTCTACGGCAATCTCGCCACGGTGCTGTCAGGCGATTTTATTCTCGCGCGCGCAATGTATCATCTGGCGATGGACGGCGATATGCGGGTTATTCAGCAGGTCGCGCAAATCACTACCCAGATGAGCGAAGGCGAAGTGGCGGAGGTGTTTCTCCGACGCCAGCTAAACCTGAGTGAGGCGCAATACCTGGAAGTCGTGCGCCGTAAAACCGCCGAGTTTTTAGCGGGCTGTTGCCGTATCGGAGGCTATCTGGTGGACGCCGAACCCCATGTGCTGGACGCTCTGGAGCAGTTCGGGCGTCAGCTGGGGATTGCTTTTCAGATTACCGACGACCTGCTGGACTATCTGGGCGACCCGCAGACGACAGGCAAACCGAACGGAACCGATTTTCGTGAGGGGTTTGCGACCCTTCCTTTGATTCATTACTACGGTGCGGCGCCCGAATCGGAGCGCCGTCAGCTCGAAGCGGAGTTCGGGCAGCCCATCTCGCATGAGCGGTTCCTGCAGATTAGAGAACAAATGCGCCTGACGGGCAGTCTAAAGTATGCAGAGGAGGTCGCGGAGCGCTTCCGCCAGAGCGCTCTGGAGGCGCTGGCACCGCTCGCCCCTTCTCAGGCGAAATCCGCATTAGAGGAGGTTGCCCGATTCGTAACGGAGCGCAAATATTGAGCATGCAGGAACCGGCACGGAAAGAGCTATCGGGGCTGGCGAACCGCTTCGAAAGTTTTCTCTTTGACCTGGATGGGGTGGTCTACCGGGGACACCAGCCCTTGCCCCATGCGGTTACCACGCTCAACCTGCTTCGCGAAGCCGGGCGTCAGATTTTCTTTCTGACCAACAACTCTGGCGCCACACGAGAGCAATATGCCCACAAGCTCACCGCGATGGGCATTCCCACCACGCCGGAGCAGGTCATCACTTCTGGCTGGGCAACCGCGCTTTATCTCAAAAAGGCGCTCCCGAACGCCAAACTGTTCGTGGTGGGCGAACCCGGGCTCAAAGAAGAACTCGCCTCGCACGGTTTTGCGCTCATAGAGAACCCCGACGAGACTCTGCCCGATGCCGTGGTGGTAGGGATTGATCGGAGCTTTGATTACACGCGCCTTGCGCAGGCACAGTACGCCATTCTGGAAGGCGCACGCTTTATCGCCACAAATGCGGACCCCACCTATCCCGCCGAGCATCGGCTGCTGCCTGGCGCGGGCGCGATTGTCGCCGCGATTGCCACTGCCACCGGACGCAAGCCGATCCTGATTGGCAAGCCCAACCCCGAAATTCTGGCGCCCCTGATTCAGGCGCAACGCATCCACCCCCAGACGACCCTGCTGGTGGGTGACCGTCTGGACACCGATATTGCGCTGGCGAACCACCTGCATATCCCCTCCGCGCTGGTACTGACGGGCGTCACGCAACGCAACGATGTGGAATGCGCGCCGCTGGAACTGCTCCCCACATGGGTTTTGAACCATCTGGGCGAACTGCTCGGCGATGCGGTGGAGAACCTCTTGATTCACCCAACGGCATAGGGTATAATTAAGCGCAGTGGGGCGGTAGCTCAGCTGGGAGAGCGCTAGAATCGCACTCTAGAGGTCGGGGGTTCGAATCCCCTCCGCTCCACCAGATTGTATCCTTTCCCTCTGAAACCCCGCAAACACCCCATATCTTGGGTGTCGCCCGCGCTTCCTCTGGAGCCACTCTATGGCAGAGAACCCTAGAATCGCGATTCGCGTAGAGGATACTCATAACGAGATTCAGTGGGCACTGGAACTCTGGCTCGAAGCACTGGACGCAAAAGGGTGCAGTCGCAACACGCTCGCGTGCTACCGCTACTACCTGCAACCGTTTGTGGAGTTTCTCGCGCGTCAAGGACTGACCACGCTGGACGCTGTGCAACCCCTGCATATTCGCAGGTGGCTGCTCTCCCGACGCGAACAGGGGGTATCCCCCAAGACCCTGCGCAACGCGCTCGCGTTCCCTGAGGTCTTCTGGAACTGGTGCGTGCGTGAGGGACTGACCGAAAATAACCCCTTCGCAAAGGTGGAGAAACCCAAAGTCCCGCCCAAAGTCAAGCCTGCTCTGACCCCTGACGAAGTGGAACAGATTCTGCACGCCTGCGAAGGAAAGGATTGGCTCCGACTTCGCGATAAGGCGCTGGTGCTACTCTTACTCGACACGGGATTGCGCATACACGAAGCGCATAAACTCACGGTAGCGGACGCGAAGCAGAACTGCCTGCTGATTCGAGGCAAAGGAGGCAAACAGCGTGTGGTGTTTCTCTCAGCGGAAGTCCGACTCGCGATAAACCGCTACCTGAAAGCGTGCCCGTACCCGCTGAAAGACGAATCCCCACTCTGGCAAGGGGAGCGCGGCGCTCTGACGCTGGACGGCATAAAGCTCGCGATTCGCAAACTGGGGAAGCGTGCAGGACTGCCGAAACCGCTGGGAGCGCATGCGTTTCGCCGAACTTTCGCGACTTGGAGCCTGCGGAACGGCATAGACTTGGAGCATTTACGCCAGCTCATGGGGCACTCTGACTATGCCGTGCTTCGCCAGTACCTCGCGCTGGTGGAAGCTGACCTGAAGCAGGCACACCAGCAACACAGCCCCCTGCGCACGCTTCTGAAAAAGGGAGGGACACGCCGATGAAATTCTATCGCCTGCACTCCCCACGAAGCGGATATGAGATGACCATCCTTGCTCGCTCTTTTGAGGAAGCCGTCGAGGTGTTTGCCGAGCTGGCAGGGAGTGGTGAATGCGAGCTGCTCGGCGTCGAGCCTCTGCAGTTTAACCCCTCGCTGTATATCGGCGTTGCGGAAGGACGCGCCTTTGTGGGGCGTTTCGTGCCTGTGGGCAGGGGCGAATACTGGCTGAAGCCTGCGCTCAACTGGCAGGAGCTGGAAGCGGAGGCACGGGCGTGTGTGGAGGCGCAAGGGGGCACGCTGACAGAGGCAGGTCTTTACCGTTGCCCGCCTGAGCTGGCGCAACGGGCACGGTTTGGGCAGGAATCGGGCGAGTAGGCGCGAATCTTGACAGTAGCCGTCGGGTGCGGTTTGCATGCGCCCCGTAAGTGCAGGCGGTGTCCTCATTCACCGCCTGCAACCCGACGGTGAGCCTGAATGAGGAGGCGAACATGGAGCAGCAACGCCAGCGGAAGGCGCACCATCGCGCCCCTTTGGAAGTCCAGAGTCGGCTTCTGCAAGCCTACTGGGAAGTGCTTTTACAAGACGAACGATTCTGTGAAGAGTGGCGAATCCTGTGCCATTCCGAACGGTGCAAAAAGTGGCTTCAACTTCGTGAACAGTGGGATTCCATGAAGCGCGAAAAGAAGCGCAAAACGGCGGGTGTACTCACCGAGATGTTTATTGCCCAGTCAGATTTTTACAGTCATGTGAAATTGTTTTGCTACAGGTGGAAACTACCCTGGCGCTTGTATCAGAGCATTATCGAAACCTTTGCGAGTGTACCGAAGGAATGCTGTTCCTCTCCCCATGTGCTTGAGGAAATTGCGCAAGGGAAGCTATGCCTGATAACGACTCGCCTTTCCCCCTATCCTTATGGGCGTTCCCCAAAGCGCAAACGCCATAAGTTCCGCATAGTGATGGAGTTTCCCGAATATGACCCCCTTACGCAATCCCGCGAAGCCTACCTTGCGAGCTGCCGTAAGCAGGCACTGAAGCAGATTGAGAAACAGGGGCGCGAATATTGCCGTGAAGTGGAACGCGCCACGAAGGAAGGTTTGTCCTTTGACTCTTTTCATAGACCCTGCTGGAACCGCTATCGGGATTCCGAATACATCAAGCGGGTGGCTAAGCAGGTCTATCTCAGGGTTGTCAAAGGTTGGTCTTGGGGACAGATTAGTTCATGTGTGAGGGGACGGCGTGCAACTGTAGAACACTCCACCAACCGAGCCATCGATATCCTCAGCCCGTTCCTGCCATTCTGCCTCCAAAATACCCCCAGAAGTGTCTAAAGCTCCCACACGGGGTTTGCTTTGGATACCCCTCACTATGATAGAATGCTCGCGCTATGATGACAGTGCGCGAGATTCTGTATTGGGATGACGCAGCTTTCGAGGCGCTAAAGCGTCGTGCAAAGCGGAACTTTCGGACAGTGCGAGCTGAAGTGGCAGCCATCCTCATGAGAGAGCTGCAAGAGGAGGCTGAGCAGATACGCAGGGAGTGGCAATCCAAAGAGTCGCGTGAAGGGGGTGAGTCCCAGCCATGAGAAACGCGAACGCCCCCCACCCGCAGGGGAACGGCAGGGGGCAATCAGCAGGGCGTCCAAGTATCCCCGACAGGGATTATACCCCGCCCGCCCTCTCGCTGGAAGCCGTCCTGCCCCACCTGCACAAAGTCCAGCCCCTCTCGGACGGGAGCTACCTTGCCTGTTGCCCCGCCCATGACGATAAGGAACCGAGCCTCTCCCTGAAAGAGGAAAACGGCAAACTGCTCTGGCACTGCTTCGCAGGGTGCAGTCAAGACGCCGTACAACGCGCTCTGCTGAACCTCGTGAACCGAACCGCCCCACGCCACGCCCCACAGGGGCTGACGCTGGAGCGCTATGCCAGCGCCAAGCAACTGCCTATAGACCGCCTTCGTGCGTGGGGCTGTGAGGACGCCCAGTATCAGCAGATTCCTGCCGTGCGGATACCCTATCGCGATAGCGAGGGCAACCTGAAGGCGGTACGGTACAGAATCGCCCTCACGGGCGAGAACCGCTTCCGCTGGCGAACAGGCGATAAGCCGACGCTCTACGGGCTGTGGCGCTTGCCAGAGTGGCAGGGTGCAGAAGTGGTGTATCTGTGTGAGGGTGAGTCGGACACGCATACGCTCTGGAGCGCAGGACTGCCCGCGCTGGGCGTCCCTGGCGCCAGCGTGTGGCAAGCCGAGTGGTGGGCGTTTCTGCAACCGTTTTCGCGCGTGGTGGTGATTCCTGACCGTGATGAGGCGGGGCAACACCTGCTGAGGAATCTGATGATAACCTGTCCTGAAGACCTGCTCCATCGGGTGCAGGTGGTGTCTTTGCCCGAAGGGTGCAAGGATGTGAATGCGCTCTGGGTACGCGAGCGAGCCGATATCGCAAGATTCCTGCAGGCGCTCCAGCAGTGTGCCTCGAAACCCCTTCAGTCAGTTTCTTCTCTTAATGTCCCCCCCGCCAAAGAAACTGAAACGGAACCCCTCTGGTGTATCCGAACGGGGCGTGAGCTGGTAGAAATGGACTTCCCGCTCCTCACAAGCCTGCCTCTGCTGGGGCAAGCAGGGTTCCTTTATGAGCGCTGTAGCCACCTGCTTGTGGCACACCCGAAGGCAGGCAAAACACAGGTACTGCTCCACTCCGCCATCCAGTGGCTGGAGCAGGGGAAGCGTATTGCCATTCTTTATGAGGAACCCGAAGCGCTGATGGCAAACCGCCTGAAGACCTTGCCCAGCCTGCACGCCCTTGCGAGCGAACAGGTGCTTTTCATCAAGCTGAGGACTCCCCTGACGGATAGGACGCTAAGGGCGTTAGACGCCCAGCTGCATGCGGATATTTATGTGGTGGACACCGCCCGTGCGTTTCTGCCGATAGAGAACGAAAATGACAACGCCGAGCTGGCACGGACACACTATGCGCTGGTGAACGCGAATCAGGAGATGGGCAAGACGCTGATTATGCTCCACCACGCGCCTCAGGAGCTGCCCACGAAAATCGCACTTCGCTCGGCTGGGGGACTGGCAACGGCAGGAGCCTACGATATGGTGATTGCGATAGAGCAGATTCAGCGGGGTGATGACTGCTACTGCCGTGTGGAAGCCGAGGGACGCTTCGCGCCTCCCCCACCTTTCGAGTTCCGCTGGGAAAACGACACGCTGGTGCTGAATGCGGTAGTCCCCTATCGCGAACAGCTGGAGCTGGCGGTAATCCGTGCGCTGGCGCAACTTCACCAACGGAATCCCGAGAAAGACTACTTCCCGACGGCGGAGATTCAGGGAGCGTTGGAGATAGACGGCAATCCGACAGCGTTCCGTGTGATAGAGGCGCTCCAGCGCCTCGCGGAGCAAGGCAAGGTCAAGGAGTCGCCCACGAGAGGGGCGCGAAACGCCCGCCTGTGGCGCTTAGTTTCAGTTTCTTTGGAAGGGGGGATATTAAGAGAAGAAACTGAAAGCGCCCCTGAGGCGCAACCCCCCACCAACCCCTTCGCGACACGGCAGGCACTGAACCCTGACCCCGAACTGGACGCCATCCTGAATACCCTCACACAGGGCGACTTCGCACTGGAACCTGCCGATGTGGACGCCATCCGAATCTTCTGGAGCTTCGCCCAAGCGCGAGGCTTCCCCCCGCTGGAACTGCCCGCTTACGGCTACACCCTGCCCGCAGGACGCGAAGCCTACCTGAACGCCCTCTATGACCTCGCGGGCACGGAAGCCATCCCCCTCGCCACGCGGGCGCTCCAGCAACGGGACAGCACAGGTGAACCTGCGCTGACCGCTACCCAAACCCAACCCGCTGACAGGGGTGCTACCCCTGTCCAACCGACGCTGATGTAAGGAGGTCTATGGCGATGATTCTCACCATTCAAAGCACAGAACCCCTGCCAACTGGGGAATATCGCGTGAAGCTGGTGGAGCTGACCACTGTGGACGGCAAGTATGGCGAACAGCTCCGCTGGAAGCTGGAAGTGGCACAGGGCGAGTACGCAGGGCGCACGCTGACGGCGTTTTGCTCGCCTTCGGGCAATCCTGCGAGCAAGTGCGTGCGCTGGGTGTCGGCGCTGATAGGACGCCCTCTGCAGGCGGGTGAGCAGGTAGACCTCGCCACGCTGGTGGGCAAAGAGGCGCGGGCAGTGGTGATTGTGAAAGCCACGCCCGAAGGACGCGAGGTCAACAGCGTGCAGGAACTGCTCCCGCTTCGCCCGCGCCCTGCCAGAGAGGACGCCACGCTACTGGACGACTGAACCCGACAGGGGCAGGGGCGTGCTGCCACACGCCCCGCCCCACTGAGGAGGTGATACAAGGTGATAGGTAAGACGGCGATTCCACAACAGGGGCGCATTCTCCTGCAAGCCCCGAACGGCAAAGTGTACGGCGTGATAGAGAACCGCACGCTGAAAAAGCGCGTCGTGGGCACAAAGCACTTCCTGCGCAAACCGCCTGCGATTGCGATAGACGCCGACCTGTTCCAGCGGTATCGCGCCGAGTTTGACACGATAGAGGTGCAGGATGTGGAAACGGGCGCGGTCTATCGGCTCTCGGCGAGGCAGTTTGAGTCGTGGTGCTGGGAGCTGGAGCGGGGCTACGGCAAGCAGTATGCGGTCTTGCTCTCGCGCTGGGCGGTGCAGAAGCCTAACGACCCGCAACTGGTGCTGGAGGTGTAGTATGCCGACGCTTCAGCCTGAACGCGAGCCGAGACAAAGACCGTGCCCCGACTGCAACACCCAGTATCGCCACAAGGACGGCACGACCTACGGCGACGGGTTATGTGCCGACTGTGGGGGCACGGGCAAAGACCCGCTGACTGACGAACCCTGCGACGCCTGCTTCGGAAGCGGGTTATGCGATACCTGCAACGGCGCAGGCACGCTGATAGAGGAGGTGCCACGATGAATCAACCCCAAATCGTACCTGTGCTGAAGACACTGATTGTCTATCTGGGCGACAGCGTGCTTTACTACTTCACCGCTCCGTTTGCCGTGCGCCTCGAATCGCGCGAGAACGGCACACTGTTGACCGTTATGCACGATTCGGGCGTGCGCCAGTTTGTGGTGGGAAAAGACCTCATCAACACGCTGGCGTGTGTGCATATCGGCGAGGTGGAGGCGCTTGAGGAGATTCGTGCGTGAGCGGGACTTCCAGCGCACGGTGATAGAGCTCGCGCGACTGCGGGGCTGGCGGGTGTATCACGCCCGCCCTGCCCTCACTCAGCGCGGGCGCTGGCTGACGCCCGTGCAGGGCGATGTGGGCTTCCCTGACCTCGTGCTGGCACGACAGGGACGGCTGATATTCGCCGAGCTGAAACGCGAAGGCAGGAAGCCCACGCCCCCGCAACAGGGCTGGCTGGAGGTGCTGGCGACCTGTGCAGGGGTAGAGGTCTATCTGTGGACGCCTGCGGATTGGGGGGAGATTGTTCGAATCTTGCGATAAAGGCTCGCTATCAAGCGGGCTTCGGGTATAACTTGAGGCATGAAACCCCTCGAAACCCTCCTTGAGCAAGCCGAAGCCCTGCGCCGTGAATGGCACGACCTGCCCAAACGAACCGACTCTGCCTTGCTTAAGGGCGATAAGGACGCCCTGCTGGACGCTCAGATTCGGGAGCGCCAGATACCTTATGAGTTTCTGCTGAACCTGAAACAGCGTGCGGAAGCCGTTGCCGAGATGATTCGCGCCGATATCGAAGCCGTCGCCCAACAGCGCGAGGCGGTACGGGCGAAGCTTGTGGCTGTCATCGAGGCGCTGGAGAAAGCATGGCGCGAGCTGGAGCCACTGCAACGCCAGTGGTGTGAGCTTGGTGGCTCTTCAGAAGACCAGCCCCTCTATCAGCTCCAACGCGGCGGCTTTGTGTATGTATGCGATAATCGCCAGAGTCGCCTGCGAAGCGAGCTTGAAACCGTCGAGGACGCTCTCCGCAATCTCGAACCTCTCCTGAAGGGCGTAGGGGAAGGTGAGAGCAAGGCGATTGTGATGGCTCGGCAGGCTTTGCAGGACGGTGGCGAGAGCTTGCCCGCCGTGCGCAACTACCTCGCCATCGAGCGCCACTATATCACGCGCGAACACCAGCCGTAGCCCCACTCGCGCCAGCATGCGCCCCTACACTGCGGTTTGCGGGAGCATGAGGGTGTCTTTGTGTCCTTTTCGGGGGGGCGGTATCGGGCAGAGTGTGGGAGAATCTTATGCTGAATCGGGCAGTTTGTGGCATACCTGCGAGCTGGCACATCACGGCAGGGGCGCGAACAGGCGCAGGGAAGGCACGGGAGCGGGAACCTGCGCCTGTTTCGTGCAGAATAAGGCAGTTTCGGGTTCAGCACGGGGGAGAGGGAGAAAACGGGAGTTTTCGATTTGTTCGAGGCAGGAATCTTCACACACGAGGCGTATAAAGAGAATGCCAGCGCAGTGAACGGGGCACTGCACTGGCGAGGCTCCAGCAGGTGCAGGCTGCTGAAGCGGACTGTAAGATTCGAAACTCGCTCCGAGTTTCCTGCTGAGCGCCTCTGAAAATCCCCCGAATCGGGGAGCCTGACCCTCCAACAGGCAGAGGAAGAGAGCGCTAGAATCGCGCGAACCCTGAAGGGGCAGAGAGGGCGTGAAAACGCAAGATATTGGGTATTGCGGAGGGTGCAACACAACGCAGTGGGGCGGTAGCTCAGCTGGGAGAGCGCTAGAATCGCACTCTAGAGGTCGGGGGTTCGAATCCCCTCCGCTCCACCAGATTCTCCTCAAGTAAGAACTCCGGAAAGCCCGGCGCAGAATGGCTTGGTGAATTCCTCTATTTTAGGGCTCTGAGCATTTCTCTCACCCCAATCGCGAGGCGCGGCGCAGACGGGGAAATACCGCCGTCGCATAGAGAATCACCCCAGCAACCTCCATCACACGCCCCATCGCCAGAACGATTTCCTGTTGCGTCCCCAAGCCAAGGGCGCTCCATCCCACGCCCAGATTCAGGGTTCCCAACGCGCCCCAGACTCGCCATGCGTGCTGGCGCTGGTTCTGCTCATCTCGCGGCAGAATCCAGTAGCTCACGCCCATCGCCAGCTGAATAAGCCAGCCAATCAGCAGAATCTCCGCATGAATCGCGCGCCATGCCCCCACAATCGCGTGAAAAGCCAGCGCTTTCGCACTCAGCATCCACGCGCCCAGCGAGAAGCCCACCACCAGATGAAGTAATGCGCATCGTACCAGCCAGCAACTCAAACGAGGCATCTCACTTCTCCCTGACACGCCCCCAGATGGTGAACACGAATACCAGACTCGCAAGCCACTGGAAACCGGCACTCGTGAGGAGCAGAGCCTCCCATATCGGCGCCGAAGACAGCGGTACTGTTGGCTCCGCGACCACACGCAACACCAGACCGAGGTTCAGGCACCAGAAAACAACGGCACTCGCCCGCTCGGAGCCGTAAGGCGCAGAGCGCGACAATCGGGGAAACATCCAGTAGGCAACCCCAAAAATCATTTGCGTCGCCCAGCCCACCACCAGCAGGTGAAACACACTGGGCGCCGCATTCGCCAGCCATGCAAACGAGAGCGGGAGATGGGTCAACAGGTGCAACCCCAGCCCCAGCACCAGATAGACCAGCGACATCCGCACCATCCATCGGCTCCAGCGCGGCATCGTTTACCCCTGAACCGACTTCAATCGCGCCAGCAGCACCGCGCTCACCGTGTTGAGCAAAAAGAGCAGGATGGCAACCCCGTTCAGCGCGGCACCCCACTGACGCAAAATCGGCACCTCACCGAAATCTCCCACCAACCGCAACAGCAGGGAGCCATGCAGCACCCCTACATGCCCATAAAAATGCGAATGATACGGAACCGCCCAGCCCGTTACCGAGGGGAAGATGATAGGCGCGTGGGCAAACACCATCGAGAAGACGAACCCCAGGAAAAACGCATGGAGCAGGGCGTCTGCCCAGAAGCCCGGTGCCAGCCCCGGCGCCATAAGCGCGGCGCCCCCCGCCACACCCAGCCAGAAATAGCCTCCCATCAGCGTGCGCCCTGTAAACCCTGTTAGCCCCCGCGCTCGCATCGTGTAGCGCGCTGTGTCAAAGCGAACAAGCCACCCCGCAATCGCCAGCAAACCGACACCAAAAAGAACCAGCCCCTCGCGCGGCGCAACCGCGTGCAGCAGCATACCCCCACATAACGCCAGTATCCCCATTCCCATCCCAATCCGACTGCCCGGGGTCGGCCTGGTGAGGCGGTTCAGTTCCAGTCGTTCCGCAAAAATGGTCAATAACAGAAACAGCACCCAGCAGAGCGTCCCCGTGTAGCCCAGGGAACTGGGGACAAACCCGCCCAGATACCAGAAACCGTTGCCCACGAGCCAGCAAAGCGCGCCCAGCCCCATCAGCGCATGCGGCAAAAAACGGTGCTGGCAGTAGAGCCTCCCATACAGCACGATGAGCAGCAGGCTGGCGCCATTTATCAGCAGCCAGCCATAGAGCGGTGAAGGCACAAACACCAGCGCCAGCGCGCCGAACCCACTTGCTGTGGGTGCCAGATAGCCCCAGCGCCAGCGTGTAGCGACCGCACGCTCCAGACCGATCAAGGTGCCGAAAAAGCCCCCGACCATCAACAGACTGTGGGCAAATGGGGGCGCGGCGATGGGCATGTCCAGACCCAGGCGTTGAAGTCCTGCGGCAATCCCAAATAAGAGCGCCAGCATGCCCAGCGCCAGCAGGGCAGGGCGGAACGGGCTTTTCGGCACACTGGCGAGCGACACGCCGCCCCCCCCTGCCCTTACATCCTGCGGAGCATCTGACGCAGCTCCGAGTGGACGCCCGCGTAGTTCATCGCCTCTTCAGGCGTAATGAGCTGCTTCTGCACATAGCGGAACAGACACTGGTTCATGGTCATCATGCCCCAGTGTTCGCCCTCGCGGATGGCGTTATAAATCTCGCCGATGTGCCCGTCCTCAATCATCTTCTCAACAGTGGGGGTGTTAATCATAATCTCCAGCGCGGCGATGCGCCCCACACCACCCGCGCGCGGCACCAGCTTCTGGGCGATAATCCCCCGCAGGGTGTTCGCTAACCGCTGCAGGATATGCTTTTTATCCGCAGGCGGGAACATGTTCACAATACGGTCCATCGTTTCATAGGCGCTGGGCGTGTGAACGGTGGAGAACACGAGGTGTCCCGTTTCGGCTGCCTGCATACAGGCTTGCATGGTCTCCACATCGCGCATCTCACCGATCAGAATCACATCGGGGCTTTCACGCACAACCGAGCGCATCGCGTCGATGAACGACTCGGTGTCGATTCCCACTTCGCGCTGGCTCACGATGCACTGCTTATCTTCATGCACGAACTCGATGGGGTCTTCAATCGTAACGATATGCCCCCGTCGGGTGTTATTGATGAGGTCAATCATTGCCGCCAGCGTGGTGGACTTCCCCGAGCCAGTGGGTCCTGTAACCAGAATCAGCCCCTGTCGGTATTGAGTCAGCCCCGCCAGCACGCGCGGGATGTCAGGCTCTTCGGGCCAGAGCTCTTCCAGTTTCCAGTGCTTTAATGGAATGAGGCGGAACACGCCCGCGACCGTCTGGCGTTGCTGGTAGACATTGGCGCGGATGCGGCATACATTCTCGACGGTAAACGCGAGGTCTATCGCCAGGCGGTGTTCAAATTTGGCAATTTGTTCGTGCGACATGGGACTGAAGCAGAGGTCGCGTGCTTGGGCGGGGGTCAGCGGGGCGTACTCCTCCGGGAAGGGTGCGATTTTGCCGTGCAGGCGCATCACAGGGGGCGCCCCCGCTTTGATGAACACATCCGACGCACGCATTTCGAACGCGCGTTTGAGCAAATCGTTCAGGGTGTAGTCCAGCATCGTTTTAGCCTCCGATTTCTCGAGTTTGGTTCGATTGGACGGTTTCCGTTTCGCTTTGTCGCTTGAGAAGATACGACGCGCCCCAGAAGATTCCTATCCCAATCAACAGCGCCAGCGCAATCAGCAGCAGGATCGCCCACGGCGAGAGGGCGCGTGGCGGCACTGCTTCGGGAGCAGGTGCCGTCTGCGGCTGCGGGCGCTTCGGCGGGATTTCCAGCAGGCTGGGGTCGGGCGTGTGGACATAAATCATCGTGCGCCACAGCCGCGGCTCTGCCTGAGTCCACATCGATAAGTGGGGAGTTTTGTATTCTGCGTAGCCCGCATACTGAGTCTCGTGGGGCAGGGCGGCGTAGATGTGAATCACGGGCATGTCCGCAAAGGTGCGCACGAGCGAGGTAAGGTCTACCGTGCCTTCCTTGAGGTTCACCAGCCCGCTGGTGGAGAAGGTCGCGACGGTGAAGAGTTCGTTCGGCTTGGCATCGCGCTTGAGGCTATCATCGCCAATCTCAAGGTTGGCGATCAGCCGCTGGCTGCGCTCGGCGAACTGACGCACACGCTCCTGTACCTGATTGTGCGGAATGCGCCGATCAAAAGTCCAGCTCACCCAATTTGTGCCGTCGGGCTGGACATAGAGGAGCACCACCACATTCGGGGGGCGCGTCCAGTCCTGCGCCCATGCCATGAGTCCTATCCACAGCCAGAGCCAAACCGCAAGCCGTCGCATCGTTACTCCTCGAGCGTTCGGAAAAGCGGGTCTAACTCCGCGGCGTACTGATGTTCAATCGCGGCGTAGGCGAGTTCCAATCCGACCGTCCACAGGAGCATGACTGCCTCTTCGGGGGGCAGTTCCAGCACGCGGGCGAAGAAATCCTGAATGATTTCCTCATAAGAGCGGGCGGTCTCGGTCATCATCTCGTAGCATCCCGTTGCGTCGCGGGCGTTCTCGTAAGCTTCTTTCTGGAGCTGGTCCAGAAATTCCCGCACATTTTCTGGCGTCGCGTTGCGGAGGTTCTCTCCGAAGTGCTGACGCACGCGCTCGCGAAACTCCGATAGTCGCACTGTGATTCCCCTGAGACTCAATTGTACCCCACTTTAGCGTGGGTAGGCGGCGGGCACACCGCCATCCACACAGAGAACCGCGCCCGTGGTTTTGGCGGAGCGGTCGGACGCGAAAAACAGCACCGCTTCGGCGACATCTTCAGGGGTGATGTTGACCTTGAGGGTGGTGCGCTGGCGATAATACTCTTCCAGCGCTTCGGGGGGAATGCCGTAGGTGCGGGCGCGCTCTTCACGCCACTGGCTGTCCCAGATTCGCGAGCCTTGAAGCACGGCGTCGGGCGCGACGCTGTTGACCCGAATTCCGAACGCGCCGCCCTCTTCGGCGAGGCATCGCGCCAGATGGAGCTCGCTCGCTTTGGCGGCGCTGTAGGCAGCCGCCGCCTTGCCCGCCACCAGCGCATTCTTGGAGGTGATGAACACCATGCTGCCCCCAATTCCCTGCTCCTGCCAGATTCGAAACGCCTCGCGTGCCACCAGAAAATAGCCGCGCGCCAGTATCGCAAAGAGGCGCTCCCAGTCGGCAAGTGTGGTCTCGGTAATCGGCGCGGAGTGGGCAATCCCCGCGTTATTGACCACGATATCCAGTCCGCCGTAGGTTAGCGCTACTTGATGGAAGGCGTGCCGTACCTGCGCCTCGTCGGACACATCGCAGGGAATCGCCACTGCGCGCCCCTCGCCGTGGCGGGCAGTGATTTCCTGCGCGGTGCGTGCGGCGCCTTCGGCATCGATGTCGAGCAGTGCCACATGTGCCCCCTCCTGCGCGAGTCGCAGGGCGCTTGCCCGCCCAATCCCCGACGCGCCCCCCGTAATCACCGCCACACGCCCCGCAAGTTCCCTGTCAGGGGGACGCAGGCGCAACTTATACAGCTCCAGCGGCCAGTATTCAATCCCGAACGCCTCTTCGGGCGTGAGCGACACGAACTGTCTCAGTGCCGTCGCGCCGCGCATCACTGCAATTGCGCGATGGTAAAGGTCGCGGCTGATTCGCGCCCGTGCCACATCGCGCCCCGCGGTAACCATGCCCAGCCCTGGTATCAGCACCACGCGCGGCGCGGAGTCAAACATCGTTTCGTCGCCACGCCGATGCGCCTCAAAATATGCCTGATACGCCTCCCGATACCGCTGAACCGCCTCCGGAATCTGCGCCTTGAGCGATTCCACCGAGCGCCCGTCCCACTCCAGCCACAGGGGGTAGTGTTTCGTGTGAACGATGTGGTCGGGGCAGGCGGAGCCAATCAACGCCACCTCGCGAGCGCGCTCGCTGGAGACAAATTCCAGCACTTCGGGCGAATCGTCCACACACAAAACCTGATGCTGCTGCTTGCTGATGGCGCCGCGCAACACGGGCAAAATCGCCCGGAGTGCCTCTTTGCGCGGTTCGGGTTCCAGCGCGGGCACACGCACCCCGCCAAACACCCGGCGCCCGCGTGCATGGTCGGCGATATAATCTTCCGCCTCCTGAATCAGGCGGATGGTGGTTTCGTAGCACGCTTTCGCGGTCTCGCCCCAGCACACCAGCCCGTGCTTGCCCAGCACAATCCCCTCCAGCTGGGGGTTCTCGCGCACCTGTTGCCCGACCGCCTTGCCCAGCGTGAAGCCAGGACGCACATAGGGAATCCAGCCGACGCGCTTGCCATAAAGGCGTTTCACATGGGCTTCGCCGTCAGCGCAGGTTGCAAGGCTGATAATCGCGTCAGGGTGGGTGTGATCCACATGAGCGTGGGGCACGAAGGCGTGCATGAGGGTTTCAATAGACGGGCGCGGACCGCGCGGGGTGAACAGGCAATGCGTGAGGTACTCCACCATCTCCTCATCGGAGAGCGACTCGCGCTCAAAGAGAGGCAGCACATCCTCAAGGCGCAGCCCTGCGATGTCGTTCAGGGTAAGCGTGGCGAGGTCGGAGCCAGAGCCTTTGACCCACAGCACCCGAACCTGCCTGCCGCGAAAGTCGGTCTCTTCTGCCTTAACGGAGGTGTTGCCCCCGTAGATGTTGCACACCGTGCGGTCGGCTCCCAGCAGGCGGGAGCGATAGACCAGCTGTTCGCGCGGGCTGAGCGCTTCGGCTTCCGCATCGTTCCAGAGTGAGCATGGCACAAAAGTTGCTGTTCGCGGCGGCAGGCGAGACTCCTGCCATGAGTCTGCCGCTATCTGGGGATGGAAAGCGCCCTTTCGTCTCAGTGAGGCGTGAGAGGTGTGATATAATTGAATGTAACGATACGCTTGATTCAGGAGGTCTGGA
This sequence comes from Armatimonadetes bacterium DC, assembly GCA_001442985.1. Taxonomy (GTDB): domain Bacteria; phylum Armatimonadota; class Fimbriimonadia; order Fimbriimonadales; family GBS-DC; genus LDYB01. Next base: position 297,988 of record LDYB01000014.1, read on the forward strand.
ATATGAAACGGGAAAACATCGCGCATAAGGTTCTGCGAATCGGTTTGGGGCTCGTGGCAAGCCTTGTCGTGAGTGCGTCCTTCACGCAGGGAACCTGGACCTGGCAGCAACAGTGCAGTAGCAACGAGTGGCGAACCATCTGTCAGGGTTCCATCTGTGGCTATGACCAGAACGGCAACCCCGTCTACTGGTACGCGAATAACTGGGGGCACACATACTGCGGCTACCAGCCCAGTTTGCCCGGACCGGGTTCTATTGTGCTGTTTCCAACGGGTTCAGGAGCATTACTTGCCAGTAATGTGGACATTTTCAGCGTGACGATAGCCAGCGGCGCTGTGCTGAACTGGAGCTGGGGCACGATGACTCTGCGCGATCCAGGGGGCGCCAATCCCGGTTCTCTGAGCATTCTCAGTGGGGGCACCCTGCTGTGGAGCGAGGGCTCGCTTGACCTGCGAAGCGACTCCAGCGGTAACCCTGGTACGCTAACCAACGCGGGCTTGTTGCGCTGGGTGAACAACTACTCGCGTGGTTTGAGCGGGTTGCTGGTCAATCAGAGCCAGTTGGTACACGAGGCAGGGGCTACCTACTTCAACGGGGCGACTGTGCGCAATGCCAGTGGGGCGACAGCCGAGGTACGCTCTGGCGACTGGTACAACAGCTCAGGGAGTAATCTGGTGGTCAATCTGGGCACGCTGACGAAGACCACTACCAACAGTTTCACCTGTGGTGTGCCGATGCAGCAGCAGAATGCCACCGTGAATGTGCAGGAGGGTACGCTGTCGCTCACAGGCGCCAACAGCACGCACGAGAATGTGAGCTGGAGTGTGGCGTCGGGGGCGACGCTGGCATTTGACCGCACGCACATTTTCACGGGGGCGCACGCAGGGAATATTGCGGGCACGCTGGGGGCGTTTTCCAGCAACGCGGTGTTGCGGGCAGGTTCGGCTGGAGCGACTTTCAACTTCACGGGCACAGGGCTGCAGGTTAGCAGTGCCAGTATAGACGGCGGCAGTGCGGGGTTGACCAACGCGGGCTTGTTGCGCTGGGTAGGCAGCTACACGCGCGGTTTGAGCGGGTTGCTGGTCAATCAGAGCCAGTTGGTACACGAGGCAGGGGCTACCTACTTCAACGGGGCGACTGTGCGCAACGCCACTGGGGCGACAGCCGAGGTACGCTTTGGCAACTGGTACAACAGCTCAGGCACCAATCGCGTGGAAAACAGCGGGACACTGAGAAAGACCTCGCCCGACCCCAACAATCCCACCTCATTCTCCACCTCGGTCAACACTACCAACAGCGGGCTGATTTCAGTGGAAAGCGGCACGCTCACCTTCAACACCCTCGCCCAGACCAACGGCGAGACCCGCATCTATCGCAACGCCACCCTGTCTGTCAACAACCCGCTCGCGATGCAGGGCGGCAAACTCACAGGCGCGGGCACGCTCAGCGGCAACCTCAACAACACCGCAGGCGCCATCGCGCCCGGCATCGATGACCCCAGCCTGCCCGACCAGAACCCGCTCGGCATCCTGACCCTCAACGGCAACCTGACGATGGGCGCGGATGCGGTCTTTGAGGTAGAGCTGGCGGGCACCGATAACTCCGACCCCGCCAACCCACAGTATGACCGCGTGGTGGTATCGGGTTCAGGGCGCACCGTGCAGCTGGATGGCACGCTGCGCGTGAAGGGTCGGGGCGGCTATGTGCCTGCGCTAGGCGACACCTTTGATATTCTGGTGCGCACGGGCAGCTGGTGGAACTTTTCAGGCGCGTTCCACACGGTGGAGGTGGATGCTGACACCCTGCCGTGCGTGGCGTTTGAGGTGCAGTATCTGTCCGACCGGGTGCGCATAGTGGCTTCTGCGGCGGGCAGCCCCGATATCAACCGCGACGGGTGCGTGGACGACGCCGACCTGCTGGCAGTGCTGTTCGCCTTTGGTCAGACGGGCAGCGCTCTGCCAGAGGACACTAACTGCGACGGGGTTGTGGATGACGCTGACCTGCTGGAGGTTCTCTTCGCCTTCGGGCAGGGGTGCTGAAGCAATCTCGTCTTGCCTGCTGGAGCCAGCCTCCTACCTATCAGGAGGCTGGCTCCCGTAGCGTTCAGACTCGCCAGCGCAACAGGCGGAGGGCGTTGCTCACCACCGAAACCGAGCTCATGCTCATCGCCAGCGCGGCAATCATCGGGTTCAGATACCCCAGCGCCGCCAGCGGAATGCCCAGCGTGTTATACACGAACGCAAAGAACAGATTCTGCCGAATTACCCCGTAGACCGCCTGTGAGAGCCGAAGTGCGTTCAGCAGGGTGCGCAAATCGCGGTTCAGCAGCACCATATCGGCGGTGTCGGTCGCGATTTGCGTGCCCGTAGCGACGGCGATACTCAAATCCGCCTGCGCGAGAGCGGGCGCGTCGTTGATTCCGTCGCCCACAAACGCCACCTTACGCCCCTGCGACTGAAATTGCTTCACCAGATGGGCTTTGTCGGTCGGCAACTGACCCCCATACCAGCGGTGAATGCCCACCATCCGGGCGAACGACTCCACTGCCGCGGGCTGGTCGCCCGAACACAGCACCACCTCAATCCCCATCTGCTGAATCTGGCGAATGACTTCGGCGACGCCGGGCAGGGGCGTCTCGGTGAACTCAAAACCCGCGTAAATCGTGTTGTCCACTGCGAAAAACACGGTGCCTTTGGGAAGAGTCTCCTGCTCAATCCCCGCTTCCCACAAAAACCGTGCGCTTCCGATGCGCAAAATATGCCCTTCCCAGAGCGCTTCCACGCCCCCACCAGGAACCGTGCGCACTTCTTTGATCTCAGGGAAGTCGTGAACGCCCTGCTGGCGAGCGTATTCCAGAATGGCTTCCGCGAGTGGGTGGCGCGTCGCTTGCTCTAACGCGCAGGCGAAGCGCAACACCGCCAGCGGGTCCACATCGGGGTGAACGCTGTGGATAGCTTTCACGCGCGGATGCCCCATCGTGAGCGTGCCTGTCTTGTCCAGAATCAGCACCTCTACCTGACGCACGCGCTCTACCGCATGGATTCCCTTCAGCAGCACGCCTGCCCGCGCCATGCGTGTGGAACCCGTAAGCAGGGCAATCGGCACCGCCAGCCCCAGGGCGCACGGGCACGCAATCACCAGCACGCTGACCGCAGGGATCAGCGCCTGCGCCACCGAGCGCGTGGCAAGCCACCAGCCGACGAAAGTGAACAGCGCTATCGCCACCACTACAGGCACAAAGATGCTGGCGATTTTGTCGGCGAGCCGCTGGATTTGCGCTTTCTCGGTCTGGGCTTGCTCGACGGCTCTGGCAATCTGCGCCAGCATGGTGGCTTCGCCGACCGCCTGCGCCTGAATGTGAAGCACGCCATCAGTGAGCAGGCTGCCGCTTAATACCGTGTCGCCCGCCACACACTCACGCGGGAGCGATTCGCCCGTAATGGTAGATTCGTCCACCCAGCCGCGCCCTTCCAGAACCACGCCGTCCACGGGGATGCGTTCCCCCGTGCGTACCATCAGGCGGTCGCCCACTTGCACTGCCGAAAGCGGCGCCTGCCGATAGGTCTCGCCGTCCCAGCGCGTTACGCTGTGGGGCAGCAGGCGATAGAGCGACTCCAGCGCGGAGCGTGCGGAACCCAGCGCCCGCCCTTCCAGATAGCGTCCGAACAGCACCAGCGTGATAATCACCGCTGAAGTCTCAAAATAGAGGTGGTGTGTGTGCCCTCCCATCAGCAGAACCGTGCTGTAGGCATATGCCGCGAGCGTGCCCATCAGCACCAGCACTTCCATGTTTGCGGAGCGCGCCTTGAGCGCTCCCCACGCCGCGCGATAGAGGGGTGCCGCCGCCCAGAACTGCACGGGGGTCGTAAGCGCCCACAGCAGCCACCCCTGATAGCGCCACAGGTTCGGGAACACCATGCTCAACAGAAACACGGGCAGGGTCAGCGCCGCGCTCCATAACAGGCGCTGGAGCGTGTAGGGGGTCTCGTGCGTCGCGGGCGCGGTTTCGGGCGCCTCCAGCTCGGCGGCGTAGCCTGTTTTCTGTACCGCCTCAATCAATACTTCGGGCGCGACAGGCTCCTTGAGGGCGACCTCCGCTTCCTCGGTAGCGAGGTTCACCAGCGCGCTCTCCACGCCGGGCACGCGCGCGAGCGCTTTCTCCACACGGCGCACACACGCGGCGCAGGTCATCCCCCGAATCTTCAGACGCACTCTGGGCATACAGGGAGTATACCCGATTCGGAACCCTGTGCGGTGTCTCATCGGGTACACTTGAGAGGGCGGGAGGTGGAGTATGTGCCCTCTCTGAAAACCGATTGGGGACAGGATAGCCCGGATGAGCTGCTAATCTCGCTCTGGCTCGGTGCGGGCGAAGCGTTCGAGGAGATTCAACTTGAGATTTCCTTCCCCGCGCGAAAATCGTCCCGATTTTTCCCGAATCGGCTGCGCTGGACGGTTGCCCCTCATGGCGGGCGGGCGCGCGAGATTGCGGTTCGCCCCGCTGAAGGCACGCCCGAAGCGATAGAGATAGAACCCCGACAACTCAGTTCGAAAAAGAGCGTGCGCTTCAGGGTGTCCTATACAGGGCTTCAGGCGGGGATGTATACCCTCTCTGTGAACGCCCTGCCGAATGCGATTCTCGTTGAGGACCGCCCTGTGCGGGTGCAGGGGGGCGCGTTATCGGTTTACTTACCGAATCCTGTGAAACCGCCTGAAGCGAAGGCGGGGCAGACCTTCCTGTGCCTGCCACGCGATGGGGAGTTCCCATCCTCCTATCGCGACCTTCAGGGGAGACCGGTGGCAGGGCAGAAGGTCGCCCTGCGGGTGTGGCGGCTGACGAAGGTGGAGCCTCGCCGTCTGGAGTTTGCGGTTGAGGGGCTGTCGGGGCGCGTGTGGTGTGAGTGGGACGGCAGCCTCGAAAAGCTGCCTGCCCTGCTCCCGATAGTGGAGGAGCCAACCGTGCGCCAGCTGCGTGCAAAGTATGAAGGGCGGCAGGTCTGGGGCTACGGCGGGATCGGCGCCACTGCGCTCACGCGCGAAACGCTGGAGCCTGTCGGGCTGGGATTCGAGCGCCTCAAGCCCGCGCGCCTGTTGCGCCTCTACCGCGTGTGGTTGCCGTGGGTGTGGCTCCCGCTCGGTTCAGCAACCTACATCGGCGGGCGAAATTACGGCTTCTATGCCCACCACCCCCTCGTGGTCAAACTCCAGCCGATGGGGAAAGCGGTATCGGGCATGATGTTCGAGAGTCAGCACACATGGCGTCTTTTTGAATCGCCCCAGCGTCATGCCCTGGGCTTCTATGCCGTGCATGCCGACGCATGGGACCTCGAGCGCGCCTACAGTCTGCAGAACCCTTTTGAACTTTCAAAGCGGTGGAGCGCCCGCGAGCGACGCGCATGGCGCACAGGCGAGCCTGCAGAAGGCATCTCGCACGAGGTTCTCGCATGGATACAGGGCTGGCCCTGTATCTACGGCACAAAACAGGAGTTGAAACGACTCGACAAGTGGATTTACGAGAATGTGCCCTTCGAGGCGGAATTCTTTTTCCGCAACGGGCGGCTGGTGCGGTGGAATATTCCTGACTTGCCGTGAACTGCCCAGAAGTAGCCCAGAGAAATGAATGAGTAGCCCGCTCATGAGGCGTTTTGTGCCAGACGGCTGAAGCCGTTCCTGCAAAACGAAGCCGACCTGCGTCGGCTGGTACTGTGCCCTGAAGCCGCGATTGGTATAGCTTCGCAAGGCGCAGGATTATTCCTTGCTTTGGTCTGTCTATCACAGTCCTGCCTCGCGCCTCAATCGGTCAGGGCTCCAGATTTGTTCGGCAAGCTGGATATAGAGCTTTTGCCGAGCGTCGAGGTCTGCTTTTTTGAACTGGGGATGTGGTCGAAACGGTAGCCCACTCTGTTTTATAAAACGCATAAATCCGGGGTCATGTTCGTAGGTCTTTTCGTGAAGGCTGGCAGCCAGCAGGTTTTGTTTCAGGTAATGCTCGCGTTTTGTGGCGTAATCGCAGTCGCCGTAGCTCGCATTAAAGCTGCGAGGTAGCAACAGCAGACCGCCAATTCGGTTACGGTACGCCTCGAACTCAGAGCGATGAGCAAACTCGTCCTCGTGCCGTTCAGGGTGGTTAGCCCAGATATGCTCGATCTGATAGGCGTTTTTCCCGCCGCGCTGGATGTATTCTGTGTAGCGCGAGGGGCGCCCCGACTGAGTCTCCACATAGTCGGTCATGCGCGCGAGCAGTAGATGAATCTGGGGACCGTTCATGCCGTGCAGGGCGAAGCTCTCGTTCGTATCAAAACGCTCTCTATCCTGTTCAAGGCGTGTCATCAGGAGGTCAACAAGCGCAGGCAGTTCTTTGCGCCGGATATCACGCATCAAAAGAAACATAGCGTACTGCATGGTTGAGTAGTCAATAGACCGAAAGTTCCAGAGGCGTCGCGCGAGGAGAATGTCCAGATAGGTAGCCGTAACACGCAGTTTGCGCAGTATCACCTGATCGCTGTCCTGTTTATCGAGAGGGGCAAGGAGTACGGGGTACTGGAGGGTAAACCCGTGCCTTGCGTTGTAGTAGATAACCTCAAGTCCTGGCGTAAAGTTGTCCGCGGCTTTGCGGATAAACTCATACCAGCGCGTGTAGAAACCGAAATCCTTTTCGATGAAGCGCGCGAATGCGTCGCTACTGTCAAGCCCTAAGGTCTCGGCGCGATCGCGTACCCAGCGATGGAACTCTGTCCCGATGAGGTCGAAGTCTTGAGGTTTCGCGTCGCGCTTGCGCTCACGAATGCTTTCGGCGTGCTGACTACGCAACCACGCCTTGATTGCATCTGCCTCTTCCTCTTTACCAAGTTTCTGGAGCGCCTCAACGCGCTCGCACCAGATTTCGCTCGCGCGATTGCGCCGTGCGGGGTCGGTAATGTTCGCGAGCAGGTAGCCCTTCAACATCTCTGTGGGCGTGAGCGAGAGTCCGCGATCGTTCATCGTCTCGAAAATGGTGTAGGCGTCGGCGTCCGAATAGGTCGTAATCTCCACCAGGTAGACATTCTCAATCAGCCAGTCGGCGAAGAAGGGCAGTGTTTCGCCACGCAATTCAGCTGGAAAAAGCTCTTCTATATCCCGGTACCGTTGTAGCATGTTCACGACCGACTCAGGCTGCTCCTCCTCATCGAAGGTTTCGCCCTTGAGGAGCGCCTCCATGCAGGCGGTGCGCTCCTCAACATCAAGATTGAATGAGCGTCTCCCGTATTTTTGCGAGTAGATAAGCTCAACAAGTTGTTGTTTCTCTTCAGTATCTTCCATCTGCCTATAGATGTAAATCAAGAGGAGTGTAAGCGTGGTGATCCGCTGTTGACCGTCGATGAGGTACTTGCGGTAATCTCTCTCGCTGACGATAATGGAGCCAAGAAAGTAGTGGTCGTACTGTTCCACATCTTCACGACGGTTGCCCGGCTCGTGGCTGCTGAGGAACTTGTCCGCGAGGTCATCAATCAGCTCAGCCACCTGCTTCCGCCCCCAGCGGTACTCCCGCTGGTAGTAGTCGATGCCGAACTTCGCGCCGCTGAGAAGGGCGCGTATGTTTTTGACAGAAGCCCGAATCTCTTTCATGGCTATGCCTCTGCCTGTTGCCGTGGCTCAGTAGAGGATTGTACCGCATGGAGCGCAGACAGCCCGCGATTGATACCAGCAACAATCATAGCGACACAGGTATAATTGCAGGCAATGGAACGGCGTGCAAGCGTGCGACTGGACACCGAAGTGCGCTTTCTTAAGGGTG
>LDYB01000015.1 GCA_001442985.1 Armatimonadetes bacterium DC
TGGAGCGTAGTTTTGCGTGGTTGTTGGGGTGTCGTCGGTTGGGTCGTTGTTATGACCAGTTATGTGAGGTGGAGGCGGGTTGGATTGTGATTGCGTGTGTGCGGTGGCTGGTGCGTCGGATTGCAAGGCGGAATTCCTAGATCGCTTCTGACATTCAGATGATAAATCGGTTAAAGGCGATCCTAATGGCTACAGGAAAAAAGTCTCGTTTTCCTGTGACAAATAGCGAACGACAATTCTGGAAAGATTTCGCATTTGTAGAAGTACGCATAAGAGATAGATACTTTCTGGAAGTTCTGCATAATCATAACGGTGACTGGTACATTCTTTCTCCTCCACTTCACTTAGATGCAGATTTGGTCAGGGATATACTAAGTAGTTCAAACACTGATGCTGTCTCCGATGAAAAATAGATTGCCTTTGCTCGGAATGTCTGGGAGAAGGCTTACCAAGTTTACAGCACCCGCGGGTCGGTTGGGGAGCGAGGTGCGCACGGATCAGGTGGCGTACCGTCGGAGTTATGACTACAATCCCGATGGCAGTCGGGCGATGGTGATGCGAGACGATATGGTGAACGGGACGCACTGGGATTTATACAGTTATGACGAGGAGTCGGGTCGTTTAGAGAGCGTGCTGGATGTGTGGAGTGGTGAGGTGAACCGTTTCGTGTGGAACCCTGAGGGCACGCTGGCGCGGTGGAGCGATAATCAGCCGAACAGTTATGCCCGGGTGTTCGGGTATGATGAGGAGGGTCGTCTGACGCGGATCGAGCGGGATTATGGCAACGGCAACCTGCAGGCGGCGTATGAGTATGGGTATAATAGCGACGGTGTTCGGGTATGGAAGCGGGATGTGCTTGCTGGTCAGGAGTATCGGTATGTGTGTCGGATAGGGTGTGGAGGCGTGCCGATGCGGGTGTATGGGCGCGAGATAGGTGGTGGAACCTGGACGAGTGTGGAGGATTATATCAGTATGGGCAACTTGGTAGTGTATCACAGCTTCTCAACAGAATAAAAACTAATCTACTGAACCGCCTGATACGCTGGTTACTTTGATGAGAGAACAGGTAATATCTCTGTGCATCGTTACAGTTTTGTTTCTGGGAATCCTATTTCTGATTCCCCTGAAGCTGGCAGAACGTCTCGCCGACGCTCTGGCAGTTCAGGGCGTTATCGGTACGGACAATATCTTCACGGTGCAGATTGTTCCCCCTAAAGACCTTACTATTCCTCCCACAGCGGTGCGCGTAGGGAAGGATCGCTTGCGCGTAAGCCTCTATCGGGGCAGCGTCCTTCTGGGGGAGTTATCCCTCAACCCGCGCAGTTCAGGAGAGCGGACTTTTCCCTATCTGGAAACACGAGGGCATGTGAAGCGATATGCGTTTTACGCTCCCATCCAGAGCGGAATGAGCGCAAGGGTGTATAATGCCATGCTCACTCGCACATACTTAGTATTTTACGATGCCGAAGGGAACTATGCGGGCTATTGGCTCATCGTCTGGGAAACTTGAGCGCCACTCGTGTGCTTTAGAAGCAGGGTTATGGGGGCTTGTGAGCGTAGGGGCTGCCATTCTGCTACATCACGCGCCGATGGTGCATTGGTTTCTCGAGTCTCTCCTCCAGACCTTTCTGTGGCTATGGTGTTTTCGCGTTGCCCTGATTTTTTTGGATTGTCCTGTTTGGCGTGTGTTGCGATATCTGGTGTTTGCACTTGCGCTGGTCAACTTTGTGTTTTACTCTACTTTTGTGTACTTATTAGTTCCTTTAGAGTTATCAAATTACTTTTGTATTTTTCTATCTATTGTTTTGTATTTCGTTTTCGTGTTGTCGGTCAAAAAAGTGTTGCATTCCAAGTGGTCAACGAGATAGTGTGGAATCGCAGTGGGAGGCTCGCGCACAGTGGGGGTACTTTGCTGATGAGGGGTTTATCTGCTCTGTTGCAGGGATACCTGAGTGTGTCGAAGCTCCCCACACGCCGGAACGCCCTACCTCGACAGACAAAAAACTAACGATGCAGATTGTCAACCAACCCCTTTCACCGCCAATCCCGACGCGCAACCACCGCAAACGGCTCTGGTGTCGCTCGTTTTCTTGGATAGCCTCTAACGGAAAGAACAGAGTCGCAATTGGGGCAAAAAATTGGCGGATTTTCGGGACTTGAGGCGTTCAGGTCTTGACAGGGGGGTAGAGTGGGGGGTATAATACCCCCTGCTTGCAGAGCGTTGAACGCCCTGCAGAGAGACCACCCGAAAACGGGGGAGGCGAGACGGGCGCTATGTCGCGGTCCAACTCGGTGGGCGAATACGCATCGGTTCGTTTACCGTTTTGGATCATCGCCATAGGCGCTTGCCCAGCGGGCATGTGAGAGCGTCTGAGTACCGAAACCGACCGCGCAAAAACACCCCAATCGCCTCCGAGTTCGGCGTAGCTGATGCTACCTCGCACTCGGTCGTAGCTCAAAGGCTACGGGACTTTTGGGTCAGGAGGAACGAACGATGAGTCAGGTTGGTTTGCTGGGGAGCCGACCTGCGCGGTCGGCGGGTGTCCGCGGCTGGTTGCAGTCGCTGGGACGCGCAGCGCGCGATTGGATTCTGCGCGCCGTTGCACCCTCCAGAGCGCAGGCTGTTGTCTATCCCGTTCCCCATCGGTTCGATTTCGAAATCGCGCCACAGCGACTCCAGCAGGACGACACCCGCTCGTTGGGAACCCATCTGCTGGTGGAACTGTACGGTTGCAACCCGGAACGGCTGAAGTATGTGCCCGAAGTGGAGCGCGCGCTGGTGGATGCCGCGCACCACTCCTACGCTCATATTGTCGGGCACTTCTTCCATGAGTTTCAGCCACACGGTGTGTCGGGTGTGGTCGTAATCGAAGAGTCGCACTACACCATCCACACCTGGCCCGAAGAGCGCTACGCGGCGGTAGACCTGTTTTTCTGCGCCGAGAGCGTGGACGCCGAGCGCGCACTGGCGATTTTGCGCGAGGCGTTCGAGCCAGAGCGTGTGGATGTGATGCTGGTGCGACGCGGGATACGCGACCGCTCACCCGGTTGACTCACCAACTCGCTGGACGCATTTGCAGGGAGGTACGAGCCGTGGCGAACGAGACCGAACGCCAGCGCCTTAGCGCCTACGCGCTCTCCGAGCTGGCTTCCCCTGAAGAGGGCGAAGTCGGTCTTGTCGAGCCACAGCAGCTCATCCTCCCTGAAGGCTTAGAACTGGCGTGTGGGCAGCGGCTGGCGCCTGTGGAGGTCGCCTACGAGACCTACGGTCAGCTCGCGCCCACACGCGATAATGTGATTCTGGTCTGCCACGCCCTCTCAGGTGGCTCCCATGCCGCGGGGCGCCACAACCCCACCGACCGCAAACCGGGCTGGTGGGACCTCTATATCGGACCAGGCAAGGCACTGGACACCGAGCGATTTTTCGTTATCTGTATCAATGTGCTGGCAAGCCCCTACGGCACGACCTCGCCGCTTTCTATCAACCCCGCCACGGGTCAGCCCTACCGCCTCGATTTTCCGCCGATTACCGTCACCGACTGGGTGGAGCTGGAACGCGCCGTGCTGGAACGGCTGGGCATTCACCACCTGCACGCGGTCGTGGGCGGCTCCACAGGGGGCATGCGCGCCTTTGAGTGGGCAGTGCGCTACCCCGATTGGATGGATAAGGCGGTGGTAATTGCTTCGCCCGCACGCTCCAGCCCGATGGTGATTGCGCTCAATCACATCCAGCGCCAGACAATTCTGATGGGGCTGGAGCATGGCGGCGAGGCGGGGGCACAGCGCGGGCTGGCGCTGGCGCGCATGCTGGCGCACATCTCCTACCTCTCGGAAGACGCCCTCTGGCGCAAGTTCGCCCGTGAGATGGTGGAAAACCCTGACCAGTGGGCTGTAGCCTATCAGATGGAGAGCTATCTGGAATACAAGGCGCACACTTTCCTGCAGCGGTTTGACCCCTACTGCTACCTCTACATCACGCGGGCGATGGACCATTTTGACCTCGCACGCGACTACGGCGAGGGCGATTTAACCCGTGCGCTGGCGCGGGTGCAAGCCGAAATGCTCTTCATCAGCTTCACCTCCGACTGGCTGTTCCCGCCCAGTGGTCAGGAAGAGGCGGCGGAGACCCTGCGCCAACTGGGCAAACAGGTTCACCACGCGATTCTCGATAGCCCCTGGGGGCACGATTCGTTCCTGGTGGAGCGCGTAAAACCCCTGATGCGCCCCCTGCTCAAAGGCTTTCTGGAAGGCTGACTACCAGGGCGTCGGCACGCGGTTTGGATCCTGAATTGCCCGCATCTCCACCTTGATGCCGTGAGGCTGCAGGTCTTTGACCAGCATCTCGGCTTTGCGGCGCGGGAGATTGGTGAGAATCACAATCGGCGTGCTCTCCAGCAGCTTTTTGACATCGGGGCGGGTGAGGGTCAGCAACGACTCCAGATGCGCAATCGCCTGCTCCTCTTTGAGGCGCTCCACGCCCAGCAGCACCAGCTCGTAGGGGGTGGGGTCGTCCTGTGGGAGGGGCATGCTCACCTGCGTGCGTTTCCCTGTCGGGCTGAACTCGCGCTGGCACTGTTCACAGATCACCACCGTCGCCTTCACCGAGACCTGCTCGGTAGAGCCACAGTGGGGGCATCGCACCGCCACCACCTCCAATACCTGCCCGTTTTCAACGGGCACGCGGCGGTGGCAATAGTCGCAGGTGAAATCGGACTGTGGCGGCGCGGTGAACAGGTTCTCTTTGGAGCAGAAGGGGCAGATAACCGGGTAAGAAGGCACCTGTCGTGCCTTGTTCAGTGCCCAGCCTGCGTAGCCCCAGCTGCCCAGCCACGCCAGTCCAAAAATCCACGACAGGTGGGAAAACATCCCCCCATACCGCCAGAAGAGCAGAGTCAGCAACAGGCTCACCAAACCGACAATCCCATAAATGACTGCCTGCGTATACTCTTTCTCCACGGCTTCCGAACGCTTCATCGGTTCCATCGCCGTTCTCGCCTCCAGAGGCAAGATTCGTCAGAAAATTCGTGAATTCCTGCTATTTGCGGTTCGTTTCGCCGAACACGCGCCTGACAGTTTCCTCCAGATAGCGCAGGTGATGCTGGAGGTCAAAGCACTGGCGCAACTCCTGCTCGGAAAGCAGTGCGCTCACTTCGGGGTCATGGCGGAGTGCCTCTAAAAAGTCCACGCCTTCATCCCACACGCGACTGGCGTTGCGCTGAACCAGTTTGTAGGCGTGTTCACGGGAAAGCCCTTTCTGCACCAGCGCGAGCATCACATGCTCGCTGAAGGGTAAGCCCTTCAGCAGGTCTAAGTTGCGTTGCATGTTATGGGGTAGCACCACCAGCCCGCGCAGTATCTCGGTGAACTTGCGCGTCATCCAGTGGATCAGGGTGCAGGTGTCGGGCAGGGCGATTCGTTCCACACTGGAGTTGGTCAGGTCGCGCTCGTGCCATGTGCAGATGGTTTCCAGCATCGCGAGCGTGTTGCCCCGCACGATTCGCGCCAGCCCGCTGATGGTCTCGCAGTTCCATGGGTTGCGCTTGTGGGGCATGGCGCTGGAGCCTGTTTGCCCGGTGGCGAATGCTTCCTGCACCTCCAGAATCTCGGTGCGCTGGAGGTTGCGAATCTCGGTGGCGAACTTTTCCAGCGAGCCAGCCAGCACGGCGAGGTGCGCCATCAGCGTGGCGTGGCGGTCGCGGGCGACAATCTGGGTGGAGGCAGGGTCAGGTGTTAGCCCCAATCGGGCGCACACATACTCCTCCACGCGCGGGTCTACATTCGCGTGAATACCGACCGCACCCGAAACTTTTCCGACGGCGATTTCGGCTTGTGCGCGCAGGAGGCGTTCGCGGTGGCGTGCCATCTCGGCATACCAGCCCATCAACTTAAAGCCGAAGGTGATGGGTTCCGCATGGATGCCGTGCGTGCGCCCGATCATGGGGGTTTGCAGGTGTTCCAGCGCGAGGCGCTTAATCTCGCTCATGAGCGCGTCGCACTCCGTCAGGATGAGGTCTATTGCGCGTTTGAGCCTCAGCGCGAGCGCGGTATCCACCACATCGTAGGAGGTGATGCCATAGTGAACCCAGCGCCCTGCCTCACCGATGTTCTCCGCGAGGTTGCGCACGAACGCCATCACATCGTGGCGGGTCTCACGCTCCAGTTCGGTGATCCGTTGGGGGTCAAAGCGGGCGCGGGCGCGAATCGTTTCCACTGCCTCTGCGGGGATGTAGCCGTAGTGGGCTAAGCCCTCACATACGGCAATCTCCACTTCCATCCATGTCTGATACTTATTCTCCTCGCTCCAGAGGTGGCGCATTTCGGGCGTTGTGTAGCGTTCAATCATAGGCGGCTCCTGTGCTTGCAGTTGGGCACCCTATAGAATACCTGATGAGCGGGAATGGCTCCCTCTACGCGCTCTGGGAGAGAGAAATCATTAAGGCGCAGGGGCTGAAAAAGCCCCTGCGCCTTCAGGGGTTGTTCACCCGACTACTTCTTGCCGCAGCAGTCTTCGCAGCATGGGCTTGGGCAGCAGTCGGGGCATGGGCAGCACTGAGTGCCCATGACCGCCGGGTTCAGCTGTCGGTAGCGTCGCATGAGCCATCACCTCCTTCTTTTCGGATTGGGGCAAATCGGAAACCCATCACACAGCACCCTCCCTGACGCACCTGCAGGCAGTGCTGAAGGCGTGCAGAATCGCGCACCACTCGCGGCTCACCCTCCAGCTCGCGCTTCAGGGCTGTCAGGAGCAGATGTAATACGGAGGGAATATCGGGATGGAGCCGATAGTAAATCCATTTGCCCTGTCGGCGCGTGGCAACCAGCTCCGCCTGACGCAGAGCTTGCAGGTGCGTGGAAAGGGTGGACTGTGCGAGTTCCAGGGCATAGCTCAGTTCACAGACGCACCATTCGCCCTGCTGCAGCGCCAGTAGAATGCGCAACCGATTAGCGTCGCTCAACGCCTTCAGTAATTGCTCTGTCTGAGCCAGGGTTTTTGTCATCATATCGGTACTTGCCGATATGATACCCTATCTTCAAAGCCTTTGTCAAGGGGGAACGACCTCTCAACTGGTGATTATTTCTCCCCAATCGCGACGGGCATAGATCCCCTCGCAAGCAAGCGAATACAGAATAGCTCGTCGTCTACACCTTCCACTATCAGTGTGAAGCGCGAACTCCCCATCTTCACGCTCCAAGTAGATTCTGCACATAGATATCCTCAATCCCAATCTCATTTTCAAGGAAAATACGCACATCTTCGCGCTCGGCAGGGCGGGTGATGACGGAGAACCCTTCCGGGTCGCGCGAGATTAGCAGCAGATGCTCTACTCCTGCGTGTTTCACGAACTCTGGATTGTGAGTCGTCACCAGCACCTGCTTGTGTTCAGAGGCGTCCTTCATCATCGCTACAACATGCGCCAGCAAGGAGGGGTGAATGTTGCGCTCTGGCTCCTCAAAAATCACCAGAGAGTTGCTTTCGAGGTAAAGTGCGATAATCATCGCCAGAACACCCACAGTGCCGTCCGAAATCATGGAAGCTGGCAGAAACCGCTTTTTGTGATACATCTCTCGCAGGGAAAAGATAACCGACTTGTCGGCAAACCGCTCCGCCCGTATGTCCTCTACAAACGGCAGGACGCTCCGCACGAATTTGAGTAGCCGCTCTTTGTGAGCAGGGTTCTCCGCGATGCGGTTCAGCACGATTGCCAGATTGCTCCCGTCGCGCTCCAATTCGCTTTTGCCCGTGATGGGCATCGCACGCTTCGGCAGCTTGGGGTCAAAATCGTAGATTCCCACATCCCCATAGAACCACCGCAGAACGGGCAGGAAGGGGATTTGAATAAGCAGTTCGCCCCGTGGCATACGCGGTTTCAGCCCCCGGCGGAACCAGAATAGCCCGTGAAACTCCTCGGGCAAGCTGCCGATGTTATATTCCACTCTCCCGTTGGTCTGCCGTATCAGCACTGAGCCACTTTGCACATGTTCATCAGCTTCGGGATTTGGCTCGTCGCTGGTAGCTCTTAAAATCTGGTAGGAGTATTCTATCGCTTCATGCACTGTTTTGTAGCGCATTCCCCGCCTGGCGAACTCCAGGCGAAACTCATAAGACATGACGGGGATGCGGATATATTCACGTGCGGCTCGCACGATGATGGGCACCAGATTCGTCTCCAGAACTACCTGTATTCTCAGGGGTTCGCGGGCGCCGAGGTGAATATTCCGCAGGTACTCGATACCCCCCTGAAGCGAGATAGCGTTTTCCAGCCCCTGCTGGGCAAGGTCGCGCAGGAACTCAAAAATCTGCACAAAGTTGGACTTACCAGAGGCATTTGCCCCAATCAGCACACCGAAACGGGGCATGTCATCAACCCGCAACTCTTTGAAGCTTTTGAAGTTATTCACCTGGAGCCGTCGGATAGCCGGGGGGTGACGATACGCTTCCACCACACCTCGCATAATGACTTGTCGCATAGAGTTTGCCTCCGCTATTAGGGCGCTGACCTGTTACAGGATACCTCACCCCTCAAACCGGTAGCCCACGCCGCGCACGGTCTGGATGTAGCGCGGGTGGTCGGGGTCGGGTTCAATCTTGCTGCGGAGCCAGCGGATATGCACATCCACCGTGCGCGGGCTAACATAGGTGTCCACCCCCCAGATGTTGTCCAGCAGCTGGTCGCGGGTGAAAACTTTGCCGGGATTGCGCACCAGCAGCACCAGCAAGGCATACTCTTTCGGCGTGAGGGTGAGTGGCTCGCCCCCTTTGAAGACCCGATGCGCCTTGAGGTCAATCTCCACATCCCCAAAGCGCAGGATGGTGGGCGTCGCAGGTTGGGTGCGACGCAACAGCGAGCGGATGCGGGCAATCAGCTCCACCATGCTGAAGGGTTTGACCAGATAGTCGTCGGCGCCCAGGTCGAAGCCGCGCAGTTTGTCCTCCTCCGAGGTGCGCGCGGTCAAAAACAAAATCGGCGTCTGGCTGTGTTCCCGAATCAGTCGGCAAAGCTCGAAGCCGCTGCGTCCGGGAAGCATCACATCCAGCACCACGAGGTCCGGGTTCTGCTGCTGAAACATGCGGATGGCTTCCTCGGCGTTTTCGGCGCACAGCACCTGCATCCGCTCGCGCTGGAGGTTGTAGGTCAGGGTCTCCCGCAGGATGGGGTCGTCTTCCACGACCAGCACGCGGGCGCTGAAAGTCGTCTCACGCGCCGCGTCTGGCTCCGCGTGGCTCTGGGTTCGGCTGGGCGATGCCATCGCTATCCCTCCGCAATAATCTCCACATTGGCGCGGGGCACAACCACCACCGAGCCGTCTTCCAGTTCCGCCTTGAGGACACGCGCGTGCGTGCCCGATTCAATTTCCACCAGTTCAGGCGGCAGTTCCACCACGCGCCCCAGCTTGCCGAAATAGGGTTCCCGAATGATTCGGATGGGCGCGCCAATCTCCAGCTGCTGGGTTTCGGCGGTGGGGGGCGTTTCGGGCAGTTGCGAGGGGTCCTGGATCGGCACAATGATTTCGGGGCGGATCACGCCTGCGCGAATCTGGGTCGCGCCGTTGATGGAAGCGAGTTTGCCCTCCAGCGACTGGAGCAGTCGGAAGGTGCGGTTCGCCATACGGATGGTGCCGAAGCCCTCCGTGAGGATAATTGTGAGCGGGATGTCTTCCGTGCCCGTGATGGCGACACCAATATCGTAGCCCAGATATTCAATCAGGTCGGTGTCGCGGATTCCGCCGACCACGATTCCCACGGCGCCCAGTTCGCCTGCTTTGAGGAAGGCGTCTTTTTCCACCGCCGCGCCGCCCACCAGAACCTTGCCTTTCACATCGCTGGTGATGTGGCGTGCGGTCAGCACCTCGTCGGGGCTTTGCACCATCACTTTGAGTTCGCCGCGTCGCTCGCCGCCCACGCCAAAAATGCCCTGAATGAACGCGCCCTGCGTTTCAATCACGGCGCCTTCCTGCGGCAGCACTTTGACCACGCGCCCCTGCACATAGGCGCGGACATCGATCACAGTTGGCGGCTCGCGCACGCCGATATGCCCCGTTACGGGCGAGATGAACTCCACCGTGCCCTTGACAGGCGCTTTGCAGACTCCTTTGAACAGCCCGAATAAGCCTTTGGTCTCTGCCAGAATCTGGTCTTTTTCTACGGCATCGCCCTCTTTGACTTTGACGACATCGGGCAGCTGTTTGGGTTCAATCCCCAGCAGTTGCGCGGCGCGCACAGTTTGCAGAATGCCTGGCAAAAGCGCGCGCGCCACCACCGTATCGGGTTCCACCGTGTCGCCTTCGTTCACCAGCACCTCGCCTTTGATGGGGAGCCGTCGCGTTTTCAGCACAATCGTGTTCGCGCTGACGGTCAAACCCGGTGTATATGCGGTTCCCATCGTCTAACCTCGCCCCTCATGATACCCGAATCAGACCCGCACTTTCTTCCAGCCGCCGCGCTTGAAGAGATACATCATCAGCAACCCGCTGAAGCCCGAGCTGAGCGCCATCGCGCCCCACGCACCGTAAGCGTCCCAGCCAAGCCAGAACGCCATCAGATACGCCAGCGGGATGCGCACCACCCACTGGGTGATGAAGGTCGCCAGCATCGCCTTCAGCGAGTCGCCTGCGCCCTGCAACGCGCCCGCCAGCACCATCCCGAACGCCAGCAGCGGCTCGGTGAGCGCGTTGATTCGCAGGTACGCGACCGCCAGCTCAATCACCTTCGGGTCGCTGGTGAACAGGCGTGCGAAATACTCGGCGAACACGAAAAACACGATTGCCATCGTGGTCATCACGGCGCAGGCTTGCCATGCGGATGCCCAGCCGAATCGCTCCGCCAGCCGCTCGTTTTTCGCGCCCAGCGCCTGCCCCACCAGCGCCGAGGCGGCAATCGCAAACGCGAAGCCAGGCATAAACGCGATCGATTCGGCGGTCAGCCCAATCGGCAGGGCGGCAACCGCCGCCGTGCCCGCCGCCGTCGCCGAGAGGATTCCCGTGAACATCACCGAGCTGGTGGAATAGATGAAGGTTCGCGCGGAAGCGGGCAACCCGATGCGCATAATTCGCACCCACCATGCCCGAATGGGAAACGCAGGGATTGCCAGCTCGCGCTCAGAACGCACCCACTGCTGGACCCACAAGATGCCTGCGCCTACCCATGTGGAGAGCGCCATCGCGATTCCAGCGCCCTGAATGCCCAGATTCGGGAAGCCGAGATTGCCGAAAATCAGCAGCCAGTCGCCGAGGATGTGCGCCAGTGTTGCGCCAATGCTCGCAATCATTGGGGAGCGCGTGTCGCCCAGCCCGCGAAAAGTGCCGCTCAGCCCCATCAGCAAAAATGTGCCGGGCACGCCCAGCAGCGCCCAGCCCAGAAACTCATGTGCCAGACGGTTCGCCCGCTCGTTCAGGCGATACCAGTCCAGCAGAAACGGCAGCAGCAGGTAGCCCAGCACGGTCAGCAGCACACCCAGCACAATCGCAATTCCCAGCGCCTGGCGCGCCGCTTCGCGCAACTGCGCCCGGTCGTTAGCGCCCACCATCCGCGCCACAATCGCCGTGGCGCCTGTGGAGACCGCCATCGCCAGCGCCATCGTCAGAAACACCATCTGACCGCCCACGCCCACCGCCGCCAGCGCCTCGGCGCCCAAACGCCCCACAAAAATCCGATCCAGAAAACTGTTGGCGCTCTGCACAATGGAGGCAATCATCGTGGGCAACGCCAGACTCCAGACCGTTCTCGCAACATGCTCTTCCGATAACAGATTCCGTTCCGTAAGCGAGTTCAAACGCGCGGTTTTCATAGTCGCTATAGGATTGTACCCGTCTTGGAAGGAGCCAGAACGAGTGGCAGTGCATCAGAGTCGGTGAACCCGTTCCGCTTTCCTACATGGTTGCCCCTGACAGTCCGTCCCTGTAGCACCTATCTTTTTCGCGTCCAGTATGCACCTGGATTGTGGTTGCGGTATCTATCGTTCCTACCCCTACAGTAGTTCTCAGACACGGTTCGCCTGTCTCTCTCCACCCATCTACAACTCTGACCGCCGCCGCAATCTCGCTGACTACCTATCAAGTTCCGGGGACAGCTGTATTCTGGTATCTAACACGCGTCTGCCCAAGTGAGCAGAGGCGTCGACAAGAATGCACCGATTAGCACTGTTGTCCACCGTTTTACCAGCATCCTGAACCACCTCCTTGCTGAATTGCTCGCTCTAATTCGTTTACTTCTTCGCGTGTCGACAGCCTACCGCCCCGACTCGCGCCAGGGTTGTAACCGGAGCGACA
The DNA here is from genome assembly GCA_001442985.1 of Armatimonadetes bacterium DC. Taxonomy (GTDB): domain Bacteria; phylum Armatimonadota; class Fimbriimonadia; order Fimbriimonadales; family GBS-DC; genus LDYB01. The sequence continues at coordinate 12,268 of LDYB01000015.1, forward strand.
AGTCCATTCAAGAGTAATAATCTGGAGCAACAATACATCATTATAATAACCTACACATCCATAAAAGTTCACACCAAGAAAGCGGCGATCCTTTATCTTGACCTCGTTGGAAAATATTGGGTATCGGTACCTTCCACTCCATCCATGTTCCACCACCTTGCCGCTCAGCTTCGGGTCATAACAATGCTCACACTGTAGCATTGGATGATATCGATGGCTTTTCAGGAGGTTAGTGATAAACACCTTCCACTCACGGCGTAGCTGAGGGGTGTCAGGCAAGGGGGTGCCATCTGCACCATAAGGAGCCATGAAGGCGGCATAGTATTGGTACGGCTCCCCATTGAAGGGACATCTGGGTTCAACCCCTGCCCGCCTGGCGAGCGCCTCAAACTCCTCCTCCGTGATGGGTAGCGAACCTGTCCGGCTATATTCCTGAACCAACCAGGCGCCCAGCGTCGCTATTCGGGTCTTACAATCCGCTCGTTTCACCGCCGTCCGCACCCGAAGCCCTATCGGCAAAAGCAGCGCCACCAACGCTACCATAATCGCCACTGCAATCAACAACTCTTTCAAACTCCAGCCCCTGCTCACCATCACCGCTTCGCCTCCTTCCCCAAGAGAAGCTCCTTTCGCGGGCTTTCAGGACAATTAGGCGTTGGTTTCTGACACTCGTGAGCCCAGACGAGCAACGCTGTCAACAGAAGTGAACCCGTTGCCACCACTATCCACCGCTTCACCAGCATCCTGAACCACCTCCTTGCTGAATCGCTCGTTCCTGATTCTCTATTTCTTCGCGTGAGGGCAGAGTACCACCCCATTTCGCAAACGGATTGTAACCAGAACGGCAACTCCATTCAAGGGTAATAATGCTACCTAACAAATTGTCATTATAATAACCTACACATCCGTAAAAGTTTACACCAAGAAAGCGACGATCCTTGCCCGCAACCTCGTCCGAGAATACAGGATACCAGTATGCGCCGTCCCACTCCTGCCCCACCACTTTGCTGCTTAGTTTTGGGTCATAACAATAATCACACTGCAGTATTGGATGATATCGGCGGCTTTTCAGGAGGTTAGTGATAAACACCTTCCACTCATGGCGCAACTGAGGGGTGTCGGGGAGAAGAGAGCCGTCTGCACGATAAGGAGGCTTGAAGACGGCATAGTACTGGTATGGTTCTCCGTTCAGGGGGCATCGCGGTTCAACACCTGCCCTCTTTGCAAGCGCCTCAAACTCCTCCTCCGTGATGGGTAGCGAACCTGTCCGGCTATATTCCTGAACCAACCAGGCGCCCAGCGTCGCTATTCGGGTCTTACAATCCGCCCGTTTCACCGCCGTCCGCACCCGAAGCCCTATCGGCAAAAGCAGCGCCACCAGCGCTACCATAATCGCCACTGCAATCAACAACTCTTTCAAACTCCAGCCCCTGCTCACCATCACCGCTCCGCCTCCTTCCCCAAGAGAAGCTCCTTGTTGCGCTGAAGCGCTGCTCTCACTGCCTCTTCCGAAAGCACGCCCCCTTCCTGCTGACAACCCGCCTCTTGAATAGACACAATGGAAGGTTTGCTACCCCAGCGGAGCCAGAACGGCGAGTAGAGACGCACTTCGGGCAGCGACCAGAGCCATATGAGCAAGACCCCATAGAGGCTTGCTATCAGCCCCAACACCATCACTCGCTTCAGCGTCCACCCAGAGCGCTGCTGTAGCTTTGTCATCGCTTACATTATGGCACACCGTTCCCCTGCATGTCAAGTCCAAAAGAGGGTGTTCGAAAAAATCGCCTCTCTCCTTGACGGCTGAAGCCGTTCCTATAAGACGAAGCCGACCTGCGTCGGCTCCAGTAGCACGCGCATCCTGCGCGCAGACAGGGGCAGGATGCACCTGCTGTGGGAGCCAGCGAAGGCTGGCTTTGTCTATTAGGAACGGGTTCACCCGTCCTGTTCAGCGGTGATTTTTCGAACACTCTCAGGAGTCTGCTCTAAATGCTGCTACACAGGGATACCCTCCGTTCCTGTTCCAAAAATCGTACCGTGCAGGGAACCCTGTAGAACCGACGAATCAAAGCGTTTATGTTCCGACGACGGCAGCAGGCGAAGGACCCGTATCATCCGTTTCAGATGGGGATTCAGAGCTACTCGTTGCGGGGTTTCGGCTTTGAGGAGGCGCTGAAGCGCACGCGCCAGCTGGGGCTGGAGTGGGTGGAGGCGTTCCCGATGCATTTCCCCTACTTCGCCCCGCGCGAGCAGTGGGCGAGTATGAAGGAGATGGTCGCGCGCACGCAGACTCAGGTGGTCGCCTACGGCGTTGTGGGGTTCGGCGCCGATGAGAAGGCGGCGCGTGGCGTCTTCGAGTTCGCAAAGGCGATGGGCATCAAAGTCATCACCGCCGACCCGGAGCCAGAAAGCTTCCGCTACCTCGCCCGGCTCTGTGAAGAGTTCCGCATCCCGATTGCCATTCACAATCACGGACCCAACACGCGCTACGACACCATTCGCTCGGTGGTAGAGGCGATGCGCGGTCAGCCCGACTGGATTGGCGCGTGCATCGACACGGGGCACTACCTGCGCTCTGGCGAAGACCCCGTAGAGGCGGTGCGCCGCTTCGGCAAGCGCGTGTACGGCGTTCACCTGAAGGATGTCAAAAACCGCACACAGTTCACGGTGCTGGGCAAGGGCGATCTGGATACCGTCGGATTCCTGCGGGCGCTCAAGCAGATTGACTTCAAATATTGCCTCGCGCTGGAGTATGAGGAAAACCCCAAAGACCCCATCCCCGATATTCAGGCGTGTCTGGACTACCTGAAAAGCGTGATGGGCAAGGTCTAAACGCGCCCGAAGCGGAAAAGGGTCGTGGCGTGGAAGGGGACGCCCGGGCGTAGCACAGGCGAGGGGAAGTGGAGCTGATTGGGCGCATCGGGCGGGTAGTGGGTTTCGATGCAGAAGCCGCTCCAGCGCGTGTAGGCGTGCCCGGAACGCCCACGAATGGAGCCGTCCAGAAAGTTGCCCGTGTAAAACTGGAAGCCGGGCAGGGTGGTCCACACTTCCAGGGTGCGCCCGGTTTCGGGTTCGGTGATTTTGCAGGCGCGGCGCAGGCGTCCCCAGCCCTTGCGGAGCAGAAAAGTGTGGTCATAGCCCCCTGCCCGCTGAATCTGCTCATCGGGCGCCTGAATGCCCGCGCCAATCGGTCGGGTGCGGCGGAAGTCAAACGGCGTGCCCGCCACCGAGCGCACCTCACCTGTGGGGATTAACTCGGAATCAACAGGCAGAAACGCATCAGCAGGCGTCTGGAACCGATGCCCCAGCACATCGCCCGCCCCGCGCAGGTTGAAGTAGGCGTGATTGGTGAGGTTCACAATCGTGGGGCGGTCGGTGAGCGCCCAGTAGTCTATTTGCAGGGTGGCGTCGCGCAGGGTATACACCACATTCACCACCAGATTGCCAGGGTAGCCCTCGTCGCCGTCGGGGCTGAAGAGGCTGAAGGCGATGGCGTTCGCGCCGCGCACTTCGGCGTGCCAGAGCCGCCACGCGAAGCCGTTCGGTCCCCCATGCAGATGGTGGCGCCCGTCGTTCGCAGGGAGGGTGTAAGTTGTGCCGTCGAGGGTGAAGCGGGCGTTCGCGATGCGGTTCGCATATCGCCCCACGATAGAGCCGAAGTAGGGGTTCGCCGTGAGGTAGCCTTCCAGCGTGTCGTGCCCCAGCGTGAGCTCGCCCCATGCGCCGTTTCGGTCGGGCGCCTGCACCGAGATGAGCGACGCGCCCAGCGTCATCAGGCGCACGCGCAGGCTTGGGCTGGCGAGGATAAACGCCTCCACCTTGCGCCCGTCGGGTAAGACGCCGAAAGTCTCTCTGGCGAGCATAGCTTCACTCCAGCGGTGCGCTCGCACGCACAATCTGCCCCTCGCGGCGCGTGAGGAAATGCACCTCCCGAACGCCGTTTTGCAGCAGATAGGCGCGCGCTTCCTGCAGCCCGAACCCCACCTGGCGCGTGTTGTGGCTATCGTCGCCGATGCAGAAGGGAATCCCCATCCGCGCGCCCATCGCCACAATCCACGAGTCGGGGTAGGGCGTGGGCAAGCCTTTGCGCCAGCCTGCCGTGTTGATTTCCACGAGGCTCCCCACCTCACGAATCACCTCCAGCGTGCGCTCCACCTCGCGCTGAACGGCAGGCGTGGCGACCTGCTCCACAAAGCCCAGCCGATGCGCCGCGAGCCGAATCAGGTCTAAATGCGCCACCACTTCGGGGCGAATCTTCTGCACCATCTCCGCCACTTTGCGATAATAGGCGATTGCCGCCGCCTCCATGCCCCCATAGCCTTCCACCAGCTGCCGAAACACACCCAGCGACTCGCTGCTCATGTCCACCTCTTCAAGGTGGTGAACCGAGCCGACGCAGTAGTCAAAGCCGTAGGTCTGGCGATAGCGGGCAACCCACTCGGCATACGAATCGGGCGGCACCACTTCGGTTTCGAAGCCACACAACACGGTAAGTCTGTCGGCGTACTCTTCCGCGAGGGGGCGGATGGTGCGGGCGTATTCGTCAAAAAGTTGCTGGAGGGTTTCTACAGTCCACCCCTTCTCCACTTCGCCGTTGTAGAGGTACTGGGGCTTGTGGCGCGGCATGTGTTCTGAAACGCCGAACACAACATAGCCCGCCTGCACGGCGGCGTCCAGCATCTCGCGCAGGCGGCTCTCGGCGTGTTCACAGAAATCGGCGCTGTGTCCTCCGTGAAGCGAAATCTTCCACGATGCGGTGTGAGGCTCCATAGCGAGAACATCGAATACGCCGCAGGGGGTGGGGGTTCCTGCCAGAGCGATTGCCATCAGGTATACTCCCCTGCGGAGGCACGAGTTGGATGCTAATTCGAAAACCGAACCGATTAATCAACGAGCGCAGTCCCTATCTGCTCCAGCATGCGTATAACCCTGTGGAGTGGTATCCGTGGGGGGCGGAGGCGTTTCTGACCGCGCGGATGGAAGACAAGCCGATTTTCCTCTCGATTGGCTATTCCACCTGCCACTGGTGCCATGTGATGGCGCACGAGTCGTTTGAACACCCTCAGATTGCGGAGATTCTGAACCGCTATTATGTGCCCGTGAAGGTGGATCGCGAGGAGCGCCCCGATGTGGACGAGATTTACATCACGGCGGTGCAGCTGATGACGGGGCGCGCGGGCTGGCCGCTTTCGGTGTTCCTCACGCCCGATGGCACGCCCTTCTATGGGGGCACCTACTACCCTCCGCAGGCGTTCGCTGATCTGCTTCAGCGGATTGCGATAGTGTGGCAGCAAAGCCGTGAACAGGTGCTGACAGGCGCCCAGCAGATTAAAGAGGCTCTGGAGCAGGTGGTGACTCTGCGCCATAAGGAGCTGCGCGGCGAGCGCTCGCCCGAAATCTTTCGCGCGTACAAGGCGCAGCTGATCAGCCTGTTTGACCCCCAGTATGGCGGCTTTGGGGGCGCGCCCAAGTTCCCGCCCAGCACTGCCCTGCCGCTGATGCTCTCGCTGGCGGCGCTCTGGGACGACGAAGAGCTGGGGCTGATGGCGCTCACCACGCTTAATTTTATGGCGCAGGGCGGCGTGTTTGACCACCTCGCAGGAGGCTTCCACCGCTACGCGACCGACGCCCGCTGGTTCCTGCCCCACTTTGAGAAGATGCTTTACGATAACGCCCAGCTGGCGCAAGCTTATGCGCAGGCGTATCGGCTCACGGGCGATTCCACCTACGCCGGGGTAGCGCGCCGCACTTTTGACTGGATGCTCACCGAGATGCGCCTGCCCGAAGGCGGCTTCGCCAGCGCGCTGGACGCCGACACCCCCGAAGGCGAGGGCTACTACTACACCTGGACCGAGCGCGAAATCTATCAGATACTGGGCGAGGAGGACGCGCCGCTCTTCTGCGCCGTCTATGGGGTTCAGCCCGAAGGCAACTATCGCGAAGAAGCCACCCAGCGCCTCACGGGCAGGAATGTACTGGCGATGACGGGCAACTGGCAGGAGATTGCCCAGAAGCTGGGCATGGACGCCGACACACTCCAGCAGCGCATCGCGCCAATGCGTGCGAAACTGCTGGAGGCGCGCCGCCAGCGTCAGGCGCCCGCCCGCGACGATAAGGTGCTGACCGACTGGAACGCTTTAGCGATTAGCGCGTTCGCCTTCGCCAGCGAGCCGCTGAACGCGCCCGAATATCTGGAAGTCGCCGAGGAGACCGCCGAGTTCCTCTGGAGCCAGCTCTATCAGGGCGACGGCGGGCTGATGCACTGCTACCGCGACGGGCGCGCCTATACCCCTGGCTACCTGAGCGATTACGCCCTGCTGGGACTGGCGCTGATGAACCTCTACGAAGCCACAGGCGACCTCAAATGGCAGGAGCGCGCTCAGACCCTCGCCGATGCGATGATTGACCGCTTCCACGACGCTGAGCTGGGCGGCTTTTACGACACCCACGCCCAGCACGACTGGCTGATCGTGCCTGTCAAGTCGTTTCAGGATCGGGCGACGCCTTCGGGGAATGGCGCCGCGTGCCAGTTTCTGGCGCTTCTGGGCAACACCGTCTCCCTGCTGGGGGCGAATCCCGACCGAGACTATTCCACCCTCGCTGGCGAGACGCTGAACGCCTTCTGGAAACTGCTGGAACAGAACCCCTATGTGGGCAGCAGCCTGCTGATGGGCTACCTCATGCTGGAAGGCTTCACGATGCCCAAACCCGACCTCCGCATGCCCGTCCCTGTGGAACCCGAAGAGGCGGAGCAGGAGGGTCCTGTGCGCGTCTATCTGGTGCCGCAGCCTGAAGGGCTGGTGGTGGTGTTTGAGATAGAAGAGGGCTGGCACATCAACTCGCCTGAGCCTGCGCCGAATCGGGTGCCGACACAGGTGGAGGTCTCCAGCGATTTGCCGCTGGCGTTTGGGGCGCCCATCTGGCTTCAGCCGCAGGTGGTCTCGCTGGGCGGCGAGGAGGTCGCCATCTACACCGAGCGCGCCGCCGCGTTAATCCCCGTGAGCGTCACCAACGAAGAGGAGCTGGGCGAGGGCTACCTTCGAGTGCGGGTTGTCTATCAACCCTGTACCGAGCGGGAGTGTGGTCTGCCCGTTACGCGCGAGTTCCTGCTTCCCGTAAACCTGCAGGAGGAGGCGTAGGGGGCTACGCAAAGGGCGCGTCGGCACAGAGCGGGCGCGCCCCCGCCTCTATCAGGGCTTGATGGGCAGGAGAGCGCTCCAGATTGCCTGCGTAGACAGCGAGAGGACGCCCCTTCTGGAGCAGCTCCATCCCCAGCGTTTGCATAAAGCCGCCTGCCCGCGCCTCCACGATTACGGGGCAGTCGGCGAGGTAGGCAATCAGGCGGTCGCGATACCTGCCGTTGGCGTTCACCCAGCCATCGTGTGGGCGGAACGGGCTGAGCGCCAGCGCCCGCTGGGGGTCAAACTCCGCCTGCCAGATTCGCGCCAGCGCCACAGGCTCCCGACGCAAGTCCTCTCCGAACGCCTGCAACAAGCCCCGATCCAGCACCAGAATCAGTGGCGCTCCTTCCCGCGCCGCGCACAGCGCCAGCCGCTGATAGGCGGGCTGATTCACGCTCGCAATCGGCACCCAGCCCTGCTCCAGAAACCCCTGCGCAAGCGACTCCAGCACCGCCAATCCCTGCTTTGACACCGTGTGGGACGCCAGCAACGCAAAAGTGGGCTGGTTCAACAGTTCCCAGTTGCCGTAAGCGAACAGGATTGCGGGCGGGTCGTCCATCGCTTCCAGCGCATTCGGGTAGATGGCGTGCTGAAAGCTAATCCAGCGTACGCCACAGCGCGTGAGGTGCGCCTCCAGCTGCTCGGTCTGCTCCAGCCAGCGGGGCAGCTCCGCTTTGAGCGCATGAATGGCTCGCGACGGCAGGCGATACTCCTCCGCGAGGAGCTCTACGGGAATTTCCAGCACCTCGCGCGGGCTGAGCCGATGCACCTGCTGACGCTCCAGCACATGGCGCATCGTCTTACGCCCCACATCAGGCAACAGGCTCAACAGCAGTAGCCACTGATGTTCGGACATAAGGTGTTGCCTCTACTCCTCCTGAATAAGCCTGTGATAAATCCCCATCCAGTAGGGGAGCAGGAACGCCGTGCCATCGTCTTCTTCTCTGCCCAGCGGGTCTCCCCCGTCCAGCCGGTAGGGGTTGCCGTTCCAGCGCATGACAGGGCGTTCACTGTAGGGCAACACCTCTACCGACTGCCACTCCCCGAAGCGTCCCTTGCGGGTGTCCAGCGTGATGTCCAGCCGATGGCTGTTGCGGCACTCCCAGTTGCGCAGGTCAAGGGGCCACTCCTGCAGGGTTCGCACCGCGTTTTCCACATCGCACGGCTTGCCCGTAATCGCGCCATAAATAAAGTTGAACAGCGGACTGCGTTCGGGGCGCTCAATCTGCCAGCTGCGCTCTAAACTCATCAGCCACATGCGCCGATAGGTCGGGTCCTGCTCGTACAGCAGGAACGGGTAATAGCACAGAAACGCCAGCTCATCATCGGAGTGATTGATTTCAAACGGCGCGAGCATCTTCTGGATAATTGCGTTAATCAGGTAGTGGTGCTTCTGAATCAGCGACTCGTAGGCTTGCTGATACTTCGCGTCGCCTGTGATGTGGTAGGCAACTTTGAGATGCGAGAGGATGGAGAGCGCGTTCAGCCCGCGCTCCTCTTCCCATATGGGGTCGTCGTTAATCGCCTCAGGGTTGAAGATCGCCCAGCGCGTGGGTTTGCCGTCTTTGTCAATCAGGCGCCAGTTGTTTTGCATCAGGTGGTCGGTCACGCGGCGCACCACGCCCCGAATCGCCTCTTTTTCTGCCTCGTCTGCCACAAGGTCGTAGTAAATCGCCCAGATGAAGTAGTGCCCGTCCAGTTCATCGGAGCTGGTGTCGCCTTTCCAGATGTAGTTGGGGTCTACGGGCGATTCGTGCCACTCGCCGAGCGACTGGATGTAGCGGGTTTCGCTCTTGTGAATGATGCTCCGTGCTGGAAAACCGGGAATGCCCGTGAGCGCCTCCAGCTTGAGAAGCGCCTGCATCGACTGGCGGGCGCGCTGGCGGGCGCTGGGGTCTTTCGTCGCGGCGTACTGGAAGCACTGCGCGGCGCAGTAGAGCGCAGTCCACAACCCGTCGTTATCGCTCGCCTCGATTTTCCACTCGTCGGGCTTGCTGGGGTCTTCCCATACGCAGCTGAACACGAAGCCGTTGCGGTTGTGGCGCAGAGCGATCAGTTTTTCGTAGTGTTCTGCTTTCTGGCGCAGGGTCATCGGCACCGACTCGATGCAGGCGACACCGCCTTCAGTGGCGATCCATGCGCGGTTCTGGGAGTCCACGGCAATCGCGTGGATGCGGTTATCGGGCAGCCAGCGTTTGCCCCAGAAGTAACTCCAGCGTCCGTCGCGCAGTCGGCATGCGCCTTCGGGCGTGCCCGCCCACAGGTCGCCGTTCGGGGCGAACGCCAGACAGCGAATCATCCCGTAGGGGGGTATCAGCTCCGCGATCGGGTTGGCGGGCGCTTCGCCGTACACCTCGCGCGAGAGATACCAGCCCTCGCCGTCGTTGAGAATCAGCCCCGAACGCCCGCCAATCCACAGGTGCCCCACCGCATCACTTGTGGCGCAGAGCCAGTAGTCGTCATAAAACCGCCCACGGTTATCTTTAATGGGCACAATTCGCCACTCGCCGTCCTGCCATCGGTAGAATCGGCGCTCCAGTTCGCCCTCGGCATAGGCGTAGAGCCGTCCGCGCGTGTCTTCGTGCATCCAGCGGAACACACGGCGTTCGGGCGCGACGAGCGTGCGCTTGATGCCCTCCTGCCAGTGGTGGAGCGCCGTTTCTGTCAGCACCCACACGCCGCCGCCCCGTGCAGGAGCAATCCCGATAACCCCCTCGCCCTGCCACAGCACGCCGCGCGTGGAGTGCCCCAGCATTTGCGGGTTCGCCCAGAAGACCGTGCCCTGTCCATCGGGAACCAGCCAGCGCACGGGGGTTTCGCCGACTCGCTCCCAGCGCTGGGGGTTGTTCAGCGGCGCGCGCGCCAAGCCCTTCGGCGTGCCCGCCCACACCCACTCGCCCGACACCGCAATTGCGTAGACCGTATTGTCAGGCAAGCCGTGTTCGGTTGTGTAGAAATGCGTGCGGTCCTGAAGAAACGGTGCGACTTTGTAGGTCGCTGGTGCGGATTGCATCAGTGCGCCCATCGCCACAACCTCAAGAAGCATAGGGTTCTGTTCGGCGTGGGCGCGAGGGTTCCTGCGAGGGTTAGCCCCCATCCCGCTCGCATACCAGCAGGATTACATCCCGATACGCGCCGCGTTTCCAGTAACGGCGCGGGATACGCCCCACCTCGCGATACCCTGCCTTCAACAGCATTTTCAGCGATGCGTGATTTTCGACCAGCACCTCAGAAAGCAACATGCGCAACCCCAGCACCTCGAATGCATAGCGTGTGCGCACCCGAACGGCGTCCGTACCGTAACCTTTCCCCCAGTAGTCTTTGCGTCCAATCAGGGTGCCTGTGATACCTGTGCCATGTCGCCAGCTAATCTGGTGAATGCCGGTGAACCCGATGTGTTCGTCCTCCAGAGTCTCGATGGCGAAAGCGACATCTCTGTCGGGGTGGCGCATCATGCGGTCAAACCATTCCTCTTCCGCCAATCGGGTCAGAGGGAAGTCGCCTCCCAGAGTCCACTGGGTTACTTCGGGGTCGTTGAGCCAGCGCAGGGCATTTTCCAGATGGCGCTCCTTTTCCAGCGGAACCAGCTTTACCTTCTCTCCAGTCCATCCGGGTAGCATAGAGCCTCCTTCTGAAATCAGAGTCGCCCGCGCGTTTGCACGGGCGACTCCGCAGAGCGCACGCTTAGCCCACCGAGCCTTCCATCTCCAGCTCAATCAGGCGGTTCAGCTCAACGGCGTACTCCATCGGCAACTGCTTGGCGAGCGGCTCGATGAAGCCCGACACAATCAGCGTGAGCGCCTCGTCCTTCTTCAGCCCGCGCGATTGCAGGTAGAAGAGCTGCTCCTCGCTGACCTTGCTCACGCGCGCCTCGTGCCCAATCGTGACCTCTTTTTCGTTAATCTCGATGTAGGGGTAGGTGTCGGTCTTGGCTTCCTCATCGAGCAGGAGGGCGTCGCACTCCACATTGCACTTGCTGTGGTGGGCGCCTTCCAGCACCTGCACCAGCCCGCGGTAAGAGGCGCGCCCCGTGCCTTTGGAGATGGACTTGGAGGTGATGCGGCTGCTGGTGAACGGCGCGGCGTGGATTACCTTGCCGCCCGTGTCCTGATGCTGCCCATCGCCTGCGAACGCGACGGAGAGGATTTCCCCGCGCGCCCCCGGCTCCATCAGGTAGACGGAGGGGTACTTCATCGTGACGCGGCTGTTATGCACCAGCACGCCGTTCACCACAAACGAGTGCGCCTCTGCCACCTCAAGGTCATAGGTGGGCGCGACGACAGAGGGGGTAATCGCCTCAATTCGTGCGACACCCATCTCAGAAGTCAGCAGGTTTGCCGCGCGGAAGCCACGCAGATAACGATGGCGACACGCTTTTTGAGGCGTGTTCAGCCGCTCACGCAGCGTGGGCGTCAGGTGCGGGAGCAACGGCTCCACATTCGTCAAGTCCAGACGGTACGCCGTGTATCGCTTCACGCGCCCCGCGCAGTTGATGTCTGCCTCAACGGTGCTGGTGTAGATAGCGCTTGCGTGGAGACCGCACTGCAAGGCGAGCTGCTGCACATCCTGTAGCAGGGCGCGGTTCGCCGACTTGAGAGAGAGCTGATTGCGCCGAGCGTAACCGTCGCCGTCGATGTAGCCTGCAAGGAACGCCGCCTGCATGCGAGTCGGTAGCGTGAACACCCATGCGGGGATGCGCTTTTCCTTCGCGCCCGACACGAAGCCGTTCGCCTCGAGCCACAGCGCGAACTCCAGCGAATTGACGCGCAGGTAGCGCTCGTCCTTGCGGAGCTCAATTGCGTGGTTGCCGAAGTAGCGGGTCAGGAGCGAAATCAGGCGCGGGTAGGCGCGGTCGGCTGTCGGCACGCTGAACCCCACACGCCCGTAGCGATGACCGTTGCGCCCGTCTTGAATCGTGTAATCGCCTTCCGCAATCCACAGCCCCAGCAGCCAGCAGATGTCTTCATCCGCGTATTCGGGCAGCTGGACTGCCTGACGCGAGTGCGAGGCAATCGGGTACTCCGCGCCGTACTGATTGCGCCCCGTGAACTGTTCGGGTAGCTCAGGACGCGCGAAGCGATACGGCTGTCCCTCGTCGCGCAGGGCGGTCGGGAAGACAATCAGGTCGCCCGTTGTGAGCGCCTCGACGGGCTTCCAGCGCAGGCTGTAGCGTCCCAGTTTCTTCGGGCGCGTCGGGTCATACTGTACGGTCAGCAGCGGATGGTTCGCGGTCAGGCGAAGCGTGCGTCCATTGGAGAGCGCAATCTCGTACACTTGCTGCATGCCGCTCGCCTTGCGTGCCACCACAGGGCGCAACACCCAGAGCCGACGCGACTCATCGAAGCTCCACACGCGCGTGCCTGGCTCTACCTGCTCAATCGGCACAGGACCGCGCTCTGTGTAGACCAGCTCCCCCGCGCACACGCAGCCGAGATTGCCATCCACCCACTCCATCACAGCATCGCGATAGGCGACGGCGCGCTTGGTCACGAGGTTATACACATCCTTGGACCAGTTCTGGATGGTCGTGTAGCGCACGCGCGCGCCGGGCTTGACAATAATCTCCACCACCGCGCTGTGCAGGGCGGATTCGGCGTAAACCGGAGCTGTGCAACCTTCGACGTAATGCACAAACGAGCCTTCCTCGGCGATAATCAGCGTGCGCTCGAACTGACCTGCGTTCTTGGCGTTGATTCGGAAGTACGCCTGAAGCGGAATCTCCACACGCACGCCCGCCGGCACATACACGAATGAACCGCCCGACCACACCGCCGAGTTCAGCGCCGCGAACTTGTTATCGTCGGGTGGAATGACCGTGCCGAAATACTCCTGCACAAGATCAGGATACTCGCGCACGGCGGTGTCGGTGTCCACGAAAATCACGCCCTGCTTCTCGAGGTCTTCGCGCAGGCGATGGTAGATGACCTCGCTATCATACTGAGCTCCAACCCCCGCAAGGAACTTACGCTCCCACTCAGGAATGCCCAGCCGATCAAAGGTGCGCTTAATCTCTTCGGGCACCTCGTCCCAGCTGCGCCCCTGACGCTCCGTCGGCTTGATGTAGTAGACAATTTCGTCAAAGTTCAAGCCCGACAGGTCGGGTCCCCAGCTCGGCATGGGCTTGGTGAGGAAAATCTCATAGGCGCGCAGGCGGAAATCACGCATCCACTTCGGCTCGTTCTTCTGATACGAGATTTCCTCCACCACGCGGCGGCTGAGACCCTTGCCCGTCTCAAACACAGGCTTGATATTGTCGTAGAAACCGTACTTGCTGATATAGTCTTCATCCAGACGCAGAATGTCTTGCTGTGCCATGTTGGCTCACCTCCAGAGTTTATGCGCCCGCTGTTGCCAGCTCGTTGCGCACCCAGTCGTAGCCCTTCTCTTCGAGTTCGAGCGCCAGGCGGGCGTCGCCAGAGCGCACGATACGCCCATCCACCATCACATGCACATAATCGGGCGTGATGTAGTTCAGAATGCGCTGATAGTGGGTAATCACCAGAAAAGCGCGTTCGGGCGAGCGCATCGCGTTCACACCGTTCGCCACAACCTTCAGCGCGTCAATGTCCAGACCCGAATCGGTCTCATCCAGCACTGCCAGCGTCGGCTCCAAAAGCGACATCTGCACAATCTCGAAGCGCTTCTTCTCGCCGCCCGAAAAGCCCTCGTTCACAGGGCGCGCGGCAAACGAAGCGTCCATCTCCAGACGCTTTAGATGCTGAAGCAGAATCTTATAGAACTCCGTGTATTTGACTTCCTTATTGAATCGGCGCTGATACGCCAGCCGCAGGAAGTTGGCAATCGTGACGCCAGGCACTTCCATCGGGTACTGGAACGCCAGAAACAGTCCCGCACGCGCACGCTCATCGGGCTCCATCTCCAGCAGGTTTTCGCCATTAAACAACACTTCGCCTTCGGTAACCTCGTAGCCCGGATGCCCCGCCAGCACTTTCGCCAGCGTGGACTTCCCGGAGCCGTTCGGTCCCATCAGGGCATGCACCTCACCCGCGTGGACGGTCAGCTCAAACCCACGCAGGATGAACTCTTCCTCATCGGGCAGTTTCACCCACAGATTTCGCACTTCCAGCAATGGCTTCTTCTCGTTCACGGTAGACCTCCTTGATGTTTAGCGTGGCTAAATTTTACCTGAGCCGCGTCGCGAAAGTCAAGGGGTGTGGAGAGGGTTCGAAAAATCGCTGCCCAGCAAGATGAGCGAACCTGCTCCTGGAAGAGCTTTTCGGAGTGCGGAAGCGCGCGCTTCCGCACTCCACAGAGGCAACGCTCAGCACCCTGCCCCGAAGTTGAACAGCACCGTCAGCAAGTCGGCGTCGTCCACCACGCCGTCGGCGTTCACATCCTCTGGCAAGCCCGAACCGGTCTGTCCAAAGGCAAATAGCACTGCCAGCAGGTCGGCGTCGTCCACGCAGCCGTCGCCGTTCACATCGCCTTCAGGTCCAGCGGGGCACGGCTCTACTGACACATACTGCTGACCGGGCACATAGTCCTCGTTGCTGAAGTCGAAGGGGAACATATCAAACGGCGGGTTCGGGCAACGCGACCATGCGGCATTCGGGAACTGCCGACTGGGGTCTCCCACATTCAGCGCGGGCAGGGTCTGATTGGACATATAAGTGGCTACCTGCCCATCGCCGCAGGCTTGATCCCATGCGCCCCCTGTCAGCACCGCCAGAATCTTGATCGTGCCCGTGGGGTTGCCCAGCGCGCTGAGCGGAATGGCTACCTCCAGCCCGGTGGTGGCGGTCGCGGGATCGCCAATGTTGCCGGGGTCGCTCGTCACACCCAGCACATTCGAGTTGTCAAACGCGGCGAGCAGGTTGATGCTGTTATCGCCGCCCTGCGGCGTGTTCGCACCCGTACCCACAGCCACCGCGCCAATATAAGTGGACTGATTGTTCACGAGGTCGTGGAAGTCAATATAGATGTTGTCGTTGCCCTGACCATCATCGTAGCGGTTGATACCAATTGCCCAGTCGGGTCTATGCTCGAAGATCACACCGCTCATGCCCTGCACCGAGCAGTTGATACACCCGGTGGTCAGGCTGAAGGTGTTGCTGGTGTTGCGCCCCGTGTCAATATAAAGATGAATCGCGTTCCCGTTGCCCTCCAGGTTGCCCGTGATGCCGATATACAGCACGCCGTTCACACAGCGGATGAAGAGCTGGTTCAGCTCCGAGCCATAGTTCACGCCTTCCACATGGTCGCCGAAGCCCGTGTAGTTGGTCTGCGAGGCGAGGGGTGTGCCAAACTCCTGCGGGATATTGCGTCCATCGATGGTCTGCGCCAGTGCCGTCGCAGCCATCAGCACCCAAACAGCTGCCATCATCGTTGAGCGTCTCA
Source organism: Armatimonadetes bacterium DC (assembly GCA_001442985.1). GTDB lineage: Bacteria > Armatimonadota > Fimbriimonadia > Fimbriimonadales > GBS-DC > LDYB01. The sequence goes on from LDYB01000015.1 coordinate 27,804, forward strand.
TCGTTGATTACCTCCTTTCCCCCAAGGGGGCGTTTATATTATAGCACATTCCGAGAAATCGTATTCTCAGGAAAATGGCTGCCGAGACTGGCAGGAATTACAGGTTCTGCAGGGAATGGGGAAAGCATGCTACAGTGGCGAGCGCGCTGGATCTGGTCGCAGGGCGAGCCTGCGCCGCGCAACTTCTACTGGTGTGTGCGTAAGGAGTTTGAACTCCCGCGAGGCTTTCGCAAGGTACAGATTGCCATCAGCGCCGACACGCGCTATCTGCTATGGTTCAACGGGCGGTTTATTGGGCACGGTCCCGTGCGTGCGTTTCACGGGCACTGGTATTATGACCTGCACGATGTTACCGAGCATGCCCATGCGGGCTTGAACGCGATAGCGGTGCTGGTGCATCACTATGGGGTGGGCACTTTTCAGTATGATTTCGTGCGTGGGAGGGGACGTGGGGGGCTGATTGCGCAGGTGGATTGCGACGGCAAAACGGTGGCGGCGAGCGATTCCTCGTGGCTGAATGTGCCCCATCCTGCATTTGAGCGCAGGACCGTGCGGATGTCGTGCCAGCTGGGGTTTGATGAGCATTACGATGCCCGGCGCTCGCTGGGCGACTGGACGATGCCCCGCTTTGACGACTACGAGTGGAACGAGGCGGTGGAAATCGGCGAGGCAGGATGCCCCCCGTGGGGAGAGCTGCAGCCGCGCCCCATCCCATTCCTGACGCTGGAGCCCGTTTATCCCCAGCGGATTCTCCGCGCGCGCGTGGTGCGACCGCCCCAGAGCGCGTGGGCGTTTGACCTCAAGCCCCTGCTGGCAGAAGGCGACCTGACGGCGAACCCGCGCACACTGGTGGGCATGATTGCGACCGTCCTCCGCGCCGAGACGCCTGCGACCGTGCGCCTCTGGAGCGTGCATCACGGCTTGCGTCCCAACGATGTGCGCCTGAATGGGCAACCGATTCCTGTAGAAGGGGGGCGCGCTACTTTCACCCTCACGCCAGGCGAACACCTGCTCACCCTCAATGTGTCGCGCTGGTATCACGACTGGTATTACTATCCCGTGCTGGACTGGGACGACGGCGCGAAGCTCCAGCTCGTCAACCCCCTGATGGAGCGAGCGGACTACCCGTGGGTAGTGCTGGGTCCCTTTGAGAGCGAGCAGGACCCGGAGTTTCAGTCGCTCTGGAGCGCCACAACCCCTGATGCCCTGCACCGGCACAGGGCAGTTCAGGCGGTAGACCCCTTCTACAGCGCTCAGGCGAATGTGTTTGGCTTGACCACGCTCGCCACACCCTTGCCTGAGACGCCCCGTATAGAAGACTCTTTTGCGGGCATTCGGGGCGTGGACGATGCGACGGTCATCCATCCCCCCGAAACAGGGGATGTGGAGCTGTGGCTTGACTTCGGGCGCGAAGTGGTTGGCTTTGTGGAGCTGGAGCTGGAAGCGCCCGAGGGCACGGTGTTCGACTTCAACGGCTTTGAATATTTAGACCCCACGAATCCTGACCGCGTGCAGTGGACGAACGGGCTGAACAACACTTTTCGGTATGTGGCGCGGCGGGGCTGGCAGTGGTTCCGCTCCACCGTGCGGCGCGGGTTCCGCTATGCCACGCTCACCATTCGCTTTCCTGAAGGCGCGAGAGACCCCGTGCTGTTGCGTGCCGTCCACTGCGTGATGAATGTGTACCCCTACGAGTCGCGAGGCGCGTTTGAATGCTCCGATCCGCTGCTGAACCGAATCTACGAGATTTCGCGCGAGACGGTGCGGCTCTGCTCCGAAGACACTTTTGTGGACTGCCCGACCTACGAGCAGACCTTCTGGGTGGGCGATTCGCGCAATGAGGCGCTCTTTGCCTATGCAGGGTTTGGCGAGTACGCGCTGGCGCGCCGATGCCTGCTGCTGGCAGCGCAGTCGCTGGAGCGGTCGCCCCTTGTGGAGAGCCAGGTGCCCAGCGCGTGGGAAAACATTCTCACGGCATGGGCGCTGTTGTGGGCTATCGCCTGCCATGAGCATTATCTGTTCACGGGCGACCGCGCCTTCGTGGAGGCGATTTTCCCCGCCATCCGCCAGCAAAACGAGAACCTGCACACGCGCTACATCAACAGCGCCGGCTTGCTGGAGATTCGCGCGTGGAACATGCTGGACTGGGCAGATATGGACACCCCCAGCGAGGGCGTGGTGAGTCATCAGAACATGTGGCTGGTGAAGGTCTGGGAGGATACGGCGAAGCTGGCGGAGGTGGTGGGCGAAACCCTGCTGGCGCAAGCGTGGCGTCAGTGGGCGCAGGAGCTGCGTCAGGCGATTAATCGGCACCTCTGGGTGGAGTCGCAGCGTGCTTATACCGACTGCCTGCGCCCCGATGGGCAACCCAGCCCCGTGTTCAGCCAGCAGACCCAGATTGTCGCCTACCTGTGCGACATCCCCACCCCAGAGCGCAAGCCAATTATTGAGGGCTACCTCCATCAGGCTCCCGACCACTTTGTGAAGATAGGTAGCCCCTTTATGATGGCGTTCCTGCTGGAGTCGCTGATTCGGGCGGGGCATCGGCGCGAGGCGGTGGCGCGGATGCGCGACGCCTGGGGGATGATGGTGGAGATGGGCGCCGTTACATGCTGGGAGGTATTCCCCCGCACGCGCCCCCGAACGCCCCTGCAGGCGCATGAAGTCGGCTGGTTCACCCGAAGCCACTGCCATGCGTGGAGCGCCGCGCCCGTGTATGCCCTCCCCGCATGCCTGCTGGGCATCGAGCCGCTGGAACCGGGCTTCTCGCGATTCCGACTGGCGCCCGACCTCTGCGGACTGGAATGGGCATATGGGGCGTTCCCCACCCCGCATGGAATAATCACTTATGCGATGGAGCAGCGTGATGCGCGACTCTATCTCAAACTCACTATCCCTGAGGGCACGCGCGCCATTATCGGCGACACCGAGTATGCCGCAGGGGCACACGAACTTTTGCTATAAGGAACCTTCGCGATGTTTTGGCGTCCAAAACAACAGAGAGGTGAAAGGTCTGTGATGGCTATGCGCCTTGTTGCGGTGCAGATGCGTATCGAGACGCACGACTATCGCTCGGTCGAGGCGTTTCGTGAGCGCGTGTTTGGGGTGATGCGTGCTATCCGCCAGCGCGTGCCGAAAGACCCCGTGCTGGTGGTGTTCCCCGAAGATGTAGGGTTAGGGCTGGTGTTCACGCAGGACTACGAGCGCGTGCGCACCAGCAAAACGATGGTGGAGGCAGGCTTCCGCCTGATGGAGAAGTACCGTCCCCAGCCCCCCGATTCGGAGGAGACGGTCTCGTTCCCGATGATGGTGCGCCGTCTGCTCATTACACTCAGTCCCTTTGTGGAGCGGGTGTATCATCAAGTGTTTTCGGAGGCGGCGAAGCAGTTCCAGGCGTGGGTGGTGGGGGGTAGCGCGCCGATTGCACAGGGGGAATGTGTGTATAATGTGTGCTATACCTACAACCCTGCCGGGGAGCGCGTGTTAATTCAGCGTAAAATCAACCTGGTGCCGCTGGAGCAGGAGCTGGGTTTGAATTTATGCTCTGCACCGCGTGAACTGCCTGTAGTCGAGACGCCTGCAGGCAAGCTGGGCGTGCTAATCTGTCTGGACGGCTTTCAGCACGACCTGCTGGCACAGTTAGTGCGTCAGGGTGCAAGACTGGTGGCGATGCCCTCGTTCAACCCGCTCCCCTGGACGCCAGAGCAGGCGCAGGGCTGGGAAGCAGGGCTATGGGAAGGGGTGCAGAAACATCGGGGGGTGATTGGCATCAACCCGATGGGCGTGGGGCAGTTGTTCGATGTGATGGCGGAGGGGCGCTCCTCCATCGTGGCGCACAAGAGCGAAACGCCCGATAAAAGCGGCTATCTCTGTCGCGCCCAGACCAAGGATCAAGAGGAGATTCTGGTCTGGTGAAATGGGGCAACCCCTTGACAGGCGGGCGTTCGGTTGGGTATACTATAGGTGTTCGTGCGGGCGTGGTGGAATTGGTAGACACGCTAGATTCAGGTTCTAGTGGGCGAAAGCCCGTGGGGGTTCGAGTCCCTCCGCCCGCACCAGGAAGGCGGCGTAGCTCAGTTGGTGAGAGCGACCGGCTCATACCCGGTAGGTCGGCGGTTCGAGTCCGCCCGCCGCTACCAGCTCTTCTCTGAACGCGCTCGCTGCTGTTCGCTCCCTTCTTAGCGCGCCCTCCCGGCGGGTCAAAAATTGCCCTTTACACCCTGCCCATCGGCAGGAGATGGGCAGGCGGGCGCGAATTGGGAGGGTACAGGAGGAGGATAGCAAACGATGACATGGCGCAAATGGCTCTTATGGCTGATAGCGGTTGCGATAATAATGACGCTGAGCGCCTGCACCAGCCGTTCTGGCGGCTCTGCTGGAGGCGCAGCAGGTGGTTCAGGAACGGTGAATCCCTCTGCGCGGCTGGCAAAACGCAACGCCGCGAAGGTGGAGCAGTCCGCGCCCGAACCCGACCAGGATCGAATCGTGATCGGCGTCTATGCCGACCTCACGGGCGATAACTCCACCTTCGGGGAGGAGACCCGCAATGGCGTCACGCTGGCAGTGGAAGAGGTCAATCGCGCGGGCGGCGTGCTGGGCAAGCAAGTGGTGGTTCGGTTCGAAGACACCCGCTCCGACCCCCAGCAGGCGCGCAATGTGGTCACCAAGCTCATCCAGCAGGAGCGCGTGTTAGCCGTTATTGGCGAGGTCGCCAGCACCATGAGCCTGGCAGGCGGACCCATCTGCCAGCAGTACGGCGTGCCGATGATCTCGCCCTCATCCACCAACCCCGCCGTAACCGATCAGGGCAACTACATCTTCCGCGTGTGCTTCACCGACCCGTTTCAGAGCTATGTGATGGCGAAGTTCCTTGCCGAGCATCTGAAGGTCAAGCGGGTCGCCATTCTGTATGACAACTCCAGCGACTACAGCAAGGGGCTGGCAGAGTTCTTCCAGGAGAGCTTCCGCAAGATGGGCGGCGAGATCACCGATGTGCTGAGCTACAAGCCGCAGGACACCGACTTCCGCTCGCAATTGACCACCATTCGGGCAAAGAACCCCGACGCCATCTATATTCCGGGCTATTACAAGTCGGTGGGGCTGATTGCGCGTCAGGCGCGGGAACTGGGCATTAAGGTGCCGCTGGCGGGGGGTGACGGCTGGAGTTCGCCGAAGCTGGTGGAAGGCGCAGGCGGTCCCGGCAAAGCCATCGAAGGCTGCTACTTCAGCGACCATTATGCACCCGATGACCCCGCACCACAGATTCAGGAGTTTGTGAAGAAGTATCGCCAGCGGTTCGGGCAGACACCGGGCGGGCTGGCGGCGCTGGCGTATGACGCCGCGCGGGTGCTGTTCGCCGCCATCGAAAAAGCGGGCAAACTCGATCGTGCCGCCATCCGCAACGCGATTGCCAATACCAGAAACTTCCCTGGCGTCACGGGCGTGATCACCATCAACGAGTTTGGCGATGCGGACAAGTCGGCGGTCGTGCTGCAGGTGAGAGGCAACCGATTCGTGTTCGTCACGCGCATCACGCCTGAAACCGCCACCACCGCTGCGAGCGCACGACAGGTAAAATAGAAGCTTGGCTATACGATGGAACTGTCGACGATTGCACAGCAGCTGGTGAACGGCATTCAGAGCGGTGCGATCTATGCGCTGATTGCCGTCGGCTACACGATGGTCTACGGCATTCTGCGCATGATCAATTTTGCGCACGGCGAGGTTTACATGGTGGGCGCGCTGGTCGCCTGGCTGGGCACCTCGCGCGACTGGTACGGCGTGGTGTCGCACTCCAGCACGGGCGGGCTGGTGCTGCTGATTGCGACGGCGATGCTGGTTTGCATGACGCTGGGCGTGCTGATCGAACGCCTGGCTTACCGCCCTCTGCGCCATGCGCCGCGCCTGATCGTGCTGATCACCGCGATAGGGATGTCGTTCCTGCTGCAGAACCTCGCACTGATTTTATTTGGCGCCGACCCCAAGACGGTGCCACTCACCTGGCGCACGGTACAGCTGGGGGGCATCAGCGTCAGTTTGGGGCAGCTGGTGCTGTTGATTGCTTCGCTCTCGTTTATGGCGGGTCTGCAGCTGCTGGTGAAGCGCACGCAGTTCGGGCGGGCGATGCGCGCGGTGTCGGAAGATTTTCAGGCGGCGGCGCTGATGGGCGTGCCGTACGATCGGGTGATTGTCGGCACCTTTGCAATTGGGGCGGCGCTGGCGGGCGCAGGCGGCGCGATGACCGCCATCTTCGTCGGCGCGCCCGTCACGCCCACCTTCGGCTTTATGCCAGGCGTGAAAGCGTTCGTGTCGGCGGTGCTGGGCGGCATTGGGAACATTCCGGGCGCGGTGCTGGGCGGGCTTCTGCTGGGCGTGATTGAGGCACTGGTGGGTGGTCATCCGACCCTCAGCCCGTTCCGTGATGCCATCGCCTTCTGCTTGCTGATCGCAGTGCTGCTGTTCCGACCTGCAGGACTATTGGGACGCGCGGTTCAGGAGAAGGTGTGAGATGGTGCGACAGATTTTCTGGTGTGGGGTTGCGATTGCCATCTGCTGGGCGCTGGATCGCTTGCTGCAGGCGGCGGTCTACGGGCAATGGTTTGGCTGGCTCACCGATTACACCTATCGCGCGTTTATTCTGGTGCCGTTGCTGTTCATCACGCTGGCGGTGAGCCTCAACTTGATTAATGGTATTACGGGTCAGTTCTCGCTGGGGCACGCGGGCTTTTTTGCGGTGGGCGCCTATCTTTCGGCGGGCTTCTCGGTTTATTTTGCATCGGGCTGGCTGGCGCAGGTGCCGCCCGCGTGGCAGGGTGTGGCGCAGTTCGGCTTGTTGCTGATGGCGGCGCTGATTGGTGCGGGCGCGGCGGCGTTGTTCGGCTTAATCGTGGGCATCCCGACATTGCGCCTGCGTGGGGACTATCTGGCGATTGCCACGCTCGGCTTCGGCGAGATTGTGCGCGTGCTGTTTGAGAACCTCGATCTGTTTGGCGCTCAGCGCGGCTTCACGGGCATCCCGACATGGGTGGGCTTCGGATTTTTCTGGTACGCGCTGCTGGCGATGGGCTGTATCGCCGTCTCGCGCAACCTGCTCAAAAGCACGCACGGGCTGGCATTTCTCTCAGTACGCGAGGATGAGACCGCTGCCGAAGTGATGGGTGTACCCACCACCTACTACAAAGTTGCCGCCTTTGTGATTGGTGCGATGTTTGCGGGCGCGGCGGGTGCGCTGCTGGCTCATCGCGAAGGCTCCATCTATCCCGTCGATTTCAAGCTGGACATCTCAATTGTTGTGGTGACGATGGTGGTGCTGGGTGGTCAGGGTAGCATCACAGGTTCGGTGCTGGCGGGCGCGGGGCTGAAGATGCTGGAGGAGCTGTTGCGCCTGCTGCCCGTGGTCACGCTGTTCGGGCGCGAGTTCCAGCCGAGCGATTTCCGCATGCTGGCGTTCGCGCTGGTGCTCATCCTCATGATGATTTTCCGTCCGCAGGGGCTGCTGGGTCATCGGGAGCTGAGCTGGGCGACCCTGCGCCGCTGGTTGTCGCGCTCGCCGAAGCGGGCAAGCGTGCCGCCCGCTGAAACCCCATCGCTCAGCAGCGAAGGGGAACAGATGAGACAGCCATGAAGACGCCGCTACTCCAGCTGCAACAGGTGACGATGCGTTTCGGAGGGCTGATCGCCGTGCGCAGCCTCTCGCTCGAAGTGGATGCGGGCGAGCTGGTGGGGCTAATCGGTCCCAACGGCGCGGGCAAGACCACCGTGTTCAATGTGATCACAGGAATCTATCGCCCGACGGAGGGCGACATCCGTTTTCAGGGTCGCTCGCTGGTGGGGCTGAAACCGCATCAGATCACGCGGCTGGGCATCGCCCGCACCTTCCAGAACATTCGGCTCTTTCGCGGGCTGACCGTGCTGGAGAATGTGCGTATCGGCGCGTTCGTGCGCCATCGCACGCGCCTGTGGCAGGCGGCATTACGCTTTAAAGCGGTGGAAAAAGAGGACGCCGAGCTGGAGGCACGCGCCCGCCACTGGCTGGAGGTGCTGGAGCTGAGCGCGGTCGCCGATGTGCGTGCCTCCGCCCTGCCCTACGGACTGCAGCGCCGCGTGGAAATCGCCCGCGCACTCGCCACCCACCCCCAGCTGATTCTGCTGGACGAACCCGCCGCGGGCATGAACCCGAACGAGAGCGAGGAGCTGATGCACCTTATCCGTCGCCTGCGCGACGAGTTCGGCGTCACCATCCTGTTGATCGAACACGATATGCGCGTGGTGATGGGCGTCTGCGAGCGCGTGCTGGTGCTGGACTACGGCGAACTGATTGCCGAGGGTCCGCCCGAAGCGATTCGCAACGACCCGCGCGTGATTGAAGCCTATCTGGGGGAACCGGTATGAGCGAGACGATTCTGGAGGTGCGCGACCTGCATGTGGCGTACGGGGCGATTCAGGCGTTGAAGGGCGTGTCGCTCACCGTTCAGCGCGGCGAGATCACCACGATTATCGGGGCGAACGGCGCGGGCAAAAGCACGCTGCTGCGGGCAATCTCCGCGCTGGTGCGCCCGACGCGGGGCGTAATCCGCTACGAAACCAGCGACATCACGCGCCTGCCGCCGCACCGCATCGTGCAGATGGGCATCATCCATGTGCCGGAGGGGCGGCGCATCTTCGCCGAGATGAGCGTGTACGAGAATCTGCTGCTGGGCGCGTACAGCCAGTGGGGTCGCGACCTGGATGAGCGACTGGAGCGCGTGTTCGCCATCTTCCCGCGCCTCAAGGAGCGGCTCAATCAGCGGGCGGGCACGCTTTCAGGCGGCGAGCAGCAGATGCTGGCGATTGGACGCGCCTTAATGGCGCGACCCCGCCTGCTGATGCTGGATGAACCCTCGCTGGGGCTGGCGCCCTTCCTCGTGCGCGAAATCTTTCAGATTATCCGCCAGATCAACCAGCAGGGCGTGCCGATCCTGCTGGTGGAGCAGAACGCGCACATGGCGCTGGAGATTGCCCATCGGGGCTATGTGCTGGAGACGGGGCGCATGGTGCTGACCGACACGGCGGCGAACCTGCTGCGCAACCCCGCCGTGCGCGAAGCCTACCTCGGCGGCTGACGCGCTCACCCAACCTTGCCAAACACCGCGCCATAGCCCTGAATCTGCTCCGGCAAAGGGCGTTCTGTGTTCAGGGCAATCACTTCATAGCCCTGCTGACGCAATTGCTCACGAATTGCCCGATCGCGCTGCTGCACTTCTGGGTCGGCGTGTACTGCCCCATCACAAAACACGCAGGTGCGCGGCGCGTAGAAAAAGTCCACCACACAATCAGGCGATTCAATCCGATATTGCGCCGCGTCGGGCAACCGCAGCTGGTGGTTTGCCAGAGTTTCCAGAAACGCACGCTCTAAGTCAGAGCGCGGGTCTACCTGCTGCTGGAGCCACGCCAGCTGTTCGTGCCAGTCGCGTTCCCCATAGCAGGCAGGAATCGCGTGCGGTAGGTGGTATAATGAAAGCGCCAGCGCGGTGCGTGGACACCCGCTGGCGTGGCGTATCGCGGTGGTGGCGCGACACGCAGGGAGAGTATACCTCAGAGCGCCTCTGAATCCTGCTGAAGTGCCCCCCAGCGATATGCCCTGAAAAATCGGGGAGCCTGACCCCTGAACAACAGGCAGGAGCGTCGGGGTGTTTCAGACCCACCGGGCAGGAATGGGCAATTTGGGGTATAATCGAACTCGGAGTCGGGTACAATTGAGCGTTGGTGAGAGCGACCGGCTCATACCCGGTAGGTCGGCGGTTCAAGTCCGCCCGCCGCTACCAGCATAAATATTATGCGTCGCACCCAGAAACTCGCGCTACCGCCTGTTCGGCTCACGCATCTGGCTCGTCTCACCACTCCGCTCGGCATCTGGCAACACACGCGCTACGCCGAGCCGTGGGTGGAACACGGCTTCTCCATAGACGACCAGGCACGCGGGCTGATCGTCGGCGTGTGGCTCTATCAGCTGCTCCCCAAGCAGCCTGACTGGCTCATTTGCGACGACCCCACCTTCCCTGAGCAGCTGATTGAGATTTGTTTGCGCTATATCGAGCAAGCCCAGTTGCCCAGCGGGCGCTTCCACAACTTTCGCGACGCCGAGGGGCGCTGGATTGATGAGGTGGGCAGCGACGACTCGTTCGGGCGCACGGTGTGGGCGCTCCAGACCCTGCGCAAAGCGCTCCCCCATACCGAATGGGCATCCCGCGCCCAGAAACTGCTGGAACTCGCCCTGCCCCACGCGCTCACCATCCAGCCCACGCGCTCTATTGCCTTCTTGCTGATGGAGGAAGAAGACCCGCACCGCCTGCACGCGCTGGGACGCATCCTTGCCGAACGCTATCAGCACACTCGCGAACCCGACTGGCGCTGGTTCGAGCCGTTTTTGACCTACGACAACCCCCGCATCCCGCAGGCGCTGTTGCTGGCAGGATTGCGCCTCCAAAACCCACAGTGGATTCGAATCGCCCGTGAAGCGTTCGAGTTCCTCGCCGAGACCACCTTCTCCGAGGTGGGCTACTTTAACCCCATCGGCAGCGACGGCTGGTACTTCCGCGGCAGGATTCGGGCGATGTTTGACCAGCAGCCCATTTGTGCGGGCGCCACCGTGGAGGCGTTTTTAGATGCGTGGCAGGGCTTTGAGCGCTACAAGCCGTTCCTGCGCTACGCCCAGCGCGCCCTGATGTGGTATCACGGCGATAATATCCACCAAATTGCGCTCTATGACCCCGAAACAGGCGTGGTCTACGACGGCTTGACCCCTGTGGGGGTGAACCTCAATCGCGGCGCGGAATCGGTCATCAGCTATCTGATGGCGCGCATCCGCTGGGAGGTCTACACCCGCTTCTGAAGCTCACGGAGCTTTTTCTGCAGGTTCGCTATCCGCGCCTTCTGCCACAGGAGATACCCTGAGATTCCAACCCACACGATACCGATCACCACTGCCAGAACGCTCTGCCAGTTCACGAATTTGCTCCTCCAGCGCAAACACCTGCAGTCGCAGGCGGTACATCCCAAACGCCATCAGCGCATACACCAGCACACCGAAGTAAAACGCCGTGCGATAATGAAAGTCCAGCGCCCCCTTCTGCGCCACCACATTGCTGGGGTGGAGCGACATCTCGGCAATCGCAGGGATGCGCGGGATGATGAAAATCAACAGGGGCACGGTCAGCGCCGCGAACACGGTGTAGCCCGCGCTCCGCAGCGCGCGCTGCGACTCATCTTCAATCGAAGCCCGCAAGGCAAAATAGGCGGCGTAAATCAGCAGCTGAATCACAATCGTGGTCTGACGGGGGTCCCAGTGCCACGCCTTGCCCCACTGCTGCTGGGCGAACACCATGCCCGTCACGGTGGTGAGAACGCCGAACAGCAAACCGACCTCGTTGCAGGCACAGGAGCGGGCATCGTCCATCGGGTCGCGCCGTCGCAGGTAGCGCCACCCGAAGAAGCCCCCCAGCAGAAAGCAGCCGACCGAAATAAACGCCGCAGGCACATGGAACACGATGATGCGGGCGGTTTCGGGTTCTTTGAACGCCTGCGCGGGAGGAACCCACAGGTACGCCAGCCCCACCAGAGCCAGCATGCCCAGCCAGGCAAGCCATAGCGCAACGCGCATAACAGCCGAATTGTACCCTATCGCAGCCACTCCAGAATGCGGGGGAAGGGGTTCTCCGCGCCGGTGAGGATTTTTTCCAGCGTCTGGGCGTCAAACAGCTGGCGGGTGAGCGTTTTCGCCTGGCGCTCCAGTGCATCGTGAATGAGCGATTGGAGTTCCCATTCCAGCTGCTCGCGCCGCCGCTGATGCCAGCCTCCTGACTCCTGCTGATAGCGGCGATGTTCCAACATGTGGGCAACCACTTCGTCGATTCCCTTCCCGTTGACCGCTTCGGTGAGCAGGATGGGCGGGTTCCAGCCTTTGGGGCGCCCACCCAGCTCCAGCGCGTTGCGCAGTTCCATCCGCATACGCCCTGCGCCCTCGCGGTCGGCTTTGTTAATCACATACACATCGGCAATCTCAATAATGCCCGCCTTCATCGCCTGAACCACATCGCCCGCTTCGGGCACCAGCACCAGCAGCACCGTGTCGGCGACATAGCGCACATCCACCTGCAGTTGCCCCGCGCCAACGGTTTCAATCAGAATCAGGTCATAGCCCGCCGCTTCCAGCACGCGCACCGCTGGCGGCACGCCCCGCGATAAGCCCCCCAGACTACCCCGACTGGCAAGAGAGCGAATATAGACCTCCCTGAACTCTTCGTCGAAGCGGATGCGATCACCCAGAATTGCGCCCCCGCTGAACGGGCTGGTCGGGTCTACCGCCAGCACCGCCACACGGAACCCCTGCTGGGTCAGGCGCGGAATCAATTGATAGGTGAGCGTGCTTTTGCCTGCGCCGGGAGCGCCTGTGATGCCCACTTTGTAGGCATGCCCGGTGTGAGGAAACAGCTGCGTTAGCAGCTCCAGGCGCATAGGACTGGAATCTTCCACCAGCGAAATCGCGCGGGCAATCGCGCGGGTCTCCCGACGACGCACGCCCTCCACAAGCGAGTCCAACGAAACACGCGGCATCAACACAGGATTATACCTTGCCCCAAAACTCGCACCGTTCCCAGCCCCGAAAGCGAAAAACTGGTGTATAATAAAGCGGAGGTCCTCCATGCGAAAGGGATGGTTTGTAATTGTTCTGGCAGGTCTGCTTGTGAGTTTGTTTGGGCAGGAACCCTCGCGAACACTCACGCCCAACTACGCGCCGGGGCAACTGATAGTGCAGTTTCGTCCTGAACTCACACCGGGCGAACGCGCGATGCTCCGTACGCTGGTGAATGCGCAACTCTTTGGCTATAACGACTGGCTCGATTTTGAATACTGGCAGGTCAGCCCCTATGCCGATGTGCCCGCGCTCTGCGAGCAGCTCAAGCGCACAGGTTGGGTATTACAGGCAGACCCCAACTACCAGCTGGAGCTGGCGTGGGAGCCGAACGACCCACGCTGGAGCCAGCAGGACGCCCTGCGTGTGATCCGCTGCCCGCTGGGATGGGACTACTGGCGCGGCGGCCCCAACTTCATCGCAGGCATTCTGGATACGGGCGTACTACACACCCACCCGGACCTGCAAGCGCGCCTGCTGAGCGGCTGGGACTTCGGTAATGACGACGACGACCCCAGCGACCCCTTTGGGCACGGCACTTTTGTTACGGGAATCGCCGGTGCTGTTACCAATAACGGCGTGGGGATTGCAGCCGTGTCGCCCGAGGGCAAAATTCTGCCCGTTAAAGTATTCACCGACGCGGGGCAGGGGTTCCTGACCGATATTCTGGATGCAATCGCCTACGCTGTAGACCAGGGCGTGCATGTGATCAATTTGAGCTTAGGGAGTAATAATCCCCTTCCCGAGATGAACACCGCACTCCAGGCGGCGTGGAACGCAGGGGTTGTGGTGGTCGCCGCAGCGGGGAACAACAATAACACGAGCCCTTTCTACCCTGCGTACTACCCAGTGTGTATTGCGGTGGCAGCGTCAAATCTGGACGATACGAAAAGCAGCGTTTCCACCTACGGCTCGTGGGTGGATGTAACAGCACCCAGTGGGGATGTAACCAGCACCAACAGAAGCGGGGGGTACTCGCGCAACACGAATGGCTACACCTCGTACGCCGCGCCGTTCGTCACCGCGCAGGCGTTGCTGCTGTACCCTCTGGTTGCCGATTCGCCCACGGATCGCTCCGTTGCACGGGCGCAGGCAGTGCGCGAGCTGATTGAAAGCACCGCTGTGCCTGTGCCGGGCAACTATGTAGCGTATGGGCGCATCGATGTGGGCGCCTCGGTTCTGAAAGCGCTGACCGTGCCCGTGCGGGGGCGCATCACGATTGCAGGCTATGTCGGCTCGTATGCTGGCAAAAGCGTGGAGGTGTTTGTCCGCCCGCTGAACGGCAGCACAACGCTGGCTTCTGCAACGGGCAACGCCGACAGCACGGGCAACTTCGATATCGGCGTCTTTCTGGAGCCGAACCAGCTGGGCTATCGCGATCTGGCAATTCGGGCGCAAGGCACGCTCACAAAGCGCGTGCCGAATGTGCGCATGCGCTACCCCGGCGTGAGCGGAGTGAATCTCACCCTGATTCCGGGCGACATCAACGGCGATAATGCAATCGACGATGCCGACTTGCTTGCCGTGCTGTTCGCCTTCGGGCAAACGAGTACGCGCCCCGAAGACATAAACGGCGACGGTGCGGTGGACGACGCCGACCTGCTAACTGTGCTGTTTAACTTCGGGCAGACAGGCGAATGAGGCGCCATCAACTGGGACGCTGGGGCGAGGAACGCGCGCGGGAATATCTTCAGGCGCAGGGCTACCGCATTCTGGAGCGCAACTGGCGCAAACGCGAGGGCGAGATTGATCTGATTGCCCAGAAAGAGGGGCTGCTGGTGTTTGTGGAGGTTAAAACGCGCCGCTCACGCCAGTTCGGCGAAGCGGAAGAAAGCATCGACGCCCGCAAGCAAGCGCAGCTCGCTGCCCTCGCCCAGCGCTATCTCGACGAACACCCGGCGCTCCCCTTCACCGCCTGCCGATTCGATGTGGTGGTGATAGACCTCACCCACTCGCCCCCTCAGGTGCGACACTACGAAAACGCTTTCTACCCGCCTTAGCCTTCCTCGTCCAGCCGCTCGTAGCGAATCAACAGCGTGTTGGGGTCTACAGGCAGGTTATACTCTTCAATCAGTTGCAGAATGCGGGCGTTCGTTTGCTCGATAATCTCTTCCACTTCGCGGTTGATTTGCTCGATGCGTTCCAGCAGGCGCAGGATGATATCCACGCCTGCCAGGTTAACGCCCAGCTCCTGCGTGAAGTGCTGAATGCGGCGCAGGCGTTCAATATCTGCCTCCGAGTAGAGGCGCTTGCTTCTGCCGACGCGGTGGGGTTTAATCAGCCCCAGCCGCTCGTAGAGGCGCAGGGTTTGCGGGTGGAGTCCTGACATGCGCGCGGCGACGCTAATCAGATAGACAGGTTCCGTGGAAGGGGTAGTTTTACGGTTTTTCACGCTTTCACCTCCTGTTGACGCAGCTGGCGCAGTTGCTCCAGCAGTTCGCGTTCGCGCGGGGTGAGCGAGCGCGGCACCACGATTCGGGCGCGGGCATACAAATCGCCCCGTTTGCCCTGCCCCAGCGGAATCCCCTTGCCAGCGAGGCGGAAGCGCGTGCCGCTCTGCGTGCCAGGGGGCACTTTCATCGTAACCGTGCCGTGGGGCGTGGGCACACTGACCTCGCCGCCCAGAATCGCGGTCAGGTAATCCACATCCACATCCACATAGAGATCGTTGCCTTTGCGTTCGAAACGGGCGTCGGGCTTGATTTTGATGCGCAAATAAAGATCGCCGCGCTGTCCGTTGCTCCCTGGCAGCCCCTCGCCCGCGAGTCGCAGGCGCTGCCCTTCGGCGACGCCCGGCGGGATTTTCACGGTGATCGTGCGCGTGCGCCGCACGACTCCACTCCCACCGCAGGTGGGGCAGAGCGCACTCACACGCCCTGTGCCCTCACACTCATCGCAGGGCATCTCCACGCCCAGCAGGCTGAACCGCTTGCGCCCGCGCCCGCCACAAGCAGGGCAGGTCTGCTGGTGGTCGCGCAGCTCGCCCAAGCCGCCGCACCGCGGGCAGACCTCTTCCAGATTGAGCTGCAGGGTGCGTGTGGCGCCATGAATCGCGTCCTGCAGGTCAATTTCTATGGTCTGTTCAATATCGCGGGGCGGGGCGTGGAAGCCAGTGGCGCGGAAGCCCCCGCCCCCGCGGAGCAGCTGCTCAATAAAATCGGCGAAGCTTTCGAACCCGAAGGGCATGCCGCCGAAACCACCTTCTGGCTGGAAGCCCTCGCCGTACTGCTCGCGCATGCGCTGATAGGCTTGCCATTGCTCACCATAGCGGTCGTAGGCGGCGCGCTTTTCGGGGTCCGAAAGCACCTGGTACGCCTCGTTGATTTCTTTGAACTTCTCTTCGGCTTCCTTATCCCCCGGGTTCACATCGGGGTGATACTGGCGTGCGAGCTTGCGATACGCCGCCTTAATCTCTTTTTCGGTGGCGTTGCGCGGAACCCCCAGGATGGCGTAGTAGTCCTTGTAGTCTCGCACGCCGTCTCACCTCCTCCTTAGCGCTCCTCGCGGTACTCCGCGTCGATCACATCGTCTCCGCCGGGCGGGGGTGTGTTCGTGCTGGTGGTGCTGCCCGCTTCGGAGGAGACGCGCTGATAGAGCTGCTCGGTGATGCGATAGGAGAGGCTCTCCAGTTCGCTCATGAGGCTGGCGACACGCTCGTGGTCCTGCGTCTGAATCGCCGAGCGCAGGTCGCGAATGAGAGTCTCGGCGCGTTCGCGGTCGCCTGCAGAGACCTTATCCTGATGCTCTTTGAGGAGCCGCTCCACATCGTAGGTGAGTTTGTCGGCGCGGTTGAGCATCTCAGCGCGTTCGCGGGCACGGCGGTCTTCCTCGGCGTGCGCCTCCGCCTCACGAATCATGCGCTCCACCTCTTCGCGCGTGAGGTTGGTGGAACCCGTGATGCGGATGCTCTGCTGGCGCCCCGTGCCGAGGTCTTTCGCCGACACCTGCAGGATGCCGTTCGCGTCAATATCAAAAGTTACCTCAATTTGCGGGATTCCAGCAGGCGCGGGCGGGATGCCATCCAGATGGAACACGCCGAGCAGCTTGTTGTCGCGCGCCATCGGGCGCTCGCCCTGATAGACCCGCACCTCCACGCTGGTCTGACCGTCCGCCGCGGTGGTGAAAATCTCCGACTTGCGCGTCGGGATCGTGGTGTTGCGCGGGATCAGCACGGTGAAGATGCCACCTTTGGTCTCGATCCCCAGCGAGAGCGGAGTCACATCGAGCAGCACGATATCTTTGACCTCGCCCGACAGCACGCCCGCCTGAATCGCCGCGCCAATCGCCACTACCTCGTCGGGGTTGACCCCCTTGTGCGGCTCTTTGCCTGTAATCTGGCGCACCATTTCCTGCACCTTCGGGATGCGTGTGGAGCCGCCCACCAGCACCACCTCGTCGATGTCGGTGGGTTTCAGCCCTGCATCCTCCAGCGCACGGAACATCGGTCCCTTGAGGCGCTCGAACAGGTCGGCACAGAGTTCTTCAAACTTGGCGCGGGTGAGCGTCATGTCAAGGTGTTTGGGACCGCTGGCGTCGGCAGTGATGAACGGCAGGTTGATGGTGGTGGTCGTTACGCTGGAAAGCTCAATCTTGGCGCGCTCGGCGGCTTCTTTGAGGCGCTGCAACGCCTGACGGTCCTGGCGCAGGTCAATCCCATGCTCGCGCTTGAACTCGTCGGCGAGATAGTCGACAATACGCTGGTCGAAATCATCGCCGCCGAGGTGGGTGTCGCCTGCCGTCGCTTTGACTTCGAACACACCGTCGCCCACTTCCAGAATCGACACATCGAAGGTGCCGCCGCCCAGGTCAAACACCAGAATCGTCTCGTTGGACTTTTTGTCCAGCCCATAGGCGAGCGCAGCAGCCGTCGGCTCGTTGATGATGCGCAACACTTTCAGCCCCGCAATCTCGCCTGCGTTCTTGGTGGCGGTACGCTGGGCGTCGTTGAAGTAGGCAGGCACGGTAATCACTGCCGCCGTAACGGGTTCGCCCAGATAGGCTTCGGCGTCCGCCTTGAGCTTTTGCAGAATCATCGCCGAAATTTCTTCGGGACGGTAGGTCTTATCCACCGCGGGGATATACACGGCGGCGTCCCCTTTGCTGTCGGCGACCACTTTGTAGGGCACGCGCTTGCGCTCTTCCTCTACCTCATCATAGCGTCGCCCCATAAAACGCTTGATAGAGAAGATGGTGTTTTCGGGGTTTACAATTGCCTGACGCTTGGCGGGTGCGCCCACCAGACGCTCGCCCGTTTTGGTGAACCCCACCACCGAAGGGCACAGGCGTCCGCCCTCCGCGGTCGGAATCACCACAGGCTCGCCGCCTTCCAGCACGGCAATTACCGAGTTGGTCGTTCCCAGATCAATACCCACAACTTTACCCATAGGTTGTTCCCTCCGTCGTCTTATTTTCGGTTACACAGGATGCTTCTGTGCAGAGTATACCCGATTTGCGGGCAAAAAGTTCCCGTTTGCTGAGCCTCAGGCTAATATTTGTCTTGAGTGTCTCATTATCAAGGCTCATAAGGGTTGATACCGTCTTGCCGAACAACCCACCTTTTTGCGCCCAGATACGAGCCTCCAGCAGGTACTCATACGGAAAATGGTGTATAATTTCTCCCAGCAATACCACCTTAGAAAGGAGGCATACGATGCGACCTTTGAAGAGTCTATGGGTTTTAGGCGCAGTTGGTAGTCTTGCGCTCAGTGCGCACGCCCAGGTGCTGTATACCACGAGCTGGGAGCCACCCGATTTCACGGCAGGGAGCTCTGCCGTCGGCGCGCAGGGTTGGACGGCTGGCTCTGGCACGGGTTCCAGCCAGACGATATCTGCAGAGCAAGCGCGCACGGGTTCTCAAAGTCTCAAGTGGGACAATTCGGGCACCCTCAGCTCGTTTTACTCGATTCGCCGCGATCTCAACTGGGGGGCAGGTAACGACCTGTTAATCGTTACGACCTATGTGTGGATCAGCGCCAGCACGCAAGCGAACCGCCTCTATGGGCTGTATCTGTCTACAGGTACCTTGTCGAGTACGGTGCTGGGTATCACCATCAGCGGCAACGGCACGGTGCGTGCGGGCACCTCGTGGAGTGCCACCTACAGCGGCGCGGGCATCGGTCAGGCGCCTGCTGGGCAATACACCGAGCGGTGGATTAAGCTGGAGCTTACTTATGACCGCAGTTCGGGTCAGGGAACCGCGAAAGCGGAGGATCCGGGCAACTGGAGCGTTTCCGCCACCTTTAGCCAGTCCACCACGCCCACGAATGTGAATCTGGGTACTGACTATGTTACCACCGCGGACCGCGCGGGTGTCGCCTACTTCGACGATCTGGAAATTCGCGCGGAACCAGCCCCCCCGTTTGACGGCTGGGATGAGACCGATAACGGCGGCGGCGACGCGGGTGATCTGGTGGGCACAGCCCAGAAGATTACCGCCTCAGACGCCGAACCGTGCCACACGCCAGTGGCTCGCGTGCGGGGGCTGATGGGTGCCAACGACGCCGACCTGTATGTCATCTGCATTACTGATCCCGCGCAGTTCTCCGCTTCCACCGTCGGCGTAACGGGATTCGACACGCAGCTGTGGCTGTTTGACTGCGCAGGGAAAGGCGTCGTGCATAACGACGATGACCCGGATGCCACCACAGGGCTACAGTCGCGGATTGATAATCGCACGAACTGCATTACCCAACCGGGGATCTACCTGCTGGGCATTACGCGCTATAACCGCTACCCCATCGATGACAGAGGTCAACCCATCTGGGCGCCGGGCACTAGCGCTACCTTCCGCCAGGTGCGCTGTGCGGATGGCGTGTCCGAGAGCAAGGTGCTGGCAGGTTGGTCCGGCACAACCTCAGAAGCGGGCAGGTACATCATCGAGCTGCAAGGCGCGCACTTCGTCGATGCGAACGGCACCAGCGGCGGCGACATCAACGGCGACGGCTGCGTGGACGACGCCGACCTGCTTGCCGTGCTGTTCGCCTTTGGCGAAACCGGACCGCGCGCTGAAGACCTCAACTGCGACGGCGTGGTAGACGATGCGGACCTGCTGACCGTGCTGTTCAACTTCGGAAACGGCTGCTGAACCCCTTGAAAATCTGGCTCTGCAATACCCCACCCGAAAGCGTTTCGGGTGGGGTATACTTTACTTCGGATAAAGTGGAGAGTGGCGATGGATACCCGAGAAACCGCGCAGTGGACCGTGCCTGACATGGAATGCGAAGGCTGTGTGCGAACGCTCCAGCGCGTCTTGCTGGATCTGCCGGGCGTGTTTCAGGTAGAAGCGGATTTACTCACCAAACGCCTGCAGGTTCAGTATAACCCCCAGCAGACAACCCCCACCGCTCTCTACGATGCGATTGTATCGGCAGGCTTCACGCCTCAAGAGTAGGTGGAAGCGTTGAAGCGGGATGGGGCGGAACAGGAGCGATTCTCGCGTGTTAGTGGTGTTGTCTGGCTGATTGTTCTGGGAGCAATCGGCTGGGGTGTGTTGCGCCACCTGCAGGGTGCGTTTGAAATCGGCTGGGGCGGAATCTTGCTGCTCTCCGCGCTGGGGATTGTCTCGGCGGGCGCCCGCACATGGGTGGGGCTACGCGACCCGCGCACGATGTTCTCCTTCACCATGCCGCTGGTGATGTACGATATTGGGGTCATCACTCTGGCGGTACGCCTCACGGGAGGGATCGAGAGCGAGGCGTGGTTGCTCTATTTTGCCCTGCTGGTCTCAGAAGCAGCGGTCATGTCCACGGTGGTGCTGTTGATGATGCTGGCACTGACAGGGGTGGGCTACGGCTTTGCGGTGGCGCCCATCTCGGATTCATCCGTATGGGTTGATTTTGGATATCGCCTGCTGGCGCTCAGCCTGACCACATGGCTGGTCCATCTGGTGCTGCGGGCACACAAAGAGTATCAACTGGAGCTGGCACAGCTCCGTCAGGAGCGCCAGCTGGCGCAGGAGCGCGAGCGCATCGCACAGGAGTTTCACGACGGACTGGGCGCGACCCTCTCACGCGTGGTGATGGCGCTGGAAGCTTTCTGCCTGCAAAGTCAGCGTATTCATGCGCTGAGCGATGAGCAACTTCAGTACCTTCAAGAGCAGATTAGCCAGTTGCGCGAAGCGAACTACGAGACGCGCCTGATCATCCGTCAGCTGGAGCCAAAGCATGGATTGAACGCTTTCGAGCAGGTACGATTGATTGCCCAGCGCACTGCCCGGCAACTGGGGGCGACGCTTCATTTCGAGGCACCCGAGGCGATGCCTGCTCTCACCCCTCTGCAGGCGCTTATGCTAACGCGCGTCATGCAGGAAGCACTCACAAACACGCTCAAACATGCCCCCAACACACGCACCCTCTGGGTATGCTTTAAACGCGAGGGAAACACTCTGTGGGGATGTGTTCAGGATGACGGCGACGGTTTTGAACCCGACATCGCGGTGGGCGGGTTCGGTCTGCAGCATATGCGCGAGCGCATCGAGTCGCTGGGCGGAGTCCTGCAAATCTCCAGTCAGCCGGGTGCAGGCACGCGCGTGGAGTTCCGAATCCCTATAGGAGGTGAAAAATGATGGATCGAGTGCGTCTGGTCATCGCGGAGGACGACCCCACCATGTGTCGTTCTCTGAAGATGATTCTTCAAACCGAGGAGCAGATTGACCTGCTTGGATGCGCTGGCGATGGGGAGCAAGCCCTGCAACTGACGATGCAGTTTGAGCCCCATGTGTTGCTCACTGATATTCAAATGCCCCGCCTGAACGGGATTGAAGTCACGCGGCGCATCGCGCGTTCTGCCCCCCATGTGCGCGTGGTCATCTGGACAGTGATGGGGGACGATCAGACGCTCTTTGAAGCCATCAAAGCAGGCGCGATTGGCTACCTGCTCAAAGATAGCCCTCCGCAGGAGATTATTGAGAGCATTCTGGCGGCGGCGCGCGGCGAATCGATTCTCCATCCCGCGATGGCAATCCGCATTCTAAAAGAGTTCAATCGCCTCCGCGAGACGGAGGTGCAGAAAAGCGACCTCATTCTGGATCTCACGCCGCGCGAACTGGAAATTTTGAAACTCATCGCGCAGGGGAAACGCAATCAGGAAATCGCAGACGAGCTCTGCCTTGCCCGCGCTACCGTGCGCAACTATATCTCGAACATCTTGTTCAAGCTCCATGCAAACTCGCGCACCGAAGCGGCAATGATTGCCGTCAAAAAAGGGCTTATTTAACCGATGCGCGCTGTCTATCGTTCGCTGAGACCGCTGGTGTTGTGGCGCGTCCACCCGCGCCCGATTAACTGGGAACACCTTTTTGGCAATAACGCCCCCGTCACGATGGAGATCGGCATCGGCAACGGGGACTATCTGGTGGCACAGGCGCTTCAACATCCCGAGCGCAACTTTGTGGGCGTGGAGATGGAATGGGAAGGCGTGCAGCGGGCGTTGCGTCGCTGTGCGGCGGCGAATGTGCCGAATGTGCGCCTCATGTTCGGGGATGTGCGCCCTATTCTTAAACGCGCCGTCGCCCCCAGGAGCCTTCAACGGATCTACACCCTCTTCCCGTGTCCATGGCCCAAAGAGCGCCATCAGAAACACCGCCTGTTCAGCCAGTCGTTTTTGCAGCTGGTCAACAGTCGCCTCGTTGACGGGGGGGAAGCCTATCTTCTCACCGACCACGAAGAGTACTTCGGCTGGGTGCTGAGCCAGCTGACCGACACCGGATTTGAGGCTTACGCTCGCACGGTTCCCCCGGGCGTCAACACAAAATATGAGCGCAAGTGGGTCAGCGCAGGACAGACCCGATTCTACGAACTCCACCTGCGCAAAAAGGAACACTGCCCCATACCCCTTCTGGAGGATGTGCCGATGGAAACCTATCGTGTCGCCCGCTTTGACCCAGAGCATTTTCACCCTGAAGATGCCCACGACGAGCCTTATGTCTTTTTCAAGGAGGTACGCTATGACCCCGAACGCGCGATTGGGATGGTGCGTGTGGTGGTGGTGGAAGACGACCTCACGCAACACTTCTGGATAGAGATTGTGTCCACCCCTCAGGGTTGGCACATCCGCCCGATGGTGGGGTGCGGGATTGTGCCCACCGTGGGGGTTCAGCGTGCGCTGGATCGGGTCCGAATGGCGTGCGAATCACTCTCCTAAGCGACACCATTCCTGAAGAATCCATGCCTCGCCTTTTTCGCGTCGCAGGGTCTGCAGTTGCACGGCTTCGGGGTCGCTGGGGTCGTGGTAGCGCAGGGCAGCCTGAATGGCACGCCAGAACGGCTCGGCGTCTTCGCCGTGCGTTTTCAGGAGGCGATAGGCGCCCACGAGGCGGTCCTCAGGGCGCAATTTGCGCAACGGTTCTCGCGCCACCCGTGCAATCGGGTCATCCAGGCGGGGGTCTTCAATCCGCGCGCGTACATCGGCAATCATTTCGCGGTGTTCCTGAGGGTCAAAGGTGAACGCTTTGAGGAAAGCGCGTTCCAGTGCCTCCGCGCCGCGTAAGTAGAGCTGCTTGATTTCGGGGTCGCTGAGTGCCTGCTGGATGGTGGCGTAGCCCTTCTCTGCGCCCAGATACGCAATCAGCGCATGCAAGCCGTTATGCACATAGAGCTTGCGCTGGAAGTAGACTTCAAACGGGCGCACAGGCTGAAGTCCTTCAATAGGCGGCAGGTCGCCTACCAGCGCGTCGGCGTCTACGGGAAGCTTGCTGTAGGAATCGGCACGCACGCCGGGCGGGTCGCCTGGGATTTCTGCCACCACCTGACGCCCGATGATGCACCGCACCAGCCCGAACTCAGCTTCTAAGGGAGGCAACGCCTCGCGCAGAATCCGGTCGGCATGCAGGTCGTTCTCGCCCAGAAGGATGTTGAGAGGGGGCTTGCGCGCCTCCGCACGCGCCCGGAGTCCAAAGGCTATCAGCGGGGCAATTGTGGGCAGCCGATTCACCCCCACCGCAGTGGAGACAACGACTGCCTCACAGAAAGCCTGAGCGAGTGCCTCGCATGGTTCGGGCAGCAGGGCGGAAACAGGGGCGCAGTGGGTGCGCGTGCCATCCAGCCATTCCACCCAGCAGAAGCGGTGCCGATTCAGACTCTGCACCAGCTCGGGGCGCGCCTCCACAAACACCACTTCCAGCCCGGAGCGGGTGTAGCGCTCGGCAAAAAAGCCACGCCCGATTTTGCCCGCTCCGAACTGAAGCGCCCGCATGCTCAGTCGCCCGTGATGCCGAAGTTAAACAGCACCGTGAGCAGGTCGGCGTCGTCCACCACGCCGTCGCCGTTCAGGTCGGCTTCGTGGGCGCCTGTTTGCCCGAAGGCGAACAGAACAGCAAGCAGGTCGGCGTCGTCAATCACATTGTCGGCGTTGATGTCGCCATTAACAAGGTTGAACACCAGTCCCGACACATCGGTATTCAGGGACACATTGCGCACTTTACGCACGAGGCTGGTGGGCGCCCGCACCGCAATATCCACTGTGCCGGAACGAATATTGGTGTAAGTCGTGAACGCGCCTGTGCTGTTGGTGAAGAAAGTGCGTGTGTAGAGCAGGGTCGTACTGCCAGCTTCGAGGATTTGCATCTCGAAAGGCACGGTTTGCAGGTTCTGGCGATCGAAGTTGATTTGCCCGGAGATGTTGCGCCGCACGGGGGTATAGTCGGTAATCAGCACATCGTACCAGCCTCCTGCGCGCCCGCCAGAATAACTGAACCCTTCCACCCGAATGTAATAAACTCCTGCAGGCAGGTTCGTTAGCGCTACTCTTGAGGTGAAGGGGTTAAAGGGGTCATGAGGGTCATCATCGTTGTTCTCGAGAGGGTTGAAAGCGGCGTTATACACCGTAACGATGGTGTCTGTTGCGCCATAGGTGCGCACGGTGAGGTTTCCTGCGCCGATCTCGATACGGTAGTAATCCAGATCGGTCTGGCGATAGGTCAGAAAAGCATTGGGTATCAAAGTGAAATCGTCAGCAAGGGCGCCCACCTCTGTCGCTGTCGCGAAGGTGTCGTTGGAGCCATCGACCTCATAGGGGTCGTAGTCGGGGGCGGTACTGCCATCAAACACGCGCAGTGTATAACGCAGGCGCGCCAGATCCCCTGACCCTACGATGCTCCGCACCTGAATCAGGTAAGTACCTGCACTTAGCGTGCGCGTAATCCCCGAATCTGCGTTGGTGAAGGAGGTGTCGCGATTACCCAGGTTATTGTTGTTAGGCACATCGTCGTCGTTTTCCTGAATCAGCGTGCCAGAAGCGGTGTAGATACCCACAACGGAGTCGAAGGTGGTGTCGACACGCACGGTGTAGGTCCCCGATTGAGGCACCGTAAACTGGTACCAGTCCACATCGTTGTCGGGGTTAATCAGGGCGCGCACCACGACTATGCGGCGGGTTCCCGATTGAATCCCCACTGCTCCGATATCGTTGGCGAGACTGATGATATCGTTACTTTCCTGCTCGTTGAGAATCGCAATCTGCGGCGGCTGCGCGATAACCGCACCCCAAAACAGTCCCAAACAGCCCAAGAGAACCGCTCGTCTCCACATCATTCTGGCTCCTTTCCGTATCCATATTATAGCACACTCCCTACCTAAAGTAGACCGCGTTCTCGAAAACTGGTAAAAACGCCGTCGCCGATGATGATATGGTCTAACAACTCAATCCCCAGCAGCTGCCCTGCCTCCTGAAGGCGTCTTGTCACGGCGATGTCTTCCGGGCTGGGGGTGGCATCGCCGCTGGGATGGTTATGCACGGCAATCCAGCACGCGGCGCCCTCACGAATAAGGACGCGATAGACTTCGCGCGGATGCACCAGACTGCTGTCCAGCGTGCCGATGGAGATGGTCTCGAGGCGCATCACGCGGTTTTTGATGTCCAGCAGGAGCGCCATAAAATGCTCGCGACGCTCGGCAATCAGGCTCAGGCGTAGCAGGTTATACACATCTTCGGGGGAACGAATTTGCGGGCGCTCCTGATAGGCGCTCAGTGCGACGCGCCGTCCCAGCTCCATCGCGGCGGCAATCTGGGTGGCTTTGGCTAACCCCATGCCCTTGATCTGGGCTAACTCGTGGACACTTGCATGCATCACGCCGCGCAGGCCGTTGAACTCATTGAGCAGGCGCTGGGCGAGCTGCAAAGCCGACTGTTGCGCGGTGCCCGTGCGCAACAGGATTGCCAGCAGCTCGTGTTCGCGCAGGGCGTGTGCGCCCCAGTGCGCCAGCTTCTCGCGCGGGCGCTCGTCGGGGGGTAACTCCCGAATCGTCTTGTAGAACTCGCTCATCAGAACCACCTTTTGAAACGGGTATGGAGCATATCCAGCAGCGAGTGCGCCGCACCCCCTGCAACCAGCCCCACAGTGAGCGCCATCACCTCTTTGTGATAAGTGAGCGCCCAGTCTGAGGCGCGTAGAAGCCAGCTCCGCGAGTCTACCTCCAGCGCAATCCCAATCTGGCGCAGGGCAAGTTGCACCCCCCAGAACAGAAGCCACAGCATCCCCAGCAGATAGGCGACGCGCAGGAGGGGTCCCACGCCCAGCCCATGCGAAATCCAGCTGCGATGGGGCACCAGCTTCTGGTAGGGCCACCAGAGCCATCGTAAAGGACCCCAGCGCCGATACGCTGAAGAGTCCACATCCAGATCGCTGGAGAGCCAGATTCCTGAAAAGGTGTAGCTGGCAATCATCAGCCACGCCAGCGGGCGCGTTTCCGGGGGCAGATACCACCCGCAGAGCGGAATTGCGCCCAGCGCGGTGGCAACCGTAAAGCCGTCATGCACTTTCCCCGAAGGCATCTTATTTCTGCACTGCGTCCTGCAGCTTGCGGATAGCGCGCGATTCCAGCTGGCGCACGCGCTCTTTACTCAAGCCCAGCCGCCTGCCTACCTCTTCCAGGCTCAGGCTGCCCTCGTCGGTCAGCCCGAAACGGAGCGCCAGCACCATGCGCTCTTTCTCGTTCAGAACGCGCTCCATCAGGGTTTGCAGATCCAGCTGCTCCTCCCATTCGGCAAGTTCCTGGGCGGCAATCAGGTCCGCCAGTACCGTTTCTTCGCCGTCGTGGATGGGCATCTCCAGCGAGATAGGGTTCGCCACTGAATGCATCAGGTCGCGCACCTGATCGGGGGAGAGTCCGGTGCGCTCCGCGACTTCATGGACAGTAGGTTCCCGCCCCAATTCTTGTTGCAGGAGGGCGCTTGCCTGTCGCACCTGATGCAGGGCGCGGGTCAGGTAAAGGGGCACGCGGATAAGCGCCGCCTGTTCTTGCAACGCGCGGGCAATCGCGCGGCGGATCCACCAGCTGGCATAGGTGCTGAAGCGTCTGCCCCGTTCAGGGTCAAACAGCTGCGCTGCTCGCAATAGCCCCAGATTCCCTTCCTGAATCAGGTCTGAGAAAGGCAAGCCGCGCCCCACATAGTGCTTGGCGATGGAAAGCACCAGTCGCAGGTTGGACTGGATCAGCCGCTCGCGCGCCTGCTCATCGCCTTGCCGCGCCCGCCGTGCCAGCTCCATCTCCTCTTCAGGGGTCAATAACGGGTAGCGTGCGGCGGTGGTCGCCCACCAGTGAACCGTGTCTTCCAGCATCTCCTTGTCTAACTCTTCAATCTCGCGGTCCGCCTGCTGGGTGATGCGACGAAACTCCGTCTCCGCGGCTTCCGCCTCCGAGACCACTTTCACCCCTGCCGATTCCAGCATCGCAAACATGGTCTCCAGCTGATCAGGCTCCAACCACTCGTCGGGCAAGTGAGTCAACAGTTCATCTACCGTGATGTAGCCCTGGTCTCTGGCTCGGATAATCAGCTCTTGAAGGCTCTCGTCAAAAAAGCGGTCGTCCATCATTGCAATCCATGCCTCCCTGAGTTACGAATTAGATTCGTGGCTCAGCTCGGAATTCCTGCTCTGGAGGGGCTGTTTCAGTTCTTTGAGGAGGCGCCAGTACTCTTCGTTATACTCGCCTGCCCGCTTGAGTTCTTCAAGGCGTAGTTTTTTGGCATACTGTTCCATGCGCTGAAGGCATCCTTCCACCCCTTCGCCAGAGAGCGCGGGGGTTTCCTGGATGAGCAGAGCCGTGAGCCGCTGCTTCATGTCTTCAGATTCTGCCGATTCAATCAGGGCGCGCGCCTCCAGAGGGGTTTCGCCCTCTATTCGGGTCTGGAGCCATGCTGCCAGCCGGGCGTGCTCCGGGTCTGCCCAGCGCAGGCGCGGCAGATGCGCGGCGATTGTCTTCTGGTAACGCGGGTGAAGCAGGGCACGCAGGACAGTACGCTCTGCTTCCTGTAAGCCCCTGGGGACACGGATTTCAGGGCGTGGGCGCGTCTCGGGAGGCGCATTCCCGGAGGGCGTCGAGCGGGTAGCGCGTTGCATGCGGCGCTGGATCTGGCGTACCTGATTCTGGAGAGTCTCCAGCACTAAGGGCGTGCCCAAAGTGGTCGTGGGGTTGAACGGCACAAGGCGCTCCAGACACGCCAGTCGCTCCACCTCGCTGGGGACACGCGCAACCCACTGGAGCGCCTCCTCCAGAAGCTGGGTGCGGGCGGCGACATCCAGCGCGGCAGGCGAGGCGGCGTTCGCTTCCCTGAGGCGGTTCTGCACAATCTGCTCCAGCCCAAATAGCGCCAGCGTGCTGGCACGCTGCAAACACTGATTGAGCGCTTCTGCTCCGTGCTGGCGAAGCAGGCTATCGGGGTCTTCGCCTTCGGGCAGGGAGACCACAAAGGTGGGAATCCCTGCCTCCATCAGCACTTCACCCGCGCGCAGGGTGGCTCGAATACCTGCGGAGTCCGAATCGTACATCAGGTAGACCCGATCCACCAGGCGCTTGAGCCGCTGCGCATGCGATTCGGTAAACGCCGTGCCCAGCGTCGCAATCGCGTGGGTGAAGCCGAACTGGTGGAGCATAATGAGGTCTAAATAGCCTTCCACGATTAGCGCGGCGCGTTGCTTCAGGATGTCTCCCCGCGCCAGATGCCAGCCATAGAAAAGGTTGCGCTTTTCAAACAGGGGCGTTTCGGGGCTATTGAGGTATTTGGGTTCGTCGTTGCCCATCGTGCGCGCCCCAAACGCCACAACCCGCCCCCCTGCGTCGTGAATGGGGAAGGTGATGCGGTTGCGGAAGCGGTCATAGTAGCCGTGGCGTCCTTCTTCCACCAATCCAGCGGTGCGCGCCTCCTCCAGCGACATCTGGTGTTTCTGCAGGAAGCGCACCAGATAGTCCCATCCATCGGGCGCGAAACCGAGTTCGAAGCGTTCTATGGTTTCGGGGGTCAGCCCGCGCGTTTGCAGATACTGGAGCGCTTCGGGGGTGCGTCGAAGGCACTGACGGTAGTAGAAATGAGCGGCGTAAACAATTCGGTAAAGGCGCTCACGCGAATCGTCGGATTCGGGGCGCGAAGTGTCTCGCTCTATCTCGATACCGACGCGTTCAGCGAGACGACGCAGCGCATCGCGATAGCTGAGCCCCTCGATGCGCATCAGAAAACTAATCGCGTCGCCCGAGGCGCCACAGCCAAAGCAGTGGAAGCGGTTCAGCGCAGGACTGACAAAAAACGAAGGGGTTTTTTCCGTGTGGAACGGGCAGAGCGCCTTGAAGTTTCTGCCTGCCCGTTCCAGAGTTACATACTCCGAGACCAGTTCTACAAGGTCAATCTGGTTGAGGATTTCCTCGCGCAGGTTGCGCA
Source organism: Armatimonadetes bacterium DC (assembly GCA_001442985.1). Classification (GTDB taxonomy): domain Bacteria; phylum Armatimonadota; class Fimbriimonadia; order Fimbriimonadales; family GBS-DC; genus LDYB01. Next base: position 57,121 of record LDYB01000015.1, read on the forward strand.
TGGGCGGCGACCGCCTCCATCAGATGGCGGGACCAGCCGCACCGCCACCCCATTTACCGCCGCCACCGCCACCCGGTGCGCCGGGCATGCCAGGCGCCGAGGGAGGCGGAGGCGCGCCGCCGGGCTGACCCCCAAACATGCCAGGACCCTGTTGACCGCCTTGCTGCCCGCCAAGTCCCACAAAGCCCGGACCTGTATTGGGGATCCCCGCTGCCACAAAGATGCCTGTTACCTTGTTGGTCTTTGTGTCAAACTGGAAAGCAATCCCCATGCGGTTGTAGCGGATGACCGCTACATTGCCCGACATCGCGTGTTCGTCGGGATAGCCGTATGCCAGCACCACCGATTGATAGGTAGACCCCAGCCCGATACCGCGGGCGGTGCGCACATTTTTGTCGGGTTTGATACCGTAGGCGCTGATTTGCACCACGCGCCCGTCGCGGTTCACCTGGAAGAGGTAGGTAGAACCGCCCTTCACCCGGTAGACATACACCATTTCGGTTTCGATACGGGTCTGGGTGTTGCCTGTGCCCCCGCCCGTCTGGGGACCGCCAGGACCGCCGAACCCGGGTGGACCGCCCGATGGACCCGGCAAGCCGCCGTCGCCGAATTCACCCCCGCGCCCGCCCGTCTGACCGGACGGCTGACCCGCGCCGAACTCCTGAATCTGCATCTGGGTCGACGCAATCATCGTGGGATTGCCAAACTTTTTCAGCACCGCCGAGATGGGGCTGAACACCCGAATCCCCAGCAGCGACACCTCAGGACGCGGGCGCGTTTGCGCCGTTAAAGCGAGGCTGAGCGCCACGACGCCCGTCGCCACAATTGCCAAACTCCATGTTTTTCGCATAGCGTTTGCCTCCGATACGGTATAGTAATTCGGCAGGGCGCAGGTCTTTCCTGCTGTTTCGGAGCGCCCTTCCCTTAATTATAGACGATGAGAACGCGAAAAGGTGCCCTCTACTGGGGCGTGCGGATTCTGTTCTGGATTCTGGCGCTGGTCGGGCTGATTTATGGGTTCTGGTATCTCCCGACGCGCCCGGAATCGGTCTCTATCGAGTTTGTGCCATGAAAGTCGGATTGCTCGGTTTTCCACAAAGTGGCTGTACCACTCTGTTTGAGGCGCTTTCGGGTGGTCAGGCGCGTGAGGGTGTCGCCAGCGTGCCGATTCCCGACCCCCGTCTGGACGCGCTGGCGCGGCTGGCAGGGGCGAAAAAAGTTGTGCCCGCCGCGCTGGAATGGCACGATGACCTGCCCCCGTGGTACCCCGACAAGCCCGAAACGGTGCGCCAGACGCTCAGCGTCGCCCGCCAGATGGACGCCCTCGTGCTGGTGCTACGCGCCTTTGAGAGCCCCTACGCGCCTTACCACGCGCCCGTAGACCCCATACGCGACCTGCGGTTCTGGCTTGATGAATTTGCTCTGAGCGACCTGCAGGTGATTGAAAACCGTCTGGAGCGCCTGAAGAAACTGTTTCAGTCGCACAAGGAGAGCGCACTGGATAAGGCTGAAGCGGTGGTCCTGGAGCGCATGGCAGCCCAGCTCCACGAAAGGGGCACGCTTGAGGGTGTGGAAATCCCCAGAGAGCTGGAAGGGCGCATGCGGGGCTACGGGCTGCTGACACGCAAACCGCGGGTGATTGTGCTGAACCTCAACGAGAGCGCGCTGGGCAACGAGGCGGCTCTGCTCGAACCGCTTCAGAAACTCACCGACCTGCCAATCGCGCCCCTCTCCGCGACCTTTGAGCGCGACCTGATCCCACTTCCAGAAAACGAACGCGCCGAGTTTCTGCAGATGGTGGGACTGGACGCACCCCGCCTGCCCACGCTGGTACAGACCGTCTATCAACAGCTTCATGTGCAGGTGTTCTATACGGTGGGCGCCGACACGCGGGCATGGCTTTTGCCGGTCGGCGGCACGGCGCTGGACGCGGCGGGCGTGATTCACTCGGACATTGCGCGGGGCTTTATCCGCGCCGAAGTGTGCCACGCCGATGAAGTGATTGCCGCCGGCGGCTGGCAAAATGCCCACAAAGCCCACAAAGTGCGCATGGAAGGCAAAGATTACTGTATGCGCGACGGGGATGTGATCCATGTGCGGTTTAACATCTGAGAGGCTGTCTCGGAAAGCGAGCAAGCAACAGAATTGCACCGCGTTGACGCCAGACGGCTGAGGTTCCGTTCCCATAAGACGAAGCCGACCAGCGTCGGCTCAGCCCCCCAACCCCCCGTAAACAGGGGGCTATAGCCAGCGGAGGCTGGCTTTGTTTCCTAGGAACGGCTTTAGCTGCTCTGTTGCAAGGATAGGAGCGTAAGCCTTCCCAGACCCCCTCCGTGAGGTTCCCCCTGCTTCGCAAGGGGAACCGAACCCTGCCTCGTGCTGACCGAGACAGGCACACGGAAGCCCTCGCCCCGGTTCCCCTCGCTTGCGGGGGGAACCTGAAGGAGGGGGGCATCGTGGGTTCCAGAAAGTATCTTTGCCACAGAGCAGGTTCACCCGTCTGGATTCAAACACGGAATTGAATCAGCAAGTGGGGTATAATGGAAAAGGCGAGCAACTCGCCGAAAGGAGGCTGATGGTTATGCGATACAAGGCATTACTGGCTTTTACGGCGGCATGTGCCCTCTTTGCAGGCGCGCAGGCACAAACATGGTACGAACAAGGAGACGCAGGCGATCTGCCTGAAACCGCCCAGTCAACGGGAAGCGGTGCCCTCAGCGATATTCAAGGCACCCTCGACACGAACGATGTGGATATGTACGCCATCTACATCACCGACCCCGCGAGCTTCAGCGCCAGCACGGTTGGCGGCGCGACATGGGACACGCAACTCTTCCTGTTCGATGCCGACGGCAGGGGCATCGTTGCCGAAGACGACACAGGTGGGCTACAATCCACCATCAACAACGCGAACAATTGTATTCCTGGTCCCGGAGTTTACTACCTCGCGATTACGCGCTATAACAAAGACCCGCTGGGATGCAACGACGGTGGGCTGTGGTCGAGCAACGATAACAACTGCCCCAACGGACCTGAAAGCACTTCACGGGTCGCGAGCTGGACGACCAGCACCACTGCAGCGGGTACTTATACTATCTTTCTGACGGGCGTGGCAGGCGCAAACGCAGGCGATCCTGCGGATTGCCCCGCCTTTGAGGGTTGGGATGAAACCGCAAACGGCGGTGGCGACGCGGGCGACCTGCCCGAAACGGCGCAAAGCACCAGCAACCTCGTTGCCAACGGCATTCGCGGCGCGATTGACTCGGCTAACGATGTGGATGTGTACGCGATTTACATCAGCGACCCCGCGAACTTCAGCGCCACCACGGTGGGCGGTACCTCGCTGGACACCGCGCTCTGGCTCTTTGACGCCAACGGCAAAGGCGTGGTCTTCAACGAAGACGACCCCGACGCCACGACAGGCTTCCAGTCGCGCATCGACAACCGCGCGTTCTGCATCACGCAGCCGGGAGTTTACTATCTGGCAATTAGCCTGTTCGGGCGACGCGCCGCAGGGTGCGACGGGGGATTAATCTGGCAGGCGAGTCCTTATCGCTCGGTACGCTGTCCCGACGGACCGGAGTCAACCTCGCGCGTTGCAGGTTGGAGCGGCAGCACTTCTGCAACAGGCAGATACCGCATCTTCCTCACAGGTGTGAGCGGCGCCTCTGCAGGCGACCCTGCCGATTGTCCGCCGCCTGCTCCCTGGGATGAAAGCTATCACGGCGGCGGCGATGCGGGCGACCTGCCCGGCACAGCCCAGATCGTCACTCTGCCCGACCAAACGCCATGCCAGTCGCCCGTGAACCGCATTCGCGGCGATCTGGAAGCCGACGGCGTGGATATGTATGTCATCTGCATCACCGACCCTGCCAGCTTTGTCGCCAGCACGGTGGGCAGCGCAGGGTTTGACACCCAGCTCTGGCTGTTCAACTGCGACGGCACAGGCGTGGCGTTCAACGATGACTCCACAGGAACCCAGTCCACGCTTGATAACTCCTCTGGGTGCATTACGCAGTCGGGCACTTATCTGCTGGCAATCAGTCGCTACAACCGCGACGCGGTGGATGCAAACGGTAGCCTGATCTGGAACAACTCGCCATTCACAGGCGTCCGCTGTCCCGATGGTCCGGGCGCGACGAACCCGATTGCGGGCTGGACAGGCACAACAAGTGCAGGCGGAACCTACCAGATCCAACTGCAGGGCGCCTACTTCGTGAGCGCGCAGGGCTGCGAAGGAGGCGGCGGCTGCGAAGGCGATGTGAACAACGACGGGCGCGTCGATGACGCCGACCTGCTGGAAGTGCTGTTCAACTTCGGCTGCTTCGGCTTCTGCGGTCCGTCGGATGTGAACGAGGACGGGATTGTGGACGACGCCGACCTGTTGATTGTGCTGTTCAACTTCGGCTGCGGCGCGTAAGCCCGAAGCCTTTCTCTACCCGCAGAACCCCCCAGCTTGGGGGGTTCTGCGTTTCGAGGGTATCCTGAGATTCGGGAGGAATCAAAAATGCGCCTTTACTATATCACCTTCTCCAAACCCGAAGAGGCGGAAGCGGTCGGACGCGCCCTGCTGGAGCAACGCCTCGCGGTGTGTGTGAACTGGTTCCCCATCACCTGCGCCTACCTGTGGAAGGGCGAAATTGTGCAGGAGCCTGAAACCGTGCTGATTGTCAAAACACGCGAGGGGATGTTTGACGCGATCGAGCAGGTCGTGAAGAGCCATATCGACTACGAAAACTTTATCGGCGAGTGGGAACCGACTCAGGTGAACCCCGGCTTCCTGAACTGGCTCCATCGGGAGATTCCCGCGACATAAAAAAGCCCCCTGTGGAAGGGGGCTTTTGGCGGATGGTTCCGCTAAGCTTCACTTGCGGCGTCGGCGGAGCGCCAGCCCAGCCAGCCCGACACCCAGTGCGAGCATGCTGGCAGGTTCCGGCACCCAGTCCTGCTCCACCAGCAGCAGCGCCGCAGTGGTCTGCCCATAGCCGGGGTCGCCGTTGGTAGTCAGCGTGAAGTTTTCCGTGACGAACACGCTGTTGTAACTGCCACCCAGCGGGACAAAGATGTTCACGGTGTGCGCGCCGTCGGAGCCACCAATCGCGCTACCCTTGAAGCTGCCGCTGCCACTCCAGAGGACATTGCCCGCCGCGTCGCGCACAGTCTTCTGCCAGTCTATCTGCCCTCTGCCCCACACAAAGGCAGAGACAATAAAGGTAAATCCGTTCACCGATTTCCCCGAGATGTCATACGCTGCATCGAAAGTGGCACCAATATGCCCAGAACCATCGCCAACAATCACGGGCGGAGTGCTGGCGTTGGTCAGGAAGGTAATCTGGGGAAATGTGTTGACGGTGACCGACACAATCGGCGGGAAGTAATAGGTCGTGTTGATGGTCACGGGCACCTGAAATGCAGTTCCCGGGTTGACGAATCCATCACTCTGGGTGATGTTTACATTCCAGCCTGAAGCCATCACAGCTGTGATCAAGCAGACGCTTGCGAGCGTCATTCCAAAGATTCTATAGCGCATCATCATCTCACTCCTTTCGGGTTGTTTTGGCGGGTCTCTTACCCACCACTTTATTATACCCCATTTTTGCGCTAATTCCTGCCCTTACGGAGCCACAGGCACTTTAAATAGAGGCTTTCAGGGAACTGAAGCAGAAACGGATGGTCGGGCGCTTGAAACGAGACATCTTCCAGAAACAGGGGACAGCCCCTGTCCGTCGCCGCGAGCCGTACCACTTCTATCATATCGCTGAGGTCCAGCTGATAGGCGCAGGAGCAGACCAGCAGGCATCCATTTTCCGCAAGCAGAGGGAGCGCGTGATAGACCAGTTTCCAGATTGCCCAGCGCAGGGAGTCTTTCTGACCGCGTTTTTTGGCGATGGCGGGGGGGTCCAGGATAATCCAGTCGTAGGGCGCTTCGTGAGCGGCGGCATGAGCGAGCCATTCAAAGGCGTTGGCGACCTCCCATTCGGCAGGGAGTTCGTTGCGTTCGGCGTGGTGGCGCGCCAGTTCAATCGCTTCGGGCAGAATATCCACCCCCTTGACGCGGGCGCCTGCCCTGCTGGCATAGAGCGCGAATGCCCCCGTATAGCAGAAGAGATCCAGCACGCGCATGCCCGGCTGAATCTGGCGTGCCAGCTGGCGTCGGTTCTCGCGCTGATCCAGATAAAACCCCGTTTTCAGTCCTGTGCGCGTGGGCACGAGGAACTCCAGCCCGCTCTCGTGGATGAGAATCTGCTCCGGCACCTCCCCTGCCAGCACGGCAATAAAGGGCGTCAGCCCCTCTTCACGGCGCGATTCCATTTCACTGCGCTCCAGAATCCCCCTGGGGGCGCACACCGCCTGCAACGCCTCCAGCCATATCGGTTTGAGGCGCTCCATGCCCGCAGTGCGCACCTGCACCACCAGATAATCGGCGAACCGGTCTACAATAAGCCCTGGCACACCGTCCGCCTCGCTGAAGAGCAGCCGGTAGGCATTCGTCTCGTTCACCACCGTTTGCCGAAGGCGGAGCGCCTGCTCAAGACGCCGAACGAAGAAGGCAGTGTCGATAGGTTCCTCGATGGTGGTGAGAATCCGCACAGGGAACCGGCTCAGAGGGTTGTAGGAGCCAATCCCGAGCCAGCGGTTCTGCGCATCATAAACCGCCACCAGGGTCCCCACTTCGGGGGCGCCTTCCACAGCGAGAATCTCGCCCTTCTGCACCCACGGGTATCCATGCTGGATTTTTTTCTCGCGCCCCGCTTTGAGCCGCACTTTCGCCTGAATCACGGCAGGAAGGATACCCGAAGTGTGGTATACTTTATTACGCCTCTCGTGAAGGGTGCAGGTGTGGAGGCGCGTCCGATTATGTCCAAGCAACTGGAGACGAAGCGGTCCTCTCGGAAGGCGAAATCGCCCTTTGAGAAGCTGCGCATAGGGGGTTCCAGCGCATATCGCCTCTATGCACTGATGGCGTTCTACGCGCGCGAGCGTAAGCCCCTTTTTGATGAGAAAGTAAGCCAGGTCTTCTGTGAAGTCATCCCCGAAGTGTGTAAAACCTACAACTACGAACTGATTGCCTTTCGGTTGACAAAGGAGCAGGTGCATCTGCTCATCGGTTTCAAGCCCGTGGACGCGCTGGCGGATGTGGTCAGCAACATTAAGCGCAGCACCTCGCATCGCATCTTCGAGGCGGTGCCCGAACTGGAGGCGCGAATCGGGCGACGCAACTTCTGGGCAGAGGGTTATCTTGTGGAAACGATGGGCTACGAGCAGATAGAGCCGTTCCTGCGCCAGTGGGAGCGACGCTATAAAAACGACTCGTCCCTCGTGCGGATTCTGTACGATATAGAGATCCCCATTTCCCCCAAAGCGTGGGCGCGGGCGATGGAAATTCTGCTCCCCGTGGAGCGCATGGTGGTCAAAATGCTCTACGGGCTGGAAGGCGAGACCCCCAAGAAGCCGGAGGAAGTCGCCGAGATTCTCTCGCTCAAGCCGGAAGATGTCGAGCAGATACGCAAGGACACTGTAGAGCGTGTGCGCGCATTTCTGCGTCAGCAGCGCCACGAGCGCACGCAAGGAGGGAAGGCGCATGGCTGAGTGCCTGTTCTGCAAATTCGTGCAGCGGGAAATTCCCACACAGGTGGTTTACGAGGACGAACATGCGTTCGCGTTTCGCGATATTAACCCTCAGGCGCCCGTGCATATTCTGGTCATTCCGCGCGTTCATGTGGCGAATCTCGCGGAAGCCACGCCCGAACAGAGCGCCCTGCTGGGGCACCTGCTCTGGGTCTGTGCCGAAATTGCCCGCAAAGAGGGGATTGAATCCAGCGGTTACCGTGTGGTGCTGAACACCAATCGCGACGCAGGGCAGTCGGTGTATCATTTACACTTTCATCTTTTAGGTGGTCGGCATCTTACCTGGCCGCCCGGGTAGGTCGCAATGCGTGGCGAGTTGGAGCGCAGTCTTGCCCACACTTACGGGCGTCTCACGCTCGTGAGCGCGGTGCTGATGGCGGTGGGTTGGGTGTGGCATCTGATGCGTGGCGACGCCACCAACTGGCTCCTGAACGCAGGGATTGGCGTTTTGCTCCTGACCCCTGTGCTGGCGCTGTTGCATCTGGCATGGCTGGTTCGCGAGCAGGATCGGCTGTCTGCGCGGTATTGCATACTGGCGGTGGGGCTGATTGGGGTTGCTGTAGGGATGGGGCTGGCGCTGGGGTTGGGGCGTTAGTCGGGGCGTTCAGGCAGGTCGTCAAGGCTGTTCAGCCCGAAGTAGTGGAGAAACTGCTCGGTGGTGCCATACAGAATCGGCTTGCCAGGCGCGTCTTTGCGTCCCACCTCGCGAATGAGTCCGCGCTCCAGCAGCTGGCGCACGGTATGGCTGCTGTCCACCCCGCGCAGGGCATCAATCTGCGCCTGCGTGATGGGCTGTTCATAAGCAATGAGTGCCAGCACCTCCAGCGCCGCGCGGGAGAGGCGTTTGGGGGGAGGGTTGAGGAGTCGCGCCAGATAAAACATATATTCAGGCTTGGTTGCCAGCTGATAGCCGCCCGCAATCCGCACAAGTTGAATGGGACCTGCGGCGGCGAGCGTTTGCTGGAGGTTGTTCAGCGCCTGCTCCACTTCAGCAGGAGCCGCGCCCGACGCCTCGGCAAGCGTTTCAAGGCTCAGCGGCGCGTCCGCCACAAACAGCAGGGCATGCAGAATATCCTCCAGGCGCATCAGCCGCTCATCTCCGCGCGCAACACTTCAGGCTTGATAATACCAATATAGGGCAGGCTCCGATACTGCTGCCGCCAGTCCAGCCCGTAGCCGACCAGAAACTCGTCGGGCGCGTCAAAGCCCTTGTAAGCGATGGGGATGTCTATCAGTCGGCGGTAGGGGCGATCCAGCAGCACGCACACCTTCAGGCTCGCAGGCTTGCGCCGCTCTAAGTTGCGAAAGATATACGAAAGCGTCAGCCCCGTATCGAGGATGTCCTCCACAATAATCACATGGCGCCCCGCAATCGGCTCATCGAGGTCTTTGGTGATGCGCACTTCCCCGCTCTGCGACTGGGGACCGTAGCTGGTGATGGCTAAAAAGTCCAGCGTGTGGGGGATGGTCAGGGCGCGTGCCAGATCGGTCAGGAAGAAGAGACCGCCCTTCATGACGGTTACAAGGTGGGGGGTCAGTCCTTCATAGTCGCGGTCAATCTGGCGTGCAATCTGGCGCACCTTGCGACGGATCTGGCGTTCATCCAGCCAGATGCGCTGGATGATGGGGGGCAAAGGCTTCTGAGGGGCTGGCGCTGTCTTCATGGCTACCGCACAACGCTCCCGTTGGGCACTTCGCGGTCGGGCGAGAGCAGCACGGCTTTGCCGTCCACATCCGCCGCAAGGAGCATGCCCTCGGAGACCACCCCGCGAATCACCGCAGGTTGCAGGTTCACCAGCACGGCAATCTGGCGCCCGATAAGCTCTTCGGGGCTATAGGTCTCGGCGATGCCTGCCACTAAGGTGCGTGTCTCGTTGCCCAGGTCTATGGTCAGCTTGTAGAGCTTGTCCGACTTCGGGATGCGCTCCGCCTCGCGGATGGTCGCTACCCGAATCTGGATGCGCTTGAAGTCATCAATCGTGATGGTCTCGCTCATCATGCGCAATTGTACCCGATGGCGTCAGATTGCCAGTCGCTTCTGGTACCGATTGCGCAGATAGATGGCGGCGGCGTTCAGCGTTAGCAGGAGCGCGAGTAGCACGATAATGCCCGCCGCGGCGTTTTCGTGGAACGCCGCCTGGGGGCGCGAAATCCAGTCATAAATCTGCACGGGCAGGGTGGTGAACGGCGAGGTCAGCCCTTCGGGCAGGCGTGTCAGGTACACATACGCCCCGATCACCAGCAGAGGCGCGGTCTCCCCAATCGCGCGGGAGAGCGCCAGAATCACCCCGGTGAGGATGGAGGGCATGGCGACAGGAAGCACCGTGTAGCGCACGGTTTGCCACTGCGTTGCTCCCAGCGCCAGCGAGCCGTAGCGCAGGCTGTTCGGCACCGTGCGCAAGCCTTCTCGCGCGGCGGTGATAATTACGGGCAAAATCAGCAGCGCCAGCGTGCAGGCGCCCGCAATCAGGCTGCGATCCATCGAGAGTGTGCGCACGAACACCTGAAGCCCCAGCAAGCCGTAAATAATGGATGGCACGCCCGCGAGGTTGGTGATGTTAATCTCGATCAGGCGCGTCCACCAGTTGCGTTTGGCGAACTCTTCCAGATAAATTGCCGCCCCCACCCCGATTGGCACCGCGATCAGCGCGGTGAGAATCATCAGGTAGAAACTGCCCACCAGCGCCACTTTCACCCCTGCGCGGTCTGCAAAGCGCGACGAGGATTGCGCAAAAAAGTCCCAGCCCAGCCGCGCGAAGCCGTCCAGCAAGATTTTGGTTAGCAGCACCGCCAGCATCAGCATCGCGGTGAACACCACCAGCGCGCCCACCACCTGAAAAATCGCCTCACGGCGGTGTTCGCGTGCGTGCCAGCGTGCCAGTCCTGCCTCGGTAAAGTGGCTCATGCGCGTGCCCCCTTGTAGCGACGCCGAACCGCCTCACTGATCAGGTTCAGCGCCAGTGTGATAAGGAACAGCAGCAGCCCCACCGCAAATAGCGAGTAGTATTCGGGCGAGCCGTAGGACACATCGCCCATCGCAATCCGCACGATGTAGGTCGTCATGGTCTCCACAGCGCGGAGCGGGTTGAAGGTGAAATTCGCCTGTTGCCCGGCGGCTATCGCCACAATCATCGTTTCACCCACGGCGCGCGCAACCCCCAGAATAAACGAGGCAGAAATGCCCGACATCGCGGCGGGCACCACCACGCCCCATGTGGTCTGGAACCGTGTTGCGCCCAACGCGAGCGAGCCGTAGCGCAAGCTGTTGGGCACAGCATAGAGCGCGTCCTCGCTCAGCGAGGCGACGGTGGGCAGAATCATGATGCCCATCACCAGCCCTGCCGAGAGCGCATTAAAGCCCTCCAGACCGGGAATGAATTTCTGAAGCAGGGGGGTTACAAAAGTGAGCGCGAAATAGCCATAGACCACGGTGGGGATGCCCGCCAGCACTTCCAGCACGGGCTTGACCACGCGGCGCAGACGCGGTGAGGCGTACTCGCTGAGATACACCGCCACCAGGAGCCCCATCGGACCCGCGACCAGCATCGCAATCAGCGAGGTCAGCAGCGTGCCTGTGACCAGCGGCAGCACCCCATACGCGGGTGGATTGAACAGGGGCGCCCACTCCGTGCCCGTCAGGAACTCCACGACAGAGGCTTTGCGGAAAAAGCCGAGGCTCTGACTGAACAGAATAAACACAATCGCGGAGGTGGTCAGCACACTCAGGGCGGCGCAGAGGAAGAGAAACACCCGCACGATGCGCTCTTCCCAGCGCACGCGCTTGCGCGCCGAGGCGGTGGGCATCCGCACCACCGCCTGCGTCACTTCGGTGCTATTTGCGCTCTTGAGTGCCATGCGCGCCCTGCTCCTCGATCTTGTAAAGGTCTTCCAGCCTGACCCCCACCTGCGAGCCGTGTGCGCCGAAGGCAGAGCCAGTGATGCGCTTCTCCACGCGCTCGCGTGCCAGCTGGTACACCTTGTCGGGCAGAGGAATATAGCCGACCTCGCGCACCAGCTGCGGTGCCTTCTCGATGCAGAACAGCACAAACGCGCGTACTTCAGGGCGCTCCAGCGCCTTCACATTCACATACAGAAACAGCGGACGCGACAGGGGCTGATAAGTGCCGTTCAGCACATTCTCTTCGGTGGGCAGGAACGCGCCGTCGCCATTATTGGGGTTTTCGTCGTCAATCGCGACCGCTTTGAGCCGATCCTTGTTTTCCACATAGTACGCCACGCCGAAGTAGCCCAGCGCGCCCTCGTTAGAGGCGACCCCCTGCACCAGAATGTTGTCGTCTTCGCTGGCGGTGTAGTCGGGTCGGCTGGCTTTCTCTTCGCCTACAATCGCGGCGGTAAAGTAGTCGAAGGTGCCCGAATCGGTGCCCGCGCCAAACAGTTGAAGCGGCTTGTTCGGGAAACCGGGGCGCACCTGCGACCAGTTGGTGATTTTGCCGCGTGCTTCGGGCGCCCAGATTTTTTTCAGCTCGGAAACTGTGAGCGAGTCGCACCAGGTGTTTTTGGGGTTCACCACCACCGCCAGCGCGTCGTAGGCGATGGGGATTTCGATGTATTCGATACCGTTTTGCTTACAGGCGGCGTCCTCGTCTTCCCGAATGGGGCGCGAGGCACCCGTGATGTCAATCTCACCGTTGGCGAACTTCTTGAACCCACCCCCCGTACCCGATTTGCCGACCGCCACCGTCACTTCCGGGTGCTGATTTTGAAACTCTTCGCCCATCGCTTCCGAGATGGGCAACACCGTGCTGGAGCCGTCTACAACAATCTTACCAGACAAAGCCTGCTTCGCGCCCGATTCAGCGCTTTCTGTGCCTTCCTTCTTCTCGCCGCACCCACCCAGCAGGAGCCCGGCAAGCGCCACGATGCCCAGAAAGACCCTCGCTCGTTTCATACCCATAGCATATCCGACGGAATGTTAAGGACGGGTTAAGAGGGGCTTGGGGTATATTAGGGGGTGGTGAAACCAGCCGCGTTATGGAAACGGGTGTTCACCGCGTTTCGAAAACCGCTCGTTTGAACGCAAGCTATGGTAGGGACGACTTTTCGGGCGATGCGCTCGCCCCAGTTTCGGCGTTACTGGCTGGGCGCGTTTTTCTCGTTTGTCGGTTCGTGGATTCAGAATGTCGCGCAGAGCTGGCTGGTGTATGAGTTGACTCGCTCGGAGTTCCTGCTGGGGCTGGTGGGCTTCGTGCAGGGACTGCCGATGCTCTTTCTGGCGCCCATCGGCGGAGCCATTTCAGACCGCTGGAACCGCCGCACGATTTTGCTGGTTACCCAGAGTATATTTGCGCTCAGCGCGCTGACTCTGGCACTCTTGACCTTCACAGGCTGGGTGCGCTATGAGTTTATTCTCGGTCTGGTGTTGTTGAATGGGCTGGTGCTTTCAGTGGATCTGCCGACGCGCCAGTCGCTGGTGGGGCATCTGGTACCGCGGGAAGATTTGGGCAACGGGATTGCGCTGAATGCGGCGGCGTTTCACACGGCACGCATCCTGGGTCCTGCAATAGGCGGCTTGCTGCTGGAATGGTTCGGTCCTGCGCCCTGCTTTCTGATTAATGGCTTGAGTTTTTCCGCTATCTTGCTGGCGCTGTGGACGATTCGGCTGCAAAACTCCCATGAGAAACCGCATGCCACCCGGTTGTGGGACTCGCTTCGAGAGGGCGTGCAGTTCGTTACCGGGCGCCGTGGGTTGCTGATGCTCTGGCTGAATGTGATGGTGTTGAGCGCGTTTGGGCTTTCGTATCTGGTGTTGTTGCCCGTGTTTGCCGACAAGGTATTCGGGATTGGGAAAGCGGGGTTAGGGCAGCTCTATACGGCGGCGGGAATCGGCTCGCTGATGGGGTTGCTGCTGGTCGCGCGGCTCTCGGGCGAGGTGCCCAAGGGCTGGCTGGTGCTGGTCGCGGCGAATGGGTTTGCATGGTGCGTGATGGGATTCGCCCATGCACCGAATGCGTGGGTGGCAAAGGGGCTTCTGATGCTGGCGGGAATGTTCGGGGTGATGCAGCTGGTGTCCACGAACACAGCGCTTCAGACCTCGGCACCCGATTCGCTGCGGGGGCGCGTGGTGGCGTTGCACAGCTGGGCGATTAACGGTCCCGCGCCCTTCGCCTCGCTATTGATCGGACAGCTGGCGCAGATGTGGGGCGCGTCGCTGGCGGTTACGGTGAGCGTGAGCGTGTGCGCCGTGTTCGGGCTGGTGTTGCTGACGGTGCGCGAGGTGCGGGCGCTGGAGTAGGGTGGAAAGTCTTCGAGGGCACAAAACACAGGGGTGTGAGCGTCTGTAACCCAGAGCAACCGCCTCGCTTTGGAGTGCCTGTAGTACACCCCAACAGGTGGTGTGTCTGCTGGGCAGGGTCTACTCCATAATGCTGGAGCCGGCGGGGGGATTCGAACCCCCGACCTTCCGCTTACAAGGCGGCTGCTCTACCGCTGAGCTACGCCGTGCCACAAACACACCATAGTGTGCAGGCTCCACAATCGTACCCCTGCACCTTGTGTGTCCCCACTCCTTGCCCTTTTCGGGACGGAAGGTCTTCACGCGCCCGTGTGCCTCCTGCCTGTTGTTCAGGGGTCAGGCTCCCCGATTTTTTCAGGGCATATCGCTGGGGGGCACTTCAGCAGGATTCCACGAAGGCGTGCGGTAGAATCTCCCTGCGTGTCGTGCCACAGCCACGATACGCCACGCCAGCGGGTAGTGCCAGTACCGCGCTGGCGTTTCTCTTTTTCAACACCCCTCAGAAGATTCCTGCCACTTCGGGCGGTAGAATCACGCTATGCTGGGCAGCTGGTATACCCTTCTCACGCAACAGGTTGCCGACGCCATAGACGCCCTGCCAGAAGAGGAACGCCAGCAGGTGATTGCATGGCTGGACGCCGAATGCCCTGAACCTGTCCCTGAAGCCGTTCTCTCGCTGGTGGCACGGTTGCAGAGTGCAGAGGGGGCGGGAGGTGGCGCCCCCTCTGGTGGGCACGGGCAGGAAGAGAGGAGAGGCACTCAGGGAGAAGACTCGAATTTCGCCGATTCCTCAGAAGACTGCCTTCGCGAGCCGTCTTCACGCTGGCTCCCCCCGTGAGCGCCAGCCAGTGGCAACAGCTCGCCCCCGTCAATAAAAATCAGTACCGATTCGGGCATGGGGCGCGGGCGTATCGCCTGCGCCAGCTCACGCAGTATCCGCTCACGCTCTTTGTGCTGGCTCGCCATTCCCCTCACCGCTTGGGCAATCCGTGCTTGAGCCGTTGCCACTTATTGAATGCCTGCTCTATCGCCCGCGCGAGTTCCGCCTGTTCCTGTGTGGGCATAGAGAGCATACGGCTCGCGCTCTGGAGCAGGCTCTGCACCTGCTCGCCCAGTGCGTCGACTTGGGCGCGTTGCTCGGCGTTCAGATAGACAGGCTTCCAGCCGCCCGTAGTACCCGCAGGCATAGGCGCCCAGCTGTTCGGCAGCGCCATGTAGCGCACGGGCTTCGGGTTCGGGTCAGGGGGGAGCAATCCCAAAGCACGCGCGTAGTCTTCAGCCTGCTTTTTCAGGTCGTTCGGAGTCATGCGTTTTCACCTCGTTCCAGTAAACGGCTCACCGCCACAAGGAAGTCTTTCACAAACTCTTCAAGCGCCTTATCTCCCTGCTCCAGCCCGTCAATAGCGATTCCGATTGCTTTGGAATCGCCTTCGCCGACTCTATGCAGGATTCGCTCGAGGGAGCCTATCGCACTCCTACCCCGTATCAGCTGGACATATAGCACCTCGTGGAGTTTGCTCCCAGGCGGTACGCCCTCGAGGGGGCTTACAACCCCACCCAGCGCACGGTATTCCTGCTCGACGGCTCGGAGTTCGGCGAGCGCTTTTTCGTAGCGCTCCCGTGCTTTTTCGTACTTCGGCTTCAGCGCCTCAATTTCGCGCTCCAGCCGTTTCTGCTCCTCAGTCCAGTACGCTTGCCATACCTCTGCTTGCGCCAGCAGGTTGCGTATGTATTCGTACGGAATCTGGCGCTGGCGTATCTGGCAGTCTATCAGGGCGTCCTTATCGCCCTTAAGCAAGGCAGAGTCGGTTCGCTTGGGCAGGGCTTTCCATTCCGCACGCAGTTGCTCCGCACGCTCGTGAAGCTCACGCAATCGCTGTATCAGTTCGTGCTTGGTCATAGCGCACCTCCAAATGTGAAGTTGTGTGAAGTTTGTGAAGTTTCAGGTTCAGAAGCCGATTCGTTCAGCACGCGCTCTAAGAAGCGATCTAGGAAAGTGAGTTCGGGTATACTTTGTCCGCTATGAGCGAGCGAAAGCCCTATGCCAGCGACCTGA
>LDYB01000016.1 GCA_001442985.1 Armatimonadetes bacterium DC
GGGGGCACACTCAGCGACAACGACAACAGCGCAGCCAGCACTTTTCCGAACCCTGTGCGCCCTGTTCGGCGCAGTTGCTTCAGATTCAGCCTCATCGTGGAACCCTCCGTTCCAGAAAAGTGTGGGGATATTATAGCATGGAAAGGGGCGTTTTGTCAAGGGGGGTGGGGGGATTTCGCAGAAAATTTCTGTACGCAGGGGGTTGGAAGAAGATTACAGGCACAGGAAAATCTTATCCACAACAAACTTGCGGTGGCTCTGGGGCACAATCACCTCTCAAGCGGAGCTTCCCCCTCTACACAACGCATCGGCAATCCGCACGGCGCGCACCGTCGCCAGCACATCATGCACGCGTACAATATCCGCGCCCCACGCCACGCTCAGTACGACCGTCGCCAGGGTGCCCTCCAGACGCTCTTCAGGAGGAAGACCCCCCAGCAAGTGCCCGATAAACGACTTGCGGGAAGTCCCTATCAGCACAGGGTAGCCCAGCGCTTTGAGGTCAGGAATGTGGCGCAGCAGGGTCAGGTTGTGTTCTACCGTTTTGCCGAAGCCGATTCCGGGGTCTATCCAGATATTTTCGCGGGGGATGCCAGCATGCAGGGCACGCTCGATATGCGACTGGAGCGTGGCGCGCACCTCGGCGACCACATCAGTGTAGGTGGGGTTGAGTTGCATCGTGCGGGGCGTGCCCTGAATGTGCATCAGCACGACGCCTGCGCCTGCTTCGGCGACGACTTCGGGCATGGCGGGGTCAAACTGCATGCCGCTGATGTCGTTCACGATGCACGCGCCGGCTGCCAGCGCCTGCCGCGCCACCTCGCTCTTGGTCGTGTCCACCGAGATGGGGATGTCGTAACGCTGGGCAATCGCCTGAATGACGGGGATGACGCGCTCCAGTTCTTCTTCGAGGGGTACTGGCTCCGCGCCGGGGCGCGTCGATTCACCCCCGATATCGAGAATATCCGCGCCTTCGGCAATCATCTGTTCGGCGCGGGCGAGCGCGCTCTGAAAAGTGGCGTAGCGCCCGCCGTCGTAAAAGCTGTCGGGCGTCGCGTTCAGGATGCCCATCACCAGCGTGCGCTTGCCCAGCTGGCTCCGAAGCGACTGCAGGGTTTCAGCAATACGGCGCATAGCGGCGTTTTTTGGGGAGCGTGTCGCGGATGGCGTCGGGCAGTTGCGTAATCATCGTCTCGCCCACAGGGCTGAACCGAAAACCGCGCTCGCGCGCCGCCTCTACAGGCTCCTGCAAAAAGCGCACCCGAAACTCGCTGTCGTCCAGCACCAGATGGAGCAACAGTTCCATCTGACGGAAGTCCAGACGCTCCAGCTCCAGCTGCGCAAAGAGCAACACCTCGAACGGCGTGCTGTCGCTATCGAACACGAGCCACTGGTAGTCTTCAATCGCTTCCATATAGCGCCCCATACGGTCCAGCAGCCGCGCGCGACGCATGCGGTAGTGCGGGGAAAGGGGCTGGAGTTGCACCAGCTGGTTGGCAATCGCCAGGGCGTGTGTAAGGTCGTTCTGGCTCATGTAGGCGTCCAGCAGGTTCTCCAGCGGGATGGGGTGATCGGGCGACTCGCGGAGCCAGTTCTGGCATTCGCGGATGGCTTCCTCATACTGGTCGGCGTTCAGGAGCGCTTCCACCAGTTGCTCTCGAATCTGTTCGGAGTTGGGGGCGAGAGTGCGGGCATGGCGCAACGCCCAGACCGCTTGACGCCACTCCCGTTCCTGCGAGTAGAGCTCCGCCAGGCGCAGGTAATCTTCCGCCGAGGCACGCCCTTGTTGCATGGCACGCTTCAGCAGGCGGATTGCCTGCTTCACTTGCCCTCGCTGGGCATATTGCTCCGCTCGTTCGCGTAGAGCCGACTTCATCGGTGCGTTCTCCGTTTCGCCTGCGCCATGGGCTTGAGCATTATAGCACAAACCCCGCGCGGGCGTCAATCCGATTTATGCGGTATTTTCGAGCGCCACCGCCCGATTCCTGCCAGTACGCTTCGCTTTTTCGAGGGCAGAATCGGCTAATTCCAGCAATTGTTGTGGGTCTTCGGTGGTCTCTGGATAGGCGGCGATTCCGATGCTCAGCGTGATGCTCAGCTCGGGCTGCCCGGCAGTGGTGGAGAACCGCGTGCCGGAGACCGCCTGAAGCAGTCGCCCCGCGGCGGTTTGCGCCCCCTGCAAGTTTGTGGACGGCATCAGCACCACGAACTCATCGCCGCCATAGCGTGCGATTAGCTCGGTGGAGCGCAGAGTGCTTTGCAACACCTCCGCCACCTGCATCAGCAAATAGTCGCCTTCCAGATGCCCATAGCGGTCGTTGATTTGTTTGAAGTTGTCGAGGTCTATCAGCATCAGCGCCAGCGGGTGGCGATAGCGTTTGACGAGGCGCACTTCCTCTTTGTAGCGCTCCTGAAAATAGCGATAGTTGTGCAAGCCTGTTAGCCCGTCGGTGATGGCGAGTTGCTCCAGATGAATCAGCAGCCGCGCGCGCTCCAGCACCAGCCCCAGATGCGCCACCAGCACCTGCACCATCTCCGTCTGCCCCTCCGTGAAAAAGTGCGGCTGGGAATGCCCCAGCGCCAGCACGCCTGCAGGACGGGCGCCGCTTTGCAGGTTAATCAACAGCAAGCTTCGGATGGGCGCAAGCGCCGCAGGGTCGGGCACATGGGGGCTTTCGTGGGTATCGGTGATAGAGAGCAGATGCGTTTTCTGCTGAAGCCACCCCTGCCAGCCACACTCCTGACCGAACTGGAGCATCGGCAGGATTTCGGCGAACGCGGGGAGCGACGCATGGAGCGTCAGCTGTTCCTCGTCGGGCAGATACAGCTGGGCGTACTCGAAGGGCACAACGCTTTTCAGCACTTCCAGCGCACGGCGCGGAATCTCGGTGGGCGTTGCCACAGTGAAGAGCAGGTTATCCAGATCGTGCAACGCTTGAATCTCCTGCAGGCGCAAGCCCATGACCTCAATCTGCTCATAGAGTTGCACCAGCGCCAGCAGGTGGGGCAGGAAGGCGTGCAGGCGATTCTCGGTGGCGGTGTCAAACCCGTCGGGGTTGCGTGCCACCAGGGTCAGCATACCCAGCAGCCGCTGGGGCGTGCGCAGGGGAAGTGTCAGCAGGCGCGGGTTCGCCCCAGCCCCGATGGCGTGGGCATCCTCCCCCGATTCGGGGACGCGCTCGCACAGGGTCTCAAGCGCCTGCCGCACCTGTTGCTCGACCGCCTGGCGCGCGCTTTTGCGGGGCGCATCCACACGCACCGTGCCTTGCAGGCGCGCGAGGCTCCCCACGCCGAGCGCCGCACGCAGGTGGAAGCCCGTTTCGTCCGCCAGATAGAGCGCCGCGCCCGACGCCCCAAAGCGGCTGCGCAGTCGCTCCAGAATCAGGCGATACGCTTCTGTGGGCGTGGTTGCCTGACGCAGGGCGGTAAAGAGCTCCACCACATCGTTGAGGGTTTCCAGATTCTCCTGCAGGCGTCGGTAGTGGTGTGCCAGTTCGCGGTAGCTGTGGCGCAGCTCACGATGGGCGCTTTCAGTTTGCTCCAGCACGCGCGTAACCTGCTCCATCACTTCGGGCGAGGGTGTTGTGGCGGGGCGATAAGCGACCCACGCGAGCGCGAGATGTCCGCCCAGCAAGCCTGCGCCCCAGCCCCAGAGCGTCGCCGTGTCGGCGAACCGTTCTGGCGCCACGCTGGCAATCACGCCCACCGTCAGGGGAGCCAGAAACGCCCCCATCAGCGCGTGCCACGCCGCATACTGCCGCGCGGCGTAGATAGCGGGCACAAACAATAACCACCATGCTTGCGGATGCGCCAGAAGCCACACGCCCACCCCTGCGAGGGTCATATCATAGAGTAGCCCCAGCGCTCCCAGCCACTCTGCCTGAGAGGAGCGCCGTTCCAGCCAGAACAGGGCAACCCACGCCAGCAGCGCGCCCACGCCCCCTGCGAGCAGCAAGGGCGACTGCAGGAGCCACTCTTGCCCCGCCCACCCTAACGCTCCGAGCGCCAGCAGGCGCACCCACCTCCAGAGAATTCCGACCTCGCCTCCTGTCTTCCCCTCACTTGAGGGAATGTGCAACTCGTCTATATTGTACCTGTTGATTTCCTTTGATTTCGAAGTTAGGGGCTCATAAGTCTGCCTCCAACCTGTTCAGCTCCCGCCTTTAGAGCCAGCGCCTATGAGCCCTTCAGCTCTTGCAGGAACTTGTTCGCTGTTCTGGCAAGCAACTGCGATCGCTCGAACAAAAAGTCAAAGTAACGATCTACGCTCCAAGTTTCTTTTAGTCTTTCTCTCGGCTGGATGAAGGAGTCGGGAATCAAATGACGGCGCAGTTCATCCTCTGGGATTTGGAACTGCAGTATGTAAGAACCTGGCTCTTTGCTTCCGAGCTTAGTCACATTCGTGCGTTCGTTGAGCACGGTTATATTCGCCAGAGCATGTATCTCCTCGTCGGAGATACCTTTTTGCTTCAGGACTCGCCGAGGGTAAATATGGTGCCAGTGAGGCTCGAACCCTGCTGTTACCTCAGCGCCGCTTTTATCGTAACCAAGACGGGTTCCATCCACCCAGTCGCGTGCTCCTTTACGGAAAAGTATCAGATACAATATCAACCGCATGAAACGGCTTCCAGCACGGTCAAAGCGATTCAGGAAAGCATCTTCAGGTATTTGTGAAAGCACTCTCAAGCGACTGTGGAGGATTTCCAATGCCTGATCGTAGCCTTCCGCCTCAGCAATCGCCCGGACGTCTTCGTTGAGCGTAACGATTGGCGAGCCACTGTAGCGTCCGTCCCAGTTGGCAAGAAGGAACCAGTGCAAAGCTTTACCGAAGCGGTAACCGGGCTGATCTCCCCAGCGGTGGTGCAATACGAAGAGAGGTATCAGACTGTTCGTGGAAGGGAGAAGTTCTGAGGATGTTATACCGAACTCCGCTAAGTGTTTCAGAACCCCCATAATAGTCTTCTTGGTTTCGTTCCAGACCTTTGGCAAACTTTCTTGACTCCAGAATTCCTTAGGCACTTCCATCAACCGCGCGCGCCCCCTACCGATGCCGGTCATGGTGCGAATAAAAACCCCTGCCTCGAGATCCCATCCTTTCTCTTCGAGCTCGGAGCAGAAGGGAAGGTACTCTTCTCGTACCCAACCACGGTTGCGAACAGCCGCTACCGCCAAAACTACATCGGCTTCTTTTACGCGGGTTCCCTCACGGTTCAAACGAGTAAATATTTCGGCAACATCGTCTACCCCGTGGTCAATCTTGATGATTGGAATATCTCGCTCGCGAATTTGCCAGAGACGCTGGAGATGAGCGTGCGCCAGTGCAAAGCACCGCATCATTTCGTCCGAATCTCGACTAACCTGCGATGCTATTTTCTGAGCGAGTTCGGTCAGGTCTTCAACTCTCTCCCTGCTAAGTACACTGCGAATGCTGATCCAGCGGGGGTCGCGACGACGAACAGGGTTCGGCAGGGCGAACTCCAGGTAATCACCTGCTTGGTCAGGTAAGATGTTCACCATTACATCATAGCGCTCAAGGGCTTCGTTCCAATCGCGCGCGTCAGGCCACCAATATGGCTTTTGACCCAGCAGCAAACATAACGCTGTCGTGCGCTGCTGACCGTCCACAATCCACAGGGAGGCTTGTGTGCCCTGTGCTGTCTTAGATTCCTGATACTCGGCAGAGTCCCACAGCAAAAATGCCCCCACAGGGTAGTCACGGTACAGCGATTCTGCAAACAGTTTCACTTGTTCTGGGTCCCAGACGAATTCTCGCTGGAACTCAGGGATATCTACATTCTTACTGACCGCTTGCTTTACGATTTCCCTGACTTTGAGTTGTTCAAGCGCCATAGGTCAAACCTCCAGATACTACCCCTCTTCCTCCTGAAGAAAAGGGCAACCTCGGCTATCGAGATACAATACTGAACTCCCCAGCTTCGGGTGCTACTGTACTGCATATTCGATGCCCTCTGCGGGATTCCTATTTTTTTTGCACTGTCAAGGAACCGCTCACAAGCACGCAAGAAGCTCCAGCATTTTTGCTACCTTTGGGGCATGGCATGATCGCTGTACACGGGGTATCCCTCAGAAGCCGCTGTGCGGAGCGATCTTTGGGTAAGATTCTCCTTATGCAGATTCTCAAGACCATCGCCGAAGTGCGTCAGTGGGTTCAGGAGTGCCGCCGGGCTGGGGAAGCGATTCACTTCGTGCCGACGATGGGCTATTTCCATGAGGGTCATCTCAGCCTGATGCGTCGGGCGAAAGCCGATGGCGGGCGCGTGATAGTGAGCCTGTTCGTGAACCCGCTCCAGTTCGGTCCGCAGGAAGATTTTGAACGCTACCCGCGCGATTTTGAACGCGATCGAGCGATGGCAGAATCAGTGGGCGTAGACGCGATGTTCGTCCCCGAAGCGAGCGAGATGTACCCACCCGACTTTCAAACGCAGGTGCGCGTGCAACGCCTGTCCCAGCCCCTTTGCGGACGCTCGCGACCGGGGCATTTTGAGGGCGTGGCAACGGTGGTGTTGAAACTGTTCCACATCGTGACGCCCGACCGCGCCTATTTCGGCGAGAAGGATTATCAGCAGCTGCGCATCATCCAGCAGCTGGTGCGCGACCTGAACCTGACAGTGGAGATTGTGCCCTGCCCGATTGTGCGCGAACCCGATGGGTTAGCCATGTCGTCGCGGAATGTGTACCTGACTCCGGAAGAGCGCGCCGCGGCGACGGTGCTGTACCGGAGCCTCCAGTGGGCGCAGGAGCAGGTGGCACAGGGGATGCGCGACGCCCACGTCCTCCGGGAGCAGGTGCAGGCGCAGATTGCCGCAAGCCCCTATGCCCGAATCGACTATGTGGAAATTGTGGACGCCGAGACTCTGGAGCCGCTGGAAGTGATAGACCGCCCTGCGCGGATAGCCGTCGCCGCCTACTTCGGCAAAGCAAGGTTGATTGATAATATGGCGCTGAACCCACCTTCAGGGTAGGAGCGGGCAGGCACGGATGCCCACCCGCCCACCGATTACCACGCAAACGCTTCAGGCGCAGGTCCGCCCGGACCGGGGAAAATCTCGTCGAGCCGTTTGAGCGCCGCCTCGTCCAGTTTAATCTCCAGCGAGCGCATGATGTGGTCTAACTGCTCGACGGTGCGCGGTCCGATGATGGGCGCCGTCACAGCAGGCTGGTGCAGCAGCCACGCAATCGCGACATTGGCGGGATGCTCGCCCAGCTCGCGGCAGAACGCCTCGTAAGCCTCAATTTTAGCGCGGTTTTTCTCCAGCGCTTCCTGAATGCGCTCGGAGCGGCGCCGCTCGCCCGACGAGTCGCTCAAAATACCGCCCAGCAGCCCGCCCGCCAGCGGACTCCACGGAATCACGCCCAGCCCATAGGCTTGACACGCAGGCAGTACCTCCATCTCCACCATACGGGCGTTCAGGTTATACAGGCACTGCTCGGAAACCAGCCCCATAAAGTGGCGCTGCTTGGCAATCTCCTGCGCCTGCGCGATATGCCAGCCTGCGAAGTTGCTGCTACCCACATAGAGGATTTTGCCCTCGTAGTAGAGCTGCTCCATCGCCTGCCAGATTTCTTCCCACGGGCACTCGCGGTCGATGTGGTGCATCTGATAGAGGTCAATCCAGTCGGTCTGCAGGCGGCGCAGGCTGTCTTCGCAGGCGCGTTTGATATGGCGTGCTGAAAGGCGCGACTCGTTGGGCCAGTCGCCCATCACGCCATACACTTTGGTGGCAATCACCACCTTTTCGCGCCGTCCGCCTCCTTTGGCGAACCAGCGCCCGATAATCTGCTCCGTCCAGCCTTCGCCCTTGCGCCAGCCATACACATTCGCCGTGTCGAAGAAGTTGATCCCCAAATCCAGCGCCCGATCCATAATGCGGTGGGACTCTTCTTCGGAAGTGTGGGGACCGAAGTTCATCGTGCCCAAACAGAGTGGGCTAACGAGCAGTCCAGAACGACCCAGATGCCGATAGTTCATAGCCATAACTCCCTCCTGCTGAAGCGATTCAACGCTGGGCAGGGGTTTCCTGCTCAGCGGATGCCCATCAACAGTTCCATCGTCAGCTGGTCTAAGCGTTCATACTGGTAGCCTTTTTTGCCCAGCGCCTCGCGGTCAAAGGGGTAGCTCTTGAGCCACGCCGCGTTTTCGCGCGAATACTGCATGCGCTCCTGCAGTTCCACATCCCACTGGCGAATCTCGGCGAGTAGTTCCTGAATTTCGGGGTCCTGATTGAACCGCTCCGCCTTCTCCTTGAGAATCAGATAGGTGCGCATGCAACCTTTTGCGAACTCCCACACGCCCTCTTCGTCTTCCGTGCGGTAGGCGTGGGCATCGAAGTGGCGCGGTCCGCTGTAGCCGTTGTCTTCCAGCAGCTTCACCAGGAAGAACGCCCCTTTGATATCCTCTGCGCCGAAGCGGTAGTCCTGGTCGTAGCGCCCGATTTTCTGGGCGTTCAGGTCTATGTGGAAGAGTTTGTTGCGCTCAATCGCCTGGGCGACAGCGTGGACGAAGTTGAGACCCGTCATGGTCTCGTGTGCCACTTCGGGGTTGACCCCGCACATGCTGGGGTCGTCGAGGGTTTCGATAAACGCCAGCATCGCGCCGACGGTGGGCAGGAAGATGTCGCCGCGCGGCTCGTTGGGTTTCGGCTCCAGCGCGAACCGCAGGTTGTAGCCCTGATCTTTCACATAGTGGATGAGGAAGTTCATGCACTCACGATACCACTGGAGCGCCTGCACGGGGTCTTTGGCGGCGTCGGTTTCGGTGCCTTCGCGTCCGCCCCAGAAGACATAAATTTCCGCGCCGAGTTCCACTGCGAGATCAATCGCGTGCATACTTTTCTGCAGGGCGTAGGCGCGTACTTTGGGGTCGTTGCTGGTGAACGCGCCGTCTTTGAAAACGGGGTCATAGAACAGGTTGGTGGTGCCCATCACAAGGCGCATATTGTAGTCTTCCAGCGCCTTTTTGAACTCGCGCACGATACGGTCGCGCTCGGCGGGGGTGGCATCAATCGGCACGAGGTCGTTATCGTGCAGGTTCACGCCCCATGCGCCCAGCTCGGAGAGTTTCTGCACAATTCGGGTCGGGGGGATAGGGGGTCTCACGAAATCACCGAAGGGGTCGCGTCCGCGGTTGCCGACCGTCCACAGCCCAAAGGTGAACTTATGCTCCGGTTTCGGCGTGTAATCTGCCATCCGAATCACCTCGATAAGGGGATTCGACGCAAGGGGGGGATTCCTGCTACGGTCATGGATCTGTGGCAGATTCAGCCAGTCTCTTGGGCATGGCTCTCTAAAAGGCAAATCCAGTCCTGTACCCACTGATCTGCGGGTTCGTCGATGGGAGCGCGATCACGCCGGCGCTGGCAGAGTGACTCTATATAGGCAATCATCCAGTCGGCTGCAATCTCCCCGCGAGCGTG
Organism: Armatimonadetes bacterium DC; assembly: GCA_001442985.1. Classification (GTDB taxonomy): domain Bacteria; phylum Armatimonadota; class Fimbriimonadia; order Fimbriimonadales; family GBS-DC; genus LDYB01. The sequence continues at coordinate 9,435 of LDYB01000016.1, forward strand.
TTGCTGATTCGTGCGCTCCAAATAAAACTCTATCCACTCTCGAAGGGAGAGGACTTTGACATCCACTTCTGTAGTTTCTTTGATCTCCATAAGTCGCTGGCGTATGTCCTCTCGCAGGTCAGGCTCGCACTCGGTTACAAAGCCTGCTGTTTCAAGCATTCGGTCTTGCAGTTTGTCTTCCAGCTCGTACAGCTCGTCCATCAAGTAAGGTTTACCATACTTTGCGTCCCAAGCTTCAAGAACAACCTCTGGATCATCAAGGCTGACAATCTCTATGTCCGCCACATTCCGGTGTTTTTTGTTCGCCGTTCGCATCTGGCATAAGGACAGGAGGCGCCCATTTAGCAGCTCCCTGTCTTCAAGCACTTGCAAAAAGGCGTGCATGGATACTTCCAAAAGTCTTGCTGAATAAGAGGACCTGTTGACATGCTGAATAATGGTCTGAAATATCTCGTCAAAGCCTCCTTTTGTTTGGAGGAAGTGATGGGTAGCATCAAGAGCCTTTTCTGAAAGCTCTCTAAAACTTTCGGTGCGGTTGCGCAATACGGCAAGCATGTAGCGTAGGGCTGCCTCGCTATTTACCTCACCTGAGTCTACCTTATCAATCAATGTAAGCCATGCATCGCGTGCTCCACGAACTGATGCTTTGTAAAATTGTGAATAAGGATAGTTCTCAGCTAAGCTGCGAGTCATAAAAACGCCATACTTGTTGAGTCGAATCAGGTCGTGCCTGCGGAGGAACGGCGTAACAAATTCTGAGTCCAGGCTTCGCATCGGAATGCCCTCACGCCAAGAGAAGTTGCCTCGTCCACCTTTGTGCAACCTGATGCTCTGTTCAGGTGCAAGACTCTTGACGACCAGCTGCAGAACCGTGAGACCTGCTACAGCGCGTCCAACCTCACTGGTTATGGAGTTTACAATCTGTTCAATAATTTCTCTGACAGAATCGTCAATTTCTACCTTCTCAGCAGAAGCAGGAAGGTCTTCAAAAAGCTTGTCCAACCAGCCATCCCTCAGGCGCTGCCTGATCCTGTCAAGGCGCTCTTTTGCCCCGGAGGTGGGTTGCCCTTCCCAAAATACCACCTCACTGCCATCTTCAAAAACAAGAACGCTCCTGTTTTTGAAAACCTTCAAATGAGGCTCCGTTTTGCGTTTCATGTTATACAAAAAATTCCAGCAAACTTGGCTGGACAGCTGTCTCAGCAACTCGTTTCTGTGCTACCTCGCAGTATTGCGGATTGATCTCGAAACCGATATAGTGTCGTCCCATCCGTTTTGCAACCACCGCAGTGGTTCCTGAACCGATGAAGGGGTCTAACACGAGATTGCCTGGTTCAGTAGTCAGGTGGAGTAATTCCTGCACGAGGAATTCGGGATAGACGGCAGGGTGATTCGGCGACTTGACAGCGATCACAGGGCACTCTATAACATCACGCTTGATAGCTCGGTCATACATTCGGATAATGGTAAAGCCACGGTTCCGAAGATGGCTCTTGCGTCCTCCTTCGTAGCCGCCATAGGCTTCAGAATGGATTCCGCGAATTTTCATTCGGAAAGAAGCGATCTCGCCTCTCTGAACCTCTTCAATAGCTTGCTGAAGAGCCAGTCGCGCTTCCTGTTTCTGCTCAGGGGTCAGATCGGACTGCTCTATCAGTTCCAAATAGCGTTTGCCGATACCGTTTCCTGCCCTCACACGCGAGCGCATCATATCCCGATGCGCCATAAAACGCTCGTAGTGATATTGATAGTGGTCGCTTTTCACGAAATGGAATATGGGTTCGGTGCTGCTGACAAGTCGCCTGCGGTACTGCCTTGGTTCTGGGTTGGGCTTGACCCAGGTAATTACATTAATCAGCTTCACGCCCGTGCGGCGAGTTGCCTCGTTCGCGAACAAGTATGGCACAAGGAGCAGGGAGCCATTCTCGTATTTATCACCAATATTGAAAAACAGGCTCCCTGTAGATTTGGTGCATCGTACACACTGCTCAAAAACTTCCAGCAAGTTCTCAATATATTCTTGAGGGCTTGACTCGTTTCCCATTCCCATCCCGCCATAATCGCGCTGGCGGTAGTAAGGCGGACTGGTGATGACCACATCGACACACTCATCGGGTAACTGACGGAGCAAGTGGCGACAGTCCCCTTGTACTATCTCATCCAGAAAGGGAATAGTAGCCTGATAGGATTCGCGTCCGAGCCACTCCGTTGAATGCATGCTCATCCCGAATTCAATAATACCCCACGCTCATCCTTCGCAAAGAAGCCTGTCGACACTAAATCTCCGGCAGGCGCACCACCATGCGCTTGCGGGGCACATCCACCTCACGGATGTATTCGCCCACGGCGGGGATGGTGTATTTGCCGATTTCGTAATAGTCGTAGGCGCCGCCCGGAATAACGCGCTTCAGTTTGCCCACGCGCTCACCCGTTTCTGTAAAGACCTCCATGCCGATTAAATCGTCGATGTAGTATTCGTCTTCCCCAAGGGGCATACGCTCTTCTGGAGGGATGAGCAGCCACGCCCCCCGCAAGTTTTCGGCATGCGCAATCGTGTCAAAGCCTTCCAGTTTGATAATCAGGCGGTCGCCCTGCCAGCGAACCGATTCGATCACGCATGGTTGGGGCTGCATCGTGCGTGGGGGACGCTTTCGGTGTTTGGAGGGCGCAAGCGACTCTTCCCCAGGCGGCTCCGGCTTCGGGGGGAGCCACCAGAACAGACGCGCGCCGGGCACAAACCGCTCCGGAAAATCGGTCTCCGGGCGCACTCGTACCTCCCCGTGTAGCCCGAACGGACGGAGAACGACTCCGACCGTCACCCAGCGCTGGGCGATTTTGGGCACATAGGGCATCGCCATCGCGAGGTCAGGACTCTTCGGTCTCTTCGCTGGCGCTGGTGGTTTCCGAGTCGCGGTCGGTCACCACAATCACCTGCACGCGGGTGCGGTTTTTGGCGCCCACTGCCTCGGCGACGGTGCGCAGGGCGTTCACAATCCGCCCGTTTTTACCAATCACGCGCCCGCGATCCCCTTCCGCGACGATGATGCGATAGCGCAGCCGGGAGCCGTTGCGCTCTTCCTCAATCACGACCGCCTGCTGATCGTCCACCAGCGCTCGCACCGATGCCTCTAAGAACTCTCGTAGCATGGCTATCCTCGCTTAAATTATTCACTGCGCTGCTTTCGATTCCTTCTGACTCTGGAACTGTTGCCAGATGCCTGCGCGTTCCAGCAGCAGTTGCACCGTGTCGGTGGGTTGTGCGCCTGTACGGAGCCAGTAGAGCACGCGCTCCTCGTTGAAGTTCACCTGCGCGGGGTCGGTGAGGGGGTTGTAGTGTCCCACAATCTCCACGAATCGCCCCGAGCGCGGCGCATTGCTCGGCGCTACCACTACACGATAGAACGGCTTCTTCTTTTTCCCTATGCGCATCAAGCGTATCTTCAGCATCTGTGTTTTCGCCTCCTGCGTGTCGAGGGCATATTATACCCTAATTCAGGGGTTCCGCAGGGGGCTTATCCCAAAATCTTTTGCAGATAGCGAATGGTTTCAGGGAACGGCGGCACACCTCCGTAGCGTTGCACATTGCCCGGACCTGCGTTATAGGCGGCGAGCGCAAGGCGCCGGTCGCCGAAGCGGTCTATCAGGTGGCGCAGGTAGCGCACACCGCCCTCGATATTCTGCACGGGGTCATAGGGATTCTGAACCCCCAGCGCCCGCGCCGTTTCGGGCATCAACTGCATCAGCCCAATCGCGCCTTTTGGAGAAACGGCATTCGGGTTGCCACCCGACTCGGCTTCAATAATGCGCAGGATGAACTCGGTTTCCAGCCCGTAGCGCTGGGCGATCGGCTCCACCAGCGGCGCCCAGCGTTGCACTTCGGGCGGGAAAGGGGCGCTGCTGCCTGTGGGTTGCAGTTCAAAGCCGGGGGGCAATCCGCCACTGGCAGGGAATCCCACAGGGGGCACCAGCTCGGTGAACTGGGGCGTACTCGCCTGAGGCAACCGCCCCTGAATCTGCTCAATGCGCGTCTGGATTTCCTGTATCCGCTGAAGGGTTCTCTGGAACGACTCGCTGATACGCAAGGGCGACCACCTCGTCCATCTCGGTTTGCAGAGCGCGCTGAAGCTCGGTCTGGAACTGCTCATAAGCGCGCTGGCGCAGGCGGCTGAGCGCCTCGCGCTCCCGACGCAGGTGTAGATACACCTCGCGGGCATGCGCCTCCTGCTCCTGTAGCAGGGGGAGCGTGTCCAGCAACCGCTCAAGGCGCGTCTGGAGCGCCATCAGCGTGCGCTCCCGCTCCACCCACTCTTCAGGGCGGAGCGAAGCTTCCGCCAGCGCCCGCATCTGCGCCCTCACCTGCTCGATGGCTGACTCATGTTCCACACGCTGGCGAACGGCATCTTGAAGCGCACGATACGCCGCCTCCTCACGGCTCTCACGATAGCGCAAGACACGCTCCAGACGAAACCGAAAGCGTCTCATAGGGCGTCGGGTATATCATCGGTCAGCGCCATCAGTTGCTTTAGGGTCTCTTCAAAAGGCGTATGCTCCGCAGGCGTTTGCTGCAGAAACGCACGCATGGCGGGCATGCGTTCTGCTGCGATGTCCACGATGGGGTTTGTGCCTTTTTGATAAGCGCCGATCATAATCAGGTCCTCAGCGTCGCGGTAGGCGGCGAGCATGCGTCGCAGCAGGTTCGCGCGGCGCTGGTGTTCGGGTGCGACGATGTTGGGCATCACGCGCGAGAGGCTTGCCAGCACATCAATCGGGGGGTAGTGTCCTCGCTGGGTCAGGGCGCGCGACAGCACGATGTGTCCGTCCAGAATGGCGCGCGCGGTATCGGCAATCGGGTCGTTCATGTCGTCGGCGTCCACCAGCACGGTGTAGAAGGCGGTAATGCTACCGCGAGCGCTCGTACCAGCACGCTCCAGCAGGCGGGGCATCAGGGCAAACACGGAGGGGGTATAGCCGCGTGCGGAGGGCGGCTCGCCTGCCGAAAGCCCAATTTCGCGCTGTGCCATCGCCAGGCGTGTCAGGGAGTCCATCATCAACAACACCTGCTTCCCCTGATTGCGGAAATATTCGGCAATCGCGGTGGCGGTGAAGGCGCATTTCTGGCGCACAATCGCGGGCTGGTCGGAGGTTGCCACCACCAGCACGGAGCGTTTTAATCCTTCTTCACCGAGGCTATCTTCAATGAACTCGCGCACCTCGCGCCCGCGCTCGCCAATCAGGGCAATTACATTCACTTCGGCGCTGGCATGTCGGGCGAGCATGCCCATCAGGGTGCTTTTGCCGACGCCGCTCCCTGCGAAGATGCCGATGCGTTGCCCCTGTGCGCAGGTGAGCAGGGCATCTATCGCTCGCACGCCGGTAGGGAGGGGCGTGCGCAGCGGCGGGCGCTCCAGCGCCGAGGGCGCCTCCGCCATCAGCGGGTACCGCTGGGTACATCGGGGAGCAGGCTTGCCGTCTATCGGATTGCCCAGTCCATCCAGCACGCGCCCCAGCAGGCTCTCGCCCACCCCGACCTCTGCCGAGCGACGGGTGGGAATCACCTCGCTGTTGGGTTCCACACCCTCCATTGGTCCCAGCGGCATCAGCAGGGTGCGCCCGTGCCGAAAACCGACCACTTCCACTGGCAGAGGCGGTGTGTGGCGCCCCCGCTCTATCAGGCAAATTTCACCCAGTCGGGCAGGCGGACCCTGCGACTCGATCATTAAGCCGACCGCGCCCATCACGCGCCCATTCACACGCACCGAATCGCAGCGGCGCACCCGTTCTTGCAGCTGGCGCCAGTCAATCGCCATCTCATGGGAGATTTTCGGCGTGAGAACCGTTCGGCTGGAGCGGGTATCCTTATAGCGTTATGGAGAGTGCGGTGGCGGTTCCGCCTCAAGAACATCTGGAGCAGGCGACGATTCTGGGCGTGCCCGTGCATCGCGTGCGCATGGAGCAGGCGTTGCGCACAATCGAGCAACTGATCGCCACGCGAACGCCGCATCTGGTGATTACCGCCGACGCGAACGCGATTCTGATTGCGCTGGACGACCCGGAGTTTCGCCAGCTGATGACGGAGGCGGCGCTGGTAACGCCTGATGGCGCAGGGCTACTGTGGGCAGGGCGCTATAGCGGGCAACCGTTCCCCGAGCGGGTTTCTGGGGTGGACCTGGTGTGGCATCTCACCCGGTTGAGCCACGAGCGGGGGTATCGGCTCTTCTTTGTGGGGGCGGCGCCGGGCGTCGCGGAGCGGGCGCGCGAAAACCTGCTTCGCCAGTTCCCGCAGGCACAGATTGTGGGGGTGCATCATGGCTATTTTTCCGCGGAACAGGAGCCAGAAGTGATTACCCAGATTCGCGCGGCGCGCCCCGATGTGCTGCTGATCGCGATGGGGATGCCCCGTCAGGAGAAGTGGGCGCATCGCCATCGCCACGCGCTGAACACGCCTGTGATGATCGGGGTCGGTGGGAGCTTCGATGTGTACGCAGGCGTGGTCAAACGCGCTCCCCGATGGCTGCAGCAGAGCGGGCTGGAGTGGCTGTGGCGCCTGATTCAGGACCCGCGCAAAATCAAAAAAGTGCGCAACCTGCCCCGATTCGTCTGGCGCGTGATGCGAGACGCTAAGAGAAGATAATAAGCTTCGCAATCCAGAAGTAGAGCAGTAGCCCTGCCGCGTCAATCAGTGTCGTAATAAAGGGCGCAGACATCACGGCTGGGTCTATGTTCAGCCGTTTCGCCAGCAACGGCAGCATCGCCCCGATGGTGGTCGCCATCGTGATAATCGTCATTTGCGCCAACCCGACGGTGAGCGCCAGATCGATGCGCTGTTCTGTGGTGAGTGTGCCTGACCAGATAAAGGCGTTCAGTACGCCAATCACACCAATCATTAGTCCCAGCAGAACTCCCGTTACCATTTCGCGCCCCACCACTTTCAGCACCTGATTCAGGCGCACTTCGCCCAGCGCCAGCGCACGGGTGATGGTGGTGGTGGTCTGCGAACCCGCGTTCCCCCCTGTCCCAATTAGCAACGGGATGAACCACGCCAGTGCGCTGAACTGCTGAATCTCTTCATCGTAGTGGCGTAGCACCGTGCCTGTAAGACGCTCGGCGATAAACAGCAGAATCAGCCAGCGCACGCGCTTGCGCACCAGATCCCAGGGGGTTTGCGTGAGATATGGCTCTTCGGTCGCTTCCACGCCTCCCAGTTTCAGCACATCTTCGGTGCTTTCGCTGACCAGGATATCCACCACATCGTCAATCGTCACGATTCCCAGCATGCGCCCCAGCTCGTCCACGACGGGCACGGCGAGCAGATCATACTTGGAGAGCAGCGAGGCGACTTCCTCCTGGTCGGTTTCGGGATGCACCACCACGAGGTCGGTTTCCATAATCTGCTCGATGCGTTTGCTGGGGTCGGAGAGAACCACCTCGCGGAGCGAACAGATGCCCACCAGCCGCTGGCGCGTGTCGACGGCGTAGAGGTAATAGATGGTCTCGATATCGGGTCCCACCTGGCGCAGGTAGTCGAGGGTTTGCTCAACAGTCCATTCGGGTCGCACGCGCACATACTGGCGCACCATAAGGCGCCCTGCGGTATTGGGCGGGTATTCGAGCAGTTCACGCACATCGCGGGCTTCGGGGGGCGCCATCTGGCGCAGGAGCGCCTCGGCTTTTTCGTCTTCTAACTGCTCCAGAATCTGCGCGGCGTCGTCGGCAGGCAGTTCCGAGAGCAGGCGCGCCGCCTTCTCGGTGGGGATATGCTCAAAAATCTGCTCCACCACCACAGGCTCCAGATAGTCCAGCACCTGCGACGCCTGCGCCTCATCCAGTTGCACAAGCGCGAGCGCCTGCTCGGCAGGGTCTTCCAGCAGGCTCAGCGCCTCGGCGAGGTCTTGCGGCGGAATTTCCTCTGCCAGCCGTGCCAGACTGCCGTCTGGAGTCTGCAGGGCTTCTCGAATCTGTTCGGCAAGGGCAACGGTTCGCTCTTGCATCGGCAGCGCCTCCGGGATTGGGTGGGTTAAGGATACCTTACTTGCTCCAAGCTCCAGAAGTTTCAGAAAGCCTACGAATTGAAGCCTTTAACCCCTGTAAGTCGCCTTATGAATAACGGAGAAGCGGTCTTTCTGACCAAAGTCTCGATACAATTCGTATGTTAGCGAACCATCCGGATAGTTCGTCTTTTCCTGTATAAAGATCAGCTCGCTCACCACAAGCAGGAACTCTACCCCAAATTCGCCAACATCATCCAGCCGCCGAAAACGAGCCGCATGAGCAGGATCGTAGACCTGTAAGGTAGGAGGATATTCGGTGACGGGTTTTACTTTGTCAAAAACCCAAAGTAGATGGTCGCGTAACTGGTGCGTGAGTTGTCTATTGTATGCCTCCTTGACATAGAGCTCCACGACCAGATGAACATGTTTGGGAGTTCTCCAGCGTTTGCCGGGTTCCTTGTACTGCACGACAAAATCATAAGAAGATTGCGGCTTTTTGCCAGGCTTAACAGCAATCTCCACCCCGTCTTGAGTTGTGTGAATAATCGTAATATCCGCCAGCTTGAGTATCCAGCGGCGTAGCATGCGCCAGATGGAACCCCAAAGGGAAGAGAGGGCTCTGCCCAGAGTTTGTTCACTCAGGGTGGCTTGCTGACCCATTTTGCATACTCCACTTAAACTGGTGCATTTTTTCGTTTATGTCGGGTTTACGAAAAACGAAAAGATGTTCATGGTAGATAAGCAAGAAGTCACGCACTTTGCCTCTACTCCACCGCTCGCGTGTCGATTTCATGTTCCACTGTACCTTAACAATGTCCTCGCGTAAGATGAATCCTGCTCTCAGAAATCGCTCCATCGTCCAGAAGGCAATCGGCACATAATGTTTGTGCCGGCGCGTATCGCCCACCAGAATAGCGCAATGCTTGTTAGGCTTCAAGACGCGATAGCATTCTCGGGCGACCTGTTCTATTGCCTCAAGGAACTTATCCACCGAGCGCATCTGCGAGAGGTCGCCTTCTATTGGCTCGCTTTTGGAGTAGCGAATAATCCCTGCATAGGGTGGGTGCGTTGCCACGAGGTCGACCGACTCATTCTCGATGAGGTTGAGACAGCGCGCATCCCCATGAAAGAGCCGTATGGAGGCGGGAGGCAATTCTTCATAGAGGTTTAATGGCTCAAAGTTGAGCCTATCGAATGCAAGCATGAGGGCGCTATAGTTGATGTCAACGCCTATCCCATTTCTCCCCAGAAGACGGCATTCCACCAGCGTTGTGCCACTACCGACCATAGGGTCCAGGACGATATCGCCGGGCTGGGTATAGCGCAAAATAAGGTTTCTTGGAATCTGAGGAGCCCAATTGCCACGATAATTCCCCTGATGGGTTGCCCAATCTCCACGCTCAGGGAATGACCACACCGTAGTCGTTTCTTCCTCAAAATGTTCCGGTTGAAGTCGTGTTAGCTGCTTGCGCCCTGTTAGAGGAATGCGTACATCCTCTATGACGACAAAATTCGTCTGCCTGAGAAACTCTATATACTCCTCCCAGCGCACCTCGCGCATTAAGCCCGTGCTTATTTCTGCAGTGACCATGCTCTTGTCCGCCTCAAGGTATTATACCTGCTCTTGGGGTATACTTCCCCATCGTGAGCCATATGCGCAAGCCGCTGATTGGAATTACCTGCAACTGGCGCCTGCAGGACGATGAGGCGCTGGTGATGATGGAAGACGCCTACGCGCTGGCGGTGAGTCAGGCGGGCGGCGTGCCCGTGCTGATTGCCCCCAACACCGACGCCGAGGCGCTCGCTGAGATGCTGGATGGGCTGCTGATTCCCGGCGGCGCGGACATAGACCCCCGCCGCTACGGCGAGGAACCCCATCCCGAAACCCGCATCGTGAACGCCCCACGCTTTGAGCAGGAATGGAACCTGCTTCGCGCTTTCGAGGCGCGGCGTAAGCCTGTGTTGGGCATTTGCTACGGATGTCAACTGCTCAATGTGTGGCGTGGGGGCAGCCTGTATCAGCACCTGCCCGATCTGGAGCATGTGCAATTGCGACATCAGCGTCGGCAGCGCGAGGAGAGCGTGCCGCGCCACTTTGTGCGCATAGAACCCCACTCTAAGCTGGCGCAGATACTCGGCATGGAGCAGACCGAAGTGGTCAGCGCCCACCATCAGGCGATTCGGGAGCCGGGCAAAAACCTGAAAGTGGTCGCCTGCTCGCCCGACAGCGTGGTGGAGGCGGTGGAAGACCCCAGTTTGCCCTTCTTTATTGGCGTGCAGTGGCATCCCGAGCGCGACCCCGATGCGCCCGCGACGCGCGCGCTGTTCAGGGCGTTCGTGCGCGCGTGCCTGGGGGAGTGATGGAAGGGGGCTGCAGATAAAACGGCACCATCTGAAACGGCGAAGTGCGCTCCCCTGCCTGCCAGCGCACCCAGCCCACCTGCGCGACGCCCTCGGGCGGGGGGGCTTCTATCATGCGCCAGCGAAGCGCGGGCATCAGCGGCTCCAGCCAACCACGCGCTCTCGGGCTCCCAATCGCCTGGCAGCCCTCTCTTGCAGGGGTGGTCTGCTCCAGCCACGCGCTCAGGGCGTGCTGGAGCACCATCGCAGGCTGGCTCAACGGCTCCGGAATCGGTTTCGGCAGGAGCCATTGCACATAGAGCGCGTCGCGTCGGGCGGGCAACGCCACCAGTGTGGGCGTGCCTTCGGGCATCACACAGGCACACGCCTCAAATGCGCTCACGCCGACTAAATCCAGATTCAGCGCGTGTGCCAGAGTCTTGGCAATCATCACGCCAATCTTCAGCCCGGTGAACGCGCCAGGACCCACATCCACCGCCACTGCTCGAATCGCCTCGCGACTCAAGCCGTGTCGGTTCAGGAGCCACTCGGTCGCGTGCAGCAGGTTGCCCGAAAGGTTCTGTCCGTGCGCTATCTGAACGGCGCCCATCAGTTTCCCTGAGTGAACCAGTGCCACCCCCGCTAAGTTCGCCGTGCTTTCCAGCGCCAGCAGGTACATTTAGCCAAAACGCCCCCGAATGTAGTCCTCGGTCTCTTTCTTTTCGGGCATGGTGAAGATTTTGGCGGTTACATCAAACTCGTGAAGCACGCCGTTCAGGAAGAAACCTGTGAAATCAGAAATCCGCGCCGCCTGTTGCATGCCGTGCGTTACGATTACAATCGTGTAGTCCTTCTTCAGCTCGGTCAGCAGTTCTTCGATGTAGTAGGTGGCGGTGGGATCCAGAGCGGAAGTGGGTTCGTCCAGCAGAATCACCTCGGGGTTGACCGCCAGCACGCGGGCGATGCAGAGCCGCTGCTGCTGCCCCCCAGAGAGCGCCAGCCCCGACTGCTTGAGCTTATCTTTCACCTCGTTCCATAACGCCGCCTGGCGCAGGCTGGTCTCCACAATCTCGTCCAGAATCCGCTTGTCGCGAATACCGTGCATGCGCGGTCCGTAGGCGACATTATCGTAAATGCTCATCGGGAAGGGGTTGGGCTTCTGAAACACCATGCCCACTCGCTTGCGGAGGTCCACCACATCCACATCGGGGTCGTAGATATTTTTACCGTCCAGCAGCACCTCGCCCTGAATCTTGACGCCCTCGATCAGGTCGTTCATGCGGTTGAGACATCGCAGGAAAGTGCTTTTGCCGCACCCCGAGGGACCAATCAGCGCGGTGATACAGTTGCTTTTGATTTCGATGGAGACATCTTTAAGGGCATGGAAGTCGCCGTAATAGAGGTTAAGCCTGCGCGTTTCCATGCGCGCGGGCAGTGCCTTCAGATCCGTTTTACCCTTGTCGAACAGTTCTACTGTAGAGCCATCCACCAGGATTCCCCGTATAAGGATACCCGCTCGCGATGTTAAGAGAATGTTAAGGGCGCTATGCGGCGGTGGTGAGGCGCTCCTCGTCGGTGGGGCTGCGTGCGCCTTTGAGGCTCATCACGGCGCCCAGCGCGGCGGTGTAGCGGTTCATGGCGTCGGGGTCTAAGTCCTCTGTGGGCACTGCCCAGCGCACGCCGCGGAACAGGTTGCCCGAGATGCAGGTCAGCCCCAGGCTGCGGGCGCAGTAGTTTGCCAGTCCTTTGAGCGCCGTGCCTTCGCCCGTGAGCAGGAAACTGTCCAGCAAGCCCCAGTAGCTGCCTTCGGGATAGCGCGAGCGCTGGAAATCCACAAGGCGCCGCATCTCGGAGGTGAGCGCATGCAAAAAGCCCAGCATCGAGAGGGGCGGCAGTCCTAACTCCTCAGAGAAATGGAGCGTGCCTTCCTCATCCAGCTGGGCTTGAAGCATCAGGGCTTCCGCTTCTTCGTGCGATGCGCCAAACGCCCGTTGCAGGGTTTCTATCGCATCGTTCAGCCCCAGTCGGAGCGTGCGGGCGAACTCCAGCGCCGTTTCGCGGGCAATCGTCATCTCAGAGTAATCGTAGCGGATGCCCACAATCGCCGTCGCTTTGCCGCGCCACAGCAGGCTCTGGGGGCGATGGTTCAGAGTCAGCACATAGGTAATCGCATCGGGTTCGGGCACAATCCCGATGGGGTTCAAACCTGCCCTCAGCGCAGCGTCCAGCCGCGAATGTACCAGCGCTTCGGGCACTGCCACCAGCCGTGCGGGCATCTGGGTTGTTTCGGCTCCCTCGGCAGGCGCACTGGAGGCGTCCGCGTGGGGCGTCCAGAAGCGATAGAGCATCGGCTCTTTTGCGGGCGGCAGGTGGCGCGGGGCTTCCAGAGGGGCGGCGGCGTTCAGCTCCTCAAGGCTCATGGCGGGCACGACCACCCACTTGGTCATCACCTGTGCGCCGCCGACAGTCAGCACCACCTCGCGCTCGCGCAGGCGCATCGCCCGCAACAGGCGCTGAATGGCTTCGCCGACACGGCGTGTGTCCACAACCGCGCCCTCTACCACGCTGTCGGGCGGCGTGGGGTATTGCCCATACGCCAGCACACCCGAATCGCCGTAGCGCACCAGATAAATCGCTCGTGAGCCGATATCCAGTCCCAGCATAACAACTGGAGTCTATTTTCGGCAGGAAGCAGGTCAAATTGCAGAGAGGCGACTCTGGTGTCTTTTTCTGTGAGGTATGCTTATAGCCCGATGGTTGCGCGGCAGGAGGTGCTGAACACAGAGCTGGCGCGCCTGTTGAGACAGCAGGGGCTGGTGGCGCTGCCCGAACAGCGGCTTCAAGGGGGCGCTCTGCCTGACCTGCTGGTGTCGTTTCGCGGGCTGTTGATGATGATTGAGGGCGAGGTAGACGACCAGCCCCAAGCGGCAGAACGGGCATGGCAGAAAGCTGTCGAGCGGGTTCAGCAAGGACTGGCGCATCTTGCCCTCGCTCTGGTCTACCCTGCCGCGCTGCGTCAGCTGACGCCCGACCAGCTTGGGGACGCCCTGCGTCAGACGAATCTGCGCTTCAGCCTCGGCACACCCTCAATGGACAGACCCGACTGGCGCACGGGGAACCTGAACGCTCTCGCCGCCGCCCTGCAGCAAGCTTATCAGGCGATGGCGTCGGAAGACGAAGTGCGCCGCGCCGTGGAACAGCTCAAGCAGGGCATCAACACGCTGGCGCAAGCCCTGCTCGCCCTGCAAGTGCCCGACGCCCGACTCGCCGAGCCACTGGGGATTGATGCCCGCGCGATAGACCCCAATCAGATGGAGCAGACCACCGCCGTGCGCCAGATTGCCGCGCTGGTGCTGCTGAACGCGATGCTGTTCCACGAGGAGCTAACCCGTGAGGAGCCGCGCGTGCGCAACCTGCAACAGTGCAACGAGGCAGGCTCCATGCACGACGCCCTGCTGGACGAGTGGGGCAAAATTCTCGCGGAAATAGACTACCACGCCGTGTTCCATCTGGCGCGTGCGATTCTGAGAGCGCTCCCTGCCGATTCGCTGTTGGATAAAGCGCTTCAGCAATCCGTGCCGATTGTGCGCGACCTCACGCGCCAGCGCGTGATGCTCCGACACGACCTGGCAGGGCGCATCTATCACCTGCTGCTGGGCGATATTGCCAAGCCGCTGGGCACTTACTACACTTCTGTGGCGTCGGCGACCCTGTTGCTGCGCCTCGCGCTCCAGCCCGAACGCTGGCAGATAGACTGGGGCACCCCCGATGCAGTGGGCGCGTTCCGACTGGCGGACCTGGCGTGCGGCACGGGCACACTGCTGATGGCGGCGGTGCAGGCAATTGTGGACAACTACCTGCGGGCGTCGCCTGCGCCCAACCCTGAGGGGCGCACACGCTTGCTGAAAGCGCTGCTGGAAGAGGGTGTCTACGGGCTGGATGTGCTTCAGTCGGCGGTTCACCTCACGGCGGCGACGCTGGCGTTGCCCATCCCCCAAGTGATGGCGCGCGGCATGCGACTCTACACGATGCCGATGGGGTTTGACCCACAAACCCAGGCGCCCCGATTTGGCAGTATAGACCTGCTGAGCGACGCCCCCGTCGCGCCCCAGCTCTCGCTCTACCCCGAATATGGGCACGAGGCGGAACGCGCCACCGACGCCCAGCGCGCCCCCGAATCGCTGAAACTGCCCCCGCTGGATCTCGTCTGCATGAATCCCCCCTTCACGCGCACCTGTGGCGATAACCTGCTGTTTGGCTCCCTGCCCGAAAAAGAACGCGAGAGTTTGCGAGAAGCGTTCGAGAAGTGGCTCCGCCAGCACAAAGCAAAAGCATCTATCAAAGCAGGGCTGGGTGCCATCTTTATTGCTGTCGCCGACCGCCACCTGAAACCCAACGGGCGACTCGCTTTCGTGCTGCCCAAAGCGCTACTGTCGGGCGTGTCATGGAAACCTTCGCGCGAACTGCTGACGCAACACTACACGCTGGAATACCTGATCGTGAGCCACGACCCTGAACGCTGGAACTTCAGCGAGAACACCGACCTCAGCGAAACGCTGTTTATTGCCCGCAAAACCTCCGAGAAATCGGGCACGCTCTGCCTCAACCTGTGGCGCAACCCCGACAACCCCGTCGACGCGCTGCTGCTTGCCGAAGCCGTGCGCCAGCTCCCGCCTGCAGGGACTCAACGCGCCGTGTTTGACCTTTGGCTGGGCGACTCCAAGTGGGGCGAGGCGCTCTTCCTGCCCCCAGGGGAGCTGGAACAACTGCCCCACTGGCTGATACCCTGCGCCTATGCCCAGAGCGACCTGACCGAAGCGCTGATTACCCTGCTTACTGAACATCGCTACGGCATGGCAAAACTGCCCCTCGCGCCACTTCACACGCTGGGCGAGCTGGGACCCGATCGGCGCAACATTCACGATGTGTTCGTGGTTCTGACTCCAAACAGCACGCCCACGCCTTACCCTGCGCTGTGGGGACACGACGCAGAGCAAGTCGTCACTCTGCAGAGCGAGCCGAATGCATACTTGAGCCCTAAAGCTAACCTCGTGCAGACGGCAAATGCGCTATGGCGTCAGGCAGGCACTATACTGCTGGCAGAGCGAATGCGACTGAACACTCAGAAGCTGGTCGCACTTCAGATGAATCAGCCTATGCTGGCAAATGTGTGGTGGCCGACGCGCCTGAAAGCCCCCCTGACGGTTGACCACGAGAAGGCTTTAGTGCTGTGGCTCAACAGCACCTTGAGCTTACTCGCGCTTCTGGGCAATCGGCAAGAGACAGAAGGAGCGTGGGTCAGTTTCAAAAAGCCCATCTGGCAATCGCTTCCTGTGCTGGATGTTTCTGCGCTCTCATCGTCGCAGGTAAGCGCGCTGGCGCGGGCGTTTGACGCGCTCTGCAGCCAGCCCCTGCAACCTCTGCCGCAGATGGCAAAAGACCCCGTGCGAGCGCAGATTGATGCGGCGATTGCGAACGCGCTGGGACTGCCCGACCTGTCGCCCTTGCGGGAGAAGTTAGCGCTGGAACCTGTGATTTGCCTGAAACCCCTGCGCCAGCAGCGGGGGCGTTAGCCTCCTCACAGCGGCATCACCACCGCCGAGAAGATGTTGGGGTTCGAGCGGATGGCGCGTAGCACCTCGGCAGATGGCTCGCTATCCAGCTGGATGCGCGCGACAGCCGCCTCTGCGCCCTCGAAGATGATGTTCTCGGTCTCCTGCACATTGATTTGCGCCTCGCGCAGGCAGTCAAACACATGCGCCAGCACGCCCACCCGATCCAGATGGCGCACCACCAGCAGGTATCGCGCGGGGGTACGCTTCGCGAGGTTCACCACATTGGGCACATGCCCCGTCTGCATGTAGGTGCGCACGATGTTCACGACCTCTTCGGCAATCGCTTCCTGCGCCTGGCGGGTGGAGGCACCGATGTGGTGTGTGCCATACACATTCGGTAGATGCACCAGCGGGTTGTCAAACGCGCCCTCGGCGGCGGCAGGTTCGGTAGAGAACACATCCAGCCCTGCGCGGATGCCCTTCTCACGCACCGCCCACAGCAGCGCCTCTTCGTCCACCACTTCGGCACGGGCAGTGTTGATGAAGTAGGCGCCTGGTTTCATCGCCTCAAAAAAGGCGCGTCCACACAGGTGGTGGGTTTCGGGAGTCAGCGCCACATGCACGCTCACGATGTCGGCTTCGAAGGCGACATCCAGCGGGGTGGCGCGATAGCCAATCTGGAGCGCTTCGGCGGTTTCGGGGGTCAGCGAGCGGCTCCAGGCGATCACGCGCATGCCGAACGCGCGAGCGCGCGGAATCATCTCCCTGCCGATGTTGCCCACGCCAATCAGCCCCAGAGTCTGCCCTGCCAAGCCGCGCGCCTCGCTGAACTCTTTTTTGTTCCAGCGCCCCTCGCGCAGTTGCTGCACATTATCGGGAATGCGCCGATCCAGCGAAAGAATCAGTCCGAACGCCAGCTCCGCCACGGCAACCGCGTTTTTGCCGGGGCAGTTCGCCACATAGATCCCGCGTTTGGAGGCGGTGGCGACATCGATCGTGTTGACCCCTGCGCCCGCGCGAATCACAAGGCTCAAATCGCCCGCTTCCAGCATCGGTGCAGTAACTTTCGTGGAGCGCACCACCAGAATATCGGGGTTATGCAGGCGCAACGCCTCTATCAGGCTCTCCTCTTTCAGCGAGGGGTCATAAATCACCTCACAGCCCAGCGCGCGTAAACCGTCCAAACCGCTCTGTTCGAACTTATCTGCCACCAGAACCTTCATCGGTGTCCTCCCAGGCAGGATTATACCCATCAAACTCCTATCAGGTCCTCCTGAACCGACTCCCAGAGCCAGGGTTTGCGCTTCAGAGCGTTTGGCGTGGTCAGGTCCACCCGGATTCCCAGAATCGCTTCCAGATAGTCGTGCAGGTCTACGATTTCCCATCCGATAGGGCACTCGAACTCCACGAGAATATCCACATCGCTTCGCGGGGTTGCTTCTCCACGGGCATAAGAGCCGAACACCGCGAGGCGCTTCACCTTAAACCGCTCCCGCAGAAGGCTCTTGTGATGGCTCAAAATGTCCCGAATTTCATCAAGTGTTTTCATGTTATTGGCGTACCCCCCTCAGCGCTCGATGGTCAGCACCTGAATCATGTTCGTGTTGCCGGGGATATTGACGGGCACGCCGGCGGTCAGCACCACGCGATCGCCGCCGCGCACCAGTCGGGTCTGGCGGGCGGCGATTAGCGCCTGCGTGGTCATCTCATCGGTAGAGTGGACATGCGGAATGCGCAGGGGGGCGACTCCCCACAGCAGGCTGAGCCGTCGCCAGACAGTTTCGTTATCGGTGAGGGCGAGAATGGGCTGACGCGGGCGGAAGTGCGAGACCCATCGGGGCGTGCCGCCCGAAGTGGTGGGGGTCAGGATGGCGCGGGCGCCCACCATCTGGGCAACGACGCACGCCGCGCGTGCCACCGCCTCTGTCGTGTTGCCCGATGGCTCCGCAGGCAGCTCGTCCAGCCGCAAAAACTCCAGCATCGATTCGGCGCTTTCCGCGATTCGAGCCATCCAGCGCACCGCCTGAATCGGGAACGCGCCGACCGCCGTCTCGCCTGACAGCATCACCGCGTCGGTTCCGTCCAGCACGGCGTTCGCCACATCCGTAACCTCCGCGCGGGTGGGGCGCCCTTCGTTAATCATGCTCTCCAGCATCTGGGTAGCGGTAATCACGGGTTTCGCATGCTGATTGCACAGGCGGATGATGCGTTTTTGAATGCCCGGCACCTCTGCCAGGTCTATCTGTACGCCCAGATCGCCCCGCGCCACCATGATGCCGTCGGCGACCTGCACAATCTCTTCCAGATCGTCCAGCGCCGCCCGCTGCTCGATCTTGGCAATCACGGGGATATCGGCGCCATGCTCTTTAATGAGCGCCTGCAGGTTCATCACATCCGTTACGGAGCGCACGAACGAGAGCGCAATCCAGTCCACCCCCGCCGCGATGCCCTGCAGCAGGTCTTCGCGATCCTTCGGGGTCATGGAAGGGAGCATCAGGGTGCGGTTGGGCAGGGTGATGCCGCGCTGGGAGCGCAGCTCGCCCCCTTCCAGCACAGTGGCTTCCATCAGGTTCGGCTCCACGCGCGTAATCTGGAGCTCGATACTGCCGTCGTCCACCAGCAGGCGGTCGCCTGCGCGTGCGGCGCGGAACACCTCCGCAATCTGCAGGGGGATTTCCGAATCGCTCTGGGTCTCGGCGAGCCGAAACACGACGCTCTGGTTCGGCTCCAGTTTCATCGGCTCGCGCAAAGTACCGATTCGGATTTTCGGACCTGCCAGATCGAGCAGCACGCCGACGGGCACTCTGTAAGTGGCTTCCGCCTCGCGCACCCACTGAATCCACTGGCGTCGGGTCTCCCAGTCGCCGTGGGCGGTGTTGATGCGCACGAGGTTCGCGCCCGCCTCGATGAGTTCGTGGATTTTTTCGCGCGAGCCGACAGCAGGTCCCAGCGTCGCAATAATCTTAGTGCGCCTCATGACAGTCCGAAAGCCATCTTACCTGCGTAAACGGCGGCGGTATCGAGGTCTTCTTCGATTCGCAGGAGCTGATTATATTTAGCGACTCGCTCGCTGCGGCATGGCGCGCCCGTTTTGATTTGCCCTGCGTTCACCGCCACGGCGAGGTCGGCAATCGTGGTGTCTTCAGTTTCGCCCGAACGATGCGAGATGATGGTGCTGTAGCCGTTGCGCAGGGCATAGCGGATGGTGTCCAGCGTTTCGGTGAGCGTGCCAATCTGGTTGAGTTTGATGAGGATGCTGTTGGCACAGCCGCGCTGGATGCCCTCGCCCAGCCGCTGCGGGTTCGTGACGAACAGGTCGTCGCCCACCAGCTGAATCGAGTGTCCAATCGCTTCGGTCATCGTGCGCCAACCGTCCCAGTCGTCTTCGGCAAGCCCATCCTCAATAGACACTATTGGGAACTGCTTGCAGAGGTCTTCGTAGAGTTGAATCATCTGGCTGCTGTCCAGCACGCGGTCTTCGCGTTTCAGCACATAGTAGCCGCCCTGATAGAGCTCGCTGGCGGCGACATCGAGCGCGAGACCAATCTCATCGCCCGGACGGTAGCCTGCCGATTCAATCGCTTGCATGAGCAGTTCAAGCGCCTCGCGAGCCGATTTCACAGGCGGCGCAAAACCGCCCTCGTCGCCAACGGTGATGGGCAGCCCCTTACTATGAAGCACCTTGCGCAGGTGGTGATAGACCTCCGCGCCCCAGCGGAGTGCGTCGCTGAAGCTCTCGGCGCCGTAGGGCACAATCATAAACTCCTGAAAATCGGCGCCCCCCTCGGCATGCTTGCCCCCGTTCAGCACATTCATCAGGGGCACGGGCAACACATGGGCATCAATCCCGCCGATGTAGCGATAGAGCGGCACTCCCAGGTGGTTCGCCGCGGCGTGCGCCACCGCCAGCGAGACACCCAGAATCGCGTTCGCGCCCAGATTGGACTTGTTCTCGCTCCCGTCTAGATTAATCAGCGTTTCGTCGATGGCGCGTTGATCCAGCGCGTCCATGCCCTCGATTTCGGGCGCAATCGTTTCGTGGATATGTTCGATGGCGTTTCGCACGCCCTTGCCGAGGTAGCGCGTGGGGTCGTTATCGCGCAGTTCCACCGCCTCGTAAGTGCCTGTGGAAGCGCCTGAGGGCACGCTGGCTCTACCGAAACTGCCGTCGTCTAAAGTCACCTCCACCTCAACGGTCGGATTGCCACGGGAATCGAGAATCTCTCGCGCCTGAATGTAGTCTATCGTTGCCATCCGCCTCTCTCCTTGTAGCGAGATTATACCCGCTGGCAGGGGGTATACTTTTTCCTACGGAGGTTGTATAGAGAATGAAAGTAGGCATTATTGGTGGCGGCGGGCGTGTCGGTTCGAACGCCGCATACGCCCTGCAGCTGATGGGTGCGGTTTCGGAAGTCGTGTTGTTAGATGTCAATCGTGAGGCGGCGGAAGGTGAAGCGCTGGATTTGCGACACGGCGCGGCGCTCTCACAGCCCATTCGCTTCCGGGCAGGGGACTACGCCGACCTCGAGGGCGCCGAGATGGTGATTATCACCGCCGGTCTGCGCCGACGCCCCGACGAGAGCCGACTGGAGCTGATTAACCGCAATGTCGGGCTGTTCCGCGATATTCTGAGCCAGCTCAGGCAGGTGAGCCTGCATCCGAATGTGATTTTTCTCGTCGTCTCCAACCCCGTGGACATTCTGACCTATCTGGCGGTTCGGGAGTCGGGGCTGCCTGCGGAGCGCGTAATTGGACTGGGCACGGTGCTGGACACCTGCCGCTTCCGCTCTTATCTGGCGGAGTATTTCAATGTCGCGGCGACCGATGTGGACGCGCTGATTCTGGGCGAACATGGCGACTCGATGGTGCCCATCTGGAGCTGCGCCACGATCGCGGGCGTGCCCCTCAAGGACTACCCCGGCTACAGCAAAGAGGCGATGGAGCAGATTTTCCAGCAGACCCGCAACGCGGGGGCGGAGGCGATTCGTCTCAAGGGCGGCGCAGGCTATGCCGTCGGCGTCTCCATCACGCAGGTGGTGAACGCGGTCGCCCTGAACCAGAACGCCATTCTGCCCGTTTCTACCCTGCAGACGGGCGCGCTGGGCATTCAGGATGTGTGCTTCTCGCTGCCCACGCGCGTTGGGCGCAACGGCGTCGCGGGCATTATTGAAATCGGCGTCAGCAACGAGGAGCGCGACGCCCTGCAAAACTCGGCGAAAGTGCTGAAAGAGACCCTGCAGAAGGTGATTGGCTGATATGCCGCTCTACGAATATCGCTGTGGAGCCTGCCGCAAGCGATTCGTAAAGCTGCTGAGTGTCGCTCAGCGGGATGACCCGCAGACCTGCCCGTTTTGCGGGCATAACGAGACGAAGCGGCTGGTCTCGCGGGTCGCCCGCCTGCGCACGGAAGATCAGATCTTAGACGACCTTGCCGACACGCTGGAGTTTTCAGGCGACCCTGACGACCCCGCGACCATGCGGCGCTTTATGCGCGAGATGAGCGCGGCGATGGACGAAGACCCCCACGAGATGGAGGCGATGTTCGAAGAGGAACTCGCAGGCGAGTCGACAGGTGGTGAGGAGGAGAGCGCATGAACATCCCCCCTGAAGCCCAGCAGTTGATCGCGCTGGCGCGGGAGATGCGCCACCTTGCCTACGCGCCTTATTCGGGCTACGCGGTGGGCGCGGCGGTGCTGACCGACAACGGGCGCTTTTTCGGAGGGTGTAATGTGGAAAACGCCAGCTACGGGCTGAGCGTCTGCGCCGAGCGCACGGCGGTCTTCCGTGCCGTTGCGGAAGGCGCCCGTGCGATTGTGGCGGCGGCGGTCGTTACGCCTGATGGCGGCACGCCCTGTGGCGCATGCCGACAGGTGCTTGCCGAGTTCGCCGCCAACCCCAGCGAATGCCCCGTCTGGATAGCAACCCCTGACCACCTTGTGGGGGTCTACACCCTTGCGGAGCTATTGCCTCATGCCTTCCGACTCCCGCGCTGAGCGCGTGTGGCGCACCGAATCGCCCGAGGCGACCGAGCAGGTCGCCGAGTCGCTGGTGCCGCTGCTTCAGCCCGACACGCTGATCCTGCTGAAGGGCGAGCTGGGCGCGGGCAAGACG
The DNA here is from genome assembly GCA_001442985.1 of Armatimonadetes bacterium DC. Taxonomy (GTDB): domain Bacteria; phylum Armatimonadota; class Fimbriimonadia; order Fimbriimonadales; family GBS-DC; genus LDYB01. The sequence continues at coordinate 31,426 of LDYB01000016.1, forward strand.
ACCTTCGTGCGCGGGCTGGCAAAAGCGCTGGGCGTGGAGGAACCCATCCGTAGCCCCAGCTTCGCGCTGGTATATGAATACACCATCCGCCAGCCCGAAACGCTGAAAGGGCTGCCCCTGCTCCATCTGGACCTCTACCGCCTCGAAACCCCGCAGGAGCTGGCGACTCTGGGGCTGGACGAACTGCTGGAGCGCGGCGGCGTGGTGGTGATCGAGTGGGCAGAGCGATTGGAAAACTTTCCTTACCCCTTGCATGCCCCGCATGTGTGGGAGATTGCGTTTGAAGTGAACCCCGACGGGACGCGCGTGATTCGCTGGCGCAGGGTTTAGCCGCCTTGCCTTCACTCGCCTGAAAGCGCCACCAGGATCAGGCTGGCAACAGGGTCGGTTGCCTGAATCTGGAGCGTGCGCAGGCGTTTTTCGGGGTGGGGGTTCTGCCAGACCATCAGGCGAAGCTTCGCCCAGCGCCCGTCGCCCAGCGGCTGGCTCCAGAGCGGCGCACCCTCAAACGCGAAACCGTTCTCGTTCCACGCCCGCAGGTGAACGCCATACAGCAGCGGCTGCTCCACAACACTGCCGTCGTCGTACTCAAAGCGGTAGCGGGCGACCTCGGCGTTCATCTCCGTCGGGAAGGCGCAGGTGTGCAGAAAATAGAGCCTGCGCACGGGGCGGTCTATCGTGAGGCGCACGACGCGGGGCGCGTCGGAAAGGGGCGCGAGGTAGCCCCCCAGCATGAGGGCACGCGGCGCTATCGCAAACAGATGCCCCCTGAGGCGCGTCTTACCCACCAGCGTCTCGCTGAGCGTGTCCAGCCAGTCGCTGAGAGGATAGTTGCCCAGCGCGCTCAAATCCGCAAGGAAGCCTGCCTTTGGCTGCAGGGGCACTGGCTCGCGCCGATAGAGCCGCGCGAACACCGCCTCCATATCGTAGGGCAGGTCTCTCGGCGCGGGCTGGTCGGTGTCCCATGCATAAAGCCCTGCATAAGCATACGCCACGAACTGCTGGTATTCGGTTTTGCGCAGGGTGTTCTCGTTGAGCGTGTAGCCTGCCCATGTGCTTTGCAACAGTCCCGCGATTCGGCGTTCGCGTGCGGCGCGGGCGAAGGTGTAAATGTTTTGCGGGTTGAACCATGTGGTGGCGATAATCTCCTTGAAGCCTGCGCTTTGCAGAATAGGCACGCTTTTGTAGTTTTCGGGCTGGGTGGGGGTGTAGTGCCAGTCGCAGAGCGTGAGATGGGGCAACTGGCTGAGCTGGGCGCGCATCCAGCGGGCGTCGTCGGGGCTGGGGGCATTCGCCGAGCCGTCGTGCGCCTCGCCCGAAGCCAGGAGCATGTCCGACCATATCATGACCTTCTGCGCACCGCGACGGGTGAGCGCCTCATATGCCCAGCGGGTCTGCTCCACGAACAGCTCGGCGACCGACGCGCCCTTGCTTTCGGGGCTGTAGGGGAACCTGCCGCGCATGGTAACCTCGTCCATGCCGATATGGAAAGCGCGAGGCTGGAACACCTCGAACACTTCATCATAGATTTTTTCCAGCAGGGCGCGCGCTTCGGGGCGGCGGGGCGCAATTGCCCACGGGGTGTCGGGGTCTTCGGCTAATTCCCGAAACGCGCCGTTGCGGAACACCCAGCTCATATGCCCCAGCGACTGAATCAGCGGGATGGGCTCCAGCATATGGGCGCGGGCGGTCTCCACGGCTTGCTTCAGAAGGGGTTTCGGCGCGGAAAACTCCACCCACGCAGGGCGAATCGCCTCCCACTGCGCATAGCCACACTCGATAATCAGGTGATTGAACTTCAGCGGCGCAATCACATTCTGAATCAGCTTTGGCAGGAAGTCGGGGTCAGTGCTGGGGAACAGATGCACACCTCGAAAGCGCAGGTGGGGATAGTCCACAATCTGCACGGGGAGCGCCTGCAGGGCGTTTTCCGTCGGCTGGAGCCACTGGGTCAGGGTCTGCACGCCGTAAAACGCGCCCTCGACGCCATTCCCCACGATGGCGATGGCGGTGGGTTCCACACGCAGGCTGTAGGCGCCCGGCTGGGCAGGCACAGGGTAGCGCCGCTGGAGCGCGGGGCTACCCCCGATAAAAACCGCGCCACGCTGGGGTTTTGGGGAAGTTTTTACAGTCGCCCGCATCCCATACCGTGTGAGTTCGCGCTGGAGCGCGTCGGCGCAGGGGCGATAGGCATCCGATTCGATCAGAATCCGCACAGGGCGCGCGGCAGGCAACCGAAACGGCTCGCCCTGACCCCACCATATCACCTTCGGGGGCGGTATCAGCAGCGGCGCATCGGGCGTCGGCTTCCAGCGTTCAGGAGTCTCCTCTATCAGGGGCAGGCGCGCCTCCACCGTGCGTTCTGTGCCGGGCAAGGGTTTCGCCTCGATCTTCATACGGTAGCGCAAAGTGAGCGTTTTGCCCTTTGACAGGGGCGCCGCCAGCACGCCCAGCCAGAGCGAAGGAATCTCCTGCGACCACGCGCGGTTCGGGTTCCCCCGACCGTCCAGCACCACGAACGGCGTGTTCGCGTCCGCCTCAATCTCAATCCGTGCCAGCCGCGAGTCCACCACCAGCTTTTTGCCGCGAAAGAGAATGTCTCCCTCACGCGTGATGGGTTTGGGCGTCATCTGCTCCGTCGCCAGTTCGCCCTCGCCTGCCAGCGTTGCGCCCTGAAGCAGGTCGGTTTTCCAGAGACCGATACACCATTCGGCAATCGCGGGCGTCTCGCCGTTCCATTGGACTTCCAGACTCCACTCCAGTGTTTGCGGGTCTATAAGGCGCAAGATTTCGGTTGCTTTTCCCCGTTCGCCAGGCGTGTGCACAAGGATGAGCATGTTATAGGGAACCGAAACGCGCGCCGGCGTGCTGTTGGACGAGTAGTAGCCCGCCGACCAGTCAGGCTTGGCAATCTGAAGCGAGGAAGCGTAGCCGACCTGTGCGCCCCGAAGGCGCAGCTCCACGCCCTGCCCCGCGCGATAGCGCACGGACCAGCCAGAACCCTCCAGAACGAGGGGGCGCTCCTGTTGTGCAGACGCGAAAGCCATCGTCCAGACCCAGCACAGCACGAGAAGGTATCGCACGGAGATGGTGATTCGACGAGGGGCGTGAACCTCCTACAGTTCGCGGCGCCCGCTGAGCGCGTAGCCGAGCGTGGCGCTGTCGGCGTAGTCCAGCTCGCCCCCGACGGGCATCCCGTAGGCGATTCGGGTCACGCGCACGCCCAGCGGTTTAATCAGCCGCGCGAGGTAGAGCGCGGTGGCGTCGCCTTCCACCGTGGGCGGCGTGGCGAGAATCACCTCCTGTGGCGGCTCACGCTTGATGCGCTCCATCAGCTCGCGAATCTTGAGGTCTTCAGGCTGCACCCCATCGGCGGGCGAGATAAGCCCGTGGAGCACATGGTACAGCCCCCGATACTGGTCTAACCGTTCCAGCGAGACCACATCGCGCGGTTCCGCCACCACACAGAGGGTGGAGCGGTCGCGCGTGGGGTCCTGACAGATTTCGCACAGAGGCTGCTCACTCAGGAAAAAGCACTGTTCGCAGAGTCGGGTGAGGCGGCGGGCGTTCAGAAGCGCTTCAGCGAGCCGCTCGATTTCTTCTTCGGGGCGGCGGAGCAGGTACAGCGCGAGCCGCTGCGCCGAGCGCGGTCCAATCGTGGGCAGCCGCTCCAGCTGCGCAATCAACTGACGAAGCGAAGGTGGAAAGACCATCCCTTCAGAACGGCAACCCCAGGTCGCCCAATCCGCCCAGTCCGCCCGTGAGCTTCTGCATCCGCTCAGCGCGAATGTTTTCCGCCTGATTCTGCGCCTCGCGCACCGCGCTCACCACAAGGTCCTGCAACATTTCGGGGTCGCTGGGGTCAATCACTTCGGGCGCGATTTCCAGACTGATCAACAGCCCCTTGCCGTTGACCGTGGCTTTGACTACACCGCCGCCCGCGCTGGCTTGCACCTGAAGCGCGTCCATCTCCTCTTCAAACCGTTGCGCCTCTTCCATCATCTTCTGCGCCTGCTCCATCAGCTGGCGCATCTGTCCACCAGGGATTTTGGGCAGTTTCATCGGTTGCGTGCCTCCAGAGAATATTGTACCCGCTGGGAACTCCCCAGAGAGATAGGGAGCTCACACGGCGGAGCGAACTCTAAAGATATGGCGCGTCCGACGATTGCCTGGATGCCCGTGCGCCACCTGCACGCGATTGTGGAGGGGCGCATGGCGGTAGAGGCGTGGCTGGAGCAGGCGCCCGCTTTCGGGTTGCAGGCGGTGGAGATTTATCACGGTTTTCTCAGCGAGCAGAACCTGCCTTCGGTGAAGCGCACGCTGGAACGGCTGGGTCTGCAGGTGAGCCAGATTACCTGCGCGCCCGACTTTACGAACCCTGACCCTGCCGTGCGTCGGCGCGAGCAGGAGCAGATGCGCCAGCGCGTGGAGTGGGCGCAAACGCTCGGCGCGAACGCCGTGCGTACCACCGCAGGCATGCTTCACCCCGAACTTGCCGAAGAAGACGGCATCCGCTACGCCGTTGAAGAGATGGTCAAACTCGCCGAATACGCCGTGCCGCTGGGGGTCTACCCCTGCTATGAGAACCACTATCGCGACCGACGCTGGGATAAGCCCGATTTCTCATTTGAGGTAGAGCGCTTCCTGAAGATTTTTGAGCAGATTGAGCCGACCGAGGTGCGCGTGAACTTTGACTTCGCCAACCCCCTGATGACGGGCGCCGACCCTGTGGCGCTGCTGAAGCGCGTGGTGCATAAGGTTCACCATGTGCATGCGGGCGATCGACGCATGGGTGAGTATCAGCACTGTGTGCTGGGCGAAGGTCAGGTTCCCTTCCGCGAGTTGCTTACCATTCTGCGCGAACACGGCTACACGGGCTATCTGAGCGTGGAAGACGGTCAGGCGGAGGGCGACGAGGGCTTTCGGCGCTCGCTGGCGTTCCTCAGGCATGCGATAGAGGCGGTGTGGGGTGGTTGAGAAGCTGCTTCCGAAACGGCTCCACCCAGTCCTTTGTGAGCCAGTCGGCACGCACCTTGATAAATCTTGCTCTGAACTTCCTGCCTGGTGTTGCCGATACTTATAAAGACCGCCAGCAGGCGGGCACAATGTTGCTGGAGGAATGGAATGAAGCAAGCACACTACTCATGGCTCATATTGCTGATTGTGTTGACTGGATGTGGCGGCTCGTCCACGCCGTCGCCCACCTATATCGCTTACTGGAAGCTGGATGAGACCCCCGGTAGCAGCACAATTGCGGATAGCATTGCTAATCCCACCAACAACCATGGTGCGGCTCAGCCGGGTCCCGTAGCCGCGTGGGGAAACTTCACAGGTCCGACCACAGTGCCAGCCGCCGTGAACACAGGTCTCTACTTCCCCGGTGATGGGAGCATCCGTGTAGAAGTGCCGAACACAACCGACCTCAATCCCCCAGCGTTTTATCTGGAGGCGCGTGTGGCACCTGTCCTCTGTGGGGCAGGCGTTTTCTACCCCATCGTTGATACATGGGACTCCAACACGGGAACGGGTTATACCTTTTACCTTGAAGGCGAACCGGGCAATGTGGCGCGTCCCAAACTGCGAATGCTGGGCAGCACCTTCGCTGCCACTGCAACCGTGCCTGCGAATTACGACCCCACCACCAACTCTGGCACATGGACACGGGTGGGGGTGAGCGTGAACCTCAGTGCGGGCACAGGCGTCTTCCTGATTAACGGAAACCCTGCGGGCAGTTTCACTTTCGCGCCGCCCAGTACCCCTTCGCTACTGAGTCCCCTGGCTCTGTGGATTGGCGCCGCGCATACCCATCCCACAGCGATGTGGTGTGAAATCGGGCTGGACGAGGTATTTATCCAGTAGTATCCACGAGTCGCTCGTGGACGCGAATCTGTGCTATAATTCCCCTTGAAGCGCTTCAGGGCGCGAGAGGGGAGAACGATGCGACGCGCAATCTGGATTTTGGGGCTGGCAGGATCGCTGGTGAGCGGACTCTTTGCCGACGAACACGCCTACCTGCCCCTCTACCGCGACTACCCCGCAGGCGCATGGGACGACTGGTCGTGGGCGTCCCGCAATATGCAAAACACCAGCCCTGTCTATTCGGGGCAATATTCCATTCGCGCCGATTTGTACCCGTGGTCTGCGGTGCGCTTTCATCACGGTTCAGGGCTGGACGCAACAGGCTTCACGCATCTGGAGTTCTGGGTACACGGGGGCAACACGGGCGGACAGGTGTTCCACATTATGGCGAAGGTGAACGGTGTGGATCGGGCGCCCGTGCCGATTACCGATTACGCCACTGTTCGCGCCAACCAGTGGACGCGCGTGCAGGTGCCGCTGAGCGCGCTGGGAATCTCGGCAGGTCAGCGCGTGGAGGATATCTACTTCATCGAGCGGCGCGGGCAGAGCGTGCCCACCTTCTATCTGGACGAGATTCGACTGGTGCGCCCTTACAGCACCTCGGCGACTTTCACGGTGAACGCCGCCAGCACAGGGCGCACACTCACGCCCCTGCACTTCGGCATGAATGTCGCCACATGGGACTGGAACCTGACCAACTCCACGACCATCACGCGCCTGCGCCAGATTCGGAGCGGGCTGCTGCGCTTCCCTGGCGGTTCTACCAGCAACGAGTACGACTGGCGCACCAACCGCAACAAGCGCGACGGCACCACCTATGGCACGAACACGAGCCAGTTTCTCAGCGTCGCATCGCAGGTGGGCGCGGAGAAGTTTATCACGGTCAACTATGGCTCTGGCACGCCGGAAGAGGCGCGCGATTGGGTGCAGTACGCCAACCGCACGCTAAACGGCAATGTGCGCTACTGGGCGATTGGCAACGAGTGCTACGGCACATGGGAATACGACACGCACACTTTCCGCCACGACGCCGACACCTACGCCACCTTCGCCCGCGACGCGATGAGCCTGATGAAAGCCGTGGACGCCACCATCAAGATTGGCGTTGTGGGCACATGGTCAGAGACGGACTACCCGCAACGGTTTTTCGTAACGAACCCTCGCACGGGTCAGACTGTGAACGGCTGGTCGGCGGTGCTGTTGCAACGGCTGGCGTCGCTGAATGTGGTGCCCGATTTTTATGAGATTCACTACTACCCCCAGAACCCCGGTCGTGAAGACGATGCGTATCTACTGTTCTCGCCGCGCGAGTGGTTCACGATTGTTGCCAGCGCGCGCCAGATGCTCCGCGATTATCTGGGCACTGCGGGCGACAGCGTGATGCTCTTTGCGACGGAGAACAACGCGGTCTCTTATAACCCTGGCAAGCAGACCACCAGCCTTGTGAACGCGCTCTATTTTGCCGAGTCATGGGGTCATGCGGTGCTGGCGGGGGTGGACGCTTTCGCGTGGTGGGATTTACATAACTCGGCGGAGGCGGGCAACAATAACAGCGTGCTTCTTTATGGCTGGCGCAATGTGGGCGATTATGGCGTATTGGCTTCGGGCTATCCATCGGGCACGAGCGAGCCGCTGAACACCCCCTACCCGACCTTCTACGCCTGCGAGCTGGTGGCGCGTTTCGCCCAGCCGGGCGATACGCTGATCCCCGTTTCGGGGAGCCATCCGCTGGTATCGGTGTACGCCGTGCGTACCCTGAACGGGCGCATGAACCTGCTGATTCTCAACAAGGCGCGCACCACGCCGATAGACCTTCGGGTGGTGTTCAGCGGCTACACCTTGCCCAGCAGCGCGACGCTGGTCTGGTACGGTCCCAATCAGGATCAGGGCAAAAAGCCGCCCGCCAGCCGCACGATTCGCCCGCGCTCGCGCGACCTCACGCTCAGGCTGGAGCCGCTTACCCTGTATGTGGTGCGGCTGTAGACTAAAACTTCTGGGGTTTGAGCATCAGTTTAAGGAACAGCCACGCCAGCCCGCCAAAAATCGCGCCGATAATCCCGCCCAGGATGGCTCCTCGCCAGGGGGATTCAATCCCCCAGCCTGCGAGAATGGGTCTGACGAAAAGGAATACCGGTATCGTAAGGAAAAAAGCGATGGCGCCCGCGAGTAGAAGCGCAACGAAGTAGCGAACCCTCGTCTCGCGGTTCAGGTAATCCATGCGGATGAAGTCTACAGATTCGCCCGCCACATAACGCGCCGATTCGGTGAGCTCCTGAATGAGCAGAAGGCGCTCTATCTCGTAGATGGTGTGCCCCGTTCGGTTCAGTTGCAGGTTGAGCGCCACCTCGGTGCCGTTTGGAGCAGGGTTCAGGGCGATTCGCAGTTCCGCCGCCAGCTGGCGTGGGGCGTAGAGGAACATAGCACGCCACAGGGAGCCGCGCTTCATCACCAGTCTGCTGGGATCTGCAGAGACGGTTTCGTAGCCCAGCCGTCGGAAGTACTCCTGCAGACGCTGGCGTGTGGTCTCCACCGATTCGCCCGTATGAAACTGCCAGTGGAGTTCCATGAACTGTCCTGCACGCCGAACCGCCACTGAAGGCGCTTCCATCTGCGGCGTTGGCGGATTCACTTTGCTCACCTCTTCTGGATTATACCTGTATATCGAAGCGCTATCAGGAGCGCAGCTGCTGCGCCGATTGCGCCGCCCCAGCCTGCAACCGATTGCGCCACCAGCCAGCCTGCCAGCGCGGGTCCTGCCACATAGCCCAGCGAGTAAAAAGCGTGCAGAATCGCCAGCGCGCTGCCGCGCGCCGATTCGGGGGCATGCTCAAACGCCAGCAGATGCACCGCCGGGAAGGTCAGCCCGAACCCGACGCCGCCCAGCAGCGCCCACAGCCACGCGCCCGTCGGCATCGGGAGCGTTTCAAAAGCTATCAAGCCCGCCATCAGCAGCGCAACCCCCAGCACACTGCGCCCGAACGCGCCGCCCAGCACTCCACGCCGACGAACCAGAGCCATACACAACATCGAGACCAGCGCAAATGCGCCCCAGATGCGCCCTCGATAGGCGGCGTCGTAGCCTGCTGATCCCATCTCCAGCGGGAGCGCCACGGTCAGCACGCCCATCGCGAAGGTCATTCCCAGTGTGAGCCAGAAACTGACAAGCACCCCCGCGGTACGCCAGAGCGCCCGCCATTCCACCTGCGTTCGTGCCTCATGGGACGGCGCGTCTGCAGGCAGCCAGAAGGCGCACAGCCCTGCCAGCGCGGTCAGCACGCTCACGCCCACAAACAGCGTCGGCTCGCCGTAGGTTTTGACCAGCATCCCGCTAATAGGAGGCGCCAGCATTGCCGTTAGCCCAATCAACACGCCAATTCGTCCCATCGCCCGCGTGCGGCTGGAGCCCCCATGCTCGCCTGTCAGCGCAAACAGCGCAGGCACAAACACCGCTCCCGTCGCCCCGTGCAACGCCCGAATCGCCATCAGCCACAACGGCGCGGCCAGCACTCCGTAGAGCCATATCAGCACGCTCGCCGAGAGCAAACTGAGCGCCATCGGAAGACGCCGACCCCAGCGGTCAATCAACACCCCGGAATAGAGATTCGCCATCAGGTTCGCCAGCGAGTAAAGCCCCACAATCCAGCCTGCCTGCGCTTCGCTGGCGCCCTGCGCCACCGCATAGGGAGAAAGGATCGGCACAATCGCGAAGGTATCCAGAAACGCCACCAGCGCCACAAAACTCAGAATCAACGCGGTGGGGCGCACCGCCGTCGCATCCGCCTGTGCTTTAGCCTCCATCTGGGTTAAAGGATACCCCCTCTTCTGCCACCACCCCCAGAATCGCCCCCAGAAAGAAAACCTGCGCCGAGAAGTAGACTCCCAGCAGCAACACCACCACCGAGCCTGCCGAGCCGTAAAGCGTGGCGATTCCTGTGGTGGTGAGGTACCAGCTGACCAGCGAGCGCATCAGCACCAGTAAAACTGTTGCCACCAGCGCCGTGCCCATCGCCACACGCCAGCGCGGGCGCCGTGCAGGCAGCCACCAGTAAAGCAGGCTGATCCCCAGCCATAGCATCACGGGCAGCAGCGCACGGTTCGCCGCATAGCCCAGCCAGTAGCCAAGAGGCAGGTGATCAGGCACACGCTCGCGAATAGCCGCCAGTGCCAGCTCCAGCACCAGACTCGCGCCCATCAGCCCCACCAGGATTAAAATCGCAACGCTGGCAATCAGGCGCGTCAGGAGCCAGTTCAGCACGCCACTTTCGGCATGTGGCGGCGCCTGCCACACTTCATCCAGTGAGCTCTTGAGCGCCTGAAGTAGCCCCGACGCGCCCCAGAACGCCAGCAACAGCCCCACGAGGGTGGCGGTCGCGCCGGAGCCACGCTCCAGAGTCTGGGTCAGCAGCTGGCGCACCAGTCGCGCCGCGCCCGCGCCCAGAGTCTGCTCCAGCGCTTTGAGAATCTGCTCCACCACGCGCTCCGTGCCCAGCAGCGAACCCAGCACGCCCGTCAGCACCATCAGCAGGGGCGCAAGGGTCAGTAAGGAGAAAAACGCAATCGCTGCCGCATGACGGGCGACCGCCACACGCCCCCAGAGGGCAGCGACTTTCAGCACGAAATGAAACCACGCTTGCCGATAAATCCAGGCGCCAAAGCGTGTCCACACTATCGTCGGGCGCACACAAGACTGCGCCGATAGGTCGGATGGCTCAGGTGGTCAATCGCCACGCCCTTACGCGAGCGCGCGCTATGAATGAAGTAGCCCTCACCGATGTAGATGCCCGTGTGGTCAATCTCCCTGCCGTTGACCGCGAAGTAGAGCCTGTCGCCGGGGCGCAGGTCTTCAAAGCGGGTGATGGGCGTGCCGACTCGCGCCTGATCGCGGGCACGGCGCGGGAGCGACCGCCCGAACTGCTCGTAAATCAGCTTCACAAAACCCGAACAGTCCAGCCCGTCGCGCGGGCTATTGCCACCCCACTTGTAGCGCACGCCCAGATAGCGCATCGCCAGCTGGGTAATCCGATTGGGGTCTACCCCGCGTGGGAGGGTGTAGACCACCTCGTACTCGGTTACCTGAAGCGCCTGCAGCGGAATCCAGCCCAGTTTGCCGTTTTGCATCAGCACGCCGCCCCACTGCCCGCGGCGCTCGCGCATCATCAGGTAGTAGCGCGCGGGCACATGCCAGTAGAGCGGCGCACGGGGGTCCGGTGCGCGGTGAATGCCCGTGGGGCGCTTCACCAGCACCAGTCGTCCCAGCCAGTGGCGCACATATTCTGGCTCACGCGGGTTCGGATTACGCGGCATCTCAGGCGCTCCGTGCTTCCGATTCAGCGACCGAAGTTTCCATCCGATGGCGCACCCTGTGGCGCTCGGCAATCAAAATACAGCGCAGGGTCTCCAGCGCGCGATTGATATCGTCGTTCACGACCACATAGTCGTATTTGGGGATATATTCCATCTCGCGCCGGGCGTTTTCCAGTCGGAGCTGGATGGCTTCTTCCGAGTCGCGTCCGCGCTTGCGCAGGCGCCGCTCCAGCTCCTCCAGCGAGGGGGGTGCGACGAAAATCAGAACCGCTTCGGGGAACTTCTCGCGCACCTGCATCGCGCCCTGCACATCGATTCGCAACACCACATCGCGTCCCGCGTTGCGCAGCTCCTCCATCTTGTGCAGGGGCGTGCCGTACCAGTTGCCATGCACATTCGCGTATTCCAGAAACGCCCCCTGCGCAATCATCTGCTGGAACTCCTCTTCGGTAACAAAGTAGTAGTCCAGCCCGTGCCGCTCCATGCGTGTTTGCGGGCGTGTGGTGTAGGTGATCAGCCGGCGCACATTCGGTGCCACCAGCTGCCACTGCTCAATCAGCGTGTCCTTGCCTACCCCCGCAGGTCCCGAAAGCACAATCAACAGCCCGCGAGTGGGAGGTTTTAGAACCGTGTTCCAGTCCACGATACACCTCCTTACGAAAATAGCCCGCCGCATCGGCACCGGGAGCGGCATTAAATACGCATGCGTCTTTTCCCTCTCCAGCGAGGGACAGCCCCTGTCAATTATCGGCAAAAGGCTTGTGTTTAGTATACCCCACCCGTTTTCGGTTTCCTGCGTTAACCCCACATGCCGGGGGCGTTTCGAGAGACTCGGGTTTCTCTCCGTCATCTAAAGGGTAAGCCATAGACTACCTGTCCAATTGAACACTGAGCAGACACTTGACATAAAGCGGTAAAATGTGGTATAATGTATGCCACTGATAAGCATTGAAGGGGATGGTGCTTATGAGACGCTGGCGACTATGTGTGCTTGTCGTGTCGCTATGGGTGATTCTGGTGAATGCTCAGGGGGAGGAGAACCCGATTGAGGTCATCGCACCGCGACCGAGTGCCGTCTACGGGTGGGGGCGACAAGCACCAACCGTGCAGCTGAAAGTGCGTGCCCGTTTTGCCGAGCCGACGCGGCGTGTCTTTGTGACTGCTATCCTCTACAGCCACAGAGGGGAACTTATCCAGCGCGTTCCGTTACGAGACGACGGACAATTCGGCGATGCGGTTGCTGACGACCGGGTGTTTGTGGGTGAATATATCCCCCATGCACCGCAAATATATCGTATTCGCTTCAAAATGGAATGGCAGTACAATGGGATCTCAAAGCAACACTATTCTCCCTTCCACTCGTTTGAGGTCGTTCGCGTTCCTTACGCCCGCTTCAGAGATAAGCTGAAACAGTCTCAAGCGCATGTGGGCGCTGCAACACGCCAGACCGTGGTATTGCTTATAGGGGACTCTGAGAAACGCTACACAGGTTCCATGGACGGCATCGTGATCCAGGCATATGCTGAACCTAAAGCGCATGTCGAGTTATCAGAACCCCCTGCACCTGAAAACTCCATTACCTACCGGTTTGAAAAGCCAGGGCACTACACGCTCTATGTGAGGACTGTTTTGAATTACAAAGGACAGCAAATTGCCACGGAACCTGATATGATGAGCGTGGCGTATACACAGCCGTCCCGATGGTTGTTGTATGCCCCTTTGATTGCGCTTTTAGCGTTCATACTCCTCCCGCCCCGCCAAATACCCCTGTATCGTCATTTCCTTTCCCTCAGGGACCGACGCCTTGATCTAACCTACGAAGTAGAGGTAGCGGGCGATGAGAGCATAAGCATTGGTCCTCAGGGCTCAGACCATCCCATTCTCGGCTACGAAGGTGAAGCCATCGAACTGCAGGCGCGTCCAGGGGAAGACAGAGTGTTTCTTATCGCTGGTGAACTCCGAAACGCAACTGGCACGCAGGAAGTGGTTCCCCTCAATAGCCCTCTTATGCCAGAGCAAGAGTATCTCATTGGAAACATTGCGGTCTTAGAGTACAAGGAAGTTTTGCGCAACGGTAGCAAGCGAGGAAGCCGGCTGATGCCCAACACGGTTCTTAAGATGCTGGCTTTAGCCGTGGCTTTGCTCGTAGCGGCTTTGTATTTCTATCAACAACACCAGCTTCAGCAGCTGGCGCAGCTTTAGGAGGAACAGCCATGCAGAACCCTATTGCAGTGGAATATCATGAGCGCGGTGAAGTACGCCCCACTCTGGTAGTGGGATTAGGCGGCAGTGGTGTGTATACGGCGCGTCGGCTCAAGCGCCTCATTCAGGAACGCTACAGCACCGAGGGGTTGATTCGATTCCTGTATGTGGACACCGATCAAGGGCAGTTTCAGCATGAGCCAACCCTGGCGGATGTGGAACCTGAAGAGATGGTGCCGCTGGCGATTGCCCATCCAGAACAGATTGTAGACGAGTGGCGCCGCAACAAAGACCTTCACCCTTACCTGGATTTTTTGAACGGGGATGTGAATGTCGGTCTGTTGCGAAACGCGGACGGCGCTGCAGGGATTCGTCCAATAGGACGGTTCGGTTTCCACGCCTCCTTTGACCACATCTATCCGCGCTTCCAGCATGCGGTCCAGCGAATCATGCAGGTGGAAGAGCAGGTACGCGCGCTCATGGCGACCGTACCCTACAGTGTGGAAGTCGTGAGTAGCCAGCCACGCATCTACCTCATCACCTCGCTTTGCGGAGGCACAGGGTCGGGAATCTATTTTGACACCGCGCTGGTGCTACGCGAAATCCTGCTGAAACAGAACCTCGATGGCGAAATTATCGGGATTTTCTACCTGCCCTCGGTGTTTCAAAATGAGGCGGGTATCTCCCGCTCGATGCGCGAAGTGATTGAGGCAAATGCGTATGCCGCCCTGATGGAGCTGGAGTACTTCTGCAACGCGAACCATCTGTCTTCGCAGCAGTGGGAAGTGAAGTACCGCATGATCCCGCCCATCGTGATTAAGGAACCCCTTGTGGACGAGGCTTATGTGGTGGAGAGCGCAAACGCTGCAGGGCGTTCCCTCGGCTCCAAGTACGAAGTTTTCGAGATGATTGCCCGCAGCCTCCTGATGGATATCGGCTCCCCACTGGGAGCGCGGGCACGCAGCGCAAAACGCAACTCCCTGGCGATTATAGACGCCATCCGTTGCCCTGAAACAGGCGAGCATCGCCTTCTTTCGAGCCTTGCGGTTGCCAGTATCGCCGTGCCCATCCAGGAACTGACGGAGTATTGCTGCCTGCGTGTGGCGCACGCGCGACTCAGGCAAAAATTTTCGGGAACCGCACAACACGACTTTCACGAAGAAGCACAGAACTTTTTACGGACTAACGGGCTAACCGCCGAAGACATCCGTAAAGATTTCAACCCTATCCTTGCTGCCTCGGGCAAAGTCAATTTGGACCCCGATGACCCCAAACGCGGCCTCGATCGTGCAAAGCAGCGAGCCATTGAACAAGAGCAAAAGCTGGAAGCCTACGAGAAACAGGTTCGGAAAGAAGTGCTGAACAAGGCTAAAACAGCTTTGGAAACGCGCTGTCAACAACTGGAACAGGAACACGGCATCGAGGGGGCACGCCTATTTCTGGAAGCCTTGCTAAGATGCATCGATCAGGAGAGCAAATCGGCTCTCCAGAACAGCGAGCCCGTGCCTCCGCTCTCGTGGGACGAGGTTCTTCAGAAAATTGAAGGTAGTTCAAGGGGACTTCGGATACCCATAACCCTCGGTGGAGCAAAGCAACGCCGTGTCAGGGAGCAAGAAGTGCGTGTACAGAACTATCTGGAACGCAAGGGTGCCAGTGAAGTCCTGCAGAAAGTCGCGGACATTCTGGGGGCAGACACCGATTCTATGGCTGCCCTTGTCCGACAAGAGCGTAGCCGTCGCGCTGACGAGTACTCAGCCACCGAGCAGATTATCCGCGCCATCGAGGAACGCCTGCGTGAGATCGAAAACCCTGAGTATGGCAAATCGGGAACGGCGTATCCTTTAGAACAGCTGGCATGCCTACGACGCCATTTCAAGCAATTCTACGACACACACGGCGCGCAGTTCGAGAAACCAGTGGACATCTATGTCTCAGGCAACACGATTGTGGTGCGTAGCAGTGGGCGCAGGGAAGGCAAAGTTTACTGGGTCTCGAATATGGCGGAGCTCCTCAATCGGCTGGTTCAGCTGGTGGCAGAGGCGATTGCTCGCCAAATTCGTGAGGCAGCCAATGTGATGGAGTTCCTCAAGCCTGTCTACGAAGAGGAGCAGACAAGCAATACTGACGATAAAACTTATTTAGAGCGCAAGGTCGAGTACCTCCTTCAAGTTGCGCGCCCGTTCTGGAGCGCGGCACAGCCGCCAGGCAACGCCCGGTTTGAGGAGTTCATCGCTGTGAGCGTTCCTCTATCTCCTGAAGATTACAACCGTGCTGAGGAAGCCAGACGCCTCGACGAGGCCGTGGAGAAGATTACCCGGCTGGCTGGAGTTGCGTGCGAGCGTGTGCGCGATGGCTATCCGTTCGCCCTGACGGTGCTGAATCGTACCTATGGCGCTCGCGCCTACTACTTGAAGAGCGTGCCAAAGCTGGAACACAGCTACCGCACGCGGATTCGTAATCGTCAGGTTCAAGCCCACCTGCATCTGGATGCGCGTTTTGCGCAACTTCCGAAGCTGACACCGCCCGACCCAGAAGCCTACCTCTGGTGGACAGTCGCCCTCAACCTTGGATATGTGGCTCAAATAGACGGGAGGTTCTATTTCGGTGTCGATGCAACCGGTCCTCACGCGGTCCCGCGCCCCAGGTATCAGACCCAGCGCGAAATACGCCTTCCTCTCACTGATGAGGCGGGCAACAGCCTTCTGGAGGGCATCTATCGCGGAGGCGACCCAGAGGCTCTATTGGGCGAGGACTACACGGTTGCTCAGCGTATCTTCATGGATACCCCAGAATATCAGGAGCAAACGAGGTCTGCCTTTGAAAGCATTAAGCGCGCCGTGGGGCGGGAGAGTCTGATAAAGTCGCTGGAGGAGCTGGAGAAACGGTTGCGGGAGGCAGCCAATCGCGCCGATGAAGAAAGCGTTCACTGGCTGCGCAATGAACGCGATCGAATATCCAGTCTCATAGCCTCGCTGAAGGAGGAAAGCAATGTTCTATCCCACAATGGTCGTCGCGGTTGGTGATATTGCTCACCGCGCTCTGCTGGAGACTCATGCTCTGCTCGAGGCGTTTCGTTCGCCCGCACGCCATATCACGGCGCTTGGCGCGTACCATCATGGCAACTATCACGCCATTGCAGTGCCCCCCTTCGGCGATACAGATCAGATGGACAATGCTCTCACCCCATGGCTTTATGCAACACGGCTGGAGCAGAACATTCATCGCGCACGCTTGGAGGGGATGGAGGTAGGACCACCCTCGGGCTATCTGCTGGAACAGATTGTGCTGATTGTCGACAGCAACGCCTACGAGAGCGCGCTGGAAGTTATGCAGGAACTGCACGGGATCTGCGAGCGTGCGAACGACCTGGTGCCTGCGCGTCTGTACTGGCTGGTGCTTCATCCCTTCTACGATGTCCCCTTGCCCGCTGCCATCTGGCGCGACCATCTGGAGCGCGCGCGCCGACTCTCTTCTCTGCAAGAAGGCACAATGTACCTCTTGCGGTTGGTGCGCTCAGACGGCTCTAACATGACGCAGGAACAACTCCGGGAAACAACCGCGTACCTGCTTTTCGCAGCGCTTCACCCGGCGGAGTTTGTGGGCGAACACTGGTTCTTCCGCAGTATCACCCATGTTGATAGCGCCCCTCACACAATCGGATGTGGTTTTCTCACGCTACCGCTCCACAAAATCATCCAGTGTCTTCAAGATAAACTGGTGGCTGAGGCACTGGAAACATTACTGATTGGCAACGGCGAAATGCCGGCGTTCTCCCTGCCCAGCGAAACCCAGTTCTGGGAGCGCATTATCCATCAAGCTGCCCAGGAGTGGGGTCAGGGAGGTGCGGCACGAATTCAAACCCAAGGCTCTCTGGATATGACAGCTACCATCCCTGTGCCTGTGCCTGCGCCGCGCGCAATGACCACAGCCAGCCTCGACGCCATTACGGAGTGGGAAAACCAGTGGAACGAACAGAGGCTACCTCAGTGGCGCAGCAGCGTCGTCCGTGCCGCTCAACAGGTGGTTAACGAGTATCGCGAGAATCTGCAAGCAGGAATCCAGCAATACCTCCAGACCTCCGAAGTTTCTCTCGAGGCGCTCAAAGCAAAAATGGAAGCACTCGAACGCGAGATTGAAGCATGGCAAGTCCACACCCTGAATCCTGTATCCCCCACGCCTGAGCGGAAAACCGCAATGCGCTCTCGACTGGAGAAAACCCTCAAAGAGGCAGAGCAACAGAGAAGGAGGCTGTGGCGCCGCCGTATGACCCCAGACGAGGAGATCGTCAGTGCGTATGCGCAATCCCTTCAGGACTACTATGCCCAGAGCTTGCGGGCAGAAGCTCAAAAAGCAGCCCGCTCAGCCGCCTCCCAGATCCGCGAGGCGATACAACACCAAACTCACACGCTCAGCGTCGTTCTTGAGCGCATCCAGACCGAGTTACGCGAACGGACGAATCGCGTGCAAACTTTCTATTTGCCGGCGCTTCCGTGGCTGAAGCCAATCGTCTCCCACTGGGAGCATCTGGCACCCGTGGCTCATTCACTCTGGGGCGATCGCAACCTTCGGGCGCTTGTAAGGCAGTACATAGACCCCAAGCGCGATTTGCGAGAGCAAATTCCATGGATTACCGAGCAGATGGAGCAAAAACTCCAACAGTGGATGACAAGGTATTACCGGAAATTTTCTTACTATCTGAAAGAGCGGTTTCCAAACCTACAGAAGCGTGTTTTGTGGTACAACGATAGCATGGCGGCGATGCGCTTTCAAGCAGAGCGGGTTCTGTGGCATACCGAGAAGACAGTGCCCATTATGTGGCGTGCAATACCCCCTGAGGAACACAGCAGCCTGTCTGTGAATGCGGACGCCCCCCTCCATGACTGGATTAACGAGGGGGTCATGGGCTACATCGCCGTTATTCCGGAAGCGATACTGGAACCCGACTCCTAAAACAAACTCGGCACGGTGGGGTCAATCCACACATCGAGCAGGGTGGGCTGGCGGCTGGCGAGCGCACGCGGAATCGCCTCTTCCACCTGTTCGGGGGAGGTCAACCGCTCAGCGGGAACCCCCATGCCCTGCGCCATCGCTACGAGATCGAGGTGGGGCACATCCAGCCCTTCGCGCATGCCCGCGCCCGGATAAAACGCCATCGTGAAGCTCTTGAGGATGTTGTAGGCGCGGTTGTTCAGCACCAGAAACAGCACGGGCGCGTTCTCTTCGCGGGCGCTCCAGAGCGCCTGCACCGAATACATCGCCGAGCCGTCGCCCACCACGCACACCACAGGGCGGTCGGGTTGTGCCATCTGGATACCCACCGCGGCAGGCATCGCCCAGCCCAAGCCGCCGCTGGCGGAAGTGTAGTAGTCGTTCTCGCGCCCCAGCCGCACAAACTCCCGCAAGCAGAGGCTGGAGGAAACCGCCTCGTCCACCACCACGGCATTTGGAGGCAGGTGGCGTGCCAGAGTGTGAAGCACAAAAAACGCGCCCATTTTGCTCCGTGCGCGAGCCGCCTCCGAGCGGCGACGCGCCTCCTCCACCGCACGCGAGGACATCGTGTAAGAGCGAGCCGGGGCGTTTTCTGCAAGCCACGCCAGCGCACGCCCCACATCCCCCACGAAAGCGCGCTCCACAGGGGCGCGAGTCGCCGCGGCAGGGTCGTCCGTAATCAGCATCGCACGCACGCCAGGCGGCACAATCGGTCCCGCAAAATAGGGATAGAGCAGAAACACAGGCGCGCCCACCACCAGCACAAAATCATACTGGCTCAGCGTCTGCAGGATTCGGGGCACGGCGGGCAACAACATCCCCTCATATAGGGGGTGATTCGTGGGGAACGCCATGCGCGAGTTCAGCGGCGCGTGATAGACAGCAAACCCTACTTTCTCCGCGAGCGCAATCGCAGCGTCTATGGCGCCTGCGCTACCCACGCCCGCCCCCAGCACCAGCGCGGGTCTTTGCGCCGTGCGCAACGCCTCGACCACTGTCTCCAGCCCCTGCGGCGCGTCGGGTGTGTGAACTGCGCGCAGGCGCGGCGGCTCCGCAGGCGCATCCCAGAAATTCATCGGAATGGACACGAACACAGGACCACGCGGCGGCGTCATCGCCAGATGATACGCCTGCTCCAGCGCGTCGGGCACATCGCTGGGGTGAACCACCTCGTAGGCATACTTTACTACAGGACGCGCCATGCCCACAAGGTCTGCCGAAAGCAGCGGCTCATGAAACAGGTGGCGCGTGTCCTGCTGCCCGCAGGTCACAATCAGAGGCGCGCCGTTTTTGAACGCGGTGAACAGCACACCCATCGCGTTGCCCAGACCAGGCGCCACATGCAGATTCACCACCGCAGGCTTGCCCGACGCCTGCGCATAGCCATCCGCCATCGCCAGCGCCACGCTCTCCTGCAACGCCAGCACATAGCGCACCCCCTCGGGCAGGTTCACCAGAAACGGCAACTCTGTGGAACCAGGATTCCCAAACAGATAGCGGATGCCCCGCTGCGCCATCCACTCAAAAGCCGCCTCGCGAATGTTCATAGCCCCCGCTTTTCGACGCGCCGTTCGAAAATCCTCTCGCGAACGGGCTATAATTAGGGCTATGGAACTCCTGCTTGGCGCATTACTCTTCTGGTTCAGTGGCTGGATGCGAGAGGAGATGCCAATCTTGACCTCGCAATCGCGCGTGCTGGCGTCGCCGACCCGTATTCTGGTACGCTTCGTGGACGAAAACGCACGCCAGCAAGCCGAGACGCACGGCTACACCGTCCTGCGCGACATCCCCGAAATCGGCTACACCGTCGTGAGAGTGCCCTGGGGGCAGGTGGACGAAACAATCGCCCTCATGCGCCAGCGTGGCTGGGTAAAGGAAGCCCATCCTGACCGCGCCTATCAGCCTGCCTATGACCCCAACGACCCCCTGTTTCCCAATCAGTGGAACCTGTTCAAAATGCAGGTGCCGCAAGCGTGGGACTGGACTCGCGGCACGCCCCAGGTGGTGGTGGCAGTGCTGGACACGGGCGTGGACTACACGCATCCCGAACTCGCGCCGAACCTGTGGGTCAACACGGCTGAAGTCGCCGGTAACGGGGTAGATGACGACAGCAACGGCTATGTGGACGACTATCTGGGCTACGATTTCGCCTATAACGACGCCGACCCGATGGACGACCACGGACACGGCACCGCCTGCGCAGGGATTGTGGCGGGCGTGGGGGACAACGGCTTCCAGCTGGCGGGCGTGGCGTACAACTGCCGAATCATGTGCGTGAAAATTGGGCTTTCCAACGGCTACAGTTACGATTCCATGTTTGCGCCTGCGGTGATCTACGCCGCGAACATGGGCGCGAAGGTGCAGAGCATCAGCTATTTCAGCGATGACCTAACGCCCGCCCTGCGCGCCGCAACGGATTATGCGTGGAGCCGTGGCTCGTTGCTGGTGGTCGCGGCGGGCAACTATAACGAGCCGTTTCCCCTCTACCCCGCAGGGTATGACCGCGCCGTGGGCGTGGCTGCCAGCACCCAGACCGACCGCAAGGCAAGCTTTTCGAATCTGGGCAGCTGGGTGGATGTAGCCGCGCCGGGGGTCGGCATTCATGCAACGACGATGGGTGGGGGCTATACAACAGGCTTTGCTGGCACTTCCGCGGCGGCGCCGAATGCGGCAGGCGTGGCGGCGTTGCTGTGGAGCTGGATGCCGAATGCCCGCATCGAGACCATCCGTGAGGCGCTGGAATATTCCGCAGAGGTGATTCCCGACCCGCTCGTGGGCGCGTATGTGAACTACGGGCGCGTGAACGCCAACCGTGCGCTCCAGTATCTGCGCGAAGCCACCTTCCTGCCCGACGGCACAGCGCTCTGGGCGCCTATCCAGCCCACCATCCACTGGATTAGCCCCGCGCGCATGTCCGCCACAGGAGGGCGCCTGACAATCGCAGGGCGCTACTTCGGCTGGCGACCTGAGCTGGGGCGCGTGCTGCTGGGGAATCAGCCCCTGCGCGTGCTGGAGTGGACTGATGGCAAAATCGTGGTGGAAGTGCCGCCGCGATTCCGCCCCAACTGGCTCTGGGTGCGCGTGCGCGGCTATCCCAGCAATCGTCTGTGGCTGGAATCTGCCCGAACGGCACGCACGCGCCAGGCGGCTCCTGTAGACCGGCAGGTTTCAGGCTACACCGTCGGGGCGTTTGTGCAGGGCGGGTGGCGCGAGCTGCTGGACGCTGACGGAAGCGTCATGACCGCCAAAGCACGCGATGACAACGGCAGGTTGACCCTTTTTCTGCTCGTGCGGGGGCTGGACAAGTACCGCACACGCGGCGCCCTCCGCATTACCTACCGACGCATGGGGCAGTCCATGAACACAGGCGCCACGGAAACGCTGGAACTTTATAACTTTGACAGCGGCAGCTATCCGTATGGCACTTTCACGGTTGCCCACACGGGCAGTGTGCCGGGTGCGTTCCAGACAGTTTCGGTGGTGCTGCCGGGTAGCCCCTCACAATACATCTCTTACGAGGGCGACCTGTTCGTGCGCATTCGGGTCCCCAACGCAGGCGCCAGCGGGCAGTTGCTGATAGACCAGTTGCGCATCGAGTGGGAGGAGTAGCTTACGCCGCGATGGCTGTGCCCAGTACTTCCGCTCGCGTAATCTGGTCCACGACCTGAATGTCGGTGCGCGGCGCAATCTCGTGATAGGCAATCACATGGATAGAAGGCAGCTCGCTGCCGAGCAGTTTGCGCACGGGCAGGCGCAGGTTGCCCGCGCACGCCAGCACAGGCAGATAACCCCGCGCGCTCATCTGCTGGGCATGCTGGGCAATCGCCTGAAGCAGCGCCCGCGCCTGCGCTGGCTCCAGACTCAGCACCACGCCCTGGGGCGTTTGCTCCACGCGCTCCCGCAAATAAGCCTCCAGCGCAGGCTCAAACACCATCACATGCAGCTTGCCGCGCGGGTCCACGAGGCGATGTGTGATGGTGCGCGCCAGCCCCGCACGCACATATTCGCCCAGCACCTCGGTATCGCGCGTGCGCCCCGCGTAATCGCCCAGAATCTCCAGAATCGTGACCAGATCGCGAATCGGCACGCCCTCGCGCAAAAGATGCTGTAGCACCTTCTGCACCTCGCCGAGTGTGAGCAGGTCGGGCACGACCTCCTGCACCACGACGGGGTTGTGTTCCTTGAGGTTGTCCAGCAGTTGTTGCACTTCGGCGCGTCCAAGCAGGTCTGCAGCGTGCTGACGCACCACCTCGGTGAGGTGGGTCGCCACGACAGCAGAAGGTTCCACCACCGTGTAGCCGAGTCGTAGAGCCTGTTCGCGCGTGCGTGGCTCAATCCAGTACGCCTGCATGCCGAACACGGGTTCGGTCGTGGGCTGACCTTCAATCGGGGGCAGGTCGCTGGAGGAGGGCATCGCCAGCAACAGGCGCGGCTGCACCTCCGCCTGCGCCACCACCTCGCCCCGAATCCGAATCTGATACTGGTTTGCCCGCAGGCGCACATTGTCGCGCACCCGCACAGAGGGCATCACGAACCCCAGGTCGGTAGCCAGCTGGCGCCGAATGCCCGCGATGCGCTCCAGCAAATCGCCCCCCTGCGAGGAGTCCACCAGCGGCATCAGCCCGTAGCCGATTTCCAGCTCAATTGCGTCCACTTTCAGCAGGGGCAGCACCGCTTCGGGACCTGTGGGGGGTGGCGGCGCAGCGCTGGCTTCAGCAGACGGTTTACTCTCTTCCTGTGCTGGAAGCAGGTTCACCCGACTGGCAAGATAGCCCAAGCCCGCAATCGCCAAGCCCACCACGATGAACTGCAACTTGGGAAAACCGGGCACCAGCGAGAGCAGCGCAATCGCGATTCCTGCGCCCATCAGCACGCGCGGATAGTTCAGCAACTGCGCCACCACATCCTGCCCCATCGCCTGCTCGGTGGAGGCGCGAGTCACCATCAAGCCCGTCGCGGTGGAAATCAGCAACGCGGGAATCTGCGCCACCAAGCCTTCGCCAATCGTGAGCAGGGTGTAGGTCTGAAGCACGGTCATCGCGTCGCCCTGACCTCGCAAAAAGCCCACGGCGAACCCGCCGATGATGTTAATCAGAATAATCAGCACCGCCGCGATGGCATCACCCTTGACGAACTTGCTCGCGCCGTCCATCGCGCCGTAGAAGTCCGCCTCCAGCTCCACCATGCGTCGTCGCCGCCGCGCCTCTTCCTGGTCTATCAGCCCTGCGTTCAGGTCGGCGTCGATTGCCATCTGTTTGCCGGGCATCGCGTCCAGCGTAAAGCGCGCCGCCACCTCCGCCACGCGCCCCGCGCCGTTCGTTATCACCACAAACTGCACCACCACCAGAATCAGGAACGCGACTACGCCCACCACGAAGTCGCCCCCGACCACGAACTGCCCGAAGGTCTCAATCACCTTGCCTGCGCTGCCCGTGCCCAGAATCAGCTTCGTCGCGACGATGCTCAGCGCCAGCCGAAACAGCGTGGTGACCAGCAACAGCGCGGGGAACACCGAAAACTGGAGGGGGTTCGTGATGTTGACCGCCATCAGCGCAATCACGATGGAGACGGCGAAGTTGAACACGATAAAAGTGTCCAGCATCCACTTGGGCATGGGCACAATCAGCATCGTGACGACGACGAGGATTGCCAGCGCAATCATCAGGTCGGAGTTGCGCAACGCTCGCGTCAGCCAGTGCGCCCACGCCATATCGGCTTCAATTGTCGGCGCGGATGAGGCTGTTCTGCAGGGTGCAGGGGGTGAGACACTCGCCCCTCAGCGAATCGCTTCCAGCACGGTCTCCACAATCGCGTTCGCATTAATGCGATACGCCGCCAGTAGCGTTTCGGGCTTGCCCGAACGAGGAACCTCCCGCACCGCCAGCGAAATCACCCGAATACCGTGCCCCTGCACCGCCGCGGCGACCGCTTCGCCAATCCCGCCTTCGGGGTAGTGGTCTTCTACGGTGATGATGCATCCACCTGTTTCCTGCCCGCACTGAATCAGCGTCTCGCGATCCAGGGGCTTCACCGAGTAGAGGTCTATTACCCGTATCGCAATCCCCTGCTCGCGCAGAATCTCGTAGGCTTTGAGCGCCTCGTGCAGGGTGATGCCCGCGCCCACCACCGTGGCGACATCCTGCCCGCTCTGGCGCAGCACCTTGCAGCCGCCAATCGGGAACTCCTCGCGGTTGTCGTAAATCACGGGGGTTTTGGGGCGCGTCGTGCGCAGGTAGGCGATACCGGGGTAGATTGCCATGCGCTCCACCAGTTTCACGGTGGCGACCGCATCGGCAGGGTACAGCACGACGGAGTCGGGGATGGCGCGCATCATGGCGATATCTTCCAGCCCCATCTGCGAGGGACCGTCCTCGCCGATGGAGACGCCTGCGTGCGAGCCACAGAGTTTGATCGGCGCGCGCCCAATCGCCGCCATGCGGATAAAGTCAAACGCACGGGTCAGGAAGCAGGCGAACGAGGAGGCGAAGGGGATTTTGCCGCAGTCGGTCAGCCCCACCGCGACGCCCACCATGTTCTGCTCAGCGATAAAGCACTCCACGAACCGCTCCGGGAAGACGGCAAGGAACTTTTCGGAGAAGGTGGAGTTTTTGACATCGCCGTCCAGCGCGTACACGGTGGGGTTGGCTTTGCCCAGCGCGACCAGCGCGTCGCCGTATGCCTCGCGCGTGGCGACCTGCTGACCCAGCGTGTAGGTGGGCAGGGTGGGCGTGCCCGCGGCAGGTTCTTTCCACTCGGCGGACACCGGGGGTTGCACACGCAGGGCGCGAGCGCGCTCGATCTGCTCGGGGGTGGGCATCAACTCGGCAATCGCCTGCTCTGCCATATCGGGGGGCAGGGGTTTGCCGTGCCAGCCTTCCTTGTTCTCCACAGCGGATGCGCCTTTGCCCTTGAGTGTACGCGCCAGAATCGCATAGGGGCGCTGCACCGTTTCGATGCGCTCGTAGGCATTCAAAATCTGCTCGAAATCGTGCCCATCAATCGTGGCGACTTCCCACCCGAAGGCGCGGAACCGCTGGGCATAAGCTTCCATATCGTGCTGAAGCATGGTCGGCTGGCTCTGCCCCAGTCGGTTCACATCCACAATCGCAATCAGGTTATTGAGCTGATAGTGGCTGGCGAAGGCGCAGGCTTCCCACACGGCGCCTTCGGCGGCTTCGCCGTCGCCCATCAGGCAGTAGACCCGCGCAGGGATTCCGTCGCGTTTCAATCCCAGCGCCATCCCCGCGGCGATGGAAAGCCCCTGCCCCAGCGAACCTGTCGCCGCGCCATACCAGCGGAATCGGGGCGTGGGGTGTCCTTCTAAGTCGCTGGTGAACTCGCGCAGGGTGTCTAAATGCTCTACAGGGAACGCGCCTGCCTCTGCCCACACGGCGTACAGCAGGGGCGCGGCGTGTCCTTTGGAGAACACCACGCGGTCGTTGAAGGGATTACGGGGGTTGGGCACATCATAGCGCAGGCGCGTGAAAAAGAGCGCCGCCACTAAATCGGCTGCCGACATGCAGGTGGTCGGATGCCCGGACCCCGCGCGTGTGGTGGAACGAATGGAATGAATGCGTAAAAGGTTCGCCTTTGTCTGCAACGCCTCAATCAGCTGCGGGTTCACCATCATCCTGCTCCGTCGGGGGTAGTATACCCCATCAGTGCGTTCGGGCGCAGTAGGTGATCTGCTCGAACTCTTCGGCGTTCAGGCTCGCGCCGCCCACCAGCGCGCCGTCAATCTCAGGCTGATGGAGCAACTCATGGGCATTAGACGCCTTGACGCTCCCCCCATACAGAATGCGCACATGCTCGCCGAGTTCGGGTTCAAAATGGTGCGCCAGCCACTGGCGAATCCAGCCGCAAATGCGGTTTGCTTCAGGCGCGTCGCATACCTGACCCGTGCCGATTGCCCACACGGGTTCGTAGGCAATCACCAGCTCATAGAGCTCATCGGCGACCAACCCCTCCAGCGCGCCCTGCAGCTGGCTTTCAATCACCTTCTCGGTTTGCCCCGCCTGACGCTCCTCCAGCGTTTCGCCCACACACAGGATGGGTTTCAGCCCGTGCGGAAGTACGGCGCGTATCTTGCGGTTGAGCGTGGCTTCGTTTTCCCCAAAATAGCGCAGAATCGCGTCGGTGAAGGTGGGGTCGGGCGTGCCGAAGCGTCCGCGCGTTTCGGAGTGCCCCAGAATCACATACTCGCAGCCCACTGCCACCAGCATCGGCGGCGAAATTTGCCCCGTGTAGGCACCCGAATCTGCCCAGAACACATTCTGGGCGCCGAGTTTCATCTCGCTCCCGCGCAGGGCGTCCGCCACTGCAGGCAACGCCACAAAGGGGGGGCACAGCACAATCTCAATATCCGTGCGCATGCCGATTCGCTGGCGCAGGGTGTTTGCCAGCGCGCCCCCTTCGGCAGGAGTCAAATGCATTTTCCAGTTGCCTGCAATCAAACAGGTTCGCATTGGAATCTCACCATCTCTCTAATTGCTCGGGGAGGCGAATCTTCCTGCAAGGGGGGTATGCCCCTGTCTGGGGGTGTCCCCGCGTGTGCCCCCTTTGTGGCAAGGTGAATAAGCGAAGAATCTCTACCCCCCCTTCTTCCCCAATCGCGGGAAGATGGGTTGTGGGGGTTGCAGGGTGTGCCCGGCAGGGAGAGCGCCAATCTGGCTTGTCGCGTCCCACTGAGGTACCCCAGGCAGGTTCAGCTGGCGGGCGATCTCCTCCGCGACTTTGGGCATCGCGGGGGCAATCAGCGCGCTCATGAGGCGCACCGCCTCCAGTCCGCCGTAAAGCACCTGCGCCGCGCGCTCCATGTTGCCCGCCTTCGCCAGCGACCAGGGCGCCTGCTCGTCGTAATACCGATTGATGGCGGCGATAATCTCCCACGCCTCGCGCAAGCCCTGTGGGAAGTCCACCGCCTCATACGCTTCCGCCACACGCGCCACCTGCTGCTGGAACAGCGCCGCCAGCCCCTCGTCCACATGCACGCCATCGGGCAGGCGCCCCTCAAAATAGCGATGCCACATCGACAGCGTGCGATGCACCAGATTGCCCAGATCGTTCGCCAGGTCGCCGTTATAGCGCGTCTCAAACCCCTCCAGACTGAACTCGGCGTCGGAGTCGGTGGGCATTTCGCGGAGCATAAAGTAGCGGAAGGCGTCTATGGCGTAGGGGAGCGCGCAGCCCGACGCCTGACTCAGCTCCTGCGCCACCTCCAGCGGCTGATACACATTCCCCAGCGACTTGGACATCTTCTGCTTATTCACAATCCACCAGCCGTGCCCGTAGAGCGTTTCGGGCAGGGGCAGCCCCAGCGCCATCAGCATCGCGGGCCAGATGGTCGCGTGGAACCGGGGCAGGATATCCTTGCCCATCAGCTGCAGGTTTGGAGGCCATATCTCCAGATAGGCGTCGCCGCGCTCCAACCAGTCGGTGGCGGTCAGATAGTTCAGCAGGGCGTCAAACCACACATAAATCACCGCGCCGTGGGGGTCATCGGGCACGGGGATGCCCCACTCCGTGCCAGAGCGCGAGACGGCGACATCCTGCAGCCCTTCCGCCATAAAGCCAAGCGTCTCGTTGCGTCGCACTTCGGGCAGAATGAAGTTCGGGTGGCTCAGAATATACTCCCGCAGGGGTTCGGTGTAGCGCGACAGGCGGAAGAAATAGCATGGCTCGTCGCGCCACTCCAGCGGCTTACCGCAGTCGGGGCAGGTGCGCTCCGCGCCCACCTTGCTCTCAGCGAAAAAGGTCTCACACGAAATACAGTACCAGCCCGCATAGCGCCCTTCGTAAATATCGCCCTGCGCCCGCAGGCGCCGGAACACCTCCGACACCACTTTGCGGTGGCGCGCCTCCGTCGTGCGGATGAACACATCGTACTCAATATGCAACGCCTGCCAGGTGCGGGCGAAAACCTCCGCCATCTCGTCCACAAACTGCTGGGTCGGCTTGCCCTGCTGCTGGGCGACCTGATGCACTTTGGGCGCGTTTTCGTCCGTGCCGGTCAAAAAGTAAACCGCCTGCCCGCGCTGTTTGCGATACCGGGCGCAGGCGTCCGCCACGATCGTCGTGAGGGCGGTGCCGATATGCGGCACACTGTTGACATAGTAAATCGGCGTCGTGATATAGTAATACCGCGTGCCCATGATGTGTATAGTATACCCGCCCCGACTGCAGTATAATTACCGCTATGCAGGAAAATGAGACCCACGCCCTGCAGGAGGAAGAGCCAGCGCCTGAGGAGGAAAACGGAACCCTCGCGCATGTGGAAGGAATGATTCGGGTAGGGTTCGTGGGCAGCCTGATGAAGATAGAGCCGTTTGAAGAGCTGGGCTGGCTGCTGCGAATCTTCTACTTCGTGATTGCCTACTTCATTGTTTACTACTTCCAGCAGTTCCTGCTTTACATGGTGGCGGGGGTGTACAGGAATTGCTATCACTCGTGGTTCTGGCGATGGCTCACGGCGCTGTTGGCGGGGCTAACCGTCGTGTTGGGAATCGCGCTGGTGGATGAGTCGATGGACAATCAGAAAGCTGCTGAGAGAAGTGCCGGGGAGATTCTGCGTGTTTGCAGAGGAGGGTAATTCTGCATTCAAAGGGGCATCTTTGCAACAGAGCAGGTTCGCCCCACCGGAGTGCGCGAGGATTTCCTGCATTGTTTCTGAAACGCGCCTGCAATGTGGTTTGAGGCGCGGGACATGCAGGAATTGAGTGCTTGAGTGGGAATCGGGAATCACGATGGCGGATTGGGTCATTCGGCGGGCGCGCGCGGTACGGGGACGCTGGACACCCCCAGGCGATAAATCCATCTCCCATCGCGCGGTGATTCTGGGCATGCTGGCGCAGGGGCGCACCGAGATTCGGGGCTTTCTGGAATCGGACGACTGCCTGCGCACAGTCGCCATCGCGCGCCAGCTGGGGGCGACCGTAGAGCGCACGGCAGAAGGGGTGTGGGTGGTGGAGGGGCTTGGCGGGCGCGATTTTCAGGAGCCGAACGATGTGCTGGATGCAGGCAATTCGGGCACGACGGCGCGGTTGATGGCAGGTGTGCTGGCGTCCGCGCCGATTTTTTCGGTGCTGACAGGCGACGAGTCGCTTCGCCGCCGCCCAATGCGCCGTGTGGTGGAACCCCTCCAGCGCATGGGCGCCCATATTGACGGCAGGCAGAACAGTTCGCGCCTGCCACTGGCAATTCGTGGGGGCGATTTGCGGGCGATTACCTATCAAACGCCGGTTGCCAGTGCGCAGGTCAAATCGTGTGTGTTGCTGGCAGGGCTGCGCGCCTGCGGAGTCACGGAGGTGATTGAGCCAACCCTCTCGCGCGACCACACGGAGCGCATGCTCGCCGCCTTCGGAGCCACGATTGAGTCGGCAATCGGGAACCATCACAACCTCCACCGCGTGCGGCTGCGAGGGGGGCAAACGCTCACAGGGGTGGCGCTGAGCGTGCCGGGCGATTTCTCGTCCGCCGCGTTCTGGATTGCCGCCGCCCTGATGTTGCCTCAATCCGACCTCATTATTGAGGGCGTGGGCGTAAACCCCACTCGAACAGGCATGCTGGAGGCACTCGCAGGGGCGGGAGTGCATCTCCGCTGGGAGCAGGTGGGCGAGTCGGCAGGGGAGCCTGTGGCGACTCTGCGTGTACAACCACAGCCCCTGCAAGCGATGCGCATCGGCGGCGACCTCATCCCCCGACTGATTGACGAAATCCCCATTCTGGCGGTGCTGGCAACGCAGGCGTATGGCATCACCGAAATCTGCGATGCCAGCGAGCTGCGGGTCAAAGAGTCCGACCGCCTCGCCACCATCACCGAAGAGTTGCGCAAGATGGGCGCCCGAATTGAGTGCCTGCCCGACGGCTTGCGGATTGAGGGTCCCACGCCCCTGCACGGCGCGCATGTGCAGAGCCACGGCGACCATCGTATCGCGATGGCGCTCGCGATTGCAGGGCTGATTGCCGAAGGCGAAACCCGTATCGAGTCGGTGGAGTGCGTGCAGACCAGCTTCCCCGATTTTGAGCGCACACTGAGCGAACTGGTGGTCTACTGAGACTCGCGCACCCGGGCCGCGATGGCTTGAATCGCCTGCCCGACACGCTCCCGCGCTACATAGACGAATCCGTCCCGACTGAGCGCCCCCGCCACAAAAATGCCCGGCACGGGCGTTTCGTAAGTTTCGGGGTCATGCAGGGGCTTGCTCGCCTCGTCTAACGGCACGCCCAGCGGGGTTAGCAGGCGTGTGTCGGGTTCCAGCCCAATCAGCGTCAGCACGAAGTCCACAGGCAGGCTGAGCTCGCCTTCCGCCCATGTGAGATGAACGCAGGTCGGCTCAATCTCTTGAATCACGGCGCCTGGCAGGGGCGTGATGCGCTTCTCGTCCACCCGAATCTGCACCTCACGCAGGATAAAGGGGCGAAATCGCGCCGCCTCCAGCGTGTCGGTTTCCATCGCCAGCCAGACATAGGCGTCGGCATCAGCGAGTCGGATTGCTGCCTCGCCCGCCGAGTTGCCCGTGCCCACAATCAACACGCGCTTGCGCCAGAAGCGAATTGGCTCGTCGTAGCGTGCCAGCACATGGGGCAGGTCGGCGCCCGGCACCTGCAGGCGTCGGGGCTGACCCCAGATGCCCGTCGCCAGCAATACCGTGCGCGTGGCGTACTGTTTTCGCGGCGACTCGTGGGGCAGGCAAACCGTATGGACTGCAAACCCACCTTCGGCAGGCTCAATCCGCTCCACGCGCTCGTAGGTGTGAACCGTGAGATTCTCGGTGGACGCCACCTTGCGGTAGTAGTTCAGCGCCATCTCGCGCGTGGGTTTCTCATCATGGGGCGTGGGGAACGGGTAGCCCCCAATCGCCAGCTCGTCCGCAGGCGAAAAGAAGCGCATGCCAATCGGGTACTCCACCAGCGACTGGCAGAGCGTGCCCTGTTCCAGAATCAGATAGTTCAAGCCCGCCCGCCGCGCCTCGATTCCTGCGCAGATGCCGATCGGTCCTGCCCCGACGATAATGAGGTCGTACATCGTCTTCCTTTACAGGATACCTGAAGCCACCAGCTGCGCTACTTGCAGGTCGGCGTTTTGCAGGGCGTCCCGAAGCGCCTGTATTGCGTCTTCTGCCAGAATCACGCCAATCAGCTCGGTGCTGTGAATTTGTGTTCCCAGCGATTCTGCCTGTGCCTGCACATAGCGTAGCACGCGCACGAGGCTTGTGCCCGTTTCGCCGGGAGCAAGTGTTCGGGCAGTGCGTGTGAGATTGAGCGAGACCTGCACCAGCTGGCGCGTGGGGAGCCACAGCCCCAGCGCCCGTACGCCGAACAGGTCGGGGTTGTGGTCGCGTTCCTCGCGGATTCGTCGGGCAATCGCTTTCGCGAGGTTCACATCTTGCGTTGCGAGGTTCACATTGAACGCAATCAGCGGGTCGCGCACGCCCATGACGGTCGCGCCAGCAGTGGGATGGAGTTGCGCGGGTCCGTAGTCGGGGCGGCGGACGCCTTCCAGCGGGCGCCCCACCCACCCCTCGAACTGCCCCCTGCGCAGAGTAGGCAAATCGCGGATACGCCCCTCGCCTGCGGAATATTCGTACATATACACAGGGACGCCCAATCGCCGCGCAAACGCCCGCGCTACCTGATGGGAAAACGCAACTGCCTGCTCCAGAGTCAGCCCCGAAAGGGGCACAAAGGGCACCACATCCACCGCGCCGATTCGCGGGTGGACCCCCTGATGCACGCGCAGGTCAATCCGCGCTATTGCTTCCGCGCCTGCCCGAAGCACTGCGCGTTTCACCTGCGCGGGCGTGCCTGAAAACGCCAGCACCATCCGATGATGGTCGTAATCCCACGAGAGGTGATGGATGAGGACGCCTGCCTCGCGCACTGCGTCCGCAATCGCCTGAATCGTCTCTGGGTTACGTCCCTCCGAAAAGTTGGGCACACACAGCACTCGCGCTGAACGCATCAGGCGAGTTGTTTCGCGAGGGGAGCGGAATTCCTGTTGGCGGTGAAGCGGTTCTCCCCGCTTCGCAAGGGGAACATGGGTAGGCGCACAAAAGCCCCTGTCTCAGTCCTCTCGCATGCGGGGGAACCGAGACGCCCTCTCAAGCGTCTTTGCGACGGAGGGGTAGGCAGTAGGGGCGCACGGCTGTGCGCCCCAAAAACGCCACGCCTCCCAACCCCTTTGGAAAGAATATCAGCAAGTCTGCGCTGTCAACCCTGCCGTCCTGTCGGGCGTCGCACACGCAGCCCCCGCGCAGTGGCAACAGCAAGCGCCCCTGCCAAATCCTCAAGGCGAATACGCTCAATCACAGACCGGCAAAGCGCCACATAGGAGCTCAACAACGCTGCTCGGCAAATCCTTGTCCACCTTTACCCGCATCGCCTTACGCCCCCAGCGGCACAAGTAGCTCGCCCGAGCGGATCACCTCTGCCGCATACGCCAGACACGCCTGAATATCCTCAAGTGTGAGCGCGGGGTATTCCCGAAGAATCGCTTCGGGACTCAGCCCCTGCGCCAGACTGCCCAGCACCACAGCGACAGGCACGCGCGTGCCCCGCACGCAGGGTTCCTCATGATGAATGTCGGGGTCAACAACGATACGGTCTGCCCAATTCGGGATTTGCATGGTGCGCCACCTGTGAAAGATTATACCCAGCCCCCCTGCATCAGGCAGCAGGGGCGCACCGCCGTGCGCCCCTACAAAAACGCCCCCTCTCCCAAACCCGGAAGAGAGGGGGCAAAAGAGGGATGTGAGAGCCGCTACCCCTAACACCCACCGCCGAAGTTGAACAACACCGTCAACAAGTCCGCATCGTCCACAACGCCGTCCTTGTTGATGTCCTCGGGGCGCGTATACCCTGTGCCCGGCGTGCCGAACGCAAACAGCACCGCCAGCAGGTCGGCGTCGTCCACACACCCGTCGCCGTTGGTGTCGCCCGTGCGCCAGGTATCCAGCAAAAACGCCTCGTAGCGCCCCGTCGCCGCGTTGTAGCCTCCACCCACGATGTAGCGCCCGTCGGGGCTGATGGCGCGGGCTCCATACAGCACCGAGCCGTTCGCGAGCAGGCTGGCGTAGGTGAGGTTCAGGTCTTCCATCCCGCCTGCCGCCGTCCAGCGAAAGGCGCGATACTGCCCGTTGGCGTTGAGTGCCTCGCCCACCACCACCGCGCCATCCGCCGAAACGCCAGAAGCCGCGCTATAATCGCCGCCGAGCGTGCCGAGGTCTTGCATCCCGGTCGCCGCCGTCCAGCGAAAGGCGCGAGCATAACCGCTGGCGTTTCTTGCCCAGCCCACCACCACCGCGCCGTCCGCCGAAACGCCATTAGCCAAGCTCTGATTGCCGCCGAGCGTGCCGAGGTCTACCATCGTCCCGGTCGCCGCCGTCCAGCGAAAGGCGCGATCCTGACCGCTGGCGTTGCGTGCATCGCCCACCACCACGCCGTCCGCCGAAACGCCAAAAGCCACGCTATGACTGCCGCCGAGCGTGCCGAGGTCTTGCATGCCGGTCGCCGCCGTCCAGCGAAAGGCGCGCCACTGACCGCTGGCGTTGTATGCATAGCCCACCACCACCGCGCCGTCCGCCGAAACGCCAGAAGCCGCGCTATAATCGCCGCCGAGCGCGCCGAGGTCTTGCATCCCGCCCGCTGGCGTCCAGCGAAAGGCGCGAAACTGCAGGCTGGCGTTGTGTGCCTCGCCCACCACCACCGCGCCATCCGCCGAAACGCCAAAAGCCCGGCTCCCAACATAGCCAGGGAGCACGCCTAACCAGGTCAAACTCTGCGCCCAGCCTGCGGCGGTCGCCACAACCGACAACCCAACCGCGCTCATCAGCGCGTAGGTCCGCTTGAGTGTGTACCGCCTCCTCATCGCTCTACCCCCTTCGCTTGCCCCGCGCAGGGGCTACCGTGATTATACTACATTTTTCGCCGAATGGCAAGTGGGCACGAAGGTGTTCGAAAAATCGCCACTGAACAGGACGGGTGAACCCGTTCCCAAGAAACAAAGCCAGCCTGCGCTGGCTCCCGTAGCAGGGGCATCCTGCCCCTGTCCACGCGCAGGATGCGCGTGCTACTTCAGCCGACGCAGGTCGGCTTCGTTTCATAGGAACGGCTTCAGCCGTCGGTCACATAAGAGGATTCTTTCGAACACCCTCAGCAGTCAAAGGCATAATCGGGGCAATTTTCACCCTCATCAATTGCCACCGCCCCGTCATGGATATTCCCGATGCCATCGGGGATGTACCCAATATTGCTGGGGATGTTTCCAGTGTCGCTGGGGATATTCCCTGCGTCGAACGCTACACTGCCTGCAGGAACGGGGGCGTCCGGGACGAACCTGCAGGATGGAAGCAAACAGCGATGCGACGAGATATATGAAACATTCTGACCACCAGTTTGAAGCGCAGGTCGCCCAGTTTCTGGCGAACATCGGACCCGTCAAAACCGCGCTGGGACTGCCTAACGGCAAGCGCGCCGCACTGGTTTGAACCCCGCGCACGCGACGGTGGGGGTTAGCTGCCAACAAAGCGCCCCAGAGGCGGATTCACCGCGCCTGCGCGCGCATCACCCACACAAAGAGGGGCGTGCCCACCAGCGCCGTGATGACCCCCACAGGCAGTTCCACAGGTCGCGCCAGCGTGCGGGCGAGCGTGTCTGCCCACACCAGCATCAGGGCGCCCCCCAGCGCGGAGAGCGGCATCAGCACCCGATGGTCGCCCCCCACCCCCCGACGGAGCAGGTGGGGCGCCATCCAGCCCACAAAGCCGATAATCCCCGCCACCGCGACCGTCGCCGCCACCATCAGCGAGCCAGCGGTCAACACGCTCCACTTCAAGCGCTCTACCGATACGCCTAAATGCAGGGCAGTCTCTTCTCCAGCGGTGTAAAGATTGAGCGCCCGCGCCTGCGCCATCAACACCGCGCCCCCCACAACGGCAGGCACGGCGACCCATTCCAGTCGCTGCCAGTCGGCGTTCAGCAAGCCCCCAAACAGCCAGTAGAGCGCCCTGCTGAGGTCTTCCCCTGCCAGCACCAGCAGGAGCGTGACGACTCCCCACAAACTCGCGCTGACCGCCACGCCCATCAACAGGAAGGTGGGGATGCGGAGCGCGCCGTTCTGGCGGCTCAGCGCCATAATCGCCATCAGCACCACCAGCCCGCACGCAAACGCCAGCCCCGTGATGCCGAGGGTGAACCCCTGCGTGTGCCAGCCCAGCAGCACGCCCGCCGCCGCGCCCACCGCCGCGCCCGACGAAACCCCCACAATATAGGGGTCTGCCAGCGGATTGCGCAACAAGCCCTGAAACGCGCAGCCCACCATCCCCAGCATCCCCCCCACGCACGCCGCCAGCAGCACCCGCGGCAAGCGCAACTCCCAGAGAATCACATGCGCCGTAGAATCCGCGCTTGCGTTGGGATGAATCAGCGTCTTCCACACCTCTACAGGCGAAAGGGGCACCGCGCCAATCCCCAGCACCAGCCAGAGGCTCGCCCCCAGAGCCACCAGAAGTCCCAGCCCAACCCACCGCGCTCGTCGGAACACTTAAACCTCGCCCCAGATACGCACGAAGCGCCGCGCCGCCCACCACGCACACAGCCCGCCCAGCAGGCTCCCCAGCAGCGGCAAACCCACCAGCACAAAAACAGGCGGTAAGCCAGGGGGCAGGTCCTTCAAAAACGGCCAGAGCCGAACCATCATATCGGAAAGTACGCCCGCGCCTGCCAGCACCAGCCCCGCCGCCACCAGCCCACCCAGACCGCCCTGAATCATCCCCTCCAGCACGAACGGCGCCCGAATCGTCGTCAGCGTCGCGCCCACCAGCGCCATTACCCCCACCTCGCGCTGGCGCGAATAAATTGTCAGGCGCACGGCGTTGTAAATCAACACCAGCGCCGAAAACAGCAGCAAGCCGCCTGCCCCAATCCCCACCCATCGCACCAGCCGCGCCACCGAAAGCACTTCCTCCAGCGTGTTGCGATGGTCCAGCACCTCGTCCACGCGGGGGTCCTTACGCACGCGCTCGGCAATCAGGGGCAACTGCTCCGGCTGATGCGCCGCCACAATCAACTTGTCGGGCAGCGGGTTCGGTAAATCGGCAAGGTTCACATCGTCTTTGAGATTCTTCTTGAGCTCCTCCCAGCCTTGCTCGCGAGGCACGAGTTTGACACGCGCCACCTCGGGCATCGCCTCCAGCATCTTCTTCATCTCAAGGCTCTGCGCGCGCGGCACAGAGACCTTGAGAAAGATTTCCACCTCGAACTGGCTGGGCAGGGTGTGCGCCGTCGCGTCCAGCTTATAGAGCGCCATGCCCACCGCGCCGAGCAACACCAGCGCAATACACGCCGTGCTGACGGCGGCAATCTGGAGCATCGTGTTGCGCCGCAAACTCGCCCAGGTCTCGCTCAGCAAAAACGCGATACGGTCTCTCATAGTAGCGTGATAGGCGGATACAACCGATCCAGTTCGATAGGATACCCACCTTTGGGTACATCGCTGATGATGCGTCCCCGATCCAGCGCGACCACCCGCTGATTCGCGCGATCCACAATCTCGCGGTTATGAGTCGAGACGATCACCGTCGTGCCTCGCAGGTTGATGTGCAACAGCAGCTCGATAATTTCCCATGAGGTGTCGGGGTCTAAGTTTGCGGTTGGCTCATCTGCCAGCAAAAGCGGGGGGCGGTTCGCAATCGCGCGTGCAATCGCGACGCGCTGCGCCTCGCCGCCTGAAAGCTGGTGGGGAAACTGGCGCGCCTGGGTACTCATGCCGACCTGCGCCAGCACCTGCGCCACGCGCTCCCGCACCGCCCGATCGCTGAAGCCAATCGCCCGCAGACCGTAGGCGACATTCTCCCACACCGTTTTGCGCGGGAGCAGAGGATAATCCTGCGGCACGATCCCCATCTGACGGCGCAGGAAGGGAATCTCACGCTCGCGCAGCGCATGCACAGGCATCCCCAGCACCCATACCTGCCCTGCTGTCGGGCGAACCGCGCCGTACAGCAACTTGAGGAGCGTGGACTTGCCTGCCCCCGTCGTGCCCACAAGGAACACAAACTCACCCCGCTCCACCACCAGATTCACCCGATGCAGAGCGGGTATCTCGCCCGTCTCATACTCCACGCTGACCTCTTTGAGATGAATCATCGCGCCTGTGCAATTCGGCACACCCAGAGGTTTTCCTGCTCTGGTGGGAGAGGAGGCGCATAAGGCTCGCCTCCACTGGCTATTTCAGCCGAAACAGGCTGGCTCTGTTGTCCGGGCACTCCGGGCAAAACATAACTTTCAAACGCCGCTGCAAGGACGCATTTTCAGGTATCCTATGGGCAGGTGGTTTCTGTGAACGAGCAGAGCATGGTGATACCGCTGTTCCCGCTGGAGACGGTGTTGTTTCCTTACACCGCCATCCCGCTCCATGTGTTCGAGCCGCGCTACCGGGAACTGGTGCTGTATTGCCTTGAGAACGACTCGCCGTTCGGCGTGGTGTTGATTCGGTCGGGGCGCGAGGTGGGCGATGCGGAGCCAGAAATCTATGAGGTAGGTACTCTCGCGCGGATTGGACGCCTCAAACGGCTCAGCGATGGGCGGTTCCAGCTGCTGGCGATGGGCGAAGAGCGGTTCCGAATCCAGAACCTGATTCGGGGAGAGGCGCCTTATCTGAAGGCAGAGGTCACGGTGTGGCGCGACTACCCTGCCCAGAATCAGGAAAACTTGACGGCGCTCACCGAATCGCTACGGAGTCTGTTTCTGGAGTTTTTGCGGGGGGTGCTGGAGCCGATGGGGGTGCAGGTTAATGACCTGCGCCTGCCCGACGACCCCGTTTCGCTCTCGTTTGTGCTGGCAGGCACGCTTCAGGGGAGCCTGGAGTTCCGCCAGTACCTGCTGGAACTGCAGGATACCGGGGAGCGCCTGCGTCTTATCTACGAGCTCATCCAGTCGGCGGCGATGGGGGGCGAGCTGCGCCAGTTTGACCCTTCGCACTGGCAGGAGTATGTGAGCCGCAACTGATTGGGTATCCTACGGAGCGTGGAGCCGACCTTCGAGCATGAACTGGAGGTGCTGATTCGCGCACGCTACCCACTCCTTTATGTGGTGAGTTACGAGGAGCGTCGCGCAGAAGAGATTCTACGGGGGCTGGCGCATCGCCTTTCCAAGCGAATCTATGTCTGGAGCCTCACGCGCGGTTACGAACCCCCTCTGGCAGCAAGCAGTCAGGAAGAACCCTCCCGCACGAAGCTGGCGCCGGAGATCGAGGCGCTGGTGGGGCTGTTTCGCCATGAGCAGGACGCGCTCTATGTGCTGAAAGATTTTCACCCGTTTCTGGGAGATGTACGCACGGTACGTCTGTTGCGTGATTTAGCGCCGCGCCTGCACAGTTCGGGGCGCACGCTGATCCTCCTCTCGCCCCTTCTCAAACTGCCCCCGGAGCTGGAGAAGGAGATGACTGTGATAGAGATGCCGCTGCCCACGCGCGAGGAAATTGCCCAGCGCCTGCGCGAGATTCTGCTTCAGGTGCGCGACAAGCCAGGGGTTCAGGCAGAAGTATCGGCACAGGAGTTTGACGAGCTGGTGCAGGCGGCGCAGGGGCTGACGATGGACGAGATTGAGAATGTGTGCGCCCGCTCGTTTGTGGAGCATCGGAAGCTCACGGTGGCGGCGATTCTCAGCGAGAAGCAGCAGATTGTGCGCAAGTCGGGCGTGCTGGAATATTACACACCCAGCGAGACGATGGCAGATGTGGGTGGGTTAGACCTGCTGAAAGAGTGGCTCCGGAAGCGCCGAAGCGCGTTTACTCAGCCGGCACGCGAGTTCGGCTTGCCCGCGCCCAAAGGGGTGTTGTTGCTGGGGGTTCAGGGCACGGGCAAGAGCCTCAGTGCCAAAGCGATTGCCAGCCTGTGGAACCTGCCGATGTTGCGGCTCGATGTGGGGCGCGTGTTTGGCAGCCTCGTCGGCGCATCCGAAGCGAACATGCGGCTTGCCATTCGTACCGCCGAAGCGATTGCTCCATGCATCCTGTGGATTGACGAGCTGGAGAAGGGCTTTTCGGGCGTACAGAGTTCGGGCATGTCCGATTCGGGCACAACCGCGCGCGTGTTTGCGACCTTCCTCACATGGATGCAGGAAAAGCGCAAACCGGTGTTTGTGGTGGCGACGGCGAACGATGTGTCGCTATTGCCCCCTGAGCTGTTGCGCAAAGGGCGCTTCGATGAGATTTTCTTTATTGACCTGCCCAACGCCACGGAGCGGGAACAGATTTTCGCGATTCATCTGCGCAAGCGCCAGCGCAATCCCGAACAGTTTGACCTGAAAGCGCTCGCACGCGCCACCGAGGGCTTCTCGGGCGCCGAAATCGAGCAGGTAGTCATCGGCGCGCTCTTCACGGCGTTTGACGCCGGACGCGACCTGACTCAGGAAGACCTCATGCACGAAATCAAGAGCGTCGTGCCGCTCTCCGTGATGATGCGCGAAGAAATCGACGAGCTGCGCACCTGGGCGCAGATGCGCACACGCCCTGCCAGCAGCCACGCCCCCGTTCGCAAGCGGAATCGGATATAATAGTATGCGTAGCCCCGATCGCAAGGGAACGGCTATACCGCGTAAATTCTTACTGGAGGTGTGAACATGCGTGTTGGAATTCTGACGGGTGGGGGCGATTGCCCCGGACTGAATCCCGCGATTCGGGGCGCGACGCTGCGCCTGATTCGAGACGGGCACACCCCAATCGGCATCCTGCAAGGCTGGAAGGGGCTGATTGAGGGCAACACCGTCCCGCTCACTGAAGAGCGTGTGGATGAGATTATTCGCGAAGGCGGCACGATTCTGGGCACTTCGCGCACGAATCCTTTTAAAAGCGAATCGGAACTGAAGCGGCTTCTGGAGAACTACGAAGCGCTGGCACTCGATGCGCTCATCGCCATCGGTGGAGAGGACACCCTCGGCGTGGCGTATCGGCTTTATGAGGGACATGGAATCCCCGTTGTCGGCGTGCCCAAAACGATGGATAACGATCTGGGCGGCACCGACTTCACCTTCGGCTTCGATAGCGCGGTAACCGTGGCGGTGGACGCGATGGACCGTTTGCGCGATACCGCCAAGTCGCACGCGCGCGTGATTGTGCTGGAGGTAATGGGGCGCCATGCAGGCTGGGTCGCCCTCTATGCCGGGATTGGCGGCGGCGCCGACTGGATTCTTATCCCCGAAGTGCCCCCCGATCTGGACACGATGTGCGATTACCTGCTGCGCCTCTATCGCCAGGGCAAACGCTACGCGCTGGTGGTCGTTTCGGAGGGCGTGATTTTGCCCTTTGAGGACCCTCAGAACCTCCCGCTGGATGAGTTCGGGCATCCGATTCTGCGGGAGCGGGGGGTCGGCGCGCGCGTGGCACGCTATATCGAGGAGAAAACGGGCTTGGAAACGCGCGACGCGGTGATCGGGCACATCCAGCGCGGCGGACCACCGACCCCGTTTGACCGCATGCTGGCGACCCGCATGGGGCTGAAAGCCGCGGAGCTGGTCAGCGAGCGCACTTTCGGGGTGTTGACCGCCCTGCGGGGACAGGAGATTGTGCCCGTGCCGCTGGCGGAGGCGGTCAATCGCCTCAAGCTGGTGCCGCCGGAGCTGTATGAGGAGGCACGCCAGATTTTCCAGCGCCTGCACCTACAGCCAGAGCGCAGCGGAACGGTGCAGGGGTAGCGATTCAGCAAGCGGGCGCTCGCGACATACGGCACGAACCGTCGCGACGACCTGTGGGTGATAGCGCGCGCCCGCTTCGTCGCACCACTGCTCCGGCGTGTAGCCCCGCTGCACACAAACCAGCAGGTTATCCAGCGCCGACAGGATGTGCGCCGCGAGCGGCGCCTCAGGCTGCTCGGCATACACCACATGGTGCAAGCGCACCAGCGGCGCAACCTGCCACAAACCCGGAATCTGCTCCGCTATCGAGGCGCTCAACTCGGCATGCCGATCCAGCGTGAGCTGCTCAATCGGGGTCAGGGGTGTTGGCTTATTGAGAACGGCATAAGGGATACCCACCATGCCGATGTCGCGCAGGTAGACTGCCAGCTCCAGGCGGCGTCGTTCCTGCAGGGGCAATCCCATGCGGAGCGCCACCTCGTTGACCAGCGGTGCCAGCAGATCGGCGCTGCCGAACCGCCCCTGCGTGCGCAGCTCCACGGCACGCGCAAAAGCGCGCAGGCTCTGACAGCGCCAGCGATGGAGCTGATTCGGCAACACCACAAAGGCGTAGTAGCCCAGCGCCCCCATGCAGAGTGCCACAATCGTGAGGGTCAGCCATGCACTGCTCATCGCGCTGCCCCCCCTCGCGCGATTTGTTGATACCGTTGCCACTCCCTGACAACTGACTCAAAGATGCCTACAACAGTGGGATCAAACTGGCTGCCTGCACCGCGCTTCAGCTCCTGCAACGCCTCCTCAATTGAAAGAGCTTTGCGATAGGAGCGCTGCTGGCTGGGCGTCTCACCCCCTATCATCGCATCGAAAGCGTCCACCACTGCAATAATCCGCGCCTCCAGCGGAATCTGGTCGCCCTTCAGCCCATAGGGATACCCCTTGCCGTCGGGGCGCTCGTGATGATAGGCGATCCAGGGCACCACAGGCGCGAGGAAGGGCGTGCCACCGAGAATTTCGGCGCCCAGCTGGGGATGGCGCTTAATCTGCTTCCACTCGCTGGAGGTGAGTCTGCCCGGCTTGTTCAGAATGCGTTCGTCCAGCACCGTTTTGCCGAGGTCGTGCAGGAGCGCCGCCTCATATACCAGCTCGCATCGCTCCGGGGGTAAGCCCAGCTGTTGCGCTACCCTGCGTGCCCACTGCGCCACACGCTGGAGATGTCCGCCCGTGTAGGGATGCGCCTTCTGAACCAGAAAACCCAGACTGCGAATCGTCTGATGATAGAGGTCATGCTGGCGTGTCCAGAGCATGAATGCCTGACGCAAGGTCAAGTAGGGCGCCAGCGCCATCACCAGCCCGCTCACCCCGAAAGTCTTGACCAGCAGCCCCACAATCAGCGAAAACAAAAGCATCACCGTCGCCTCTTGCGGAAACGCACTCAGATTCTGTCGAATCGCCCAGCCCCACTGCACCCCCTCAAACAGAGCAATATTTGTTGAGATGAGCAGGCTGTTAACCAGATGATAAGTCATTAGTGCGCCGCCAGTTGCCAGCACAAAATGCCATGCCGATTCCCGCGCTATCAGCCAATCTACCCCCGTCACCACCATCCCTGCACAGAAGGCGCTCAGCACGCTCTGTACCGTATTCAGAAACGCCCAGCGGGGATAGGTGGAACGAAACAGCGTGTTGGCAAGCCCCGCCACCAGCGTAATCACGGCATCCATCCAGACTCCCGCTTCCCAGCCATACAGGACGAGGGTCGCAATCACAATCGGGGTGCTGACGCTCATCCAGATGCCGTGGTCGGTGTAGCCGTAGCGCATGGGATAGCGCACGAGGAACAGTTCGGCGACCAGCGCGACCAGCATCAACCAGAAGAGGGTTTCGATTTCGGGGACGCGCGACAACGAATCACTTGCCGCGAGCAGAATCACGCCCGCTGGCAGCGAGGTTAATCCGATCCAGTACCAGAATCTCCGCTTCCGCATGTTCTTGGTAAGGGCAGGGTGAGCGCACCTCCCGCTACCCGAATGCCGATTACGGCATCGGAGCCACTACATGATGCTCCTCGAGGGGATCATCCCATCGATGTGGATAGTAGACGCGCTTCGCGTTGGCAACCGACATAATTGCCACCAGTGTTGCCATCAGAATGAGCCACCGTTTCATCTGCTGTCCCTCCTAAGATTAGAGTGATCAGCCGCTCGGTTGCTCGCTCCGCTCCGCGCTCACCATGCCCAGTCAGGAGCCCCCTGCGGGGAGTGGCTCCCGGACAAATCGTTTTACGCATTGTTTGGCGTCAGCCCCTCCACGAGGGCGACTGCCTCGTTGGAGGGTTCATAGTCGCTGGGGAACGCCTGCACGCGCCGATTGACCGCGTCGAGCGTCGCCAGCCCAACAGCCCGATACAGGTCGTTGCGCACCAGAGCGCTCCCCAGTAGCAAATCTTCGCCCTGGTCGCGCACCGCGCTCACCAGCACTGCCACCAGTGGATAGCCGCCCAGCGTCCAGTTGGTGGCAATCTCTTCCAGTCCGAAGCGCTCCTGCAGCCCGTGCGCGGCTTCCACCGCGCGCAGGGTCGCCAGCGCCACCAATCGGGGGAGCTGCGTGCTGGCACGCACGCCCGATGCCGTACCCCGATAGATCTGTCCGTTGCGTTCCAGATAGGCAGAAACGACGGCGCGAGTCCCTTCGTGGGAAATCTGCACATCGACCCAGCGCAGACGGGGCGCTCCTGCCGCACGCGATGCCCCACTCTTCTGGGCAACGCTCACCT
This sequence comes from Armatimonadetes bacterium DC, assembly GCA_001442985.1. Classification (GTDB taxonomy): domain Bacteria; phylum Armatimonadota; class Fimbriimonadia; order Fimbriimonadales; family GBS-DC; genus LDYB01. Next base: position 75,182 of record LDYB01000016.1, read on the forward strand.
TGCGGTGGTCAATATGGATGCCAAAGTGTGCCATCAGAGCCGATTCTACATCGCGCACCACCTGCTTGGGGTTCCGATCCCCTTCCACCAGCAGATGCACTTCCTGAATCAGCCCCGTTTCGTCCGCAACGACCCGCGCACCGCATACGCCGCGCAGCTCGCGCAGAACCTGCTCCACCTGACTTGTGCTCCAGCGTCGTTCCGCCATGTGCCCTCCCTGTCTGTGATGGCTCGTGAAGCTCCTTCGAGCGATTGGCGGCGTCGCGGCACTCTCCCCATTACCCAAAACAGGTCGCTCTGCGAAAAACTCCTGCTATGCGCTCGTTAATTCTACCTGTTTTGCAGCCTCCTGCAAAATTCCTGCCAGTTTGGTTGCCAAAAAGGGGGGATTTTGGGGCAAAATTGTCCAGATTTCGGGCATTTCCCTTTCGCGGGTATAATCCTGCCCGATGAGAGAGCCACTCCCGCGCGAGTATGCACCGAACACCGACGCGCTCTTGCTGAACGGGAAAGCGCTGGCACAGCAGATTCGCGAGTCGCTCAAAGAGCGCGTTGCGCAGCTGCAAACCCGGGGAATCACCCCATGCCTTGCGGTGATGCTGGTGGGCGACGACCCCGCTTCGCACACCTATGTGCGCACAAAAGCGCGCGCCTGCGAGTCGGTGGGAATCCGCTCCCTCGTGCGCCACTACCCGGCAACGGTTTCCCAGCAGGAGCTGGAAGCGCAGATTGATGCGTGGAACGCCGACCCGGAGGTGCATGGCGTGCTGATTCAGCACCCTGTGCCTGCCCCACTGGACGAGTCGGCGCTACTGCGGCGTCTGGACCCCCGAAAGGATGTGGACGGCATCACGCCCCGCTCGCTGGGCGCCCTGTTGACAGGCGAGGAAGCGTTCGGCGCATGCACCCCGCTGGGGATTATCACCCTGCTGGACGCCTACGGGATCCCTATTGAGGGCAAACATGCGGTGGTGGTGGGGCGGAGCGTGATTCTGGGTAAGCCGATGGCACTGATGTTGCTGAACCGCAACGCGACCGTGACGATATGCCATTCCCGCACGCGCCCGCTGGAACATTACACCCGTCAGGCGGATATTCTGGTCGCCGCGCTGGGTAAGCCCGAATACATCACGGGCGAGATGATTAAGCCGGGCGCGGTCGTGATTGACGCGGGCTACAACCGTGTGGAGGGGCGCACGGGCGATGTGGGCGATGTGCATTTCGAATCGGCGGCGAAGGTGGCTTCTGCGATTACCCCTGTGCCAGGCGGCGTGGGTCCGATGACGGTGGCGATGCTGTTGCAAAACACGGTGCTTTCTGCGGAGCGCTGGGCGAGTGATGCAAGCTGAAGAGTATGCCCGCATGTACGCCTGCGAGGGCGACTACTGGTGGTTCGTGGGGCGTCGCCTTCTGGTCAAAACGCTCATCGAGGGGATGGTGGGTTCCGTTTCAGGCTGGGTGCTGGATGCGGGCTGCGGCACCGGGGCGATGTTAGCAGAGCTGGCGCCCGCCAACAGGGTCGTGGGGGTGGATGTGGAGATGCAGGCACTGCGTTATGCCCGTCAGCGTGGCGATTTTCCTCTCATTCAGGCGCGGCTGGAGGCGCTCCCCTTTCGTAGCGAGGCTTTTGAACTCATCACCGCGCTGGATGTGCTGGAACACCTGCCCGACGATTTGTGCGCTCTGCGAGAGATCTGGCGCGTTCTCCAGCCGGGCGGCTGGCTGATTGCCACGGTGCCTGCTTATGCGTGGCTCTGGAGCAAACACGATGTGGCGCTCCATCATTACCGGCGCTACACGGCGCGCGCCCTGAAGCAACGACTGGAGCAGGCAGGGTTCGAGGTGTGTAAGCTCTCCTATTCGGTGATGTTTCTGTTCGCGCCGATAGCGCTCTTTCGGTGGCTGGATCGGTGGCGCCCTGCACCTCCTGCGGCGACGGTGATTCCCGTGCCACGCTGGCTCAATCGGTGGCTGATCGGCTTGCAGGCGTTCGAGGCGCGGCTGGTGCGGCGGTTTCGTTTGCCGCTGGGAGTGAGCCTGGTGGCAGTGGCGCGAAAAAATCAGGTATAATCCCCCCCGTTTATGGCAACCGCAATCGTGTTTCCGGGTCAAGGTGTGCAGCGCCCAGGGATGGGCAAAGAGCTTTACGAGCGCAGCCCTGCGGCGCGCCGCGTGTTCGAGATTGCGACCGAGCTGTCGGGACGCTCCTTTACGCAACTCTGTTTTGAAGCCGATGAAGAAACCCTGATGCGCACCGAGAACGCCCAGCCCGCTCTGCTGACCGTATGCTATGCGGCGTGGGAGGCGCTGCGCGAGGCGGTTCCGGAGTTCACCCCCGATTATGTGGCAGGGCATAGCGTGGGCGAGTATCCTGCGCTGGCGGCGTCGGGTATCTGGACGCTGGAAGAGGCTTATCACTGGGTGGAAGAGCGTGCCAAAGCGATGCACAAAATCGCGAACCGCATTCGCGGCACGATGGCAGCCGTAATCGGGCTGGAAGCCGAAAAGGTGGAAGAGGCGTGCGCCCGCGCTCAGGCAGAAACAGGTGAGGTGGTCGTGCCTGCGAACTATAACTCGCCCGGGCAGATTGTGATTTCGGGCACGGTGAACGCCGTCCAGAAAGCCAGTGAGTATGCGAGAGAGCTGGGAGCGCGCCGTATCATTCCGCTGGCAGTGGCAGGCGCGTTCCATTCGCCCATCATGCAGGAGGCGGCGGACCTGATGACCGAGGCTTACAAAGAGGCGAACTTCAATCCCCCCAAAATCCCCTTCTTCTCCACAATAGAGGTGCGCCCGCTGAGCGATCCCGAAGAGATTCGCGTCGTGATGGGCAGACAAATCGCCAGCCCCGTTAAATGGCATCAGAGCGTGGAGGCAATGCACGCGCTTGGCGTGGACACTTTTATTGAAGTGGGCGTTGGCGATGTGCTATCGGGTTTAATAAAGCGCATCGTGCCGGGGGTTCGCACCCTGCGTGTGGTAGACTCTAAGACGCTGGACGAAACCGTTCAGCAGCTGCGAGGCGAGGCATGACGATTTCGTTAGAGGGTCGCGTGGCGCTGGTTACGGGAGCAGGACGCGGGATTGGGCGTGCGGTCGCGCTGACGCTGGCGCAGGCGGGCGCGAAGGTGGCGGTGGTGAGCCGTACCGAAGCGAACGCACACGAAACCGCCCATGCGATTGAGCAGGCAGGCGGCGTCGCGCTGCCGATGGCGCTCGACATCGCCGATCCGGTTAGCGCTGAAACCGCCACCGAAACCGTTCTCAAGCAGTGGGAGCGGCTGGACATTCTGGTCAACAACGCGGGCATCACACGCGATACCCTGTTGCTACGCATGAAGGAGGAGGATTGGGACGCCGTGCTTCAGGTGAACCTGAAGGGGGCGTTCCTGTTCACCCGCGCCGCCCTGAAACCCATGATGAAACAGCGCTGGGGGCGCATCATCAACATCACCTCCATCGTGGGACTCACGGGCAACGCCGGGCAAGCCAACTACGCCGCCTCCAAAGCGGGCTTGATTGCCCTCACCAAATCGGTCGCGCTGGAGATGGGCAGCCGCAACATCACCTGTAATGCGATTGCGCCCGGCTTCATCGAGACCGATATGACCGAATCATTGCCCGAACAGGTGCGCCAGTATGCCCTGCAAAAAATCCCGCTGGGACGGCTCGGCGCACCCGAAGAAGTCGCGCATGGGGTACTCTTTTTATGTAGCGAACTCGCCTCGTACATCACGGGGCAAGTGCTAATCATCGACGGTGGCTTGACTACCGGAATCTAAAACCCAACAAAGAGGAGGTACGATACCGATGACACAGCAGGAGATCTTCGAGCGAGTCCAGAAGGTGATTATCGAGCAGCTGGATAAGCGCCCGGAAGAGATTACGATGGACGCGAGCTTCATCGACGACCTGAACGCCGACTCGCTGGACCTCGTGGAACTGGTGATGGCATTTGAGCAGGAGTTTGATGTCACCATTCCCGAGGAGGAGGCGGAGCAGGTGCGCACGGTGGGCGACGCGGTGCGCCTCTTGAGCGAGAAACTGGCGGTAGAAGCGGAATAAGCCTATGCGACGGCGCGTTGTGGTTACCGGGATGGGGCTTGTCACCCCGCTCGGTCTGGGGATTGAACCCTTCTGGGAGGGTCTCATCACCGGGCGGCGGGTGATCGGTCCCATCACCCAATTTGATGCGAGTGGGTTTACCACGCGCATCGCGGCGGAGGTCAAAGAGTTTGACCCCACCCAGTTCATGGAGAAAAAAGACGCCCGTCGCGCCTCGCGCTTTATCCAGTTCGCGATTGCGGCGACCCACATGGCGCTCGCCGACGCCCAGCTGCAAATCACCCCCGAGAACGCCGAACGTATCGGCGTGCTGATTGGCTCCGGAATCGGCGGCGTGGACTACATGGACACCCAGATGCGCGTGCTGGTGCAACAGGGTCCCGACCGCCTCAGCCCCTTTCTGGGCGCGATGATGATTGCCGATATGGCGTCAGGAATGGTCTCGATTCAGTTTGGCATTAAGGGACCGAACCTGTGCGTGGTAACGGCATGCTCCACCGGGGCGGACGCGCTGGGTCAGGCGATGCGGGCGATTATTTACGGCGACGCGGATGTGATGATTGCGGGCGGTTCGGAGGCGGCGATTGTGCCCGTGGGGATTGGCGCGTTCTGCGCCGCGCGGGCGATGTCCACCCGCAACGACGACCCTGAACACGCCAGCCGCCCGTTTGACGCCGAGCGCGACGGCTTTGTGATGGGCGAAGGATGCGGCGTGCTGATTCTGGAATCGCTGGAGCATGCCAAAGCGCGCGGCGCCCGAATCTACGCCGAACTGCTGGGCTACGGCATGTCCGCCGACGCCTACCATATCACCCAACCCGACCCCGAAGGCGACGGCGCCCGACGCGCCATGCAAAACGCCCTCAAAGACGCCGGTCTCCAGCCCACCGATATTGACTATATTAATGCCCACGGCACTTCCACACGCTATAACGACGCCAAAGAGACCCTCGCTATCAAGCGCGTGTTCGGCGAACACGCCTACAAGTTGGCGGTCAGCTCCACCAAGTCGGTAACGGGACACCTGCTGGGCGCGGCAGGCGCAGTAGAGGCGTGCGCCTGTATCCTCGCCATCCAGCACCAGATGCTACCTCCCACTATCAACTACGAATATCCCGACCCCGAATGCGATTTAGACTATGTGCCCAACACGGCACGCCCCGCGAAGGTGCGCTACGCGATGTCCAACTCCTTCGGCTTTGGCGGGCACAACAGCGTGCTGGTGTTCGGGGCTTACTCCGAGTGAGTTCGCGGACGATGCAAAACGCGAATCCGAATCGTAAGCTCGTAATTGTTTTACTGATTGCGTCAGCTGTGGTGTTGGGGAGCTGTTTCGTCTGCGCCATTCTGGGGGCGGTACTGTCCCCCGTGTTCGCCCAGGCGCGAGAGAAGGCGCGTGCCACTGCCTGCATGTCCAATCTGCGTCAGATGGGCAGCGCGTTTGCGATGTATGCCCAGGACCACAGGAGTCAGCTCCCGCCTGCCAGTCGCTGGATGGATGCAATCACTCCTTATCTCCCTCAACCTGAACGCACGCTTCGTTGCCCCAGCGTGCCCGCGCAGAGCTTCGGCTACGCCTACAATTCCCAGCTCTCAGGGATGAACTACCAGAACGCACGGGTGCAGAAGCCAGATGTGCCGCTGGTCTACGACTCGGTGAACCTCGCCCGCAACGCTACCGACCCCGTTACCAGTCTGCCCAACCCGCCTCGCCACCTGGGCAACGCAAACCATGCCCTTCTGGTGGATGGAACCGTTCAGTCCGTAGCGCCCTGAAAGGATGGAGACGCTGCTTGAATGGGACCGCCAGCTGTTTTATGCTGTCAATCATGGTTTGAGCCACCCATGGCTGGACGGGGCGATGTGGTTCGTCACCAGTCTGGGATTGGGCTGGGTGCAGGCGTTAATGCTACTGGCGTGGACTCTGGCGGCATCGCGCAGGGGGCGTGAGGCGGGCGGCGTTTCCCCCTGGAGGAGTATCTTTCTCTCAGGGGGGCTGGCGTTGTTGTTGAGCGGGTTGACGGTGCAGGTTCTGAAGCGCCTGTTTCCGCGCATGCGCCCTTCGAATCTGCCCGATGCGCTCGTGGCGCCCGATGAGCGGATTTTTTTCAACTCGTTCCCGTCGGGGCACACGGCGACCTCGTTCGCGCTGGCGTGCTGGCTGTGGGGACGCCTGCGCGGCACGCGCTACCGCTGGGTGGGCTACCTCGCGTGGGCGCTCGCCGCGCTGGTCGGACTGTCCCGAATCTATCGCGGCGTCCACTACCCGCTGGATGTGCTGGTCGGCGCCCTGATAGGAATCATGTGGGGTTTTGCGATTAATCGGGTACAATCTCTCCATGAGGCGAATCGTCGATGAAGAAGATTCCGCGCATTGTGGTGGCTAAAGTGGGTCTGGATGGGCACGATCGCGGCGCGAAGGTGGTCGCACGCGCCCTGCGCGACGCAGGTTTCGAGGTCATCTACACAGGACTGCGGCGCACCCCTGAGGATGTGGTGCAGATTGCCCTTCAGGAAGACGCCGATATGATTGCCATCAGCATCCTCTCTGGGGCGCACATGACGCTCATCCCGCGCGTGCTGAACTTGCTCAAGGAGCAGAACGCCGAAGATATCTATGTGATTGCAGGCGGCACCATCCCCGACGACGACGCCGAAGCGCTCAAACAGATGGGCGTCAAGGCGGTCTACCCCCCAGGCACGCTGATTGAAACCTTCGTGGAAGACATTCGCCGCATGCTGTCAGAACGGGAAACTTTAAGCACTGTCTAATCGTATCCCCTCGCTGGAGGGCACAGAAATGGAAATGCTCATCGGTTTGATGGCGTGCGTGGGAGGCGGTCTGCTCCTGATGGTGATTGCCTACGCCGTGATGTATAACTCGCTGATAGGCAAGAAAAATCAGGTGGACTACGCCTACAGCGGGATTGATGTGCAGCTCAAAAAGCGCCACGATTTGATTCCGAACCTTGTGGCGACGGTCAAGCAATATATGGAGCATGAGCGGGGTTTGCTGGAGCGCATCACCGAGTTGCGGGCGCGCGCCACAGCCAGCAATCTCCCCGAATCGGAGCGATTGCATGCGGAGGCGCAGCTGTCGGGCGCGCTCCGCTCGCTGATGATTGCGGTGGAGAACTACCCCCAGCTCAAGGCGAACGAGAACTTTCTGCACCTGCAGGCGTCGCTGAACGATATCGAAGAGCAAATCGCCGCCGCCCGGCGCGCCTACAACGCCGCCGTAACGGACTACAATAATGCCATCGAGATGTTCCCCACCAACCTCGTGGCGGGGATGATGGGCTTGAAGCGCCGCGCGGTGTTTGAGGCGGAAGAGTCGGAGCGCGAGACGCCGCAGGTCGCCCAGCTGTTTAAGCAGTCGTGATGCGCTCAGTTGCCGAAATCCAGCAGGAGCTGGAACCTGTTCTGCGCGATATTGAGCTCTGGCGCACCGAAAGCGTTCACCAGTTCAGCCAGATTGCGCTCTGGAGCGCGGTGATTGGCGGGCTGCTGACGCTGGGACTGGCGTTAGCCTTTCAGAGCGGATGGAGCCTCGTGCCGCTCGTCATTGCGCTGATTGTGATTGGGGTCGCCTATGCTCAGCGCGCGAATGAGTGGCGTCAAGCCTTCAAAACCCGCGTGATGGCGCGGCTTGTAGAAGCAGTCAGCCCCGAACTGCGCTATCACCCCAACGCCTGCATCACCCGCGCCGAGTACGACATGAGCCTCCTGTTCCATAATTCGCCCGACCCCGACCGCTATCGGGGAGAAGACCTGATTGAAGGGCGACTGGACAAGACCGACATCCGCCTCTCGGAACTGCATACCGAGTATAGAACCGTGACCTACGACAGCAAAGGGCGTCGGCAGGAACACTGGTACACCATCTTTCGCGGGCTGTTTATTATTGCCGACTTTCACAAAGATTTTCAGGGCGTTACGCTGGTGTTCCCCGACACCGAGGAGCAACTGCTGGGCAAGTTCGGGCAGTGGTTGCAGGGGCTGAGCGCCAAAATCGGCATGCAACCGGGCGAGCTGGTCAAGCTGGAAGACCCCGAATTTGAGCGCATGTTCAAAGTCTACTCCACCGACCAGATTGAGGCGCGCTACATTTTGACGCCCAGCCTGATGGCGCGGATTGTGGACTTCGCTAAGAAGACCCGCGCCTCCATTCGGCTTTCGTTTGTGAACTCGCGCCTGTATTTGGCGATACCGACTTGGCACAACTACTTTGAGCCGCCCTCGCTGTTCGCGCCTGCCTATACGCTTGCCAAAAGCGAAACGCTCCAGCGCTACCTTGCCGAACTCGCCTTCGCGCTCAGCGTCGTGGACGAATTGAACCTCAACACCCGCATTTGGGGGAAGCGGTAAGTCAGAGTGAATTAACTCTGGGCAGCTCGCAGCCAGCACCCCTGTCCCCGCTAAATTTCCTGCCCCCTCATGCCATAATCTTAACTATGCGACGGATCGACTGACTCATTTCCAAGAATTGGGAGGTACCTGAAGCATGCGAAGTAAGCAGTGGAGCTGGAAATGGAGCGTTATTGTCGCAGCTGTCCTCGCAGGTGTGTGGAATAGCGGTTTTGGTCAAGTTCTGTCGCGTCTGGGGCAGGTTTACGACAACCCCCCAGGCGTTCAAAGCGTGTTCGAGGGCAACTGGATTTACTCGCTGAGCAGCACTCAGTTGCTGATTACCCTAGAAGCTAATTCTGCGCTGGTCAAGCGCGGTGTGCTGTCGCGCCCCGGAATGCGGAGCGGCTACACCACAGCGATTGCCAAGGGCGGCAATCTGGTCTACATCGCCAACGACAGCGTCTTTCCCAGCGCGTCGTATCTGACCATCGTGAATGTATCGAACCCCGCTTCGCCCAGCATCGTTGTCGATTTTCAGATGCCCAGCAGCGTGCCATCCACGCTCAGCATCGTCAAAAACGGCAACTACCTCTACATGTTCCCCGAATCGGGCGACATGCAGGTGGTGGATATCTCTAACCCTGCCTCGCCTGCGATTGTGCGTTCCGTCAGTATGACGGGATCAGGTGGCGTGGTGGTGGGCAATCGGCTCTACACGGCGGAGCGCAGCAACGGTGTGGGCGTGTGGGATGTGAGCCAGCCCGATAACCCCAACCGCATCGGCAGGGCGAACCTCACGGGCAACATCCAGGAAGTGCTCGTTTCGGGTTCGCGGCTCTATGCGCTCAGCGGCTTCTCGCCGACGGCGTTGCACATCCTGGATCTCAGCAACCCCGACTCGCCCACTTTGCTGGCGACTTTCAACACAACTTATATCGCCGATATGGCGTCCTACGGCAACTACCTCTACCTCTCGAGCGGCTTGGGCAAAACCCAGATTGTGGATGTCAGCAACCCCAGTGCGCCCGCGGAAGTGGCGGTGCTTGACCTTGGGCGCGTGCAGGCGATAGAGCCTGCCAGCGCGCGCCTGCTGACCGCAGGCTCCTCGTGGCTGCGCGTGTACAGCCTGAGCAACCCGACCAACCCAACACGCACCGCCGAGTACACCGTGCCTGCGCCCGACGCAGCGGTTAAAAGCGGCGACCGGGTCTACACCGCCGAGGAGCTGGGAGTCGGCGTATACAACCTCGCTACCCCCTCTTCCCCAACATTCGAACAGGTTGTTCCTGTGAGCCTGAACTGCCGCGAAATCGCCCAAATCAGCGCGGACACCTTCGCAGTGGCGCACGAGGGCAACCTCAGCTTCGTGCGGTTTACAGGAGGCAGCGGAAATGTGGTCTGGACGCACACAGCAACGCCCCCCAGCCAGTCGATGTGGTACGACCGCTTGCGAGTCAGCGGGAATGTGCTGGCGTTCGCCTGCTCCCCGACCTTCAATAGCGTGCGGTTGATCGATATTTCCAATCCCGAATCGCCTCAAGTCGGGGCGGACATCAGGTTCATCGTGAACTTTGATGTCGGCGGCGGCTACCTCTACTCTGCGTTCAGCACAAGTCCTTCCAATTTCAGGATCTACTCCATCGCTGATATTAACAGCCCCACCCAGGTCGCTTCGCTGGACATTCCGTTTTCCGCCAGCGATATTGCGGTTGGCGGCAGCTACGCGCTGGTGACGGGTTCCAGCGGCGAGCTGGCGCTCGTGGATGTGTCTAACCCTGCAGCGCCCCAGCTAATTGCCCAGCGCACGATGGCAGGCGCCTCGATGCCGAAGGTGAGATATGATAACGGCTACTTTTTTGTGTACGACGGAAGTAATCGCAAACTGGAGGTCTATCGCGTTGCCGACTTTCCCAACTTCAACCCGTATCGCACTCAGACGCTGGACACCTATGGAATAAGGCATCTCTACTTTGACCAAAATATCGTGATAGGCTCTGCAAGCACGGAGGGACTGATTGTGTACCAGAACCTGCTCGGCACGAGTGGGATGACAATTACCCTCGTGACGCCGAACCGCGCAGGCAACGCGGGCGCGCTGACGATTATGATAGAAGGCAGCGGGTTCCCCCAGAACGCCACTGTGCGCTTGGAGCGTGGCAGCGTAGTCATTGAACCCACCAGCGTCGTGGTGCGCAGTGCCAACCGTATCGACGCCACCTTTGATTTCACGGGTCAGCCCGTGAATACGCAGTGGGATGTGGTGGTGCGTAGCCCCGACAACGCCGAAGCCCGTTTACCAAGCGCCCTGACCATCGTGGAACCTGTGCCTACGATTAGCTCTATTTCGCCCAATCGAACGCTTCCGAGTCGTTCCGTCACGCTCACGATTAGTGGAGAACTGTTCACCCCGAACGCACGGGTGGAGATTCGTCCTTCAGAGAGCGACACTTTCACGCCGATAAGCGCCCGCAGTGTCCAATTCGTCAGCCAGCGCCAGCTAAGCGCGACCTTCGACCTCAGCCCGCTACATGTCCTAAACCTAAGTTATGACCGTACGGTGAGCGTGGTGGTCACCAACACCAACAACCGGAGTGCTTCAGGCACGCTGATTGTGCGCGGACCCAATCTCGACCTCCAAGTCGCCGAAACCGTGTTTGCGTTGCGTGAAAATCAGGACCTTGCAGTGGAGGTTGTGGTCAGTGGCGCGGTGGAAGGCGAACCCATCGAATTCGAGATGTACGGCTGGGTAGGAAGCGACAGCCGTACCATTCGCCCTGCCCGAACCGAGGCGTTGGGCAGTGGGCGCTGGCGACTCACTTTCAACCGTGCAGAAGCCTTACCAAACGGCTTCCTCCAAAGCTGGACGCCTGGCGTGCGCCAGCTGGGCGCACGCGACACCAGCGACACCATATCCGTACACCAGTATCGCGGCGTACGCATGGAGACGGGTATCCCACAGTTCAGCAACCTGATTCGCCCCCTGACGATTTCCGTGCTGGCGTTTGACGCCGACGAGAACACGACCTTTGTGCTGCGCAAAGGCGATGTCGTGCGCGAGCCGACCCAAATTACGCGCAACACCCAGACATATGCAGGCGGTACCGTTTTTGAGGGAACTTTCCCCATCCAACTCACCGACCTCGGACAGTGGAGCATCGAGGTGCGCTACGGCGACGAGACCAAGACCATCGCGAACGCCCTTGAAATCATCAAGGGGACTCCATACATTTCCCGGGCTGACTGGCGGCTTTCGCCGTGGCAACGCGACTCGCAGATTGTGCTGCGCGGGAGTGGCTTCCACGAGGGGATGCGAGGGGTGCTTGTCATAGAGAACCCCAACGCCGTGATTGATGCCTCTGAAATCACGGCGACCGCAGTCACCGTCAATTCCGATGGCACGGAGGCGACCCTCGTGTTCGAAAACCTCTTCGATGCCATCCGAGCGCCTTCACAGTTCCGTTTGGAACTGCGCTCGCCGTATGCAAACTCGGTCAGCTGGTACAACTGGCAATCGTTTGCTCCACCGTCCGTGAGGATGCCCGCTCGGTGGGGTCCCAGCTTCTTCCGTGCAGGGCGGTGGGAGACCTTCACGGTGGCTGTTTCGACAGGTGGGCAGATCGACGCGCCTATACTCTCATTTGTCGTACCGTTTACCGAGAGCGACCTGAATTCAGGCGCATATGACTTCGAGTACCGCATCGTAGACACATACACGGGACGCGTCCTGCAAAGTGGGCGACGCCGCGCAACGCCTGAGAATGTCCTTTTGGTCGCTCAGCTGCCTCCGATGCCCGCCGACACGACGCGCTACATCAATATCGAGATACGCGCCTTCAGCAGCGGGCGCGCAGCAGCGCCACACCCACAGCTCACTCGCGGGCGCGTGGTAGTGGTCGCGTATGTCGCTGTATCAGGGCTGTTCATCGCAGGCTCTATGGTGCTGAAGGCAAGCTGCGAAGTGTTCCAGAGATACGGCTTGCAAACCGCCATCGCGACCGCCCTTGCAGAGCAAGACTTTTACGATCTGACTGGCTCGCAACGTAGCGCACTATTGGATTGGTTGCTTGAAGAGCGCAATATGCGCGCACTCCTTAATACCTTCTCTTACACCAACAAGAGTGTGTTCGATTATTTCGGTTCGGAAATTACGAGCGAGATTGTCGGACGCGGCGCCGATGCTATCAAACAAGCCATCTCGACTAAGGTGAATTACTACCTGCTTGGCAAGTTCTCGCGCCTAGATAGCGACAAGCGAAGAGAATATGCCGAGCTCCTAACAAACGCCTACTTTGATCTCTGGCAAGCGCAGAACGCACTACGCAGTGGCGACGCCACTGACATCGTGAAGAGCAAATCGGAACAGATTCTCGGGGAGATATGGAAACTGGCGACTTCCGAAGCCAGTGAAACTCCTCTGGAACCCCCTGCTGGCTTGGATCTAAGCCAGATCCCCGCAGAAGCGCTTGGTGCTCTCCTTAATGCCACGGCGAATACTTTCCTTTCGGTGGCGACGGGGTGTATTGAGCGCTCCCGCAAGTTAGAACAACTATTTACTCAGGTGCAGAATGTTCAACCGCTCCCTGTGCGCACCTCCTGGGACCCCAACGAGAAGCGCGGCACGCAGGGAGTGGCAGGCTACATCGCGCCTGACCAGAGCATCGTGTACGAGATTCTGTTCGAGAACCTGCCCACGGCTACTGCAGGCGCGGAAGAGGTACTGGTGGAAGATACCCTGCCAGAGGCGTTAGACCCCAGCACGCTGGAGTTCTTCGAGGTCCAGGTGGGCGACAAGCGAGTGAGCCTGCCCGAAGGCACGAACACGCTCAACACGCAGATCGACCTGCGTCCGAACCGCCCTGTGGTGGTGCGTGTGGTCAGCGACTACGACCCCAGCACGCGCAAGCTGAGCGTGCGCTTCAGCGGTATCGACCCGAACACGAACGATTACTATCAGGAGGGCTTCCTGCCGCCGAACACGAACCCGCCGCAGGGCGAGGGCGCGGTGCGGTTCCGAATTCGCCCGCGCGAAGATGTCGCCTCGGGCACGCGCATCGACAACCACGCTGTTATTACCTTCGACCCACACCTACAGGCGAACCCGCCGATTGTGACGAACACGCATTCGCTCACGCTGGACAAGCAGCCGCCCGCCATTACAGTCGAGTCGCCTGACAGCACGACTTTGCCCACCACAAAAGCGACCCTGCGCTGGAGCGCGACCGACGATGCGTCGGGCGTGGCAGAGGTGGAAATCTGGGCGCAGGAGGGCGATGGCGCGCGCCGACTGGGGTACACCAGCGCGACAGGTGAGCGCAACGAGTCGGGCACCGTGCTGGTGCGGGCGCGCCGATTCGGCGACGAGACGCGCATCATCACGCGCGGGCGCGACCGCGTGGGCAACCTCGTGCCCTTCGGCGACACACCTCAACTCACTCTGCGCTTCGGGCAACCTCCTCAGTTCAGCGCAGGCTTGCACCTCGTCGGCATCCCCGTGCAGCTGGACAACCCCGATGTGCAAGCCGCCTTCGGCTTCCAGAACGACCAGTGGGCGACCTACAATCCCGCAACAGGTCAGTATGTGCAGCATCCCGACAGCGGCGCGTCGCCCCAAATCGGGCGCGGCTACTGGGTGGTGCTGCCCAACCCCGTGCAGCCGAATATCGTAGGGAATCTCCCGGATCCAGAGCAGAGCTACACGATTGCGCTTCAGCAGGGTTGGAACCTGATTGCGAACCCGTGGACCGAGCCGCTGGTGTGGAACCGCGCAGCGATTGGCGTGCGTGTGAATGGCGTCTCGTACACGCTGGATCAGGCGGTTGCCCAACAGTTCGTAGAGCCGTATCTGTGGGGTTGGGAGCCGAACCCCTCTAACTCCCAGCAAGGACGCTACCGCCTTATATACGACGCCCAGCTGCTGAACGGGATTGACCACCAACTGCAACCGTGGCGCGGGTACTGGATCTACGCGCACCAGCCGTGTGAGCTGGTGCTGCCCACGCCCGAAGTCGCTGCCAGCACGCCGTCGCGTAGTCGCAACCCCGCGACCCAAGGTGGCTGGAGCCTGCGGATTGGAGCGCACTGGGGCGACCAATACGACGAGGTGATGGTGGGCGTTTCGGGCACGGAGCAGGGGCTCCAGGTAGCGATGCCACCCGCACCTCCTGGTCGCGCTGCAGCAACGGGCGTGCAGCTGCGCTTGGTGCGCGAGGGAAGAGCGATGGAAGCAGACATTCTCCCCCGCTCGCGCTCGCAGCAACGCTGGACGCTGGAGCTAAGCGTGCCTCCCAGCGACGCGCCGCGCACGCTCCTGCTGACCACACCCGACATTGCGTATCTGCCGCGAGGGGTCAACCCGATGCTGCGGGATTTAGAGACGGGTGCGCAGCGGCTCCTGCGTAGCAGTGCTGGCTGGCAAATCCCTGTCCCGCCAGAAGGGCTTTCCAAACGCTTCGAGCTGAGCCTTGTCAGCACCAGTCGACTGTTGCGAATCACCAACCTGCAGGTACAGGGTGGACGCAGTGCAGGCGGAGCCTACACAGTGCGGTTCACCCTCAGCGACTCGGCAAAGGTTACGGTCGCCATCCAAGCAGGGGGGCGCACAGTGCGCACTTTGGAGCAGGGGCGCAGCCGCAGTCTGGGTTCACACCAGTTGGTTTGGGAGGGGCGCGACCAACAAGGACGCGCCTTGCCGCCTGGCTCGTACACCCTTGTCATTCGAGCAGAAACGGACGACGGGCAAGTCGCCCGTGCCACGCTCCCTCTTGTGCTCACACGCTAAGGAGGTCAAACGATGTCTCTACGATACATATGGTCGGTGCTGGCGTTAGGGCTGTTCTTATCTGGCTGTGGTGGAGGCGGTGGCGGTCTCAGCGACACGAACCCGCCCCAGATTAGCCGAGTGGAATTGGAGCGTTCTTCCCAAACGCTGTATATATGGGCTATCGTCGCGGATGCCGAGAGTGGAGTTGCCAGTGTGGTGGCGCAAGTGGTGGCAAATAACCAAACCCAACAAGTAGTTCTTCAAGCACAGGGCAATAACCACTACCGCGCCGCGCTGCCGAGCAACACTGCCCGCGTTGCTGTCAGGGCTCGCGACTACGCTGGCAATGAGCGCACCAGCGATGAACTGATTGCTCCGCCGCCTGCCCCGCCTTTCTAACGCAGATAGAGACGCCCCCAGCCTTGGGGGCGTCTCTTTTGGTGAGGCTCTACGATTGGGGCGCCCTTTCCATTTGCCCTCAGATTCCTACTTCCCCCGTGGCGATTCGTAGACCGCAAAAGCGTTGTGGTTGTGGATGGACTCTATCGACTCGCACTCCACACGGAACCAGCAGAGCTCTTCGCGGCTCTGGAGCCGAAGGGTAAGCTCGCGCGCGACATCTTCCACAAAACGGGGCGTCTCATAGGAACGCTCGGTAATATATTTTTCGTCAGGGCGCTTCAATACAGGATAGACCAACGCGCTCGCCGATTCTTGCACCAACGGCAAGTAGGCTTCGGGCAGGCGTGGCAGGCGGTCTTTCGTGCGGAGCCACAGGCGTACAATCGCCCGCTGGTTGTGCGCACCGTAATCGGAAATCTCTTTACTGCAGGGGCAGAGCGTCATCGCAGGGAAGGCAAAAAAGCTCACCGCCGACGAAGCGCCGTTATTGAGGGCGCACTCCCACTCCACCTCCACATCCAGCAAGCCCGGTGTGCCCGATACGGGCGCCGCGAGGGGAATGAAATAAGGAAACTGGAGCCTGAGCTGGGCGCGTCGGCTCTGGAGGCGTTCCTGCGTGAGCTGGAGCAGTGTGTATACCGATTCGGGCGACTGGGGCGCGCTCGCCCACTCGTAGAGCGTGCTGACCAGTCGGCTCATGTGCGTGCCGCGCTGTTCGGCGTCAATATCCACGCTCAGGTCGGCGACGGCAATCACGGTCTGTTCGTTCCCTGTCCCCCCAATCAGGCGAATGGGCAAGCGCAGTCCGCGAATCCCCACCGCATGGAGCGCCACGCCACGCGTATCTCTCTCGCTCGCCACATCGGGCAAATCAACATGCTTTTTCATACCCCGATTATAATACCCCAATCCGTCTGGAATCGGGTATCCTATCCTGCCGATGTGGGCGAAGTGGGCGGCGCTGGGGAGTATGCTGATGGCGCTGGGGGGCGCCAGCGCCCAGACCCACATTCGGATAGAGTCGCTGCTGGGCGATTCGGCGCAAGCCAATCCAGCACCTGTGCAGGTTGAGTTTCAGCAAGGCAGTGGCGTTTCCGAGGGCACGCTCATCTTGCGCCACCGCATGCAGATTGAGGAGCATTATCCCCTGCAGCTGCCGCCGAACGCCCGCAAGACCCTCACGCTCGCTGTCGGAAAGGACGCCGTAGACCTGTGGTGGCACGCTCAGGACGGCACGCGCGCTGCCGTTGAACTGCCCTACCCCACGGAGGAGCATGTGCCAGTTGCTATCGTGGGGGATGTGAAGGGCGGGTTTCAGGTGGTTTCCCAGATTGAGGCAGAGTGGCGCAGGAACGACACGCTCTACTGGCATCCCGTCTACTGGTCGCCCGAACAGATGCCTGCTGACTGGCGGGCGCTTTCGGGCATTCGGGCAGTTGTGCTGGTAGAGGGCGCGGAACGGCTCTCCGAATCGCAATGGAACGCGCTCGTCGCGTGGATGCTGACGGGGGGACACCTGATTGTCTCGCTGGGCGGGGCGCTGCGAATCACATTAAACGCGACGCCCCTCAAGCCGTACCTGCCCCCAACAGGCGCGCCTGTGCGAAGAACCCTGATCTATCAGGAACGCACGAGTGAGTATGCCCTTCTCCCAACCTCGCCACCTGAAGGCTGGGCAGTGGAACGAGATGGAAACGATATTCTCTCGCTCTCGCGTCGGATACTTTCGGGGAAGCTCACCTTCGTGCTGAGCGACCTGACCAGCCCCGCATGGCGCAACGCATGGTTTGTCTCAAGGTACTGGCACACATGGCTTTCAGACAACGATACAAGAGCGCCCTTCCAGCGAATGCAAGCAAGTCTGGATATGGAAGCGCCCGCTCCTGTGGCGCTCACGCTCCAGCAGCTTGCGGGCGCGCTTGTACTGATGGCTCTCACGCCGATAGGGGTGGCGGTCATCTGGTACGCGCTTCGTTCACGGGGGCAGCTGGCGCGTGCGACGCCGTGGCTGGTGGGGCTGGGGCTGGTCTCTGCAGGGGCGACTCTGGCGGCGTTGCCCCGCGATTCAGGTCAACCGAAGAGTTTACGCTCGCAAATGTTTTTCATAGATCCTGCCTTGCCTGTGGCGGCACGCACGGTTGCGGTCTACATTCCCGTGCGTCCGGGCGAGCAAACAGTTGTGGCTCCTGCCGACACGCACTGGGAGGTGCGCCCTGAACATGGCGTCGCAGTGCAGGTGCGCTACGAAGACCGTCCGAAAATCACGCTCCGCGCACGGGGGCGTTCGAGAGCATGGCTGCTGAGCGTGGAGCCAGCGGCTCCGCCTGTGCGCGCCTTCTGGCAGGGCGAGAATCTGGTGCTGGAAGCCGCACAGGGCGTCTTTGTGAGCGAGGCGAAGACTGACTACTTCACCCCTTCTGAGCCTATAGCACCGAAACGGCGCCTGCTGGTTCCCCGCAACGCACTGAAAGAATCACGCGCCGTGTTTGTGGCGATGAGCGGTCTGCCTTATCCCATCGAGCCGTCCCCAGAGCAGGAGGTCGTGATCGCATGCATCGCAGTTCCCTGAAAGCAGGTAGCCTGTGGGCGCGCGTTCAGGCGTGGTGGGAGGAGTATTTCACCGACAACCCCGCCGTATGGCTGCTGTTGCGCCAGTTCCACTACGATCTGATGCGCGGCACGGGCAGCGTGCGCACAGTAGAGCAGGCGCTGGCAAAGGCGCAAGCCGCAGGCGACATGGAAGCCCTTCGAGAAGCCCTGCAGAGCGCAGGAATCTACCTGCGAGTTCCGTATGCGTGGGAGTTCTGGCGGCGCGGCGATTGGCTAAAGGGCGGCTTCTGGTGGGTGCTGGGGCTGAGCCTCTTTGTTATGAACGCGCAGTTCGGCTGGTCGCAGGCGATGGCGCAAGCCAGCACCCTGTTCTTTGAAATGATTGTGGGCGCGATGGGGATACTGCTGGCAGTGCTACAGGGCGGATTTTACACACTGCTGTATCGGGAACACCAGCTCGGCACGCTGATGTTTTTACGCCTGACACGGCTGAGCAGTCGGCACTTCGTGTACGGCGCCGCGATTGTGAACGCCTGCGTGCGGTTCTTCAAAATCTACCTGCTAATGGCGATGCCGTTCGTCTGGTTCCTGGCGATGCTGGAAACCGACTCGCTATGGCTTTCGTTCTACTACGCGGTTGTGGTGGGCTGGGTGTTCTGGGCGTTCGCGGTGCTGTGGGCAGTGTGGAGCAGCTACCTGTTGCCGAAACGCCCAACCGCTCTGGAGACAACGCTTATCTACCTATCGCACACAATTCTTCTGGTCTTATTCTGGATGGGAGGCGCCGCGCTGATTGGGGTCTGGACTGTCTGGGCGAAGCACTCGGGCTTTCTGAGCCTTCCGCCGTGGCTGTGGGTGTTGCACCGCGAGTGGTGGATTAGTCTGCATCCTTCGGTAGCGGTGGGGGCGCTGCCGCATGTTCCGTCGCTCCTGTGGGGCTGGGTGCATGGGGCGCTCTATCTGGCTCTGGCGCGATTGATGTTACCTTCCGTATTGCGCGTTGTGCAGCGGGCGTTGAACCAGCCAGAACATGTTGAGGGGTCGAATCGGGGGGAGTGGGGCTAATGCTGTACGAGATTCGCCTGCTGTTTGGGATGGAGTTTCGGCGCTATCTGCGCTCGCGCCGATTCTGGCGCGTGGTGATGACCAGCACAGGCTTTGTGGCGTTTTTGAGTCTGATGCTGGCGATGCTTCTGTTTGGAGTGCCCGCACAGGCGCAGCAGGTGCTCCGCAGCTTTGTGTATCTGTTTGACCTGATGTGGGTTGTGTGGAGTATTGTTTACCTTATCGCGGAGGCGGTTCTGGTGCGCGAGGTGTTCAGCGACGCCTATCGCACGCGCCCGCTGACCGATATTTATCTGGTGCCGTTCCACCCGCTGGCGGTAGTGTGGGGGCGGTTGCTGGTCGTGTGGGTTCAGGTGGGCATCCTGCTGTTGCTGGGGTTGCCGAGCATGCTGTTTGTCGCGTGGCTGGTGGGGCTTGCATGGGGAGATCTGGCGCTGACGGTGCTATGGGGCTGGCTGGCGGCACTGGGAGCTGGCGCAATTCTGGTGTTTGAGCTGGGCAAGTGGTTCCCCGAATCGCATATCAGCGGGTTGATTCCCGTGCGCACGCCGGGCACGGGCTACACTTTGCTTCTGGTAATGGTGGGCGGGCTTGTGGTTCTGCCCATCATGGTGAGCGACCAATGGCTGGCGTTGCCTGCGGCGTACCTGTTGATGCCAGTGGCGTCTTATACGGCGTTCAGCGGCTCGGTGGCGACGGGGATTGTCGGGCTTCTCTTTCTGGCGACGGTGCTGGCGTTCACAACGATAGGCGCGGCGCAGAAGCTGGGCTGGTGGTCAGGGCGCGTGTTCTTCTGGACGCGCGTGCTGGGCACTTGCGCCGTATGGTGCTGGTTCACGCTCCATATTTACTGGCTCAGTGGCGCGCTGGTGAGCAATATACTGGACGCCGAGAGTCTGCTTCACTTCAGCTTGGGGATAGGCACGCTGCTGATTCTGGCGTTCGCGATGCCGTTGCTGGGCTATTACGCCGTGGGGCGGCTGAAAGCCCAGGAGCGCGGGCGTTTTTCTCCAGTGGTGCGAGGGCTTCTGGGCGAGTGGGTGCTGATGACGGTCTTTGCGGGACTGGCGTGGCTGGCTGTGGGCTGGGGTTCGGGGTTCTGGGTTCCGCTGGAGGGCTGGCTCTCGCGCACAGCATACCTGCTGGCGTTGCTAACGCTGGCGCAGTCGTTCAACAGCGCAACTCTTCTGTGGAGTCGGCATGTCTACCGCGAGGCGGTTCGCTTCCCCTCAGCGATTTTCGGGGTTCTGTATCGGCTCTCGCTGAATGCCTATTCAGGGCGCGCAGCGGGGGGAATGCGGCTACTGTTGTGGTCATGGTTTATCGTCAGTGTGGTGCTACATTCCTTCCTTTCGTGTATGGGAGCGGTTCAAGCGGCGCGGGTTCTGACACGGCTGCACCCGCTGAACGGGGGGGTCAATCCGTTGCAGGCGCCTGTGTGGTACGGGCAGTATGCGCTCTACGCGCTGGGGCTGGCGGCGCTGGCGTGGGGGGTAGGCGCGTGGCAAGTGCGCCGCTGGCTGGCACAGGCTGAGAACCGTTCGACGGAAGCGTAGCAGGGTGTTCTGCGCAAGCGATTTCATTTTACACTCAGGGCGGGCGATGAACCCGAACGCATGGAAAAAGGGCTTAAAGACTTCATCTCTCGCATGAACTCCGTGCCAGGGCGATTCCGAACCTCCCCCAGAATCGTCAAAATTTGACTCATGAGTCAGGGGGGTTCGGAATTGGCACTTGCAATTTGGGTTCAAAATGGGGTAAAATTGGCGCGTAGGGTCCCGAAGGACCGCCCTTGCGCAAGGGATTGAGACTCACCTCACGCACAGGCAGGCGATACCGCTTGATTAACGTCCCGAAGGACCGCCCTTGCGCAAGGGATTGAGACTTTGAGAAGGAGGAAACTTTATGCGTACGAGGTGGAAGCATCTGGCTGGGCTTCTATGCGTGTGTGGCACTTTATGGATGGGTGCCTACGGACAGACGCTGATTTGGCTGGGGACGCTCACCCCGACAGGGGGAAGTAGTGCTGCCTCTGCCGTCTCCAACGATGGGATGATGATCGTGGGCGAAGCCAACGGCTACGCCACGGTCTGGAACCGAGCGACCAATACGGTGATTCAGGTATACAACGGCTCGTCAGTACTTGTGGGAGTCTCTGCGGACGGAACCCGCGCCGTGGGTTTAAAGAACCCCGTCGACTACGTCTACCAACGCGCTTTTATGTGGCAGTCGCCCAACAACTTCGAGTGGTTGCCGCCAGCACCCGATAGATTCTGTTGGCCGGCGGACATCACCCCCTCAGGCTCCCACGCGGTAGGGAAGGCTCGTGCGTCTTCTGGCAACAATCTTCCCGCGCTCTGGGATTTGAACGCGCGACAGGTTCGTACCTACGCTGTGCCTGGAGATATGTATCATGGGGAAGCGTACGGGATTTCGGATGACGCCCGTACAGTGGTCGCCTTCGGACACGGCAGTGGCTGGGGCTACAAAGGGGTTGTGTTCCGCTTGAACAGCGATGGCACCGTGGCTGCTTGGGCGTTCCTGAACCCCGTATTGGGGCACTACGGTTGCGTACCCCGCAAGGTCTCTGGCAACGGCGCAATCGCTGTCGGGAACACGGGCAACTTCTGGGGCGGTGGCTACTATCCTGTGATGTGGCGCGAGGCGAACAACTGGCAGCCAGAACAACTCGCACATTTGGGCGGTAATGCAGGAGAGGCTTTCGATATCCGCGGCGATATGATTGTGGGCTTTTCCGCCTTGCCGAACGGTCAGCGACGCGCCGTGCGTTGGCGGGTCTCCAGCGCCACTACTGAAGTAGAAGACCTGAACCAGACCTACGCGGCGTTGCTGAGTGATGGCTCGCGCCTTTCGCGAGCGAATGGCATCTCGGCAAACGGGCGTTATATTGTGGGTCAGGGCTACAACGCCGCCACGGGGCGCGACGAAGCCTTTTTGCTGGATACCCAAGGTTGCGCCTCGCATAACGGCGATGTGGACGAGAACGGCTGCGTGGATGATGCCGACCTGCTTGCCGTGCTGTTTGCCTTTGGGCAGTCGGGCGCGGATCTGGGTCGGGTGGATGTGAACTGCGACCAGGTAGTGGACGACGCGGACTTGCTGCAGGTGCTGTTTAGCTTCGGTAGTGGGTGTTAGGTGCGGGGTGTTTAGTTTTGTCCCGAAGGACCGCCCTTGCGCAAGGGATTGAGACTCAAACTCCAGATGCTCTATCGTGAACCTCATCATTGTCCCGAAGGACCGCCCTTGCGCAAGGGATTGAGACAGAAAGGTCAACGCGAACTGGTAGCCCTGCGTTTCCAGTTTCGCCATACGCTGCAGGCAATCGCCTTCCAGAACCTGCGTCTGCAATATCGCGATGGAGATTTTTCATGGGAAGATGCCCTCCCAATCGTCGAAACAGCAGCGTTATTGGGTGGTTGCACCTATCCATTAAGCAGGAATCTCTCCACCCCGTGCGAATCTGAGTGTTAGCAAGGAGGGCGACGATGCCTCAGTGCGTGTGCATTAGTCATAGGCGCCTGTGCGGAGGCTTGGGAAGGCGCTCCGTTGTGCGTCTGCAGGCGATTTTGCACGGGGGGGGGGGACGCTGTGAACGACACCCTGCACTTCCCCGACGAGCCGCCTCACGATCTACCGCCCGACCTGCAACAGGCAGTACGCCGCGCGCTCGCCGCCACCCACTGCTTGCGCCCACCACCCTGCTACGCCCCTACCTACTGGCGCGAGGAACGAGAAGCCATCGCAAACTACGCGGTGTGGCGGGCAGCCCAAGCCTACCACACCGAGATAGGGATCTCGCGGGAGGCGTTTGCCCAGATTTGTGCTTTCCGAGCGATTTATGGCGAGTGGCAGCGTTTATGGGAGCGGGACAAGGCGGTCGTGGCGATGCCTGTAGATGAGGAGACAGGGGAGGCGGTGGAGTTTGAGGATGAGGAGGCGCTGGAGGCGATCGGGGAACATCTGTTGTGTGGGCAGGTGCGCGAGGCGCTGGAGCGGTTGACGGCAGAGGAACGGCAGCTTTTGGAGTGGTACTTTGGCGAGGGGTTGAGTGAACGAGAGATAGCGAAGCGGGTGGGATGTTCACAGAAGACGGTACACAAGCGTTTGCAGTCGGCGTTGCGCCGCTTATGCGAGCGGTTGGGAGTAGCCGTGCCGCCCTATTGGGGAAAAAAGCGTCCAAAGGGTCAGCAAAAGGGTGGAAAAAGGGGCAAAAAAGGGTGAAAAGGGGGTATCAAAACGGCACGGTTCGACTACATGTATTAATAGCAGGCGGAGAGGGCAACCAGCAGCTGCCCCACCTGCAACAGACCAAACGATGGAGGAGGATGGAAATGGGCAAAACATCTCGTGCGATCTGGATTCTTTGCGTGCTGCTTGGCTGCTTTCAGTGGGTAGCCAGTCAAGAGGAGATCTTGGATGAACAGGCTAAGCCCATCGAGATTGAGCTATCTGCTTCGCTCCCAGATCAGTGGCTGATTTTGCAACCAAGCGAAATCGTCACCTTTGTTCCGAATCCTGTCCTGAGTGGAATGTCGGAGTCCTCCACTTGGTATGCGCTAAACGGCGAGGTGCTGAGTGTATCCAGGGAAGGTGTTGTGTATCAAGCACCTGATGGACAGGACGAAACCTTTGATGTGTTAATATGGCATAACCCTTCTTCAGGACAATGGGCTACAATAGGAATCACTCTTATATGCGAAGCCGAGACGGTGAAGTTGGTCGCCGAGTCACTGGACGGGCAGGCTGTCTACCGGATACCCACGTCTAGCAATGCAGGCGTTCAGCTCTTTGCTCTGCCTGGTCAAGGTACTGGCTTCGAGATATGCTTGCGTGGGAGACCAGTAAATCCGCCGCCTGGGAGCACCTGTTCCGGACCATTCCGAACAACTCGCAGCAAATTCTTTACTCGCTGTGGACCTTGGATGTTCAGGGGCACAATCATCGTTAATGCTGCTATCCAAGCAAAGGTACGCCGTGTATTCGGCATACACTTGGCAATAGGCGCGGTATTCCATGTATTTCAACGTGAATGCGTAGAAACCAAGTTAACCCTGCAGGATTGCTACGAGTGCCGTAATGGCGTACCAGTGTATGTGGGTACACGCGTATTTTACCGAACCAAAATGTGGATCGATACAACCCCTCACTGGGCTGTTCTTTTTTTTCCACCCCCAGCACCTATAATCCGCCATGGCTGTGTAAGTAGTGGCAATTGTCCTTGTTAGGGTATCATAACCGGGGGTGTACAGATGAGACACAAACGATTACGCATCTCTATCTTGCTTATCGGGCTTCTCGTCGTTGTGTTGAGCGGGTGGCTCCTCATCCGTACACCCGCTCCCACCGCTACAATCGGTTATTTCGGGGAAAACAGGTTCTTATGTGTCCGTCCCGGACAATTGATATGTCTACGCTTCTCAAAACCTCTACCTTCAGGAATTGAGGAGTGGCGTAGATATTTGAAACAAATGGGTGCAGATGATGCAGTCGTTGATTATAATCCTGAAGCTATAGCGGCAGGTCAGTACTGGGCAGGGCTTGGCACCTCTGACTGGTGGTATGTTTCGGAGAAGGAGATCGTTTATCAGGTCCCAACATGGGCATACGGGATATATCCTATTGAATTCCCAAGCCCTAAAAAATTAAAGTCTGGAGAAGGATTTGAATTTATGTTATTTATTATTGGTGATAAGGATTTGGATCGCATCGTACAGCGACAGGAACGGTTGCCGCCCAGCGGCAAAATCCCATCTAAAGGGGCTATAGAGGTATACTATAGTGAGCCTTCACTCTGGACACGGTTTCGATTCTGGCTTCACCAACACTATCGCCAACACCTGGCCCAAGCAACCGTAGGGGAAACCCAGTGAACGCAGTGCCTGCTCAGTGGAAGGGGAGACAGGCGAAGAAGTGGAAATTGAGTTGGGGATGCGGCGGCGCAGCCAGCAGTGTTGGAGGTATGGGAGCGGGTGTTTTGTGCGCAGGTGTGGGAGCGTTTATCGCCTGATTTGGACGAGAAGGACTGGGCGATTTTGGCAGGTTTGGCGGAGGGGAGAACCCAGTCGGAGATAGCGCAGGAATTAGGCATCAGTCAGCCAGCGGTGAGCCAGCGTTTGCAGAAGATAAGGCGTTTGGCGCAGGAGATTTTGGGAGAATTGAGGGACGAATGCTTATAATTTTTGCGGCTGGATGGCATGTATTAAGTAGGAGGCGGAAAGGGTGGAAAACCTTCCGCCTGCCAAGAAACCAAAACGATGGGGGGGAGGATGGAGATGAGGCGACGGTACAGTGGCTGGCTGAGTGGGCTGGTTGTGATGGCTTGGGCTTTAGCGTGTTGGAGCGTGTGCTGGGCAGAAGCGGACCCGATGGCGCTCTATCGGCACATTGCCACGCTCAGTGCGAACGGGATGAGAGTAGGCGTTAGAATGGTAAATTCTAAAAACAGTTCCAATTCTACGGAAAAATACGCGACTCTCACAGGTTGTACCAGTGGAGGTGAATGTACCAACTACTCAGATTGTACACCTGGTAGATACTGTACATCTGATGGATGTACCAGTGATAAGTGTACAGGTTTTGACAAGTGTACCAGTGACAAGCAGTGTACAAAAAACGATCCATGCACTCGTGGATATGCGTGTACCTACGGTCAATGGTGTACAAGTGATGCCTGGTGTACTCGCGGGGACAATTGTACGGCGAGTGATAACTGCACTCGAGGAGATGGATGCACAGGTGGCTGGGCTTGCACTGCAGGTGACGGCTGCACCAGAAGTGATATGTGTGCCTCCGGGCGCGGATGCACCGCAAGCAATGCTTGCACAAAAGGTCGTAATCCTGGAGACCCATCGCGATATTGCACATCTGGCGCTTCATGCACCGCCAGAAGAGGGGGGATTAACTGTCCGGATATTCCATCATCAACTTTCTGGGTTTATCTAAGAGAGCCAGACAAGGGTGATTCATGAAAATGCGATGGATGACACTGGTGAGGCGCTTCCTCCTAATACTGTCATGTTTCACTTTGATACTGTCGTGCTTCCCTCAAGTGGAGACGCGAACAGTTCGCTTCGAGCCGAACTTTTACTCATTTGACGAGATTGCTCAGCGTCTCTCGACAGAAACTTTTCAGGTGCGCTGTTCCGTCCCGAAGGACCGCCCTTGCGCAAGGGATTGAGACGCGTTGGAGATATTTGACATGCGCCTGTAGCAGTCCCGAAGGACCGCCCTTGCGCAAGGGATTGAGACTAACTTCGTCCTTACGGGGCATAGCGTCGGCGTCTTACCAAAAAGTATTGATAACACAGAAAGTGGCTTCAGCCATTTCAAACGCCTTCATTTACGCAGGAACTATTCATCACGCGCAGATGCTGTGTGGGGTACAATCGTGCAGCAATGAAAACGCTGACACCCCGCAACTGAACAGAGATTAATCTGGGTTAGCGCTGACCGCCTCAGTGGCGAGCCGTGTTTCGGGGGACGTGTGTATGCGCCTGATTGCGCTGGATGACGCCAAGCCAGCGCCATGCCTGCCTGCAGGCATTCCCGCAGCTCACTCTTAGGTGAACCCTCTGCTCGTGGTAAAATACCGATTACCATGCACGGCAGAGCGGAACAGGGAGCAAGAAACACTTCTCGCTCACAGAGAAACCCACTGCCCGAATGTCTGCTCGGACAATGCGACTGCGCAGTGGCTTCCGAGTTACACTCGATTTTCGAAGCATCTAAAGCGGTGGATGAAGTAAGACCTGATCTTACGAAGCTGGTTTTGCGATTGTTTGACTGCTTACAATACCTAATGCAAAAGGGACTGATATTAGATGCTGACGAGCTGGGGATAGCGCTGGGCGCGGTTTTCGACTTCTGTCTTAGCCTCCTCTACGCAGAGCGGTGCACTGCTACTCAGTGGTTGTATTGTCCCCGTGAACCTGCAGCAAGCTTCTACACTTATGTCAAGAGTTGTCCGCGATGTGGTCGAGTCGAGAACATACCCCCTGTGGCTCACAAACCTCCCTCAGATACCATAGGCAGATACACAACTCTCTGCCTAACTGCAATTCTCGCAGAGATTTTTCGGAGAACACGGAATGGCTGGAACGCTCGCATCATAACTACGGCTCGCGGTGAAGTCGATGTAATTCTATTCAGCCCTCAGAAGGTCGTCCTCTGTGAAGTCAAAGCATCTCCTCTTGTTGCTTTCCCACTATACGCTGTCAATGAAGAACCGCTCGATACTGAGGTCGAGGGCGAGGTTCGAATTGTTGATACGCATAGAGCAACGGATATAACGAACTGGAAAAGACGCCCAATTTCCATCTTCCTGTTTGGCATCGACCGCTCGATTCCACTTCGTGCGAATCGCAAAGGCGACAAGGTCACTTTCATCCCCGCGTTGCTTCGTAGGAAACGAGGCGATCTTGCAGAAGATATGCAAGAGGTGATTAATTTGTGGAAGCAGATGCTAAGCGGCTACAGCGACCGTTGGGTGCGCGAGGGGCAGCAACACCTGCGATGGTTCACTTTCGGCTGTGGCAGCGGCGTGGATGATTCGAAAAACGCTCCTGGACTCGATCGAACCGATGATATCAAAAAAGGGCTGTACCAGTCTCTCAAACTTACTGCCAGATACCGTACCGCATGCTCTCGACAGCGCGTCAAGATAGGGCTACTGTCCAACATTCATCCCGCAATCCACTACTCCGAGTATCTTCAAGACTTCGAAGACGCTGTATGGACGCACGCAAACTTACTCGAAAATATAGAATCGCTCCCTGAATGGAAGCGAGTTAGGCTATCTGATTTGTCGCCTTTCTACGATATGCTGTTCACTCTCACCAAATCTTGGTTTCGTGATGAAGAGTTAGAGGCTGCTCTCAGCTTACAGACACTTCATAAGGCTTTGGGAGGAAAGCGATGACAAACGCACCTGACTACTGGAAACTCC
Organism: Armatimonadetes bacterium DC; assembly: GCA_001442985.1. Classification (GTDB taxonomy): domain Bacteria; phylum Armatimonadota; class Fimbriimonadia; order Fimbriimonadales; family GBS-DC; genus LDYB01. The sequence goes on from LDYB01000016.1 coordinate 103,339, forward strand.
TGTTCAAACTGCGCTCTAACATCACATTAGACGGAGACCTTGAACTTGCGGAGCGCGAGTTGCGTGCGTTAGTGCAGTGCCCTATTGAGCCAATCGGAGAGGATTTCTTATCTTCATGGCAGCAAGCAGGGTGGGTGCTGCCTAAAGACGTCGCGACTCATCGTTGTGGAGTAGTGGGCTATCTCTGTCATACCAGACCAATCGAACTGAATCTGCTATTTAGGCGTCTCTCGTTTTGCGAGCAGGTCTTCGGAATTGCTCCCGACAACGAGTCAACACGCGAGCAACTTGCGCAGCTGCCCGACTCGCTCGTTCGTGTTCGACAAGTGAATGGACAGATCGCTTTTATGTTCGTACCCTTCAACGCAATCGCGGAGTGGTCAGATGTCGTGGCGCGACGAGCAAGCTCGCCCAAAGAAACGGGCGTAATGTTGGATTACCTTTGCAACGCCCTTGTCGATGAGGTGCCTGTGGAGCTGCCGCAAGCGGCGCGCTCGATAATTAGCACGAAACAGACAACAGGGCATCTGTTCCACGGCTTGCATGTCTACAAGGCAAAGTTCTTTCCCCGTATGGCGCGAGCGTTCTTGAACCTGTGCGAAGGTGCAACGGTACTTGACCCTTTTGCAGGAAGCGGCACTGCACTGGTAGAAGCAGCGGTGATGGGCATTCCCGCGATTGGCGTGGATATCGATCCCCTGTCGGTTGCAATCGCACGCGCCAAGGCGCAGCTCCTCTTCGACGACGGAGCTATTGCTGAAGCTATCCCTAATGCGCTCGCGCGATTAGACAACTCAGCAAAGGGGCAAGGAAGCCTGTTCGAGATTGCCGAAACACACGCGCTCTACAGTGTAACACCTACCTTCTTGCGGCGTCGCGTGCCTGAACCCATCCTACGCGAGGTCGAGACCGACGTCGCTGATATTCTGAGCGCCCTCCGCGATTTACCGCCGTGCAGCCCGTTGCACATCGCTTTGAGCGACGCTCTTTCGCGCAAATTCAAATTCCGTTTTCTGGGGCTGGGGTACGGACGATTTTCGCTTACAATCCAGCCACGCCGCCTACGCCAGATGTTCGTGGAAAACTTGCTTTACTTAGCGCGCGCGTTGGCAGTCTGGCAGTGGCTTCGGCAGCGTACTGGCGTTGTACCTGCTCCTATCACTGTATTGCACGGAGACGCCCGCCAGCTGCCGCTGGAAGACGAGAGCGTCGATTGCGTCGTCACCAGTCCACCATACATGCCCGCTTCGTCAGGACGCGAAAGTTACCTCAAGAGCAAAGCGTTTGGAATGACCGCGCTCGGGCTAATCGCGCCAGACGCTGTAGATGCTGTAGAAGCAGAGCAAATCGGCTCCATCCAGCGCGCGGAGACGATACACAATCTGCCTCAGTCTGCTCAGGAAGTCGTCCTTTGGATGCAAAGCGATCCCACCCGCTGCGTCAAAGCCGCCGCAACCGCCAGCTATTTCGCCGATCTGCGCGAATCGCTACGCGAGATACGGCGCGTGCTGAAACCGCAAGGCAAGTGTGCTTTTGTCGTTGCTCGCCAACATGTGTTCTACCGCTACCGCTCGCGCGAGATTGTGCGCCTCGTGGAAAGCGCAGACATCACGGCGGACTTGGCAGTCCAGGCAGGGCTCCGCATGCTGGAGCAGATTCATGTGGAACTGCAGAAACAGAACTCAGTCGCCCGCCCGCGCTCACTCGACTCGTATTACGAAACGATTGTGCTGCTCCAGAAGGCATGAAGCCCTTCATGGTACAATATCCCCCGACTATGCAGGAACACTACGACCCGAAAACCATCGAACCCAAGTGGCAACAACGCTGGCAGGAGGCGCGGCTGTTTAGAACCGAAGAAGACCCCAGCAAGCCCAAGTGCTACGTGCTGGAGTTCTTCCCCTACCCGTCGGGCGACGGGCTGAGCGTCGGGCACTGCCGCAACTACATCCCCGCCGATACCCTCGCCCGCTATATGCGCATGCGCGGCTACAACGTGCTGCACCCGATGGGCTGGGACGCCTTCGGATTGCCCGCCGAAAACGAAGCCATCAACAAAGGCTCCCACCCCAAACACACCGTGCCCCGCGTCCCGAAGGACCGCCCTTGCGCAAGGGATTGAGACAGTGCCATATACTCGCGCGATACATCAAGAGCCGTTGCTGTGTGTCCCGAAAGACCGCCCTTGCGCAAGGGATTGGGCTTTGGGGTTTTAGGTGTTGTGCCTGACGGCTGAAGCCTCGTTCCTATGATACGAAGCCGACCTGTGTCGGCTGTTTGACCAGCGAAGGCTGGCTTTGTCTATTAGGAACGGGTTCACCTACTCTGTCGCAAAGACCGCAGATTCAGGAAACAGGGCGCGGGAACCGCGTCCGTACGGGAATCGGTAGGGGCATGGTCCCCGTGCCCGCGAACCAAACAGGATGCAGAAACCGCATCCATACGCGCATGGGTAGGGGCACGGTTCCCGTGCCTGTGATCCGAGCAGGACGCGGGAACCGCGTCCGTACGGGCACGGTCCCCGTGCCCGCGAGCCAAACAGGGCGCAGAAACCGCGTCCGTACGGGCACGGTCCCCGTGCCCGCGAGCCAAACAGGACGCAGAAACCGCATCTGTACGGGCATCAGGAGGGGCACAGTCCCCGTGCCCGCGAGCCAAACAGGACGCGGGAACCGCGTCCGTACGGGAATCGGTAGGGGCATGGTCCCCGTGCCCGCGAACCAAAACAGGATGCAGAAACCGCATCCATACGCGCATGGGTAGGGGCACGGTTCCCGTGTCCTACGCCTCGAAAAGAACCGCGCCGCGAGGTGGAATTCGAATCCTTGCGACAGAGAGGCTTCACCCGTCCGAAACAACCGCCAGGCGCATTTTTTGTTTCCAGCCGCTTCTCAAACTTCGCATGCAGGCAAGGGGGAGCCTGACGCCAAGAGTCGCGAAACAGCCCCCCGCGCCTGCGCCTATTCCGCCTCGAGATGCCCTATCCCTTGCGCCAGGTCGCGAATCAGGTCTTCGGGGTCTTCCAGCCCGATGTAGACACGGAACAGCCAGCGCGCCCTGCCCGATTCGTCGGGTTGGTCTATGTTCCAGCCCAGCAGCAGGCTCTCGTAGCCACCCCAGCTGGGACCGAAGCGGAACAGTTTCAGCGTGTCGGTAAATGCGAACGCCTGCTCTTTGTGGATGGGGTAGGTCTCAAAGCTGAACAGGCTCCCGTAGCCGCGCATCTGATTTCGGGCTAAGGCATGCTGGGGGTGCTGGGGCAAGCCGGGGTGGTGGACTTTCGCAATCATGGGTTGCTCGGCGAGCCACTGTGCCACGCGCAGTCCGCTCGCCTGATGGCGCGGCATCCGCACGCTCAGCGTGCGAAGCCCCCGAATTAGCAGCCATGCGCCGAACGGCTCCAGCGTCGTGCCCAGCAGCTCGCGCGTCTTTTGCAAGGGTGTCAGAAGCTCGCGCCTGCCCGCCGCCACACCCGCCACGAGGTCGCTGTGCCCTGCGAGATACTTGCTGGCGCTATGCACCACGAGGTCTATCCCCAGCGCGTGGGGGTTCTGAAACAGCGGCGTCGCCCAGCTGTTGTCGCATACGGTGAGGATTCCCTTCGGGCGCGCCCATTCGGCGACTGCCTGCAGGTCTTGCAGCCGAAACACAAGGCTGGAAGGGCTTTCCAGATAAATCAGTCGCGTGTTGGGGCGGAGCGCCTCCTGAAACGATTCCAGCGTCTCGCCCGACACGAAGGTGGTTTCCACCCCATAGCGAGGGAGCCAGTTCGCGAGCAGCTCGCGTGTGGGAGGGTAGGCGGTGTCCACACAAATCACATGGTCGCCCGCCTGTGTGAAGGTGAGCAGCACGCTGGCAATCGCGCCCATGCCTGCCGAGAAGCAGAGGGCGCCTTCGGTGTGTTCGAGCATCGCAATCTTGCGCTCTGCCAGCTCCAGCGTCGGGTTGGACACGCGCGAGTAGTGATAGGGCATCGATTCAGGGGTTTCGTAGCGTTCGCGCAGGCTGCGGGTATGAAAGAGCGAGGTCTGCACAATCGGCGGCGCGACTGCGCCATAGGGGAACGGCTCCTCTTCGCCCAGATGCTGGAGCAGGGTCTCGGTGCTGTACGGCTCCATGCTCCAGAGGATACCCCATAAGGAGAGCGGGTATCATAATAGCGCCCGATGATACGGATGGGGTTAGAAGAGGAGTTGTTCCTCACGGAGCCGATGCGTCCGCGGCTCGGCTCGCTTTACTACATGGCTCGCCTGCTGTTGCGCAATCCCCGCCATTACTATCAATACTCTGCCACCAACTTCGCGCGGGGCAAAGATGTACGCCACGGGCTGATGAGTACGGTGGAGATTGCCACCACGCCCCACTGCCAGATAGAGAGCCTGCTGGAGGAGTTCGCCCTGCGCCGCCGTGAACTGTGTAGCGTGGTGGACAACGCCTATATCGTGCCCGTCGGACACCTGTTTGATACCGAAACCCCCACCAACACAGGCGGGTTGCACCTGCATGTGGGCGTCGCGCCCGAACAGCGCATGCACGCCTATGCGAATATCGCCTACTTCCTGCCACTTCTAATGCTACTGACCGCGAGCAGCCCCTACGCAGGCGGACGCTACTTCGGGCAGTCGTATCGGATAGCGCACTCCTTCGCGATTGGCGCCCTGCGGGAAGACCCCACCTATCGGTTTCAGGATTTGATTATCTCGCGGCGGCTGGGCACGGTGGAGATTCGGGTTTTTGACCCCGTGTGGGATGTGGAGCGCGTGCGCTGGGTGTTGCGTGCCGTGCAGACGATTGTGCAACTGCCTCACACCTATCCGCTGGATCGGGAGCGCTACGCCGAGTTGCGTGAGCAGGCGTGCCGAACGGGCTACACGCCCCCCTTGCAGGCGCTCTATCGCGAGCTGCGGGCGTATCTCGCCATCCCCGAACATCTGTTCCATCAGACAGTTTCCGACCAGCTGGCGGAGTGGACGGCGCGCTATGGCATTCTGACGACCTATGCCAGTCTGGACCATGCCTATCGAACGGGCGAGTGGGCGTACCGTGCGCCGCGGGAGGTCTCGCCCTCGCTGTGGCGTGCGGCGGCGGGGCTGGTGGGCTATTACTTGCTCAAGCTCCCCTACGCCGCGTATAAAGCGTGGGCGGAGTGGCACGGGTAGCGTGGGGTACAATTCGGGGCGATGGAGTGGCAGGTGCTGCTGTTGGCGATGGTGGTCGCGTTCTGGGTGGGCGCGCTCCCGTTTGGCTACTGGATTGGGCGCCTGCGCGGCGTGGATGTGCGCAAAGTGGGCAGCGGCAACATCGGCGCGACGAATGTGTTCCGCACTTTAGGCGCGAAAGCGGGGCTGACCGTGCTGTTTCTGGACGCGCTCAAGGGCTGGCTCCCGACCTTTGTGGTGATGCGTGCCTCGCAGGGCGATAGTTTCGCGGGGGTGCTGGTGGGCGTCTCGGCAATTGCAGGACATCTTTTCTCGCCGTTTCTGGGTTTCAAGGGGGGCAAAGGGATTGCGACGGGGTTGGGGGCGTTGCTGGCGCTCTCGCCGACGCTGATTGCGATTGTGCTGCCTGTGTGGGCGGTGGTCTTTCTGCTGACGCGCTGGGTGTCGCTGGCGTCTATTGTGGCGGCGGCGCTGGTGCCGTTCGTGAGCGCGTATCTGGGGCTTTCGCCGTATGCGACGGCGATTCTGGCAGTCGCCGCCGCGACTGTGGTGTGGAAACACCGCGCCAACATTCGGCGCATCCTGCGGGGCGAGGAGCCGAAACTTATGTTGCGCAAGCGCCCCCCGTCGCTGGAGCAGGCGTGCGTGGATCTCGCGCGGCAGGCAGTGGAACGCATCGTGCTGGAAGGCACGCGGATCGAGCCGAATCTCGCCCAGCTCCCGCGCGAGTTGCGAATGCCCGGAAGCGTCTTCGTGGCGATTTATCAGGATAACGAGGTGCGTGCGCTGATGGGGAGCCTGACCCCCGAAAAGCCCACCCGTGCGCACGAGATTGTGTATCAGGCGGTTCGCGCCGCGATTCTGGACACGCGCTATCCCCCGATTGAGGCGCACGAGCTGCCCACCCTGCGCTATGTGGTCTACCTGGTGGAGTCCTATGAGCCGCTGGGTGAAGTGTTGCAGGTAGACCCCCAGCGGGATGGGGTGCTGGTGGAGTGGCAGGGCGAGCATGTGGCGCTGGTGCCGCCTCTGCCCGATGTGCGCACGCCTGAAGAGCAGATTGCGCTGGCGTATGCGCGCGGGGGCATCCCGCGCGAGGCGTCGGCGCGGGTCTATCGCGTGCGCCTCCAGCGGCTGGGATAGGCGATGTGGGTCAAAATCTGCGGCATCACGCGCCCTGAAGACGCGCAGGTCGCCCTCGAAGCGGGCGCCGACGCGCTGGGGTTCGTGTTTGAACCTCACAGCCCTCGCCACCTGCCCCACCATCCCGACTGGCGGCAGTGGCTCTCGCAACTTTCGGGCGCGCTAAGGGTCGCCGTGTTCGTGAGTCGCGAGAACCTGCCCGCTGATTTGACGCTCTTTGACGCCCTGCAGTGGACGCCGCCCTCGCCAGAGGCGCTGGAAACAGAGCTGCCTGCGCTTTTAGCCTACCAGAAGTCCCTGTGGGTTGCCCTGCGCCTGCCGCCAGAGCGCTCTGCAGAGGAGGCGCTGCAACACATCGCGCGTGTGGCGTCTTGTGTGGAGCGAATCGTGCTGGATTCGTATCACCCCACCCAGTTTGGGGGCACAGGCGAGACGCATGACTGGGCGCGCGCCCGCCAGATTTGCGCTCGCAGCCCACTTCCTGTGATTCTGGCAGGCGGCTTGAACCCTGAGAATGTGGCGGACGCCATCCACCAGGTGCGCCCCTTCGGCGTGGATGTCAGCTCCGGGGTGGAAACGACGCCAGGACTCAAAGACGCCGAGAAAGTGCGCGCGTTTCTCCGCAGGGCGAAGGAGGCGGACGCCTTATGAAAACGCGCGTGCCCCCCGTTCGCGAGCAGTACGGCAGTGCGGGCACAGGCATGTTCCTGACGCTGATTTTTCTGAACATCCTGTGGGCAGGCGCGAACCCCGCCGCGAAGGTGATGATGGAACACCACCGCCCCGAATGGGTGGCAGGTTTTCGCTTTATCGGCACCGCGCTGATTCTGGGGCTATTGCTGAGTCTGCCCGCGTTTCGCAGGGTGTTCGCCCCGCGCATCCCGACCTACCTGCCCCATGTGCTGACGATGGCGGCAGTGGGGTTCTTTGGGGTCTCCAGCGCCTATATCTGCTACTTCTGGGGCACGCAGCTCAGCACGGCGACCGAGGCGACCCTGCTGGTGTCCAGCTCGCCGATTTTTTACGCGCTGCTGGCGCGGCTGGCGCTCCGCGAGCCATTTCCTCCGCAGAAGACGCTGGGCATCCTGCTGGGACTGGCGGGCGTGTGGGTGATTGTAAATAAGGGTTTGCTGCTGCGTGAGTTCACGGGCGCGACGCTGGGCAACCTGCTGGTACTGGCGGGGGTTCTCATAGAGAGCGTGAATGTGGTGGTGGGCAAGTCGCTGGCGATGCGCTATTCAGGGGTCAGCCTGCTGTGGATCGAATCGACGACGGCGGCGATTTCGCTGACCCTAATTGGCTTTCTGGTGGCAGGCGCTCCGAACCTGAGCTGGACAGCCTCCGACTTCTGGGCATGGGGCTACCTTACCCTGATTTGCACCGTGTTCGCCTTCTCGGTGTGGTTTTATCTGATGGAGCGTGCCCCCGTGGGCGGGATGGGCGTCTCGGTGTTCGCGCAGACGCCTGCCGCAGGCTTCATCGGCTACTTCCTGCTGAAGGAGAGCCTGCACTGGACCATCTGGACTGGAGCGGCGCTGATTCTGCTGGGGATGTTGCTAACTTTACGGGCGAAGGCGCCTGCCGTTGCTGGAGGTGGTCTATCATCTCCGGAATCGTTACGAAGCGAAACCCCTTCGCCTTGAGCACCCTGAGCAGCTCAGGGAGCGCGTGAACAGTCGGCGGATAGGTGTCGTGCATCAGCAGAATCGTTCCGTTATGCGTGCGACGGGCGACCCAGTGTACCCAGTGTTCTACGGGTGTGTAAGGCTTTGGGTCGCTGGCGACGGAATACATCACCAGTGGAAGCCGCCAGCGTTGCACCGCCCGCAACACCTGCTCGTTGTAGCCGCACCACGGCGGGCGGTAGGCGACAAATTTGCCCCCTACCCAGCTCAGCACAACGGCGCTGTCGTAAATCTGGCGTGCGACCTGTGTCTCGGTCAGGAGTGTCTGGCGCTCGTGGTCATAACTATGGCAGCCCACGGCGTGCCCCTCTGCCAGAATGCGCCGCACAATCTCTGGATGCTGCTTGATTTTCTTGCCCACCAGAAAGAAGGTGGCTTTCACCTTCGCTTTGCGGAGCGCATCCAGCACGATGGGGGTCGTGAGGGGGTCAGGACCGTCGTCAAAGGTGAGCGCAATCTCATGAAGCATCGGGTTTCCGCGCCACAGCACGCCTTCAGAGGTCATCAGATGCTCGCCGCGCAGGCGAAGATACCAGTAATCAAGGGAATAGACCCTGTGCGGAGGCTCGCCTAACCAGAAGGGCAAATTCCACAGCCCCCACAAACTCAACACCAGGGCATCCACCATCCAGATCAGGAGCAGGTCTCTCGCAAGACGCGGCTTCCCCCGGCGGCACCACAGTGGCACAGATGAATTATACCTTGCTTCTCTCCACCTCGCGGCGCCCACACAGAGACCAGAGAGAGGGAATCGGGTAATTTTGGGGGAAGAAGCATGCAGAGTCGGCATAAGGCTCCAGACCGCAAACCCAGGCGGGCGCTTCTTGGCTTAGCGAACGCGCTGGTCGAAGGGCTCCTTACGGAGCTCTGGGCGATTGTCGTGCTACTGGGGGTGGTGTTCATCACCGTGATGGGGGCAATCGGGCTGTGGGGCGGCGCCCCAAACGAGGGGAACTCCCAAACCTCGCAGGAACACGAATAGCGATACGGTATCTTAATAAAGCATGAGCCAACCAAAATCAACTGAGGGTCTGACACGCCGTGAGTTTCTCAGAGGTGCTGTCGGTGTGGCGGCAACCGCAGCTGTCGGAAGTCTTCCCGTCGCGCTGTTTGCCCATGCACAGGGTTCGGACCGCATCAAGGTGGGACTGGTGGGCTGTGGCGGGCGCGGCACGGGCGCCGCGATGGACTGCCTCCGCGCCGACGAAGGCGTGGTGATTCACGCACTGGGCGACATCTTTCAGGATCGCCTGGAAGCCAGCCGCAACGGCTTACGCGAGGAGTTCAAAGACCGCGCCGATGTGCCCCCCGAACGCTGTTTTATTGGGTTTGACGCCTACAAGCGTGTGATTGACAGCGGGGTAGACCTTGTGTTGCTCTGCACCCCGCCTGCCTTTCGTCCCCTGCACTTCCTGTATGCAGTGGAGGCGGGCAAACATGTGTTCATGGAGAAGCCTGTGGCGGTGTGCCCCGAAGGCGTGCGGATGATGCTCCGCGGCGACGAAATTGTGCGTCAGAAGCGGCTCGGCGTCGTGGCGGGCACGCAGTATCGCCATCACCCCGGCTATATCGAGACCGTTCGGCGCATTCACGACGGGCAAATCGGCGAAATCCGCGCCATGTACGCCTACTATAACGCCGCCAGTCCCGGCGTGAAGCCGCGCCAGCCCGATTGGAGCGAGATGGTCTATCAGCTTCGCAACTGGCTGTTTTACACATGGCTGGCAGGCGACCAGCCCGTCGAGCAGTTTGTGCATAACATCGATGTGATGATGTGGGTGATGGGCGGTCCGCCGAAGAGCGCAATTGCGGTCGGCGGGCGTCAGGTGCGCACCGCGCCCGAATATGGCGATGTGTACGACCATTTCGCGATTGAGTACGAGTATCCCAACGGCGCGCGTGTGCTGGCAATGTGCCGCCAGTGGGATAACACGGCGTTTCGCGTCTCCAACACGGTGGTCGGCTCAGAAGGCGAGGCGGTGCTGGAGCAGTTCACCCGTTTCTATGTGCGTGGCAAAGAGCGGTGGGAGCCCGGTTCGCAGTGGCCCAACCCCTATGTGCTGGAGCATCGCAACCTGATTCAGAGCATTCGCAAGGGCGAGCCGCTCAACGAAACCCGCCAGATTGCCGAAAGCACCCTCGCCGCGATTATGGGGCGCATGGCTGCTTACACGGGCAAGGTCGTTACATGGGAACAGGCGCTCAACTCCAGGCTCAACCTCGTGGAGCGCACCTTCAACCTGACCTACGACACACCTGCCTACCATGACCCTGTGCCCGTGCCCGGCAAAACGCCCCTGATATAAAGCGATGCGTTTGAATGCTCTGCGCCTGTGGAACTTTCGCAACTTTGCGGAAGCCGAGCTGTACCCCGACCCGCACATGAATGTGCTGGTCGGGGCGAACGCGCAGGGCAAAACGAACCTGCTGGAAGCCCTCTATTACCTCAGCACGCTGAAGCCGTTGCGCCCTGTGAAGGAGAGCGACCTGATTCGCTGGGGCGCCTCCGAAGCGCGCCTGTTTGCACGATTCACACGCGACGAATTTGAAGACACGGTTCACATCCGCCTGATTGCGGGCGGGAAGCGCACGATTTTGCTGAACGAGCAACCGCTCACACGCCAGAGCGCGTTCGTGGGCACGCTGATGGTGGTCTGCTTCTCCAGTCAGGATTTGCAAATTGTACGGGGCGAACCTGCCGACCGCCGCCGCTTTCTGGACACCGAGCTGAGCCTGTTGAGCCATCGGTATCTTTATTCGCTGGCGCAGTATCGGCGCGTGCTGGAACAGCGCAACAACCTGCTCCGCGCCCACGCCGAAGGCACAGCGACGCTGGAGAGCCTGCCGGAATGGAACACGCAACTGGTCAAGTACGGCGCGCGCCTGTGCCAGATGCGCCGGCAGTTCCTTGAGCGCCTGAACTTCGCCGCGCAGAATGTGCATCAGGCGCTCACGGGGGGCAACGAGAGCATTGAGTTGACCTATCTGCCTGGCATCCCGCTCCCCACACAGGGCTACATGCCCGAAAAAGAGGAAGACTGGGCATCGGCGTTCGCGAGCGCCCTGCGTGAACGCGAGGCGGAAGAGATTCAGCGCGGCACAACCCTTGTGGGACCCCATCGGGACGATTTTCTGATTCGGGTGGGCGGCGTGGAGGCGCGCCAGTTCGCCTCGCAGGGACAACAGCGCACCTGTGCGCTGAGCCTGCGGCTCTCCGAAGTGCCCCTGCTGGAGAGCCTGCGCGAGGAGCCGCCAATTGTGCTGTTAGACGATGTGTTCTCTGACTTAGACCCCTACCGTCGGGCGCGGCTGGTGGCGTTTCTGCATCCCCGCGTGCAGACTTTCATCACCTGTACCGATTTGAGCATGTTCGAACCCCATGTGCTGGAGGCGAGCGCGCTGTTCGTGGTGGAGCAGGGTAGGGTGAGACGCGATGGCTGACTTACGCCCGATTGGCTCCGGGCTGTCGCGCCTGCTGGAGGACTGGGGGCTTGCCGAATCGTTTCGGGTCGCCGCCGCGCTGCGCGACTGGCGTGCGATTGTCGGCGCGGCGATTGCGCAGGTCGCGCGCCCCCTGCGAATCGAGGGCGACACGCTCTGGGTCGCCGTGAAATCGCAGGCGTGGGCGCAGGAGCTGAACTTCCAGAAGGCGGTGATTCTGCAGCGCCTCAACGAGCGGATCGGGCGCGAGCGGTTTCACAATTTGCGTTTCATCGTGCGCATGCAGCTGCCCGCCGAGCCTGCCCCGCCAAGCGCGGAGCCAGAGACCCCCTCGCGCAAACCTGCTGATGTGGAACTCACCCGTGAAGAGCAGGAAGCCATCGAGGCGCAGTTTGCGAATGTGGAAGACGCGCGCCTGCGGAACGCGCTGATTCGCGCCCGGCTCGCGGCGAAACGCTACGAGAAGTGGTGCGCCGAGCAGGGCTGGCGCCTGTGTCGGGGGTGCGGATGCTACCATCAGGACCCCGAACTGCTCTGTTTCCTGTGTCGTGGCGAGCCGTAGGCGCGATTGTGCGCCCGCGCCCCGCGCTTCAGGCATGCCTGGGGCTGATGGCGGGCATCGCCTGCGCCGAGTTTACCCTGCCTGCTGTTCCGCTGATGGCAGCGGCACTATTCGTCATGCTCTGGGGAGTGTGGCGTTTCCCGCAAGTCTGGGTATTGGCGCTGGCGTTTTGCGTGGGCTGGGCGCGCTACACAGCGTGGCAGGCTGTTTCAGACGCCGAGCCGCCGAACCGCGCGGTGCTGCGGGCGGTGAGCCTGCTGGAGCCAACCCGCACAGGACACCGCCTGCTCTGCACTTTTGAGGAGCCAGCAATTGAGGGCTTCGCGCTGGTCTACTTCCGCGAGAGCGTCGCCGCAGAGGCGTTGCCCGACTACGGCGACCGCTTTGTGCTGGAGGCATCGTGGACAAAGCCTCGAAACTGGCAGGGCGCGCCGTTTGACTGGGCGCGCTATCTGGGGCGACGCAGAGTGCGCCATCTGGCGTTTGTGTATCATGCGGGGCAGGTGCAGATTCTTGATTCGGGCGCGAGCCTGTGGCAGCGGCGGCTGGGGCTGGCACGCCATAACCTTCGGGATACCCTGCGCTCGCGGCTGACACCCGAAACCGCCGCGATTACCGAGGGCATGATGATGGGCGCTACAGGCGATTTTCCCGCCGACCTGCGCGAAGCGTTCATGCGCTCTGGAATCGGACACCTGCTGGCGACTTCAGGACTGCAAGTGGCGATGGTGTTGCATATGATTGGGGGTGCCTTGCTCTGGTGGGGTGTGCCGTTGCGGGGGCGGATACTCACGGTAATGGTGAGCGCATGGCTGTATGCGCTGCTGGCGGGGATGCACCCCAGCATCGTGCGTGCCAGCATCATGGCGACGCTTGCGCTCTCCGCGCCGCTGGTGCGCCGTGAGGCGGACAGCCTGAGCGCGCTGGGGATGGCAGGGTTTCTGTGGCTGCTCTATGCGCCCTACTCGCTGTTTGAGGTGGGGTTCCAGTATTCGTTCAGCGCGGTGCTGTGCATTTTGCTTTTCTATGGGCGTGTGGTGCGCTGGCTGAATGGGATGTGGCAGAAGCTCGCGCCGTTGCCTCTGCTAAAAGGATTCGGCACGCGCTTCCTGTGCCCGATGTTGAGCGTGACGCTCTGCGCCCAGCTGGGGGTTGCGCCGATTCAGCTCTATCATTTCGGCTACTTCGGCTGGCTCTCGACGGTGGCGAATCTGCTGGCGGTTCCTGTGGCGTATCCGCTGCTGGCGCTGGGGTTTCTGTTCTGGTTTTCGCAGGGGTGGCTGGGTGGCGTGGCGCTGGAGTGGCTGTGTAGCTGGCTGCGCTGGGTGGCGCTCACCTTCGGCTCGTCGGGCGCGCCGATGCTAACCATTGCGCACCTGCCCGTGTGGGGCGTGCTGGGGTTTTATGCGCTGCTGATTGCGCTGGCGCCAGAGCCGACGGAGTGGGAGGAGAGGGAAGGTTAGTTGATTTACACCAATCCGCGCGCCAAACTTCGTCAATCCGATAGGTTTTTGAGAAGGGCGCCGTCTTTGAGCGACACTGAAGCATCTCGAAAAACGCCCGTGCCCTGACGGCTGAAGCCGTTCCTATGAGACGAAGCCGACCTGCGTCGGCTGTTTTAGCCAGCGAAGGCTGGCTTTGTCTACTGGGAACGGCTTTAGCCGTCAGGCTTTCAAGCAGGGTATAGAAAACCTACCCCTCTAAGTGCTGCGCAAGGGGAACCTTGTGGAGGGGTGTAATTGACGAACACTGACCATCCAGTTGATATCAGATCAGGCGAATCCGCACGGACTCGTGCAGATACACCGTCAATATTAGCTTGAAGAGCGTGCAGTACGAGAGTGCAAATGCTGGTGTGATAACTTGATGAAGTCAGTTATTTGATTGCCACCAGCACGCACAACCGCAATTTGGATGTTGACTTAAGTATATTCCAGAACAAACCCAGCGAGCGGTGTCTCAATGCCCCGCAAATTACGCCCATAACCCATCCTGCGGCGCTTGTCATTCCAAGAGAAATGTAGTTCCACCAGCTCAACGGGGCACTCGAAATCGAGATTGCCACAAGTGGAATCAGCCACGCGAACAGGATAAACGCAGGCACAGGAATACGAACTTCAACTACGACCAGACTGCCCGCTGGTAGCCCGTTCTGTGAAGGGGATGGATCAGTAATCGCATATCCTGTCCAAAAAAGCGTAATCAAACTGAGACACCACACAACATCCTGCCAGTGTAGAGTCTCATGAGTAGCCCAAATAGAGCGCACCAGCAGTGTTGCCAACAGTGCAAACAGCACACTGAAGGTTCCGACTATCAGGCGTTCTATGTAGCCTCGCATGGCTCACTTCCTTCCCTAATTATAGCATTTCGGGGAGTTCAGGATTCGCAGGCGGGTAGACAATCGGGGGCAGAGCCGCCTCAATCTCAGCACGGCGCGGCTCCAGCCACGGGGGTAGCACCAGCCGCTCGCTCAGGTGCGCCCGGTCTTCGTCAATCCCGAAGCCTGGACCGTCGGTCGCCAGCTCAAACAGCACGCCCCCCGGCTCCCGAAAATAGACGGAGCGGAACCAGAAGCGGTCAATCACAGGGGTCGGCTGGAGTCCCAGCGATTCTATTCTCTCGCGCAGCTGGTTGAGGTGGGCTTCATCGCGAACCCGCCATGCCAGATGGTGCATTCCGCCGCGCCCCCAGCGCCCGCGCGGCGAATCGGGGCGCACGCAAACCTCCAGATAGCCGAACCCCATCGCGCCCGGACTGCCGACCTGAAAGCGGTACACGGAGTCTGCCTGACCCACGGGCATGAAACCCAGAATTTCGGTCAGCACGCGCTCGGTGGCGCCCAGCCCAGCGACACCGATTTGCGCCGTGAACAGCCCCCGAATCTGGTGTTCAGGCGGCACGGGGCTGCCATCCCACGGGGTGAACGGACGCGGCGTGTCGCTGGCGATAAGCGCCAAGCGCATCCCGTCAGGGTCGCGAAACCGAAGCAGGGGTACACCCCATTCCACACCCGTCTCGACAGCAACCCCATACGACTCCAGTCGCTGCCTCCAGTAATCAAGACTCGCTGGAGGCACACAAAAGCCCTGCTCCCAGATAACGCCTGTGCCCTGCTGAAAGGGCGCCACGATGCCCCACGGAAAAAAGGTGATGTCCGTGCCCGGGGTGCCTTCCGCGTCGGCGTAAAACAGGTGGTACACATTCGGCGCGTCCTGATTCACCGAGCGCTTGACAAGCCGCAGCCCCAGCACGCCCGCATAAAAGTTCACATTCGTCTGGGCGTCGCCTGCGATTGCCGTCGCGTGATGGAATCCCAGCACACTAATAGGTTCGGTACTCATGTTCAAACGAGCCGTCGTCATAAAGGTCTATGATGGCAAAGCCGGGCGGGGTCTGGTGATAGTTCCCGCCCCACCAGCGCCCACAGACCGCGCCGTTGCAGAAGTAGGTGACCCCATTATAGTCCACGCGGTCGTACAGGTGGATATGCCCGCTGAGGCAGAGCTTCACATTCTTGTGCTGGTAGAAGAGTTCGATAATCCGCCGCGCATCGATGCACATCCACTGTCCCGGCACCACCCAGTTGCCCGTTTTCTCGTTTTCGCCGTCCAGATAGGCGCTGGCGGAGAGAATCGGCTGGTGCGAAAGCACCAGTATTGGTCGGTTGGGGGGCGTGCGCTTGAGGTCTTCCTTGAGCCACTCGAACTGCTCGTCGTCTAATCGGGCGATGTAGCTGTTGGGCGCAGGGAAGGTGGCGTCCAGCACGATAAAGTGCCATCCCGCGCGGTCAAACGAGCGGTAGGGCGTGCTGAGCTCAAAGAGTTCCATCGCCCACTTTTTGCCGTAGTTGGGTTCATCGCCCGTGCAGCCGCTACGGTTTTTGTCCCAGCCCCAGATGTCGTGGTTGCCGATGCAGTGTTCCACGGGGATTTCGCAATGTTCGCGCAGGGTTTTGCGCCAGAGGTCGCCCAGCACGCGGGCGCGGTCGGCGTTTTGCGCGAACACATCCATCACGCTGTCGCCGCCGTTTAAAATCAGGTCAGGGCGCGGCTTGAGCTCATGCACTGCCTTCAAACAGCGCACGAACCCCGCAACAGCGGAACCTTCAGGCTGCAGGTGAATATCGGTCAGGTGGGCGATACGCAACACGCGCTTGCGGTTCGGATTAGAAGGCTTGGCGCTCGCCATCGCAGACAACCCCAGCACCGCGCCGCCGATTCCTTTCAGCACCTCTCTGCGTGTGTATCTCATGGCTGGCTCCCTGTGGGGATAAGGATACCTGAAGGGCGGTTTAAAGGGGGATTAAGGAGTGCTTTGGGGAAATCCATAAACAGTCCGTCCTTTGACCCAGCCTGGAGCCTCCCGCTATCCATCTAACCTGAAAGTCAGGCATACCCCACTAAATCTGTGCGCTACGCTGGATTGCCAGGCAGGACTGGGGTAGAGTTTTCAGGAATGTACCGAACGCTACGATGTTTTCTGAGATTCGAATAAAAGAAAATAGATTGTTAAGCCACCGTGTAGCAGAAGCATCAGAGATACAATAAAATATGCATAGAATAAATCTAAACCGGCATTTGCGTTTCTTATTACATAAAAAACAATCAACATTAGCGTGATTATTTGAGCAAGATATATCGCAAATAACAAAGATACTCTCTTAAGTATTACACGAAATGAGCTTTCAAGATGAGTGTTCAGTTTTTCGGATAGACTTGTCAGCAGATTTTTGTATTTTTCCGATTCGCTCAAAAGCATCTGTTTGACATCTTCCACAAGCTTTTCCAAGTCTGGTTCGCTATCTCTCGCCTTTCCGACTCGTGAAATAGAGATGATTTCGTCGCCCACAAAGATTCGTATTTTGATTTTGAAACCATAGATTGTATTGAAGATGAAGTAAAGTGTGATTGTGGCGGTGGCAACCACAATCACACTTGCAATCATCAGAAATCCATTATCAATCACCATACGACTCAGTACCATCCAAGATGATAAAGAAGCTCGCCCAGCCTATCTGTTACCCAGTTACCAGGCTGCGTTTCTCTGAAGAACCAGTCTGATGCTTCGTAGACGGCATAGCATGTCGCAGCCAGAGCAATCGCATAAACCACCAAACCAACTGCTACGGATCCTGCTGCGGCTCCACCTGCGACTGTTGTCTCGCTCGCCACCAAGATAGTGGCATTTGCTTTCGTAATGATGAACAGCCCCCAGAGGAATGAGGAGGTTGTTACTTCCCCTGATATTACAATCACCGTTGTCGTGGTGGTCGTCGCACCACCAGCCCCGCCAACAAAGGCAATCGAGGTTATCAAATCATCTACACCAGCAATGAGCAGACCCAGCCCGTCAACGAAGGTCAACTCTCGCCCTGCAGGGTCTGCCGCGGAAACTGGGTTGTTCACACAGTACCCATACGCATTCAGTGTTAACGGCAGAGCCACCGTCCCCAACCACGGGTCTTTCTGCAGGAAGCGTCCAATCGCAGGGTCGTACCAGCGCACGCCGACTTTCACCAAGCCGCCCGTGTGCGCCTCGTACCGATAACCCCACACACCGTTCCACGCATAGGTGTAAGGGCTACCATTCACAGGAACATCAAACACGCCAGCTCCCCTGACATCCAGCAAAACGCAGGTCATCCCGCCCTGATTGTACCTCGCAACTGTAATCCCTTGTCTTCTGTCTTATCAACGTGCTTCCGCCCCAGCAGGTATCGACTGCGCTGGAGCTATAGCACTGAAGATTCCGCTTCCTCTCGCGTGTTAGGTACTCCCCTTGACCTCCAAGACGGAGAGAGCGCCAACGCAGCTGTTCCCGCCTCACCGTGTTGTTCATACTCGATCGCTCACAACACTTCAGTTACTACCACAAACGAAATACTCAGCACTGCGAAGACTTACTCGAGGTTCCACTGACCGACTTGTGTGTCGGTCGGGCTGGCTTCGCAAGCGCGCTCCTGCCTCTGAAGCGGGTTGCTTTAGCGTGATGGACAAACGAAGAGGCACCTGCACTGTTGTACCTTCACGAACATTCACAATCTGCGGAGTTGGAAAACAGTAGCCACAATAGGTATGATAATCGAAGGGGGGCGCTGTCCACTCACCACCAAAACTGATTACGGTGTGCCGTAATCGCAGCGAACCTCTTTGCGTGTCTGCCAGATACTCCCTTACACTCACCTCTTCAGGTACATATGCCCTGCAAACAACCTCCTGACGCGTTCCTGATGGGAGCTCCACTTCCAAATGCACCCGCGAACCCACACTTGCGCACAGTAGACGCTTCAACACCCAATCCTGCCATCCGTCCACAGAGACTCCGTCCACTGCTCGCAAGCGCACGGTTGTCTCTGGCGTACTAGGCGTTTGAGGGAGCAAGAAATGTACATAAACTGTCTCATCACCCTGACGGTTAGACAACAACAGCCCGTAAGTGCCTCGCTTTGAAGGAACCTTCGTCGGCACAAACCATACCCGCTGAGCCTTAGTATCCAGCACCATTTCGTACCGGTGCAACAGCCCGTTGCCGAGGATGCCTTGACGGCGTGTAATGTGAGGCTTTTGAAAAGGCGGTCTTCCAGCAGGCACGATGATAGCAGGCACACTGAGCGTTTTCCCACACGCCCCACGCAACTTGACTATCCCCACAGGAGAGGTTGATTTCTGCCTTCGCCAGTAGGTCGATAGCTGTATAGTCAGGCGTTCAATAATCTCGGCGCTCACATAATGAGCTTTGCTCCCCGTGTCAATAAGCCACATCGGGGCGTGGGTTCCTTGCATGTGTTCGCGTATGGCAGGAATACCCCCAACTTCGACCATGTGAAACACAACAGCCGATGGAGGTATCGCAGCACGGTACCGGCTCAGTACGAGCGCTTCGCGCGTGAAATGCACAACGCGCCACTGCCTGAGCAAATCATGCCCCAGGATCCCGAAAACGGGCAAACCCTCCAGACGAGTGGGTAGAGGTAACTCTTCTTCTAAGATCATCGTATTCAAGCGGGGGATACTCCAGTTTCCGACACTCATCGCTTGCACGGTTATCTTACGCGCAGAAATCACCCTGTCAAAAGAAGGGAATCGAATGTGGCGGACAACTTGATGCTCTGTGTAGTCGATTGATTGGCACGCATGTTTATAAAGCACTGTCCGGGAGGCTCCTGTATCTACCACCATCCAGCCTTCCTTTCCGTCAATCCGCACTCTGACATAATAGTGTCCATCCCAGTATTTCAGGGGAATTTGAACCTTATCAGGGTACTGACAGAGGCGTGCACAGAAGTAAGCGAGCAGGCACAGGCTGGCAAAGTAGGGGAGCATCGCCAGCCCAAACAAGAGTATGTCAAAGCTTAGTATGTATCGTCTCGGCATCGACATCGCCGTACAAGGTCGTTACGCCACGAGCAGTGGTGGCTTACATCGCCACGCTGCAGCAAGTCCAGCCCATACACCATCGGTACCCACTCGTTGCCAAGGCGTTCTGCTATCAGCGTGTCTCCAGAGTACGCATACTCCACCGCCACGCCCGCAACGCCGTCCTGCGTGCGCACGCGTTGCCACGCTTGATCGTATCGCTTCGGCGTCCGACCTCGTAAACCCGCCGCCATCGTTGAGCCTTCCGTTCTCACAAAAGAAATGTAAGGGTATTATAGCACGGGAGTCGGCATTCTGTCAAGGGGGGTGAAGAGATTTTACGGGAAATTCCAACACGCGCGAGGTTGAAGGAGTTTCCAATCCCAGCAGCAGGCAAGTTTCATCTGCTCTGTTGCAAAGATCAGGAGATTCAAGGAACAGGACGCGGGAACCGCGTCCCTACTCGTATGCGTAGGGGCGCGGTCGCCGCGCCCCACGCGGCACAACTCGCTGGGTCAGCAAGCGGAACAAGCATCCTTGCAACAGAGCAGGTTCACCCGTCTGGTTTCAAACACGAAATTCCGAGACAGTCTCTGACACAAACCGCCAAAAAGCAGGAAAACGCGCCTCTCTGCCGTACCCTCCAGCCTATGAACCGCGAAGCGTTGCTGAACTGGATTGAAACGCATACGGAAGAGATGATTGCCGATTTCCAGCGCCTGTTGCGAGCCGAGAGCGTGCGCGACGACGCTACCGCCCAGCCGAACGCGCCGTTTGGCAGGGGCGTCCGCGAGGCGCTGGATGTCGTGCTGGAACTGGGCGAGCGGTTCGGATTGCGCCCCCGCGATTTTGCAGGCTACGCTTGCGACTTAGAATATGGCGACGGTAAAGAGATGGTGGCGTCGCTGAGCCATATTGATGTCGTGCCTGCAGGCAACAACTGGACGAAGCCCCCCTTCGGCGCGGTGATAGAGGACGGCTACATCTACGCCCGCGGCGCGACCGACAACAAGGGCGCCACGCTCACCACGATTTACGCCCTGCGCGCCCTCAAAGAGCTGGGCGTGCCCCTCAAACGGCGCGTGCGACTCATTATCGGCTGCGACGAGGAGAGCCGATGGGAGTGTATGCAATACTATCTGGCGCACGAACCCGAACGCCCCGTGTGGGGCGTCAGCCCCGACGCAGGCTGGCCGTTTATTTACGGCGAAAAAGGGATTGCGAATCTGTTTCTTGAGAAGGAGGTTCCCCCTACCGACGGGGTGCGGGTGGTGTGGGCGCGCGGGGGCGAACGCCACAACATGGTTCCCGACCGCGCCGAGGCGCTGATCAACATGGCACTCAAGCCACCTCACGAGAGCGAAGGGGTACACTGGGAAGCCGACCCTGCAGGCTGGCGCGCGGTTGCAGTCGGCAAGTCGGCGCACGGGAGCCATCCCGAGGGAGGCATTAATGCCGTCGCCCGACTGCTCAAAGCGATTCAGCCACTGAACCTGCCCGACAACGAACACTGGCTGGACACCGTGCTGGAGTGGGCAGAGTCGCTGGACGGGAGCGCGCTGGGAATCGCCCACAGCGATGAGGTGTCGGGCGCGCTCACTTCCAACCTCGGCGTGTTTGAGTACGATGGCAACCGCGTGCGGTGCGTGTTCAACATCCGTTATCCCGTTACATGGAATCTGGACGCGCTCAAGGAACGCCTGCAGCCTGTGCTGGAGCGCACGGGGTTCACGCTGGCGGATGTGCGCCACACGCCGCCGCTCTATGTGCCCCCCGACACGCCGTTCCTGCAGACCATCCTGCGGGTCTACCGCGAGGAGACGGGCGACACCGAGAGCCAGCCCCAGACGATGGGCGGCGGCACCTACGCTCGCACGATGCCGAACCTTGTGGCAATCGGCGCCGCGATGGAAGGCGACGGCACGGCACACGAGGCTGACGAGCGAATCGCCATCCAGAGCCTCAAGACCCTCGTGCGGCTCTATGCGCGAATCTTTGAAGAACTGGCGAACTTAGATTGAGGAGGTTAACACGATGCTCCTGGGCATCGACATCGGCACATCGGGCGTGAAGGCGGTGCTGATAGACACCGAAGGGCGCGTGATTGCCAGCGCCTCCGAATCGTACCCCCTACTCACGCCCAAACCCCTGTGGGCGGAACAGAACCCCGAGGACTGGTGGCACGCGACCTGCAAAGCGATTCGGCAGATTTTGCAGGATTCGGGCGTCGCACCGGGCGCGATACGGGGCATCGGCTTGAGCGGGCAAATGCACGGCTCGGTGTTTCTGGACGCAGACGGGCGCGTTATCCGTCCCGCTCTGCTGTGGTGCGACCAGCGCACCGCCGACGAGTGCGCATGGATCACCGAGCGCGTCGGCGAGCAGACCGTGTTGCAAACGACGCTCAACCCCGTGCTGACAGGCTTTCAGGCGGGCAAGATTATCTGGCTCCGCAGGCACGAACCCGAAAACTACGCCCGCGTGCGCCATGTGCTGCTGCCCAAGGACTACATTCGCTTCATGCTCACGGGCGAGTTCGCGACGGAGGTCTCCGACGCCTCGGGCACCGCGCTGTTCGAAGTGCCGAAGCGCGACTGGGCGTATGCGATGCTGGACACGCTGGAGCTGCCGCGTGAGTGGTTCCCGCGCGTGTACGAGTCGCCCGAAATCACGGGGCGTGTGAACGCCGCAGCAGCGCAGGCGACGGGACTGGCAGAGGGTACGCCTGTAGTCGGGGGCGCGGGCGATCAGGCAGGGGGCGCTGTGGGCTGCGGCGTGGTGGAAGAAGGTATCGCCTCCGTCGCCGTGGGCACCAGCGGCGTGGTGTTCGCCCATCTGAATCAGCCTCGTGTGGACGCGCACTACCGCACGCACACCTTCTGCCATGCCGTGCCCGGCGCGTGGCATGTGATGGGCGTGATGCTGATGGCGGGCGGCGCGCTGCAGTGGTATCGCGATACTTTTATGCCTCAAGAATCGTTTGACACCGCGCTTGCGGAAGCGGAAGCGGTGTCGCCCAGCTCGGAGGGGTTGCTGTTTCTGCCCTATCTTTCGGGCGAGCGCACACCACACGCGGACCCGAAGGCGCGCGGGGCATTCGTCGGCGCGACGCTGGCGCACGGACGCGGGCACTTCACACGCGCCGTGCTGGAAGGCGTCGCCTACGGACTGCGCGACTCGCTGGAGATTCTGCGCGAGATGGGGCTTTCGCTCCACCAGCTGCGGCTGACAGGCGGCGGCGCGAAAAGCCCGCTCTGGCGCCAGATTCTGGCGGATGTGTTCGGGCAACCCGTTCACACCCTGCAGGCGGAAGAGGGACCTGCGTTTGGGGTGGCGCTGCTCGCAGGCGTGGGCACAGGTGTGTGGAACAGCGTGCCCGAAGCGTGCGCCCAAACCGTGCGACTGGCAGACTCCACCGAACCCAACCCCGCGCACCAGCCCCTGTATGAGGCAGGCTACGCGCAGTATCGGCAACTCTATCCCGCGTTGAAGCCTTTCTTCTGAGATCTACTGAGCCTGCTTGAGGAAATAAGCAACAAATGCTGGCAAAGTCGGTGCGCCTTCACGCATAAAGGCTTTCGCGCCGCAGGGCGTCCTCAGACAACGGCGGGGCAGAAGGGCGTTCCTCATCAACCCACTCTCGAATCGCCTGCTTGAGCTCACTCGGTGTGGCACGCTTCCATAGAGGCTCTTCCTTCGGGATTGCGTACTTCTCGCGGAGACGAGCGAGTAAGGCATACGCCTCCTCTGGCGACTCCACAGTCAGACGCAGTAGCTCCCTGAGCTCTTCTGGAGAAGCATGCCGGAGCACTTGCAATACGGCATAGGGTTCTGTTGCTGTAAGCATACCGAAATTGTACCACACCTGCTTCGTGAAGCGCTTTGTGTGGCTTCATGAGGGGCTGTACAGGAAAACGAGCAAGCCATAGAATCGGAGGGCGTTTGTGCCCGACGGCTGAAGCCGTTCCTATGAAACGAAGCCGACATCCGTCGGCTAAGCGCAGGCTGGCTTTGTCTATTAGGAACGGCTTCAGCCGTCTGAACCTGTACCCTCAGATAGCCTCAGTAGCGCAGGCAAACCGCGCCTACCCCTTCACCACACCAATCGGGCGCAGTTTGGCGACTTTGCGCGAAATGCCCGCGTTATGCACCACCTCCACCACATTCGCCACATCTTTGTAAGCGTAAGACGCCTCTTCGCCGAGCGTGGCTTTGTTCTGAGCGCGCACGATAATACCCTGCTCTTCCATCTCTTTGGCGATATTGCGCCCGCGCGCCTCGCGCAGTGCGCCCTTGCGGCTCATCATGCGCCCCGCCCCGTGGCAGGTCGTGCCGAAGGTCTCCTCCATCGCCTTCTGCGTGCCCACCAGCACAAACGAGTAGCGCCCCATATCGCCCGGAATCAGCACAGGCTGACCCACCTCGCGATAGACTTCGGGCACTTCGGGGTGTCCGGGCGGGAAGGCGCGTGTGGCGCCCTTGCGATGCACGCAGACCTTGATGGGCTTGCCATCCACGATATGCTCCTCAATCTTGGCGATATTGTGCGCCACATCGTACACCTGTCGGATGCCCAGCGATTCGGGCGTGCTTCGGAACACCTTCGCGAACGCCTGACGCACCCAGTGCGCAATCGCCTGACGGTTGGCAAACGCGAAGTTCGCCGCACAGTGCATCGCCCGCAGGTAGGTCTGCCCCTCTTCGGAGTTCAGGGGGGCGCAAGCCAGCTGGCGGTCTGGCAAAACGATACCGTACTTACGATGCGCCTCCTCCATAATGTCCAGATGGTCCTGGCAGGTCTGATGCCCAAACCCGCGCGAGCCGGTGTGAATCATCACCGTTACCTGTCCCACCTGCGTGATGCCGAACTTCTCGGCGACAACAGGGTCGTAAATTTCGTCCACCACCTGAATTTCAAGGAAGTGGTTGCCGCCGCCGAGGGTGCCGAGCTGGTCCTTGCCGCGCTCGATGGCTTTCTCGGTGATAGTGTCGGGGTCGGGCATATCCAGCCTGCCCAGCGCCTCGGTGTGTAGCACATCATCTTCCCAGCCGTAGCCGTGTTCCACCATCCACTGGGCGCCTTTGAGCATGACCTCGCGCAGCTCTTTTTTGTTGAGTTTAATCAGCCCCTCGCCGCCGAAGCCTGCAGGCACATCGCGGAAAATCTGGTCTACCAGCTCCTTCAGGCGCGGGCGCACCTCTTTTTCGGTCAGGTCTGTGCGGAGCAGACGGACGCCACAGTTGGACACCACGAACCCGTTTGCGACAAAGTTGTGGTCGGCGTGTTCAACGGTGAGGTCGTACACAAAAGGCTCGTTGTAATCCACAGGCTCGATGCTCTGAACCGTATCCCAGACCATGCCATCCTCGCCCACCAGCGCAAACTGGACGAACTCGGCGAACGAAGGGAAGTCTTTGGGGATGCGGGACACACCGCCCACAATCTGTTGCTTGAGCCTCAGGTAGACAACTGCGGCATTCGCCAGTCGCTGGCGGGCGCTGTTGTATTCGTAGCCAATCTGGCTCCAGAGCCGAATCAGGTTCGAGTCGCTTCCCACAATCTGCAGCCGGCAGCGGAGCGAACACCGCCCTTTCCAGCTCACATACGCAATCTCCTGCGTGTTATCAAGCAGGCGCGATTGAATGCCGAACCGCAGAAGCATCTGCTTCACATCGGCAAGGAACGCCCAACCCGACTCGACGAACGGCTCGTGTTTATTGAGGCACAGCAGAGGTGCCTGGAAGGTTGCAGGGTGGTTCGGCAGCGTGCTGGGCGCTCCAAGTTCTGCCCCAAACAGCGCCGCCAGATAGAGTCGCTGAATCCACAGTGGCTGCGCCATCAGCCACTGGGGTACCCGATATGCCTGCGCTGCCTTGTTGCCCAGTGGCACCCCCAAACACGCCAGCAACGCCACAAAGGCGGTGCTGTTCACGCGGAAAGCACTCTCTTGCGCCTCGAATTCGTAGGTGCGGTAGCGGGTTTGTATCCGGTGTCGGCGCTGGCGCGTATAGATGCGGGAGGGCTTGAAGCCAATTCGCGCCACATCCATACGGATTCGCTCCAGATTCTCTGGGGCGCCATAGAAGAACGCCACGCCCTTGCCGTTGCCACCTGCGTAGCGCATCGTGCCATCGCCAGTCAGGTAGCCCATCAGCTTGATCAGCAACGGCAGGCGCGGGTCGTTCGCTCGAAGAGGCAGGAGATTCAGCCGCTGGAGCTGGCGCAGAATCTGGCGACATGCGTTCTCCGACTTGCCCGCTTGCTGAAGGTGCGTGCGAACAGTTTCTGCGTCCACCAGGAGCGCGTCCGAAGGCGCCTCATAGGAAACCCCCTCGAAGGGGTAAAGCGCCACGCGCGCGCCCACCTGCAAGGTGTGCAGACGCCTCATCCCCTCAGGCGTCCAGAAGGGATGCTCTGCTGTCGCCAGCACCTCAAACCCCGTGAGGGTGCGCAGCCGATACACGGGGTTGCGGGGGCGTACCTGCATCATCGCGCCCACGGGCGCCGCCTCGCGAACGCCCTGCTCAAGATGGAAGCACGCCACGCGCTGGCTCAACCACTGTGCTTGCAGGTCGCCTATACGGAACCAGTAGCCATGCTCGGTCAGCACGCGCGTGTCGGGATGGAGGCAGTTAATATCGTAGCCGACCCCACCCGGCGAAATCACCCCCTCCTCCAGGTCCATCGCCGCGACGCCCCCAATCGGGAAGCCGTAGCCCCAGTGGATGTCGGGCATCGCCAGCGACGCCTTCACAATTCCAGGCAAAAAGGCGACATTCGCCACCTGTTCGGGCGCCTGATCCTGCTTAATTTGCTCTATCATGCGCTTGCTGGCAAAGATGATGCCATCCACGCGCATGCCGGGCTTGTAGCTTTTCGGAATACGCCAGCGATATTCGTCAATCTGCTCCAGTGGTCCCTTCCAGACCTCGCTCACGGTGAATCCCTCCCGCAGACTCGGTATTATACCCACTGGCTGAAGCCGGCAACGAAGCAGAGTCAATCTGCACCTGGACCTTCCCCTCGCGCAGATAGAGGTCGCGCTTCGGATAGGGAATCTCTATCCCGTACTCTTTGAACTTGTCATAGATTGCGAAGTTGAGTTCGCTGATGAGTTTGCCCCGCTGATGCACCAGCGTGGTGGACCACACCCGCAACTCGAACTCCACTGCGCTCTCGCCGAACGCCATCAGGCGCACAGCAGGGGGCGGGTCTGCCAGCACATCGGGGTGGCTCTCGGCAACCTCGTAGAGCAGCTTTTCCACAAGGCGCAGGTCGCTACCATAGGCAACGCCAATCGGGATTTTGAACCGTACACGCGGGTCATCACGAGTCCAGTTAATCACAGGCTCCTGAATCAGCATGGAGTTTGGCACCACAATCGCGATGTTATCGTTGGTGATAATGGTAGTTGCCCGTGTGCCGATTTGCACCACCTTGCCGTCAATATTATTGACCACCACGCGATCGCCCACCTTCACAGGGCGCTCAATTAACAGGATGAGCCCGCTGATGAAGTTGCTGGCGATGTTTTGCAGCCCGAAGCCAATCCCCACCCCCAACGCGCCTGCGAACACACTGAGTGCGGTGAGGTCAATCCCGGCGCTCTGGATGATGGCTAACCCGCCGAAGAAGAACACGAGGTAGCGCACCAGCGTGCCAATCGCCTCGCGGGCGCCGATGTCCATCGGAGTCCGTTGAAGCGCGCGCACGATGAGCCGCCGCGCCAGCGCCGCCAGCCAGTAGAGCAGAATCAGGCTGACCAGCACCATCAGCAACGCGCCTGCGGTAATCGCGCTGTTCCCGACGCGAAACAAGGGTGCCTCCAGCCACTCCACAAGACCCCTCGCAAGCTCAAGAAAATGCTCCATAAACAGAGGAATTTGCAAGTGCGTCCGTTTTTTCCTGCTATAGGGAACTCTCGCCCCGGAAACCCCGTATTAATTGCGTGGAGGTGTATCATGCAAGCCAATGTCGGCAGTCTCGACCGCGCTGTGCGCGTTCTGCTGGGCGTTGCCCTGATCGCATGGGGTCTTTACGCCCAGAACTGGTGGGGACTGCTGGGGGTTCCCCTGCTCCTGAGCGGGCTGACAGGCTACTGCTTCCTCTACAAGCTCTTCGGCTTCACCACCTGCAAAGCACGCTAAGCCCCGACTCAAGAGCCTGAGTCCAGCCGAAAACCGCTTCCTCGCAATTTTCGGGAACCTTTTGGAGCCCTTTCCCGTAATGCATGGTACACGGTACTCACACCACTATATGGAGGTACAGCAATGGCAAAAGGACTCACCGAAAAGGTCAAAATCAACGATCAGGAGTTTGAGATTCGGCTCCTGCCGATTACGCCGCAGACCGACAACACGAAGACCACGCTGAACCCGGCGACGGCGACACCGCCCAAAACCGAAGAGGTGGTGCGCGAGCTGCCTTCGGTAACGCGCCTGCCCCGCTGGGAAGACGGCGCTCCAGCTTAAAACACACCGGCATTGGGGGGTGCCCGGAGTAGGGCATGGGGCAATCCCATGCTCTACTCCTTTCACAGGAGGCAGAGGATGAACGCCAACAAGCGTCTGGAACGGATTGCCTTCGAGCTGGCGCTCTGCGTCGCCACCTACTCGCGCACGAAAGAGGGCACTTATGATGACGAGTCGGGGGCGTGGGTGATTATCCGTGAGTTTCCCCTGCCAGAAGGCTACAACTACGAAACGACCGATGTGCTGATTCTGCTCCCGCCGAACTATCCCCAGACGCCGCCCGACTGGTTCTATGTGGACACCAATCTGCGCCTTGCGAACGGCAAAAAACCAGCGCACATCTTCTACGACGACACGCACGACCCCAACGAAGCCATCTACGGCAATCAGCCGCCAGAGATGCTTGGCTGGACCGCCTGCTGTCTGCACATTCGCGAGTGGAAGCCTGCCGCGAATCCCATCGAGGGGCACTGCCTGCTGAGCGTGTGTGAGCTGATCAAAAATGCCTTTGAACGGTGGAAGCATGCATCCAGTAGCCTATGGTGAGGTGCGCATTCCAGAGCGCCTGTGGCATTGGCTGGAAGCGCTGCTGTTGAGCGAGCGCACGCTGGAGACCAAGTGCTTCATGCTCTGTGAAGCGCTGGAGTTGCCGGGGCGTGTGGTGTTTCTCGTGCGCGAGCTGGTGCCCCTCTCGGAGGAGGACTACGAGGTGCGCTCGCCGTCGCTGGTGGTCACGCGCCCAGAGTTTGTCCATCGCCTGCTGGAGCGGTGCTACCGCGAGAACCTCTCGCTGCTGGAGGCGCACTCGCACCCGTGGGCGGGGCACGCCCGCTTCTCTGAAACCGACCACCGCAGCGACCGCGAGAAGTTCCGCGCCACCGAGAGCCTCTCGCCCCCCTTCCGACACGGCACGCTGGTGTTCGGCAACGATATGAGCTTCGAGGGGCACATGTGGGACTGGGTCTCCCAGCAGGTGGTGCCGATTGTGCGGATAGCGATTGTGGGTGTGCCGTATCGCCTGCAGTACGCGACGCCCTATGCCTATCGGGGCTATGACGCGGCGGTGCAGAGGGTGTACGACCGTCAGGTACGGGCGCTGGGCGCAGAGGGGCAGGCGATTCTGGCGGAGTTGACCGTCGCGCTGGTGGGCGCGGGCGGGCTGGGGTCGCAAATCGGGCAGGCGCTGGCGCATCTCGGCTTCGGGCAAATCCTCTGGATAGACCCCGACCGACTGGAGCTGACGAATCTCAACCGTGTGGTGGGCGCGACCTATGCGCAGGCAAAGCGCGGCGTGCGCAAAGTCAAAGCACTGGCACAACGGCTGAATCGCCTCTGCCCGCCCGATGAGCCGCGGCGCGTCGTTCCCATCCCCGAAGATGTGCGCACGCCTGAGCTGGCTCCGCTCCTGCTGGGCAGCGACCTGATTATCGGCGCGGTGGACTCCGCCACTGTGCGCCAGTACCTGAACCTGCTCGCGGTGTGTGGGCTTATCCCTTATCTGGACGCGGGAGTGGGCTTGCGAGCCGAGTACGGGCGCATCCACATGGGCGGGGGGCAGGTGCAGGTGGTCGTGCCCTCTGAAACGGCGTGCCTGACCTGCGTGGGCAATCTGGTGCAAGCCAGCGTGGAAGAGCAGCTCACGCCCGAACAGCGCGAGCGCTCCATCCGTGCAGGCTACATTCAGGGCGAGCGCATCCCCAACCCGCAGGTGGTCTTTTTGAACGGCGTCGTGGCGAACCTGCTGGTGTGGGAAGCGGTCAAGCTCTGCACGGGCTGCCAGCAGGTGCATCCGTATGTCTACTACGATTTGATTGAACAGACCACCTTTCCTGTGGATGCGCCGCGCGACCCGAATTGCTACCTCTGCGGCGATTCGCCCGACAGCCTGCTGGGCACGGGAATCAAGGGTGTGCAGGGGTTTATTGAGAAACGCACGGCGCGTCCCATCCCCACACCGCGCCAGTCCGCCAGTAAAAAGGAGGTTGCGAACGCCGAATGAAACCGATTCCACCAAACCGACGCTGGAATGGGGGGTCAAATGGCGCATCGCAGCCGCCTGCGAGCAACAATCCCAATCCATTCGAAGCGATTGTGATTTGCGAACTCAATCTGTCTTCGGACGAGGATTTTGACGCCTTTGAGCCATTAGAGGAAGACTTTTGCGAGGTGATAATCGCGCCCCTTGCCATCCCTGCCCGCTACAGGGCGACCTGCAGGGCATGCCTGCAGCCCATTCGGGTGGGGGACGCGATTGTACGCCATGCGCAGGCAGGCTGTTGGGTGCATCAGGCGTGCTATGATCATCCCCTGCGGTCTACGGCGCGTCCCCTGATTGTGGCGCAATACGATGGCTACTGCCGTATCTGCCACGGGGGTATCCGAGCAGGCGAACTCATCACGCGCGTGCAGGGGCGCGGCTGGGTTCACGCCCACTGTGTAGAGGATTAGCCTAAGCCCACAGATCAAGTGGCAGCTCTTCAAAAAGCGCGTCGCGCTCGCGGCTCTCTTCGTAAAGCGCCACAAGTTCAGGATCAGGCGTCCGGTTCCCAGCGAGTTGCTCTATTAGCGTGGCAATCCCCTCAAAGCGGCGCCAGTGGTCATGCACGCGCGCCTCGGCGTAATCGCGGGCGGATTGGGTGGTAATCAGAAAAGTCCAGTCCGACGATTGCAACAGCAACAGCTCGCGTGCCAGCTGTTGCAGGTAGGGCTGGAGGGCAGGCTCCTTTCCGTGCTGGCGCACCAGAGTCAAAAACTGCACCTCCGCGCGATAGAGGCGCTCCCACACCCACGCGGTTTGCTCGTTGAGCCAGATAGCGTGATAGCCCCCCTCGCCCCACGAGCCTTCGGGCAGGAAGAGAGTTTCTTTAGGGGGATAGCGCTTCAGGTACGCGCTGGCGGTGAGCATCTCAATTTCGGGGTCATTCGCAATCCGTCGGATGACGGCATAAAGCCATTCGGGTCCCTCGTGCCACCAGTGCCCGAAAAGCTCCGTGTCGTACATGGAGACCAGCGCGCCGGGAGTCCCCGTTTGCCGATAGTAGTCGCCCAGAACCCCCTTAATCAGGTTCACGAAATGCTCCGCATGGGATTGAATGGCTTCGTAAGCGTGGTAGGGCACATAGGGCTGTTTGCTGGCGAGGTCTGCTTTGTTTTCGCTGACGCGCCAGTAGCGCAGGCGTCCCGGATAGTGCTGCTTGTGAAACTCCAGATAGCGGGCATCGCCGGGGTAGCCATGCTCGCCGCTCCAGACCTGCACGGTGGTGGCGGGGTCACGGGCGAACACCGCCAGCGTTTCGGGGGCAGGCACGCGATAGGCGCGGTAGGGGCTGCGCTCTGCCTGCTCGCCCCGATAGTGCTGGGCGAACTGTTTGTAAAGCTGCGCCAGCGCGGGAAACCGCTCCAGATAGGTTCCCAGCGGCGCGCCACCCCGTAGCATGTGGGTGTCCACAAAGAAGTAGTGAACGTCCGCATTGCTCAAAAACGCCTCCACCCCCGCGCGCTCTCTGGGCGGGATGAGCGATTTGAGCAGGGGCGGCTCCCAGCGGTAGCCAGGGCGATAAGCGCATTCGGGCAGCCAGAAGCCGTCGGGAGCGCGCCCGAAATGCCTCTGATAGGTCTGCACGCCCAACAGCACCTGCGCTTGCACACACTCGTCGTGCGCGATCAGGGGCAGGTAGCCGTGTGTCGCCGCGCTGGTGATAACCTCTATCTGTTCCGCCTCCTGAAGCGTGCGGAACCCCCCAGTAATATCGCTCCCCAGCGATTCAAAAACCGCCTCCTGATGCGCATAGAACCGTTGCCAGTAGTAAGCCAGCCCTGCCATCCAGCGTTCGCCCTGCTGGAGAAAGGCGCGGGCGTCCTGCTCGGCAAAGGCGCGTTTTTGAGCAAGGTAGCCCTTCAGCTCCGTCGCAAATGCGGGATGCGCCAGCTGTTCCAGCAGCACAGGGGTGAAACTGATTGTGTAGCGCGCCGCAATCCCCTCCTGTTGCAACCTGTGGGTGATCTCCCACAGAGGCAGGTAGCACTCGCTGGCGCTCTCCACCAGCCAGTCAGTTCCATGCGGCGACCTGCCATGCGACAGCACATACGGAATGTGCGTGTGAAGCACCAGCACCCAGTAGCCCAGCGGTTGCGCCATCCCCGCGAAGTATACCTGCTCGCAGGCGACACGCACGATGGGGTATAATATGCCGAACCGCAACAGGGGTTGAGAACTCATGGCGAAAACGAAAATCACCGTTAAGGATTTAGCGCAGGAATTGGGGGTGCCGGTGAGCCGCATCACCGCCGTGCTGGCGGAGCTGGGCATCTCCGAAAAAGAGGCACAGAAGGGGCTGGACCCTGAAACTGCCGACACCCTCAAGGAGATGATTCAGGAGATGGCGGGCGAGCTGAAGACGCTCGTGCTGCCGCCAAATGTAACGGTGCGCGATTTAGCGCAGGCGATGGGGATTGCCGCCACCGAACTGCAAAAGCACATCATGACCCGATACCAGAAGCTGGTTGCTCCCCCTCAGAAGCTGGAACCTGAACTGGTGGAGCAGCTGGCACGCGACTTCGGCTGGAGCCTCGAGTGGGAGAAGCCTAAAGCCGAGCCTCAACCCGTTGCGGTTGCCCAGCCCGTTACAGGACCCAAGCCGCGCCCGCCTGTTGTGACCATCATGGGACATGTAGACCACGGCAAGACCACGCTGCTGGACTACATCCGTCGCACGCGAGTCGCTGAGCGCGAATATGGGGGGATTACCCAGCACATCGGTGCGTATCAGGCGGAACATCAGGGCAAGCTGATTACTTTTATTGACACCCCCGGGCACCAGGCGTTCACCGCTATGCGCGCCCGCGGGGCACAGGTTACCGATATCGTGGTGCTGGTCGTTGCGGCGGACGATGGCGTGATGCCCCAGACCGTGGAAGCCATCCAGCACGCCAAAAACGCGGGCGTGCCCATCATCGTCGCCATCAACAAAATAGACAAACCTGAAGCGAACCCCCAGCGCGTGATGCAACAGCTCACCGAACATGGGCTGATTGCCGAAGAGTGGGGCGGCGACACGATTATGGTGCCCGTTTCCGCTAAAACGGGCGAGGGCGTGGACACCCTGCTGGAGATGATTCTGCTGGTGGCAGAGCTGGCAGAACTCAAGGCAGACCCCGATGCCCCCTTCATGGGAACCGTGATCGAAGCCAAACTGGATAAGGGGCGCGGTCCGGTGGCGACGATTCTGGTGCAGCAGGGCACGCTCAAGCGCGGCGATGTGCTGGTGGTCGGCAAAACCTGGGGGCGTGTGCGCGGCATGTTTGACCACAACGGCAAGCCTGTGGAACGCGCAACCCCCTCCACCCCCGTGGAGGTGATGGGGCTGAACGAGGTGCCCGTGGCAGGCGACCGCGCCGAGCGCGTGGAGACTGAGCAGCAGGCACGCGAAATCGTGGAAGAGCGCCTCGAAGCCGAACGCACTCAGCAAACCCAGCCGATCCGCAAGGGGGTCAACCTCGCCGAACTGTTCAAAAAACTGCAGGCGGGCGAAACGCAGACGCTCAATATTATCCTCAAGGCGGATACCTACGGCTCGGTAGAAGCCATCCAGCAGGCGTTGCTGAAACTGCCCAAGCCCGAAGGCGTGGATGTTAAAATCATCAGTGCCGCGGTGGGCAACATCACCGAAGCCGATATCGATTTCGCAATTGCCGCCGAAGCGGTCGTGCTGGGATTCAACACCAAAGTCGAATCGAACGCGCAACAGAAAGCCAAAGCCCATAAGGTGGATGTGCGCACCTATCGCATCATCTACGAGCTGCTGGAAGAGGTCGAAAAAGCGCTTAAAGGTCTGCTGGAGCCTGAAACGAAGGAAGTGCATCTGGGCACGGCGGAGGTGCGCGCGGTGTTCCGCCTCTCCAAAGGCATCACGGTGGCAGGGTGCTATGTGCTGGATGGCAAGATTGTACGCGGCGCGCCTGCGCGACTCTGGCGCAACAACACGGTCATCCACGAGAGCAGGATAGCCACCCTGCGCCACCTGAAAGAAGACCGCCGCGAAATCGCCGCAGGCTACGAGTGCGGAATCACACTGGAAGGCTTCACCGACTATCAGGAAGGCGACCGCATCGAGTGCTACGAGATTCAGGAAGTGCCACGCGGATAAGCCCCCATGCTCACGCCGCAAAACCGACTGGCTCTGCTGATGCACGGCGGCATCAAAGGACCGTTCGGCAAAACGGGCATCGGGCTGCTGCGCTACAGTGCGGCACCGATTGTTGCGGTGATTGATCGCGAAAGCGCGGGGGAATCGCTCGCAGCCCTCACGCGCATCCCGTGCGAAGCGCCGATTGTGGCATCCGTGCGAGAAGCGCTCGCCTACCAGCCCGATACACTGGTGATTGGCACCGCTCCCAGCGGCGGCTTGCTCCCCGAAGAGTGGCTCCCTGAACTGCAGGACGCCCTGCTTGCAGGGTTGAACCTGGTGAACGGACTGCACACCCCTCTCGCCGAACACCCTGCACTCAAGCCCTTGCTACACGGCTGCCAGTGGGTATGGGACATCCGCAAAGAGCCGCCCAACCTTTCGGTCGGGAGTGGTAAAGCACGCCACCTGCCATGCAAGCGTGTGCTGACCGTCGGCACCGATATGGCGGTCGGCAAAATGACGGTGAGCATCGAGATGCATCGCGCCTGCCTTGCACGCGGCATGCGCTCCCGATTTCTGGCGACGGGGCAAACGGGCATTATGATCGAAGGCTACGGCGTGCCCCTCGACGCCGTGCGCGTGGACTACGCTTCAGGCGCGGTTGAGAAGTTCGTGCTGGAGCTGGGCGCCGACGCCGATGTGGTACATATCGAAGGGCAGGGTTCGCTTTTCAACCCCGCATCCACGGCAACCCTGCCCCTGCTACGCGGTTCCCAGCCGACGCATCTGATTCTGGTTCACCGCGCGGGACAGACCCACATCCGCACTTTCCCCGATGTACCAATCCCCCCACTGCGCGTGGCGGTGGAACTTTACGAGGCGGTCGCGGCGGCAGGCGGTTCGTTCTACCCCTCTAAGGTGGCAGCGATTGCGCTCAACACCGCGCACCTGAGCGAAACGGAAGCGCTTGAGGCAATTCGGCAGGCAGAACGCGAAACGCAATTGCCCTGCACCGACCCCGTGCGCTTCGGCGCCGAAACGCTGGTGGATGCGATTGCCTGAAGGATGCGCCCTCCTTCTCCTTGCCTAACTACGACAAAGATTTACACGCTCCGGGTCTCCCCCCCTTGATTCCTTAGCGTGGCTAAGGGTATACTCTATAGAAAACAAGGAAGGAGGAGACGATGCAGACACAGACACAACCGGAGCTGACGGAGCAGGCAGAGAGCCTGGGGTTCGTCGCGATTAACTACATCACCTGCCAGCCGCACTATCGGGAGCGGTTCGAAGAGCTTTTCCGCACCCGAGCGAAGGCGATTGACCGCATGCCGGGCTTCCGCGGCATGTATGTGCTACGCCCCCAGAAAGAGGGCGAGCCGTATCTGGTGATCAGCCACTGGGAGAGCGAAGCGCACTTTCGCGCGTGGGTACAGTCGCCCGAATTTCTGGAGGGGCACCGGCGCGGGTTTGAAGACCTCCGTCAGGCGCGTGAACGGGGCGAAGAGCCGCCGATGCAGTCTGACTTCAAAACCTACGAAATTCTGACGCGCTAATCCTTCCCTTGTGTGCCCTCCCCTCACCACCCCGCCCCGTTTGCTGGGGCGGGGTATAATTGTCTTCCGAAAGCCATGCGATACATACCCAGTATCGGGATGGAGGTCCACGCACAGCTGCTCACCGAGAGCAAGATGTTCTGTGCGTGCCCCACACGCTTCGGTGATGCGCCCAACACGAATGTTTGCCCCGTGTGTCTGGGACTGCCCGGCACCCTGCCCGTGCCCAACAAAAAAGCGGTGGAGCATGTAATTCGCACCGCGCTGGCGCTGAACTGTCGTATCGCCCCGATAGCGTTGTTCTACCGCAAAAACTACTTCTATCCCGACCTGCCTAAGGGCT
The DNA here is from genome assembly GCA_001442985.1 of Armatimonadetes bacterium DC. GTDB lineage: Bacteria > Armatimonadota > Fimbriimonadia > Fimbriimonadales > GBS-DC > LDYB01. Next base: position 139,183 of record LDYB01000016.1, read on the forward strand.
ACCAGATTTCGCAATATGGCGAGGTGCATCCCATCGGCACGCATGGCTATCTGGAGATCGAGCTGAACGGCGAGCGCAAAAAGATTCGCATCCGGCGCGTGCATCTGGAAGAGGATACGGGCAAGCTGTTTCACTACCTGCCCGGCGAAAGTGAGGTGGACTATAACCGCGCCGGCGTGCCTCTGATGGAGATTGTTACGGACTTCCCGCCCGATATTCATTCCCCCGAAGAGGCGCGGGAGTATCTGGTGCAACTGCGCGCGATTCTCACCTACCTGAAAGTGTGCGATGGCAAGATGGAAGAGGGGTCGCTCCGATGTGAGCCGAACATCAGCGTCGCGCCTGAAGGATCTAACCAGCTCGGCGTCAAAACCGAATTGAAAAACCTCAACTCTTTCCGCTCGGTGGTGCGCGGGATTGAGTTTGAGGTGCAACGCCAGATTCAGATTCTGGAGTCGGGCGGGCAGGTGGTGCAGGAAACCCGCGGCTGGAGCGAGGAAGGCGCCTACAGCTTCCCGATGCGCACCAAAGAGTTTGAGCAGGACTACCGCTACTTCCCCGAACCCGATATTGTGCCCATCCAGATTACCGAAGAGTGGCTGGAGAGCCTGCGGAAAACGATTCCCGAACTACCGCTGGCAAAAGCCGAGCGCTACCGGCGCGAGTATGGGCTTTCGGACTATGACGCCCGCGTGCTGACCGCCGATTACGATACGGCGACCTACTTCGAGCGGTGTGTCGCGCTGGGCGTGGAACCCAAAACCGCCTGCAACTGGATTACCGTGGAACTGCAGGCACGCCTGAACGAAACAGGGCGTGCTATCAGCGAATCGCCCCTCACCCCCAGCCATCTGGCGGACCTGGTGGAGCTGATTCAATCGGGCACGATTTCGGGGCGCATCGCGAAAGAGCTGTTTGACGAGGTGTTCCAGACAGGGCGAATGCCCTCCGAGATTGTAAAAGAGCGCGGGCTGGTGCAAATTTCCGATGAAGACGCCCTGCGGGCTGCCGCGCGGCAGGTACTGGAAGAAAACCCCGACGCCGTTCAGAAATATCACGCTGGCAAAACCAGCGTGATTGGCTTTCTGGTGGGGCAGATGATGAAAGCCACTCAGGGGCGCGCCAACCCACAACGCGCCCAGCAACTGCTCCGTGAGGAACTGGAGAAATTCCGATGAGAATGGCATTACGCTACGGTCTCAGCCTGATTATGCTGGTGCTGGGAGTTTATGTGGTTTATCATGAATACTTTTTGTTCGGGCGACTGGAAGGGCTGGCGCTCGGCTCACTCCTGATTGTGTGGGCGTTCACCCGCGCCCTGATGTGGAAGCGACTGGAAAAACGCATGCGTAAAGGGGCGTAACGATGGGGTTCAAACTGTTCGGCTGGCGACGACGCAAAGCGGAGACACAACCAGAGCAGACACCAACACACCTGCTTGTCCCCTTTGCCAACACCCCTGAAGACCGTGAGCTCTTGCGGCACGCAGTGCGCATGGCACAGGTCTTTGAGGCACACCTGACCGTGCTATGCTTCGTGGAGGTCTCACGGGGCGTGAACCTGGAACAGTGTCCCCCAGAGAAGATGCGCCGTGGCGAGGAGTTCGCCCTGGAAGCACGCGAGATTATCGAGGAGCTCGGCTTTGGCAACTACACCATCCAGACACGCCCCACCCACCACTGCGGGTTCGCGATTGTGGAGGCAGTACGCGAATATGGCTGCGATATGGTGTGCATCGCGGCGGAGTACCGCCGGGTGCTGGGACGCCAGCTTCTGACCGAGACTGTGGAGACCGTGCTACGCAAGGTACCTGTGCAGGTGTGTCTGTATAGCAAACTGAAGGAGGAAGAGGCGTTATGAGAGTGGTGATTATGGGTTGTGGTCGTACAGGTTCGATTCTGGCGCTGTTGCTCAGCGAGGCGGGACATTCGGTCACGGTGATTGACCGCTCGCAGGACTCGCTGCTGCGGTTGGGCAAATCGCATCGGTGCCAGATTGTGATTGGCGACGGACTGGACGAAGACACGCTCCGCCGCGCCGAGCTGGACAAAACCGACGCCTTTATCGCCTGCACCAACGGCGACAACACGAACCTGATGGTGGTGCAGATGGCGCGGGAGCTGTTCGGCGTGCAACGGGTGGCGGCGAAGGTGAATGACCCTGTGCGTGCGGAAGCGTATCGCCAGTACGGGATTTTCACCGTGACTTCTGGCTCCATTCTGGCAGGCTACCTGCGCGACTGGCTGCTGGGCAACCCACCCCAGAGCGTGGAAGCCTACAACCAGCTCTATCCAGAACTTCAGGCGCTGCTGCGAGAGTGAGCCATGCGGCGCGGGGGCTACTGGCTGAGCCTTGTTTTGCTACTGACCGCATGTCAGCGGGAGCCTGAGCCTTCGCCAGAACAGTTCCAGTTCCCGGTGGGAATCTTTATTCAGGCGCGACGCAACGACTTCTGGGAAGCGTTTGAAACGGGGCTTAAAAGCCGACTGGACGCCAGCATCGTGCCCCGTATTGTTTACTTCGATTCTGCCCAGCGCGATTCGGTTGCCTCCCAAATGGCGCAGCCCGAAGCATGGCGTGCGCTGGCGTTTTGTGCCCCGTCGGACGCCTGGGCGCAGAACACCGTCGACAGGGCAGTGCGAGAGGGGATTCCGCTGGTGCTGGTGGGGGTAGACATGCGCCAGAGCCTGCGCATGGGCGTGGTCAGCACCTACTACTACGATGCGGGACGCAAAGCGGGCGCATGGTATGCGAAACGCCTGCCCACGGGACGGATTGTGGTGATCGCGGGGCACCCTGTGCCCGGCGCGGTCAGCGAATTCTGGGACGGCTTCCGACACAGCTTGCTGGAAAATCGGCGCCTGCGGGCGGAACTGATCCCTCTTTCCGACAGCGCGCAGGCAAAGGTGGTGGCACAGCAACTCAAAAATAACCCGACCGTGCGGGGAGTCTTTCTGATGGGCGCAGAAGTGACGCGCTACGCGATGGAGGCAACGCCCCTGCCCAATCCGGGCATTTTTACATGGCGACAGGACGACGAGGCATGGTATCATGAGAGGCGGTGCCAGCTCCTGCTCATAGAGAATCCGCACGAGGTGGGCGTTCGCACCGCCAACCTTCTGCGTAATCTCAGCCTGGGGCGCGGAAAGGACCTGGAGATTGTCTATGTGCCCTACCGGCAGCGGGCGCGCTGAAAAAACAGGAAAAACGGGGCAAAACCCGTATTCTTACAGTGGGCATTGACACCAAAACCATCGTATTGTAAAGTAAAGGACTGGCATGGAGGCTGGAGCGTTGCGGACGCAGGCGTTGACGGTGCTGGAAGGCTTGCCTTCGCTCGCCGAGAGGCGCACGGACGCGAGGTCTGCGTACTCGCAGGAGCGTGAACCCTTAATGCGAACCGTCGCCCATCTGATTAAACCGAATCGGGTGTGGTTGCATCCCGACCATACTGTCGAGACCGCCCTGATTCTGTTGCGCGGGCACCAGTTGACAGGGCTGCCTGTGTATGACGGTCAGCAAGTGGTGGGCACGGTGGAATATGCGCAGCTCCTCGGAGTATCCCCCGAGACGCCCGTGAGTGCGGTGATGTATCGGGAAATCCCGCACTACACCCCTGAGACGCCTCTGCGCACCGTTGCGGAATGGTTTCTTAACACACGGCGTACCTTCCTGCCAATTGTGCAGGAAGGCAAACCTGTCGGGAGCCTGACGGTATTTGACCTGCTCCCCGAAATCGGGCGCAGCTACGATCCCATGACGGGCTTGCCGTGGTCGGACACCCTGCGCGAGTGGGGGATTGAGCAGCTCTCGCAGGGACGCGAAATCACGGTCATCTTCTTTGACCTGGACAACTTCGGCGCGTTCAACAAGCGCTACGGGCATCTGGTGGGGGATGAGGTGCTGCGGCGCGTGGCGCGGATTCTGGTGGAGGAGACCAACCCCGAAACGGATATAGTGTGCCGCTGGGGCGGCGACGAGTTCGCGATTGCGACTTTGCGCCGGCGCGAGGAGGCAGGGCTGCTGGCGCACCATCTGAGCCGCCAGATTGCCAGCATCCAGATTCCCGATGTGGATATGCCCATCATGGTCTCCTACGGCTATCAGGGGGGCAAACGCACGCGCGAGCGTGAGCAGGTGCATTACGCCGCAACGGTGGACAATCTGGTGAACCTCGCCAGTCAGGAGTGCATGCTGATGAAGGGCATCACACCCGCGCGCGGCGGCGCCCAGCTCACCCTGCCGATGCAGGCGGCTGTGGAATCACGCCCACCAGAACGACGGATTCGCATTCAAACCGTCTCTTACGAGCGCGAGGGGCGCCGCGCGAAAGCACGGGTCTACCTCCAGATTGAGAATCGCGTGCTGGAAGGCGTTGCCGAGGGCGAGGCACGGCTCCATCCGCTGATCGCCGAAGCCGTATTGAACGCCCTCCGCCCCATTCTCCCCCCCAATCTGACCTTGAGCCTGATCAACGCCAGCGAAACGCAGGGCGAAAGCGGGCACGCCGTGGTGAATGTGATTCTGCTCTGGGAAAACGGCGAGGTGCGTCAGGAGCTGGTGGGAAGTGCCCTGATGCGCGATGATGCCGCCCGTGCCGTCGCAGCGGCTGTGCTGGATGCCCTCAACCGTCCCCTGACCCGGATTCTGGAGAGTTTATAGCCGCCTCAATCAACCGAATCACGGTGGGATTTTTGCCGCGTCTGGCGCAATCCAGCACCGTTTCGCCCAGCGCGCTTGTGGCGCGTGGGTTCGCCCCGTGGCGCAGCAGCAGGCGCACGGTATCCGTATGTCCGTTTTCGGCGGCGAGCATCAGCAGGGTGCGCCCATTTTTATCCCGCAGGTCGGGCGAGACGCCTGCCTGAAGCATGCGTTCCAGCACGCGCGTGCGCCCGTAAATCGCGGCATAGTGGACCGGCGAGTAGCCCGGGCTCATCTGCTGGCGGTCGCCTGACCTATCGCGTGCGTCGAGGCTTGCCCCGCGTTCGATGAGGGTGAGCGCAATCGCATCGTGTCCACGAATCACGGCAAGGCTCAGCGCGGTCAGCCCGCCGCGCGTGCGGGCGTTCACATTCGCGCCCTGCTGTAGAAGCTGCTCCACCGCACGGATGTCGCCTGACTCTACCGCTTCGATCAGCTGGTCGTTTTTCGCCAGCTGGTGGCTACGCAGCTCCCGAAACCATGGCGACGCCAGCACCCCCACCGTCAGCACGATTGGCAGCACGAAAAAGCCCAGAATCAGCACTTTTTGCCACTGCGTGGCGCCCTCAGGCTCGGTCTGCATAGCCTAATTAAACCCCAGCCAGCGCGTTAAAAACGACAGAGCCGGGCGTTCTGCCCGGCTCTGCGCTTTCGTGCTTACCCCGTGGGGCGGAAATCCCCCCTTACGAGGGCAGGCTTTGCTCCCCTACCTCTTCCAACAGCAACTTTTGTGCCAAAAGCGCGGGGCGGGCGTCGGGTATCCTCAAAATATGGCAAAAATTCTGCTGGTCACGGGCGGCGCGGGCTTCATCGGCAGCCATTTTGTGCATTATATGCTTCAACATTCCGATTACACGGTGCGCGTTCTGGACGCTTTGACTTACGCCGGGCGCCGCGAAAACCTTCAGGAAGCGGAAGGCAACCCGCGCTTTGAGTTCCTCCACGGCGATGTGCGCTCGCGCGAAACGGTGGAGCAGGCGATGGAGGGGGTAAGTCTCGTGGCGCACTTCGCCGCCGAGACCCATGTGGATCGCTCCATCCTGTACCCCGACGCCTTTATCACGACCGATGTGTACGGAACCTTTGTGATGCTGGAAGTCGCACGGCAAAAGGGGGTGGAACGCTTTCTGCACATCAGCACCGACGAGGTGTATGGCGATATCGAGCAGGGCGCGTTCACGGAAGAGTCGCCCCTGCGCCCCAACAGTCCCTACGCCGCCAGCAAAGCAGGCGCCGACCTGCTCGCACGCGCCTACTACCGCACCTATGGGCTGCCCGTGATAATCGCCCGACCCAGCAACACCTTCGGACCGCGCCAGTACCCCGAAAAGCTGATCCCCTTCTTTACGGTGCGGGCGCTTCAGGACGAGCCGCTGCCGCTCTATGGCGACGGCACGCAGGTGCGCGACTGGCTCTATGTGGAAGACCATGTGCGGGCGCTGGCGCTGCTGTTAGAGCGCGGGCAGGTGGGCGAGGCGTACAATATCGCAGGGGGCAACGAGCGCCAGAACCGCGAGGTGGCGCGGCTCATCCTGCAGATTCTGCAGAAGCCCGAAAGTCTGCTCCAGAGCGTGCCCGACCGCCCCGGACACGACCGGCGCTATGCGTTAGACACCCGAAAAATCCGGGCGCTGGGCTGGCAGCCGCAAACCCCCTTTGAAGATGCTCTGCGGGAGACCGTTCTGTGGTATGCTCACCATCCGGAATGGTGGGAACCCATCCTCAAGGAGCAGGCGGAATACCGCGCCTTCATTCAGCAGTGGTATTCGAGGTAAACTTATGCTGTGAGACGGCAGCGTGAAGCGCAGATGTTCGCGTTCGAGGCGTCGCATTTCTACCGGCTTCCGCACCTGAGCGAGTCGGAGAACGCGCAGATCTTTGGCAAGGCGGCGCGCCATCACGGGCATAACTACCGCGTGTGGGTGGAATATGCCGCCTCTGCTGGGGCACCTGCCCAACGCGAGCAAATCGCCCAGCAGGTTCAGAACCTCATCAACACGGAGCTGGACCATCGCTGTCTCAATCTGGAACATCCCTACTTCCAGCAGCACCTGCCGACAACCGAAAATCTGGCAATCTACCTGTGGCACACCTTAAGTCAGCAGCTCAGCGTGCCGATAGAGAAAGTGGAGGTCTTTGAGTCGGACATGCTGGCTTCCGCCTATCGTGGGGAATCACACCAGTTGCCCAGCGGGCGCGATGCGTACACGGTGGAGCTCACACGCGCCTATATTTTCTCGGCTGCCCATCGGCTCTACCAATCCAGCCTGAGCGAAGAGGAGAACCGCGCCCTGTTCGGCAAATGCGCCAACCCCTACGGACACGGACACGACTATCGCCTCGAGATTACGGTACGCGGGCAGGTAGACCCCATCACAGGGATGGTGATTTCTCTTGCGGACCTGGACGCGCTCGTGCAGAAAGAGGTGCTGGAAGTGTTAGACCACCGGTATCTCAACGAGGAGGTGCCGCCGTTTGACCAGATTCCCCCGACCAGCGAGAATATCGTCATGTTTATTGTGGAGCGGCTCCGCCCCCATTTTCAGGAGCGCGTGCAATTGAGCCGTGTGCGTCTGCATGAGACGCCCCGCAGCTATTTCGAGTGGAGCGCATAAGCTTACGCGCTCTGCGCCTCTATGGAAGGTGTTTCTGGAGGCGTGAGCTGATACACTTCGGTTGCGGGTAAGAAGATGGAGAAGCGCGTGCCTTTGCCGACCTCGCTCCAGACACGGATTTCGCCCTGATGCTCCTCCACAATCTGGCGCACGATGGACAGCCCCAGCCCGGTGCCGTCCTCACGGCGCGTGAAGAAAGGCTCAAAAATGTGGGGCAGGTCTTCCTCGGGGATGCCACAGCCTGTGTCTTCAACATGCACCCAGACCCCTTTGGGGTCTTCCAAGCGCTCGGTGCGCACTGTAACTGTGCCGCCTGAGGGGGTCGCCTGCTGGGCGTTCAGCAGCAGGTTGGTGAACACATGCTGCAGGCGCGAGGGGTTCGCCCAAACCTGCGGCAGGTCGGGGGCGAACTGCTTCTGGAGGGCGATTCCGTGGCGCAGGAGCATATGCTCGGTGAACACGAAGGCGTCGCGCAGTACCTGATGAATATCCACCAGCGAGCGCACATCCGCACGGGACACACGGGCGTACCGCAGCAGGCTCCCGACAATATCACGGGAGCGATGCGCGCCCTGCACCAGATTCTCCACAGCGGTCAGCACGCGCTGGTATTCGTCTTCACTCCAGTTGAGTGGGCGATTATTCTTGAGTTTTTCCTGCAGAATCTGGGCGAACCCCACCACGGCGGTGAGGGGGTTATTGAGCTCATGGGCAACCCCTGCCGCAAGCGTGCCAATCGCCGACATCTTCTCGTTCTGCACCAGCATCTCCGATTTTTGCTTCAGCTCCTCATATGCCTGCTGAAGTTGTTCGAAGAGCTGGCGGTTGTGTCGCTTGAGGTTGCGCCGTTCAATCGCACGCGCCACCAGGGTGTTCAGCAAGCCAATATCGTCCAGCGGCTTGAGCAGGTACTCAAAAATGTTGCCTGCTTTGAATGCCTGCAGCGCGTTTTCGAGGGAACCGTGCCCTGTCAGCACAATCACTTCGGCTTCGGGCAGAAACTCGCGCGCGGCGCTGATCACGCTCAGCCCATCCTTGCGGGGCATGTTCATATCGGTGATAATCACCGCGTACTCGTTCTGCTGGATTTTCTGGATGGCGTCCTCGCCGTCGACGGCGGTGTCGAGTTCATAGCCATCCCCCCGCAGCTGGCGCGTCAGCACATAGCGCAAATCTGGTTCATCTTCCACAATCAAAACCCGCTCAGCCATAGGACTTTTTTCACCTACCGTTGAGTCTATTTTCGGCAGGGGGTCGGGTTTTGTAGAGGGTGGAAAAAATGCAGGGGTAGGGGCGTTCTTCAAGGGTGCGCCAGTTCAAACCGCTCCAGTTCGGTGTAGCGCGAACCCTGCGGGGTCAGTTCGCTGAGCATCAGGCTGATATGCGAGGCTTCGTAGGCGCCGAACAGGTGATTTTTTCGCGGCTCCACCTGCATCAGCAGGCGCTTCGCCAGATCGCTCTGCCCTTCCTTGATTCGGGCTAAAGTGATATGGGCATGGAACGGCTTGCGTTCGGGCGTTTCCAGCAAGTTTTGCTGGAGGCGCTGCGCCAGTTGCGTGAGGGGTGCTGTGCCCTGCTCCACGCCTGACCACAGCACCTGCGGGCGGTTCCAGTTAGGAAACACGCCCAGCCCCTGCACTTGAATCGTGAAGGGGGCGACTTCGCTGCTCGCCTGCTGAACGGCTTCGCGGATGGCGCTCAGGCGCTCTTCGGGCTGCTCACCCAGAAAGAGCAGGGTGATGTGAAAGTTTTCGGGTGCGACCCAGCGCAGGGCGCGGTCAGGCAGGTGGCGCTTGAGCCGCGCCTGCTCCTGCGCCAGGCGATGCATCAGGTCAGGCGGTATCAGCACCGCCACAAACAGGCGCATCATGGGTTTCGCAAGCGTTCGTAGAGTTGCCAGAGGGCGAACTGCGTGGCGCGCCAGCGCACGGCGGCGCGGTCGCCCAGAAAAATCTGCCGGTAGACCGTCGTCTCGTGGGGGCTGCTGACGCCGATATAGACCAGCCCGACGGGCTTGTCGGGGGTGCCGCCGCCGGGTCCCGCAATCCCCGTGATGCCGATGCCCCAGTAGCTGCCGAGTCGCTGGCGCACGCCTTCCGCCAGCGCCCGCGCGGTCGGTTCGCTGACCGCGCCCACCGTCTCCAGCACTTCGGAGGGCACGCCTACCATGCTGTGCTTGACCGCATTACTGTAGGCGATAATCCCGCCGAGAAACACTTCGGAGCTGCCGGGCACATCGGTGATGCGCTTGCCGAGCAGCCCGCCCGTGCAGGATTCGGCGACAGCGAGGCTTTCGCCCCGCTCGCGGAGGCGTTCCACCACCACCTGCTCCAGCGTGGTGTCGTCGGTCCCGTAGATAAAGCGTCCGAGCCGTTCGCGCACAGCGCGCTCCATTTGGGCAATCAGGGTTTCGGCTTCGGCAGGCGAGTTCGCACGGGCGGTGATTCGGAAATGCACCTCGCCCAGTTTTGCCAGCGGTGCCAGCGTGGGGTTCTCGCTTCGAACCAGCTCACCCAGCGCGGCTTCGGCGTCCGATTCGCCAATCCCGCCCAGCCGCAGCACCCGCGAGCGAATCACCTGTCCCCCTGTGTGCTTCGCCAGCAGCGGAAGCACATAATCCTGTACCATCGGCTGGAACTCGTTGGGGGGTCCGGGCAGCGCGAGAATGAATTGCCCGTTTTTTTCGGCGTGCAGTCCGGGCGCTGTGCCGTTGGGGTTGGGAATGGGGCGTGCGGATGGCGGGCGCATCGCCTGACGCAGTTGCTGGGGCGTCGCCTCGCGCCCGCGCTGGGCGAACAGCTGGCGGATATGTTCCGCCAGCGCTTCATCCGTGATAAGCGGCTCGCCCAGCACCTGCGCTATCGCCTCGCGGGTGAGGTCGTCTTCGGTGGGACCCAGCCCGCCAATCGTTATCACGCCTTCCGTACGGCGAAGCGCGTCGCGCAGGGCGTCCACAAGGCGCTCCAGGTTATCCCCCACTGTAACCCGGCGATAGACGCTCACCCCGATCTCGGCAAGGCGCGCCGACAGCCATGCCGCGTTGGTGTCTACAATCTGACCCAGCAGCAGCTCCGTGCCCACAGAGACAATCTCGACTCGCATGCGTTCACAGGGGGGCATCCCTTGCAGGGACGCCCACGCCCTTAAAAGTTTAGCATGCGCGAGACCTGAATCGGGAACTCCTCGGAGTAGGCAAAGTTGAATCCGCCAATCCCGATGCCCGCTGTCCAGCCTGTGCGCGAAGCGTAGCCAGAACGCAACACCAGCGCACCGATTCGTTGCTCGTAGCCTGCACGAATCTCCGAGCGCCCCGCGTTATTGCCCACATCGATCAGGTCCAGCGCCCACACGCCGCCGCCAATCACCTCCATCGCGACGCCCAGATGGACGGAGCGCGTGAAGGGCTTCAATCGCACATTGTTGCCGTTGCGGTCGGTGGCATCGATGCGCAGGTCGGGCTCGATGAAGTTTTCAATTACCATCGCGTAGCTGGTGGTGCCATCGGGCGCACGCCAGAGGAAGCCGAGATCCGCGGAGGTGGTGTTGAACTCCAGATAATCGCGCGTGCCCAGTTCGGCGGCGCGAAGAGCGTTCTGATTGTTCTGTAAGGCGTTCTGATCGGCGAAGTAGTGGGTGTAGAAGACCTTCAGGCTCCGCACGCGCGCGCCGACTGCCAGCTCGCCACCCTGAAAGTTGAAACGCGCCGCGCCTGTAATATCGGGCAGGCTGGCAACGCCCATCGCGATAATGTCGCCGCGTGCGTCGGCGGGGATAGCGTTCGGGTCGCCACTGGTACGCGCCCAGTTCTGAAGCGAGGCGTTGGGCAAGAGCCGCGCGTCGACAATCGCGCCTGCAGAAATCGCGAAGCCACTGAGAACCAGTCCAATATCGCCTGTAGCAATCAGGCGTGTGTCCTCGCGGGCGTATTTGCGCAACAGTGCCGCTGCGGTATTGAGGTCTGCAATACTGCCCTGACGAAACTCCAGGTCGTCTATCAGGTTGCCGAGGCTCGCGCCTTTCGTGGTGAAGTCAAAACTGCCCAGCCCGAACCGCACGCCTTTGACATACGCCGCAAGCGCGGGATTCTGGTACATCTGGGCGCCGGGGTTGCGAACTATCGCCAATCCTGCACCGCCCATGCCTGTGGAAGGAGAGCCGCTGAAAGAGATGTCCGCCCACAGACTAACAGCGCTGATGCCAATCAGAAGGGTCAATACCTTTCGCATCGCAAAAACCTCCTGATTTTTTATTATGGCGTTCCAAATCGTTTTCCTGTAGAGTTAGATTCCGCCCCGTGTTTTCACCTGCATGTAGTAGTTCACCAGGTCAGCAACAAGGGTTTCAGGAGCCGAATCGATGGCGTGAACCCCCATGCGTTCTAAGGTGCGAATGGCAGCGAAGCGATCGGTCAGCACCTGCGTGGAAATCGCGCGGCGGTAGAGCATCTGGGGGTTCTCAGGCAGTTGCTGGCTCCAGGCACGCAGGCGCGGGTCCGCGACGGTTACCACGACACAGAGGTGCTGTTTGCGTAGCGCACCCACTGCGTGCAACAACATCCGCGAGGAGTCGGGGTCTATCAGGTCGGTAAAAAAGACCATCAGGGAGCGTTTGCGCCAGCGTCGGGCAAGATAGGTAACGGCATAGAGGTAATCGGGTTCCACAAGGCGGGGCTGGACGGCGTGCAGGCGTTCGGTGAGGTGGGCGACCTGCGCCCGCCCTCGCTGGGGCGGTAGGAATTGATCCACCTCGTCCGCGAACACCATCGCGCCCACCTTGTCGTCCATCTGCACCGCCACATAAGCAAGCATCAGCGCCGTGTTCAACACCGTATCGAACTTGCGCATGCCCTCCACTTCGGCGAGCATGTTGCGCCCTGCATCGAGCAGCAGCAGGATGTTCTGACTGCGTTCGGTTTGATAGTCGCGCACAATCAGCTTGCCGCGTCGGGCGGTGGCGTTCCAGTCAATCTTGCGGAACTCGTCGTCGGGGGTGTATTCGCGGAGTGATTCAAACTCCGAGCCAATCCCGCGCAGGCGGTACTGGCGGAACCCCATCTGCCGCAGCAGCCCTCGGTGGCGGAGCAGGTCATACTCGCGCATCTGGAGCAGGTTGGGGTACACGGGCACGCGCTCGCGGGCGGGCAGGCGGTAGGTCTGCGCCACCAGCCGCAGGCGCCCCTCCACCCGCAGGAAAATATCTTCAAAGCGCGCTTCACCCCGATAGCGCGGGGTGAGATGATAAGCCACTGTGGTGGGGTGGTTCGGGAGGAGTTTCACTGCGAACTCGCGGGTGTCCCATTCCATGTCGGGGGGCGGTTCATCGCGCAGGCGGGCGTAGCGGGGCGCAGCGAGGGTATGCTCCAGCACAATCTCAACCCGGTTGCGTGCCCCCAGCGATAGCACATGGTCGTGCTGGCGTCGCACCTGAAACGCGCGGGGCGTGGGCAGGGTCAGCACATCCACCAGCACCAGCACGGCGACCATCCCATCCACCGCCACCGCGCCCCATAATAACGGCGGGTGGGCTACTGCCAGCAACGCCAGTAGCCCACCGAAGCCAAACAGCACCCAGCAGCGTGGGAGCAGAATCATCGTTTGCTCAGCCGCTCATCCTCCCTTACGGGTAGAGCGGGCGATAGCACTTGCCGAGGTTATCCTCATCCACCACGCCTTCCAGCTCGTAGCGGCAGGGCACCGGCGCCGTCTGACCACACCGCCGCAGGTAGGGACCCTCCCCAAGGCACCAGGGGCGTGCAGGAAGCGCTCGCTGATAGCCCGCCAGATAGTTATACTCACAGTTGGGGCGATCCTGGCGCGTCTTCACCACTTTGGCGTGCCCGTCGGCGAAGTTGGTCATCACCAGCCCCTGATGGCGCCCCTGAACGGCGGTGTCAATCAATCCCATGCCGATTACCGAGCCGCAGCTCCCGTTGAAAACCACCACGAGATGCGCATCAAACACGATGCTGGTCTCGGCGGGGAAGGGCAATTGCGCCAGTTTCGCGGAGGGCTTGGGGTTCGTGCGCCAGCTTGTGTTGAGCGGGTGGTCTCCCGGCATCGCGACTTCAAAGTTGAACATATAGCTCAGCTCGCGCATCTCGCTACATTCGCCGCCGGGGGCACCGATACCCGATAGCCCGCGTGCGCCGTCGTGGAAGTTCAGTGGCTGGGAATCGGAAGGACAGCGCAAAATATCCTTGTTGCGCATGTACGGCAGCACGGCGGTCATCATGGTATATTCGCACTCCGTCCCCGCCTGATTGCGCGAGCGGTAGATCGCTATCGGGAACTGCTCGTCATAGTCCTGCAGATACATCTGGACGGCGGTAGCAAGGTTGCGTCCGTTGTTCAAACACTGGGTCTGGCGCGCTTTCTCACGCGCTTGCGCAAACACTGGGAAAAGAATCGCCGCTAAGATGGCGATAATCGCGATTACGACCAGCAGCTCAATCAGTGTAAAACCCCTGCTTCGTTGCCGCATTGTTGTCATCCTCCACAGTGAGTGGTGCTTATTTTGTACGCCGGAGAGCGCACAAATCCTGCTGACAATTTTGACTGGATGGTCAGTCATTTCGTTCCCTTATGTCAATTCCCTGCTGTTTTAGCAGTTCCCGGAGTCGCTTGAGTTCTGCCTCTGCTCTTTCAGCGCGTCGGCGTTCGGTTTCCAGCTGTTTCTGGGCTTGCTCGGCTTCCATCTGCGCCGCCTCGGCACTGGTGGGAACAAGGGCGCCGTCGCGCGTGTAGAGCCGCAACCATGGGAATCGCCACTGCCGATATTCGCCTTCCCAGATGCCCAGCCAAGCGCCCAGCACCTCGCTCCAGAGCCAGCCATGCTCATTCGGCTGCTTCTGTTCATAGTGACCGTTGTGCAGCTCGAACCCGACCAGCTCGTGCTGGGTGGGGTCAAACCAGAAATATTCCTCCGTGCGGAACACCTGCTCGTAGAGGCGTTTCTTTTCGGTTTTGTCCTGTCGCGCCGTGCTGGGCGAGAGGAACTCGATAATTAAATCGGGGTAGCGCCCCCCCTCCTCCCACACAATCCACGACTTGCGGAACTTCGTGCCGTCCACGCCCTTGACCACGAAAAAGTCGGGTCCTTTGTAGATGGGGCGGTTCTCTATCACGCTCTTGGCTTGCTCGGTACTATAATAAATGAAGATATTGCCGCTTGCGAAGTAGTCGGTGCGGTCGCGCCAGAGCGACGACACCACATCAATCAGCAGATGGAGTTGAAACATATTCCACGCCTCTTCCATCGGCCACCCATCCTCGTCAGGCAGGTCGGTCGGTGGGAGTGTGAGGTCTAACTCCGGGATGTATCGGGATTGGGTTGCCGATTTGGCAAGCATAAGAACCCCCTCGACTCATGATACCCTAATCATAAGAAAACTCATCAAACGCGCGGTAGCTGCCCGTATGCTCTTTGACCAGCTGGCGCAGGAGGTCATTCAGCAAGGAGCTGGCGCCGAAGCGGAACCGTTCGGGGGTGAGCCAGTCGGGTCCGAGGGTTTCGTTCACCAGCACGAGATAGCGGATGGCATCTTTCGCGGTGCGGATGCCGCCTGCAGGTTTCATGCCGACGGCGCGTCCTGTAGCGTCATAGTAATCGCGAATGGCTTCCAGCATCACCAGCGTGGTGGGGAGCGTCGCCGCGGGCTGGATTTTGCCGGTGCTGGTCTTGATGAAATCGGCTCCCGCCATCAGGGCAATAAAAGAGGCTTTGCGAATGGCGTCGTAGCTGCCCAGCTCGCCCGTTTCCAGAATCACCTTGAGATGCACCCGTTCGCCGCAGGCGTCCTTGACGCGCACAATCTCGTCGTACACGCGCCGATAGTCGCCCGACAGGAAGGCGTTGCGGTTGATGACCATATCAATCTCGTCGGCGCCTTCCCGAATCGCCCATTTGACATCTGCCAGACGCAGGGCGAAGGGGTATTGCCCCGATGGGAAGGCTGTGCCGACCGCCGCGACTTTGATATTCGTGCCTTCCAGAGCCTGCTTCGCAACTGCAATCAGGTTCGGGTAGACACATACCGCCGCGACGCTGGGCACCTGCAACTCTTCGCGGGAGGGCATGCCTTCGCGCGGGGTGTAGGGGTTGCGTGCGCGGGCGCACAGACGGCGCACTTTTTCGGGCGTGTCGGCGCCCTCCAGCGTCGTGAGGTCGCACATCGCAATCGCGAGGCGCAGGGCATAGGCTTTGCTGGACTTTTTGATGCTCCGCTTGCTGAGCCACTCGCAACGGGCTTCCAGTTCATAAGTGTTCACGGGCAGGATCGCGTTCCACACCCTGCCGCGCGGGGGGATTAATCGTCGCACCGCACGGCGGTCGGTGGGGTCTATCGCCCCCAGGCGGGCAAGGAGGTCGCCCTCCAGACGCTTCGGACGCTCTAAGATGGCTGGCATCGTCAGACTCTATTATATCTCGATTCGCCGAATCCTGCTGTTAATCGTACAGCGCGTCCAGATAGTGGCGTAGCACCTCGTCGATCACGCCGCGAAACGGCAACGAGTTCGCCATGCCATAGATGGGCGCCAGCTTGCCTTCCGCTTTGGGATTCGCTTTGACGAACTCCACCGAGTCGTGCAGGTCTTTCAGGAACTGCTCGGCGACGCCCGGTTGCGTGTGGCGCACGGTGATGGCAATATGCACGCCGGGAGGCTTCTGGAGGGCGTTCAGGCGCCAGCCGCGTTGCGCCATCTGCTCCCACACCTGATAGATGTTCAGGCGTTCGGAGGTGAAGGCAATCAGAAAGAGCGGCTCGCCCATCAGGCGCAGGTCGGGCATGGCTTCAATCCCCTTGCGGATGGCGAGCGCGGTCTCCATAATCTGCCGCGCGATCTCCAGGTAGCCCTGACGCCCGAAGCGCACCATCGCCGCCCATGCGCCCACACTCAGCGCGCCGGGGCGACTGCCAGGCAGGGTCGGCGAAGCATACAGTCCCCCAGGCCAGTCCGTTGCCGTGAAATACTGGTATCGCCGCAGCGCGCGTCCGCGATAGAGAATCACCGAAACCCCTTTCGGCGTGTAGCCGTACTTGTGGGGGTCTACCGAAATGGAAGTTACGCCCTGCACACGGAAATCAAACGGCGTGACGGGGTAGCCCAGCGCCTCAATAAACGGCAGGATGAAGCCCCCCAGACAGCCATCCACATGCATGCCCAGCCCATACTCGTGAGCAAGCTGGGCAATCTGCGGAATGGGGTCTACCACGCCGTGGGGGAAAGTGCCTGCTGAAGCCACCAGGGCAATCGTGCGGCGGGTGATGGCGCGATGCATCGCCTCCACATCCGCCTTGAAATCGTCGCGCACGGGGGTGCGTATCAGTTTGATGCAGAACAGGTGCGCCGCTTTGTCGAAGGCGGGGTGCGCCGTTTCGGGGGCAATCACTTCGGGTTCCGTGATGCCTTTCTCGGCGCGTGCCCAGTCGCGATAGGTCTTCATCGCCAGCAGGATGCTCTCCGTGCCGCCGGAAGTCACGGTGCCCACCACCTGCTGCTGGGGGTCAGGGTGGCTGGGGTCGCCGTTCAGCAGGCGTGCAGTCATCTTGACGATTTCGGCTTCAAAGTGAATCGTGCTGGGGAAGAGGTCGGCGTGCAAGGGGTTGCTCTGGGAGTGGAGCGCGTACACGCGGCTGAGGAACGCACTATGCTCCGCACCGCCATGATAGACCGTGCCTGAGACACGCCCCTGCTCCCATGCGGGCTTTTCGCGCTCGCGCAACTGCTCCAGCCAGCTCAGAATCTGAGACTCTTCAACGCCCGTTTCGGGTAGCTCGGTGAACGCAGGCAGGTCCGCGACTGCTTTCTGAATTTGCTCGCGTGCAAGCGATTCGACGGCGGCGTACTCGGCTTCCAGCTTCTGGCGCACGCCGGGCACGCGCTGGATTAGCGGCTCCGTGCTTTTCGCCACGCGCTCCCAGAACCTCTTCATGCAGGGCATGATACCTGAACCTGCATAGCCTCTCGAAAAACTACCTGTGATTCCGACAATACGCTATGGAATGCGGATTCTGGTGGTGGACGACGAGCCGATGGTGCAATTCCTGCTCCAGCAATTTTTAACCGATGCGGGGTATGAGGTAGACCTCGCAAACAACGGGTGCGAGGCAGTTCAATACCTCCAGACCTGCACCTACGATCTCGTGTTGACCGATGTGCATATGCCTTACATGAACGGCGATACGCTCGTCGCCTGGATGCGCGAGAACCGCGTTCCCACACCGATTGTGGTGATGGACAGCTATCCCGAAGCGTTTCTGGAGAAGACGCCTGCTGAATGGGTGTTCGCCGTGCTTGCGAAGCCCTTTGACCTGAGCGAGGTCCGGCAGATTCTCCATCAGCTCGGGAAGGTTCCGTTAAGGAGGTAAGAAATGCGAGCTTTGTTTGTGGCAGGGTGCTTGACGGGGATCACACTGGCAGGCACTGCGCAACGCACTTCGGAAACGGCGGAGTGGTTGTTTGCTGACCCGCAGGAGGTGGTGCAGACCGCCACCCGCACGGAGCGCACCGTCTACGAATCGTTTACCACAGTGCGCGTGCTGACACGGCGTGAGATTGAGCTTTCGGGAGCGCAGAATCTGCATGAGCTGTTGAGCCGTATGGTGGTGGACTTTGAGGCGCAGGAAGGCTCTTTGCATAACCTCCTCAGCACGCGCGGAACCTACAGCGCCTCCGAATTCAACGAGCGCACACTCTTCCTGATGGATGGCATGCCCCTCAACGACGCGATTCTGGGCAACTTCTCGCCGATGTCGATTGGCACCCACGATATTGAGCGCGTGGAGGTGGCGTTTGGACCTGGCTCTGCGATGTACGGACCGAACGCCTTTGCAGGGGTGGTGAACCTCATCACGCGCCGCAAGGCGGGCGAAACCGCCCCGTCGTTTTTCAGCGGGTTCGCAGAGCGGGGGGGCTACCTGACCTCGGCGCGCTGGGCGTCGCCGAACTCCCCACTGAAGGTGCAAGCCTCCTTCTGGCGCGACCCGGGCAGCAACCGTCTCCAGAACAACGACACAATCGTGCGCTCGCTCATCGCAAACTGGAGCCAGAAACGCGCCCAGCACCAGTGGAACCTGCTGTATGGCTATGTGGATATGGATCGCGGGAGCGTGGGCATGCGCTACGGCGTGTTTCCCACCCCGCATGACCGCTGGCAAAGCCGCATGCACTACTGGACGCTGGAATGGAGTTCAGGGGAGGCACGCAAGCACATCTGGCGTTTTTACGGCTCCACAGGCGATTTAGACCTGTTGCGCACGCAGCCGCCCACCTTCGCGCTGAACACGCGCACGACACGCGCTTTTGACCAGACGATGGCGGGGTTAGAGACCTTCTGGCAGTGGGGTTCTCCAAAAGCACAGTATCTGGGTGGTGCGGACTATCGCTATACCTCTGTTCGGAGCGCCAATCATCTGGGCGGGAGCCATTCGGCGACGAATCTCGCGTTTTTCCTGCAAGGTGAATGGCAGGTTGGGCGGTGGCGTCCGATCGCAGGCGCACGCTACGACACGCACTCCATCTACGGGAGCCAGTTCAGCCCACGGCTGGGGTTCACCTATCAGTTGAACAGCCAGAACATCCTGCGCGCCTCGTGGGGGCACGCCTTCCGCGCGCCCAGCTTTGTGGAACTCTACCTCACCAATTTCCCGCTCTGGACGCCCGTGTGGGACGGCAACAACTGGATTGCCGTGCCCTACCAGATTGAAGGCAATCCCAACCTGAAGCCCGAGAAGATACAGGCGTTTGAACTCGGATGGAAGTACGCGGGTACGGGACTTCGCTGGGATGTGGCTTACTTCCGCCAGAGCCTCAGCGATATGGTGACGGTGTTCCTGCGCGATCCAAACCAGCCCTGGTTACGGCAGTTCAACAACCTTTACGCCTTCACGATTGAAGGCTGGAGTGCAGAGGTCGGCTGGAAGCTCGCTCCTCAAACCGACCTCACGCTTGCTTACATGCAGCTGGACTATGGCGGTCGCGTCGAACAGGACTATCGCCCTGCCCGGGACCGTGCCGTGATTCGTATTGCCCACTGGAACGAAAAGGGCTGGAGCGGACAGCTGGCTTTCGTCTATCCCGCGATGCGACTGGGGTATACAGACGCTTATGCGTGGAACAGCTTCCTCACCCTGATTTATCGCTCCGATTCGCGCACGCGCTGGAACCTGCGCATCGACAACCTGTTTAACACGCCCACAGAGCTGGCACGCTGGGTGCCTGGCGGGGGGCGCACGATATGGCTCACACTACAACGCGACTGGTGAAGCAGGCAGGCTATGCAACAAAGCATCACAGGCTGGCTATGGGGAGCGTGGCTGATTCTCTGTTGGGCATGTGCGAACGCCCAGCCCGCTCCCGTCCTGATTCTTAAGAGCCGCGAGGGCGCGCTCTACGAGCCTGTGGTGCAGAGCCTGGTAAATGAGCTGAAGCGCAAAACGCCTGACCTCAACCCGCCCATTTTCAGCCTGACGGGTAGCAAAACCGACGCCGAAATCGTGCGCAACCTGCTGGAACGCAAACCGCGCGTGATTGTGGCGATTGGAACCGACGCCGCGCTCCAGCTGAAACAACACACCCACTCGCTGCCGGAATCGCAGCGCCCCATCGTGGTGTTCACGATGGTGCTGGACCCTGTGGCGCTCGGGTTAGTACCAGGTGCGGAGCAGTCGGACTCCCACTTCGTGGGCGTGGCGCTCACCGTGCGCCCGCAGCGCCAGTTTCGCGCCTTGCTGGATGTCGCCCCACAAGCCAGACGGATCGGCGTCGTATATAACCCCAACGATGCGACCTCAACGCGCCTTATTCAGCAAGCACGCGACGATGCCGAAAAACTCGGAATTCAACTGGTGGAAGCCTCCGCCACAAAGCCTGAAGAGGTGCCCCAGGCGCTCAATGCTCTCAAAAACCAGATTGACGCTTTCTGGTTGATTCCCGACCCCGTATGCGCCGCGCCCCAACCGTTTCAGCAGATTCAGGCGTTCGTCTCGGAGCGGAAACTGCCGCTGGTGGCGTTTTCCGACTCGTATGTACGGCGCGGCGCGCTGATGGCAGTGGGTCCTGACCTTGCAGAGCAGGGCGTGCTGGCAGCCGAGCTGGTACAGCAGATTCTCAACGGCACGCCCGCAGAAACCCTGCCCTTGCTGACCCCGCGACGCCTGCTCTCCTACTATAACACCGCTCAGGCACGGCGGATTGGAATCGCGATTCCCGATATGCTCTTGAATCTTGCCGAAAAGGTGTTCGACCAATGAGACGGTTAGGATTGCGTACGAGGCTGATGCTGTTTTATGGGCTGATGGCGTTAGCGCCCATCCTGCTGGCGGGCTATTTGCTCTATGCCTATCTGGGCGCTCAGACCACGCAGTCGCTTGCACACCTCCAGACGCAGGCGGAGCATCAGCTCCGACGCTACCACCGCACCACCACACAAGCAGCAGAGCAGGCTTTTGAGGAGTCGCTCCGCGCCACCCAGCCCGCGCTGGAACACCAGCTCCACGAGTTCCGACAGACCGCTCAAACCCAGCAGAGTCAGGCGCTGAAACAAAGCCTCGCCCAGATCTCTGCCCAGCTTCAGCAAGACCTCCAGCAGGTTCAGACCGAGACGGAGCGCAACACCCAGCGCACTTTTGCGCAAGCCAGCCAGCGCATCGAGGCGGTACAGAGGCAGGCGCTTGCTACACTACTCGCCGAGTCGTCCCAGGCAACTCAAAGCGCACTGAGCGAACTGATAAAAGCCCAGCTCAACTTGCTGGCGGAGAGTCTTTCGCGCCAGGTGGAGGCAATCGCCCGCGACTATATCACCCAGCTCACCCTGATTGCTCAGCAGCCAGCCATTCAGTCAGGGCGCGAGACCGAAAGCCGCTGGATTCTGCAAAGCCTGCAGAACCGTGAGCCTGCCTATCAGCTGCTCGCGGTTCTGAACGCTCAGGGGAAGCCCCAGCTGATTCTCAGCGACGAGGAAATCCCTGAAACGGTGTTGGCCCCACTGATTCAGCCTCTGTGGGACGCGCTCCAGCGAACCGATGACCCGATGGTGGGCGCCCCAGTGGTGGTGACAATTGGCTTGCGACCAACGCCTTGCGTACCGTTGATGGCGCCCATCCGTCAGCGGGGAACCGAGCTGGTGGGAGCGGTGTTTGCGATCGCATCGCTGGACGAGATGCGCCAGCTGCTGCAAACTTTTCGGATTGGCAAGCGTGGGGTCGCTTCGCTGGTGGCGGCGGACGGCACGCTCCTCGCTCATCCCGACAGCCGACAGGTGGGTTCCCGATTCGCGCTCGCCTTGCCTGAGCAAGGAACCGTGCAGGAAATGGAAACCCCCGACGGGCGAACCCTCGTGACCACCGCGCGAATCGCCCAGCTGAACGCCTACCTTGTCATCACCCAGCCCACAGAAGAGGCGTTTCAGCTGGTGCAGGCGCTTCAGGAACGACTTCAGCAAAGCTACCAGGTTCAAAGTGGCGAGATACACCAGGCGCTTCAGCAGATTCGGGGTGAGCTTCAGGGGCAGCTGGCGTCTCAACAACAGCGCTCGCGTACCCAGATTCGCGCAAGCCTGAAGCAGGTACAGACACACACACAACAACAACTGACAGACACCCTGAACGCCCTCAGCCAGCACCAGCGCACCGAGTGGCTCGCCCTCCTGCAAAACAGCTTCCGACTGTTGCAGGAAAACCTCTACAAACAGATTGCCACAGTGCAGAGCCAGATGTTTGAGCAAACGCGCCAGCAGTTCGGGATAATCCGCCAGCAGATTGTGGAGAACATCACCCAGCAGATGCAAAACGCCTTCCTGATAGCCCTCTTCACGGTGGCAGTGTTTATTCTGCTGGGCGGCTTGTATCTGCATCGCACGCTGGTGCGCCCCCTGCGCGCGATTGTCAATGCCAGCCATGCGATTGCACAGGGCAATCTGGCACAGCGCGTGCAACTCCCTTATCGCGGTTGCCCTGACCTCAATCACCTTGCCGAATCGCTGAACTTTATGATAGACTCCCTGCGGCAGGCGGAAGCGCAGCTGATTCAGTCCTCGAAGCTGGCATCGCTGGGCACGCTGGCGTCAGGGGTAGCGCATGAGCTTAACCAGCCGCTCGCAATTATTCGCGCCATCGCGCAACAGAATCTGGAGCTTCTGCGAAAGGGCGAGCTGACCCCCCAGCAGCGCGCCCTGCTGGAAGAAGACCTGCAGATTGTAGAGCGTCAAACTGCCCGCATGAGCCAGATTATTCTGCATCTGCGCACTTTTGCCCGCAAACCGAGCGAGGCGATGGAGCCTGTGAACCTCAACGAAGTGGCGCGGAATGCACTTATTCTGCTCCGTGAGCAGTTGCGCCAGCGCGAGATTACGCTGATAGAAGAGTACGACGAGACGCTGCCGACGGTGATGGGCGAAGCGAATGCGCTGGAGCAGATTGTGATTAACCTGCTCACCAACGCCCGCGACGCGCTGGAAGCGACCCCCAACGCGCAAATTCGGATTGCCACACGCAAGGTGGAACGCGACGGCGCGCTCTGGGTGGAACTCTGTGTCGCCGATAATGGTCCGGGCGTGCCCGAAGCCATCCGCTCCCAGATTTTTGACCCCTTCTTCACCACTAAAGACCCCAACAAGGGCACCGGGTTGGGGTTAGCCATCTCGCTGGAAATTGCCCAGAAACACAAAGGCACGCTCCGACTGGAACCGACCGAGCGCGGAGCGTGCTTCGTGTTGCAACTGCCGGCGGCGCAAACAGAGCGCGAGGCGGCTTAGAGGCTCCCCAGCACCAGCGACTCGGCGTTTGCCACCTTGTCGGCGACCTCGTTCAAAAACTCCGCCGCGCCCACGCCATTAATCAGGCGGTGATCAAAGGTCAGCACCAGATTCACATGGGGCACGCCGTCCACAGGGAAGGTGTCGCCCGCGAACAGAATCGCGACTGCGGGCGCCACCAGCACAGGAATGGCGTCTATAATCTGATACCCACCCATGTAGGTGAGCAGGAGTTGCATGCTGGCGTCCGCCTGGTCTTCGCCTGCGCGCGCCTTGCGAATCTGCGCCTGCGCGGTACGCACGAATGACACGAAATCCAGCGCGGAAGCTTCCTTCACCAGCGCGGTGACCAGCTCGTCGCCCGGACGCGCCACCGCAATCCCCAGATTCACATGCTGGTACTCGCGCAGGGTGTCCTCGCCCACCAGCTGGGAGCGGAACTTGGGATGATTGCGCGTGGCTTGCACCACACAGTAAGCGAACACCTGAAATTCGGAGGGCTGGACGGGCACATCGGCACGCGCCTTGAGCTGGGCGACCGTTTTCTGAATGCTGTCCCAGCGGGCAGTGCGGCGCATGGTGGCGGGTACCACCAGCTGGCTGCTGCGCTTGAGCCGATAGATAAAAGTACGCTGCTGCTGGGGGAGCGGGTAGTCCACATAGCCCCCCGGGGCAACGGTACGGGTGCTGAGGTAATGGTCGATATCTTCGGGCATGAGCTTATTGCCGTTGAGCGGGGGGATGCGGCGCAGCTCCTCTTCGGAAATGCCCTTCTGGCGGGCGTAGGCGCGTGTGCGGGGTGGGATTATCACCTCCAGCCGCTCGCCGACCGCTGGCGTGGGCGCACTGAGGGGGACTTCCACGCTCGGCGCGGTGTGCCCTGCGCCATGCCCCGTAGCGGGCGCCGCCTCCACCACGCCCTCCACCTCCATACGCGCAATCGGCGCCCCAATCGGTAAAATGTCGCCCTCCTTCGCCAGCCATTCCACAATCACACCCGTGTAGGGGCTTTCCACTTCCACATTCGCTTTGTCGGTCTCCATCTCGTAGATATGTTCGTCCCGCTGAACACGGTCGCCCGGCTGCTTCAGAAACCGCAGGACGCGCACCTCGGTCAAACCTTCACCTAACTGTGGAACCACGACCTCAATAATTGCCATCGTTTCCGCCCTCCGTTGCGAGGAGTATTGTACCCGTTTTTTTGCCTCTACGGTGAACCTGCGCGGCGGATGCGTACGAGAGATAAACTTATCTACGGTTTCGGTGGTTGGAGAGGATAGAACTGCTCGCTCTCTATCAATTCGGCAGCAAACCGGAGGGCAGCCCGGATCTCCTCCTCACCCAATCCATACTCCTCCATAACCTCCTCAAAACTCATGCCGCTGGCTAAAGCGCCCAGCACACGCGCCACCGGCACCCGCGTGCCTGCAATCACAGGCTTTCCATGTTGAATCGAGGGATCAATCTTGATGCGCGCTTCCATCTGTTCTCACCCACGCCAAGTATACCCCATCGGGTATACTTCCCCACGGAGGGAAACGATGCGAAACCTGATCATTCTAATCGCAGGGGTCTTACTGCTCGGTGCGCTACTCGCTCAGCAGGATGCGAAAGCGTTCCTCAAGCAGGTGCAGCAAAAGTATCGCAACGCCAAAACGATGGATGTCAATGTCAATCTGACCATCGAGTTCCAGATGGGTAGCAACAGTGGACGCCAGGTGATTGACGCCCATACGATTGTGCAGTTCCCCAACCGCGTGTACGCCAAAATCAAAGGCGGCATGATGGGCGAGACCGAAATCTACTCTGACGGCAAGACGATGTATATGTATAATCCGGCGACCAAGCAGTATATGAAGCGCGAGGCGCCGCCCAGCTTGAAGGGACCAGGCGCAGGCGCGCTGGGTCCCGTAGGACTGCTGTTTATGCTCGCCGAAGAAGACCTGGATAAAGGCGGCGCCAACCGCAAATTCGCATTCAAGGGCACACAGAACCTGCAGGGCAAGCAGGTGCGCGTAGTGGAAATCACCGAAAGCGGTAATGGCGGCAACTCCACAGTGCGTCTGATGGTGGGCACGAAGGATATGCTCATCCATCGCGTGGAATCGGTGGAGACGCGCAAGGGTCAGCAGCAAGGGCAGACCATGACCCAGAAAGTTACCGTCGCCATCAAGTATAACAGTTTCGACAAGCCCGTGCCTGCGAGCCGTTTCAAGTTCACCCCCCCTAAAGACGCCAAAGAGATTCAGGCGCCCACTCCTGCCTCTCCGGGCGCGTCTCAAAGGCGCTAAGATGAGAGGGGCGCACGCAGGTGCGCCCCTGAGCTTTTTACTGCCTCCGAAACGCTCTCTCGCCTCCAGCGTCCATCCTGCAGAGGGTGAAATGCATGAGACCTGTCTGGGCGCTTCTTCTGGGGATGAGCATCGGCTGGACCCAGGCGACGCATGAGGCGAATCTTTCTGAAGACCCGCGCTTGCAGAAACCCATCACGGTATGGGTGCGCACGGAGCCCCTGCGCGATGCGCTGAAAGCCATCCAGAAGCAGGTGGGCGTCCCCCTCATTTGTCCCGACCGCCTGCAGAGCGAAAAAGTGGCTGTTTTTGTGGAGAACCGCCCCGCGCACGAGGTGCTGACAAGGCTCGCCAGAGTGCTACGCCTGCGCTGGGAGACCTACAACGACGGGTATCGAATTGAGCGTGCTTTTGAAGAGACCAAACTCGAAGAGGAGGCGCTTCGCATAGACCGTGAAGCGGGGCGCAAGGGGATGGAAGCCTACCTGCAGATGCTCCGCCGCGTGATGGCGATGACCCCCGAAGAGCGCCGTCGGCGGCAAGAAGCGCTCAAGCAAGCCCTCAAAAACACGGAGACGCCCGACCCCCTGGTGGAGGAGGAACTGCTCTTCCTTCGCAGCCTCGAAGAGGACTGGGGCAGTCGTGCCCTTATGGTACTGGCTTCCTTGCCGCCTGCCCAGAGCCAGCGACTCGCGCAAGAGGGAACCTTGCTCTACAGCACGCATCCCCCTGCGGGCGTCAATCCCCTCCCGCCTGCGCTCTGGAAACTGTATCACGGCGATAGAGAGCCTCAAAAGGTACAGGAGATGTCCTCTGTGGGCAGTCAGGTTTCAGAGGTTCACCTGAGGCGGCTCAGCCTCGGCTACCGCTTCTCGACGCTCACCAACCTGCTGCTGGTTCAGGTGGGAGAGGAGAAGCACTACGAGCCTGTTTCGGGCGACCCTGACTATATGTACGCCCACTGTGAGTATGCAACCTACACGGAAGCGCAAGCGATTCCGATAGAGGAGTCGATTCTCGAGCGCTCTGCCCTGTATCAGCAGTGGGCGGAGTGGAGCGAGCCTGCTAAAGCAATCGTGGATTGGATTAACAAGCGCAAGCCCCTCCCAAATCGCTCCGCATTCCCGCCCGGATGGCAGCTCCCCCGGTTTCACGAGCGTTTGGGGAACTTCCTATCAATAGCAGCGGTGCTGGAGATTTTTGCGTGGCGCTATGGGATTCCCGTTGTCGCCGATTCGTACCGCGTGGGGGCGCTCGTGGTTCCAGAGAAGTTTTCCGAGACTGCCCTGCTAAAGTCTGCGCTCCACCAGTGCTGGGCACGGCGGGAGGGCGAGTACCTGCTGGTGCGGCGTCAACGCTACTGGGCGTGGCGTCAGGTGGAGCCGAACGAGGCAGTGATTCGCGAGCTGGAAGCCCGGTTCCAGCGAACAGGGAAGTTGTCCATCGACGACTACGCGCGATTTGTCAGCGCCCTGAGTCAGCCTGCCTATCACTATTTTCTGGAGCAGGGGCTTGGGGGACTCCAGCTGGGGTTGGGGGTGCAGTTTCCCTGCGAGCCGTTGTATCAGTTGCCCCTTCTGAAGTTCTGGGGTACGCTCACTCCTGCTCAGCGCATGGCGGTGATGTCAAAGGGGTTCCTGCCCTTGCGCCGTATGACGGTTGCCCAGCGCAAGGCGTTTGAACACGCGCTGGAGCCGCTCTTCTCCCATCCGAATCGCTTGCTCGCCCCCCCTGCTGAATGCGGCTACTCCGCTCCTGTGCGTGGTGCCCTCTCCTACCTTTTTCACGGTTCCAGCCTCAGCAATGTCTCCTTCAGTGAGGCGGGGTTCTACCTGCTGGAGCAGGAGAACTTGCGCGTGGAAAAGCGCCTCTTACAGGGTGATTTTGTTTACGAAGTGCATATCCACAACACGGATGCGGAAAAGGTCTCCGAGAAAGGCGCTCTGCTTCAGGCTTATGAAAGCCAGGTTCAGAGGTTCGTGTTTCAGGTGACGCCCTCGTTTTTCACCGACTATCTGTTTTTCGCGCTGGCTCCGATGGAGTCGCCTAATCGCCCGGCGGCGGGGGGAAGTCCAGCACGGTAGTGGGGATTTCCATGCTCAGCCCGGTGGGGGTGTCCGTGACGATGATTTTGGTGCTGCCCATGCGCACGCCCACCACGCGCCCGGTGTTATCCACGGTCGCAATCGCAGGGTTCTGGCTCGCCCACACGAAGTTCGCGCTCACGGGCTGATTGTTCTGGTCATACATGGCGGCGCTTACCTGAACCGCCTGAGCAACCCACACTTCAATTGTGGCAGGGTTCGCCTCGATGCGGTAGCGGCGCAGGTCATAGGTGATGGAGGTCTGCTGCCCTGCTATCACTGTGAAGGTCTGGAAAAGCGCCTGCCCGTTGCCCAGACTCACCTCCACTCGAATCTCGTGCGTGCCCGGAGGCAGTTCGATTCGGCTGGGGTCGCTCACAAGGTTCCCGTTGAGGTAGACCTTTGCGTCGGCAGGCTGCCCGGAGACGCGCAGGAAGAAAGTTCCCCCAGCGCCGCCCCCACCGCCAGAGCAGGCAATCAGGCTCGCCACAAACAGCGCTCCCAACCCTATCAACCACCATGTCGGTTTCCGCATCGTTTGCCTCCGAGTTATTAGACGCCCATCAGAACTCCGCGTTACCGGGCGTGCGCGGGAACGGAATCACATCCCGAATGTTTTTCATGCCGGTGATATACATCAGCATGCGTTCAAACCCCAGCCCGAAGCCAGAGTGCGGTGCGCTCCCGTAGCGGCGCAGGTCTAAGTACCACCAGTAGTCTTCCTCGCGCAGTCCCATTTCCCGAATGCGCTGGAGCAGCACCTCGTAGCGCTCCTCGCGCTGGCTCCCGCCGATAATCTCACCGACGCGGGGCACCAGCACATCCATCGCGCGCACGGTCTGACCGTCGTCGTTCAGGCGCATATAGAACGCCTTAATCTGCCTGGGATAGTCTGTTACAATCACGGGCTTGCGGAACGCCTCTTCGGTCAGGTAGCGCTCATGTTCGGTTTGCAGGTCGTTGCCCCATACAGGGGGGAACTCCCAGCTGCGGTTCGCTTTCTGGAGAATCTGGATTGCCTCGGTGTAAGTGATTCGTTCGAAGGGCGCTGTGGCTACATGCTCCAGCGTCTCCAGCACTGTGTTGTCGATGCGCTGGTGGAAAAACTCTAAGTCTTCCTGACAATTCTCTAACACATAGCGGATGATGGCTTTCAGAAAATCTTCTGCGAGCTGGGCGTTATCTTCCAGTTCGTAGAACGCCATTTCGGGTTCCACCATCCAGAATTCGGCGAGGTGGCGGGGCGTGTTGCTGTTTTCAGCGCGGAAGGTGGGTCCGAAGGTGTAGACCTTGCCCAGCGCGAGGGCGAGCGCCTCGGCTTCCAGCTGACCGCTCACGGTGAGATAGGTCGGCTTGCCGAAAAAGTCCTGCGACCAGTCAATCGCGCCGTTGGGCAATCGGGGCGGGTTTTCGATATCGAGGGTGGTAACACGGAACATCGCGCCCGCGCCCTCGCAATCGGAGGCGGTGATGATGGGCGTGTGGATGTAGTAAAACCCGCGCTCATGGAAAAACTGGTGAATGGCGTAGGCGAGGGCGTGTCGCACACGGAACACTGCGCCGAAGGTGTTGCCCCGTGCGCGCAGGTGGGCAATCTCACGCAGGTACTCAAAGGTGTGTCCTTTTTTCTGCAGGGGATAGGTTTCAGGGTCTGCCGCGCCAAACAGGCGCAGGCGCTGGAGTTTCAGTTCCACGGGCTGCTTGGGCGCGGGCGATTCCACCAGCACGCCTGTCGCCTCGATGCAGGCGCCCGTCGTTACCTGTTTCAGCGTCTCTTCGGGCACGACGCCCGCTTCCACCACAATCTGCAAGCTTTTGAAGCGCGAGCCGTCGTTCAGCTCAATGAACGAGATGCCCTTTGAGTCGCGTCGTGAGCGTACCCAGCCGCGCACGGTCAGCACGCTCCCGACGGGCATCGTGTACGCTTCTTTGACCGAGACCCACTTCGGTTCCATCAGGCTAATTGTACCTGAGGGTCAGGCGTCCATCAGCGCGGCGACGCCAGGCAGTGTGCGCCCTTCCAGAAACTCCAGCGAGGCGCCGCCCCCTGTAGAGATGTGGGTCATGCGCTCTGCGAAGCCCAGCTGCTCGGCGCACGCGGCGGTATCGCCCCCGCCCAGAATGGAAACCGCGCCTGAGTTTGCCAGCGCCTCCATCACCACGCGCGTGCCCTGTTCAAACGGCGGGGTTTCAAACGCGCCCAGCGGACCGTTCCACACGACGGTTTTCGCCGTGCGTACCACCTCGGCGAAGCGCTGGGCGGTCTCCGCGCCAATATCCAGCCCCATCTTGTCGGCGGGGATAGCGCTCACGGGCACGGTCTGAGTGGCGACTCCGGGCGCGAGCGCGTCCGCCACCACCACATCGGTGGGGAGCAAAATCTTGTCGCCCGCTTCGGCGAGCGTCTGGCGTGCGAACTCGATGCTCTCGGCGTCCAGCAACGAGCGCCCGATCTCATAGCCCTGCGCTTTGAGGAAAGTGAACGCCATGCCGCCGCCAATCAGCAGGCGGTCTACCTTCGGCAGCAGGTTGCGGATGACGCCGATTTTGTCATGCACCTTCGCGCCGCCCAGAATCGCCACGAAGGGGCGTTCCGGGTTCGCCAGCGCCTGCCCCAGATAGCGCAGCTCTTTTTCCATCAGAAAGCCGGCGACGGCGGGCAGATAGTGCGCCACGCCTTCGGTGGAGGCGTGCGCGCGGTGAGCGGAGCCGAAGGCATCGTTCACATAGACCTCGCCCAGCCGCGCCAGCGCCTGCGCGAAAGCGGGGTCGTTCGCCTCCTCTTCAGGATGGAAGCGCAGGTTCTCCAGCAGAATCACGGAACCCTGTGGGGCGTTGCGCACCTGCGCCTCGACCTGCTCGCCCACGCAGTCGTCTAAAAACAGCACCTCGCGCCCCAGCAGCTGGCTCAGTCGCTCGGCGACGGGGCGCAGCGAGTATTGCGGGTCGCGCTTGCCTTTCGGGCGCCCGAAGTGCGACATCAGAACCACCGTCGCGCCCTGCTCCAGCAGATACTGAATGGTGGGCAACGAGGCACGAATGCGCCGATCGTCGGTAATCTGCCCGTCCTGCATCGGCACATTGAAGTCCACGCGCACCAGCACGCGCTTGCCCTGCACCTCGATATCGCGAACCGTTTTCTTGTTCATTCGGCGACCTCCTCGTTCAGGCGCCCGATGAACGCCTCCAGCGTCATCTGTCCCAGATCGCCCGAATCGCGGCTGCGCACTGCCACCAGCCCGCCCTCCTGCTCTTTATCGCCAATAATCAGCATATAGGGCACTTTCTGGGTCTGGTGATAGCGGATTTTGTATCCGAGTGTTTCACGCCGCCGATCCAGCTCGACGCGGAAGCCCGCCTCGCTCAGCTGCTGCGACACCTGCTGGGCGTAGTCCATATGGCGGTCGGCAATCGGGATAACCGCCACCTGCAGCGGCGCCAGCCAGAGCGGGAACGCCCCCGCATAATGCTCTATCAGGAACCCCATCATGCGCTCGAAGGAGCCAATCGGCGCACGATGGATAATCACGGGGCGGTGCGGCTTGCCGTCCTCGCCCATGTATTCCAGGTCAAAGCGGTGCGCCATCAGGAAGTCCAGCTGCACGGTGGAGATAGTCCACTCGCGTCCGAGGCAGTCGCGCACCTCCACATCGAGTTTGGGTCCGTAGAACGCCGCCTCGCCCTCCACCGCCACATAGTCCAGTTTCAGCTCGTCCAGCGCTTCGCGGAGAGCCGCCTCGGCGGTCTGCCACATCTGGTCGTCGTCGATATACTTCTCTTTGTTGTTCGGGTCGCGCAACGAGAGCCGATACCAGAAGTCGGTCAGCTTCAGGCGCTTGTAGACCTTCTGAATCAACTCGATGTTGTGTTGCACTTCGGCTTTGATCTGTTCGGGGCGCAGGAACACATGGGCGTCGTTGATGGTGAAGCACCGGACGCGAATCAGCCCCGACAGCTCGCCGCTCTTTTCGTAGCGGTAGACCGTGCCCAGCTCGGCGATACGCAGAGGCAGGTCGCGATAGGAGCGCGGCTCGGATTTGTAAATCAAGAAGTGGTGTGGGCAGTTCATGGGGCGTAGAATCAGCTCCTCGCCATCCTCGAACACCATCGGCGGGTACATCGAGTCTTTGTAGTAAGGATAGTGTCCGCTGGTGCGATAGAGGTTGAGGTTGGCGATTTCGGGCGTGCGTACATGCAGGTAGCCCGCTTTGAGCTCCTCTTGCAGGATAAACTCCTCCAGTACGCGGCGGATGGTGGCGCCTTTGGGCAGGAGCATCGGCAGCCCGGAGCCGACTTCGGGCGAGATGAAGAACAGCCCCAGTTCGCGCCCCAGTTTGCGGTGGTCGCGGCGGCGCGCCTCCTCAAGGCGATGGAGGTACTCTTCCAGTTCCTCCTGCGTGAAGAAGGCGGTTCCATAGATTCGGGTGAGCATTTTATTGCGTGCGTCGCCGCGCCAGTACGCGCCCGCTAACGAAAGCAGTTTGAAATGCTGAATCTGGCGCGTGTTTTCCACATGGGGACCGCGACAGAGGTCAATAAAGTCGCCCTGCTTGTAGAAGCTGATAGGTTCCCCTTCGGGGATGGCGTCCAGCAGTTCCAGCTTGTACGGAACCTGCCCGATCTGTTCGATAATCTGGCGCGCCTCGTCGCGGGAAGTCTCGATTCGCACGATGTCCAGCCCGCGCTGGGCAATCTCGCGCATTTTCTCCTCGATGCGGGCTAAGTCTTCCTCTTTGATGGGTTCAGGGAAATCAAAGTCGTAGTAGAAGCCGTTCTCGATGGGCGGACCGATGCCGAGCTTTGTGTTGGGATAGAGTTCCAGCACGGCTTGCGCCAGCAGGTGCGCCGCCGAGTGGCGCAACCGATACAACGGACTGTCGGGATAATCGTACTTTGCCATCGAGGGGGAATTGTACCCCATCGTTCAGGGGTACAATCTTCACAGCATGGTGGAGCGGGTACAGGAGCTGCTGAGGCGTACATGGCAATCGCTGGGGTGCGCCGGGCGATGGGGGGTGGGACTGGCGGTGTTCTGCACGCTTGTTGTGGGACTGGCTGGAGGGACGACTGCCGCAGGCTGGACCCTGTTTGGCTTCTGGGTAGGGGGGAATGTGATTCTGAGCCTTCACGCCGTGGTGCGCAGTCTGGTGCGTCCCGCTCTGGGGGCGGTGGTGAGTAAAGAGGCGCTGGGGTGGTCGCTTGCAGGAGCGTTCTTGAGCGCGCTGTTGACCCCCGTATGGGTTTCCAGCGCCGCTGCTCGTGAGGGTTCCGTGGCAATCGGAAGCGCTCTGTTACTCCTGCTGGCGGGTCTCTCTTTTGGAACGGCGTTGATTGCGGGCGTCCTGATGGGGCTGGTTGCAGCGGGGCTGGGGGCGAGCGCGTGTGAATCGCGGGGTCGCGAGGCGGCGCGCTGGGGGGTTCTTGTGTTCTGGGGATGGCAGGGGATTGTGTTGCTGGGGGTGGCTGCGGGGGTGCCCATCCCTTTGCTGCTGACCCTCTGGTTCGGCACGCCGTGCTGGACTGTCCTGACGGTGCGCTGGGTTTGTCATAGCCCAGCGCTCCCTGCCTGGGGAAGCCACTGGCGCTCGTGGCTGTACCGCCGCCTTGTGGTTCGGCGTGGACGGCGCACGATAGACCTGCGGGGCGCGGCGCTGGGCGCCCTCGTGGGTCTGGCGACATGGGGCGTATGGCACTCTGGCATCCTTTTACCTTTTCAGGCGAACAGCTTAATCTGGCTGATGCGCTTCCGCAACGAACCATTGGTGCAGGCGCGTCGTAGCCTGACCTATCTGCAGGAGTCGTCCTCCGCCGTGCAGGACATCGTGCTACTTCAGTTTGACCAGCAGAGTTATGCCCAGATCAATCAGCGCTCTGAATGCGCTGTGCTGGCGCAGGCGATAAAACAGTTGCACGCATGGAACGCACGCATGGTGATTGTGCCGATGCCCCAGCTGAAAGCCGAAAGTTCGGACCCCTTACCTGTCCAGAAAATTGCGGAGCGCAATCGCCGCGACATGGGCGCTCTGGTGAAAGCTGTGCGTGAGGCGGGGAATGTGGTCTGGGTTGTGCCCGACCGAAGCGCGCTTCGTGCCGAGAATGCCCCTTTAGTAGCAGCGGGCAAAGCGGTGGGGAACCTGGAGCAAGTGCGTTATGTCGCGCCTGCCTTGCCCGTGCTGGAACGCGCCGATTCGCTGGAGCCTCCGCCCCTTGCTGTTTACAAATCGTTAAACCCTCGCGCTTATGCCCGGATTCAGGGGCGCTTCGTGCCGACCGAATTCTACGGCGACCAGCCGGGGGAGGTATTCGTGCAGGTGCCGCTGAGTTCCGTGTTGAATCAGCAGGCTGTTTACTGGACGACCCAGCGCCTCGCGGGCGCCGAGAGTGCCCGTTCAGCGGACAACCCCGTGCAGGAGCGCCTCTTCGCCCTTCAGTCCATCCCTTTACCTCGCCTGTTTGAAAACCGTGTGGTGTTGATGCCTTTCCCGCTTCCCGAACTGTATCAAACGCCTATTGGGCGCATGGACGCGCAGGAACTTATCGCGCATCAACTTGCCTCACTCATGGATGGGCGTACTGGACGCGCTATGGAACCGTGGGGGGCTGGGATGATTCTGATAGCGTTAGGGGTTTTCGTTGGCGCGGCGTGTCTGCGTCGAGCGCCTCTGGCCGCATGGTGGATTGGCTTGCTCACGGTGTTGGGGGTGGGTTTGTTCAGTGTGGCGTTGTTCTGGTTCGGGCGTTTGTGGTTTGACCCCCTGCTGCCGATGTTGAGTGTGATGGCAACGATTCTGCTGGTGACCCAGCTGGCATTTGTGAGCGAGAGTACCGAGCGCGAACGCTACCGC
This sequence comes from Armatimonadetes bacterium DC, assembly GCA_001442985.1. Lineage (GTDB taxonomy): Bacteria > Armatimonadota > Fimbriimonadia > Fimbriimonadales > GBS-DC > LDYB01. The sequence goes on from LDYB01000016.1 coordinate 173,472, forward strand.
GACCTGCTCCAGCGGCTGGTCGCGCCCGAAGTGGCGGACCAGCTCATGAGCGACATTCATGTGCGGCTTACCCCGGGCGGTCAGCGCTGTCGCGTGGCGGTGTTATTCGCCGATGTCCGCAACTTTACCGCCTTTGCCGACTCGCACACCCCTGAGGAGGTTATCGAGTGGCTCAACCATGCGCTCAGCGTGCTGACGGACGCCCTGCACGCCCATCAGGGTATTCTGGACAAGTACACGGGCGACGGGCTGATGGCGCTGTTTGCCTCCCACCTGTTGCCTGAGCCAGAACCCGATTCCGCCCTCATCTGTCGCGCCGTGCGTGCCGCCGTTGCGATGCAGCGCGGGTTGACAACAACGAACACCCCTGAAACGCCTCTGGGAGTTGGGATTGGACTTCACTTCGGCGATGCGGTACTGGGGCTTCTGGGTAGCCCTCATCAGTTCAACTATACCGCTGTGGGGCAGACGGTGGTGATTGCTTCAAGGCTTCAAACGCTGGCGTCCGCAGGGGAAGTCGTGATGAGCGAGGTGGTCTATCGCACCGCGCGTGAGGCAGGGATTGTGCCAGAACTCGTGCCCGAAACTGCCCAGCTCAAGGGCGTCGCAACGCCTCTCATGGTGTATCGACTGCGTGTTGTCCCCACCGAGCCAGCGGGAGGAGAAGCCAGCCTCTTGCTTCCCACCCCCTCAGCCCGGTCGCCGTCATGAAAAACCATCTCTAAGGCGTTGGGGGTAGGAACAACATCCCTGCTTTGCTACATGAATAGAGGGTATATTTATGGGTATTAGCACAAAGAACGATGAAACCCTTGCGCTGGACAGAAGTGATTGAGGCTGTGATGGACGCCAACGGGGGCACCGCATCGCTGGAACAGCTCTACCAGCAAGCCCCTCAGTATCGCTCACCACTGCCCGCTGGCGACTGGCAAAAGACTCTGCGCGGCGTGCTGTACCGCGAAGTGCGCAAGGGACGCTATGTCAAGGTCGGGCTGGGCGTGTATGCGCGGCAGGACCACCTCCAGAAGTCCTCATATCAGCAGAGTGCCTATGCACAGGCGGTTAGCGGTGTGTCGCCTCCAGACTACTTACGCCAGGTTGGGAATGTGCATAGCGCTATTGAGGGGATGCTAATCGAGATTGGTAACTACCTGGGCTATCTCACCTACACGCCAGACCAGAACCGCCTTTTTGACGGAAAACGGTTAGGTGATCTGTGCCGTCTGCAAAAGGTACCCGAATTTACTTATCAGGAGCTCGTAGATACAGTATCACGATGTGATGTTATCTGGTTTAGCCATAGCCATCGTCCTTTCCCCAAGTTCGTCTACGAGGTAGAAGCCACGACGAATTTTGTTAACTCGATGCACAAGATGTATCAATTGAGGGATATTGACGCGCGTTTTGTGCTGGTTGCGCCGGAAGAGCGACGCAACGAGTTTACACGACACCTCACGAATGAGCCGTTCGCGGAGTGTAAATCCCGATACGCCTTTCGTTCTTTTGAGCAGGTAACTGAGTTCTACTTCATCTGCGCCCGCTATCACGAACTGCATGACGCCTTCCTCAACGGCTGAGCAGGTATAATCCTACCCATCCGATGCGTGTCTATGACCTGCGAACCGAGTCGGCAGAGAGCGTGCGCCGGGCGTTGCGCCACGCGCTGACCGAACCCACACCCGAAGCCGAAGCGCAGGTACGCGCCATTCAGCAGCGTGTGCTTCAGGAAGGCGATTCCGCCCTGCTGGAACTCTCGCGCCAGTGGGATTGCCCCACCCTCCAGCAGCTCGCCGTTTCCGAGGCAGAGTTTGAACACGCCTACCGCACGATAGACCCCGCCGTGCTGGAGGCGATTCGGACGGCAATTGCCCGCGTGCGCCGCTTTCACGAGGCACAGCGCCCTACCTCATGGTGGATTGCCGAGCCGCTGGGGGGCTGGCTGGGACAAAAAGTCGCGCCCCTGCGTCGGGTGGGCATCTACGCCCCCGGCGGACGCGCCCGCTATCCCAGCACGGTGATTATGAACGCTGTGCCCGCGCGTGTGGCAGGGGTGGAGGAGATAATCCTCTGCACGCCCGCCCAGCCTGATGGCAGCCTGCCCGCCTCGGTGCTGGTGGCGGCGGCGGAGGTAGGCATTCGCAAAGTGTTCAAGGTCGGCGGCGCGCAAGCCATCTTCGCGATGGCATATGGCACAGCTACTGTTCCCCCTGTGGAAAAGATTGTCGGACCGGGCAACCTCTATGTGGCGCTGGCAAAGCGCATGCTGTGGGGTCAGGTGGGCGTGGATTTGTGGGCGGGTCCCAGCGAGGTGGCGATTGTGGCGGACGACACCGCTAACCCCGAATGGATCGCCAGCGATTTGCTCACGCAGCTGGAACATGGCGCGGAGTCGGTGGGCTACTTGCTGAGCGATAGCGAGGGCGTGGTACATGCAACGCTTCAGGCGATTGAGCGCCAGCTGCCCCGACGCCAGCGACGCGCGATTCTGGATAAGTCGCTAACGCATTCCGTCGCTCTGATCTGTCCCACTCTGGAAGAGGCTGTTGAGTGGGCGAACGAGATTGCCCCTGAACATCTGAGTCTGATGACTGCGAACCCTGAACGCTGGCTGGAGCGGGTGCGCTGTGCAGGATGTATCCTGCTGGGACATTACACGCCGCAGTCGGCAGGCGACTATCTGGCGGGACCGAGCCACACCCTGCCCACGGGGCGCGCCGCGCGGTTCGAATCGCCTGTTTCGGTGGAAACTTTTCTCAAGCGCAGTAGCGTGATTGCCCTCAGCGCGACGGCGTTGCAGTCGCTGGACCCGTTTTTGCAGGCGCTGGCACGGGAGGAAGGCTTTGATGGGCACGCCGACGCCAGCGCCATTCGCTTCACCGCACAAGGAGAAAACTGACATGAGACGCAACCCTGCCCCCGGTTCCCGATTCGGAATGTACGAGCGTGAAACTGCCGAAACCCGCGTCTACGCCTCCGTAGACCTCGACGGCACGGGGAACGCTCAGGTGAACACAGGCATCGGCTTTTTTGACCACATGCTCACGCAGGTTGCCCGGCACGGCGTCATCGACATCGTGGTGAGCGCCACGGGCGACCTGCATGTGGACGAGCATCACACGGTGGAAGACACGGGCATCTGCCTGGGCAAGGCGGTGCAGAAGGCGCTGGGCGATATGCGGGGCATCCAGCGCTACGGCTGGGCAATTGTGCCGATGGACGAGGCGCTGGCGATGGTGGCGATAGACTTCAGCGGGCGCCCCCTGCTGGAGTTCTCCGCGGAGTTCCGCCGTGAGCGCGTGGGCGACTTCAGCACCGAGCTGGTCGCCGAGTTCTTCCGCGCCTTCGCCACGCACGCCCACGCCACCCTGCACATCCGCCTGCTTCAGGCGCAAAACGACCACCACGCGATTGAAGCCATCTTCAAGGCGTTCGCCAAAGCGCTGGATATGGCGACACGCTTCCATCCGCGACAGAACGCCGTCCCCTCCACCAAAGGCTATGTGGAAGGGGCAGGGGAATCGCCCGAAAACAACCTATGATTGCGATTGTGGACTACGGCATGGGCAACCTGCGCAGTGTGCAGAAGGCGCTGGAGTATCTCGGCGCACCGGCGCAGATTACACACGACCCTCACACCCTGCGAGCGGCGGACGCGATTGTGCTGCCAGGCGTTGGGGCATTCGGCGCGGCGATGGAACGGCTTAATGCGCAGGGGCTGACCGATGCCCTCCGCCGCGAAATGGAACGCGGGAAGCCGTTTCTCGGCATCTGCCTGGGACTGCAACTGCTTTATGAGTCCAGCGAGGAATCGCCCGGTGTTGAGGGGCTGGGGGTATTGAAAGGGCGCGTGGTGGGCTTCAAGAGCCGTCCGGACTTCCCGCTGCCTGTGCCGCATATTGGCTGGAGCGCACTCCACCTCACGCAACCCGAATCGCCCCTCTGGGAGGGCGTAAGTGAGGGGAGCTATGTCTACTTCGTGCATTCGTACTACCCGGAACCTGAAGAGACGGAAAGCGTGCTTGCCACTTGCGACTACGGGGGCGCGTTCGCCTGCGCTGTCGGGAAAGACAACTTATATGCTGTGCAGTTCCACCCCGAAAAGAGCGGCGCCGTCGGCTTGCAGATTCTGCGCAACTTTCTCGCAACGCTCGGCGTGGCTACACGCTGAACGAAGTGCCGCACCCGCACTGGCGCTTGGCTTTCGGGTTGCGGAACTGGAACCCCCCGCCAATCAGCTGCCCCGTGAAGTCAATCGTGGTGCCTTCCAGCAGGGTGGCGCTTTTGGGGTCTATCACGATTCGCACGCCGTCTACCTCGTAGACCTGATCGTTGGGGCGGGGTGATTCAACAGGGAGCATCACATACTCGTAACCCGCACACCCCCCCGCGCGCACGCCGATGCGCAGATAGGCGTCAGGCATCCCCTTCTTTTGCAGAATCTGCTTGATTCGCTGAAGGGCGCGCTCGGTAATCACAACAGGCATCGTCGGCGTGTTCTGCATGGTTTCACCCATGCGGATTATACCTGATTGGCGTCCGCTCTTCCTCAACAAGAGGGGTATAATGCCTTGAGGCATGGGCAAGCCTAAGCTACGCCGTCGCCCAAATCTTCCGTTGCGCCGCTGGATTACGCATGAAGATTTCGTGGCGCTGGTGGAATCGGGCGTGTTCGCCCCTGAAGAGCGACTGGAACTGCTCGCAGGGGAGTTGACACGGAGGGAGCCTGTGAATACCGCCCATGCCGTCGCCGTCCGCCTCGTGCAGATGGCTCTGGAATCGGTTCGCAAAGAGGGCTACGATGTGCGTCCCCCGCTTCCCCTTGTGTTGAGCGAGTACGATATGCCGTTTCCTGATATTGCGGTTGTGGCAGGTAGCCCGCGCGACTATCTGAGCCAGCATCCTGCCAGCGCCCTGCTGGTGGTGGAAGTGTCGGATGCCTCTTTGCAGACCGACCGCGAGGTGAAGGGCAGTCTGTATGCCAGCGCAGGCATCCCTGAATACTGGATTGTGAACCTTCGCGAGCGCGTGCTGGAGGTCTACCGTGAACCGGCGGCGGACACGCGCACGGTGTATGGCGCCGCCTATCGTCAACGCATGGTACTTCAGGCAGAGGAACAGATTTCGCCGCTCTTTGCGCCCGAAGCGACTTTGCAGGTAGCGCAACTTTTGCCGTGAAGGAGCCGCTTCAGAGTTCAATCGGCGTAACGACTTTAATGGCGAATCGGTTCTGGGTACGGCTGGCGTTGGGCAAGCCGTAGATGAAGTAGAGGTCGAACCCGCGCCGCACTCGCTGGAAGTAGGTGAGATAGAAGTTGCGAACCGTCTCCACTTCGCCCCCGAATTCGGTTCGGCTGGAGATGTAGCGCCCTCCTATCGCGCGTTCAGGGTCAATTTCGTAGTTGAGGGTGAGAATAAACTGGTTCGCGCGGTCATGGGGCGGTTCGGGGTAATCGATAGCGAGCGTCTCGTAGCTGGCGCGCAGGCGTAAGCGTGGCGCCAGCTCAAATGATTGCTCCAGATAGCCGTAGCGACTGCGCCCCCCGTTCAAGTCGCCGAAGCGCACCGCCGCAACACCCCGACGGTAGCGGTTCAGCGCGTTCCATGTGTAGCCCACTCGCATTGTGCGGTCAATGTTCGGTGGGCGTCGGAGGTAGTCTACCCCGATCTCCAGCTCCGTATCGGGAGTGAACCCCCAATCCAGTTCCATGAAGACGCCTTCGTCCAGTACGCCACCGCCGTACAGGCGGCGTGAGAGAACGCCCACATCCAGTGTCCACTGGAAGGGGCGCTGGCTTTCGGGTTGGTCAAACCATGCGACTTGAAATCGCACGCCTCGATAACCCGTTTCGGGCACATATGCCAGGCGCGGGCGGTAGGTCGGCTCAATATCGGTGTATTGCAGGTAGTAGCTGGGCACGCGCGGCGGGGTTTGCGTGTAGAAGGTGTATTGCTGGAACAGCCCTTCGCGGTCGCCCGACAGCCGATAGAGCGCGCCCGTGAAGCGCCACTCCCCTTCGCCCGTGATGCGCTGGGTGTCTATAATCGCGCCCAGATTCTGCTCGTCCACATCGCCCTGCAGGCGCGTGCCCACAACGCCTATAAAAGAACGTGGCGCGACCTCATAGCGCACACGCCCGACGCCTATCTGGCGCGTGGCACCGTTGAACTGATATTCTCCCAGCAGCACGCCGTAGCGCCAGTCGCCCAGCGAGCCGAACGCCTTGCCCCCCAGCGTGAGGTCCTGCACCCGCAGGCTGTAAAACATCGCACGCGGGGGCATAAAATCGCTCCCCTCCTGAAAGAAGGGGCGCTGCTCCTCCAGTACCTTTTCGGTGTAGGAGAAGTCCACATTCGCCACATCGCCTGCGATGTTCTCAAAATCGGGTTTATAGGTCAGCACAGCGGTGAGCGCATCGCCTGCCACATAGCGAATGTCCAGCCCACCGCGCGATTGCTCGCGCTCTGTGGAGCGGTCGCCCGTAAAGTAGGGCAGCAACACAATCGGATAGCGCGGCGCGGGCAGTTCCAGCCCCTCCCAGAGCGCCTGACGACGGTCAGAGTAGTACCCACCCATGTTGGGGAAGACATACAGCTCCTTCAGACGCGCCACATGGCGCTCCAGAATAACGCCGAAGCGGGTCTGTTTCGGGGGATAGCGCAGGATTCTGAGCGGGATTCGCATCTCCGCGCTCCAGCCCCAGTCGGCGACCTGCGTGCGGGCGTCCCAGTCGCCGCGCCAGCGAATGTTTTCCGCTGTACCGATGGGGATTTCTTCCGTCTGCGTGCCGCGCGGGTTCACGATAAAACTATACGGCTCCAGCCCGCGTGCCTGCGGTTCTATCAGCACAGCCACTGTGTCGTCGTCCTCCAGATCGCCGCCGCGCTTGGTCTCCTGCGCCACAATTTGCTCCGGGTTGGGGTCTTCGCATTCAAAGGCGACATAAATATAGTGCGAGTCGTAGCCGATGTAGGCGCGAGTTGGGAACCCTGCAGGCTGCTGGCGCAGGGGCGACCAGAACGACTCCACTTTATACGCCTCACGCCACTCGTCAGGGCTTACTACACCATCAATCACAGGAGGCTGGGTGAGCCGTTTGGCAGGAAACCGCGCTGGTTCTACTGGCTGAGCCGTTGTTAGCGCCAGCCCCAACCCCAGGTAGAAGAGTGCCAGACCAGGTCGCATAAGTCCTCCCCACGCCCCATTTCTGCAGGGGAGGCGCGATTCCTGCCCGTTCACAACTTCCACTTGAAGATAACGGTCTCCACCAGCCGCAACGAGTAGCTCAGCACCACAATTGTGAGCGAGATATACAGCACCCACGCGGCGGTTTCGTTCGCCTGAGCCGCGGCTTTGAGGACGCCCTCACGCGCCTCGCTGGGCATCAGCGTGAACTGCGCCAGCAAGCGGTCTAACAACCCCAGCAGTTCGAACACCTGCCCGCGCAACGGCTCGCGGAAGAAGTAGGCAATCCCTACCACCAGCCCCACGGTCAGGGGCGCGACCAGCTGGTATTTCTGGCGCTGATGTTCGTTGTAAATCACGCACTCGGCACAGCGCTGGCGCAGTTCCCATTTGGTGAGCGTCGTGTTATGGGGGATATAGCGAGCGTTCGCTTCGGGGTTGTCGCTGATGCGCACATTCTGGAGCGCCATCGCAATATTTTTCTCCTCGCACATGCAGCCGACGCCCTCGCGCCAGCAGGTGCGTCGTGCATGGTAAATGGGACATCGCTGGCGCACATAGTCGCGGCAATAGGGCAGCTGCCAGCACTTGCCGAGGAACTTCTGGGGCACCTGCTGCTTGCCGACATTGGAGCCGAGCTTGAGTGTTTGATCCAGCGACGCGCCATACTTGAGCCGACGGATGCCCTGCGCAATCCCCACGAACACGGTCAGCACCAGCCCAGGCGGGAACAGCACCCACACCAGCAGGCGCAACTGCTCCAGCGCGAAGGCGCGTAAACTCCCCGGCGTTGGCAGCGCCCCCAGCTGCCCCATCAGAAACGGCAAACCCCAGTAGAAAAAGACCGCCAGTAAAAGTAAAACGACCCCCACCAGCGCCTCTTCCAGATAGTTCCACGCGACCCCAATCACCACCAGCCCGGCTCCCAGCAGCGTAATTCTGCCTGCCAGGGAGAGGTTGCCCTGAATGCGTGCCTGATCCGCCGCCGAAAAGCTCTGGGATTGATCCAGTCCTGCCAGAAAGACCGCATACATCAGATAGGCAAACCCCAGCAAGAACAGGATTGCCCCCACCGAAATCATCCACTGGGTGAAAGTGGTAATCCAGCGGAGCATTAGCTGGCGCTGGTATTCGCGTTGTATGGACGGTCGCTTTGCCATGCCTCCCTACCTCGTCTTCGAATATACCTGACGGAATGCGAAACGCTCTGTTTCGGCATAAACGGCTCAATTCCCGCAATTTTCTATGGAACCGCCCCCTGCAATCTGCCTGTCTAACATCCGATAATATGAGATGATGGCAGGACGCCAGAACTGAAACCCGAGGGGCGAGACCTTATGTCCAAGCGTGAGTTGAAGGTAGTTCGGCTACTGGAGCCTGAGTTATGCATGCGCTGTCGGTTTGCCGACTTTGCGGATGTGGAGCTGGCAGACGGGCAGGTGCGTCGCATGCTCTATTGCCGAAGGCTTGATTGCGACAACTGGGACTACAGCAGTGCGGAACCTGCACGGCGTATCGAGCCGTCTAAGGACGCAGAGGACTGGGATGATGTGGCGTAAGATTTGCTCGTGCGTACCTCCTGACGAGCGGGGCTTGCCGCTGGTGAGCGTCGTGCATCCCGCTGCGCTGGGGCGTGCCGACGATGCGGGGCGTCGGTGCCCCCAGCGCCTTTGAAACGCCTTTGTTCCCTCCCACGTACGCGCCCTTCACCCACAGCGCCGGGGACGCCCACCCCCGGCGCTGGCTTTTAAGAACTCAACTGCTCTATCCGCTGCTGAAGCCGCCGGTGGCGCTCCAGCAGTTCGCGCTCCTGCTCGCGGGCTTCCTGCACCACTTCGGGCTTGGCGCGCTCTAAAAACTGCGGATTGCGCAGACGCGCCTGCACCTGCTTAATCTCCTGCTCCACCTTCTGCAGCTCTTTTTGCAGGCGTTCCCGCTCGCGCTCGATATCCACCAAGCCCGCAATCGGCAGGAAGACCTCCGCCCCCGTGGCAGGGTTCATCAGGGCGCGCTCGTCGGGCACACCAAACGCAATGTGCTGACACCACGCCAGATGTGCGATTGTGGCGCGATGCGCTTCAAAGCGGCGACGGCTCTCCTCGTCCAGCGGGTTCACCCACGCTTTGGGAATGGCGACGCCCGGCGTGATTTTGACCTCCGCACGCAGGTTGCGAATGGCGCGAATCACCTCAAACACCTGCGCCACCTCCGCCTCCGCCGCCTCATCGATCCATGCGGGGTTCGCCTGCGGGAATCGGGCGCGAATCAGCGCAGGCTCTATCTCCGTCGCGCCAATCGCCTGCCACAACTCTTCGGTGATGTGGGGCATGTAGGGGTGTAGCAGGCGCAGGAGCTGGTCAAACAGGTACACCAGCATCGCCTGCGTTTGCGTCCGGCGAAGCGGCTCCTGCAGGCGCGGCTTGACCGCCTCAATATACCAGTCGCACACCTCGCTCCAGATAAACTCATAAAGCGCGTTCGCGCCGTCGTCGAAGCAGTACGCCCCCAGCGCCTCATGAACTGCCTGAATCGTGCGCTGGAGCCGACTCAGAATCCAGCGATCCAGCGTATCAGCAGGCTGGGGACCCATCGCCCGCAGCGCCCCCAGGTCGGCGTCTTCTAAGTTCAACAACACGAAGCGCGTGGCGTTCCAGACCTTGTTCGCGAAGTTGCGAGCGTTCACCACACGCTCTTCGTAGAATCGGATGGACTGCTGCATCCCCGCCTGCTGCAGCAGCGACCAGCGCAGGGCGTCGGTGCCGTATTTCTCAATCATCTCCAGCGGGTCAATCCCCGTGCCCAGCGATTTGGACATCCGCTTGCCCTCTTTGTTCAGCACCGTCGCGTGGATGTAAACCTCACGGAAGGGAATGTCGCCCTTGAAATACAGCCCCGTCATAATCATGCGGGCGACCCACAGGTAAAGAATCTCCTGCGCTGTGATCAGCACATCGGTGGGGTAAAAGAGGCGCAACTCCTCCGTGTCGCGGGGCCAGCCCAGCACCGTGTGGGGCCAGATAGCGGAGGAGAACCATGTGTCCAGCACATCGGGGTCGCGCACAAGGAGCATGCTCCCACAGCGGGGGCACTTGTCGGGCGCGGTTTTCTGCACAATCGGGTTTTCACGCTTCAGCAGCCGGTACTCGCCCTTCTCGGTGCGCTCAAAGTTTTCGGGATTGCAGTCCACGCAGTACCATGCGGGAATCTGATGCCCCCACCAGAGCTGGCGCGAGATGCACCAGTCGCGGATGTTTTCCATCCAGTTCAGGTACATCTCGGTGTAGCGTTCGGGGATGAAACGAATCTTGCCCTGCTTGACGACCTCAATCGCAGGCTTGGCGATTTCGGTCATGCGGCAGAACCACTGCTCGCTGAGCAGCGGCTCAATCACCGTGTGGCAGCGCTCGCATCGCGCCAGCGGCACGGTGTAATCTTCCACCTTCTCCAGATAGCCGCCTGCTTCCAGGTCCGCTACGATGAGCTTGCGCACCTCGTAGCGATCTTTGCCGTGATAGGCTTGCAGGTAGGGGTTGTCGTGCGCGTTGAGTTCCTCGCGCAGGCGCTCCGTGTTGATGGTGCCGTCCAGATTCATAATCAGGGGGCGCGGCAGGTTGTGGCGTTGCCCGATTTCGAAGTCGTTGGGGTCGTGCGCAGGGGTCACTTTGACCGCGCCCGTGCCGAACTCGGGGTCGGGGTAGGGGTCGGCAATCAGCGGGATTCGGCGTCCCACCAGTGGCAGGATGAGATTCTTGCCGATGAGTTGCGTGTAGCGGGCGTCGCTGGGGTTGACCGCAACCGCCACATCGCCGAGCATCGTTTCAGGGCGTGTGGTGGCGACCACCACATAGCCGCTGCCATCCTCAAACGGGTAGCGCAGGTGATAGAGCTTGCCCGGCTCGTCCGCCTGCTCCAGCTCGATATCCGAAAGCGCGGTCATACAACGGGGGCACCAGTTTATCACGCGCTCGCCAATATAGAGATGCCCATCCTGCCACCAGCGCACGAACACTTCCAGCACGGCGTCCACATACTCCGGGTCCAGCGTGAAGCGGGTGTAGCGCCAGTCGTAAGAGCAGCCGAGTCGGCGGAACTGCATCAGAATCGTGTTGCCGTACTGTTCGCGCCATTGCCAGACGCGCTCCAGGAATTTTTCGCGTCCCAGCTGGTGGCGGGTCAAGCCCTCTTTACGCAGCTCGCGTTCCACCACATTCTGGGTGGCAATCCCCGCGTGATCGGTGCCGGGCACGCACAGCACATTATAGCCCTGCATACGCTTCCAGCGGAGCAGCACATCGTGGATGGAGTTGTTGAGCGCGTGCCCCATATGCAGGCTACCCGTGATGTTGGGGGGCGGAATGGTGATGCAATAGCGGGGACGCCCATCGTCGGCGATGGTGGCGTAAAAATCGCCGCGCTCCATCCACCATGCATAGCGCTGCGGTTCCACCTGATGGGGGTCATAGGTCTTGGGAAGCTCAGCTCTCATGCGGGGTTGCCTCCTTTATCAGCTTTTGAAGACGGCACGCAAGGCGTCTGCAATATGGCGCAATCCCAGCTCAGGGAACACGCGGTAGCCGCTCACCTCGGCGGTGATATATCCTGTGTAGCCGACCGACTCCAGCGCCGAGCGCACCGCCATCCACGGCACATCGCCCTGAAGCGGGTTGGTGAAACCCTGAATATTGCCAATCTCGGTGCGGAAATCTTTTACATGTACGCGCTTGATGCGCGGTCCCAGAATCGTAATCCAGTGCTGGGGGAAGCCGTAGTCTAAGATGTTGCCTGCGTCGAAGTAGCAGCCCACATAGTCGCTGCCGATTTCGTCGATGAGCTGGCGCATCTCCAGCGGGCTGAGCAGGAACTTGTTCCACACATTCTCAATCGCAATCGCGACTTTGCGGCGTTCGGCTTCGGGCGCCAGCGTTTGCAGCGCCTGTTTGGCGCGTTCATAGGCAACATCGTAGGGCACTTCCGCCGTGACGACGCCCGGCACGACAAGAATCGCCTCCACGCCCATCGCCTGCGCCAGTCGGAGCTGGTGGCGGCAGAGGTCTATCGCCTGCTCGCGCACTTTGGGGTCAGGGTGGGTAAACGGCACGCTCCAGTAGACCCCTGTGGAGAGGGAGCTGAGTTCAATCCCTACCGAGTCTGCCATCTGGCGAATCTGGCTCGCCTCCGCATCGGAGGTCTGGGGGCTGAGCGCGCCCTGCATTTCCATGTTGAACTCGATGGAGTCAAATCCCGACTCCTTTGCGACGCGCAGGCAGGTTTGCACCTCCCAGTTACCAGGCATCGTCCAGCGATTGATGCCAATCTTGAACGCACTCATGGCAGGGGAATTGTACCCCATCGGCAGGCGTGCTGAAGGTACACTTTATGCTATGGGCGAAGCGTGGATTAATCTGGCGTATCTACTGGCGGCAGTGCTATTTATTGTGGGGCTAAAGGGGCTGGCACATCCGCGCACGGCGGTGCGGGGCAATCAACTGGGCGCGCTGGGCATGCTGATTGCCGTTGTGGCGACTCTGGCGCATCGCCAGATATTGAGTTTTGAACTGATTATTGCTGGCATCGTGGTGGGCGCGCTGGTGGGAGCCGTGCTGGCGTTGAAAGTGCCCATGACGGCGATGCCGCAGATGGTGGCGCTCCTGAACGGTTTCGGGGGTGGCGCGTCGGCGCTGGTGGCGGGCGCAAGCCTGGTGGAGGCGAACCTGCCTGAAGTGCGGGCGAGCGTGCCGATGCTCCAGTTGAGCCTTGCCAGCGCGGCGTCGGGCATTATTGGCGCGGTAACCTTCTGGGGGAGTCTGGTCGCCTTCGCCAAACTGCAGGGGATTGTCGGGGATAACCCCATTCCCATCCGCTCGTTGCACTACTTTAACGGGCTTTTACTTCTGGTTGCGATCGGGCTGGGGGTGATGCTGGCGCTGGAGCCGTCGCAAATGGGGTATTACTGGGCGCTGGTGGCGGTGGCGTCGGTGGTGGGGCTGCTGCTGGTGTTCCCAATCGGGGGCGCGGACATGCCCGTGGTGATCGCGCTGCTGAACTCCTATTCGGGGCTGGCGGCGTCGGCGACGGGGTTCGTGCTGAACAATAACGCGCTGATTATCACGGGTTCGCTGGTGGGCGCGTCGGGGATTATTCTGACCACGATTATGTGCCGCGCGATGAACCGCTCCCTGCGCAATGTGCTGTTCGGGGTGTGGGTGCCGGCGGAGGCGGGACCGAAGGCGGAAGAGGTGTACGGCGGGCGTGTGAAGGCGACCTCGCCTGAAGAGGTGGCGATGCTGCTGGAAGGGGCGCGCTATGTGGTGATTGTGCCCGGCTACGGGATGGCGGTCTCTCAAGCACAGCATGCGGTGCGCGACCTGATGCAGGCGCTGGAAGCGCAGGGCACGCGCGTGGAGTTCGCGATTCACCCCGTCGCGGGGCGCATGCCAGGACATATGAATGTGTTGCTCGCCGAAGCCGATGTGCCCTACGATAAACTCAAAGAGATGGACGAAATCAATCCGCGATTTGAACAGGTGGATGTGGCGATTGTAATCGGCGCGAACGATGTGGTGAACCCCTTAGCGCGCACCGACCCCAACAGCCCGATTGCGGGCATGCCCATTCTGGATGTGGACAAGGCGAAAAGCGTGGTGGTCATCAAGCGTAGCCTCAGCCCTGGTTTCGCGGGCATTCCGAACCCCCTGTTTGCGATGGACAACACGCTGATGCTGTTTATGGACGCGCGGCAAGGTGTGCAGGAAATTCTGGCGGCGCTCAAGGCGAAGTAGGGTATAATTTGCCTGCGCGGAGGGGTGGCCGAGTGGCTGAAGGCGGCGGTCTTGAAAACCGCATCCCACCTCGTGTGGGACGGGGGTTCGAATCCCTCCCCCTCCGCCAGTTGCCCCGCTAAACATTCCCCCTCTTCTGGCGTCTATACGGGCAGGATTGGGCGCGTGCCCAGCCGAAAATTGAGTGCTGGAGGGGTTCTATGGAACGACCAGAAGAGGGCAAGCCGTGTCCATTATGTGAGCGTCCGAACAGCGACTTCTGGGCGGCGGAGATGTCGCGTCGCCAGTTCCTGCGGGCAGGGTTCACACTGGTGGCGGTAGGGCTGGCAGCGCCGCCGTGGCTGGCGCGAATCGCCTATGCCGACGCTCAGCGCACACTCAAGGGCGAGAAGCTCCCCAACGACCACATTCTGGTGGTGTTGCAGCTCACAGGGGGCAACGACGGGCTGAACACGGTGATTCCCTACACCCAGTCGCTGTATTATCAGTCGCGCCCCACGCTGGCAATCCCCGAAGACAAGGTGATCCCGCTGGAAGGGGGGATGGGCTTCCACCCTGCGCTGGAACCGCTCAAGAGTTTGTATGACCAGAAGCGCGTCGCGGTGATTCAGAGCGTGGGCTACCCGAACCCGAACCGCTCACACTTCCGCTCGATGGAAATCTGGCAGACTGCCGACCCCGATGGGCACAGCCGCTACGGCTGGCTGGGGCGCTATCTGGACACGCTCGCCGACTCGGCAACGAACCCTGTGCTGGCGGTAAGCCTCACGCAGGAGTTGCCTCTCGCGTTGCAGGCGCGACGCGCCTCGGTGCCCTGCTTCGCCAGCCTGAGCGACCTGCAGATGATGACGCGCGACCCGGAGCTGGAGCGCACCTTGCAAGCGATGCAGGCGATGGAGTCGCGCAAGCCCGACGCGCCCGCGCGAATCATCCGCGAGTCGACGCGCACCGCGCTGGAGGCGGTAGAACGCCTGCGCGAGGCTGTTAAAAACTACCGCTCCGAAGTCGCCTACGGCAACGACCCGTTCGGTCGCGGTCTCCAGCAAGCGGCGCAACTGATTGCCACCTCGCCGCAAACCCGAATCCTCTATGTGTCGGTGAACGGGTTTGACACCCACGCGGGTCAGGCGCGCACGCACGAACAACTCCTGAGCCGGTTCGCCAGCGCGGTGAACGCCTTCTATCGCGATCTGGAGGCGCTTGGCAAAGCCGACAAGGTGCTGTTGATGGTCTTCTCGGAGTTCGGGCGGCGCGTGCGCGAAAACGGCAGTCTCGGCACCGACCACGGCGCCGCCGCGCCGATGTTTTTGATTGGCAAGCGCGTGCAGGGCGGTCTGCACGGCGACCCGCCCAACCTGAGCGATCTGGACAGCAACAACGACCTCAAGATGCAGATCGACTTCCGCCGCGTGTACGCCACCGTATTGGAGTGGCTCGGCAGCGACCCCGAAGAGGTGCTGGGCAAAGCATTCCCCGCGCTTAAGGGTGTGGTGGGCTGTCCTACCGCGCCGCCCGCGCCGCTTGCGGGTATACTATGGAAACCGAAGTTAACGGAGCGGCGCATGCGTCGGAAGCGGTTGGGCTGGTGGCTCCTGATGCTGGTCACCCTGCTGAACAGCGGGGGTATCGGCTACTGGGTGTGCCATCAGCAGGTAAACAGCGCGTGCTTCTGGCTCAATGCATGTGCCGAGGATACACCGCCTCAGGGAGACCCAGCGCCTGTTTCCACCTCGATACCGACCCTGGAAGCGCTCCCCTGCGACTGCATGTTCTATAGCGTGGAAGTGCCCCTGCCACAGGCGCCTGCGTCTCAGGGACATGCGCCTCAGTGGGCGACTATCGCGCTCCTGGAGAGGATTGGCGAGCTGGGCGCACTCCCGCGTTTGCGGTGTGTTCCAGAAAACGCTTCTCCCCCCACTTCTATCCCCACCCGATGCGTTTTTCGTCGCGCTCCTCCTGTGATGCGCTGGCTCGGCTAACTCTGCCGGAATCCCCGCTAACGGGGGGTTCGGCTTGTAGCGCAAGCGTATCACGGAGGAATCGGAATGCGACGGAAACTGGTCATTAGTTGGGTTCTCATCAGCAGTGGGCTTTATGGGCAAACAGCGCCGCCGCGCTTCACAGTGGAGCAGGCGCTGCAGCGTGCGATGGAGGCGAACGGTGCGCTCCGCGCGTTGCGTCAGGACTGGCTCGCCGCCGCGCATCAGGCAGAGGTGGCGCGAGCGCCGCAGGCGCTCTTTCTCCACTGGACCCCTGCGCTGACCACAGGCGGCACAGGCGAGGAGCTGATTATCGCCCAGATGCTGGAGCTGAACGGCGCTCGTGCCGCACGCGAGCGAACCGCCCGGGCGGAGCAGCAACTCGCCCATGCCCAGATTCTGAAAGAGGCGAACCAGCTGCTAAGCGAGACGGCGCGCGCCTTCTATCACGCCCTGTACGCTGAGCGATTGCGTCAGTTAGCGGAAGCCGAGGTGCAACGCGCCGAGCAAACGCTCGCCCTCATACGCCAGCAGGTGGAGATTGGCGTCCGCCCGGGGCTGGATCAGATTCAGGCGGAGATTGAGCTGGAGCGTGTGCGCCAGACCCTCAGCGCACGCACGGTAGAAGCAGACACCACGCGAGCAACACTGAACCGATGGCTGGGGCTGGAGCAGAGCGCCCGCGTGAACCTTGAGGAGCCGCGCACGCCGTCGCCGCCCAAGCCGCCCGGCGCATGGAGTTCCCACCCCGACTGGCTCCATCAGCAGGCGCGCTGGCGCTCCATGCAGGCGTTGCGCCGCCAGACCCAGATTGAAGGACTGCCCGATGTGGGCGTGCAGATGCGTCTCGAAAAGCACGCCCAGCCCGGCTTCGGGCTAATCTTCAGCCTGCCCTTTGTGGACTACGGCGCCCGACGCAAGCGCCTGCAGGCGCTGGAAACCGCCACTGCCGCCGAAGCACTCCGCCTGCAGACCACGCAACACGCGCTCCAGACGGAGCTTGCCAACGCCCACTTGCAGGCACAGAATGCCTACCAGCGCTGGGAAGCCTACCAGCGCGACATCCTGCCCCGCGCCCAGAAACTGCTCCAGTCCGCTCAGGTGGGATTAGAAAGCGGGCATCTCTCTATCCTGCAGGTGCTGGAAGCCCAGCGCACGGCGCGCCAGATTCAGGAAGAAGCATTGCTTGCCGAGCGCGCCTACTGGATTGCCATAACCGATTACGCCGAGAAGCAAGCCGATTTTGCCGCCCTATGGCGCCGACAGCATGAGGAGGGAACACGCAATGAGTAAGTTCACGAAAACTGTGGGACTTCTGCTGGGGGTGGCTGTTGCGGGAGCGGGCATCTGGTGGTGGAGCCGTTCGCCGGCACCTGCCCCCGAAGCGCAAAGCGAAGAGCCAAGCCACACCCTTCCTGAAGTGGTGGAGTTAGATTCGGAGAGCCTGCAACTGGCTGATCTGGGCATCGAGCGCGTGTCGGTGCAGCCGCTGACCCGCACGCTCACCCTCTATGGTCAGATAGAAGCGCACCCCGAAGCGGTGGTGAACCTCAACTCGCGCGTTACAGGGCGCGTGCTGGAACTGCGTGCGCATGTGGGGCAACGGGTGCGCAGGGGTCAGGTGCTGGCAATTCTGGATAGCGAAGAGATTCATCGCGCTGAGGTGAACTACGCGCGAGCGAAACGCAATGTCGCCTTTGCGAAGGCGGAACTGGCGCGTCGGAAACGGCTGGCGCAACTGGGCGCGTATGCCAACCCCGCGTTAGAGGAGGCGCGGAGTCGCTGGAGTCAGGCGCAGGCAGAACATCGCGCTGCCGAAGCCGACTATCAGGCAGCCCAGCAGGCGGTACGCCAGGCGGAGGCAGAGCGCCATCGCGCTCAGATTGCGCTGAATCAGGCGGAAAGCCAGCTCGCTCGCGCCGAACGCCTGCTTCAGGCGCAACTGATCTCGCGTCAGGAGTACGAATCGCTTCAGGCACAGCGCGAGAGCGCCCGCGCCGCCCTCCAGATGGCGCAAGCGCAACTCGAAGCTGCGCAAGCCCAGCTGCAGAACGCCCGCGCTCGCCTTGAAAACGCCCGCGCCCAACTGCAGATTGCCCAGCAACAGCTCCAGCGCGCCCAGCAGGTCTATCAGGGGCAGTACCTCACCAGCAAAGAGGTCGCCGAAGCCGAAGCCCAGCTCGCCCAAGCCCAGCTGGAACTGGAAGCCGCCCTGGACGAGCTCCATCTGCTGGGCGGTAAACCCGACGGCGGACACAAACTGACCCTTGTGGCGCCCTTCGACGGACGCATCGCCGCGCTTCAGGTCACGGTCGGAGAGACCGTTACGCCCGATAAGCCCATCTTCCGCATTCTAAACACCGACACGGTGTGGGTGAGCTTTGACCTGTACCCCGAAGATGCCCCCTTTGTCAAGCCAGGCATGCCTGTTGAGTTCAGCCTGCCTGAAGATGCGGGAAAGCGCTACACCGCCGAGATTCAGATGGTCATGCCCGAAGCAGACCCTCACGCCCGCACTGTCAAAGCGCGTTGTGTGGTGCGTAATCCTGATGCCTTGCTCAAACCGGGAACCTTCGTGGAAGGGAAGCTGACCCTTCGCCTGAGCGCGCCGCAGCTGCTCGTGCCTCTGAGCGCCATTCAGGAAATAGAAGGTAAACCGTATGTGTTCGTGGCGACCGATAGCCCAAACCGATTCCAGCTGCGTGAGGTCGTGCTGGGGCAGCGCAACGACACCTACGCCGTCGTGCGCTCTGGTTTGAAGCCCGGCGAGCGAATTGTGGTGCGGAATAGCTCGCTGCTCAAGGGCATGCTGGTCGGTGGAGAGGGAGGTGAGCACTGATGCTGGAAGCGATTGTGCGTTTTTCCATCCGCCAGCGGGCGGTAGTGCTGATCCTGACCCTCTTTTTTGCAGGGTTCGCGGTCTATCAGGCGTTCCTGCTGCCGATTGATGCCGTGCCCGACATCACCAACAAACAGGTGGTGATTAACGCGATAGCGCCGGGCTTGAGCGCGCAGGAAGTGGAGCGCCAGATTACCTTCCCCATCGAGCTGGGGCTGGCAGGGCTGCCTTACCTCAGGGAGATTCGCTCCTCGTCCATCTTCGGGCTATCGCAGGTAACCGTGGTGTTTGACGACTCGGTAGACCTCTATTTCGCACGCCAGCTGGTCAGCGAGCGGTTGCAGGCGATTCAGGGCGAGTTGCCGCCGGGCGTGCGTGCCGAGATGGGACCCGTCAGCACAGGGCTGGGCGAACTGGCGCATATTGAGGTGCGCAACCCGCGCCTTTCGCTGATGGAGCGCGCGACGCTGGCAGATTGGGTCGTGCGCCCCCAGCTGCTCACCGTGCCCGGGCTGGCAGAGGTTACCCGGTGGGGTGGTGAAACGCGCCAGTTCCAGGTGCAGGTAGACCCCCGAAAACTGGAGGCTTATGGCATCACCCTGCGCGAGGTGGTGGACGCTCTGCAAAACAACAACCTGAACGCGGGCGGCGCCTACCTCCTGCGCGGAAGCCAGCAGGCGCTGGTGCGCGGAGTCGGACAGCTCACGGGGGTGGAAGACCTCCAGCGCGTGGTCGTCAAGACCCAGCACGGCGTGCCCATCACGCTGGCACAAATCGCGCGGATTACCGAAGCGCCCGCCGTGCGCTACGGCGCGATGACCCAGAACGGCGAGGGCGAGCAGGTCTATGTGCTGGCGCTCCTGCTGATTGGCGAAAACGGGCGTATCGTTATCGAGCGCGTGAAAGAAAAACTGCTCGCCATCGAAAAATCACTCCCCGCAGGCACGAAACTGATACCGCATCTGGAGCGCTCCAAACTGGTGAACGGCACCCTGCGCACGGTGTTGACCAACCTCACCGAAGGGGGCTTGCTGGTGATAGGGCTGCTCTTTCTGTTTCTGCTCCAGCTGCGGGCAGGGCTTATTGTAAGCAGCGTCATCCCGCTCTCGATGCTGGGGGCAGTGGTCGGCATGCGTCTTTTTGGGGTGTCCGCGAACCTGATGAGTCTGGGCGCGATAGACTTCGGACTGCTGGTGGACGGCGCGGTGATTATTGTGGAAAACACGGTTCGCCGCCTCGCGGAAGCGATACGCTCGCTCCCCCAGGAGCTGACCCCCGACGAGCGTGAACGCCTGATTCATGACAGCACGGTGGAGGTGATTCGCCCCGCCCTGTTCGGAATCTTTATCATTATTGC
The DNA here is from genome assembly GCA_001442985.1 of Armatimonadetes bacterium DC. Taxonomy (GTDB): domain Bacteria; phylum Armatimonadota; class Fimbriimonadia; order Fimbriimonadales; family GBS-DC; genus LDYB01. The sequence continues at coordinate 193,609 of LDYB01000016.1, forward strand.
CGCGTATGTGCCCATTCTCACACTGGGTGGGATTGAGGGCAAGATGTTCCGTCCGATGGGGCTGACCGTGATTTTTGCACTGGTGGGCGCGATGCTCTTCTCGATGACGGTTGTCCCCGCGCTGTGCGCCCAGTTTCTCAAGCCCCAGCCCGAACGCGAGAACAGGCTGCTGACATGGCTGGCGCATCATTATCGGCGTGCGCTGATGTGGCATATCCAGCGTCCGCGCCTGACACTGACCCTCGCGCTGGGGTTTGTGGGAGCGTGCTTCTGGCTCTTTACCCATCTGGGGAGTGTGTTCGTCCCAGAGCTGGATGAAGGCAATATCGCGATTTCGGGCTTCTATCCGCCTGACACCTCGCTGGAGGAGACCATCCGCCTTTCGGGACGCCTAGAAAAGTACCTGAAAACGCAGTTTCCCGACGAGATTGCGCATATTTTCACCCGAATCGGACGCCCCGAAGCCGCAACGGACCCGATGCTCAATAATCAGGTGGACATCATGATGGAGCTGCACCCGCGTGAGCGGTGGCGGCGCGCTCACACCAAGCCCGAACTGGTGGAGCAGATAGCGGATGCCGTTGCCAAAATGCCCGGTCTCGGCGTCACTTTCACACAGCCGATTAAGATGCGCATGGACGAGATGATTGAAGGGCAGGGCGTGCGTGCGGACCTTGCGGTCAAGATTTTTGGGGCGGACCTTGAGGAGCTGAATCGCATCGGGCGACTGGTGGAGGCGGAGGTGCGCAAGGTGCGTGGCGCGGTGGATGTGGCGCTGGAGACGACCGAAGGCTTGCCGCAGCTCCAGATTGCAGTGCGCCGCGAGCAACTGGCGCGTTACGGCATCCCCGCCAGCACCGTGATGGAGGCTATTGAGAGCGCGCTCGGCGGAGCCACCGCGACCGTCATCACCACAGGAACCCAGAGGGTAGAGGTGGCGGTACGCCTGCAGGAGCCGTTCCGACGCACGCCTGAACAGATTGGGCGCCTGCTTATCCCCACTGCGGAGGGCGCGCGCGTGCCACTGAGCGCAGTAGCCGATATCCAGATTGTGGAAGGTCCCGTGCGAATCACACGCGAGAACGGTCAGCGGCGCGTGCTGGTGCTGGCGAACACGCGCGGGCGCGATTTGGGGTCGGTCGCCGAAGAGGTGCATCAGCGATTGCAACGGCTGAACCTGCCCGTAGGCTACTGGATTGAGTACGGCGGCGCCTATGAGCATCTGGTTTCGGGGCGCACGCGCTTGAGTATCGTGGTACCAGCGACCTTTCTGGGCATTCTCATGTTGCTGGTGCTGGCGCTGGGGCAGGTACGCTACGCACTGATGGTGTTCACTGCCATCCCGTTCGCACTCACAGGGGGGATTCTGGCGCTCTGGGTACGCGGGATGCCCTTCTCCATGTCGGCAGGGGTCGGCTTTATTGCGCTGGGCGGGATTGCCGTGCTGAACGGGCTGGTGATGATCAGCGCCATTAATGCCCTCCGTCAGCGTGGCATGGCGTGCCTTGAGGCGGTGGTGGAGGGCGCAGCCATCCGAATGCGCCCTGTGCTGATGACCGCCTCGGTGGCGGGGTTCGGTTTCCTGCCGATGGCGCTCTCGCATGGAATGGGCGCAGAGGTGCAGCGCCCGCTCGCGACTGTGGTGATCGGGGGGCTAATCACCAGCACCGCGCTGACGCTGATCGTACTGCCCACGCTCTATGCGTGGGTGGAGCGTCGTGCGGAATTGCGCCTTTCCCTGCGCCATGCACTCGGCAAAGGCGGCGAATAAAGCCGCGTGCCGAACAATTGGGCGCATCCCGGCGCTGAATTGAGCCTCTACGCCTCAGGGTGTTGCATTTTCCAGTATGGACTGCGGAAGCCGCGCTTCCGCACGCCACAGGTGTTGCATTTTCGTGCAAATTTCGAGCATTCGCGTTGCTTCGGTGTATAGTAGGGGTATGGAGGTAACGCGGATGCAACGCAAGATGCTTTTCGGGATGCTTGTCGGGCTGGCTCTGACGCTCGCCAGCCATGTCGTCGCGCAACCGTTCACCTATCAGGGCTTCCTCAGGCAGAACGGACAGCCCGTGAACGGCACGCGCAGTATGACTTTCAAACTGTTCACCGCGCTGACAAACGGCTCCCAGGTGGGAGGCGCCATCACCCAGAATGTGAATGTTCAGAACGGGCTGTTTACGGTGGAGCTGAACTTCGGCAATGTATGGGACGGCTCCAACCGCTACCTGGAGATTAGCGTTGATGGCAACACACTCTCGCCGCGTGTGAAAATCAACCCCGCTCCATATGCCAGCACCGCCTTCTACGCTCAGCGTCCATGGCAAACCGCAGGGAGCAATATCTTCTATGCAGGGGGGAATGTGGGCATTGGTACAAACAGCCCTCAAGGTGACCTGCATGTGCGCAGCCTCTCTGCCGAACAGCTGGATCAGGAGACCGCTACAGCCTTTCGAACTGGCATTCCAGGTTTTACCTGGCAATCGTTCACGCCAGCCATTACAGGTGTGCTGACCAAAGTTGCGGTCTACCTGGATGCAGTAAATCCCATCAGCCTGACCATCCGCGTGTATCAGGGCGAAGGCACTGGGGGCGTGCTGCTTGCCGAGCGCACAGTCACGCCTGGCAACTTCACAGGCTGGCATGAAGTGGCAATCGGCGACGTCAACTTGACCGCAGGTCAACGCTACACAGTTGAGGTAATGCCAAATGGTCTGTTTATAACTGCAGACAATCAGAACCCTTACCCGAACGGCAGGAGTGGAGCGGGCGTTCAATTCGACCTGCTCCTGCGCACCTATATGGCGCTGCCTGTCGAGAGCCTGGTGGTGCGTCAGGGAGCCGTCGGGATTGGGACGACCACCCCCAGCGCGCGCCTGCATCTTGTGAACGGGAACCTGCGTGTGGATGATGGCGAAATTCAGAGCTGGGGTCCCATAACAATCCATGCCGATGTGGATAACACGGGCGACGATGTAGTGCGCTTCGTGGACAGCACGGGCAACGAGACCATGCGCATCCACTCGAACGGCAGAGTGGGGATTGGCACCACCACACCTCTTGCCCCACTCTCGTTTAGCAATACGACAGGCAACAAAATTGCTCTCTGGGGACAGTCCGACTCCCACTACGGAATCGGTATTCAGGCGAGTCTCTTGCAAATCTACACGGATCAGGCGGGCAGTGATGTTGCCTTCGGGTTCGGTAGCAGCAGCAATTTCACCGAGCGGGCGCGCATCAAAGGCAGCGGGCTATCGGTGGCGGTGATCCCGGGCAACAACGGTCAGGCGCGCACAGATTGGCCAACGGGATGGAACGGCGGTATAGCGACATGGGACATTAATGCCAGCGGCATTCTGGCGACCGAATATCGGACGCGCTCCGACGAGCGACTCAAGCGCGACATTCAGCCTCTGGATACCGCCAGTGAGCTGCAGCGCCTGTTGAGCCTGCGCCCCGTGTCATACTACTGGCGCGATGAGCGACTCCCACAGACTCTACAGTACGGGTTCATCGCGCAGGAATTGCGCGAGGTGTTTCCCGAACTGGTGCTGGAAGGCACCGATGAGGACAGGACCCTCTCGGTGAACTACCAGGCGCTCATCCCGCTGCTGGTGAACGCCCTGCAAGCGCAACAGGCGGAAATCCAGCAGCTGCGCAACGAGGTGCAACAACTGCGTGCGCGACTCAATCAGAAGCCCTAATCCACTCTGACCTCCAGTCCCCTCCCCAGACCTCTGCGGAGGGGACATCCCCACGATTCAGAGGTGGATCAGAACGACACTCGACAGAAGGAGGCAAACCGATGAGAACACTGATGATGTGCGCGATTCTCACGATGCTGATGAGCGTCGCCTGCGCCCAATCGGGCGGCGGCTACGACCTCAGCTGGTGGACGATTGACGGCGGCGGAATCACCTTTGCCACCGGCGGCAGCTTCAACATGGGCGGCACCGTCGGTCAGCCCGACGCGAGCAACGCCCTCACAGGCGGGGGCTACAGCCTCACAGGGGGCTTCTGGTTCACGCCCGCCTGCGTCGCCACCAACGGCGATGTGGATGGCAACGGCTGCGTGGACGACGCCGACCTGCTCACGGTGCTGTTCAACTTCGGCGCGACGGGAGCCAACCCCGCCGATGTGAACTGCGATGCGATTGTCGACGACGCCGACCTGCTAATCGTGCTGTTCAACTTCGGCAGCGGGTGTTGAAAAGCGTCCCAGCACGCGCCGCCACCAGAGCGTCGTGTGCGGCGCCCGCGATTCGCTGAACTGCTGGAGGCGCAGGCGCCACGCCTGTGCCTCCGACTCCATGCCACACTGGCACAGCACCCGCACCCACACCAGCGACTTATTGATGCACTGCTGGACGCGATGCTCTTCGGGGTCTGCCAGCGTGGGGTTCTCCTGGAGTAAGCGCAGCGCCTGCTCCCCCCGCCCCAGGTTCGCCAGCACCAGCGCGTCTGAAAGGAGAATGTTCGGGTCTTCGTCGCGCCATGCGTCGCTTTTTTGCTGAGCCAGCGTTTGGACGGCGTGCGCCTCATGACGCCAGCGCGAGAAGCTCAGATATTCAGCAATATTGCGCCAGAACCAGGCGGCGTGTTCCGGCGCATGGCGCTCCGCCTGCGGAAGCCAGCGACGCAGGATGTCCACGCCCTCCATCGGCGCGAGGCGGGCGCCGCATTCCGAAGCGCTCTTCGCCTGCGCATGGATAATGTAGAACCAGTGGGGACGCATCGGCTCGGCAGGGGAAATCAACCGCAGGGCGCGATAGATTGACATCTGCGCCTCATGAACCCGCGCTTGTGCCACCAGATACCGACAGTGATAGGCGAAGGCGTCTATCAACAGGCTTGTGGGCGCACGGTTCACGCTGACCATCTGCCACAAGCGCCCCTGAAGACAGCGATAAAGCAAGTCGGTTATCTCCGGGTTTATTGGGGCTGCCTCCTGATTCAGTGCATCCAGCAGCTCGGCGATCTCGGACGGCGACGCGATCTCAAACGGGAGCCACACCAGCACGCCCTGTCCGCTTTGAAGCGCCTGATGCTCTTCCGGAGTCGCGCCTAACGCCTCGCAAAGTCGCGCCAGATGCTCTGCAGAGGGCCAGCTCTCCGAACGCTCCCAGCGGCTGATCGTGCTGACCGTTACGCCCAGATGCAGGGCGACCCGCTCCAGAGTCCAGCCGCGGCGTATGCGCAGGGCGCGCAGGAGCTCGCCCCCCATGGGCGCGGTGCCTTCGAGGGGGGAGGCGCCCTTCTCGGCTCCTGCCGCCAGCGGCGCGGCGCGCGGCGCCTGCAGCAACTGCCATGCCTGCAAACGCTCATGCGCCTCAGCCTGCAGGGCGTTCAAAACCGCTTCTAACTCATAGACGCGCGGCGTGGTCGTCCCCGACTCCCAGCGGCTCAGCGTGGAAGCGTTCACTCTGGAGGCGCGAGCTAACTGGCGAAGCGACATCCCCCGCGAAGCACGCAAGCGACGCAAATGCTCTGCCAAATGCAAGACCCAACACCTCACCAGGATTATACTCTATTTTTCCACAAAACACCGCATCTCAAAAACCCATTTGATACTTTTTGTCATGAAGGCATCGTCCACACAGGAACAGGGGATAACCCTCGGGACACTGACGCCAGCCAGAGCGTCCAGTGGGCTTTTCCTCTCCGCTGGGCATCTCGGCACCAGGGGCAGGTGCGGCTAATCGTCGCGGAAGAGGCTCCCAACGAACCAGCCAGAGCTCATCGCCAGAAATGGGAGCGAAGACATGAAGTCAATTCCAAAGCGCAGCCAATCGGCGCTATCCACTGTACCCGACAGGATGGACGCCGCGTCGAACAGGCAACGGAAGCCCAGATAGATGAGCGCGAAGAGCGCCGCGGGATTACTCTGTTCACCGCGCGAGAGCAGCCAGAACAACAACGCAAGCACCCCATACACCGCGAACGCGGCGACAGGGTTGCCCAGCAGACCATGCAGGAGCGCTAAAATCAACACATCGCGATAGCCTGCAAGGTCTTCCAGACGGTTCACCAGATAGGAGTGGGGCAGCCATGCACCGATGAGAAACAGTGTCGTCAGACTGCTCCAAAACGCCCATTCGGGGCGCCATGCGATAAACAGCAGGTTCAACAGCGCCAGCAGGAGGGCGATCCCGAAAAACCGCTCCAGCTTCGCGCTCAGCGTGTAGCCAAGGCTCACTTCGTAGAGGAACTTAACCTTCTTCGCCTCTTCTGCCGCTTCGTAGAGGTGATTGTTCTGCATTATTCCCAGCCTCCGTTTGCTGTCGTTGTGCTTCTGTTGAGACGCAGACTCTCCGCCATCCGCTGGTAGACGGGGCGATACGCCTCGAACTGATGGGGCGGTGCATAGGCAATCAGATGGAGCGCCTCATATTCCGAGACAGGCACCGTGATGAGGTAGCCCTGTACTGGCATGTTGAAGAGAGGAATGGGGTGAGTAAGGGTAAAGGTGAAATCGGTGCGCAGGGCGGGTATGTTCTGCACACGGGTCGGATGCGTGCCTGTTTCGCGGAGATTGGTATACGCCTCGCGTAAGTTCTCCAGCTGCGTGTTATGCAGGCGCTGGAGCCGGCGCATCGCATTCTGTTCGGGCGTTGTCGCAGGCGCGGTTTCGTCACCACCAACCTGCAGGTCAGTGCGGAATGTTACCAGCGCCAGCCTCATGCCCGTGCGCGCGCCGCGTTCCAGATGCAACGCATCCTGTAGCTGAACAGGGCTGTTCGGCTTGTTCATGCCCATCTGGGTCAGGGCGTCTCGCCGTGCATAAAACTCCCGCGGCGCCTCCACTATAAAGCTTCCTTGCTGAACCGTGGACCACGCCCCCGCAATCACGGGGCGTTTGTTGCGTGGGTTGGCAAGCACAACTATCGCGGCAATAATCCCCAACGCCGAGGCAATCCACAGAAAACGGTATAGCAACAACATGCTACTACCTCCGTCCATTTAAGACATTTTGAGCAACGCGCTGGGTTCCAGTAGAGGAGTGTTTCACGCAATTCTGCGGGGCACGCTTCCTGAAAAGCTCCTTTTGTACGCGGGTAAGAATTCGGAACACGCGCCTGCACCGCGTTGAGTACGCGATGCAGGCGTTCTGCTCTCACAGGTGTGCCTTCCACCACGCCAGATACTGCTCCAGGCGGTGTCGGCGCAAATCAGGCGGACCGCTCCGTGATAGCCCGTGGCTGCTCTCCTGCGGGTAGCGGATGTAAAGCACCTCGCGTCCCAGCCGCTTGAGCGCGGAAAAGAGCTGATCCGCCTCGCTGATGGGACAGCGCAGGTCGCCCTCGCTATGCACAATCAGCAGCGGCGTGCGGATGCGCCCCGCATACGCCAGCGGCGAGCATTCCCAGAGCTTCTCGGGCGAATCCCACCAGTTGCCCTGCCAGTAGCGGTCGGGAATCTGGGGGAAATCCGAAGTGCCCGCCATGCTGACAAGGTTCACCACACTGCGGTCGGTAATCGCGGCGCGGAACCGGTCGGTATGCCCCACAATCCAGTTGGTCATGTAGCCGCCGTAGCTGCCCCCTGCGACGCCCATGCGGTCGGGGTCTACAAACGGCAGGCTGGCGAGGTAGTCGGCGACAGTCATGAGGTCTTTGAAGTCGCGGTTGCCCCAGTCGCCCTTGATGGCGCGTGCGAACGCCTCGCCGTAGCCCACGCTGCCGCGTGGATTGGTGTACGCCACCACATACCCCTCGCTGGCGTGCAGCTGGAACTCGTGGAAGAACACGCGCCCGTACATCGCGTGTGGACCGCCGTGAATCATCAAAATGGTCGGGTAGCGCTTGCTGGGGTCAAAGTCGGGCGGTTTCAGCAGCCAGCCGTGGATTTTCACGCCGTCGTCGGCTTCCACCTCAAACTCTTCGGGCGCGACGATTGCCACCTCTTCCAGCAGCGGCTGATTGAAGGCGGTCAGAGGGCGCGTGGTGAGTGTGTTGCCGACACGCTCGCCTGCAAACACCTCGTGGGGCGCCGTCGCAGAGCCGATGCACAGCGCAAACCGGTGGTCGTCCTGCGCGACGGAGATATCTGCCACCTCAAAGTCGCCGTCGAGCAACTTTTCCAGATGCGTGCCGTCCACCCGCACGCGATAGGGGTAGACCCCGCCACGCTCGCTCACCAGAAAGTAGAGCGTGCTGCTATCGGCGCTCCAGATGAGGGGCGCGCCGCCGCCGAACTCGCGCACATCGGTCAGCGTACCCACGCCCACCGTGTTGTCCAGCGCGGCAATCAGGTCTACCCCCTCGCCCCCTTCTGCAGGAATCCGCCACACATGGTCGTTTCGGGGATAGGGGTCGTCGGGATACGGGTTGCCGATGTAGGCGAGCCATTTGCCATCGGGCGACCAGCGGAGCGTGCTTTTGGGTCCGTCGGGCGCGGCGATGCGCTCTGGCTCACCCCCCTCCACCGACACACGCCAGATTTCCATCCAGCCCCAGTCGTCCTGACGCTCCGGATTGCGGTTGCTTAAAAACGCAATCCACTTGCCATCGGGCGACCAGGTGGGGCTAAACTCGTTGAACTCGCTGTCGGGGGTGAGCTGTCGGGTTTCGCCCGTGCGCACATCCACCACATAAAGGTGGTACCGTTGATTCAAAAACACGCCGTCGCCATCCAGTCGCCAGTAGGCGCGGGTAATCACCAGCGGCGGGTTGGAAAGCCCTTTCTCTTTGCGCTCTTTGACCGCCTCTTCGCGCCACTCTGGCGCCTTCTCTCGGAACACGAACGCGATTTTCGTGCCGTCGGGCGACCACGCGAACTCGCCAATAGAGCCTTCCTCCAGATTCGTGATGGGACGCGCCTCGCCCCCGTTCACGGGAATCAGGTAAATCTGGCTCTTCGGCTTCTGGCGGTTGCTCACGAACGCAATCCACTTCCCATCGGGCGACCAGCGGGGCTGTGAATCGCTCCACTCGCCCACCGTGAAGCGCTCTGGCTCGCCGCCGTCAAACCGCACACGCCACAGGTTGGAAAAATATTTGTTCTTCTCCACATCAATCCATTTGTGAACAAACACAATCTGGGAACCGTCGGGCGCAATTTGCGGACTGCCTACCAACCGAATCCGAAAGAGGTCATCAATCGTGATACGCCGTTTCATAGCGTTCGTAAGTGTACCCCACGCTGAGAGTGTTCGAAAAATCACCGCTGAACATGACGGGTGAACCCGTTCCTACTAAACAAAGCCAGCCTTCGCTGGCTATTTTAGCCGACGAAGGTCGGCTTCGTCTTATAGGAACGGCTTCAGCCGTCGGGCACATAAGGGATTTTTTTTTCGAACACCCTCACCCCAAGCTTAACTGGGGGGATTGGCACACTATCCCTTAGGGGTGAGAACAGGAGCCTCCACCTCCGCACTCCATAGACCGCTTCGGAAACCCGATAATCAATTACGCGGTATACTTATACACGGGGGATAACCGTGAACGAGCGCACACAGGGATACTGGCTCTCCACCGACTCGTGGGATTTGTATCGGCGGGCAGAAAAAGACCGCCTGCGCCATAACGAGAAGGTCAAGGAGGTCATCAAAGAGAACCTCGGCGAAATTATCAGCCAGCAGGACATCATCACCGCCGAGGACGGCAAGATTATCAAAATCCCCATTCGTGGGCTGGAACTGCCCCACATCCGCTATGACCCGCACGGCAAAAAGGGCGTCGGACAGGGCGACGGCAACAGTAAGCCGGGCGATGTGATTGGGCGCTCCGGGCAGCAGGGTCAGGGCGCAGGCAAACAGGCGGGCACGGAACCCGGCGCAGACTTCTACGAGGCGGAATTCACCATCGAAGAGCTGGTGCAGATGGTGTTTGAAGACCTGCACCTGCCCAACCTGCGTGAGAAGGGCACAAAAGACATTCTCGCCGACCAGGTGCGGTTCGACACCATTTCGCGGCGTGGCGCCCAGTCGAATCTGGACAAGAAGCGCACGCTGATTGCCGCGTGGAAACGCAACGCCGCCGAAGGCAAGCCCGGCTGGGAAATTCGCGAGGAAGACAAGCGCTTCAAAAGCTGGGAGATTGTGCCCGAAAAACAGCGCAACGCCGTCGTGATTGCGATGCGCGATGTGTCGGGCAGTATGGGCGAGTTTGAGGCGTATATCGCCCGCAGCTTCTACTACTGGATGGTGCGGTTCCTGCGCACCAAATACACCGCCACCGAGATTGTGTTCATCACCTGCCACACAGAGGCGAAAGAGGTGGACGAGACCACCTTCTTCGCGGCGGGCGATTCGGGCGGCACGCGCCTCTCGGCTGCCTACAAACTCGCGCTGGAGATTATCGAGAAACGCTATAACCCGCGCGAGTGGAACATCTACCCCTTTATGTTCTCGGACGGCTACAACTGGGGCGACCACGAGGTGGTGGAGTATATGCGCCGCCTGGTGGAATACTCCAACCTGATTGGCTACGGCGAGATTGCCAACGACCTGTGGGGCAGTTCGGGTGGACTGGCGCCCCTGGGGCAAGCCATCACCGAAGCGTTCGCCGACGACCCGCGCGTGGTGGTGGTCAAAATCACCTCCAAAGAAGATGTGTGGCCCGCGCTGAAGCGGTTCTTCAGCAAGCACCCCGAGGTCGCCGCGATGGGCTAAGCATGCCCGACGGCGCTTTCAGGAACCACCGCGCCCGCCTCAATCCGCTCCAGCAGAATCTCGGCGATATCTTTAACGGGCACGCGGTCGTCCTTCTGCTTCACGCTGTCCGAGACCATAATCATGCAGAAGGGGCAGCCGACGGCGACGGTGCGTGCGCCCGTCTTGAGCAGTTCTTCCGCGCGGATTAGCCCGGGGCGCTCGTGGGGCAGTTCGTCCATCCACATGCGTCCGCCGCCTGCGCCACAGCAGAAGGTGCGGTCGGCGTGGCGTTCGGGTTCACGCAGCTCCGCGCCCGTTTCCTGAAGCACGGTGCGCGGCGCGTCGGCAATTCGGTTCACCCGCGCCAGATAGCACGGGTCATGAAACACGACGGCGCCGTTGCCCATCGGCGCAGGGCGCGGCAAACGCCCCTGTTGAATCAGCTCCGCCAACAGTTGCGAGTGATGCACCACCTCATAGTGCGCCCCAAACGCCTTGTATTCATTTTTGAGCGTATGCAGGCAGTGGGGGCACATCGTCACGATTCGGCGGGGCTTATATTTCTCCAGCGTCTGCACATTCTGTTGCGCCAGCTCCTGAAACAGCAGGTCTTCGCCCAGTCGGCGCGGGGTGTCGCCTGTGCAGCGCTCTTCGGGACCCAGCACGGCGAAGTTGACCCCCGCCCGCTGGAGCAGTTTCACAATCGCGCGCGCAACCTGCTGACCGCGTGAGTCATATGCGCCCGCACACCCCACCCAGAACAGCACTTCAAAATCGGGGTTTTCCCGTGCAGTGGGCACATTCAGTCCCTCCGCCCACTTCATGCGCTCCGAGAGTGGTAGTCCCCACGGGTTGGATTGGGTCATCAGGCGCTGGAGGGTGCTGGCAGGCGTGCCGCGCAGGTTGCCCTCCGCCACCCGATAGCGCCGCATCTCCATAATCAGCGTTGGGTGTTCAATCAGCACGGGGCACTCGTTGTTGCACGCGCCGCAGGTGGTGCAGGCGAACAGCTCTTCGTCGCTAATCACCTGCGTGAGGTCGTCGCCTTTGCCGTTCGCCATCGCGTCGCGGAGCTTTTCCACGATGCGCTTCGGGTTCAGCGGTTTGCCCGTCGCATTCGCGGGGCACACGCGCTCGCAGCGCCCGCACCCCATGCAGGCATCGAGGCTCATCAAATGCCAGCGCGAAAACTCCTGAATGGAGTTGACCCCCATCTTGCCCGTCTGCTCGATGCGCTCGATGCTCTCGATGCTGGGCACATTCGGCAGGTAGTTCGGCTTGTAAAACGCCACAATGGGCGCAAGGAACCAGTGGCGCACGCGCGTGAACGGCAGTATCGCGAACCACGAGGCGACGGAAAGCGCGTGGAACCACCACCACACCCGATACGCGCCGACATTGATGTTCTCAAACATGGGCGCCAGCGTGTAGCCTACAAACGACCACACCTGCGCATACTGGGGACGCGGCGGGTTCATATATTCTGGGTTGCGCTCCAGTGCGATTCGCGCCGCCTCCAGCGCGTAGCCGTTCAAACAGATAAGCAACAGCAGCCACACCGCCACCCCATCGATACGCTCCAGACTCACCGACTTCGGCTTCTGCACATGGCGCCGATAGAGCGCCAGCAGGCAGCCGAAAATCACGCCCAGCCCGAACAAATCCAGCGTCAGCTCGTACAGAATATAATACAGCCCTTTGTGGAACCAGATGCCTTCTTGCAGAAAAATCCCCGTGCCGATTTCCGTCCACTCGGCAATCGCCAGCAAAGTTGTGCCAATAAAGAGCATCACAAAGCCCGCATACAGGGGCAGATGAAAGACCGCGCCGAAGCGATGACGCGGCACTTTCTTCTGCCCCAGCGCGTAGCCCAACATGTTCGCAAGACGCACTTTGAGGGGCAACGGCTCCGCATCCGGCTGACCCTGACGCCATAACTGCAGGCGTTTCCAGTACCAGACGACCCCAACGCCCAGCGAGCCGAAGATAATCGCGTAAAACACAACCTTCAATAGCGGCGAGACACCGATGTAGGTGTGGCGCGTGATCAAATCCCAGTTCCATTCCATCGCTGACACCTCGTTGTTGCACAGTGCATTCCTTCGAACACTGAGTCAAATGATACCTGCTCGTGCCGAAAATTCCTGCCAGCATGGTACACTTTTACCATGCACAGGATGCGACGCTGGTGGATGGTCTCTGTAAGCGCACTCACCTTGAGCCTGCTGGCGGCAGGCACGACTCCTAAAAACTTCACCGAGCGAATCCCGGGCACTACCGTGCAGTTTGAGATGATTTATATCCCTCCCGGCAAGATAGAACTGCCCGACCCCGAAGACCCCTCGAAGACGCGCGTCGTTGAAATCAGGGGCTTCTGGATTGGCAAAACGGAGGTGACCTGGGACGAGTACGGAACCTACGCCTTCAATCGGGATATTGCGGAGCAGGAGAAGGAACGCGGCGCGGATGCGATTGCCAAACCGAGCAAACCTTACGGCGCAATTGACCGGGGCTTTGGCTACGAGGGCAACCCGGCAATCGGCATGACCTTCCCTGCGGCGCAACGCTATTGCGAGTGGCTCAGCCGCATGACGGGCAAAAAGTATCGCCTGCCCACCGAAGCGGAGTGGGAATACGCCTGCCGCGCGGGCGTGCTGAAACGCGAGCCGCTCCCACCTGACCAGCTGGATAAGATGGCATGGTACGCGGGCAACTCGCAGGATAAACCCCACAAAGTCGCCCAGAAGCAGCCGAATGCATGGGGGCTGTACGACACACTCGGCAATGTGAAAGAGTGGTGCGTCTCGCTGGAGGGTAAGCCTGTGGCGTGCGGCGGCTCTTATAAAGACCCCGCAGAAGAGGTCCACCCTGGCGCACGCTCGGTGCAAACCCCTGAGTGGAACATGACCGACCCCCAGTATCCCAAGAGCCGCTGGTGGCTCTCGGATGCGCCGTTTGTGGGATTCCGCGTGGTGTGTGAGGAATAATCTGCAGGAATTGGATTGTTTCTGCCAGAATCTCAATAGCGTATGCGAGGGATCGCGCTCGTGGTCTGGCTGTGGGGGTTGCTCTGCCTCTTCAGTCAGCCAGCGGGAGAGGGTTTGAAGGAGGCGCGTCTGCAGGTGCGCGGCGAGGTGTTGACGCTCACGCCACCCCCCCTGTGGGACGGGCGCGAACTCTGGCTGCCTGTGAAGCACCTTGAGGCGCTGGGAATCGTGGTGGAGCGCGAGGGAGAGCGCCTGCGACTGCCCCAGCTGCCTGCCGATTCGCCCAGCGCGACGCTCCTGCTATCCATGAAGCAACCCGCCCCAAACGCGCCCCCTGAGCTGTGTGTGCCTGTGCGCGACCTTGTGCGCCGCGTGGGCGGCTATACCCGCTGGGACGAAGCGACCCGGACGCTCACGGTGCTGGCGCATCTCAAATCGGCACGCCTGCAGGAAAACCAGCCAACTCTGACGCTCCAGACCAGCTTCACCGTGAAGTGGCGCGTGTTCACGCTCCAGGACCCACCCCGCCTCGTGATAGACCTGCAGGGGTGCGCTTTGCCTGAACAACCCCCACAACTGGAAGGGAGCCATCCTGAAGTCAAAACCGCGCGAATCGCCCAGTTTGACCCACAGACCGTGCGACTGGTGCTGGAGACGAACACCCTTCGTGAGCGCAATGCGGAAGGAGTGGACTCGCAGTGGGAGATTGCGCTCGTGGAATCCAGCCCATCGCCCCAGCCCGTGGCGCAGGAGGCTCCTGCCGAGTCGCCTGTGCCCGCAACGCCAACACCTACTTTTCAGTTGCCTCCGCTGGAGCGCACGCCTGACGGCGTGAGCCTGCGGCTGCCTGTGCCCCCCAACACTCGCCCCCGCATGCTGTTTCTGGAAGACCCGCTCCGTATTGTGCTGGAGGTGCCGGGCATTCTGCAAGAGACCCTGCAGCAACAGTTTGACGAGGAGGGGCTGTTTGTCAGAGCCATTCGCGCGATTCCTGCCGAAAACGGGCTGGTGCGCCTCGTGCTGGAGCTGAGCCGCGCCGTAAGCGCGAACCTGATGCCCGGAAGGGAGAGCCTCGCGCTGAACCTGAGGCTCCCCCGCAACGCGGGCGGCGCGCTCCGGCAAAAAATCATCGTGATAGACCCCGGACACGGCGGCAACCAGACGGGCGCCCGCTGGGTGGAAGGCAAGCGCGTCATCAACGAGAAGGAGATTACGCTGGCAATTGCCCTCAAGGTCGCCGAAAAACTCACACGCGAGGGCGCCAGCGTGATCCTGACTCGCGCCGAAGATAATACCGTCGGACTCTACGAGCGCACCGCATTAGCGAATCAGGCGTCGGCACACTTTTTCGTGAGCATCCACTGTGATTCCAACTCGCGCCCCAACTCGGTGTCGGGCACCACGATTTACTATCACAAAGACAACGCCGATAGCCGTGCGCTGGGGCAAGCCATCCTGAACGAAATGGTCAAGGTGAGTGGCTTGCCGTCGCGGGGTGTGCGCTCCGACAGCATGCTCTATCAGTCGGGGCTGGCGGTGTTGCGCACCAGCCAGATGCCTGCCGTGCTGATTGAGGTGGGCTACCTCAATCATGCCACCGACCGCGCCAAACTGATAGACCCGAAGTTTCAGGAGCGGATTGCCGAGGCGATTGTGCGCGGCTTGAAAAAGTATGTGGAGGGGCGATAACCCGCTCAGCGAATCACCCACCAGCGCAGTTCGCCCACAGGCTGAATACGGCTCGCAGGCAACGCAGGGTCGCCCTGCCACACGCGCTCCAGCACGGGGCGCTTGGACTCGCCCGCGACGAGAAACCAGACCCGCTGGCTCGCGTTCAACACGGGGAAGGTGAGTGTAAGCCGTATCCGTGGCTCAGTGGGTGCATGCCCCACCGCAACCCATCGCTTCGTCTCGTGAAGCGCGCTATTGCCCGGGAACAGCGACGCCGTGTGCCCATCTTCGCCCAGCCCCAGTAAGGTGAGGTCAAACGCGGGCAGGGCGTCGCCCCAAATCTGGCGCAGTTCCGCCTCATAGCGCTGGGCGCACGCCTCTGGCTCGGCGCAATCGGTGGGCATAGGGTGCCAGTTTTCGCGGGGAACCGCGCCGTGCGCCAGCCACGCCTCATACGCCATTCGGAAGTTAGAGCGCGAGTCGGTGGGAGGCACATAGCGCTCATCGCCCCACCAGAGATGTACGCGCTCCCATGCGACCGCTTTCTGCATCTCTGGGGTAGCGAGATGGGCGTACAGCGCGCGCGGCGTCGTGCCTCCCGAAAGCACGAGGTGAAACCGCTCCTGACTCGCCAGCGCCTGCCGAATGGTGCTGGCCAGCGCGCGTGCGACATGCTCATGCCAGTCCGCCGAGGCTAACTCCACAATCTGCATCGGCTAAAAGGGTACCTGAAAGTGCGCTACCCTCTAAGAGACTATTAGACGGGTGAACCTGCTCTGTCGCAAAGATGCCCGATGGAACCCACGATGTCCCCGAAAGAGCGACGGCTAAAGCCGTTCCTGCTAAACAAAGCCAGCCTCCGCTGGCTATAGCCCCCTGTTTACGGGGGTTGGGAAGCTGAGCCGACGCAGGTCGGCTTCGTCTCATAGGAACGGCTTCAGCCGTCTGGATTCAGCGCGGTGCAATTCTGTTGCTTACTCACTTTCCGAGACAGCCTCTCACGGCGACTTCCTCAGCATCAACTCACGCGAAAAACGCCTTCACCTCTTCTGCCCTTGCCTGATTGAGCAGAATTTCCAGAAACAGATTCGTGTCTGCAAAATACTTCAGCTGCTTTCCCATTCCTTCAGAATCTCGTGTTGGAGTTGCACGGAGGTATACTGCTCACGGAGCGATTCCAGAGCGCCCTGCCACTCAAAGCGCATCGCGCCCTGTCGAGGGCGATTATATTTTGCATAGAGGTATTCTACAAACTCCTCGACCATACGCCGCGCCTCCGGGGGAAGTCGGCGCACCTTCTGTTCGAGCGGAAGCATTTTTATCTCACCGTGTATAGTGTACCTCACTCTATCGACTCTCAACGAAACAACACGCCGCGCGTCCACCCCTACAGCCCAGCATCTCCCCCACTCCGAAAAGGTATAATTTAGCCACGCTAATGATTGAGGAGGAAATGCCCATGCCATCCCTGACGCGCGAGCAAGTGTTAGACGCCCTGCGAGCGATTGTAGACCCCGACCTGCACCGCGACATCGTTTCGCTCGGCTTTGTCAAAGAAGTGGCAATCTGCGATGGGGCGGTCAAGGTGGTGATTGAACTCACCACGCCCGCATGCCCCGTCAAAGACCAGATGAAGATTCAGGCGGAGCAGATTCTCTCGTCGCTGCCGGGGGTGCAGAGTGTGAATGTGCAGATGACGGCGCAGGTGCGCTCCCGAACGATGGAGCCTCAGGACCTGTTGCCCGAAGTTAAGCACATTATCGCGATTGCCAGCGGGAAAGGGGGCGTGGGCAAATCCACCGTGGCGGTGAATCTGGCGCTCGCGCTTGCCGAAACAGGCGCCAAAGTGGGGCTGCTGGACGCCGATATCTACGGACCCAGCATCCCCAAGATGCTGGGTTGCCAGCACGAGAAGCCCCTGGTGGACGAACAGAAGCTGGTGCCCATTCGGCGCTACGGTATCTCGGTGATGTCGCTGGGGTTCCTGCTGGAGGAGGATCAGGCGGCGATGTGGCGCGGTCCGATTGTGGCGGGCACGGTGCGCCAGCTGTTTGCCGATGTACGCTGGGGCGCGCTGGATTACCTGCTGGTAGACCTGCCCCCCGGCACAGGCGACGCGCCGATGACCACCGCGCAGACTGTGCCCCTGACGGGCGTGGTGATTGTGATGACCCCACAGGAGGTCGCCGCCACGATTGCGGGCAAGTCGGTGGCGCTGTTCCGACGGCTGAATACCCCTGTGCTGGGGGCGGTGGAAAACATGGCGGAGTTTGTGTGTCCCCACTGCGGCGAGCGCACCGCCATCTTCCCTGGACCGGGCGCCCGCGTGTTTGCCGAGCGGCTGGGCGTGCCGTTTCTCGGCTCCGTGCCGTTAGACCCGCAGGTGAGCCGCTCCAGCGACGAGGGCAAGCCTGCGATTGTGAGCGCGCCGGGTTCAGCACAGGCGCAGGCGTTCCGCGAAATCGCAGGAAAACTCGCCGCGCAGGTGAGTATCATGAGTATGGGACGTGAGTGAGCATGCGCCGTGTCTATTTAGACCACGCCGCGACGACGCCGATAGACCCTCGAGTGCGCAAGGCGATGGAGCCGTACCTCACGCGGGAGTTCGGCAACCCCTCCAGCCTGCATGCGTGGGGGCGCACAGCACGACTGGCAATTGACGAAGCGCGAGAAACGCTCGCCGCCGCGCTGGGATGCTTCCCCGACGAGGTTTGCTTCGTTTCGTCGGGCACCGAATCGTGCAACCTCGCGATTATCGGCTGCGCCCTCAAAGCGCCGCCCGACCGTCGGCACATTCTGCTCTCGGCAATAGAGCATCACTGTGTGCTGGACGCAGGCGAGTGGCTCCGCCCATTCGGGTTTGAGGTGGAACAGCTGCCCGTGGATCGGTATGGGCAGGTCTCGCTCGATACCGTGCGCGAGCGGCTGCGCCCCGACACCTGGCTCGTGTCGGTAATGCACGCCAATAATGAGATTGGCACGCTTCAGCCTGTGGCGGCGATTGGCGCCCTGTGTCGTGAGCGGGGGGTGTGGTTCCATGTGGACGCCGTGCAGACCTTCGGACTGCTGCCCGTGAAGGTGGACGCGCTCAATTGCGACCTGCTGAGCGTGTCGGCGCATAAGATTTACGGACCCAAAGGCGTGGGCGCGCTTTACATTCGTGCGGGCACGCCGCTCCAGCCGCTGATGGTGGGCGGTGGGCAGGAGCATGACCGCCGCGCTGGCACCGAAAATGTCGCCGGGATTGTGGGCTTCGCCGAGGCAGTGCGGATCGCCGAAAGCACGCGCGAGACCGAAGCGCCCCGACTCGCCCAGCTGCGCGACGCTTTCATTCGCGCAGTGCTGGAGACCATCCCCGACGCAACGCTCACCGGACACCCCACGGAGCGCCTGCCGAATAACGCTCACTTTCGGTTTGTGGGCGTGCCGTCCGACAGCCTGCTGATTGCGCTGGATCGGGCGGGGATTGGCGCCAGCAGCGGCGCGGCGTGTAGCGCAGGCTCGCTGGAACCCTCCCATGTGCTGATGGCGCTCGGCTGGGACGAATCCGCCGCGCAGGAAGGCGTGCGCTTCTCGCTCGGACGCCACACCACGCAGGAAGACCTGGACTACACCGTAGAGGTTCTCCAGAAGACTGTCGCCCAGATTCGGGCGCGACGCGCCAAGTAGGTACAATTCGCACCATGCCTGAGAAGGTTACCACGCGCACGCTATCGCAGATGAAGGCGCAGGGTCAGCGGATTGTCGCCATCACCGCCTACGACGCCCCCTCGGCACGCCTTGCCGACGAAGCAGGCGTGGATGTGGTGCTGGTGGGCGATTCGGTGGGCAACACCATGCTGGGCTACGAGACGACCCTGCCCGTTTCGCTGGAGGAGATTCTGCACCACCTGAAGGCGGTACGGCGCGGGCTGAAGCGCGCCCTGCTCGTGGCGGATATGCCGTTTCTAACCTACGGTGTGGATACCGCCGATGCCGTTTATAACGCGGGCAGGCTGATGCAGGCGGGCGCAGAGGCGGTCAAGGTGGAGGGCGCGACCGAGCCGATTCTGGAAACGATTCGCGCGATGGTGGCGATTGGCATCCCCGTGATGGCGCATCTGGGGCTGACGCCGCAGTCCATTCACAAGTTTGGCGGCTATCGGGTGCAGGGGCGTGGCGCGGAGGGTAAGCGGCTGCTGGAAGCGGCGCGCGCCGTGCAGGAAGCAGGCGCGTTCGCCGTCGTGCTGGAAGTCATCCCCAAAACGCTCGCCCAGCGAATCACCGAGAGCCTGACCATCCCCACCATCGGTATCGGCGCAGGACCGTTTTGCGACGGCGAGATTCAGGTGTGGCACGACATTCTGGGGCTGAGTGAACACCGATTCAAACACACGCGCGCCTACCTGAACCTTCGCGAGCAGATTCGGGAGGCGCTCCAGCAGTATGCGAACGAAGTGCGCGAGCGACTCTTCCCCACCGAGGAGCAGAGCTTTGAGTGATGCGCTCAGGGAGCAGGTGTACGCTTTTGTGCGGCGTGTGCCTGCGGGGCGCGTGGTGAGCTACGGGATGGTCGCCGAAGCGTGTCCGCCGCTGACCGCGCGGCAGGTGGGGCGGCTGATGGCGTTTGCGCCCGACGATGTGCCCTGGTGGCGCGTGGTGGGGGCGGACGGCACGCTCCGCATCCGACGGCGCGACCCGATGCTTGCCCAGCTCCAGCGCGCCTATCTGGAAGCGGAAGGCGTGCCCTTTGACGAGGCGGGGCGCGTGCAGATGACGCTGTGTCAGGCAGGAGAGCGGGCGCTTGCGCCGAATCCCGACGGCTGATGAAGACAGCGATTATTCTCTGTGCGGGGGCTGGTCAGCGCTTCTGGCCCTACAACGAGGTGCGCAACAAGACAGCGATTCCAGTGATGAATCGCCCCAATGTGCGCTGGCTGGCGGAAAGCCTTGTCGCCTGTGGTGTGGAGCGTTTGATTGTGGTGGTCGGCGCGTTTGAGGCGTCGGTACGCGCGGCGCTGCAGGGGGTCTCGGTGCCGATAGCCTTCATTCGCCAGAACCCGCCGAGCGGCACTGCCTACGCGGTGATGAGCGCGCTCCCGCTGATTGGCGAGGAGCCGTTTCTGGTGGCGTATGGCGACATCTGCACCCCGCCCGACACTTTGCGCCGCCTCATAGAGACCCATCGCGCGTCGGGCGCGCTGGCGACGGCGGTCTTCCAGCCCTACCTGCCCCAGCACGACCCGCGCGACTGGATCGGCGCCTATGTGCGCGACGGCAAACTGCTCCGCATGGAAGCCCACAGCGCCGATACCAGCCATCGGCTGGGAGGACTGTACGCTTTTGAACCCGCCATTCGGGACGCGCTGAACGCCCACCCAGGACTGATGACCAGTGTGCCCGTGGGCGGCATGCCCCCCATGGAGGCGGAACTGGCGCAAACGCTCCAGACTGTGCTGGAGATGGGCTACGATGTCCCCGCCGTAGAGCCAGTGGGCTTTCTGGTAGATATTGACAAGCCGTGGCATGTGTGGGAAGCGAACGCCCGCTGGCTGGACTGGCAAGCCGCCCAGCTGGAGCGCGACCAGATCGGCAAAGAGGTGCGCATCGACGACTCCGCCGAAATAGAAGGGCGACTGGTGGTGGAAGAGGGCGCCGAAATCGGCAAGCGCGTGGTGATCCGGGGGAACGCCTTTATCGGACGCCAGAGCCGAATCCTGAACGGTGCGATTCTGCAGGGGCATGTGGCGATTGGCGCCCGCTCCCACATCAAGGACTACTGCCTCGTCACGGGCACGACGGTGATTGGCAACGGCTGTATTGTGGGGCACGACGCCGAGATGGACGGCGTGATGTTAGATGGCAGCTTTCTGTTCCACTACTGCGAGATTATGGGCGTGGTGGGGCAGAAGGTGGATATTGGCGCGGCGACGGTGTGTGGCACCCTGCGGTTTGACGATGGCGACACCGTGCATACGGTGCGGGGGCGTCGCGAGCGCCCCGAATTCGGTGCAAACGGCACCTACTTTGGCGACTTCTCCCGCACGGGCGTGAATGTGATTACCATGCCCGGCGTCAAAATCGGCGCCTACAGCTGCGTCGGCGCGGGGATTGTGGTATACGAAGACATCCCCAGCCGCAAACTGGTACTGCTCAAGCAAGAGCTTGTTTTCAAGGATTGGGGTCCAGAGCGGTACGGGTGGTGAGTTGTTGCGTTCTTACTGTATGTGTTGTGTTATTAGAGGTTATCCTGGAGTTTCACGGTTGAATCCAGACGGGTGAACCCGTTCCTATCACACAAAGCCAGCCTCCGCTGGCTAAAGTAGCCGACGCAGGTCGGCTTCGTCTCATAGGAACGGCTTCAGCCGTTAGACATAAGCACCCTTTGATCGCATGGCTTGCTCGTTTTACTATATCGCTTCTTAGTGCGCACCAGAATTCCGATATATTGCAGGTGGATTCCGTCGACCAACCTCCTGCTCCAGTTCTTCAGCAGGGTAGTCGTACAGGCATACCCCGTAGTGTGCCAGAATCTCCGCAAAAGCGCGCACCGAGTACCCTGCCAGATCTGCCGCCTTGCCTAACGAGAGCCGATGTGTTTCATATAACTTTATCGCCAACAGCAGCCGAGCCTCCTCAGCAGAAATGGATTGCGGCAGCTCCAACTCCATCTTCGCCATAATAATTCCTCCAGAAAAGTATACCATGCCATGCCTGTGTGGGCGGTGAGGCTGACACTCAAAGACTGGGGTCTGGATTGCTACGGGAATTTCTGGTTGGGATGTTCTGCAGTTCCGCAAAAGCATCCTGCATGAGTGCTCTAAGTCCCGTAGTATTGATAAAGAAGTTGTGGGGATTGGTTTTGAGGATGTTTTCCATCTCCTGTTTTGCAGATTCCTTCTGGACGAAGCGGTTGAAGTAGGTTCCGTCCAGAAAGGAGACAAAATGAACCTGGTAGGCACTGCGAGAAGGAGGTTTTCGCTTTATGAATTCCCGCAATTCCTCTACTTGCTTGTCTTGCGAACCACCAGATTCCTTGAGGTGCTTCGCCTCCAGAATAAAGACGCGATTCCCGAACCGAACGATCATGTCAGGTTTCTTGGAGGGCGAACTCCTAAAGCCGAGGTGTTTGGATAAGTTTGTTATATTGCTTGCGCCAGCTTTGTCGGGCAGAAACACGCAGACCTGCTTCTGCTGGAATTCTATCGCTTGATTAGCCAATTCAGGTTCGCTTCCGATAACCTCGGCAAGAATCCGCGTAATTTTCTCTATGGCGCTTGATCCTTGGGAACGGGAAGCGGCACTGTCGCGAAGCGCTTGATGAATGACTGGGGTGTATCCTAATTGCTCATACAATACTCTGCGCCTCACACAATACTCATCTAATATCTGACGAAGTTGTTTGATTCTGGCTTCCTCGCTAAGATCTTTGAACACGCTGAAGGAAAAGTCAGCGCATTTCCAGAATGCGACAAACTCAGTATATTGTATGTTTTTATGATTCCTCAGAACTCTGTCAATCTGGCTTATGATCCAATCGGTGAAATGCTCCACGCCAGGGTGGTTCAAGAGCGTGCTTTGCTGTTCGTGCTTCATAGTACAGTAAGTCGTTATCAGGTCGCGCAGTCTTTGCACTGCTTTCAGGTACTCCGTGTCCTCAATGATGACTTCTTCGCGCATATAGGCTTCGTCGAAAAACGGCTCTGGATTTTTCAGAGAGAGGTTCCAATAGTAAACATTCTCCCTCAAAGCCATAGCGCCAGATTTCCTCCCTCTTTTCTCGCCCTTTGATACGCAAGCACATCCTCAGCGTTGCCCAACCTCACCAATTCGAAGAATCGTGCGCGCTCTTGTGGGTTGAGCTCAAGGTAAGGAAAGGTCTCAATCAGCGCCTTGGCTTGTGTCAAGCCGAGATACTTGCGTGTGTAGCGACTCTCGGAGTATTTGTAGGTCGTCAAAAACTCACTATCCGTCTGCTCGCGAAAATATTCCAGCATCAGATTGAAGTAATCTTTGAGTATTTCTATGGCGTCTTCCGGGAGCGCAGGCTCCAGAAAGACCTGTATCGGGTGCGTGCGGTACGGCGATTCAGAAACCAGAATCCCGTCCACCTGATATACCTCGGAGATGCGGTAAAGCCCCGCGCGCCCCTCTTCAGAGCCAGTGTCCAGAGTACGCACAAAGAGCGGGTTTGCGCGAATCGTTTTGCAGAGCGTCTCGTCTACCAGAATCTCGCGGCGCATGTAGGAGCGACCTTCCCACGCATTCACATCGATCACGCGAACGCGAAAGTCCCCCCGATGATTGTTGACCATCTCAGCGGTCAGGTAGAACCGCACTTTCAGGGGATTCTTCGCACGAAACTCCTGCACGAACATCTCAAACTCGCTGCCTGCACGGTAATGGAAGCGCGGTACGAGCCGATACCGTCGGGTATGCACGGTTGTGTTGACCTTTATCCCCTCGAACTCCTGAGGCTCGCGGCAGGGAACTCTTTTGCGCTCAAAGAAGCAGATGGCAACATGTGTGCCCGTATGCTCAAAAAGGTCTTTCTCAAAAATGATGGCTTTGCGAATCGAGTAGAATGGCAGAAAGTCGTCGCGAATCTGATTGGACACGGCATAGCCAAACAAAAAGTTAGACGGAATGATGTAAACCATGTGCGAGATGCCGTGCCGCAGGTCATTCATCAGAGCAATCTGGTAAAGGTCCTGATAGCCACTGTTAGCGCCCTGAAAATAACGGAGATAAGCTCTGGTTTCGGGATGCTTGACGATGTAGCCCAGATAAAGGTAAGGGGGGTTCGTTACATGGTACACGGGGAGAGAGGTGTTCAGGATTTCCTCTGGGTAGCATTCCAGAGTGTCCTGCTGGCGGATGTTCTGTCGGGCGAGCGATTCGGGGACGCCCATCTGAATAGCGCGCTGGACGCATCGCGCCACAAGCGAGGGCTGGATATCGTAAAGAAAAATGTGATCCCTGAAAAACTCAGCGCGTTGTTCAGGTGGCACATGCTCCAGTAAGGGAAAAATCAGGTTTCCTTCGCCTGCAAAAAGGTCTACCCAGCGATAGGCGTAAAGATGGGGCAGGAGTTCGGGCAGGATATATTCGCGAAACACAGCCTGGGGCGTCAGATGTTCGCCCAGCGCCCGCCTTCGCTTGCGTTCGGTAGAGACCGCCATCGCCCGAAGTATACCACAATTGACAGGAATCCCCCGCTCAATCCCGAACGAGACTCCGGGCATGAAGTGGGTCATGGTTGTCCCCGATGGGATGGCGGACTGGGCACTGCCCGAGCTGGACGGGCAGACGCCACTGATGAAGGCGCGCACACCCGCGATGGATCGGCTCGCCCGTGAGGCGATCCTTGGCAAGGTGCTGACCGTGCCCGAAGGGATGTACCCCGGCAGCGATGTGGCGAACATGGCGCTGCTGGGCTACGACCCGCGCCAGCACTACACAGGGCGCGGTCCGATTGAGGCTGCAGCGATGGGGGTAGAGTTAGAGCCGACCGATGTTGCCTTCCGCTGTTCGCTCATCAGCACCGACGGCGAACGCCTGCTGGACTACAGCGGGGGCAATATCTCCACCGAAGAGGCGCACACGCTCATTCAACTCTTGCAAGAGAAGCTGGGCACTTCCAAAATCACCTTCTTCCCTGGCGTGGGCTACCGGCATGTGATGCGCTGGCGGGGCGGTCCTGTGGAGGTCGCTTGCGTGCCGCCACACGAGATTGTGGGCAGCTACCTGCGCGATTACTACCCGCAGGGCGATGGCGAGCAAACCCTGATTCAGCTGATGGAAGACTCTTACGAGATTCTCAGCGCCCATCCGATTAACCGCCGCCGTGAGGACGAGGGCAAGTTGCCTGCGAACATGATATGGCTCTGGGGTCAGGGGCGCGTGCCCAAGCTGGAGCCATTTTCGCTCAAGTGGGGCAAAACAGGCGCGGTGATTGCCGCTGTGGATGTGATTCGCGGGTTGGGGCGCCTCGCAGGGCTGGAGACGCCTACCGTGCCCGGCGCAACGGGCTACATCGATACGAACTATGCGGGCAAGGGCGAGTACGCCCTGCGCATGCTCGAAAAGCACGACTTCGTGTATGTGCATATCGAGGCGCCCGATGAAGCGGGACACCATGGCGATGTGGAAGCCAAAATCTGGGCGATTGAGCAGATTGACAAGCATATTGTGGCGCAGATTGCGGAAGGGCTGTTCGCCCGCAAAGAGCCGTTCCGCATGCTGATTGTGCCCGACCACTTCACCCCCGTCGCTAAGCGCACCCATGCGGAGGGCTTTGTGCCCTTTTTGCTCTACGACTCGCGCCAGCCGCACCCCAGCCGATTCCTGTATGATGAATCGATTTTAGAGGAGCCGAATCTGCCCACGATAGAGGAGGGTTATCGGCTGATTGAAAGCCTATTCAGTGTTTAATTGCCTTGCCCACACTGGCACGCCTGCAGGTAGTGGCTGGGCGGTGTCGCGCGGTTCAGGTGTCCCAGAATATATTGCGCCGCGGCGACCACCTTCTCCAGCGAGACGCCCGTTTCAATCCCCATCCCGTGAAGCATGTAGAGCAGGTCTTCCGTTGCGAGGTTGCCTGATGCGCCTGGCGCGAAGGGGCATCCGCCCAGCCCGCCCGCCGAGGAGTCGAAAATCGTGATTCCCCGCTGGAGCGCGGTCAGCACATTCGCCAGCGCCGTGCCATAGGTGTTGTGGAAGTGATACGCCCAGCGCTCTTTGGGCAGAATTGGCTCCAGCGCGTCGGTGAGCTGCTCTATCTGGGTGGGCACCGCCGCGCCAATCGTGTCGCCGAGGCTGATCTCGTCCACGCCCATTTCAAGCAGCCGCTCCACGATGGGTTTGACCGCCTCAGGCGCGATTCTGCCTTCATATGGGCATACGAACGCGGTGGAGATATAGCCCCGCACCCAGAGCCTTGCCGCCTTCGCCTGCGCCACCACCTGCTCGAACTCCTGAAGCGACTGCTCTATCGTGCGGTTCAGGTTGCGCTGGCAGAAGGTCTCGGAAGCGGCGGTGAAGATGGCAATTGCGTCCACGCCCGCCTGCAGGGCGCGCTCCAGCCCCTTGAGGTTCGGCACCAGCACAGGATAGCACACCCCCTCACGGCGCGAAAGCCCCTGTATGACCGCCTCGGCGTCCGCCAGTTGCGGCACCCAGCGCGGACTGACGAAAGAGGTCGCCTCAATCACAGGCAAGCCCGCCTCCGCCAGCATCTCGATAAAGCGGATTTTCACCTCGGTCGGCACAGGCGTCGGCTCGTTTTGCAGCCCATCCCGCGCGCCGACTTCCACCACACGCACCGTTGCAGGCAGGTTCATCACGGCTATTGTACCTCAGCGAGCCGCGCCCACTCGGCACGAAAGCGCTCCAGCCCCTCCAGAAAGCGCGTGTCGATGCGGTAGACCATCACCTCTTGCAGATAGCGCGCCACCAGCGGCAGAGGGATGCCCGTGCGCGCTGACTCCTGCTGAACGATGCTCGGCAGGTTTTGCGCCCCCCACGCATACGCCTCGTGCATAACCTCGCTCAGCGCCTCCAGAGGCGTGTTCGGGTTGGCGAGCCAGACTGCCCACACGAAGGGCAGCCCCGTCCAGTCGCGCCATGCTTGACCCAGGTCCAGCACATAGCCGTCGGGGAGTGTTGCGGTCATCCCTGCGTCGCCAATCAGCAAGCCCGCATCGCACTCGCGCAACATCGCCTGCAGGTTGGGCGGATGGGGGCGGTATTCAGGGCGGATGCCGTACACACGCTCCAGCAGAATGCGTGTCAGCGCCGAGGAGGTGAGCGAACTCGTATCCAGCGCCACCGTGCGTATCGCTTCAAACGGCACTTTGCTGAACAGACGCACGCTCAGCACCTCGCCGTCGGAGGCAATCGCCAGCCCTGGCACAAAGCGCGTTTCGGGACGGCGGAACCACTCCACCGACGACACCAGCGCCACATCCACCTCGCCCGCTTCCAGCCAGCGCGCCAGCACCGACGGTGCGGCATAACGCACCTCTCCCCAGCGCTTGCCCGCATCGGTCTCAAACCAGCGCACCAGCGGCGCGGCGTTCACATACGGCACACTGCCAATCACGAACGGTTTCATAAAATTTTGTCCAGCGCGCTAAAAACGAACATGCCGATACTCACATAGCCGTTCATCGTGAAGAACGCCACATCGAGTTTGCTGAGGTCTTCTGGCGCTACCAGCGATTGCTCGTATGCCAGCATCGCGCCCGCGAACGCCACGCCCAGATAGTAAATCGCGCCCGCACCCACCATCCAGCCAAACAGCGCGAACAGCGCCACACATAGCGCGTGCGACAGGCGCGACACCCAGATCGCACGCGCCTTGCCCAGAGTCTCAGGCAGACTGCGCAACCCGTGCGCTTTGTCAAACTCGTAATCCTGCAGGCTATAGAGGATATCGAACCCCGCCACCCAGAGCGCGACCGCCAGAGTCAGCACAATTGGCGGCAACTCCAGCGTACCCCGTATTGCAATCCATGTCGCCGAGGGGGCAATCCCCAGCGACAACCCCAGCCAGTAGTGCGAGAGCGGTGTGAACCGCTTGGTGTAGGAATAGCCCAGAATAATCGCCAGCGCCACAGGACTCAGGATGAAGCAGAGCCAGTTCAGCTGCCACGCCGCATACACGAACACCGCAACGGCAATCGCCAGCGCCGTCCACATCTGTTGCACAGTGAGCAAGCCAGCGGGCAGGGCGCGGTTTCGGGTGCGGGGGTTCAGCGCGTCTACATCTCTGTCGGCGATGCGGTTGAACGCCATCGCGGCGGTTCGGGCGCTCACCATCGCGACCAGAATCCAGCCCAGCGTGCGTCCCGAAACGCCCGTGTCGGCAGCGTACACCACCCCCATCAGCGCAAACGGAAGCGCGAAAATCGTGTGTTCGAACTTGATGGCTTCCAGAAAAATCCGCACCTTACGCCATGTGCGCCCAATAAAACCCTCCGGGCTAAGCGCCTGCATGTCAACAAAAGTGTACCCGATAGGGTCTTCACTCTGTTGCTGAATGCACCGCTCCCACCAGCTCGCCCATCACGCCCTCTGGGGAGACATCCACGATTCGCACAGACACCAGTTGCCCCGCCAGACTCGGCGAGCCAGCGAACTCCACCTGCAGGTAGTGGTCGCTTGTGCCCGTCATCAGCCCACTGAGCTTGGAGCGGGTCTCCACCAGCACGCGCTCCACCCTGCCGATAAAACGGCTCGCGTAGCGCAGCTGCACCTGCTTGCAGAGCGCCTGCAGTCGCTGGCTCCGTTCGGTCTTCACGGGTTCGGGCACTTGAGCCTCCATCGCCTCGGCAGGGGTTTCAGGACGCGGCGAGTAGCGGAAAATGTGCGCCCGACAGTATTCCGCCGCCTCCACCACTTTGCAGGTGTTCTGGAACGCCTCCTCATCCTCGCCGGGAAAGCCAACCATAATATCGGTGCTGATGGCAAGGTCGGGAATGCGCTCGCGCAGGCGACGGCACAGGTCCAGATAGAACGCCTGGTCATACGGGCGATTCATCGCTTTGAGAATGCGCGAGTCGCCGCTCTGGAGTGGGATGTGCAGGTGCGGGCACATCTTGGGGTTGGTGGCAATCTGTTCTATCAGCGCGTCGCTGATGAGCGTCGGCTCGATGGAGCTGATGCGGATGCGCTCCAGTCCCTCAATCTCGCTCAGCAGGGCGCAGAGTTCCGCCAGATCGGGTCCCCCACTGCCTGAAAGGGGTCCGTAGTCGCCAATCAGCACGCCTGTCAGCACGATTTCGCGGTAGCCCTCGGCGACCAGCGCCCGCGCCTCTTCCAGCACCTCCGTGTAAGGGGTACTGCGCATTACGGGGCGCGTGAGCGGAATGGAGCAAAACGAGCAGTTCACATTACAACCGTCCTGAATTTTCAGCACGGCGCGGGTGCGGCGTCGGATGGGCGTTTCGCCAGCGCGGCGTTCGGCTTCCAGACGCTCGCGCAGGTGGGGGAAATGCTCCAGCACATACTCCAGCGTGCGCAGCTTTTCGGGGTTAGGCACGACGAGGTGCGCCTCGTCCAGTTTCTCACCACGCCGCAGGGTGAACTGTGCGTAGCAGCCCGTCATCACCACAATCGCGTTGGGGTTCATTCGGCTGGCACGGCGGACGGTCTGGCGCGATTTCGCCTCCGCCGACTGTGTTACCGAGCAGGTGTTAATCACATACACATCGGCGGGCGACTCGAAGGGCACAATCTCAAACCCCTGCGCCTCGAAACTTTCCAGAATCTTCTGGGTCTCGTACTGATTGACCTTACACCCCAGCGTGGTGAACGCCGCAGTTGGCATAGCGGGGAGAATTGTACCTTATGGGCAGAAGGTGTTTCTACTCCTCCATAAGTTTCAGTAAATCGTCCCGGCTCAAGCCACACTGGTTCAGAATGTCTCTTAAGGTGCCTTTTGCCAGCTCATCGTGCAGGGGCACAACCGTCCTGCGATCACCTTTGCGCAGGCTCACATGGCTACCTTTCTGGCGCACGACTTCAAAGCCTGCTTTTTGGAGAAGGCGTATTAGCTCTCTTCCAGAAAGGACAGGTAGCTTAGGCATGCGTTTGGACTTCCAGCGGGTAAAGCACTATTTCCTCAGCGCTTTCGGGCAAGTCTTCGCCGAAGCTTTCTATGTAGAGTTCTACGGCTTCGCGGAGATTCGCGCGTGCTTCATCCAGCGTGCGCCCCTGTGTGGTAACACCCAGCTCGACGCAGCGTGCGATGTACCAGTCGCCCTCCTTGACGATGAGAGCGCTGTATCGCCTGAGTGTGGGCAAAGCTTTTCTACTCACTATCTCACCTCGCTCGCCAACCGACCTTACACCCCAGCGTGGTGAACGCCGCAGTTGGCATAGCGGAGAGAATTGTACCTTATGGAGGCTTGGTCAGGGCTTGCGAAACGAAAACGGGTCGTTAAATAGGCGCGTATCGGCAACCTTCTCCACGCGCCCCATGGGCAGGTGCAAACACCAGAGCGACTTTGCCATCCCCGCAGGATTCTCTAACCGTTTGCAGAGCAGGTCGGCTTCGTCTCGTAGGAACGGCTTCAGCCCTCTGGCGCAAACGCCGTGTGATTCCGTTGCTTGCGCGTTTTCCCAGACAGTCTCTAATCAATCACTCAACAACGGTGGAGCGTATGCATGAATAGGCGAGAAAAGATTCGCTACCTCCACCCTGTGTATCTTAGCGTGGCGCGGTATGCGGAAGAAAGCGTGTTCCTCGGGGATTGCCGTGCGATAATGCAACAGGATATGCCGACGCCGCAGTCGTCCCTCCCACCACAATTCGGAACAGACTGGCACCTCTTGCCCTAAAAGAGGAGGCTCGGCTCGAAAACACACACGCCACTCCACCGTAGCGCTTTCACCCACACGCGGTAAGTAGCGATACCGCTCTATCAGTCGCCGTGAACACTGCCGATGCGTACAGAACTTCAAGTTGCTTGCCGTGTCCCTTTCCAGCAACTGCCACTGGACGCTTCCATAGAGATTGCCGAAGTCGTCTCGGAAATAGGGCATCAGCGAACGGCTCATCCAGAGGCGCAGCAGCGCGTCGGGAATCTGCGCCGTAAACACAGTAGGCGTCTTGAACGGATAGAACCAGGTATAGGCGGTATTGCCACGAAAGAATAGATAGTGTTCTGTGATGGCGCCCACCGCTAAGCGACGACCAACGATTTCGCCTTTGGGATTGATGAGGCGGATTTCACGCCCCCATTCCGACTCGCCGCCGAACCTGTCGAGCCACTCTATCAGCTCTTCCTCAATCAGCCATTCGGATTGCATCCCGATTACCTCCTCGCCCTTTCGGTATCCTTGCTCTGCACTGCCAGCCCGTTGCTGTCCTGCGGATAATAACCCCACGGGGCGCCCGATGAACCCATCATCAGCAAAGTACCCCCCTATGTGAAACGCGCTTGTTACAATTTTACCATGAACCGTGAACTCCGCGACCTATAATGCGTCCAGTGCCGTCCGTTTCCCAGAAAAACCAAAGGGATAAAGAGAGCCGAGGGTCATTTTCCTGAACCAGGCGTGGTTCACAATAGAAATACTTTCCCACAGCATGCTCTTTGAGGAAACAGCCCCTTCTCACCTCCCAGCGGTTCCCCCGTTTGACAACATCGTACAGTTCAGCAAAGCCGCACGGAGTAAACTGCGGTCCAATGTCGCGCTTTACAGTCGAGAGCGGAGCCTCCAGCAGGACAGGAGGTAGAGAGAAGGAAACGGAGGATTTCGTTCGCCCACCCGCTATCCACAAATACCTCACCACACGCGAGTCACGGTTGAGCCACAGCAGAAGGCGAAGCGGTTGTTTGCTATCTTCAAAACATGCAAGCGATACTGCATACTGATTACTTACTTGCTGACCGCGTATTATACGCCATTGCTCAATTCTGGGATAAAGGGAAAGTATTTCCCCAATCGTTCGAGAGGTCCAGAATAACTCAAACCTTGCCTGGTTGTCCTGTATCGCTTCATTATAGTGTTCAAGGATTAGGTCAAGCGAGGCGAGTCGGAGAATCATCGCCCCAACAAAACCAAGCACCACCAAAAAACCTCCTGCTGCCAGAAAGCGGTGTCTCAGTGCCATCTTCTGTACCCTTGCTGATGACAACATCACTGACACTCAAGCCAATCATTATTCGAAACGGTCGGGTCGAAATAACGCCTCTTTTCGCGAACGACAACCGCGCAGTTGACGCCATCAAAATTCGCCTTTTCGTCGAGAGCGCTATCGCTTCCTGGAGCAGGTCGTGGACACCAGGATTGGTACTCCTCCACACTCGCACAAGTTTCACCGCCTATTTCTCGCTGATACACCCGCATCGCCACACCCCCGCATCCAATACGACACACTTGCCGATACTCCTGCTAATATTCCCCACAATCACAAGTCAAAACAATACAAATATCCATCACTGCTGGCAAAAATTACCTGATTGCTCACAACCCACGGACTTCCGAACACAGCGTCTCCTGTGCGATAGCGCCAGCGAACCCTCCCCGTACGCGTGTCAAGAGTGTAAAGCCAGCCGTCGTTATCACCGATGTACAACGAAGCCCCTGCAACGGACGGGGAACAGCTGCTTCCTGCCTGCAGACATGAAGCCCAAAGTACTCTGCCATCCTGAATATCGAGACAGGAAACTGTGCCCTGTAACCCCACTGTAAAGATTCGCCTTCCGTCACATGCGGGAGAGGCGTCGCCTAAATCAGGCAGGATTTGGCTCCACAGACGTTGCCCATCTTCAAGGCGAAATGCGGACACATGCCCCTCCGATGCGACACGGCTTTTGGAAACCACAATGACCCTATCGCGACAGATGCAAGGGGTGGCATAGCTCTCCTCTGCATGAGGAGGTACTGTACGCCATTTGAGACGCCCTGTTGCGGCGACATAAGCAAAGAGTCCCTCTCTAATCGTATTGACAATCAATGTGGTTGCAGACTGACAAGGTCCGCTTGCAACCGCGCCTGTCGTTGTCTGCCACACAGGTTTGCCAGAAGCAAGGCGAAAAGCCCTCACTGAGTTGAAATCCGCGATAAAAACCCAATCCCCAACAATCAGGGGTGACATGACAAATCCAGACAAGCCATCCGATTGCCACACCTCGGCGTTGCGCCTCCAGTCGAGACAGACCAGTCGGTTGTCCCCTCCGCTTTCCGCACGGCAGATAACTACTCTCTCCCCACTGATGGAAGGCTCATAGTAACCTGTCCCACGGAATCGGTGGACAGAGCGCGTCTTCAGAGAGATGCGGTAGAGGTATCCTCCTCGGCGGCTCGGCAATTCACGCTGGGAAGAAATAAAAAGATTATCCCCAGCCACCACGGGAGCTCCCCTCATGCCGCGGCGAACGGACAATCGCCACTTCAGTCGCTTTGGCACTCCGCCTGATGAGGTTTTGAAGTACCCTGTTCGTTCTGCGCCATTTCTCCACAGTCCAACCGTTGTCGTTCGAACCACCCCCATCACGGATTGAAACCACAAGTCAGGGTCATGAACACCACACAGATTGTGACAGTCTGTTTCCTTCCCTGCAAGCCAGCCGTAATATTCTACCGTCTTTCTGCAGCAGTCATGACACATAGCGGTTGCTAATGCGCCCGCCCGAAAGCCGTTGAAAACCTAAGCGCCTTTGCACTTTATTTTCAGCACCGCGAGTATGGAGCGCTGAAGTGCAGCTTCAGCGTGGGGAAGACAGCGCGGAAGCTGCGCATCCGCAGTCCATAGACCCCCTGTGTCGAAATGGTACTGCGATGGCACTTAGTATACCCGTTCCAACTCACACCGATCAACTATTTGCGTTTGCGACTTACATTTTCCTATACTGCCTGGTTTCGGACGCGGACATCGTTCAATGCAGTTTCGCTCTTTTTGCTCACAGTAGTCGACCAAGCGAATAGATATCAATTGGTCACGAAGTTGCAAGCATATGAGTAAACCATAGACTGTCAGCGCTCCCCATAGGGCTAAACAACCTACAACGCCTGTGCCAACTGCAGTACCCGTACAAATACTCATACAGGCTACAAATCCCCCGATGAGTCCTTTATCACAAAAGGAACTCAGCATTTTATCCCATTGGTCATACCATCGCTTTGCATTCTCTAAGTATTTGTCGCCCATTCGTTGGCACCGCAAACTTATTGGCGCAGGATTATCTCGCGCAGTGCAGACAGCTGTTCGCGTGCGTATTTGTTACTCTGCACTACATACTTGTAGTCCGCAACCGCGCCACTCCCGCGTCTCATCGCTTTCAGCTCTGTCTCTGCTTCTTGAAAAAGTTGATCTACACGAGCAAAAACATCCCGACGCCCCTCTTGCCTGTGCAAAGTATCTTTAAGTTGTTCCCATACCGCTCGAAGACTCAGAAAATATACAACCTCATCCTCATCGACCTTTGCAGTTGCCGCCCGCTCGAAGAATTGCCAGGCTATTTCTACTGCGTGCTCAGGATATTTTTTCTCAGCACAAACCTGTTCCAGCTTGGATGCGACTGCTCTCAGTGTGGCAGGGTCAGGTGCTAACCAGTTGGGGTGTTGAAGTTCCCTACCAAGCAGCTCCAGTGCTTTATCAGGAGACTCAACATGATTGATTGCTAATATCTGGCTTAGCTTCGGACGATGCCACGCTTGAGAGGGTGGGCGAGAATCATTCTTACACGCACTCAGAATCACAAGAGCAATCAGAGACCCTATAGCGAAGATACGCATAACTTTCTCCTCATTTATTGTTAATTACAGTTTGCGTAGCAGTGAATGCGCTCTGCATAGCACCTGTTCCAGTCAAACCAAGGTCCGGGTCCAATGCGCGGCTTTATATTAGCTACACAGCAAGCCCATTTTATATCACAACAATTCTGGCAATCTACCAGATCGGGATTGTGGATATCGCATGGATTCCCTTTTTTGCACTGTGGAAGGTTGCTAAAAACTCTACAGAAGTTTTTTTCGC
Organism: Armatimonadetes bacterium DC; assembly: GCA_001442985.1. Taxonomy (GTDB): domain Bacteria; phylum Armatimonadota; class Fimbriimonadia; order Fimbriimonadales; family GBS-DC; genus LDYB01. The sequence continues at coordinate 228,329 of LDYB01000016.1, forward strand.
ATAGATTTCCAATAATATCGTCGACGACTTTCTCCCCGATCTTTGTTCCAATACACTCGGCAAAACATTTCCAAAAGTCCCTTGCCAACCGTTTTTTGCGGCATTTCATAACACAGTCCTTTAGCGTACTATCATCTTGATTGTCTTCTCCACACCCCCATCCACCAGTGGGGAACACACGGCTACCTGCGTCGGCACAAACACAGGACACGCACACGGCTCGGCAAGCGCACTCTGCACCGCCAGACCGTTGCTGTCCTGCGGATAATAACCCCACGGCTCACCCGCTTGCGTCATCATCAGCAAAGTACCCCCACTGGGCACAAACCGCCAGTTCTCACTATACCCCGGCGCGTTCCCAGCAGGCAGGTAATCCTCCACTCTTGCCTGACTGCGACCTTCCCGTTTTACTCCCTCAAAATCTCCTTCGCACCCGGCGTGTGCCGCAGCTCCTCCCGACTCAGGCGTCGCTGAGACTCCCAGTCAGGCTCCACCTTCCAGAGCCGATACACCTTCTGGCTCCTGTCCCATTTCCATACTCGCCGTGCAAACACACAGCGTTGCGAAGCGATACGGGTGTAGTACGGCTCTTCCAGCTGAATCGTCAGGAGCGATTCCACCACCTCCCAGATGCCATCGCGGTTCACATCCCGAACCTCCGCCTGAAATCGCCCTTGATTGCGATACAGCCAGCGCGCCTTGCTGGGGCTATCAAACAGGAGAACCCCCATCGTACAAGATTGCCCATCCACCCAGTAGAAGATTTCATCCTTGCCATCACGGTTCAAATCGCGCACAACCAGTTTTCCTCCACAGCCGTGCCCGACGAGCTGTTGCCAGAGGCGTTTCGCAGGGTGGTTGGGCGGGGCTTCCAGAACAACCACATAGACATTGCCTGGATCCTGATAGACGGGTTCGCCTGCGCGAGCCGCCGCCGTTTTGCGCACGAGGGCGACAACACACCCATGTTGCGGTAGAAGCCGTACCGAGCGCGCTGTCGCCAGTATCTCCAAGTAATCCTTGGCAAGAGCCTGAAACACCTTTGCCTGATCATTATCGCTGTTCCGTGAGTACTGCATGCCTCATCCTCCTAACTTCAATCCGCTTTCTTTTGACTCATCCATTATTGGACTCATACTCATACGCCACCTTCACAGTCCCACTCCCATTCCGCTCAATCCGCGTCAGACGACCCTCCTCATCATACCCGAACACCTGTGCATAACTGTTCGGCTGATTATTGCTCCACCGCGCCAGCGTGCCTTCAGGGTTCCATGCAAAGTGGTTCACTACACCGGTTATCGCATCCCCCACCTGCGTCAACCGCCCCGACACAGGGTCATACCCATACACATCCCGATGCCTGCCGTTCACCGCGTCATCCCGCTCCGCCCACTGCCGACTGCCATCTATCTACTCCTGCTGTTCAATCATCTGTGTCATTTGTTTGAGCTGTTAATTGTGAAGATCCGCTGCCGCTCGATTCAGATTCCAATACAGGCAAAAGCCATGTGATATTGCTGAATCCCCTGCGCTGCCACCCTGCTTCTCGCTCTCGGATGTGTTGAGTCAGCCTTTGAAGGCGCTTCGCGGAACGCCAGCGCCCACGCCATAGCAGCCATCGGCATACCACCCGTAGCCACTCAACACGCGCCTCCAGGGCAATCCATCTATCAAACCGCTCTCCCAACTCGCTGATTAACAGCAACCCGTCCACGATTCTGTACCGTTGTTGAGGTGTTGCACTGTCCCAAAACTCCATAAGCCATTCAGGAATGCGGCAGGTCACTACCGAAAAGGGAGGGCGATACAAGCCCGAGCTGTAGATGGCAGCATAGCACCAGGCAGCTCTTATATGAGCTTCCCACAGCTGAAGTGCCGTTTCCGTGTTCTCAAAGTGCATAATGAAAGCAAGATCGTTCAGGCTTTCAGGAACGGCACGCCCCATTATCAAAAGCTTGCGCATTTCTGATTTTATTTTTTCGGCATCAGTTTCTTGTTCAAACAGTTCATTTATTTCCGACTTTAAAAAATCTACTTTAGTAGTTAGTAATCTTTCACTATCAAACAACTTATTAAAAAGTATGCTTTCTAATTTACGAATTTCCTCTTTGTATTTTTTCACCTTTTCTTCAGTGTCGTCAACGATATCTGGAAACCATCTTAATATGCTTAGTATGAAATGAATCGTTTCATAAAGCGCCTCCCATCGCTCTTCCGAGCGATAGACCTGCGCCATTTGTTCCTGCAGCTCCAGCATTTCCTGCGGGGTCGGGTCAAACATAGGATAACTATACCCTATCGATAGGGATAACAGGTTTTGGCTTCCAGCTAGGCGGCGACATCATACATATAGCCGTGCAATTTTTCATGCACTTCAAATACCCAATCGGCTTATCTGTAGTAACATTTGGATTCATCCTGCCCGGTCGTCTCCGCAACACAAACCTCGCCCATCGCTACAAGTGCTACATCCGCTCCTGCCCCAGAACTGCTCCCATATCGCCCATGCACCACCGTCCTCCTTGTACGACTCGGTCAGGCTGTCACGCGGTTGATGAAACTCGACCTGACCCTATGTTGCTTGTGAGAGTAGCAGCAAAGCGCCGCTATCTATCAAGCAACCTCTGTACGTAGGAAAGCAAGTACGCCCTATTCTCCGCAGCTGGCTCACGGCTTCCCCGAACGAATATCCCGTCGCCCAAGGGGTAGCCTCGTTCGCTTAGATAAGCCCTGTAGAAGTAATCCAGCGCTTTTCTGAAACGACCTGAGCGGTCCGCTTGAGACCACCGTTCCAGCACACGGCATAACTGATTCAGCACTTTCTCAGGCAACGGCACTGTTGCAAGGATTTCAATAGATCGGAACAGGCACGCAATCGCTTCGGCATCCGGGCGCAGTCGGGATACAAAGCCCACAAGCGCGTCTATGGTCTGAGGAGTTATCGCGTAGTCCCCCAGCACGCGAAGCCCCAACTCAACGAGATACAGGTCTTGAGAGTTCAGTAAACGGTCTAAAAGCCGCTTCGCAGAAGGTGCGCCAAGCCCGAGCAGGATTGCCGTCGCCACGAAGGGAGTGATATCTTCAAAGGTCGGTGTCGTTGATGCCCATTGGAGCAACCTCTTTTCATACGGGCGAAAGTCGTACTCCATCTGCAACAGGATTTCCAGCACCGTGCTGCGATCACAGTCCAGAATCCGACCGCTCCACAGCAAATCCGCAATCAGCGGAATCAACGGTCTCGCACGGGAACTGAGAATCCAGTAGAGCGCATCATTCCCCAGCAGGGGGTCCGTGGTAAGGACCTCTTGAACCGCCTGGTGGGTGATGCTCTCATCTGGAAATCGGCTTATCAGCCCATAGAGAGCGGCTCTACGAACCCCATACCTGTGCGAGCGCCACATGCTGTGCAGAGTGTCGAGCGTAGCGCTTTCGGGAAGAGCCCGCGGGATAGCCTCAAAATTTGAGACGGAAGGCTCCGACAGCACCCTTCGCTGAGGCGCATAGTATGGATGCTCCTGCATGTGGCGCGACACAAACTCGATCAACCGGCGAGCGTCGCTCATGTCGCTACACCCCTATTTCATTAGACCTGTTTACTTCTCAGGCGTGTTTCCCAAAAGCCGGTATTTCAAGGGCACTTTGAGACCTCCAAACCCCGATTTGGTTCCGGGTCACCCCAAATTGTTTATTCCACCGCCGCATATTCGTGTAGTAGAGTGAGCGCCTCTCCGGAATCCTACCGCCCGCGCCCCATGCGGAACCATTTGCCGCGTTTCTGCATCGTTTGCTGGTACTTGTTGAGTTGTTTCATGAGCTTGCGCATTTCCATCAGCTGATTGATGAGCGCGGAGACCTCTTCGATTTTGGTGCCGCTGCCGCGGGCGATTCGCGCTTTGCGACTGTAGTTGATGATTTCAGGATGGCGGCGCTCCTGCGGGGTCATAGAAAGAATAATCGCTTCGGCGCGTTTGAGGGCGCGGTCGTCTATCGCCATCTCGCCCAGCTGTTGCTTGAGCTGATTGTAGCCAGGCAAAAGCTTCAACAACTGCTCGAATGGACCCATGCGCCGAATCTGTTGCATCTGCATGAGCATATCTTCGAAGTCAAAGGACGCCTCGCGCAGTTTTTTCTCCATGCGCTTGGCTTCCTCTTCCTGCATGGTCTGCTCCACGCGCTCAATCAGCGACAGCACATCACCCATGCCGAGGATGCGGCTGGCGATGCGGTCGGGGTAGAACGGCTCGAGGGCGTCGGTGCGCTCGCCGACGCCAATAAAGCGCACGGGCTTGCCCATCACGGCTTTGAGCGAGAGCGCCGCGCCGCCACGCGCATCGCCGTCCATCTTGGTGAGAATGACCCCTGTCAGCTCCAGTCGTTCGTTGAACGCCTGCGCCACATTGACCGCCTCTTGCCCCGTGGTGGCGTCCACGACCAGCAGAATCTCGTGGGGCTGGAGGGCGTCGCGCATCTGTTGCAGTTCCTGCATCAGGGGTTCATCAATCTGCAGGCGTCCTGCGGTGTCCAGAATCAGCACATCGTAGCCGTTGGCGCGGGCATAGGCGTAGGCGGAGCGCGCGACGCTCACCGGGTCGCTCGCCCCAGCCTTTTCGGGCGTGTGGACATAGACGCCTACCTGCTCGCCCAGCACCTCCAGCTGCTTGATGGCGGCAGGGCGCTGGAGGTCGCACGCTGCCATCATCGGTTTGCGCCCCTGCGAGCGCGCCCAGCGCGCCAGCTTCGCGCAGGTGGTGGTCTTACCCGACCCCTGCAAGCCACAGAGCATGAACACGGTGGGCGGCGACGACGCCCAGCGAATCGGCTCCGCCTCGCCCCCCAGAAGCGCAATCAACTCGTCGCGCACGATGCGCACCACATGCTGGTCGGGCGTCAGGCTCTTCAGCACCTCGTCGCCGACCGCCTTCTCACGCACCCGCGCAATAAACTCCTTCACCACCCGAAAATTAACATCCGCCTCCAGCAACGCCAGGCGGATTTCGCGAAGCACCTCGTCTACGGTCTTCTCGTCTAAGCGCCCCTTCCCCCGAATGCGGCTGAAGATGCCCTGCAGCTTGTCCGTCAGGCTCTCAAACATACCGCCAGAGTATACCCCATCAGCGGGTATACTCTCGGATGGATGGAGGATACGAACGATGGCGTACATTACAGAGAGCGGTAAGAAACTGATTACGGTCATCCCGGGCGACGGGATTGGTCCAGAGTGTATTCAATCGGCGTTACGAATTCTGGAGGCGGTGGGCGCCCCGCTGGAGTGGGAAGTGCGCGAGGCAGGCGCCAGCGTTTTCAAAAAAGGAATTGAATCGGGCGTACCACAGGAAACCATCGAGTCGATTCGCAAGACGCGCGTGGTGCTGAAAGGTCCGCTGGAGACTCCAGTGGGCTATGGCGAGAAGAGCGCGAATGTGACCCTGCGCAAGCTGTTTGAGACCTACGCGAATGTGCGCCCCGTGCGCGAGTTCCCGAATGTGCCCACCCCTTACAGCGGACGCGGGATTGACCTCGTGGTGGTGCGCGAGAATGTGGAAGACCTCTATGCAGGTATCGAGCATATGCAGACCCCTGGCGTGGCGCAAACGCTCAAGCTCATCTCGCGCAAGGGGTGCGAGAAGATAGTGCGCTTCGCGTTTGAGCTGGCGCGCGCCGAGGGGCGCAAAAAGGTTCACTGCGCCACCAAAGCCAACATCATGAAGTTCGCTGAGGGGATGCTGAAGCGCACCTTCGAAGAGATTGCCCCCGAATATCCCGATATTGAGGCGAACCACATCATTATTGACAACTGCGCCCACCAGCTGGTCAAGCGCCCCGAACAGTTCGAGGTGATTGTCACCACCAACATGAACGGCGACATCATCAGCGACCTGACCTCGGCGCTTGTGGGCGGGCTGGGCTTCGCGCCGTCGGCGAATATCGGGAATGAGGTGGCTATCTTCGAGGCGGTGCATGGCTCCGCGCCGAAGTACGCGGGCAAGAATGTGATTAACCCCACCGCGGTGATTCTCTCGGCGGTGATGATGTTGCGCTACCTCGAAGAGTTCGAGGCGGCTGCCACGATTGAGAACGCGATTCTCTACACGCTGGAAGAGGGCAAGGTGCGCACGGGCGATGTGGTGGGCTACGACAAGGGCAGCTCCACCACCGAATACACCGATGCGATTATCGCGAATCTGGGCAAGAAGCCCAGCACGGCGTTCGTGCGCGAGTATCGCCCGATTCGGCTGCCGCAGGTGCCTGCCGACCCTGTGCGGGTGCGTCCCAGCACGCGGCGTGTGGTGGGCGTCGATGTGTTCGTGGAGACCGACCTGATGCCCGAACCGCTGGGCAAGGCGCTGGAAGCGCTGGTGGAAGAGTCGCCCTTCTACCTCAAGATGGTCTCCAACCGCGGCACGAAGGTCTACCCGCCCACTGGCGCGATTACCGATGTGGTGGACCACTATCGGTGCCGCTTCATGCTCCGCGATGCGCAGGGCGACGCGAGCGATGCCCAGATTCTCGATCTGGTACAGCGCGTGGCGTCGCGCTTCCGCTGGATGCATATCGAAAAACTGCAGGAGTTCGACGGCGCGCCGGGCTTCACCAAAGCACAGGGCGAGGACTGACACAGCCGACTGAAAGCACTGCTTACTTACCCCCTGCGGGCAAACGCAGGGGGTCAGTCTTTTTAGCGACTCCCACGCTTCTGAAGGGGAATCCCCTGCCGACATAAGGGACATTCCGCAGGATCGTAGGTCTGTGCGGGCAGGCGGAGCGCCGACACGAGGGGCAAGCCGAAATCCGGAGGCGTCTCGGAGCGGTCTATCAGCACGCCGATTGCTACAGGACGCGCACGCACCCGCTCCAGCAAGACCAGCACCTCGCGCAGGGAGGTGCCCGTGGTCAACACATCGTCCACCAATAGCACGGGCGCGCCCGATGGCAGCGGATAGCCCCTCCGAAACGCCCGTGTCTCTCCCTCGCGCTCGGCGTAGAGCGCAGGCACGCCCAGCTGCCGCGCCGTCTCGTAGGCAACCAGCACACCGCCCAGCGTGGGACCCACCACCGCCGCCACTTCTACCGCCCCCAGCTGCGCCAGCATCTGCGCGACTGCCTGACCCAGAAGCGCGGGGCGTTCCAGTAAACGAAACTTTTCAAAATAGACTTCGCTGTGCCTGCCCGAAGTGAGCAAAAAGTGCCCTTGCAGTACCGCCCCGATGGCTTGCAGGTCGCTCAGAGTCATCGGCACCGGCTCCTTCAGAACATCCGACGCATGCGTCGCGCGGAGATGATTTCGGTGTTCATGCCCATCCAGTGGAGTCCGCCCCCAAACCGTCCGTGTTCCATCTTGATACACCGATCCATAATCACAATCAAGCCCGCTTTTTCTGCCAGCGCCGCCGCCTCAAGGTTCACAATGCGCAGCTGGAACCACACACACCACGCGCCCTTCTGAATCGCCTGCTCCACGATGCTGATTGCCTCCCGCGCGGGGCGAAAGACATCCACCACATCAATCGGGTCGGGGATGCTGAGCAGGTCAGGATAGCAGCGCTCGCCCAGAATCTCGGTCGCGGTGGGGTTGACGGGAATAATCCGGTAGCCCTCGTACTGCAGGTAGGCGGCGACCATGTTGCTCGCCTTGTAGCGGTCAGACGAGAGTCCCACCATCGCAATCGTGCGCGCCCGGTGCAACACCTCACGGATGGTGTCCGGGTCCTGATACTTCGCCCGCAGTTCGGGCGGCAGCACCGAGTTGAGCGTGATTTCACAAGCCAGCGGTTCCATCGTTATTTCTCCCTATCAACTGCCCAGAGCGCCTGGTCTAAGTCCCACAGCAGGTCGTCCAGCGTTTCCAGCCCAATAGAGAGCCGAATCATTTCGGGCGCAATCCCTGCCTGACGCAGCTCCTCGTCGGAGAGTTGCTGGTGGGTGGTGGAGGCGGGATGAATCACGAGGCTTCGCACATCGCCCACATTCGCCAGATGGGAGAAAATCTGCAGGTTCTGAATGAAGCGCTTGCCTGCCTCGCGGGGGTCCAAGCCGTTCGCCTTGATTCCGAACGAGAAGACCGCGCCCGGACCTTTGGGTAGATACTTCTTTGCAAGTTCGTAATCGGGATGGTCGGGTAAGCCCGCGTAGGCAACCCATGCCACCTTTGGATGCGCCTTCAGGAACTGGGCGACCCCCAGCGCGTTCTGCACATGGCGCTCCATGCGCACCGAGAGCGTCTCGATCCCCTGCAGGATCAGAAACGCATTAAACGGCGACATACACGCGCCGACATCCCGCAGGGCTTCCGCACGCACCTTCATCAGGAAGCCGTAGTGCCCGAAGGTCTCGTAAAACTTGAGATTGTGATAGGCGGGCGAGGGGTCGGCAATCGTGGGGTAGTGGCTGTAGTCAAACTTGCCCGACTCTACAATAATGCCGCCTATAGAGGTGCCATGTCCGCCCAGGAACTTGGTCGCTGAGTGGAGCACAATCGTGGCGCCCCATTCAATCGGGCGGCAGAGGTAGGGCGTGGCGAAGGTGTTGTCCACAATCAGCGGGATGCGGTGGGCGTTCGCCAGTTCCGCAAGGCGCTCGATGTCCAGAATACTGCCGCTGGGGTTGCCAATCGTTTCTCCGTAGAGGGCGCGCGTTTTGGGGGTGATGGCGCGCTCCCATGCGGAAAAATCGCGCGGGTCTACCCAGTGAACCTTAATCCCCAGCTTTTTGAAGGTATGGACGAACTGGGTTACCGTGCCGCCGTAGAGGTGGCTGGAGGCGACAATCTCGTCGCCCGGCTCCAGCAGCGTGATGAAGGTCAAGAATTGAGCTGCCATACCGCTGGCGGTCGCCACCGCGCCCGTGCCCCCCTCCAGCGATGCCACCCGTTCCTCCAGCACGGCGTTCGTGGGATTGTTGATGCGTGTGTAGATGTTGCCGTACTGCTTCAGTTCGAACAGTTGCGCGGCGTAGTCGGGGTCGTAAAACACATACGAGGTGGTCTGATAAATCGGTACCGCGCGGGAGCCTGTGTAGGGGTCAGGCACATGCCCCGCGTGGAGCATACGCGTCTCAAAACCGAACTGTCGGCGCCTCAGTGTCATCGGTAGGGGAGAGTATACCTGATGGGATACTCCCTACGGCACTATCACCGCGCGCCCTTTGATTTGCCCCGCCTTGAGTTTTTGCGCCACCTCGTTAATCTGCTCCAGCGGATAAAACTCCATCGCAATGGGGGTGAGCCGACCGCTCTCGGCTAAGGCAACCACCTCACGCAGCTCCTGAATATTGCCCCACAGGGTGGCTTCGAAAAGCACCTCGAATCGGCTGTTTTCCAGCGGTTTGATGCGCGCGGTTCCACCTGCCAGCCCTATTTGCGAGACTTTGCCCTCGCTGGCGCAGAGGCTGATACAAAGCGCAAGGGTCTCGTCGGTCCCCACGAAGTCGAAGCACGCCATGAAGCCCTGCCCGCGTGTGAGGTCTAACAGCTCTTTTGCCAGCTCGGGATGGCGCGTGCTATTGTAGGTTCTATCGGCGCCGTACTGGCGCGCCAGTTCCAGCCGCTCATCGTTGATGTCTACCGCCACAATCCCCACGCCTGTGAGCAAGCGCAGGAGTTTGATTCCGTACTGCCCCAGCCCGCCGACGCCAATCACCAGCGCCCAGCTGTCGGGCACGAGGTGGGGTAGCGCTCGCTTGATGGCGCGATACGGCGTGAGCGCGGCGTCCGTCAGAGGCGCTGCCTCGCGTGGCTGGAGATGCTCCAGTTTGATCAGATACCGCTCGCGCGGCACACGCAGGTATTCCGCATAGCCGCCCTCATACTCCGACAAGCCGACCCATTTCGGCTCGATGCAGAGCTGCTCGTGCCCCGTGATGCACCATCGGCAGTAGCCGCAGCCCCAGCCACCGTAGACCACCACCGGGTCGCCCTCTTTCACCGCTTTCACGCCGCGCCCTACCTGCGCCACAACACCCGCATTCTCGTGCCCCAGCGTGTGGGGCAGTTTCGGCAAGATGCGAATTTCGCCCTCCATGAGATGCAGGTCGCTATGGCAGAATCCTGCACCCTCAATCTTCACCAGCACCTCGCCCTCGCCAATCGCAGGGGTCGGAACCTCTTCAATCCGAAACGGCTGACCGTACTCGTAAAGTCGCGCGCTTTTCATAACTGTCCTCCAGATAAACTTAAAGCCCGCCCAGAGCGGGCGGGCTTGGGAGCGTGCGGTCGGTTATTTCTCGACCTGCACCTTCACGGTCTTCGGCTTCGCCGACTCGGCTTTCGGCAAGCGAATCTCCAGAATCCCGTTGCGGTAGACCGCCTTCACCTTGTTCTCGTCAATCGGTGTGGGCACGGTGTAGGAAACGGTGAACTTGCCGTAGCCGCCCAGTCGGCTAATGTAGTGCGGGGTTACATTCTCGCCCTCGATCAGCGGTTTACGCTCGCCCGAGATGGTGATGGTGCCATCCGCAATTTCCACCTGCATGTCGCCCTCTTTCACACCCGGAGCCGTCACGAACAGCACGAACTCCTCAGGCGTCTCGTACACATCCAGCGCGGGCGAGAAGTCAAAGCGCTCGCCATCCATGCTCGGACGCAGGTCGAACAACCGACCGAACAGCTCATCCATCTCACGGCGCATTCGCTCCAGCTCACGGAACGGATTCCACGCTGTAATCGTCTGCTCCGGCTCGCGTCGTACCAGCGCTCGCATAGCCTTACACCTCCTTGATGAGTTTTGTTCTGGAAGGTCTCTTGAGTACCTTCCACTCAGGAATACGAAGATGTTCCCTGTTAAGTTCCCATCTGAGGGGGCAATTTTCCCCCAATTTCGCTCGAATTTCCCCCGAAAGGGTATACTATGCCCGTCAATCAGGTATCAAGTTCAGGCGGGCGACGCCCACGAATGGGCGATTTTTTATTGACTCCACGCCTGCACTGGAGGCGGTCGGGATGAAAAATGAAATGATGGAGGTCTGGAACCTCATTCGGGAGAAGGTCAAACAACAGGTCACGGGGCGCACGCTTTATCGCGCACTGGACGCCCTGATGCCCGTTACCATAGAGGGCGACACGGTGGTGCTGGGGCTGCCCCACGAAGAGTATCAGCTCGCGGGGCATGTGAACGCCCCGAATGTGAGGCGCTGGATTGAGCAGTACCTTGCGGAAGCCTACGGATTTCACCCGAACCTGATTATTATTGAAGGCACGACCCTCGCCGACTGGCAACTCCATCTACGCAAGCAGGAGGAGCTGCGCAAACTGGCGGAGCAGACCGCTCGCAAGCAGACGCAGGTGACCCGCGCCTATACCACATGGGATTCCCTCTACGAGCAGGTAGGGCGCAAGTTTGCCGAGGTTACGGGGCGCAGTCTGGCAATCAACCGCGCCCGCTACCTGCAGGAAGTGGTGCAGATGGTGCGCGAGGCGCTCACCAGACTCCCCCTTGAAACCGAACAGGATGAGCGCCAGCTGAACCGTGTAATTGAGCGCATCGCCACGAACGCTGAAGTGCCCGCCGCGATGGTCGCATGGATGATCCTCTACGAAACCCCTTCGGAGCAGCCATGACACGCCGCGAACGAACCCTGCTGGGCTTGTTGTTTGCCGTGATACTGGTCGCCGTGCTGGCACTGATACGCTCCCAGCCATGGGGGCGCATCGATATCCGCCCCTTCAAGCCCTCCACGGTTGACTGGATTGTGTGCGTCAAACTCAACGAAGAGGGCAACGGCGACCTGCTGATGCTCAAGCCCGATGGGCAATCGCTGCTGCTCACGCAGGATAACTATGACGACCAGTCGCCTGCGTGGGCGCCCGACGGGAAAAAGATTGTTTTCTCGTCCAATCGGCGCGATCAGGTCTACCAGCTCTGGACGATAGACCCCGACGGCAAGGGGCTGATGCAGCTCACCATCGGCGGGGGTGCGAAGCAGGCGCCGATTTACGATAAGGATGGCGAACATATCCTGCATATTGCGCAGGGGTTGGTCACGGAGGTGGACGCGAAGGGCACACACGCCACCCAGCTCATCCCGCTGGCATCGCAAATGACCCAGGTTCGTGAGCAGTTTGGGCAGGTGGCATTCCGATACGCCCGACGCTATAGTGAGACCCTGATCGCCGCCGTGCAACGCATCGACGAGGGCGAGCAGGCGGTGATTCAGGACCTTACGCTGGGGCGGGAGCAGTTCACCCTGCCCGTGCTGCTGACAGGTGCGCAGGTGGATATCGACTGGGCGCCCGATAAGCCCCAGCTGGTGGTGAGCGGAGTCGCCGTGCCGTTGCCCACCACTTCTCCTGACGAGCTGAAGCCGATGGGCGCGATTCTGCGCTTTGACTTCAGCAACGGTATCCGGGAGCCACAGGTGCAACCCCTCTGGCTTGACCCCACGAATCGGCAGGGCGCGATCGAAGTGGCATGGTCGCCCGATGGAGCGCGAATTGCGTTTGTGCTGGTGGAGCGCAAGCCCGACGGCACGCTGGTGCGCAAGGGGTTATACACTGTTCCCGAAGCGGGCGGTCCGCCTACCGAGATTGTGGCAGGGGAGGTCTACGAGCCGTCGTGGGCGCCCGACGGGCAGCAGCTGGTGTTTGCGATGGGTTCGGTGGGGGCACGGCAAATTTACACCGTGCGCATCGACGGCACCGACTTGAAACCGCGCACCGAGTCGGGCGACCATATTAGCCCGCGCTGGTCGCCCGCACGCAAATAAGGCTCAATAGCCTTTGCGCCCCTGCTCCAGCCACTGTGCCAGCTTCAGGCTATATTGGATGGAGCGCGCTTCTTTGAAGCCGAGTTGCCGCGCCTTCTCGAACGCCTCGGATGTAGGTCTTGACAAGTTAATGCCCGTGATGCTGATGGGCGAGGGGATGATACGCTTGCTTCAGATTGTGCTGAGTATTGCCCACCTGCCTCAGGGAATTCTGCTAATCGATGAAATAGAAAGTGGGTTGCACTACTCCGCACTGCCCAACCTCTGGCAGATTGTCGCCTCACTCGCCACGGAGCAGGACACTCAGGTGGTCGCCACGACCCATAGCTACGAGTGCATTGCAACGGCGGCAGAATTCTTCCAGAAAGAGCAACCCGAAGCCCTGCGTGTGTATCGGCTTGACCGCGGGGACGGCTCCACTCAAGTCGCTACCTACGACACGGAGCTGCTAATGACTGCTTTAGAGGTGAACTTCGAAATTCGGTAGGGAGCGCCCAATAAGGGGGTATACTATCCCCTGCGATGCTACCAGAGGAGGCTGTGCCGGTTGCGGGCGAGCGGGTGAGTTTTGAGCGCGAGCGCGGGGTGAACGCGATTGTCGTCTCCCCCGAAGTCGCCTATCTGTTCGTGCGTGCCCAGAGCGAGACCGACCCCATCACGGTGCGCCAGCAGATTCTGGACCTGCTGACACAGGCGGGGCTGAGCATCTCGCTGATTAAACTCCAGCGCAACGGGTTGAGTTTTGCTGTGCCTGCCGAGGACCTGGCGCGCACCCACCAGGCGCTTTCGAACGCGCCCCTGCAGATTACTGTGAAGCCGCGCCTGCGGGTCATCTCCATCTATGGGCAAAATATGCGCGAGCTGCACGGTGTGCTGGCGAAGATTGCCGAGATTCTCAACGAAGCGGGCGTCGCGATTGAGCAAATCAGCGACGCGCATGACCGCCTCATCTGTCTCATCAGCGCGGAGCGCGCTCAGGAGGTCGTCAAGCGCATCCGGAAAGCGTTCCACCTGCGCGCCGAGGCGGTACGCTGGTACGACTCTTTCTCCGCAGTGAGGTGAACCGATGCGAATCCGCGTGCTGAAATTCGGGGGCACCAGTGTGGACACGCACGAACACCGCCTGATGGCGGCACGCAAGGTCATTCACTGTCTGGAGTCGGGGTGCAAGCCTGTGGTGGTGGTCTCCGCCATCGGACGGCGAGGCGCGCCCTATGCCACCGACACCTTAGTGGACTTCCTGACCCAGTTAGACCCCACCGTGCCGCCTCACCCTCGCGAGAAAGACCTGATGATGGCGTGTGGGGAGATTATCTCCACCGTGATTTTTGCCCAGACCCTGTGGATTCTGGGCTACGCTTCGGTGGCGCTGACGGGCAATCAGGCGGGAATCATCACCGATAACGAGTTCGGCAACGCCCGCATCCTGGAGATAGACCCGACGCCCATCCTGCGCTGTCTGGAGCAGGGCTGGATTCCTGTGGTCGCGGGGTTTCAAGGCGTGACGCGCCCCGATGGGATTTTCCATCGCGGTTCCATTACCACACTGGGGCGCGGCGGCTCAGATACTACCGCCGCGGCGCTGGGCGCCGCGCTTCAGGCAGAGGCAGTGGAAATCTACACCGATGTGGACGGTGTGAAGACCGCAGACCCCGACTTCGTGCCCAACGCGCCCACCCTGCGCGAAGTCTCTTACGCTGAAGTCGCCGAGATTGCCCATCAGGGCGCGCGTGTGCTACATCCCCGCGCTGCCGAAATCGCGATGGACTACGGAATCCCCCTGTGGGTCAAATGCACCTTCACCGATGAGCCAGGCACGCTGGTCGTTGCGAACCCCCAGCGCACGCCCCACATCACGGGCATCACGCACACGGGCAAGCTGGTCTACCTGAGCTTTTACATCCCCTATCCCGAACACAAGGCGCAGCTGGAGCTGGAACTCTATCGCCTGATGGCGCGAATCGGGGTGAACCTGCAGGGCGTGGGCGTGGATGAAGAGGGGGTCGGCTTTGGCTTCCCGCGCGAACACTGGCAGACGGTGCGCTCCACGCTGGACGGGCTGGTCATCCCGCTGGGGGAGCCGCCCGTGTTCTACCTGCTTCAGTTCGGCGAGCAGCCCAGTGAGCTGTGCAAAATCCAGCAGGGGATGCTCGAAAAAGCAGGGCTGGGCGGCGAGCGGCTCCGCACCATCCCCATCACGATTGCCGAAGGCTGTACGATGGTCTCCCTGATTGCGCAGGGGTTCAGCCAGCGCCCCGGCGTGTTTGCGGAAGTTCACCGCACGCTCACACAGGCGGGCATCCCCATCTGGCAGACCGCCGACTCGGAACTCTCCATCTCGTGCATCATCCCTGAAAGCGAGGTGGAACGCGCGGTACAATTGCTCCATGAGCGATTTGTCGAAACCGCCGCCGTCGGAGGAGCCTGAGGTTCCCGAAGTGCCTCCGCGCCCTGAGCTGCCTGAAGTGCCCGAGGTGCATTTCGAGCGCCCGAAGCTGCCGTCGGGTCCCTCGCCCGGTTTTCAGCAGGGCGTGAAGGCAATGAGTCTGGCGTTTTCCATCGGCTTTGCGCTGGCGGGTCCCGTGATTCTGGGCGGACTGGTGGGCTACTGGCTGGATTCGCGCCTGAACACCTCGCCCACATGGACGCTGGTTCTGGTGTTGCTCGGCACCGTGGCAGGGTTCGTGCAGCTGATTCGCATGGTGAACAAGATGAACGAGTAGGCACGGCGGGTATAATCTTGCGGGTCTATGACACTCGCAGACTTGGGTTGGGCGTTTTTAAGGATAGTAATCCTGCTGGGCTTTTTGCTGGGCGCACTGCCTGTGGTCATCTGGCTGGAGCGGCGCGTGCTGGCATGGTTCCAGAACCGAATTGGACCGAACCGTTTGGGACCGTTTGGCTTGCTACAGCCGATGGCGGACGCGGCGAAGCTCTTTTTCAAGGAAGAGATTATCCCCGCTCAGGCGGACCGTCTCATCTGGTCGCTGGCGCCTGCGCTCTCGCTGTTTCCCGCGCTGGTGGCGGCTGCCACCATCCCCTGGGGACCGAACCGCTTGCTGACTCCTGTTGCCGATGTGGATATCGGCATTCTCTACTTTCTGGCGATGTCGTCGTTGGCGGCGTATGGGGTGCTGCTGGCGGGCTGGGCTTCGAACAACAAATATTCGCTGCTGGGCGGGCTGCGTGCCAGCGCGCAGGTTATTAGCTACGAGCTGGGCATGGGTTTATCGCTGGCGACGGCGATTCTTTACACGGGCAGCCTGCGCATGACCGATATGGTGGAAGCGCAGGCGGAGCCGCTGTGGGGGATTGTGCCCTTCCTGCACAACTGGCTGGTGTTCACGCCGTGGGGGTTGGTGGGCGCGGCGCTGTTTCTGGTGTGCATGCTTGCCGAGACGAACCGCGCCCCGTTTGACCTGCCCGAAGCCGAAAGCGAGCTGGTGGCGGGCTATCAGACCGAGTATAGCAGCATGAAGTTCGCCGCCTTCTTCATGGGCGAGTATATCGCGATTTTAGCCATCAGCGGGATTATGGCGACCTGTTTTCTGGGCGGCTACCTCGCGCCGATTAATGTGTCTCCCATTCAGGCGCTGGCGGAGTCGTCAGGCGGGTTCTGGAGCGTGCTGGCTGCCCTTACGGGTGCGCTGGCGCCGCCCTTCTGGTTCGTCGCGAAGGTGTTCGGGCTGTTCTTCGTGTTCGTGTGGGTGCGGGCGACGCTGCTGCGCCTGCGCTATGACCAGCTGATGAACCTGGGCTGGCGGTTCCTCATCCCCGCAGGGCTGGTGAACCTGGCGCTGCTGACGGTCTATCTCGTGTGGGGCTGGGTTCCTGCGCTGGTGGGGTACGCGCTGGCGGCGGCTTTCTACCTCGGCTGGACAGGGCGCCGCAAGCCCGAAGTGCGCGAACTGATTTATGTCAAAGAGGCGCAACCCTATCGTCCCAAGGAGGCATCCCATGCTTGAGCGGTTCTTCTTTTTCCTGCTGGCGTTGCTGGCGATTGCCACGGCGGTCGGCGTGGTGGCGAATCGCAATCCTGTGCGGAGCGCACTATTGCTGGTGCTGAATTTCATCAGCCTTGCGATGCTTTATTTCACGCTCTCCGCTCAGTTTCTGGGCGTGTTGCAGGTGATTGTGTACGCGGGCGCGATTATGGTGCTGTTTTTGTTCGTGATTATGTTGCTGAACCTGGGTTCGCCTGAGGCGGTGGCGCAGGAGCGCGAGCTGCGGCGCCCGCTGGCGTGGCTGATTGCGGTCGGACTGTTTGCGTTGCTGGTGAGCCAGGTGTTTCTGATTATCTCGCCCAGCACTCCGATGGCGGAGCCAGAGGTGGGCACTGCCCGCGCGATAGGGCTGGCGCTGTTTACGCAGTGGGCGTTCCCGATGTTGATTGTGGCGGTGTTGCTCACCGTCGGCGTGATTGGCTCGATTCTGCTGGCACGCAGGAGGGTAGCCTGAGATGGAATCGATTCCCCTGAATGCGTATCTCACGCTTTCGGCGTTCCTGTTCGCGATGGGCGCGGTGGGCGTGGCGCTCAAGCGCAACCCCATCGTGATGTTTATGTGTATTGAGCTGATGCTGAACGCGGCGAATCTGGCGTTCCTGGCGTTTGCCCGCTATCAGCCGACGGTTCAGGAGCAGGTCGCAGGGCACATCTTCGCGCTGTTTGTGCTGGGCGTGGCGGCGGCGGAGGTGGCGGTCGGGCTGGGCATTATCACGGTCATCTTCCGCCTGCGCGAGACAATCGATGTGGACGAAGTGAACCTGCTTCGCGAGTGAAGTGAGGGGCTACGATGGCGACGCATTCCACGAATCGCATGCTTTCGGAACGGGCGCGCGCGGTGCAGCCGTCGCCGACGCTGGCGCTGACTGCCCGTGCCCAGGCGATGCGCCAGCAGGGGATCGATGTGCTGAGCTTCACGGCGGGCGAACCCGACTTTGATACGCCTGAGTTCGCCAAAGCGGGCGCAATTACCGCTATCCACGCGGGCTACACGAAATACACGCCCACGCCCGGTATTATGCCCCTGCGGGAAGCCATCAGCGCGAAGTTCTGGCGCGAAAACCAGCTCCGCTACGACCCCAGCCAGATTGTGGTCTCCTGCGGCGCGAAGCACTCCATCTTCAATACGCTGATGGCACTGATAGACCCCGGCGACGAGGTGATTATCCCGACGCCGTGCTGGGTCTCTTATCCAGAGCAGGTGCGCTTGATGGGCGGCGTGCCCGTGTTCGTGCCGACGGACGAGAGCCATGACTTTCTGCCGACCTACGACGCCCTGCGCGCCGCCATTACGCCCCGCACGAAAGCAATTATTCTCAACACGCCGTGCAACCCGACAGGTGCGGTCTACCCTCGCAAGACCCTCAAGGAGATTGCCTCGCTCGCGCTCACGCATCGGCTCTGGATTATTGCCGACGAGATCTATGAGAAGCTGGTGTACGACGGGCATACGCACGAGAGCATCGGCGCACTCAGCAAAGAGGTGTGGAACCAGACCATCACAATTAATGGGGTCTCCAAAAGTTTCGCGATGACGGGGTGGCGGATTGGCTATCTCGGCGCGCCGACCGAAATCGCCCGCGCGATTCAGGCGTTGCAGGATCAGATGACCTCCAACCCCTGCACGGTGGCGCAATATGCGGCGCTGGCTGCCTTGGAGGACGACAGCGACTGGGTGGAGCAGGCGCGCCAGCGTTTTGACGCCCGCCGCCAGCGGATGGTGGAAGGGCTGAGTTGCATCCCTGGAATCTGTTGCTGGCGTCCGCGTGGCGCGTTTTATGTGTTCGCGAATGTGCAGGCGCTGCTGGGGCGCACCTACAACGGACGCCTGATAGAGACCTCCGCCGACCTCGCCGAGTACCTGCTGGAGCATGCGCGGGTGGCGGTCGTGCCCGGCGAGGGCTTCTGTGCGCCCGGCTACATTCGGCTCTCCTACGCCGTGCATGAAGCCCTTATCGAGGAGGGCATCGAGCGCATCGGGAACGCGCTCGCGGGGGCGTGAGGTATCCGAGCCCCCTCCTTCAGGTTCCTCAAAGGGGTAGGTTTTTTCATGCCACCCCTGAAAGAGCGACGGCTAAAGCTGCTCTGTTGCAAAGATACCTTCTGGAACCCACGATGCCCCCGAAAGAGCGACGGCTAAAGCCGTTCCTACGAAACGAAGCCAGCCTCCGCTGGCTCCTTTAGCCGACGCAGGTCGGCTTCGTCTTATAGGAACGGCTTCAGCCGTCAGGGCACAGGTTCCAGGAAGGCACGCCTGTCAAAAAGCCTCTCCCTAAGACCTGAAGGAAGGGGTCTCGGAACGCTCACGCCCCTATCCTTGCGACAGAGCAGCTAAAGCCGTTCCTATTAAGCAAAGCCAGCCTTCGCTGGCTAAATCAGCCGACGCAGGTCAGCTTCGTTTATTATACCAACTGGGCGGTCAGAGTTCGTGAAATGCCCCCCTCCTGCAGGTTCCCCGCGCAAGCGAGGGGAACCGAGAACGGGGTTGCCGCGAGGCTGGACGCCCCAGCGCGGGGCGCGGTTCGGTTCCCCTTGCGAAGCAGGGGGAACCGAACGGAGGGGGTTCAGGTACTCACAGTGGTATCCTTGCGGATTTACGAAGTTTGACGCGCTGATTGGTATCAGGAACGGCTTCAGCCGTACAGGATTCTGAGAAAGCGGCGCTCCATTCCATCGGGCATCCTTGCAACAAAGCATCTCCAGCCGTCTCCCCGCCCCGAAAAATCGAAGCCGAATCCCAAACACCCAGCAGGAATTCGCCCCCCAACCGACGAATCTGCCGTATAACCATGTCAGTCTACGCTGAAGGAGCGACCGAGCTGCTGTTAGCGCTGGCGACGCCGACACCTAAGGGCTACTGGGGCGTGCCAGTGCTGGTGTGGGGGCGACCGGGCACAGGCAAGTCCACCTTCATCGAGAGCCTCCAGCGCGAAGGCTTCCCCGTGTTCACCATGATTGCCAGCCTGCACGACCCGACCGACTTCAGCGGGCTGCCCGTGTTGCACGACGGACGCATGCGCTTCGCCCCACCCGACTGGCTGCAGGTGTTCGAGCAGACGGGACGGGGCATCCTGTTTTTAGACGAGTTGACCACCGCCCCACCCACCGTACAGGCGGCGCTGTTGCGGCTGGTGCTGGAGCGCAAGGTGGGGGCGCATAGCCTGCCGCCTGAGGTGCGCATCGCCGCCGCGGCGAACCCCCCAGAGATTGCCGCCGTCGGCTGGGAACTCAGCCCGCCGCTCGCCAACCGCTTCGTGCATATTCAGTGGAACCTCGACGGCGAGCGCTACCGCCAGTCGCTGGAGAGCGGCTTCGCCGAGGCGACCCTGCCTGAAACCGACCCCGAACGCCACCGCGCACGAAGCGTCTTCTGGCGCAACCTCGTGGCAGGCTTCCTCAAGCACAACCCCGCGCTGGCGCACACCGAACCCGCCGAAGACGAATACGCCTTCGCCTCGCCGCGCAGCTGGGACTTCGCGATTGCGCTGATGGCGACCTGCGAGCTGCACGGCTATGCGCCCACGCCCGGTCAGCCCGCCCCGCGCGATGCGCAGCCGTTCATCAACCTTGTCAAGGGTGCGGTGGGTTCGGGGGCGGCGACGAGTTTTCTGGATTATCTGCGCACGCTCCGAATCCCCGACCCCGAAGCGGTGCTGGATGGTAAGGCGCAGGTAGACGCCAGCCTGCGCGAGGACGAGTTGTTTGTGTTGTTCAACACGATGAAGAGCCTGCTGACGGGGATGGAGGGGAGCGACCCGCGCTTGAGTGCGCGTACCCAGCGCTTCCTGCAGGGCGCGCAGGTGGTCGCCAACGCTCGCAAGGGCGACAGTATCTACACCTGTTTTCGCGAGCTAATCAAGAGCGGCTGGCTTCAGCAACGCGCGGCAGCAGACCAAAAAATCGCCCCCATCCTGCGCGAACTGAGCCGCTACTTTGAAGAACTGACGCAGATACTGGAGGCGTGATACCGATGGAATGGCAAGGCGTGGAGATTGAGCTGCAGGTTCCCTGTGCGGAGGGCAAGAAGCATCCCGTGCGCCTGCGGATTACAGGCTGGGGCGAGTATGAGGTGATTCACAACCCCTGTGTGGAGTTGCTGGGCGAAGCGCTGGCGCGGACGGCGCCCTGCACCTACTACCTGCAAAAGCGTGAGTGGTGGAAGCGGGATGATGACCTGCGTCGGCGTGTGGTAGAGGCGCTGGCACAGGCGGGTTCGTCCGCCGTGCCCGCACTCATTCAGGCACTGGGGGATGATAGTGAGAGTGTTCGTCAAGCGGCGTGCGAAGCGTTGGCGAAGATAGGGGATGCGCGAGCCGTGCCTGCTTTGAGCGTGTGGGCAGCGGTTGGAGACAAGGCAGCCCGGGAAGCGTTGCAGTCTCTCGGTCAGTCGCCGTTGCCGTTGGAAAAGGCGGTGCGTGCCGTGCTGGCGTCGGGCGACTGGGGTGTGGTGCAGCGGGCGTTAGGGCACGATGTAGTGCGCGAGGTGGTAGTGAAGCAGATGGGAGCGCAGGCTGTGCCGTATCTCATTCAGGCACTGAGGGATGAGCATAGTGGTATTCGTGAGGCGGCGTGTCGGGCGTTGGGGCAGGTAGGTGACGCGCGAGCTGTGCCCGCGCTCGTTCAGGCGTTGGAAGATGGGAATGTGAATATTCGCTACGAGGCGTGTTGGGTGTTAGGTCAGATAGGGGATGCGCAGGCTGGGCCAGCGCTTGTCGATGCACTGGGGGATATGGAGAAGAGTGTTCGTGCGGCGGCGTGTGTGGCGTTGGGGAAGATTGGTGACCCGCAAGCCGTGGACCCGCTCATCCAAAAGTTGAGGGATCCAGATTCGCTTGTTCGCCGTGAGGCGTGTGTGGCACTGGGTCGGATTGGCGATAAGCGAGCCGTAAATCCGCTCATCCAAAAGCTGGGGGATGCAGATTGGGATGTTCGTCGGGCGGCGTGTGAGGCGTTGGGGC
The DNA here is from genome assembly GCA_001442985.1 of Armatimonadetes bacterium DC. Classification (GTDB taxonomy): domain Bacteria; phylum Armatimonadota; class Fimbriimonadia; order Fimbriimonadales; family GBS-DC; genus LDYB01. Next base: position 249,990 of record LDYB01000016.1, read on the forward strand.
AGATAGGCGATGCGCAGGCTGTGCCCGCGCTGGAAAAGGTTGCTGCTCAAGACAGTGATGGCGGGGTACGCGGAGCCGCCCGCCAGGCAATCCGAGAGATTCAGGAGAAGAACCGACAATGAGCCACCTGCCGATAGAGGAGTGGGTGCGTGCGGCGCGGGTGTACGCGGCGGAGCAGGCGGCGTGGTTTGCGCCTGCGCTCTATGCCGCGCCATTCCGCCTGAGCGAGCAGCTGCCTGCCCCCGCCGCTATCGACAGGCACGGGCGCGTCTACTTCAACCCGCACTGGGTCGCCCGAATCTATGAGCAGGTGGGGCAGGACCGGCAGGCGCAGTGCCAGCACTTTGAAGAGCTGACGCGCATACTGGAGGCGCGATAGCGATGGAATGGCAAGGCGTGGAGATTGAGCTGCAAGTACCCTGTGCGAAGGGCAAGAAGCACCCCGTGCGCCTGCGCTTCACAGGCTGGGGCGAGTATGAGGTGATTTACAACCCCTGCGTGGAACTGTTGGGCGAGGCGCTGGCGCGGATGGCTCCGTGCAGCCATTACCTGCAGGAGCGCAAGTGGTGGACTGGAGATAGCAGCCTGAGAAAGCGTGTGGTGGATGCGCTTTCGCAGGCAGGTTCGCCCGCTGTGCCCGCGCTCATTCAGGCGTTGGGGGATAATTGGGAAGGTGTTCGTTCGGCGGCGTGTGGGGCGTTGGGGGCAATCGGCGACCCGCACGCCGTGCCCGCGCTGAGTGTATGGGCGGCGGCAGGCGAGCAGGCGGCTCAAGATGCGCTCCAGTCCCTCGGTCAGCCGCCGATGGAGCTGCAGGAGGCAATCACGCACTTGCTGCACGCAGGCGACTGGTGCGTGGTGCAGCGGGCGTTGTGGCATAATGCAGTGTGTGAGGCGGTGGCGCAGGTGGGCGCGCCTGCCGTGCCCGCGCTCATTCAGGCGTTGGGGGATAATTGGGCAGTTGTTCGTTCGGCGGCGTGTGCGGCGTTGGGGGTAATCGGCGACCTGCACGCCGTGCCCGCGCTCATTCAGGCATTGGGGGATGATTGGGGCAGTGTTCGTTCGGCGGCGTGTGCGGCGTTGGGGGTAATCGGCGACCCGCACGCCGTGCCCGCGCTGGAAAAGGTTGCTGCTCAAGACAGTGATGGCGGGGTACGCGGAGCCGCCCGCCAGGCAATCCGAGAGATTCAGGAGAAGAACCGACAATGAGCCACCTGCCGATAGAGGAGTGGGTGCGTGCGGCGCGGGTGTACGCGGCGGAGCAGGCGGCGTGGTTTGCGCCCGCGCTCTATGCCGCGCCATTCCGCCTGAGCGAGCAGCTGCCTGCCCCCGCCGCTATCGACAGGCACGGGCGCGTCTACTTCAACCCGCACTGGGTCGCCCGAATCTATGAGCAGGTGGGGCAGAATCGGCAACGGCTGGTGCAACAGCTGGGGTTCCTCTGGTATCACGAGGTGATGCACTGGCTGCGCCAGCACGAGGCGCGCGCGGCGGACATCCGCGCCGTGCCTGAGGTGTGGAACCTTGCCTGCGATATGGAGATTAACGACTACCTGCCCGATGGACTGGCGTATCCCGAGTTTGGCGGGGCGTTTCGGGCGGTGTTTCCGCGCGATTACGGGCTGGAGGAGGGGCATACGGCGGAGTGGTACTATCGGCGGTTGCTGGAGCAGCAGGAACAACAGAGACAACAGCGGGGCGAAAGCGACGCAGGTGAGCAGGAGCAAGAGCAGCAGGCAGGGGGTGGAAGTGCAGGCGAGCAAGAGAAACAGGAGCAAGCAGGCGGGGGCAGCTCTGGCGAGCAAGAGAAAGATGAGCAGCAGGCAGGTGGAGTCGGCGCAGGCGAACAGGATATGGAGTGCGGAAGCTCCGCTTCCGCAGTCCAAAGGGGGGGCTGGGACGAGGGCAGCGGGGTTCACGGGCAGCCGCGCCCGTGGGAGTTGCCCGCCGAGAGCGAAGAAGCGCCCGCCCTCTCCGAGTTTGACCGCCAGGCGCTCCGCGAAACCGTCGCGCACAACATCATAGAACACCAGAAAAATCGGGGAACGCTGCCTGCAGGGCTGGTGCGCTGGGCAGAAGAAGTCCTCAAGCCCAAAGTCAACTGGCGCGAGCAGCTCAAGCGGGTGGTGCGCGGCGCGATTAGCGAAGGGTTTGGGCAGCGGCTGGACTACAGCCTGCGCCGCCCGAACCGACGCCTGAGTGTCTATCACCCGCTGTACCTGCCCTCGCTGCAGGGCGAGTACCGCCCGCGCGTGGCGTGCGTGGTGGATACTTCGGGGTCTATCAGCGACCGCGAGTTGACGCAGGCGCTGGCGGAGGTGCGGGCGGTGCTGGAGCAGTTGCGGGTGCCCATCACGATTATCCCGTGCGACGCCGTGCCGTATGAGGCGATACAGGTGATGCGCGGCTCCGATTGGCTGAAGGTACGCGAAGGGTTGCGCGGAGGCGGGGGTACGGATATGGTCGCGGGGTTGCAGGCGGCGCTGGAGTTGACGCCGAAGCCCGACGCGGTGATTGTGCTGACGGATGGGTACACACCGTTTCCGACGGAGCGTCCGAAGGATACGGTGGTGATATGGGCGCTGTGGCAGTATGGGGACGCCGAGCCGCCGCTTCCGCCGATGCCCCCGTGGCAAAAGCGCGATGTGGTGGTGATTCCAATTCAGTAGCCCGTGCATCCCTGCGCTTGATTGGGCAGGATGCCCACGCTACGAAGAGCCAGCGCAGGCTGGCTTTGTTTGTTAGGAACGGCTTTAGCCGTCTTGCCCCTATCCAGCGAACCTGCTCCGCGCCGCCTGAAATAGCCAGCGGAGGCTGGCTTTGTTTATTAGGAACGGCTTTAGCCGTCGCTCTTTCGGGGGCATCGTGGGTTCCAGAAGGTATCTTTGCAACAGAGCAGGTTCACCCGTCCTGCTCAAAGGCGATTTTTTTTCGGACACCCTCAGGGCGTGAGGTATCCTATAGCCTGCATGGAGCGCATCGAACGGCGTTTCTGGCGCTATGTGCTACAGCAGTGGAAGCCGCTGGTGGTGGCGTTGCTCTGCTCCGCAGGCGTAACGGCAATCACAGGGCTGACCGCCTACCTGCTGGAGCAGGTCATCCGTTCGATGGACATGCGCGACTCGGCGATGCTCAATCGCGTGTCGCTGACCGTGATTGGGGTCTTCGCGCTGAAATGGTTTTTCTCCTACGGGCAGGTCTATTATCTGGCACTGGCGGGTCAGCGCATGATGGCGCGCCTGCGAGAAGATATCTTCGCCCACCTGCAACGCCTGCCGTTGAGCTTTTTTCAATCGCGCCAGATTGGCTCCATCCAGTCCATTTTGACCAACGATGTGCCACTGGTGCAGAACGCGGTGCTGCTGGTGCGGGATGTGCTGGACGCGCCTCTGCGGATTGTGGCGTTCACGGCATACATTTTCTATCTGAACTGGCGATTGGCGTTGCTGGCGTTGCTGTTTTTGCCCCTGATTGCCACCCTGATTCGGCGGATGGGGCGTCAGATTCACCGAATCACGCATCAGACTCAGGGCGCGCTGGCGGAAATTAGCGCGCTGGTGCAGGAGACGCTCGCGGGCGTGCGCGTGATTAAGGCGTTCGCTACCGAAGACCGCCAGATTGAGCGCTTCGTGCGTCAGAATCGGCAGGTGTTGAGCCACTCGCTGCGAGGCGAGCGTCGGCGGGCGCGCCTGCGCCCCACAGTGGAGTTCATCGGTGCGGTCAGTATCGCGCTGGTACTCTGGTTCGGCGGGCAGCAGGTGGCGGCGGGGCATATGACCACGGGGCAACTGCTGAGTTTTCTGTTTCTGCTCCATCAGATTGCGCAGGCGGCGTCGGGCGTGGGCGCGATTCAGTTCACACGGAAGCAGGTGCGCGCCGCCGCAGAGCGCATCTTCCGCGAGGTGCTGGATGTGGAACCCGAAGTTTACGATCCCCCCAACGCCATCACGCTTCCCCCTGTGCAGGGCGCTATCCAGTACGAAAATGTGTGGTTTTGCTACCCCAGCAGCGAACAGCACGCGCTGAAGGGGGTTTCGTTTGAGATTCAGCCGGGCGAGGTGGTGGCGCTGGTGGGGCATTCGGGCGCAGGCAAAAGCACGCTGGTGGACTTACTGCTCCGCTTCTACAGCCCCACTCAGGGGCGCATCCTGATTGACAATCATGACATTCAGCAGGTGCGCCTGGAGAGCCTGCGCTCGCAGATTGGCGTGGTGCCCCAGCAGACGGTGCTGTTTGTGGGCACGGTCGCCGAGAATATCGCCTACAGCCAGCCGAACGCCCCGATGGAGGCGATTGAGCAGGCGGCGCGACAGGCGCACGCGCATGAGTTCATTGAGCAACTGCCCAACGGATATCACACGCTGATTGGCGATAAGGGCGTGCGCCTGTCGGGCGGCGAGAGCCAGCGAATCGCGATTGCCCGCGCCCTGCTTCGCAACCCCCGAATCCTGATTCTCGACGAAGCGACCGCCTCGTTAGACCCGATTTCCGAGCAGATGATTCGGCGCGTGATTGAAGAAGGGCGCGGCGTGCGCACCACGCTCATTATCGCCCACCGATGGAGTACCGTGCAAATTGCCGACCGCATTCTGGTGCTCCATCAGGGGCGACTGGTGGAGCAGGGCACGCACGCCGAACTGATGCAGAAGGGAGGCTACTACGCCCAGCTCTATCGCGCCGCACAACTGGAGGTTCTCTAACGCAAGGGAGGCAACCCCATGAGCTACAGGGTAACGCTGATTCGTGGAGACGGAATCGGACCTGAAATCACCGAGTCGGTGGTGGAGGTGTTCGCGGCAGGCGACATCCCCATCGAGTGGGAGGAGGCGCACGCCGGGCTGGCGTGTCTGGAAAAGTTCGGCACACCCCTGCCCGAAGCGACCCTCGAATCGATTCGGCGCAATCGCGTCGCGCTCAAAGGACCGACCACCACCCCCATCGGCACAGGACACCGCAGTATCAATGTCGCCATTCGCAAGGCGTTTGACCTGTTCGCGAATGTGCGCCCTGCCCGCTCGCTGCCCGGCGTGCCCACACGCTATAACGATGTAGACCTGATTCTGGTGCGCGAGAATATTGAAGATACCTACGCGGGCGTGGAACACTGGCAAACGCCCGATATTGCCCAGTCGCTTCGGTTGATTAGCCGACCGGGTTCGTTAGCGGTGATTCAGTACGCTTTTGAGCTGGCACGGCGGCTGGGACGGCGCAAGGTAACCTGCGTGCATAAAGCCAACATCCACAAAGCGACCGACGGGCTGTTTCTGGCGTGCTTCCGCGAAGTCGCCCAGCAGTACCCTGAACTGGAAACCGACGATATTCTCATCGATAACGCATGCATGCAGCTGGTGGTGCGCCCCGAACGCTTCGATGTGATGATTCTGCCCAACCTGTTCGGCGATATTGTGAGCGACCTGTGCGCGGGGCTGGTGGGCGGGCTGGGCGTGGCGCCGGGGGGTAATATCGGCAACGGGTACGCGGTGTTCGAGGCGGTTCACGGCTCCGCGCCCGATATTGCAGGCAAAGGGATTGCGAACCCCACCGCAATTCTGCTCTCCGCTGTGCAGATGTTGCATCACATGGGCTTGCACCACGACGCGGAGCGTGTGGAAACAGCTTTACGCTACACACTGGTGTCGGGCATCAAGACGCGCGATTTAGGGGGCAACGCCTCCACCCGCGAGTTCACGAAAGCGATTATCAGCAACCTGCCGCCGCGTGCGCCCGACGCCGCGCAGGGGGCTACGGAACCGCCCTACCAGGTGGCAATGCCCACGCCGCGCTCGCCCGAATCGGAAGGCTGGCAAACGGTGGGGGTAGACCTGTTCTTCCACAGCCCTGAACCGCCCCGCAACCTGCCCGCGCAGGTGGGCGCGCTCCGACTGCGTGCCATCTCCAACCGCGGCGTGCCGATAGACCCCCACGCCCCGCCTGAACGCTACCTGCTCAACTGGTATCGCGCGCGCTACCTCGCCGAGGCGCCCCTCAGCGAAGGCGACCTGCAGGCGTTTCTGCAAGCCATCACGCCCCACCTGCAGTGGACGACCATTCAACGACTCTATCAAAAAGAGGGGCAGCCGCTTTACAGCGAGCTGCAGGCGGAGTGAAAGCGATGGCAGCCTTTCAGAGCGCGTTCCTCTTCCCGCCGAACCGCTGGCATAACCATGCACCCAGTATCGTGGAGTGCCCGAACGGCGACCTGCTGGCGTGCTGGTTTTCGGGTTCGGGCGAGCGCGAGGCGGACGATGTGCAGATTCTGGGCGCCCGCAAACGCGCCCACCACTCAAAATGGAGCCAGCCGTTCCTGATGGCAGACACGCCCAACTACCCTGACTGCAACCCCTGCCTGTTCATAGACCCGCGCCAGCGGCTGTGGCTGGTGTGGATTACGATTCTGAACCATCGCTGGGAGGGGAGCCTGCTGAAGTATCGGCGCACGCGCGCCTATCAGCGGCAGCTGGCTCCTCGCTGGCAGGAAGGCGAGGTGTTCCACATCTCGCCCGACGCGCAGTTCGTAGCGAAAGTGGAGGCTTATGTGCAGCGGCAACGGGAGCGAGTCGCGCAGGTTCCCCCTGAACACCGCCCGCGTTTTGAAGCTTATCTGGAGCGCATTTTGCAGTATGCGCACGATGAGCTGTCGCGCCGTCTGGGCTGGATGACACGCCAGCCCCCGCTGATTCTCGGCAATCGCCTCTGGCTGCCCCTCTATTCCGATGGCTTTGACTGTTCTTTGATTGCCATCAGCGACGATGGGGGCGACACATGGCGGCTGAGCGAGCCGATTCTGGCTCCCGGCGCGATTCAGCCCACCCTGCTCAAACGCAAGGACGGCACGCTCGTCGCCTATATGCGCGATAACGGTCCCCCGCCCAATCGCATCTGGACGGCGGTCTCGCACGACGAAGGCTTCACATGGAGCGAGCCTGTGAAGACCACGATTCCGAACCCCGGCAGCAGCGTCGCGGCGCTCGCCCTGCGCACAGGCGAGTGGGTTCTGGTCTGCAACGACACGGAACAGGGACGCCACCAGCTCGCTGTTCTGGTCTCCACCGACGAGGGTCGGAGCTGGCGCACTGCCCGCTCTCTGGAGCAGGACTCTTCGGGCACGGGGCGCTTTGCCTATCCGACCCTGATTCAGGCGCGGGATGGGACAATTCATGTCGTCTACAGCCACGCGACGGAGCGCGGCTCCACCATCAAGTGGGCGCAGTTCACGCGCGAGTGGCTTCTGGAGGGTTGAGCGATGGGGTTCTGGCTTGAGGGACGCCCGCTGATGATTGCTCATCGGGGCTTGAGCGCGCACGCCCCTGAAAACACGCTTGTGGCGTTCCGCATGGCGCTGGAGCGCGGTGCCGATGGGATTGAGTTAGACCTGCAACCCTCCGCCGATGGGGTTCCGATGGTGATTCACGACGCCACGCTGGAGCGCACGACCGACGGCAGAGGCGCCGTGCGTGAGCGTACCGCCCGCGAAATCCAGCAATATGACGCTGGCGGCTGGTTCCACCCCGACTTCGCAGGGGAGCGCGTGCCCACGCTCTACGAAGTGTTTGAGGCGTTCGGCACTCGGCTCCGCTACAATCTGGAGCTCAAAGTGCTGGGAGTGGACGACCAGCGGATTGTGGCGCCTGTGATTGAGGCAATCCGCGCCTTCGGACTGAGCGAGCAGGTGCTGATTTCCTCGTTTTTCCTGCCTGCGCTCAACTGGGTCAAGGCAATCGCGCCCGAAATTCCCTGCGCCCTGATTATTCCCCAGCCGAAACCCAATCAGCAGGCGCTCTCGTGGTGGACTTTCCCCCTGCCATTTGAGGCGTTCCATCCGCACGATTCGGTGGTGAAGGCGGAGCATGTGGCGCATGTGCGCCAGCAGGGCAAGCGCGTGGGCGTGTGGACGGTCAACGACCCCGCCCGCAAAGCCGAGCTCACCGCTTGGGGCGTGGATGTGATTCTGACGGATAGGGTGTAGGGGACAAATTTTGTGGCATGAAGGGTCGCCCTGCACTGGTAAAGCCCCGCGACCTCCGTCGGCTATAGTAGCACGCGCATCCTGCGCGTGGCCAGGGGCAAGATGCCCCTGCTACAGGGAGCTTAAGGGGGCTTAAGGGGGTAGGTTTTTTGAGAGGGACGCCGTCTTATGCGCTCCCGAAGCATGTTGGGGAACGCCCCCGCCTTGACGGCTGAAGCTGCTCTGTTGCAAAGATCAGGAGATTCAAGGAACAGGACGCGGGAACCGCGTCCCTACTCGTATGCGTAGGGGCGCGGTCGCCGCGCCCCACGCGGCACAACTCGCTGGGTCAGCAAGCGTAACAAGCATCCTTGCAACAGAGCAGCTGAAGCCGTTCCTATAAGACGAAGCCGACCTGCGTCGGCTAAAATAGCCAGCGGAGGCTGGCTTTGTTTATTAGGAACGGCTTTAGCCGTCGCTCTTTCGGGGAGGCATGAAAAAAACCTACCCCTTTAAGACCTCACGGAGGGGGTTCTGGCACTCCCAACGGCATCATTGCGGATTTACGAAGTTTGACCCGCAGATTGGTATCACTTCGGGCAGGAATCTTATACCCTGCATGGAATCAGAAGGGCTATGATCCGCATAGAAGGCGCCCCGATTTACACCTTCTGGGACGAATGCCCGATTGCCGAGGCGATGGTAGTGCAGGATGGGCGTATTGTGGCGGTGGGTTCCCGTGCGGACCTGAGCGCCCGCTACCCCGAAGCCCGAAAATGGGTTGCCGATGGGGGCGCGATCACCCCTGCCTTCAACGATTGCCATATGCACATCCTGCCGCTGGGGATAGACCTCGGCAAGGCGGACCTGCGCGGCTGCACCTCCATACAGGAGATTCAGCAACGCCTGCGCGCCTGGATGGACGCCAACCCCAACGCGGAGTGGGTTCTGGGACGCGCCTACGACCAGAACCTGCTGCCCGGCGGACGCCACATGACCCGCCACGATTTAGACGCCATCTGCCCCGACCGCCCCGTTTATATCAATCATGTGAGCAAGCACGGGGCGCTGGTGAACACGCGCGCCCTGCAGATTGCAGGCATCACACGCGAGACGCCCGACCCTCCTGACGGCGTGATTGTACGCGACGAGTCGGGCGAGCCGACCGGTGTGTTGCTGGAGAGCGCTGCCAGCCTCGTGTCCAAGCACATGCCGAAGCCCTCGCGTGCCGAGCTGGTGCAGGCGGTGCATCGTGCGGCGCAGGACCTGGCGCGACGCGGCATTCTGTGCGCTTCCGATGCCAGCACAGGCTGGCACGACCTGGAGGCGGAAGTTGCCGCCTATGCGCAAGCATTAGAAGAGGGTGCGCCTGTGCGCATGACGCTGATGCCCCTGTATAATGCGGCGAAGCGGGCAGGCTGGTTAGACCACAGTGAGCAGGCAGGCGAAGCCACCGGCTTCAGCCCCCAGCCGCCCTCGCCCCACCCGAACCTGCGCTGGGGTGCCGTGAAGCTGTTTGCCGATGGCGCGTTCACCACGCGCACTGCCGCCCTGCGCCAGCCTTACGCCGACACGCCCACCACCGGCGTGCTGATGTACGAACCCGAAGAACTTATCGAGTGCATTCTGACCGTGCATCGCGCAGGGTGGCAGTGCGCCGTGCATGCGATTGGCGACCGCGCGATTGAACTCGTGCTGGAAGGCTACCGTCGCGCCCTTGAAGAGACCCCACGCCCGCACCACCGCCATCGAATCGAACACGCGATGCTGATGGCGGACGACCTGATGGACACGATGCAGGCGCTGGGCGTGGTGGTCGTGCCGCAGCCTGAGTTTCTGTGGTGGCTCACCCGCGCCTACCTCGCGGGGCTGGGCGAGCGCGCCTGCGCGCTGATGCCGTTCCGCAGCTGGGTGCAACGGGGCGTGCCCGTCGGGTTCAGCTCCGACCAGCCGGTGGTGCCAGGCGACCCGATTCTGGGCTGGCGCGCTGCCGTCACCCGCACCAGCTGCGACGGTACTTGCCTTATGCCCGAAGAGGGCTTGGACCCCCTGACCGCTCTGCGGCTGTTCACCATCGGCGCGGCGTATGCCACTTTCGACAACGAAGTGGGGACGCTCGCGCCCGGCATGCAGGCACGCTTTATGGTGCTGTCGCACCCGCCAGAGCAGATCGCCGACGCCGACATGCAGGTGATTACCACCAGCGCCGACCTGCCCGAAGCATGAGGAGATAGGGATGTATCAGATACTTCTGCTGAACGGACCGAATCTGAATCTACTGGGCGTGCGCGAGCCACACCTGTACGGCACGCTCACACTGGAGGCGCTGGTGGAACAGCTCACGCAGGAGGCGCAAAGCCTGGGGATGACGCTCCGGCATGTGCAGTCCAATCACGAGGGCGCGCTGATTGACGCGATTCACGAGGCGCGCGCGTGGGCGCACGGGATTATTCTGAACGCAGGCGCCTACACGCACACCAGTATCGCGCTCCACGACGCCCTGCGAGCAGTGGGGCTGCCCGCGATTGAGGTGCATCTGACCAACATCTACGCCCGCGAGCCGTTCCGCCACACCTCTATGATTGCGCCCGCGTGCATTGGGGTCATCAGCGGTTTCGGCGCGGACAGCTATCGGCTGGCGTTGCACGCGCTCAAGGCTTATTTAGACCGTCAGTCGGGGCGCTGAGAGTGTTGCGCTTCGGCAATCCGTCGCAGAATACGGATGGCTTCGCCTTCGGTGAGGGTGGGGTTCTGCAGGGCGCGGTGGGCTTCGGTAAGCGCCTCGCGCAGGGGTGTTTCGGGCGGCAGGCTCTGAATCAGCTGGAGCAGGGTCGCGCCGCTGGGCAGCCCCAGCTGGCGGCACAGGCCTCGACGGATGTCTTCCAGAATCGTGGCGAACGCGGGTTGAACTGCCTGCGCCGAAGCGTACAGGTTCGCCAGCGCGTCCACATATTCGCCCAGCGGGGGGTGGCGCGGGCGCTCCGGCAACGGCAAGCCGAACCGACGCCCCAGCGAGAGCATCACAATTGCGGTCAGCACCACCAGATGTGCGAACGCCACACGCAATGCAGGCGGCGCATAGCCCCAGAAGCCACGCGGGGCGGATTCCTCGTCCAGAATAATATCGCCCAGCCCCGCATCGTCAAAATAAATCACGCCCCCTTTGGGCAACACCTGTTTCACAAACGCCAGAAAGAACGCCGCGTTATCTGCCTCGCGCAACCGCCCGTTTGTGAGCCAGAGCCAGTCGGCGCACTCCAGCACATAGCCGTTGCCATAACGCATCAGCGCGACCGTCGCCCCTCCTGCGTCGCCCAGCAACGGCACCCACGGATAGTCCGGGTTCGGCTGCAGACGCCCAAAGTCCCCCATCCGAACCGAGCGGATGCCCGCCATCCAGTCGGGGTTCCAGAGGGGTGTGGCGTTCATAAAGCGCCTTTCTGGCGTGGCGAAGGGCGGGCGTCCCCTGTCCGTGCGGAAAGCCTCCGGCAGGCGGCTATCGTTCGCCATCAGCACCAGCACACCCCCCTCCTGAACCCAGCCGTCCAGATATTCGGCATCCTCCTCGGTCCAGAACTGCGTCAGGGAGAACCCCTCCAGCGAGGCGGGCAAGGGGAAAATAATCAGCATGTCGGCGTCGTCGGGTAGATGCACGAAAGTGCGCTTCAGCGAGCGCACGGTATAGCCGTTGCGCTCCAGCAGGCGCGCCAGCCCTTTTGCACCGTACTGGTGCTGTCCATAACTGTAAGGTAGGGGCGTAAAGCGCCGGTCATACGCCTCGCCCGCCAGCCGAAACATATAGGTTACCAGCGCGGCGAACAGCAGCACCAGCCCAATCAGCCGCCAGCGTTCCCCCTTACGCATTGGCTTGCCCCCTCACCTTCTGCTGAAGGGTCTGAAAAACGGTCTCAAGGGCGTGGTAATCGGCTTCGGTTGCGGGGATGTTGCCGTACCAGATTCGGTCAAACGCGATTGTGGGCGCGAGCATCAGGCGGTAGGCTTCGGTAAGGAGCGCGATATTTTCAGGGGTGGGCGGCTTGCGCAAACGCTCCAGATGTTCCCAGTTCGTCAGCGCGGGATCATAAGCGAGCAGTCGGTTCTCATGGAGCAGGCGCAACACGCCCAGATAGAGCGCGCGCACCGCCTGCGCATACTCTCCCGATTGCGCCTTGAGCTGCGCCAGCCGATGCCATTCGTCGGCGCTCAACACGCGGGCGTCGTCGGGAATCTCCGAGCCAGCAAGGGTTATTTTCGGTGTAGCGCGGCGCACTTCGAATCGGCTCATCAAATAGGAAGCGAATAACGCCAGCGCCAGAATCAGCAACGCAATCACCAGCCACTGGAACACAGGACCCAGATTCGCCCCGCGCACGCCCCCAACCCGCCCGAAAAGCCGATTGAGCGCCTCTATCAAGCGGACAAACCCCTCGCGGATGGCGTCCACCACACGCTCCCAGAGGGTTTTTTCAATAACCTTCATATCAGGTTCGGCGAAGATGCGCTCCAGCTGTTGTTTGACCGCCTCGCTGGAGGGGGGTGCCGTGTGGGCGCGCGCCCACTTGAGATAGACCCCCACCGCCTGCTGCGCTCGCGCAAGGTCGTCGTTGCCCAGCGTCTCGCGTGCCCTGCGCAGTTGCTCTCGAAGCGGCTGAAACGCCTCTTTGGGCAGGCGGCTCAGAATCTGGTCGGTGCGTTGTAGCGTTTGCTCCCGCGCGGCGCCCTGTTGCGTGTAAGCCCTGGTCAGCAACGCCTGCGCCTCCTGTAACGCCGAAACCGTGTCGCCCCACGCCCCGCACGCCCACAGCCACAGGCACACCCACACCAGCGCCGCTCTCATCCCTTCCCACTCCGTGCCAGTACCTGCGCAATATCCAGCCCCTCCGCCCGATAGCGCAGGTCAAAATAGAAAAAGAAACTGATCAGGTACATCGCAGGGTACACCAGCGCGAACACAACATAGCTCACCATATCCACCAGATTTCCGAAGGTGTTCGCCCAGCGCATGTAAAGCGCTTGCAAATCCACACCGTAGGCATAAAGCAGCCCTGCTACAGTCAACACGACCAGCCCCAGAAACATGTACGCCGACAAATACACCACCCCCTGAAACGCCCAGAACAGCAGGCAGCTGACAAATGCATGCCGAAAATTTTTGCCGACCAGGGTGAACGCTCGCGAAAACGCGGTCAGCGCGTCGGTTTCAGGTTCAAACAGAATAATTTGTGGCAGGATAATCACCCAGACCGTGGCAAGCGCCGTCAGCAGCAGCAACACAATCGTCCCCAGCAGGTAAAACAGCATCAGCATAATCAGGGAGGCTGTGCCGCCAAGCCCCAGCGAGCCAATCGCCATTGCGCCCGCGACCGCCCCGATTCCTGCCATCACGCCAATCACTACATAGATTAGCCCAAGCACCACGAACGCCAGCAACTGATTGGCAATCAGTTGCCCCAGTCGTGGGCGCACGGCGTCCCACACTTCGCGCAGTGAGTTCACAGGCTCCCCCTGCAGAAAGCGATACGCCGCCCACGAGGTCGCCATCGCCTGCAACGGGGGTGCAATCATCAGATAGGGAAGCAAAAAGCACCAGGAGCCGCACTCCAGAAATGCAGCCACAGGCGAGGAGGCTGGCGAGCGCCATTCAGCAACTGCTATCGGCACGAGAAATAGCACCGTAACGAGGGTCGGGATCAAATAAATCAAAAAACTGAGCTTCGCCAGCAGGGGGAAATGCTCCCGATAGAGCGCCACGCCGTCGTCGATCATCTCATAGGGCGTCATGGGGCGTGTGAGCCACTCGAACTCGGAGCGTTGCAACCCGCCTTCTCCCATCGCGGCGGTGCGCCAGTCGCCATATACCGAACGCCCTTCTCGCGGTTCCATGAGACCTTCTTAGATTATTCGCCTGAAAGGTACGGTTTCCTGCAGGGCGTGCGGGAGGTAGGGTACACTTCGAGAGAACTTCCAGTCGCTTCAAGCGTCTTAAGGGGTAAGCTATGAGCCTCATCGAGAGTTTTTTGACGGCGCTGGACAGCCTGCGTGCGAATAAGATGCGCACGGGGTTGACGATGCTGGGCGTGATTATCGGCGTCGCGGCGGTGATAGCCATGATCGGGATTGCGCAGGGCGCCCGCCAGGCGACGCTGGAGCAGATTCAGCGACTCGGCGCGAATGTGCTCACGGTACGCCCTGGTCAGGCACGCCGCGGGGGCGCGTTTCTTGGGTTCGGTAGTATGCAGAGCCTCAAAGTCAGCGACGGCGAAGCCATCCTCAAAAGCTGCGGCGAATATGTTGTGCGCGTCTCTCCTGAAGTGTGGACCACTCAGCAGGTGAAATATCTCAACCGCAATATGCGCACCAGCATTTCGGGAGTCACGCCCGAGCTGGAGCAGATTCGCAACCTTGTGGTGGAAGAGGGGCGCTTCTTCACGGAGCAGGAGGTCAAAACCTTAGCCCGTGTCGCCGTGATTGGGCATACGGTGTGGCAGGAGCTGTTTCAGGGCGGCGCGTGCGTGGGCAAAACCATCCGCATCGGCGGGCAAGCCTATGAGGTCATCGGACGGCTCGCCTACAAAGGCGACACAGGGTTCCGCAGTCTGGACGACCGAATCTATATTCCTCTCACGACCTGCATGCGCCGACTGGCGCGTCAGAACCATCTGGACGCCCTGAATGTGCAGGCACGGCGCTCTGACCAGATGTTCGACGCCCAGACCTGTATCGAGGAGACCCTGATGCGCACGCACAACATCCCGCCGTGGGGCGACCCCGATTTCCGCGTGTTCAATCAGGGCGAGTTCGTGGAGACAGTCGAGCAGACGGCGCAGGTGTTCACGCTACTGCTGGCAGGGGTGGCGCTCGTCTCGCTGATTGTGGGCGGAATCGGGATTATGAACATCATGCTGGTGTCGGTTACGGAGCGCACACGCGAGATTGGCTTGCGCAAAGCGATTGGCGCCACACGCTTCAACATCCTGATGCAGTTTCTGATTGAGTCGGTGGTGGTGAGCGTGCTGGGCGGCTTGATTGGGATTGTGCTGGGCTACTACGCCGCGTATACGCTCGCTTCGCAGGCGAACTGGAAAGTGCTGATTCCGATTGAAGGCGTACTGCTGGCGTTCGGGTTCGCGGCGTTTATCGGGGTCTTTTTCGGGCTGTACCCTGCGTGGCGTGCGTCTCAACTGCAGCCGATTGAGGCGCTCCGATATGAGTGAGGCGGGTATAATCTCCCGCAGGTATGAACTCGGTCGTTGAAACGGACTGTCGCGCGTCGGTCGAGTCGGTCCTGGCGCAGCTCCCTGCAGGCGTGCCCATGCTGGCGCTGGGGCAGACCGTTTTCTGGGACGAGCCGATGAAGGCGAGCCTGCTGCCGTGTCTGCAACACAGTTCGCCGCCGCGCCCGTTTCTGTTTGGGGTTCACGACACTGACTATTTCGGTCGCGCCCACACCCGTGCCATCCCGCCCGACGCCTATGTCGCCGATGGCTTCGCGATGTTGCCCCATAACGACGGCTCCACCCGTGCGCTGTGGGCTTCCGCGGGGGAGATTTCCCAGCTCTTTGGGTGCGAGGTGTTTCCCACGCGTGAGCAGTTTCGCCGTTTCGGCGGCTCGCTGGAACGCCTCGCTCGCAACACGCCGAACGGGCGTCAGGCGCTGATTGACCAGCTCACCGAAGCATGGGGCTGGCGCGGACTGGTGACCACAGACCCCCATCCGCGCCCGATTGCGGAGATGCCCCTCGCGAAGGTGTTGCCCGCACTGGACGCCCTGCTCCAATGGGGCTTTGAGGGCACGCTGGAGTGCCTCGCCAACCCCGAACAGCGCGCTTACGCACAGTCGCAGGCGGAGCGGATTCGGCAGGCGGTTCATCAGCGTGCCCAGGCGATGCCCAACGGTAATCTCGCTGACCTGTACCGCTACCTCTACCCCGATTTTTTGCGGGCACTGATAGGCGACATCCCCGAATTTGTGGGCTTCACCCGCACTTCGGAACTGCTTCAGTTCAACACACAAACGGCGCACCTGCCGCGCTTTCGGCTGGTAGACCTCTTTGTGAACCCTGCCACGCGCACGCTCTGTGAGAATGCTTATAACGCTTGCCTCGCTGGCTCCGAAATTTACACGCTGGACCAGTTTGGCGAGGGCGCGCTGCCGTTTGATTTGCTAATCCCGAATGAGGGGCGCGGCACGCTCTTGCTTACAGAACGCTACCTTACCGTGCTGACCCCTGAGCCGAAGGTGGTGCGCCTGCAGGAGCCGGTAGAGTCGGTGGCTCAGCTGGCGGCGGTCGTGGAGCAACACTTTGGCACGGAATGCGTGCTGGTGGGCAAAGCGATTACGCTCATCAGCATGCTGGCGCACGAGTTTATCTTTGTATTTAGCGAGCGGGGATCGCCCTACATTGCGCGCACGGTGGCGATGAACCGCCAGATACAGCAAGCGGGCGTGGCGCTGAATCTCCACCCGATTGTGCGCGTGCGCTACCCGACATGGGACTCGCTGGCGTCGACGGAGTGCGTCGCGTTTCGCCTGCCAGAGCATCTGGCGCGGGCGTTCGGGCAGTCGGAGCTCTGCTCGCATGAGTTTGCCCGACGCTGGCGCACCGTCGTGGAGCAACAGCGCAGCTTACTGGACGCGCTGGCTCGCCAGAAACGCCCCCGCGATTTAATGCGCTTCCTTGCCGAACACGAAGACCCCGCATGGGCGCAACAGCTGGAGCGGTATGAGGCGATTCAAACCCAGCTGCGGGCGATTGGACAGCACGCCGAAACCCTGCGCCAGCAGGCACATGCCCTTTACGAAACCCGACGCCAGCTCAGACGCGCCTACTGCGAAAACCCCCGTGAACAAAAGCACCTCGCCCACACCCTGCACGAGATCAAAGTGAAGATTCGGGAGCTTAACCGCCAGCGCGTGCATGTGGGGCGCACCGCTGATGCTCAGGCGCTGCGCCAACAGGCACGCGAGCTGGAAACGCAGGCGGAATATGCCCGCATTCGGATGATACGCAACGCCCTGCTCACCGCCGAAGGGCTGACCTACACCAACGCCCGACCTGCCAGCTGGTGGTTCCGCCTGCTGACGCCCCAGTGGTTCCACGCCTGCGCCCAGAACATCCAGATCACCTTTGAGACGCTGGGGGGTTAAAAATCATAGAGCTTTTCGGCGAGCCAGCGAAGAGCAAGTAGCGCCTACCGCTTGCGCAAAATTAGAATATATTCCGTGGGGTACGCCACATAATCGGCTTCCGAAACGCGGGCGAATTTACCCGTTTTGCTATCGCGGGTTCGGGGCAAAATCTTGGAGGGAATCTCGCGCAAAATCACGCGCTCCAGCGCGAAACCCAGCCCGCTCAGCTGCTCCGCAAACACCTGCGCGTTCTGAATCTCCACCCCACTGATATGGGTGTTGCCAATCACAATCGCCACAGCGCCGCCTTGTTTCAACACACGCCGCATCTCGGTAAAACACTGATACATCTCGGCAAAATAGAGCGCGCATTCACTCGCTTTGCGCGGGTTGCGTTCCCCCAGCTGCTGGATAATCCGCTCTGCAAGGGGTGAACCCATCGGCTGTGGGCACGATTCGATGCCGTTGGAGCGCCCGATAAACCCTTTCCGGAAACTTCTCAAATCAGTTGTGGCTCCAAACCAGAGGACACTGAGCTGGTGCAGGTCAGCATATTCGTAGCTCGTGACATACGGGGGTGAGGTAACGACAAGGCTTACTGTATTCTCTTCCGCCGGGAGCGTGCGTGCGTCAGCGCAGGAAGGCAGGGCTGGCACTTCCAGGGCGTGATTTGCCGTTAGAATCTCCCAGAATTCCCGGTTGCCACGCTCCATGCGCTTCACATGCGTGGCGAAAACGCGCCGTGCGTCAGGAATGCGCCGGCTCAATTTGCGCGTCGGCTTGACACTCCGATCGTGCCAGTAGGACAGCGGCTTGAGGCAGTGGGAAAGCGCACACCGAAAGAAAACCTTCAAATCGTCCGCAGGAAGCCCTTCAATCGCTTCGTGAATGGCTCGGAGCGCTCTCAGGCTCTGTGGCGGGAACCAGTAACGCAAGCGCTCGTGGAACTCCTCAATCGCGTCCTGCGGTTGACTGCCGAAAAGGTCTGGCTGCGAACCTGGCACGGCGGTCAACACCTGAAGAATCGCCCGTTTTAGCCGTTCTGGCTCGATGGCATTCACCTTTGCCTGAGCCACCCAGTAAGCCACAGGGTTGATGTCCACCCCGATGCTGGGACGGCGGAGCCGTTTGGCTTCCACAAGCGCGGTTCCTGAACCCATAAACGGATCCAGTACCCATTCCCCCTCACAGGAGAGTTCCTGAATCAGGCGCGCCGCCAGCTGCGGAATAAATTTGGCTGGATAGCGATGATAGCCGTGCGTCGCATAGTTCGTTTCCCGCTGGGTGAGGTGCAAAAATGCCCAGCTGGGGTCAGGTTGGAGGCTCTGGAACAGCTCTGCCCCTTCTTGTGATGCATGAGATTTCACTGAAATTACCGTTTCCATGCCTTTAATCCGCCTCCAGCCACTTTTTGAGGTCTATTAGCAGGTGGTCTATAGGTCGCAAGATATGAGCGAAATGCTGGATTCGCCCTTCCTCGACGAACAGGTATACCCTGTCGTAGAGGGCAATACCCATTTTGGCACTCTTGGATGCTTTCCCTATATCACCGTCCTGAATGACCTCTGCGAAATCGCCATCTTGATCCAAAGTGATAAAACCGAAGCGAATCCCTCGACTTCGCAGGCGTTCTGCCCAGAAAAGGTCCTGCTGGAACCGCTCGCGTAGCGATGTTTTACAGCTGTAGACAGCAACCACTCGGTGCGGACTGCCATCCCGTAGCGCTAATGCCACGAAGTCTACCTGAGACTCAGCCAGATAGGGTTCCCTAATTTCGCCACGCACCCAGAGATGCTCGCTGAGAATCCGTTTTACAACGGGGTTTTTGACTATTTCCTTCCACTGCTTTATCTCTAAGGGGGGCGGAGGCGTTTCTCTCTGAATAAGGTGACGAAATATCTCGTGGACTATTTTTTCAAACGCTTTTCCACTGACGCTTTTCCATGCCTGCCCTGCATCGCCTCCAGTGTATTGCTGGAGAAATTCCCTCTCCACTTCTTTCCATGCTTGTACCGCGCTATCGGTGGTTTTTCTCTTATCGCGAAATTTCTCAACCACCCAACCTGTGTCCACTTTCACAGCGATCTCCCCGAATATATTGTACCCGTGCGTTGTTCACTCCTCCCCCACCTCGCTCAACATCCGCGCCCCCGCCTCAATAAACATCTCGCGCTCTATGTCGGCAGGGAGGGGGTACTCTTTTGCGAACAGGCGCCACTCGTCGGCGAGCGTCAGGCGCATCTCGGTGGCTTCGGAGGGCGAGTCGCTCCCCTGCGACGACACACCCCATGCCCGCGGCAGGCGCATATCCAGATGATAGTGGAGCGCCTGCGCCCGCAACTCGCGTATCAGCGCGCCGTCAATCCCGCTGCGCTGTTCGGGCAGGATGTTGAAAATCCGCTGGCGCACAATCGCCCCTCGCAGATCCACTTTTTCTGCACGCTCCTGAATCGCCTGATTAATCTCCACCTGCGTGAGGTCGCGCGCGTCTATCGGTAGCAGGTCGTAGACTTTGCGCGTGCGCACTTCCACAAACTCTGCATGGCGCGAGTCGGTATCGTACAGAATGAACCCTTTCGGCTTGCCCGCCTCTTCCCAGAGGTTGGGGCTGGTGAACTCGGTCGCGCCCGCATAATAGGCGTTGGGGGCGACCTGCGTGAACATGTGATAGTCGCCCAGCGCGATATAGTCCCACTCCTCCCGGAGGACTCGGGAGCGAGAGATGGGGTTTTCCAGCGCAAACTGGGTTACGCCCTCCAGAATGCCGTGGAGCAGCAGCAGGTTCACCCGCGCGTTGGGGTCGGGCGCCAGCAGGCGGCGCTCAATCTCTTGAACTCCTCGTGAGGGGATGCAGGTGATGCTCACACCCAGCTGGTTCAGGCTAATCACCTCTATGTCAGCATAGACCACCGACACGCCGGGCAGGTGGCTGAACAGCGCGAGGATACAGACGCTCTCCGCCGAGCGTGGGGTTTCGTGATTGCCCGCAATGATTATCAGGGGCGCGCCCCGACGCCGCTCCTGAAACTGGCGCAGAACCTGATAGGCGTTCAGCAGGCTGGTGTTGGAAGGGCGCACCGTGTGGAACAGGTCGCCCGTAATCACCACGAGGTCGGGTTCCGCACGGAGCGCCTTTCTGAGCGCGTCGCGGAACGACTCCATCACATCCGCTTCGCGCTGGTTCTGCCCGAACTGGTTGACCTTGCTGTAGGCGCGATAGCCCAGATGAATATCACTCAGGTGTGCGATTCGCATGGCTCAACTGGCTCAGATAACGGGAACGCGAGCTGGTGTCGGGGTCGGCGTCGGCGGTGGGGTCAATCCCGCGAAGCATCAAACCCTGCCCGCGCGATAAGTGTACCGCCTGCGTGGGAAAATCGGTGGGGTCGCGCATCTGCACCAGCAGGGTGGTGCGCGCCTCCTGCGTGCGGTTCACCCCTGAACCGTGAATCGTCAGGTAGTTGAAGACCACCACATCGCCTGCTTCCACAGGAATGGGGACGGCAGCCTCCAGAGGGTACTGCTCCAGCGGCAAGTGCCAGCCACCTTCTGGGATGTGGGGAAGCGGTCCCAGCTTGTGGCTTCCGGGAATCACACAGAGGCAGCCCCGTTCCACAGGCGTATCTTCGAAGAAGAAAATCGCGGCGAGCATCGTGTGCTTTGCGTGCGGAAAATAGGGATAATCCTGATGGAGCGGGAACGGCGCGCCCTGCTCTGGCGGCTTGATAAAGAGCTTGGTGTGGTGCAGCTGGATGTTGGGTCCAATCAGGCAGGCGATTCGGTCGGTGAGGCGCGGGTCGCAGAGAAGCCGCGTAAACGCCGCGCTGTGATATTGCACATTGTGGCAATGCAGTAGTTTCGGGGGCAGGTCGGTCAGCGCGCGGCTGCTGCCCCATGCGGCGTTCAGCGCGTCCTCGCCTCCGCGTGCCTGCGCCAGCCGCCGAATCAGCGCATGCGCCTCCTCACGGTATGCTGTTGCTTCCTCGCGGCTCAGCACCCCTGGAAGGTGCAGGTAGCCATTCTCCTCATAGAAGGCGACCTGCTCTGGGCTAAGAGAGTAAGTAGCTTCCATCGTCAGAGAGGTTATTCGGCGGTAGGTTCCGATTTCCTGCAAATGGGCGAGCAGGAAACCCGCTCTTGCCGTCTAAAGAGGGGATGGAGGGATTGCGATGAGGATTAGCATCTGGCTTCTGGCAGCGCTTCTCTGGAGCAGCGCCTGCGCGGATCTGGAAAAGTATGTGCGGGCAGAGTCGCCATTTGAATGGAGCAAGAGCGTTACAGGAAAAATAAGCAACAGCGAGTTTGTGGAGTTAACGCTGGTTTCTCAGAAGTGGCGCGAGTTCACATGGCGCCACCGGCTCCGAATCGTCAAGCCAGTGGAACTCAAAAACCGCGAGACGGCGATTCTTTACATCACGGGCAGTGGCGACGGACGGAGCGAACTGCAGCTGATTGCGCGCGCTGCGGAGCGTGTCGGCGCGATTGCCGCGGTGCTTCACGATGTGCCGAACCAGCCCCTGATTCGCCCCGACCTCGTGGAAGACAATCTGATCGCCCACACCTATGTGCAGTTCTGGGAGACAGGCGACCCCACATGGCCCCTGTTGTTCCCGATGGTGAAGTCGGCGGTGCGGGCGATGGATGCCATTCAGGCATTCTGCAAGCAGGAGTGGCAGATAGAGATAAAAGACTTTGTTATCACCGGCGCGTCCAAGCGTGGCTGGACGACATGGCTCACCGCCGCAGTAGACTCGCGCGTGCGAGCGATTGCCCCGATGGTGTTCGATAACCTCAACTTCTTCAGGCAGATGCCCCACCAGCTGGAGTTGTGGGGACGCTATAGCGAGCAGATTTCGGAATATTACGAGCGCGGGCTGATGGAGAAAATGCTCACCGAGCGCGGGCGCCAGCTGGTGGGCTGGGTAGACCCCTATAGCTACCGCGAGCGCTATACGATGCCCATTCTCATCATCAACGGCGCGAACGACCCCTACTGGGCAACCGACGCCGCGCGTTTTTATTTTGACGACCTGCCCTCCAAAAACAAGTACGCGCTCTATGTGCCGAATGGCGGGCACGGGCTGGGCGATTACGA
The DNA here is from genome assembly GCA_001442985.1 of Armatimonadetes bacterium DC. Lineage (GTDB taxonomy): Bacteria > Armatimonadota > Fimbriimonadia > Fimbriimonadales > GBS-DC > LDYB01. The sequence continues at coordinate 272,160 of LDYB01000016.1, forward strand.
GCGCGTGGTGAACTCCCTCTGTGCGTTTTATCTGATGGCGACAGGCAAAATCCCGTTCCCGGGGCGGATTGAGGCAAAGACGCGCAAGCAGGGCGACTCAGTGGCTGTAGAAATCACTGCGGAGCGCGCTCCTGAAAAGGTGCAGGTGTGGGTAGCGCGCGCCGATAATCTGGACTTCCGCCCCGTGCGCTGGGAACCCATCGAGGCGCATGCTCACAGCAGCCACTGGCACGCTACCGTGCCCATGAACGGCAAAAATATCGCCGTGTTCGCTGAACTAACCTATCGTGCGGAGGGCTTTACCTACACCATTACGACAATCCCTGAAATCGTTCGCCGCTGAAGCGGGTTAGCGACGCCAGGGATGTTTCCACCGAGTAGGGAGCGGCGGGTAGGCTGCCCACGGGGCACATGAGGCAACGGGCGGAGCCGTGTAAGCGGCGCCAGGGGCGGGTTCCGAACTCTGCCCGGAGGCGGGGGTTACAGGCGGAGGCAACGCCGCACCAATTGCGGCGGGCGCCTGAGCCGTCCGGGCGGGCGCGTTCCCGCTTAGGTACTGGTCAATCTCGCGATTCGCTTGCTGATAGAGTTCAGCCAGCTCGCGCCACTGCCCCACCGCTTGATTCGCGACTTGCTGCTGGCTGGGATTGCCCATCCGCAAACCGGGGAACTGATTCGCAAATGGGTTTGACATGCTATGCTGCGCCGCTGTGGTAGCAGGGGTCGTATGGGCTGGCGCAGGTGTGCGCTCTGGACGATACCCCATCAGGTGGAGCGCCAGCGCTCCTATCGTCAATCCCGCCACAAATGCACTGATTGGCACCCAGCGATCGGTCATCGGCTTACCCTCATCTATATTATGCCCTGTTCGCGGGCGTTTCTTCAATTCTTTCGACGCCCTGAAGTGGGCAATGTGGCGCTCAATGGCGCTTGCGCAAGATGGAAATCAGCAGCCACACGCCCAGCAGTGTGGAGGCGACGAAACCTGCAATCGTGAGCGTTAGCCCGTAAGGAATATCGCGTGTAGCAGGTAGCAACAGCGCCAGCCCCACAATAAACGCCGCGGTCAAAATGCTCAACGAGAGGCGTGTTACCATCGCGTCCAGCCGATCCAGCGTTTCGGGATTCGCGCCAATCTGGGCTTCCACAGGCACTTTGCCGCGCTCCACGCTCTGAAGCCACTGCATCAACATCATCGGCATCTCGCGGAGCAGGTAGTGCCATGTATCTAACTGCTCCACCACATCGTGCCACGACAGCCCCGGACGCCACGCCACTTTGCTCAGCTGGCGCACAAAGGGACGCGAGACCTCAAACAGGTCATAATCGGGGTCCAGCCGTCGCCCGATGCCCTCCAGCATTGCCAGCGTCTTACCGACCAGCCACAGGTTGCCCGGCAGGCGGATATGATACTGGCGCATTAGTTCGGTGAGGTCCGCCCAGAATTCGGCAAAGCTGCTCTCTTTGAGCGTGCGTCCCCGATACTTGTTGATGATTCGCTCTGTCGCGCGAATGAGGCGCGGACGGTCTACATGGGCGCTCAACGCGCCCATGCGAGCGAACACATTCAGGATGGCGTGGCTATCCTGACGAATAATCGCGATATAGAGGCGTGTGAGATTCAGGCGGTCGTCCTGATTCAGCACGCCGACCATGCCGAAATCCAGCACGCCGATGCGCCCGTCGGGTTCTATCAGGTAGTTGCCGGGGTGGGGGTCCGCGTGAAAGAAGCCATCTTCCAGCACCTCTTTGATAATGAGGCGCGAGGCGTTGCGTGCAATCTGGCGCGTGTCGTGTCCCGCTGCGCGGAGCGCCTCCACTTCGTCCACCTTAATCCCGCGCAGGCGTTCCATCACCAGCAGGCGCGGCGTGGTGTATTCCCAGTAGATTTTCGGGATATGCACCGCTGGCTCATCGGCAAAATTACGACGGAACTGCTCGGCGTTGCGCCCCTCACGCAGGTAGTCCAGCTCATTCAGCAGCGTGAACGCGATATCCTCGGCGATTGTTTCGGGGTCGTAGAGTTCGCCCATCTGAGTGCGTTGAGCGAGGTGGGCTAAGTCGTGTAAAATCTCCAGATCGGTCTCCACAATCTCGCGGATGCCGGGGCGTTGAATTTTGAGCGCGACCTCAGTGCCGTCAGGGAGCATCGCCGCATGCACCTGCGAGAGCGAGGCGGAACCTATCGGTTGGGGGTCTATGCTGGCGAACACTTCTTCCGGGGGGCGTCCCAGTTCCTCCTGAAGCACCTCCCGGATAAGAGGCCACTCTACAGGCAGCACGCTGTCCTGGAGTTTACGCAGTTCCTCGATAAAGGGTTCTGGGAGCAGGTCGGAGCGCGTGCTGAGAATCTGTCCCAGCTTGACGAAGGTGGGTCCCAGCTCTTCCAGCGCTTCGCGCAAATGGTGCGCTGGCGATTCGAGCGGTTCCTCGGGCGGGCGCAGCTCGCTTTTGGGGAGAGCGAGTCGCCGGTGGACGCTCAGGTACTCCAGCGCGCCGCCGAATCCGTGCCGCGCCAGCGTGGCAACGACCTGTCGGTAGCGCTGGAGACTGCGCACGCGCCGTGCTAACGGGCGCATCGCTTAACCTTGAGACGACTCCAGTTTCTGCAGGATGGCGTCCAGTTTCTTTTCAATCTGATGGATTTCGGTGCGTGTGGGAATTTGCAGTTCCTTCAAGACCTCCTGCAGTTCCTCACGGATCAGTTTGCGCAGGGCGTTGCGTTCCTTTTCGCCGCGCTTCACGAGGCGCTCAATCATCTCTTCCGCCTCTTCGCGCTGGGCTTGCCCTTTTTTGACCATCTCATCCACGAGATTCTGCGCCGTTTCACGGGTCAGCGAAACTGCCCCCAGTCCTAAAAGAAAACCCTGTTCCAGCATTTCACGCAAAGTTGCCATTCTAGTCTCCCTCCTCTAGAAAGTATACCTGAGAGTGGGGTATACTGTTGGGGAACCTGCGTCGCAGGTTGCGCGTATAAGAGGGTAGACCTATGCACGGCTTCGGGAGCAATAACATGGGCAGGTTGTCCCTCGGCATGGCGTTCGCCGTGCTGATGGTTGCCCTTTTGAGCGGGTATAGTGCGCCCTGCCCGTGCAACGCCTTCCCCTCGAAGGCGTCCGACTCCCATGCTTGTTGCAAGCCAATCCCTTCCCAAACCGAATCCAACCCATGCTCTCACTCCTGTCGGCTCTGTCAGGCACAGCCGTTGCCGAAGGCGTTCCTGCCTGCATCAGTGGAGCTGCCCGTTGTCGGCTGGGTTGTCGCAAGCCTCGTTCCGCCTGCGGTTTTGCCAGACCTCTCCGCTGGCGAGGCAATCATTCCGTATTTTGATCTCCATAGTCACAGTCCGCCCCTCCTTTGCCCCTCTGCACGCGCTCCTCCTGTCTGAAAGCGTGTCGGTTCACGCGCAGGGTGAGCTGTGAGCTCACGCCGCGCCTTTCTACACACACGCTTTCGCTAACGCACGGTCGTCCGTGCGCCCATCAGAATGCATAGGAGGAGAAAACCATGCGACTTATCAGCTTGTTGACAGCACTGATTGTGAGTGCGAGCATTGCGCAAGCGCCCGAATACACGCTGGCGATTGAGGTCAAAGGACTTCACTGCCAGGGATGTGTGGAGCCTGTAGAGTCAGGCTTGAAACAGGTGTCGGGCGTTAAGTCGGCGAAGTTGAACTTCAAAACGGGTATCGCGACAGTCCAGTTCGTTGAGGAAAGCGCCACGGTCTCTGAGCTGGTGAACCATGTGGCTCAGATTCCGCATGCGATGGGCAAGTCGATGAAATACACCGGGGCGCTGCTGCTTCAAATAGAAGGCGATCTGGGCAAGGTGCAGAAGGCGCTTCAATCGCTGAGCGGGGTGCAGAAGGTGGAGAAGCGCGAGAAGACGGTTCTGCGCCTGACCTTTAAGCCCGACGCGAAGGTGCGCTATGCCCAGATTGCGGACGCAGTGAAGCGCGCTGGGGGCAAAATCGCTCCTTGGAAGTCCGCTCACAACGACTCTCACGCGGAGCATCACCACTGAGAGGCTGAGCTGGGGGCGTGGCAACACGCCCCCCCCACTAACAGGAGGGATTTATGTTACACTACCACCCGGCGCATCATGGCGCCCCTTCGCCTCGGTCCGCCCCAGCGCACGATCACCACGCGGGGCATACAGTCGTGATGTTCCGCAATCGTTTCATCGTCTGCTCCGCGCTGACGATTCCGATTCTCGTCTGGAGCGAGAGCCTTCAGCAGTGGTTGGGTTTTGAGGCGCCGCGTTTTCCGGGCAGCGATGCTCTGGTGCCCGTGTTGAGTGCGGTGGTCTTTCTCTACGGTGGAACGCCCTTCTTGCAGGGCGCGGTGCGCGAATGGCGTGCCCGGAAGCCGGGCATGATGACACTGATCGCGCTGGCAATCAGTGTGGCGTTCGGGTACAGCCTTGCCACCACGCTGGGGCTGCAGGGCATGCCCTTCTACTGGGAGATGGCGACCCTGATCGATGTGATGTTGCTGGGGCACTGGCTGGAGATGGCGGCGGTTGGCAGGGCGTCTCAGGCACTGGAGCATCTGGTCGCGCTATTGCCCCCGCAGGCGCATGTGGTGCGCGGGGAGCAAGTGGTGGATGTACCGCTGGAGGCGGTGCAGGTGGGCGACCGTGTTCTGGTGCGCACGGGCGAGCAAGTGCCCATAGACGGTGTGGTGCTGGAGGGGGCTTCCAGCGTGAATGAGGCGTTTCTGACGGGTGAATCGCGCCCTGTGCCCAAACAGCCCGGCGACGAGGTTGTGGCTGGCTCCATCAATCTGGAGGGGCGGCTGATTGTGGAGGCGCGGCGCGTGGGCACCGCCACTACACTGCATCAGCTGATGCGACTGGTAGAAGAAGCGCAGCACACACGCAGTCGCTTCCAGGTGCTGGGCGATCGGCTCGCTTTCTGGCTCACCGTGATCGCGCTGCTGATGGCAGCAGGAGCAGGCATCGCGTGGCACCTCAGCGGCGCCGATTGGCAGTTCACGCTCGCACGCGCCGTTACCGTACTGGTCATCGCCTGCCCGCACGCGCTGGGGCTGGCAATTCCGCTCATTCTGGTCCAGGCGACGGGGCGCGCCGCCCGAAACGGCATCCTGATCCGCAATCGTGAAGCCATTGAGCGTGCCCGCACCATTCAGGTGGTCGCGTTCGATAAAACAGGTACGCTCACGGAAGGGCGGTTCGCTGTTACGGGCATCTGGGTTGCAGGAATGGAAGAAACGACCGCCCTGCAAATCGCGGCGACGCTGGAGCAGAACACGAGCCATCCGCTGGCGCAGGCTCTGCTCGAGGCAGCCCAGGAGCGAGGTATCTTGCCCAGCAGGCTGGACGAGTTCCAAACCGCGCCCGGCAAGGGCGTGGAAGGGCGTATTGACGGTACGCTTTACCGACTGGGACGCCCCGAATGGCTCGCGGAATTTGGCATTGAACAAACGCCAGCCCTTCAGACAGCTCTGGCACATGCCGAACAGCACGGCGAAACAACTATTGTGCTGTTCAACACGCACGGAGCGCAGGCAGCGTTCACGCTCGCGGACCGCGTTCGCCCGGGTGCAAAAGAGGTCGTTGCGGCGCTCCATGCGATGGACATTCAGGTCGTGATGATTACAGGCGACGCCGAAGCGGTGGCACGCACTGTCGCCGAACAACTCCAGATTGATACTTACTACGCACGCGTGCTGCCCGATCAGAAGGCCGACATCGTGCGCCAGCTTCGAGAGCAGGGGCAACGGGTTGCCTTTGTGGGCGACGGCATCAACGATGCACCTGCCCTGCTCGCCGCCGATATCGGCTTCGCCATCGGCGCGGGCACAAATGTTGCTATCGAATCCGCGGATGTGGTGCTGGTCGAGAACGACCCACGCGATGTGGTCTTCTTCCTGCGACTGGCACGACTGGGCTACACTAAAATGGTGCAGAACCTGTTCTGGGCAACGGGCTACAACCTGATTGCCCTGCCGCTGGCGGCGGGTGTAGCGGCGCGCTGGGGGCTACTGCTCTCCCCTGCAGTGGGCGCACTGCTGATGAGCCTGTCGACGGTGATTGTCGCGATAAACGCGCTCCTGCTCCGCCGCGCAAGGCTCGATAACGGCGAAGCCATCCCACACCAGCATACCCACTCTACAACTCACACTACAGGAGGGAAACAACCATGAAAAAATGGTTCCCCATTCTCAGCAGCCTTATTTTGCTGGCAGGACTCACATTGGGCACATGGTGGGTGGTGCAGACCCAGCGCCCCCCAGGTGCAATGACCCCGCTGGAAGCGCAGGGGATGGACATGACGGTCATGAAACCCCCGCGCGGCGCGTTCCCTGTAAGCACGGAAGAGGTGCAACCGCGCCCGTTCCTGCCCTCCGTCGCCTATCCCGCCACTTTCCGCGCCTACAACGAGGAGGTTCTCCGTGCCCGTATCACAGGGAGGCTGATGGAGACCCGCGTCTATCCGGGCGACCGTGTGCAGTCGGGGCAGCTGCTGGCACTGATTGAACCAGAGGAGTATCAGGCGCTGGCGCAGGGCGCGGCAGGCGGGCTGCAGATGGCACTGGCAGAGCAGAGGGAAGCGCTCTCGATGGTGCAGGAAGCCGACGCGGCGCTTCAGGCAGCGAAAGCGCGCCTCCAGCAAACCCAGGCGGAGCTGGACGAAGCCCAGCAGATGCTCCGCGTCGCCGAAGCCGAGTTGCGAACGGCTCAGGCGCACTGGAACAGACGGAAACTGAGATTCGGGCAGCACGTGCAGAAGTGGAGTTCTGGCAGGCGGAATCGGAACGCCAGAACGCCCTGCTGCAGAAAGGCTTCGTGTCGAAACGCGACGCTCAGGCTGCGGAGACACGCCTCAAGCAAGCGCGTGAAAGCCTGCAGGCAGCGCAAGCCGCTTATCGTTCGCAACAGTCGCGAGTTGAGCAGTTGCAGGCAAATCGCGAGGCGATGCGCGCCCGTATCCAACGCGCCCAATCCGCTCTCGAAGCGGCTGAGCGGGAGGTGCAATCTGCCACCGCGCGCCAGCAAGCGGCTCAGGCACGGCTCCAGCGCGCGCAAGCGCAAATCCAAGCCGAGCAGGGCAAAACACGCGCCGCCCAGCTGCAGGTCACCTACACCCGCATCGTGGCGCTCAACCCGGGAGTGATTACGGAGCGACTTACCGAGCCGGGCACCCTGGTTCAACCCGGCACGCCCATCTTCCGCCTGCAGAACACCACCCGGATTCGGGTTCAGGCAAAGGTCGCCGAGCAGGACGCCACTCGAATCCGTGTTGGATACCCCGTCTGGATACGGCGCTACGCCGAGCCGAATCGTGTCTATGCAGCGCGCGTGAGCGCCATTTTCCGCGAAGCCGATCCGAACACCCGCACGATGATTGTGGAAGCCATCCTGCCCAACTCCGACGGGCGCCTCAGCGTGGGCGAATATGCCGAAATGCGGATCGGACTGCGCGGCGATTCCCGTTCTGCACTCACCGTGCTCCAGCGCGCTCTTCAGTACGACGAACATCAGCGCCCCTATGTGTGGGTGGTGGAAAAAGTGCATCGCCATACCCATCAGCCTACCACCTACTACTGCACGATGCACCCGCAGATAGAGCAAAACGAACCCGGAATCTGCCCCATTTGCAAGATGGAGCTGGTTCCCAAAGAACAACCTGCTGACTATATCGCACGCCGACGCTATGTGAAGGTGGGACTTTCCGACGGCGAGCGTACCGAGATTCTGGAGGGTCTCAAAGCGGGCGATCAGGTGATTACCTTCGGCTTTGCAAACCTTGTGGAGGGCGACCCTGTGTTTCCCACTGAGTGGACTACACGAGGACCCCGCCAGATTACCCCACCCCAGTTTCAGCCATCCACCCCTTCCCACGGAGGGCACGGGCATTGAGGAGGCACAGCCATTCTCTGAAGAGTCTATTCCGCGCCGAGCTGGTTCAGAAACCGCTGTACACTCACAACCTGAATGCCGAACTCCGCCATTTTCTGGAGCAGCTCGGGGTCGCGTTTGAGATCGTCGTCGCGCGTAACAAGGTACTCCGCGCCACCCTTGATGGCGGTCTCCAGAAACATGTTATCGTGCGGGTCGCGGCAGAGGTTTATCAGTTCTTGCACAAGGTCTGGATGATAAGACATTCTTCGCATCAATCGTGGGCGCATCAGAACCTGCCAGAGTTCGTCCAGAAGCGGTTGGCTCACCATCACGAGGAACTGCACTTTCCGAAAGGCTTCCATAACCAGAGCGGGCGCGCCGTGAGGGTTCAGTACCGCCGATACCCAGACATTCGTCTCGATCACGGCGCGCATCGCTGGCGATATTCTTCGTACGCCGCAGTAATCTCGGCTTCGATGTCTTCGGGAGGCTGGTACTGGGAAGCTCGACGGAACGCCTGGAGCAGCTGCTCCATGCGCTTCTGCCAGTCTTCCTCGGTAAGCTGCAGCCAGCGGCTAACAATCTCGCGAGCCAGTGCTTCAGGGCTGACCTGCCGACACTCTGCAAGGTACCGCAGGCGCTGCCAGTCGGTTTCGCTCAAATCAATTTTCAAGGTTGCCATCCCACCTCATTATACCACAGGAGGACTGTCATGAGTCAGCGCGGGTTCAATCTGATCGAGTGGAGTGTGAAGTATCCGTCGGCGGTGCTGGCGTTTTATACCGCCGTGATTGTGTTGGCAATCTGGGCGGTGGTCGCCTATCTGCCGCGTCGCATGATGCCCTATATCGAAAGCCCCCAGATCGGCATCGTGACGCGCGTGCCCGGCTTAAGCGCCGAAGATATGGAGACCTACTATACCAAGCCCATCGAGCAGCGTATGACCGCGATTGCAGGCGTGCGCTACATCCGCAGCACAACTCAGGACGGCTACAGCATCGTGGTGCTGGAGTTCCCCTACGGCACGGATATGCAGAAAAAGCTCACCGAGGTTCAGGCGCTCATGACCATCACGCAGGACGACCTGCCGATGCAAGGCGCCAACGCCCAGCCCTCGTGGGTGCTGCAAATTGACCCGCTGAACCTGCCTGTGCTGACCCTTGCCGTAACGGGCGACTCGCGCTGGACTCTCGCCCGCATGCGCGAGGTGCTGGAAAACGAGATTGCTGACCGCATCAAGCGCACCAGCGGCGACATCTACACGGTTTCGGTGTTCGGCGGCTACCGGCGCCAGATTCAGGTGATTGTGGACCGCAACAAGCTCACTGCCTACGGTCTCTCGATTCTGGATGTGCAGCGCGCCGTCGATGCGTTCAACCTCGCCGCGCCCGCAGGACGGCTCACGGCAGATGCCCATGAAGAGATTGTACGCCTCGATACGCTCGCCCGCAGCGCACAGGAGGTCGCGAACTACCCTCTGAAAGCCGTCGGCGACCGGGTGGTGTATCTCCGCGATGTCGCCCGCGTAATAGACACCTATGACGAGAAGCGCAGTGGCTATTTCCATCAGTGGCAACAGGGCGGTAAGTGGCAGGTTGATGAAGCCATCGCGGTGAATGTGCTGCAGAATCCGTGGGCAAGCTCGCCGCGCGTGATCGAAGCGGTGATGAAAGAGCTCGAAGCCATCGAGCGCGACTACCCCGGCTTGAAGTTTCGCGTCGCCTACAATAACGCCGAGTTTGTGGAGGTGCTGCTGCGCAACCTGTGGGAAGAGTTGTTTCTGGCGGTGATTCTGGCGGGGCTGGTGGTGTGGCTCTTTCTGGGCGAGTGGCGCATGACGCTGATTGCGCTCACCGCTATCCCGACCTCGATGGCGATGGCGATTCTCGCGCTCGTGCCGATGAAGATGAGCCTCAACTCCAGCACGCTGATCGGGCTCCTATTCGGCATCGGGCGGCTGGTGGACGATGCCATTATTGACCTGCATGCGGTGCGCCGCCATATGCGCATGGGCAAAGACCCCATGCAGGCGACGGTGGATGGCATCACGGAAGTGCGCCGCTCGGTGGCTGCCAGCACCCTGATGATTGTGATTGCGCTCACTCCCTTGCTGTTTGCGGGGGGCATCGTGGAGCAGATGTTTGTCGGATTGGTGTGGCCGCTGATTTTCGGGCTGCTGGCGTCGTTTCTGGTCTCGATGACGCTCACGGCGACGCTGGCGTCGCGCTTTCTGCATGGCATCTCCGAGCAACCAACGCGCATCGAGCGGTGGCTCATTCAGCCGTTCCAGCACGGGCTGGACAGGCTGGAGAGCGGCTACGCGCGTCTCATTCGCTGGCTCCTGCGCCATCGGTTCGCGAACATGATGCGCATTCTCGCAACGCTGGTGGTCGGGTTCGGGTTCTACTACTTCATCGGCAGTGAGATGATGCCGCTGGGCGATATCGGACAAGCCTACTTGCGACTGGAGATGCAGCCGGGCACTTCGTATGCCGCGACGGAGCGCGCCGTGCGCCAGCTTCAACAAATCATTGAGAAATACCCTGAAATCCGTCGCGTGTCGTGGGAGGTGGGCGCGGAGGGCGGTCCGGGCTACTACGAGGGCGCGTACTTCACAGGCTACGCCTCCATGCGTGAAAACACCGCGACCGCCATGATAACGCTCACCTCCAAAGATGAGCGCAGGCGCGACATCTGGCAGATTATCGACGCGATTCAGGCGGAGGCGACCGCCACCATCCCTGGTATCCGCCTGCTCCAGATTAAGGAGATGGGTGTGGATGTGATGGCGACCGCCGCCGCACCTATCCAGATACTCATCTACGGACCCGATTTTGAGCTGACCAGCCGTCTGGCAGAAGAGAGTCTGCGGATTGCAAAGGCACAGGTTCCCGACCTGTTCCAGCCCGGCACCTCGTGGACGATGAACCGTCCCCTGTGGCGGCTGCGCATTGATCTGACCAAAGCGGCGCAGATGGGTTTCACGCCCGAAGAGATCGCCCGTCAGGCGCTCTACGCGCTAAAAGGGGGCTATACCCAGCAATTCTATCGCTTCCCGGAGCATGCGGACCGACGCCAGACGACCATCCTCATCCGCTACGAAGAGTCGCAGCGCCTGCATCCTGCTGACCTCGAGCAATTGATGCTGGTGAACGCGCGCGGGGAGAGCGTGCCGTTGAAAGCGGTGGCGCGGGTGGAGTATACCCTCGCGCCGACGCTGATCGAGCGCGACGGGCTGCGCCGCGTGGTCAGCCTGATGGGCTACTACCGCAAAGGCGACTATCAGCCGCCACGCCTCGATACGAATGGCGACGGGCAGGCGGACACCATCCTGTTTGAGCTGCCCCATCCACCGCGCCCCTCGATGGATGTGGCGATGGATGTGATGATGAAAGCGATGGCGCAGGTCAACTGGCCCCCGCGCGAGTACGGCATGGAAGTGCGCGGCGATATGACCCAGATGATGGACTCGTTCCGTCGGATGATGGTGGGTTTTCTGGTGGCGCTGCTGTTGATGTATCTGGTGCTGGTGGCGCAGTTTGGAGGCTTTCTGCAGCCGTTGCAGATGATTTTCAGCCTGCCGCTGGAGCTGTCGGGCGTGTTCATCTTTCTGTGGCTGATGAAGCAGGCGTTCAGTACGGTGTCGTTGCTGGGCATCATTGTGCTGACGGGGATGGATATCACCGCCGCGATTCTGATGATTGACCTGATTCTGGTGCTGCGGGCGCAGGGCGTGCCGCGCGATGAGGCGGTGGTGCAGGGCTGTGTGGATCGCTTACGCCCGATTTTGATGACCGTGATGGTCACCATTGCCGCGCTGGCGCCCGTTGCTTTCTTCCCGAAGATGGGCACCGACGCCTACCAGCCGCTGGCGACCGCAGTGATTGGCGGGCTGCTGATGGGCACGGTTCTGACTCTGATTGACATCCCGATTATGCACACGCTGGTGGACGACCTGTTGCGCTGGTTGCGACGCGACTCTAAGGAACCGACCGTGTAAGCCAGACTTTTGACCGCCTTAGCAAAGACCTACAGGAAATCGAGCGAGCCTGTCGTATTCCCTCGGAGGTTCAACAAGGGAGGTCAAACGATGCGAATCGGCTGTTTGATAGGTGTTGTCAGTCTGCTGAGTGTGTCGTTGGCACAGCCCGACTACCCGGGCGCGCGATGGGTTCCTGCATATTCGGGCAATTACACCGCCTCGAATCGTCCCAGTACCTACCCGATTCGGTATGTGATTGTGCATGTAACTCAGGGGAGCTACAGCGGCACCATCTCATGGTTCCAGAATCCCAGTGCCCGTGTGAGCGCCCATTATGTGCTTCGCTCCTCAGATGGGGAGATTACCCAGATGGTTCGCCATAAAGACATCGCCTGGCACGCGGGCAACTGGACCTACAACACCCAGTCTATCGGATTGGAACATGAGGGCTGGGTCAACGATCCACGCTGGTTCACCACCGCGATGTACCGCTCCTCTGCGAACCTGACACGCTACATCTGCGATCAATATGGGATTCCTAAAACACGCAGCTATATCATCGGGCATAATGAAGTTCCGGGCGCGACTCATACCGACCCCGGTCCCTATTGGGATTGGAACTACTATATGAGCCTTGTGGCGGGTCCCAACGCCAGCTATGCAGGTGCCACTTTTCCCAGCACCATTCGCCCGGGTGAGCAGCTGGTGGCAGTGGTGCGCTTCAACAATACAGGTGGGGTCACCTGGAGCCCCAGCGGAACCAACCCGGTACGGCTGGGCACGGCGAACCCACGCGACCGTAGTAGCCCCTTCTACACCGCCGGCAACTGGATTTCTGCCAACCGCCCCACCGCTGTGGACGCAACGACTGCCCCCGGCAGCACGGGGAGCTTCTCGTTCGTTCTGACGGGACCCCGAAGCTACGGAACCTACACCGAAAGCTATCAGCTGGTGCAAGAAGGTATCACCTGGTTTGGTCCTGTAGTGAGCTTCACCCTTCAGGTGGTGCCATGGGACATCGTCATAGACAACACCAGTTCTCAGTTCTCCGTTTCGGGCAGCTGGACTCTTGCCACGATGGCTACCGACAAGTACGGAGCAAACTATTACTGGACCAGCACCAATCCCTCGTCCACTGCATACGCGCGGTGGTTTCTAAACGCGCCCATCGACGGAGCGTATGATGTGTACGCATGGTGGAGTCAGGGCACGAATCGCAGCACACAGGCACGATACGAGATTGCGCATGCGTCGGGCACAACCGCTGTCGTGGTGAATCAGCAAACGAACGGGGGGCGCTGGGTCTACCTTGGGCGGTTCCAATTCCCCAAGGGTGGTGGCAATGTGTACCTGCGCGCGACTGCGCCTTCCGGGTATGTGGTGATTGCCGACGCAGTTCGTATCGTCGGACCCTATTGACGCTTGAAGGGGCTGGAGCCTCAACACTCCAGCCTCCTCTCAGAGAGACCATGCGTGTTCTCTTCGCCACTATCATAGGCCTGGTATGGGTCTTGACAGGCAGGGCGCAGTCGGTAAACCTGCAGACCGTTCCGGAGCTGGGGAAACCGATAACCGTACGCTCTGCACGCCTTACGCTGGCAGATTTGGTGCGTCGGGTCGCTCAGGAAACCGATGTTCGGCTGGGCGTAGCCAAAGAGATAGAGCAGGAGAAGCTGACGCTTTTCGTCTCGGAAAAACCCGCCTGGCAGATACTTCACCTTGCGGCGCGTGTGCTGGAGCTGGAATGGCACAGGGAGCCAGAGAAAGGCGGATATTATCTGATTCGCCCCACCACGACATCGCCGAATGCCCGGCGCAACAGAGAACTTCAGGAGTCTCGCAAGCGCATGGAGCAAGCCCTGCGTGAGTGGCAGCAGCAGGCAAGCACCGACTTTGTTGCCCTGCGAACCCAGCTGGACAAGATTGAGGCACAACGCGCTCAGATTGAAGGAAGCCGCCCCCCAGGCTGGCAGGATGCGCTCACCGCTCTGGCACAGCAGCGTGCGAATCTCGTCCCTTGCGCCGAGTCGCTGCCCGCCTACCTCGTCGGATGGCTCACGGCGCGTTTCGGGCGCGAGCAGTGGAATCGCTTCTGGCAAGGATTACCTCTGCTCGCGACTTACCCCCAGCGCGGCAGCGCACTGGAACTGCCCCAGCAGGTCCTTACATGGTTCGCCGCTCAACAATCCCCAAAAATCCAGGAAGTCCCCATCCAGTCGGTGGGTTTCCTTTTTTACCTCAAGCAAGGCACACTCTATGCTTTTTTGATAGCGCTCACTCCGCAGGAACATTTTGTCCACCCCGCCCAGTTTCAACTGGATACCCCCCAGGCACCCACAACCTCTGGCAAGGTGGTTGGGGAGATTCCGCACCTGCCAATTGCGCGCAAGCCGAACGAGACCCCGCCCCCATGCCCCTACTATGGGGGTGTCTGTACCCTTGCGGAATCTCTGGAGTGGCTCACCGGGCACTGCGAAATCCCGGTGATTGCCGAGTCGTTTCGCTTGCCGATGCGTCAACCGCCCATCGTCGCCGCAAACAGTCTGGCAGAGTGGGCACAGCATCTTGTCCAGACGGAACCTGTGGAGGTTCGCTACGAAGAGGGCTTCCTGTGCGTGCGCTATCTGGACGCATGGCGCTGGCGACTCAGCGAAATACCGGAGCGGCTGCTGGAACCTTTTGAACAACGCGCGCTTCAGCAAGGTGGACTGAGCCTCGATGACTATGCCGAGCTGGCAAACCAGCTCACCCCTTCTCAGCAGGCACGCATAGAACAAGGAGGACTAATAGCGCTTCGATTTGACCCTACCCCTCTGCAACAGGGTATTCCTGTTCTGCGATTCTGGGCGAACCTTATGCCCTCCCAGAAACAAGCTGCTCGGGAACGACAGCCCCTGGCGTATGAACAGCTCACGGCTACTCAGCAACGCCTGTTCTGGGACGCTCTTGAATGGGGGCTGACGAAACCCCAGATGATGACCCCAGGGCTTCTGGACGAGCTGGACGCCTTATATACGCCAGAAGCCACGACGGAACTGGCATTCTTTCTCGACGACTGGAAACAGAACACCTACCGCGTCAGCAACGGCGAGATAACGATTGTTTTCGAAGACGAACAGAGCTACCGCGAGAGCCTCTCCGAGCTGCCCTCCGGCGCGCGTCCCTACTCGGTTAGTCAGGAAGTGCGCCACGAATATATGTTCCATTTCGGGTTCGACAGCCAGCGTGCCCTCATCTGCCCCCTTGTGATAACGCAAGCCTCCCAGGCGAAGAGCGAGAAATGAGCTTTGTGCGCCCAGAGCGGGAGGGGGAACTTTCACACAAGGATATCAGTATATAACAATCAGTGGAGGTGCTCACCATCGCCACGAAAAAGCTTCGCAAGCGGCGTGGACGCGATAAGGTTGCCTGTGCCTTCGGGCACTATCTGGGACACCGCTCCCACTGCAAGGCAGGCAAAAACGCTTCGCAGCGCTATTACCGCGTTCGGCAGGAACAGTATCTCAAGCGCCTCAAGCGACTGGAACGCGAGCTTACAGGTAAGGAATTCTCCTCGGCACCGTCTGAAGCAGGTATAATCCCTCCTGATGGGTACCGCAATTGAACCCAACCGCATCTATCTGATGGACTGTCGCGAGGGCATGCGCCTGATGCCCGACGAGTGGGTGGACCTGATTGTAACGGACCCACCCTTCGCGATTGATTTCCGTGCCCGACGCGCCAACTACAACCGCACCCCAGAGCGCGTGCTGGAAGGCTACAACGAAATCCCCGCCGAAGAGTACTATGAGTTCACCCTCTCATGGATGCGCGAGTCGTACCGGGTGTTGAAGCGTTCGGGCAGTATGTATGTGTTTTCGGGCTGGAACAACCTGCGCGACATTTTGAACGCGCTCGATGCGGTCGGCTTCGAGGTGGTGAATCACATCATCTGGAAGTATCAGTTCGGCGTCTACACGAAGCGGCGCTTTGTAACCTCGCACTATCACTGCCTGTATGTGTGCAAAGACGACGCGCTTCGCCGCTTTTACCCCGACGCCCGGTTTCCCGCGAGCGCCCGCGACGCCGCCGGACGCAGCCAGCGCTATGCCGATATGGAAGATGTGTGGATTATCCCCCGCGAATACTGGAATGGGGATGTCAAAACGCCCACCAAGCTGCCCGCCGCGCTGGTGGAAAAGATTCTGCAATACTCCTCTGTGGAGGGCGACCTCGTGTTAGACCCGTTTCTGGGTTCGGGACAGGTGGCTGTGGTGGCAAAGCAGATGGGACGGCGCTACCTGGGCTTTGAGATTGTGCCCGAATATTACCAGTTCGCGCTACGTCGGCTGGAGGAGGGGGTGTATCGAATCAAGGCAGGTGAGGGTATCCTTCTAATGCACGGTGAGGCAGGTGAACCAGCATGATAGAGAAAACCCGCCATCAGGCAACGGACGCAATGCTCGCCGAGTGGGAACTGCCACCCACCAATCTCCCTGAGGAGGACGACACGCCGATGGAGACAGGATGGCACCGCATGCAAATGGATTTACTTATCGAGTCGCTCCTGTACTACTGGCGCGAACGGAACGACTTCTTCGTGGGGGGCAACATGTTTCTCTACTACAGCACGGAACAAGCCCAGAGCGTGATAGAGAAACGCCCCATCTACAGAGGACCCGATTTCTTTGTGGTGAAAGGCGTCGAGGGAGGTCTCTCACGCGACAAGTGGGTGGTGTGGGAGGAAGGGGGGCGCTATCCCGACTTGATTATCGAGTTCCTGTCGCCCACCACCGCCGAGCGCGATAAGACCGAGAAGAAGCAGCTCTACGAGCAGGTGTTCGGCACGGAGGAGTATTTCTGGTACGACCCGCTCACACGCGAGCTGGCAGGCTTCGAGCTGGTGCGCGGGCGCTACGAGCCGAAGCAGCCGAACGAAAAAGGCTGGCTCTGGAGCGAGGTGCTGGACGCATGGCTGGGCATCTGGGAAGGGGAATATCAGCGCCGTCAGATGGCGTGGCTTCGGATGTATGACAAGGAGGGAAACCTCGTACCGACCCCTGCCGAGGCAGCCCAGCAGGAGGCGGAGCGGGCACGCTTGCGAGCCGAAGTTGAACACCAGCGTGCCGAACGCGCCGAAGCCGAACTCCAGCGGCTCAGGGCGCTCCTGCAGCAGCAGGGAATCAGCCCCGACAAGGCGCAATAAACCAGAGCGCCCGCACCCTCAATAATGCACCGGGAACCGTGCCGTGAGCTCCCGCAGCTCGTGGCGCACGCGCTCCAGCACCGCCTCGTCCTGATAGTGGCGCAAAGCGGTCGCAATCAGGCGGGCAATTTCGCGCATCTCGGGTTCGCGCATCCCGCGTGTAGTTACGGCTGGCGTGCCCACCCGAATGCCGCTGGTCACGAACGGCTTCTGCGTGTCGTAGGGAATCATGTTTTTGTTGGTGGTGATGTTGACCGAATCCAGCACCTGTTGCGCCAGCTTGCCTGTTAGACCCCATTCGGTGAGATCAATCAGCATCAGGTGGCTGTCGGTGCCGCCTGCGACCAGTCGGAATCCCTCTTTCTGAAGCGCCTCTGCCAGCGCGCGGGCGTTCGCCTTCACCTGCTGCTGATAGACTTTGAACTCAGGCTGGAGCGCCTCGTGGAAGCAGACCGCTTTGCCCGCTATCTGGTGCATCAGCGGACCGCCCTGCAAGCCCGGAAACACGGTCTTATCAATCAGGCTCGCATACTCTGCTTTGCAGAGAATCATCCCGCCGCGCGGACCGCGCAGGGTTTTGTGCGTGGTGGTGGTCACGAAATCGGCGTAAGGCACGGGCGAGGGGTACTCCCCCGCGGCAATCAGCCCTGCGGGGTGGGCAATATCTGCCATGAGGTAGGCGCCCACCTCGTCGGCAATCGCGCGCATCGCCGCCCAGTCTATCTCGCGCGGGTAGACGGTTGCACCCCCCACAATCAGCTTTGGGCGATGCTGGCGTGCCAGATCGCGCAGCTGGTCATAGTCAATCGTCTCGGTATCGCGTCGCACGCCGTAATGCACCACATTGTAGAGTATCCCCGAAAAGTTCACTGGACTGCCGTGCGTCAGATGTCCCCCTTGCGCGAGGTCCAGCGCCATCATGGTGTCGCCGGGCTTGAGGACGGCAAAGTAGACCGCCATGTTGGCGTTCGCGCCCGAGTGGGGTTGCACATTTGCATGTTCCGCGCCGAAGAGGCGCTTCGCCCGTTCAATTGCGAGGTTCTCCACCGCATCGTAATACTCACACCCGCCATAGTAGCGCTTGCCGGGGTAGCCCTCTGCATACTTGTCGGTCATCACCGAGCCGACCGCCTCGCGCACGGCGCGACTGGTGATGTTCTCGGAAGCAATTAGCTCCAGATTCTGCTCCTGTCGGGCAACCTCATGCTGAATCAGGGCATACACTTCGGGGTCTACCTCCGCAAGCGGGGCAGTTCGCTGGCGACGCACATAGGCTGTGTAATCGATCACGCTCATGGCTCCACTCCTGCAGGCATGATTGTACCTTCTGCAGGGCGCAAATTCACGCGAGCAGGACAAAACCGCAAGAGAGCGTATCTAAATTCCCTATGCAAGGGCGCGTTGTGTGGGCACTTTTCAGTTTGTTTTTGTTTTATGGGTATGGTCAAGCGCCAGCGGATACCGACACGCTTTTTCAGGAGGTTCTGAAGCAGGCGAACCTTGCGCCTGATGAAGTCCGTTTTGACCGCGAGCTGTTCAGTTACTACTTTCGCACTTCAGGCACGACCGTGCTGTTTGAGCTGGCTATTCGGGAGCCGTTACGCCTGCCGTACTATGCGGAGCGGGTTCGGGGCGGTGTGGTGGGGAGCGTGGCGCGTCCGCATCTGGCAGTGGAGCAGGCTGCCAGCTGGCTCGGCATCAGTGTGCGACGCACCCTGATTGGCGACCCGCTTGCCAGTTTGCGGGAGCAAAGTGCCCACCCTGATGCGCTCACAAACGCCCTGATGCGCCTCTTTCAGGCAGCGGGCGCCCCCCTCACTCCCAGCACGCAAGCCCAGATTCAGAACCTTCAGGAATCGTTAGACCCTCTTCTGCGCCAGCAGGTCGCCTTTCTGGTTCTGGTGAGCGTGCAGGCGCGTCAGTGGCGCGACAGAGCATTTCAGGAGTTTACGCCCGAAGAGCGCGATGCCCTTTTCCTGTGGCTCAACCTGCCCCACACCCGACAGGACGCCGACTGGAGCGCCAATACGCCCGATGCGTTTGCCCTGCCCCTCAAAGCCGTTCAGAAAGCAGACTTCGCCGCGCTGTTTGCAGGGGGACACGATTGCGCTCTCGCCGTTCAACAGGCGATGGAAGCGCTCCAGAAAGCCGATGACGCCACCCGACTCCAGTGGCGTAAGCCGTTTGAATATAACCTGGACACCCCCTGGGGGCGCATCCGAATCTGTGGCGGCGGCAACGATACGCACCCGCGCCAGCCCTATTTGCTTCTGATAGACACAGGCGGCAACGACACCTATCTCGGCGCGGGCGCGAACCTCTCGCTGGAGAATGGGGTCTCGTTTCTGATAGACCTCGCAGGCGACGACATTTACATAGACACACAGGCAATGCGCACAACACCTCTCCCCGAAGTTGCCGACCGTGCCCAGCGTCAGGGCATGGCGTTCGGCGGCGCGGTAATGGGCTATGCGCTCCATGTTGACTTTGAAGGGGACGACCTGTATCGCACCGCATGCGCTGGACTGGGCGCGGCACGCTTCGGAGTGGGCATGCTGATAGACCTACAGGGCAACGACCTCTATGACGGCTACGCTTTCACGCAGGGCGCAGGCTTGGGCGGGATTGGCGTGCTGATAGACCGCGAAGGGCGCGACCAGTATACCTGCTTCACGCAGGGGCAGGGGTTTGGCTCGCTGAAAGGCGCGGGGCTACTGATGGATATCACAGGCAACGACACTTATGTTGCCCACGAAAAGCCCGTGGATTTCCCCTCCGCACAGACCGCTGAGCGCAATGTCAGCCTCGCACAGGGGTGCGGCTACGGACGGCGTGCGGACTATCTGGATGGGCGCTCCTACGCAGGGGGCGTGGGGATTCTGATGGATATTCAGGGTAACGATGTATACCGCTGTAGCGTATTCGGGCAGGGTTCAGGCTACTGGGGTGGTTTCGGCATGCTGATTGACCTTCAGGGCGACGATTCGCGCGAAGGGGTCTGGTATGTGCAGGGCGCCTCCGCCCACTTCGCGATTGGCTATCTGGAAGACCGTATGGGCAACGACCGCTATCTCGCCTCGCTCAATATGGCGATGGGCGCAGGACACGATTTCGGCGTGGGCTACTTGCTGGATACAGAAGGCAACGATGAGTATAATGCGCCCAGCCTCGCGCTGGGCGGGGGCAACGCGAACGGAATCGGGGTTTTCGTGGACCTCGCGGGCGATGACCTCTATCAGATTCGAAGTAACTCGGCGAATCTGGGGCGTGTGAACGCGATGGGCAGAGGCACGCTCCGGGAGCGCGCCTTCGCGCTGGGACTGTTTTTAGATAACGGCGGAACCGACTCCTATCCCCCCAATCTGGAGTTCGCGGGCAACGGGCGTATATGGCTGTTCTGGGCGCAGCAGAATCCGCGCCCTGCCGAGAGCCAGCTGGGCGTCGGCATGGATCGCTAACCTTTGCCCAGTACCTGCTCAATCAGCTCAGTGAACTGCGTGAGCAGGCGCTGGGCGTCGGCTTCTGTCGCCGACTCCACAAACAGGTGAATCAGCGGCTCGGAAGCATCGGGCAACACCAGCGCCCACGAGTGGTCCGTGTAAACCTTCAGCCCGTCCACTGTCTCCGTGCGCCCCTCCACCTTCTGCGCCACCATACGCATCACGCGCCCCTTGAGCTCCCAAGGGCACTCTATGGTGTGGTGGAGCATGGTGAATTCGGGAATCTGGTCGACAATCCCGGCAAGCCCTGTCTCAAGCCGCTGGGTGGTCTCCAGCAGTTTCATGAAGGCGAACATGGCGTCAAAACCGGGCTGGAGCTGGGGGAAGATGAACCCGCCCTGCACATCGCCTGCGAAGCAGAGCGTTTCGGACTGCTCCACCGCCACGCCCATCAGCGAGCGCACATCGGCGCGCGTGCGAATCACCTGCACCCCAAACGGCGCGGTAATCGCTTCTATCACCGAAGGCGCGTTCACAGGCACGGCAATCGCACGGTTCGGGTTCGCCCGCGCCATCAAGTAGGCAAAAACTGCCAACAACCGACTGCCGCTAATCACACGCCCGCGCTCGTCCACCACAGTTAGGCGCTCGCCCTCGTTCTCAAATAGCACGCCACACTCCGCGTTCAGGCTCTGCACCACCTGACTCAGGTTCTGTGCGAAGGCATCATGTTCGGCGGGCGTGCGCGGCGAGCGCTGCGCGTCGGGATAGGCGTTCAGCGCAATCACATCGTAGCCAAACGAGCCAATCATCGAAGGCAGAATCGCCGAGACGCGGCTGAAGGCGTAATCTGCCACAATACGGAGCGGTCGCCGCCGCTCGGGCAGGGAAACCAGCCGCAAAAACGAGTCCTGATACTGCTCCACCGCGCGCGAAGCGAACTGGATTGTGCCCACCTCTTCGGCGTCGCACCGCGCGAAATCTTCCCGATAGAAGAGGTTCTCAATCTTGCGTTCGCCCGACTTGGAGAGGTAGACCCCGCGCCGGTCAAAAAACTCTATCAGGGTCAGTCGGCTATTGTGGGGGGCAATCCGCACATTCACGCCGCCCGCCGCGCCGATGGAGCGCAGGTAGTGGCGCGTGATGGGCACGGGCATCGCCCGCAAATCCGCCACATCCACCCCTGCCGAGAGCAACCCCGCCATAAAGGCGTGTTTGATCATTCGCGACACCTTGAAAGTATCGCGCGAAAGCACCACCGTGGAGCCACGCGGCAGGGTGGAGCCATACGCCGCGCCCAGCTTGGTGGCTAAATCGGGCGTCATCTCGATGTTAGAAAGCCCTGCCACCCCCAGGTCGCGAAACAGCGCGCCCCGCCAGCGCGTGCCCCAGATGAGACTCATCGTTACGGTAGAGCCTGCTTCAATATACTTGTCGGGCCAGAGCTTCACGCGCGTGCGAATCACGCTGTCGCTTTCAATATGGCATCGGTCGGCAATCACCGCCTCTTCCTGAACCTGCACATTGTCTTTGATGGTAACCCCGGTGCCCACAATCGCGCTCTGCACATGGCTGGCACGCCCGATGTAGGTGCTGTCCCACACGATACTGCGCACCACCATCGCGTCGGCTTCCACGATGCAGTTGTCGCCCAGCACCGTGTAGGGTCCCACCACCGCGCCCTTTTTGATCCGGCAGTTGCGTCCCAGACACACGGGCGGCACAATCGTGGCGTTGGGGTCTACCGTGGTGCCCGCGCCCTGCCACACGCCAGGGATGACCTCGTTGCCCGGAATGGGAAGCTGCACCTTCCCGTTGAGCATGTCGATATGCGCTTCCCGATACTGCTGAAGGGAGCCAATATCGCTCCAGTATTCGCTCATCACATAGCCGTACAGCGGCTTGCCCTCGCGCAACAGCATCGGGAACAGGTCCTGACTGAAGTCGTAGGGTTTGCCCGACTCCATATACTCAAAAATCTCTGGCTCCAGAATGTAGATGCCCGTGTTTACCGTATCGGAGAAGACCTCGCTCCACGAGGGCTTTTCGAGGAAGCGGGTGATGCGCCCGTCCTCGCGCGTGATAACCACGCCGAACTCCAGCGGATTGGGCACGCGCGCCAGCACGAGGGTCGCCAGCGCACCGTTCTTGCGGTGAAACTCAATGGCAGGCTGCAGATTAATGTCGGTCAGCGCGTCCCCACTGATAATCAGGAAAGTGCCCTCTTTGAGGTACTCTTCCGCTTGCTTCACGCTTCCTGCGGTGCCCAGCGGGGTATCCTCCACCGAGTAGACCAGCCCGATTCCCAGATCAGAGCCATCGCCAAAGTAGCCCTCTATCGCGTCGGCAAGATAGTAGACCGTCGCCACGACCTGCGTGATGCCCTGCGCCTTGAGCAAAAGCAGAATATGCTCCATAATCGGGCGGTTCACTACAGGCACCAGCGGCTTGGGATGATTTGCGGTTATCGGACGCAAACGGGACCCTTCGCCCCCTGCCATGACCACTGCTTTCATCACTGGCTCGCCCTCAGAGAGTTTTATACGCCTTGAAACAGGGGTTTCCTGCAAGCTTGTCTTTTCGCTTCGGGAATGTCTTGCAAGCCCCGTGTGGTACAATAACTCTGGGTGAAATCTGTGCCGAAGCTGGAACTCTCTGACGACCAAGTGATTGAACTGGTGCGCCAGCTCTCTTCCGAGAAGCAGGACGAGCTCCTGCGCTACTTGCTCCGGAGCCGCTGGCCACGCTGGATGGAGCTCTCGCAGTACGGTCAGGAGCGCATACGCCAAATTGCTTCAGAGCGAGGCTTGAACTGGGATGCTCTGAGTGAAAACGAACGCGAAGCCCTTATCGACGACCTCGTACATGAGGTTCGCCAGTGCGACCCATAGCTGCCGAGTTCGAGCAGATTCTTTGCTCTCGCGACGAAAACGCACCTTGAGGTATACTTCCATCGGGAGGTTTTCTCACTATGTGGCTACCGTTCAAAAAGATTCTGGCGCCGACCGACTTCAGCGAGCCGTCCTACCTCGCTCTGGACATGGCCATCGAGCTGGCAGACCACTTTGACGCGGAACTACACCTGCTCCATGTGGTGCCCCCGCTTCATGTGGTGCCCGTGCCCGTGAATGTGGAGATTCCCCTCTACGAGATGGAGCTGAAAGAGGCGGCGGAGCGCTCGATGCAGGAAGTGATGGAGCAGCGCATCCCGAAGCACCTGACTACCTTCGCCACAGTGGTGTGGGGCGATCCCGCCGACGAGATTATCGCCTACCAAAAGGAGAAGGGGATAGACCTGATTGTGATTGCCACCCACGGGCGCAGCGGCTGGAAGCGCTTCGTGTTCGGCTCCGTTACCGAGAAGGTGGTGCGCTATCCCACCTGCCCTGTGCTGACCATCAACGCGCCTGAGGAGTCGTAAATGTTTTACTGTCCACTCAGCAGTCGCTGGGCGCCCAGCGCGCCCAGCACCAGCATTGCCAGAATCAGCCCCATCACCAGCCAGCCCACCAGCGGCGAGAGCTTGCGCTCCGCACGCCGCTCCAGCGAGACCGGCTCCTGCCGCGTGCGCCGATCCCGACCAAACAGAAACACGAAGTAGTAGCGCACAAACAGAATCGGGATGACCCCGCGGATGTCCACAAGGTGGCGTCGATGATACTGGCGCAACGCCCGCTTCAGCGACTCGTACTGCTCCGGCGTGAACGACTCCACCAGCTCCCGGGGCAGGCTCTGGAGCAGGTGCGCAATATACACATCCTGCGG
Organism: Armatimonadetes bacterium DC; assembly: GCA_001442985.1. Lineage (GTDB taxonomy): Bacteria > Armatimonadota > Fimbriimonadia > Fimbriimonadales > GBS-DC > LDYB01. The sequence goes on from LDYB01000016.1 coordinate 296,398, forward strand.
ATGCTCCAGAGGCGCCTCCTCACTCTCAAACGCCTCCTGAAACACCCACAAAGGCGGGCGCTCCTCTTCGGGTTCGGGCAAGGGCGCAGGCTGTGCCATACCCTCTATTATCGGCAGAAAGTGAGCGCGTTTCACCGCGAGAACACGGTTTTTTGAGGTATAATCGGCGTGATGAAGATTCCCATTGAACTGGTGGAGCAGGCAGTGCGACTGATGGAACGCTACCAGCTGCAGGAGCTGAGCCTTGAGCTGGACGACTTCAGCCTGCATCTGGAGCGCGCGGAGCCGAGCGCAGAGCTGCCCGCGGTCGCCGTCGCCACCCCCAAGCCCACCACCCCCGAAATCGAGCCAGACACCACGCCCTTCTATCCCGTAGAAGCGCCCATGACAGGCATGTTCTATCGCGGTCCCTCGCCGAACGAACCCCCCTATGTGGAAGAGGGCGATGTGGTGCATGAGGGGCAAACCATCGGGCTGATTGAGGCGATGAAGGTCTTCAACGAGGTGCCCTCGCCCGTTTCGGGAACCGTGCGGCGCATTCTGGCACAGAACGCCACCCTCGTGCAACAGGGAGATGTGCTGATGCTAATTGAGCTGCCCGAATAGGCGCCATCAGGTATAATCTTTGCCCGCAACCGATGGGAAAGAAGAATCTCCGTATCAGCCTCTTAGGCGCAGGCACCGTCGGCAGCGGTGTCTGGAGCCTCCTTCAGGAGAACGCTGACCTGCTTTATGCTCAAACAGGGTGTCGGTTTGAGGTCCGCCATGTGCTGGTGCGCTCTCTGGACAAGCCCCGCAAAGCGCCGATTCCGACCGAACTGCTGACCACCGACGCCCAGCGTGCCGTGTTAGACCCCGAAGTGGATGTGGTGATTGAGCTGCTGGGTGGGCTGGAGCCTGCACGCACGCTGATAGAGCAGGCGCTTCAGGCGGGCAAGCATGTGATTACCGCCAACAAGATGGTGATGGCGCTCGCGGGCGACAGGCTGATCACGCTGGCATCGGCACAGAAGGTACGGCTGCTCTATGAAGCCAGTGTGGCAGGAAGCCTGCCGATTCTGACCAGCCTGCAGGGTGCGCTGGCGGGCAACCGCATCACGCGCGTGGTGGGCATCGTGAACAGCACCACCAACTTCATCCTGCGTACGATGGAGGAAGGGCTGGAACAGGGCACACCCGCCGAAGATTCTTACCGAATCGCCTTACAAAAAGCGCAAGAGCTGGGGTACGCCGAAGCCGACCCCACCAGCGATGTGGAAGGCTACGACGCGCAATACAAAATGGCAATTCTGGCGCGGCTGGCGTTTTTGCAGTATGTGCCCGTGGAGGCGGTCTATCGGGAGGGGATTACTCACCTCAGCGGGCGCGATATGGTGTGGGCGAAGCGGCTGGGGTACGGGATTAAACTGCTCGGCACCGCGGAGCGCCTGCCCGATGGGCGCCTGAATGTGCGGGTGCATCCTACCCTGATTCCCTTGGAGAACCCTCTGTGTGTGATTCGGGGCGCGTTCAGCGGTGTGTGGCTGCAGGGCAACGGCTTTCAGGATATGCTGATGCACGGGATGGCGGCAGGGGCGCGCCCCACCGCCAGCGCCGTTGTAGGCGACTTGATAGAAGTGGCGCGTCATCCGAAACCGCTTCCCATCCCCGACCCCTCGCTTCAGCCGGGCGAGACCGCGCCGATTGAGTCGCTCACCTTCCGCTACTTCGTGCGGGCGCAGGGCACGGAACCTGCCCTGGAATCGGTGCGCCGCGCGCTCGGTGAGTGGGGCATCTTGCGCCTTGAGGAAGACCCCGAAGCAGGAGAGTTTGTCGCCTTTACGGCTCCGCTCCAGGAAGGCTATTTTCAGGAGCAGATGGCGAAGCTGCGCGCCCAGAGTGGGGGGGCGATTCAGGTTATCCGTGTGCTGGAATAATCTCAAGCGACCGCTCCCCGACTCGCCTCAAGGCGCGGCTTGCCCCATTGAACAAGCTTCTCATAGAGCAGTTCGGGCTTCAGGGGCTTGCTGAGGTAGTCGTCCATGCCAACGGCGAGGCATTTGTCACGGTCTTCCGACATGGCGTTCGCCGTGAGCGCAATAATGGGGATGTGCAGCCGCCCGCCTGTGCGTTGCTCGTAGTCACGAATGCGGCGCGTGGCTTCAAAGCCGTCCATTTCGGGCATCTGGCAGTCCATCAGAATCAGGTGGAACGGCTCGCGCGAGAGCCACTCCAGCACCTCGCGCCCGTTTTCGGCAATTTCACAGATGACGCCCCACTTCTCCAGCACGCGCCGCACCACCTTCTGGTTCACCAGGTTGTCTTCCGCGACCAGCACGCGCAAGCCCGCAATCCCGGTGGGTTCGGCAGGCGGCTGGGCGGTTTGCTCCAGCAGCACGCTGGGCGGCGTCGCGCTTCGGGGCAGGCGCAGCTCAAACCAGAACAGGCTCCCCACGCCTTCCTGCGACTCGACGCCAATCTGCCCGCCCATCAGCTCCACCAGTTTTTTGCAAATGGCTAACCCCAACCCCGTGCCTCCGTAGCGGCGCGTGGCGCTCCCATCCGCCTGACGGAACGGCTCAAAGATGCTCTGGAGCTTCTCCGAGGGGATTCCAATCCCCGTATCCTGTACCTCAAAGCGCAGATAGAGCGACTCGGCGTCGGAGCCGAGCAGTTTCACCCGCGCCACCACCTCGCCCTGATGGGTGAACTTGATGGCGTTGCCAATCAGATTGAGCAGAATCTGACGCAGGCGCAGCGGGTCCGCTTTCACATAGAGCGGCTGGTCGGCATGCGTCTCCATACGCAGAATAATGCCCTTGAGCCGTGCCTGCGGTAGCGCCATCTGAACCGCCTCTTTCACCAGAGCGGTCAGGTCGGTGGGGGTTTTGTCCAGTCGCACCTGTCCTGATTCGTACTGTGCAAGGCTGAGAATGTCGTTCAGCAGCGCCATCAGATGCTCGGCGCTTTGCTGGGCGGTCTCTATCAGCTCGCGCTGTTCCGAGTTGAGCGGTGTATCGGCAAGCAGGCGGAGCATACCCAGCACGCCGTTCATGGGGGTACGAATCTCGTGGCTCATGTTCGCCAGAAATTCGGAGCGCATCTGCGCCAGCCGTTCCGCCTGCTCTTTGGCGTGGCGCATCATCTGGAGCGAGCGCTCCGCCATCATCGCGCCCCCAATCAGTTCGCCCAGCCGACGCATGAACTCGCGCGTCAGCTCGTCCTGAAGAGGCGGTTGAGCACCCTCAGTGAATAGGAACAGAAGCCCCGTGTCAGAACCCAGCCACCGCAGCGGCACCACCCACACATAGCGCGGCGCCTCTCTGCGAATCACCATCGGGGCGGGGAGTGCAGGATTGCTCAGCCACTCTTCCACAGGCAGCACGCGCCAGCGAGAGAGAAACGCCTCCGAATGCTCGCCCCAACTGCAGCAGAGATGCAGTTCATTCCGCTCCAGATGCCAGATCAGGTACTCGGACGCCAGCCGCAACTCGCTTTGCCGGGAAATCCGTCTCAGCAGGGCGTTAATTCGCTCAGGAAGTGGGGCAGGCGATTGGAGATCCAGCGCGGCTTCCGCGAGCAGGGCGTCGTAATCGGCACGCCGCTTCTCCTGCTGTTCCTTGAGAACCTGCGCCGTGATGTCGCTCTGAATGGAAAGATACCCCAGCAGATTGCCCTCCTTATCATGGATGGGGGAGATCACCACCTCTGCCCAGTAGTGCGTATCGGGATGGAAAGGAACGGGCGTCGTTTCGGTATGCTCCAGGACTCCATTCTTGCGGTTGATCAGCCGCCCGCGAAACACTTCCCCGCGCGCGATGGTGGCAAACAGCTCCCGATAAAACTCCTTGCTCTGGAAGCCACTTTTCAAGATGCTGGGGCGATTGCCGATTGCCTCCTCAGGCGTATAACCCGTGATTCGTGTGAAAGCGGGGTTTACATAGCGGATGAGAAACTTTGTGTCGGTGATCAACACGGCGTTGGGCGAGGTCTCCAGGGCGCGAACAAGGATTGCAATCTGCTCCTGCGCCTGCTTCTGTTCGGTGATGTCGCGCCCCACCGACTGCAACTCCACAAGATTGCCTTCTGCGTCAAAAAGCGCACGGTCGGTCCATTCCATCCAGCGCACCGACCCATCGGGCGCTATCACCCGATGCGTGTAGGTGTGGAAGGGCTTCTCCGGCGTGAGCTGGCTCACGACCTGATGAATTACTTCACGCTCCTCTTCAGGCAGGTAAACCAGAAAGTTGACCCCGACCAGTTCCTCGCGGCTCTTGCCGAAATAGCGGGCGTAGGCGCCATTCACAAAAGTCAGCGTGCCATCGGGTTTCCAGCGACAGATAAGTTCGGTCTGGTCTTCCACCACCGACTCGTAGAGCCGAGCGAGGTGTTCCAGTTTGCTCTGCGATGCCCGATTCACATAGCGCACCAGCAGCGCCAGGTAGGTTCCTACAGCGATGGCTACGCCCCCTGCGAACAGCATGCTGGCGAGGTTCAGTTGCATTCCCAGCAGGCAGCGCATCACCGGCAGCAGTACCACAAACATCGCCAGCACGGGGCGCGTGGTTTTGCAGAGATCCCAGAACCTCCGTACATATGAGCGAGACATCCCGGCTCTCCCAGAACAGTTCCGCATCATGCCCCTAAGCCGCCTGTTGATGCAGGAACTCTTCAAGGTATCCTTGCAGGGCATGCCAGCTCTTGTGGAGCGCCTGCAATGCCTCATGGGCGCCGCTCAGGTCGCCCGCCTTGCCCATCTGTTCCAGTTTGTAGGCGTCTTCTGCCAGCGGGTCTGCGCCGATAGAGCGCGCGCTGCCCTTGAGGGTGTGCGCCACGCGCCCGAAGGTCGCGGCATCGCCCAATGCCAGCGCCGACTCCAGCTGGCTCAGCAGGGTGGGCATCTGAGCGATGAACTCCTGAAACAGCTCCACCTGAAACTCCACATCACCACCCGTGATTTCCTCCAGATGTTCCCAGTTAATCAGCTGCATCATCCTCACCTCTTTTTGAGATTTTTCCACATCCGCCTGGTGTTTCTTCGCTTTGAGCCACTTGAGGAGCGTTGTTTTCAGCTCGCCAGGTTTGAGCGGTTTGCTGAGGTAGTCGTCCATGCCGACAGCGAGGCACTTCTCGCGGTCGCCGCTGAGAGCATGCGCGGTCAGCGCCACAATCGGAACGCGCTCTCTGCCCGTTTGCGCCTCATGCTGGCGAATATGGCGAGTCGCCTCATAGCCGTCCATTTCGGGCATCTGGCAGTCCATCAGGATAAGGTCGTAAGTTTGAGCGGCGACCCTCTCCACCGCCTCGCGTCCGTTCACCGCCACTTCTACCTGCACACCCAGTTTTTCCAGCAGGCGTATGGCGACCTTGCGGTTGACCTCGTTATCCTCCACCAGCAGGATTCGCGCGCCCGCCAGCGCCCCAGCATCCTCTTGCTGATTTTCCTGCGAAGAGCCTCCTGAATCGGGGGCGGCTTCCTTCAGGATTACAGGTAGGGGTAAGTCCACGAAGAAGGTACTCCCCTCGCCCACTTTGCTCTGGACGCCAATTCGCCCGCCCATCATCCCGGCTAATCGCTTACAGATGGCTAAGCCCAGCCCTGTGCCGCCGTACTTGCGCGTGGTGGAGCTATCCGCCTGAGTAAACGCCTCAAAGAGGTGCGCCTGTTTCTCTTCGGGGATGCCAATACCAGTGTCGCGTACAGCGAGTCTTACCCCCTCGGCAAAAATGCGGCTGGGCTCCACACACACCACCACCTCGCCCTGATGAGTAAACTTAATCGCGTTGCTGACGAAGTTCGCCAGAATCTGGCGCAGGCGCACAGGGTCGCCCATCACGGCTCTGGGAGCGTCCGTACCCCACTCAGATCGGAGGGTGAGTCCCTTCTCGCTGGCGCGCCCGTAAAACAGCGCCAGGGTTCCCGTAACCAGCTCTTCGAGGGAAACGGGGATTTGCTCCAGCTCCATCTTGCCCGCCTCAATTTTGGAGAAGTCCAGAATATCGTTCAGGAGTGCCAGCAGGTAGTCCGCGCTCTCGCGAAGCGTCTTGAGGTAGTCGCGCTGTTCGGGCGTGAGCGGCGTGTCCCAGAGCAGTTCCACCATCCCGAGGATTCCGTTCATCGGCGTGCGAATCTCGTGGCTCATATTGGCGAGGAATTCCGACTTGGCTTTGCTGGCAGCTTCCGCCTGTATTGCCAGCTCCTGTGCGTGTAAAAGCGCCTCCTCAAGGCGGTAGTTCGTTTCGTTCAGCAGGCGCTCCGCATGTTTTTGCTCGGTGATGTCCCTCACCAGCACCACCACTTTATCGTCGCCGTAGGGCACATGGCGTGCTTCAAAATATTGCGTGCCCTGAGGCATCTCCAGCGAATACTCTATTGTCTGGGGAGTACCCAGCTCCAGAGTGAGTTGAATAGCGTTCAGGCTCAGCCTGGCGACAGTTGGGGGCAGCACCTCGTCCACACGACGCCCAAGGAAATGTTCAGGAGGCGCCGTGAGCATTTCCACACTGGGCGCATGGTAGCTGAGGAACCGCCCTTCGCGATCCATCACGAACATCAGATCAGGCAGGGCATTCAGCAGCGACTGTGTGTAAGTGAGATTCTCTTCCAGTGCGCGCTGGGTTTTCCAGTAAGTGAGTAGCATCGCCACGATTCGCGCCGATTCCTCTATCATCTCCAGTTCCAGCGGGCTGGGTGAGCGAGGCGTCCGCGAATAGACGGCGAAAGTGCCCAGCACCTCGCCTTCCTTGCCGATAATCGGTTCTGACCAGCAGGCTCGCAGCCCGGACCGAAGGGCGATCTCCCGATACTCACTCCAGAGCGGGTCGGTGAGAATATCCACCGTGACCACCCGTTGCCCGCGATAGACTGCTGTGCCGCATGAGCCGACGCAGGGTCCAATGGCTACCCCATTCACAAGGCGGCAGTATTCTTCGGGCAGGCTCGGAGCCGCAAGATGATAAAGGAACCCCTCCCGATGCTCCAGAATAGAGCAGAAACTACGAGGAAACAGCTGCTCAAAGCTCCGGCATAACTCTTCAAGCACTTCGCGGATGTCTTTTGCGGCGAGCGTCCCTTCGGCGGCGCGCCCCTGAATCTCAAGGAGCTTTTGCCGAATCTGGTGTCTGCGTTGATTTCTCTGGCGCAGGTAAGTCATAATGCCCACCAGTCCACCGATGCAGAGCGAAGCGCCTGCTGCCAGGTCAAAGCCCTTCAAAAGCGCCTGATCTGCCCTCCTGAGATATGCCAGATACCTGTCCGCCAGAATATCCACACCCAGTGCGCCGATGACTTCGCCATGCTTATTGTGCAGAGGCACATAGGCGCAAATAAAAGAACCCCAGTAATCCGTAACAATCGGGGTGATGATGGGACTTCCCGTTCGCAGGGGATGTAGCATCCGCTGAATGTCTTCCTCGTCGGAGGATTCGTAAACATCCCCAATATAGGATTTGTCTTCCACGCCGTCGTTATCGTGATCACCGGGAGGCGTCGGGTCGAGAATGAAAACGACCTTCCCGTTCTTCTCTATGTAAGTATAGACATAGCGAATTTCGGGGTGTATTTTCTGAAATCGCGCCAGAGGGTCAATCAGCCTGTTGTAGAGGGGCGTGTTCTCATCGCCGGGCTTTAGTTTCAGCTGGGCTTCGGCGTCCACCAGTAGCGAGGCAGAAAGTGCCAGATTAAGCAGGTTTTGGCGAAATTCTTTATCCAGACTTTGTTCATGCTGGCGACGAAGTACCTGGAGACTCAGGTAGGCAGTCCCCATCAGCACCACTGACACCACGGATCCAGCCCCTATTGCCCAGAGCCAGTCGCTCAGCTTGCTTTTCATCGCCTTGTGTTTTTCAGGTTATTCCATAAGAGCCTTTGTCTTTCATACGCAGGCTGGCTCCGCGCTTCGAGTTATCCACAGGCAATTAACCGGAGTCCCAATATACATGTTGAGTCCCTGTTAAATTAAGGGGCTGTGGACATGTGGATAACTCGGCTTTTTCGAACGGCGGGTAGGTATAATTTGGGTCGGGCTGAGGGGCGATTTTGAGTTCAAAATTGCGGTTTTCGGAGCTGACTCATGAGTTATTTAGCCTCGTGAAACAAATTGTGGATAACCTGTGGATAGCCTGTGGATAACTGTGGATAACTCGGGGGCGAATTGTGGATAACTGGGGGTTATCCACAGGGTTATCCACAGAGTTATCCACAGGGGGTGTGGGGTATAATTGGGGGTGCGGGGGCCCGTAGCTCAACGGCAGAGCGGGCGGCTCATAACCGCTTGGTTGCAGGTTCGAATCCTGCCGGGCCCACCACTTTAATGCGTCCCTCTCTTTGCCGATAATTCTCCTGTGCTGTGCTGGCTATGGATTGGAAGCAGTGTTCTGGCGGCGGCGCTGGGGCTGCGGCTGGTGAGTTCCCTCTCTGCTGGCGAGCGTTCTTTCGGGCGCGCTTTGCGTGCGATTAAGCGGCTTTTTCTGGTCTCGGTGGGCGTGAAAGCCACGGCAGCATTTGGTGTGTTCTCGCTGGGAGGGGCTTACTCTGAGCCTGTGTGGGCAGGCTTGATTCTTGTGGCGATGGGGTTGCTTCTGGGGGAGTTTGGACTGATTTTCTGGCGCCTTTATCCGCTGGAGCGTCGACACCGGGGGGTTGAGATAGGGATTTGGGATTATGTGGCGATGCGTCTGGGATTGATTTTCGAGCACCTGGCGCCTCTTGTGGCAGGAGGGTTAATGATTCTCTCCATAACTTACACACTTCGTGGTGGGTACAGGGAGTATGGGAGTTTGGGCATCCTGCTGGCGGGGTTGATGGGGACGGGGGGTGTGGGGATGGGGGTTCTGTTCTTTCGTCGCCGATTGATTCTGCCCGTGCGCCCTTTGACCCTGCCGGAGAGCCTGATGGGTGAGGTTCGACGCATGGGGCGGGAGCTGGGGATTACGGTTCGGGATGTGGTGGTTCTGGACGGTCGGCGGGTGCGGATGGCGAACGCTTTCGCGCTTTCAGGGGGACGAATCGCGATTACCGATTATCTGCTGGCGCATCTGGAGCCGAGAGAGGTGCTGGCGGTGCTGGCGCATGAGGTGGCGCATCTGGCTCAGCGGCGGCGACTGGTGCGCCTGTGGGCGTATCTGCTGGGCGCGGCGGTGGGGTTGACGGTGGGGCTTGCGCCACTCTGGGAACGGTTTCCGAACTGGGTGGGGATTTTGCTGATGGGGCTGCTGGGGTTCGGGATGAGCCTGCCGCTGGTTCTGATGCGTGCCCGCAACGAGCGCGAGGCGGATACCTACGCGGTCAGCGAGTATGGGGCGGAAGCGCTTCGCTCAGCACTTATCAAGATGGCACGGCTCAATCATCGGGAAGCACAGGAGCAGACCGACCGACTTCACCCCAGCCTTCAGGAGCGGCTTCGGCTGATAGAACGGTTTGAGGGGCGATAGTTTTGAAGTGCGGAAGCGACGCTTCCGCACTCCATTTACTGTTTCAGGCGCACGATTGCGGAGTAAGGTCGGTGAGCGCGTCCCAGAGCGCCTGGCACATCTGTTCGCAGGCTTGCAGGGCGCGCGCCTGATCGGCTCCACTGAGGGCGCTCAGCCGTGTGAGCAGCTTCTCCGCCTCATGGTGGTTGACCGCATGCACCTCAAAGTAGGGGCGAACACCGTCAGGCAGGCGGTAGTGGGTCATCAGCCCTTCCAGTTTGGATTGGGCAGTGGCAGGCTGCTGCACTTCAAAGGCGTAGAGCGCGCCCAGCGCCGTAACGGGATCAGCGAAGAGCTGACGCGCTGTCTGCACAAGGCGCTTGACGGCGGGGCGTTGCGCCTCGCCAATCTGGGTTTCCAGCGCGTGGGCGAACGCTTCCCACAGTTCAATATGCTCTTCCTCTTCGTGGGCGGTTTCGGCATCGTTCTGAACCTGCCAGCCTGCGGGCAGCTCGCGGATAAACGCGCCGTACTCACGGGCATACTCACGGAGCGCGTCCACAGGAAGCGTCCCTGCGCTCCATGCCTGATAGAAGGGGTGATTCAGCAGATTCCACTGCGACACAATTGCGTCCAGCTGCGCTTTGAGTGCCATCGTGTTGACCTCCTTGTAAGACTGGGGGTGTAGTATACCCCAGCGGGCTACGGGTGGGCGTACTGTCGGTCGATGGTGATGAACCGCGAGTATTCGGTCTGGAACATCAGCTCGGCGTGTCCGATGGGACCGTTGCGGTTTTTGGCGACGATAACTTCGGCGATTTGCTGGGGTGGGGGCGGCGCGGGGCGCGAGTCGCCGTCGCCTGCCTGTTTATAGTAATCTTCGCGGTGGATGAACATCACGACATCCGCTTCGGCTTCGATGGAGCCGCTGTCGCGCAGGTCGGAAAGAATGGGGCGCTTGTTCTCGCGCCGCTCCACCGAGCGCGAGAGCTGCGACAGCACCATCACGGGTACCCGGAACTCGCGGGCGATCTGTTTGAGGGCGCGGGCGATTTCGCCGATCTCCTGATTGCGGTTCTCTACCCGCCGATTCGAGGAGCGCATCAGCTGCAGGTAGTCAATCAGCACCAGCCCCAGATTGGTCGATTCGCCCATGCGGTTTTTGATTTCGGACACGAGGCGCCGCAGTTTCGCCCGCATCTCCATCGGCGAGAGGCTGGTGGTGTCGTCAATATAGATCGGGGCGCTGTAGAGGCGTTCCGCAGCGAAGTGAAGTCGGTCCCACTCTTCGTCGGTGAGCCGCGCGTGCCGAATCCGTTGCATGCTCACCATCGCGTGGGAGCAGAGCATGCGCTGTATCAATTGCTCGGTGGACATCTCGAGGCTAAAAATCGCGACGGGCAAGCCCTCGCGGAGTGCGATATTCTCGGCAATATTCAGCGCGAGCGAGGTTTTGCCCATGCTGGGGCGCGCCGCCAGCACAATCAGCTCCGAAGGCTGTAGCCCCGAAGTGAGCCGATCCAGGTCGGGATAGTGGGTGGGGATTCCCAGCACCGAGCGCCCCGCCTGCTGCACCTGCTCGAAGTGCTGGAGCATCTCCAGAATCAGCATCTCGACGGGTTTGAAACTTTTTCGGTCGCGTTCGTGCGCCACCTGGAAGATGGCTTGCTCGGCGCGGTCCACAATATCTTTCACTTCAAGGTCGGGTTCGTCCACAAGGCGGATGATGCTGTAGGCGGCTTCAATAAGGCGTCGCAGGACAGCTTTTTCGCGTACAATTTGGGCGTAGTGTTCTGCGTTAGCGGGCGTGGGCACGCTCTCGACAATATTTGCCAGTGTCTGGATGCCCCCCACCTCGTCCAGCTGATTGCGGTGTGCCAGCTCTTCGCGCACGGTGAGCAGGTCTACAGCAATACGCCGCTCGTTGAGCGAGTAGATGACCTCGCAGATAATCTGGTGCGCGGGGTGATAGAAGTCTTCAGGTTTAAGGATTTCGGAGACTTTTTCGAGGGCTTCCTGGCTGAGCATCATTGCGCCCAGCGTACTCATCTCCGCTTCGGTGCTGTGGGGTAGCACACGGGTTGCGCGTTCGGACATGGACAACTCACCGCCTCTAATACGAGAGGAATTATACCCCCTAACCCGCGCCCCAGAAGCGACGGTCGATGCTCCGGTATTGCACCGCTTCGGCGATGTGGGGCAGGAGGATGCTGGTTTCGCCCTCGAGGTCGGCAATCGTGCGCGCAATCTTCACGATTCGGTCGAAAGCGCGGGCGCTCAAGCCCAGCCGTTGCACGGCGGTGCGCAGGTAGGCGCGTGCCTCTTCACTGATGGGGCAGAACTCGCGCACCATTTTGCTGGTCATCTGGGCGTTGCACACCAGTCCGTAGGGCTGGAGCCGTTCCAGCTGGCGCAGGCGTGCTTTGACCACACGCTCTCGAATCTTCGCCGATGGCTCGCCGAACTCCAGATTCAGCAACTCTTCCTGACGCAGGCGGGGGACTTCCAGATGGATATCGATACGATCCAGCAGGGGTCCTGAGATGCGCTGAAGGTATTTGCGGATGGCGGTCTGGCTGCAGTTGCAGGTCTGCTGGGGGTCGCCGTGAAAGCCGCAAGGGCACGGGTTCATCGCGGCGACGAGCATGCACCGTGCGGGAAACTCCACCGCTGCCTGCACGCGCGAAACAGAGACCACGCCGTCTTCCAGAGGCTGGCGCATCGCTTCCAGCACATCGCGCTTGAATTCGGGCAGTTCGTCCAGAAACAGCACGCCGTTATGCGCCAGTGAGATTTCGCCCGGTCGGGGTACGCTGCCGCCGCCCACCAGCGCCGCGTAGGAAGTGGTGTGGTGGGGCGAGCGGAAGGGGCGTGTGGTCATTAATCCCGTGCGTGGGGGGAGCATTCCTGCGGCGCTGTAGATACGGGTTGTTTGCAACGCCTCCTCTAAGGTCATCGGGGGCAGGATGGTGGGCAGTCGGCGGGCGAGCATCGTTTTGCCAGAGCCGGGTGGTCCAATCAGTAGCACATTATGTCCGCCAGCGGCGGCAATTTCCAGCGCGCGTTTCGCCTGTTCCTGCCCCTTGATTTCGGCGAAGTCCACCTCATAGGCGGCGGGCTGGTTCAGCAGGGCGTTCACATCCACGCGCACGGGAGGCTTGCGCTGGGGGTTGAGAAAGTATTCCACGGCGTCCAGCAGGCTCTCCACCCCGATGACCTTGATTCCGCCCACGACGGCAGCCTCTTCGGCGTTTGCGCGGGGCACGACCATGACCCGTTTGCCCGAATCGCGGGCGTGGATTGCGATGGAAAGCACGCCATTCACAGGGCGCACGCCCCCATCCAGCGAGAGCTCCCCAATCACCAGCGTGCCCTCCAGCGATTCGGGGGGAATCTGCTCGGAGACCGCCAGAATGCCGATTGCCATCGGCAGGTCGTAGGCGGGTCCCTCTTTGCGCACATCGGCGGGAGCGAGGTTGACGGTCAGCCGGCTGAGCGGGAAGTAAAGCCCACTGTTGCGGATGGCTGTGCGCACGCGCTCGCGCGATTCCTGCACGGCGGTGTCGGGCAGTCCGACAATCGTCCAGCTGGGTGTACCGTTCTGGAGATCGATTTCCACATGCACGGTGAACGCTTCAATCCCGTGCAGTGCGGCGCTATCCACCTTTGTCAGCATAGAGCCTCCCCGTGGCTATGGTTCGATACCGCGGGGGAGGCTCCTGCTGTTAGTCCTCGTCAATCGGTGAGAAGTAGATGACCGTCACCAGATCATCGGGGCTGATGGGGCGGTCGTAGATGCGCTCCAGCAGAGCAATCACATCTTCAATGGAGCGGAATTCGGGGTTTTCGCGCTCGATATCGCGCGGGCTGAGGTCTGAGATGGGCTTGACCTCCACCCGATCCAGAATCGCCGTGAACAGTCGGCGTCGCCTGCCGAAGCGCGGACCGACGGTAATCCATACAATCTGCCCTGCCGCATACTTGCGCGATTTATCACCCAACCGGATGGTCGCGGTCTTGCGCAGGCTACGCAGCATGTCCTCGTACAGCTCCGTGTAGAAGTTCAACGCAAACATACCTGTCATCCCTCTCGGATTATGCCATATTTGGGTTAGGGAGATGCGATTCAATTCCTGCTACTCGCGAAACGCCCGAAAGGTTCCCCAGAGGCAGGCGTCAAGCTCCCTCTGGAGCGCTTTCGGTGGTTTCTTCAGCCGCTTCTTCCTCTTCTACGCCTTTCGGCGGGGTTACGGTGACCACGGTGGCGTCGGGGTCTTCCATCACCTGCACGCCCGGTGGTAGGGTCAAATCCCGCACATGGATCGAGTCGTGGAAGTTGACCAGCCCACTGATATCCACCGTGATGGCTTCGGGCAGGTCTTTGGGCAGGCATCGCACGGTGAGCGACTCCAGCGGGTGAACCAGCGTGCCGCCCGATTTGACCGCATCCGATTCGCCCACAAACACAATCGGCACGGTTGCTTCAATCGGCTCATCCATCGGCATCGCCCACAGGCTCACATGGCGGATGCGCGTGGTGATGGGTTCGCGGTCTACCTCGCGCAGAAGGGTGGTGAACTTTGTGCCGTTAAGTTCCACTTCAATCAGGTGGCTCGTGCCTGCGAGGTGAAGCACATGGGTCAGTTCGCGCTCGCGGAACTGGGCAGGATGCGACTCGCCGTTGGAAGTGAACACCACGCCGGGCACCCAGCCCTGTCGGAGCAGGCGCCGTGCTTTTTTGCCCAGCAGCGTGCGCGGTTCCGCTTTAAGTGTGTAGGATTTGGTCATGCGTCGTACACCTCCTTGTTTATAAAGTGTACCCGACGCATTAGCCTGCTTTGCGTGCCCGTTCGCGCCAGCGCGAAGAGAAGATGCGATATTTCGCGCGATATTTGGTAACGGTGCGCCGTGCAATCGGGATTCCCATCTCTTCCAGCTTTGTGGCGATTTCGGCGTCGGTGAGCAGGACTCCGTCGCGCTCGTGTTCGTCGATGAGTTGCCGAATCAGCGCGGCGACCCGATAGGCGTTGTCAAAGAAGATATCCATCGGCACGACGGAGCGGTTGGGGAGCTGGAGCCACTTATTGCGCACGGCGCGCCCGATGGTGGAGCGGTGCAGCCCTGTCATCTCTGCCAGCTCGGCGCGGGTCATCGGCTGGAGGAAGCGCACATCGCTGGTGAAGAAGAAGGAAGTCTGCTTCTGAATCAGGGCGTGCATGATTTTTTTGAGCGTCTGCTCGCGTTGTTGCAGTGCCTGAATAAACACCTGAGCGCGTTTGAGGAAGTGGCGCAGGTGGGTGTTTTCCTCTTCAGTGGCATAAATTTCGCCCTGACGCAGTTCCATGAAGCGGTTATAATAGGTGGGGCTGAGCTTCAGGAAGTGGGGCTTGTAGCCGTGAATCTCCACATGGAACCCGTTCTGGGAGAGGGAGACCACGACATCGGGTTCGCGCGGGGATAGCTCTGGGGGTTTCTCCTCAAATTCGGCGAAACCTGCGGCAGGATAGGGCGCCAGTTCGTTGCGAATAAAGGCGAGGACACGCTCCAGAGTGGGTTTATCGATATGGAGCCGCCGCATCAGTTTTTCATAGCGGGCGCGGGTCAGATGTTCCCAGCCTTCCGTGACGGCACACCACGCCAGCTCCAGAAGTTCAGGGTCTGAATAGTTGCGCAGCGCTTTAATCTGGAGCTGGAGGCACTCCTGAAGTGAGCGGGCGCCCACGCCCGGCGGGTCGCATTGCTGGAGCTGTTGCACCACCGCTTCCACCTCTTCCAGCGAACAGTTGAAGCGCAGGGCGACCTCTTCCACCGAAGTCGTCAGGTAGCCCCGGTGATCCAGCGAGTCCACGAGAAATTCGGCAATCGGCTTCTGGTGGGGGGCGACGGTCAGCATCAGCTGCCCCCACACATGCTCTTTGAGGCTCATCGGGGGCGCGGCGACCTCTGGCTCAAAGTCCTCTTCCGGGTCGGTGTAGGTTGTTTCCTCGCCGCTTTCTTCAGGTTCATGGTGCGCGACGGTGAAGGAGAGGGTATAGCGTTCAAAGGGGGTTCCCTCTTCGGTGGGTTCCAGCGCGGGATTCTCCTCCAGCTCCTGCTGGACGAGGCGTTCCAGTTCTTCCACATTCAGCGTAAGCATCCTGGCGAGCAGTTTCAGCCCTGCGCTGGCTTGCACTGCTGTTTTTACAGTGGGCGCGACTCTGGCTTGCGTTCGCCCGAAGAGTTTACTCATCCTTAACCTCCGCTCATGCTGAGACTCATGTTTTGCGCTTCCAAGTTCCCTCCTGCTTATGCGGCGTGCAGGTGCGTGCTTTTGCGTTCTTCATAAGTGCAGACGCGATTGCGCCCGCTATGTTTAGCGTGGTAGAGCGCCTGATCCGCTTGCTCGATCAGTTCCTGACGGTTATGGATTGCGTCGGTGAGGCTTGCCACTCCAAAGCTGCCCGTAACAGGGCGCAGTTCCCATGAGGCGCGTTCGATGGCGTGGCGGAACCGCTCCGCGACGCGCACGGCATCCTGCAACTCGGTGTTGGGTAGCACAGTCGCGAACTCTTCACCCCCATAGCGTGCGACGAAATCGGTCTGGCGGGCGTTCTGTTTGAGGATCTCGGCGACTTGCTTGAGGACCTCGTCCCCTGCCTGATGCCCGAAGGTGTCGTTGTATTGTTTGAACTTGTCCACATCCATCAGAATCAGCGAGAGAGGCGCGCCATAGCGTTTCGCACGCTGGAACTCCTGCTCCAGAAAGTCCTGAAACGCGCGGTGGTTATACAGCCCTGTTAGCCCGTCGGTGATGGCGAGGCTCTGGAGTTTCTCGTTCATCGCCTTGAGTTGCTGTTCGTACTCCACGCGCTCGGTTACATCGACGACCGAGACCAGTCCCCCCACCACCTCGCCTGCGGGATTGCGCAGGGGGAACGCGCCTCGCAAGACATAGTGTCGCCGTCCCTCGGCATCATAGTCTTCCGACTCAATCCCGGTCAGCGTGGAGCCAGCCAGCACCATGCGCATCAACTCGCCCATGCGAAGTGCCGACTCGCCACGAAAGACTTTCTCAAACATGGAGCGGAATAGCACCTCGGCTTTGGAGTAGCCATAGAGTTGCTCGGCGGCGTGGTTCCATTCGCGGAGGACACCTTCGGCGTCGAAGGTGAAGCAGGCAATGGGGAGATTCTCAAAGAGGTCAGAGAATCGGCGGTTGGCGTGTTCCACGAGGCGCTGGGTGGCGAGCAGGCTCGCATGCTGGCTTTGCAGCTCCTCATACATTTCGCTGAGTTGCTGGTTCTGCTCTTTCAAGCGTGCCTCGGCGCTCAGAATGCGTTGGGCGCTATGCAGGCATGCTTTCAACTCGGCGATATCGAGGGGTTTGGTGAGAAAGTCGTCGGCGCCTGCCTCCAGCGCGGCAAGCTTGTCTTCTTTCTGGTCACGTCCCGTCAGGAGCACAATATAGGTGTAGGTATCCTGAGGGAACTCGCGAATCTTGCGGCAGAGTTCGATCCCATCCATATGGGGCATTTCCCAGTCGGTAACGACCAGCGGCGCGGACTGCTCCTGAAACATCTGCCATGCTTGCGCGCCATCATGCGCTACCTGCACCGTGCAACCCAGCTGGCGGAGCGCACGCTCCAGCACCTTCGCGGAGACCACGCTATCCTCGGCAATCAGCACCTGCATTGCGCCGACCCTCCATCGCATGAGGGGTTATTCCACATTTGATGCCAAAACCGCAAAGAGGGGTCAGGCAATCGGAATCGTGTGAAGAATCTTTTTCTGGAGAATCAGGAGTTCCGTGTCGGGGTGGAGGTTGAGCTGGTGGCGTGCGGAGCCGCCGTTGATGGCGACTTCCAGATAGCGATTGCTGCCGAAGTAGGCGAGAGGCTCGCCCCACGGCACATCGCCGAAGGTCTGCACCAGCGGCAGCGTGCGTTCACCCAGGCGCACCTCCACCAAGTGTTCGGGCTGGCGCCAGCGCAGAAAGACTTCCTCGCGCAGGTTGAAAATCACATTCCCGAAGTGGTCAGTGTGGAGCGGGCGTGTGCGGATGGTGTCGGGCGTCAGGATCGGTTCGATTCCTTCCAGAGTCTGCAGGCTGGCGGGGTCTATCGGGGTGCCGAGCATGGCGAGCGGAAAACCGTTGGCATAATGCGCACAGGTGGGGGCGAAAATATCGCGCCCGTGGAAGGTCGCGCTCACAGCAGGCAGGTGGAAGCGGGGGTTATCCAGCACGACCGCCGCCTCTGGGGGGTCTTCTCGGAGCGCGAGCGTCAGCAAGCCGTTATCGGGCGCGAAGTAGGTGCATTTTCGCGCCTGAACCGCCACCGCGCGGCGCTCTGTGCCCACGCCCGGGTCCACGACGGCAATCACCAGCGTGCCTTCTGGAAGGTAAGGCACGGCGGTACTCAATAGATAGGCGCCGGCTCGAATATCCTGCGGGGGAACCTCGTGGGTGAGGTCTAAAAATTCCACCGACTCGCACATGTGCAGCAGAACCGCCTTCACCTGCGCCACATAGGTGTCTTTGTGCCCATAATCGGTGAGCAGGGCAACCAGACGGCTCATGGCTCCGATTCCTCAATCAGCGCCTGACAGCAGTCGATAAGGCGGATGGTGCCGATGAACTTGCCCTCGCCGAGAACGGGGAGGGTGTCCAGTCCACTCTGGTGCATCAGGGCGACCGCCTCGGCGATGGAGGCGTGTTCGTTCAAAACAGGCGGGTTCGGTTGCATCCACTGTGTGATGGGGGTCTGCGCGAGGGCGCGTGCGGAGGTTACCCCGGCAGATTCGGGGTAGAAAATCTGGAACACCCGCCGCTCGGTGATGATTCCCTGCACCGCGCCCGAATCATCCAGCACGGGGAGCAAAGTTACCTGATAGAGATCAAGCTTATCCACCGCGTCCTGCAGAACGGCGTCTGTTCGCAGGAAGGGGGCGTGGGTGTTCACGAACTCCTGCACGCGCATCATCGCATTGCGACGACTTCCCGGATGATGGCGAGGGTCAGGTCTACCCCGCGCACGAGGTCGTCAATCAGCACGAACTCCTCGTGGGTATGCACTTTTTGCATTGCAGTGCCCACGACACAGCAGGGGAGTCCGCGTGCGTTATACACGCTGGCGTCGGAGCCGCCGCCGGTTTTGCGCATAGGCGCTTCCAGCCCGATTTTCTGGGCGGCGGTGCGCACCACTTTGACGGGCAGGTCGTTTTCGGTGAGCTGGTAGCCTTCGTAGTGGCGTTCGTGATGGATTTCCACGCGCCCGCCGAACTTCTGGGCGGCGCGTTCGAACTCCGCCATCATGTGCGCCACCTGCGCTTCCAGCTTTGCGCGGTTCCAGCTGCGCGCCTCCGCCTTGATGTAGACCTCTGGGCACACGATATTGGTCATCTGCCCGCCCTGAATGATGCCGATGTTGGCGACGGTCTCCTCATCGATGCGCCCCAGTCGCATGTTGGCAATTGCGTCGGCGGCAATCTGGATGGCGCTGATGCCCTTTTCAGGCTCCACCCCTGCGTGGGCAGGCTTGCCAATCACGCGCACTTCCAGTTTATCGTGCGTGGGCGCTTCCACAATCACCGAGCCGACGGGCGGACCCGAGTCGTACACGAAGCCGAAGTCGCTATCCACGAGGGAGAAATCGAGCGCCCGCGCCCCCAGCAGCCCCACCTCTTCGCAGACGCTAATCAGGAGCTGAATCTGTCCGTGGGGCAGGTTGTTCTCCACCACGATGCGGATGGCTTCCAGAATGGTGCTGAGTCCTGCCTTATCGTCGGCGCCGAGGATGCTGGTGCCATCGGTGTGGATTTTGCCGTCCTGAACGATGATTTTGACATTCGGGTTCGGCTCGACGGTATCCATGTGGGCGCTGAAGAAGATTTTGGGGGCGCCGTCGATATTGGCGGGCAGGGTAGCGACGATGTTGTTGGCGTTGCCGCCGACAATCTGGCTGGCGTTATCTTCTTTCACCTCCAATCCCAGCCCGCGCAGGAAGCCTTTGACATACTCCGCCACTTCGCGTTCGTGGCGTGGAGGCGAGTTAATCTGGCAGAGCGTGGTGAACAGCTCCACCAGTCGGTCGCGCTGAAGGGGGACAGGCTCCATGTCAGTTGCTCACCGGGATGACGCTCACGCGGCGACGGTTGCGCGGTCCCTCAAACTTGACATAGCCGTCCACGAGGGCAAACAGGGTGTCATCGTTGCCGCGCCCGACATTGCGTCCGGGATGGAACTTGGTGCCGCGCTGGCGCACGATGATGTTGCCCGCACGCACAAACTCGCCGCCATAGGCTTTCACGCCCAGAAACTTCGGATTGCTATCGCGTCCGTTTCGGGTACTGCCGACACCTTTTTTGCTTGCCATATCGGTTGCCTCCTCGTAGAGGGGTATTATACCCGATTGCGCCCCCAGAGGGGTACACTTGTGAGCCGGCATGGGTGTGGTTGATGAGCCGATTCGGGAGGAGGCTCTGCGGGGCGCGTTGCTGGGGGTGGCGTTGGGCGACGCAGTGGGGCTACCCTACGAGAAGCTCAGCCCGCGTCGGGCGTTGCGCCTCTATCCGGAGCCTCTTCGCCCGCGCCTTGTGGGGCGCTGGGCGCTGGTTTCGGATGATGGGGAGATGGCGCTGATGACGGCACGGGCGCTGGCGGCGTCGGGCGGCGAGCCAGGTCGTTTTGAGCGCATGCTGGTGCGGGAGCTGAAGGTCTGGCTGGCGACGCTCCCGGCGGGCGTGGGGCTGGCGACCGCGCGGGCGTGCCTCAAGCTCTGGCTGGGCGTGTCGCCTGCGCGAAGTGGCGTGTTCTCGGCAGGGAGTGCGCCTGCGATTCGGGGGCTGGTGCTGGGAACCGCGCTCGCGGGGCAGTCGCAACGCTGGCAGGCGCTGTGTCGGGTTGCGACACGGATTACCCATACCGACGAAAAGGCGTTTCACGGCGCGCTGGTCGCTGCGGCGCTTGCGGAGTGGGCAACGCTCAGGCATCGTCAGCCCCTGCAAGGAGAGGAGATTCTGCAGGCGTTGAGCCAGCTCCCTTCGCTGGAGGGCAGTGCCCTGCACCACCTGATTCGGCAGGTGGTGGAGAGCGCGGCGCGGGGCGAATCCACCGAACAGTTTGTGCATGCGCAGGGCTGGAGTCGGGGAGTGTCGGGGTTTGTGTATCATACGCTGCCCGTTGCCCTGCATGCGTGGCTGGCGCACCCCACGAGCTTTGCAGAGGCGCTTGGGGCGGTGATTCGCTCTGGCGGCGATACCGATACCGTGGGCGCGCTGCTGGGAGGCTGGATGGGGAGCCATCTCGGCGAGAACGCCTTCCCAGAAGCGTGGCTTGCGGGGCTGAAAGACCCCCTTTGTTCGCGCAAGCAGATTGCCGCACTGGGTGCGCAGGTGGTGTCTGCGGTGAACAAGGGGATCGGGGTTCCAGCGCGTCGCCCCTTCTATGGGCTACGGCTGGCGCGGAATCTGCTCTTTCTGGGGGTCGTGCTGACGCACGGGTTTCGGCGTTTGTTGCCGCCGTATTGAGGGAGGCGGATTGTCTCGATCCGACCCACCAGCGCCCATCTGAGGGGCAGGTATAATCCGCTTATGCTGACGCGGTTAGTTGTGCGCCGTTTCAAAACCTTTGAAGAAGTAGATATTGAACTGGGGCAGCGGGTAGTGCTGATAGGTCCGAACAACTCAGGCAAAAGCTCCGTCCTCCAGGCACTTTCGTTGTGGTACCTGGGGGTCAAGCGCTGGGTGGAAAAGAAGGGTAAGGAAGTGCGCTCTAAAAAACGCACGGGGGTTGCAATCAATCGGCGCGATATGGTCAATATCCCGGTTTCCAGCGTGCGAATGCTCTGGAAAGACCTCAAGGTGCAGCAGGCGATTCCGAGGGGCGCGAAAGTTGTTTCCGAGCGTATCCCCGTAGAGATTGTTGCCTTTGGCGAAGGGGACTCTGGAGCATGGGAGTGCGGTCTGGAGTTTGAGTATGCGAATCCCGAACAAATATACTGTCGCCCCCTTCTGACGGGAGGCGAGGCGTTCATCATCCCCGAATCGGCTACCAGACTGCAGGTCGCTTATCTACCCCCTATGTCGGGGTTGATCAGTCAGGAAGTGCGTCTGGAGCCGGGCGCCATCAATGTGCGTATTGGCGAGGGGCGCACCGCTGAAGTGCTCCGCAACCTTTGTTATCAGGTGTCAATCGAGAAGCCAGAGCGATGGAAGCATATCTGTGAGCGAATGAAGGAGCTGTTCGGCGTAGAGCTGGAAGAGCCGCAGCACATCGTTGAACGGGGGGAGATAGAGCTTTACTATCGTACTCGTAACGGAACGCGTCTGGAAATTCAGGCAAGTGGGCGCGGGCAACAGCAGACTCTCTTGATACTTGCTTACCTTTCCGCCCATCCGCAATCGGTTCTGCTCATAGATGAACCTGATGCCCATCTGGAAATCCTGCGCCAGCGCCAGATTTATAACATCATTACGGAAACCGCCGAGCAAATGGGCAGCCAGGTGATTGCGGCAAGCCATTCCGAAGTAATTCTGAATGAGGCTGCCGACAGGGATGTGGTGATTGCTTTTGTTGGGCGCCCCCATCGTATTGATGACCGGGGCAACCAGCTGCTAAAGGCGCTCAAGGAGATAGGCTTTGAGGATTACTATCTTGCAGAGCAGAAGGGGTGGGTGCTTTATCTGGAAGGCTCCACAGATCTGGCTATTCTGCGTGCTTTGGCAAAGCGCCTCGAACACCGCGCGGCAAAACATCTGGAGCGTCCTTTTGTGAAGTATGTAGGCAATCAGCCCAGAAAAGCGCAGGAACATTTTCATGGACTCCGTGAAGCGAAGCCGGATCTGGTGGGGATTGCAATCTTTGATCGGCTGGGGCGCGAGCTGCCGCAGGATACCTACCTGCAGATGTTTGAGTGGCGACGGTGCGAGATAGAAAATTATCTTTGCACCCGTGAGACACTTCTGAAATATGCGCGCGCTCTTGCGGAGCAAACGGGGAACGTCGGGCTGCTCGCTGAAGAATGGGAGCAGGCGATGGAGGATGCCCTGCAAGAGGTAAGGAACGCCCTGCAAACTTTAGGTAAGCCCGACCCGTTTGGCGGCGACCTGAAAGTCAGCGAGGAGTTTCTCCCAGGAGTGTTCAGACGCTTTTTCGAGAAGCTGGGGCGCGAGGATTTCATGCAGAAGACCGATTACCATGTGCTGGCGGATTATGTGCCAGAGAAGGAGATTGCTGAAGATGTGCGTGAGATGCTGGAGCGCATCTCACAAGTTGCCGAGCGGGCGCGACCTGAAGGGAAGGAAGAGGTTTAGCCCAGCTTCGGGTCCGTTATGCGCTGTTCGCGGACGCGGGTCTTGGGCTTGGAGTGGGCTTTCAGTTCGTTCAGCAGAGCATCATACTCCGCGCGGTCTACAGGGATAGATACAGTCTTGCCGCGCTTGCTTGAGAGAATCAGGGCGTTAATCAGCTCCACCGTCCAGATGCCCTGTTCGCCGGGCGCGGCAATCGGCTCATCATAGAGAATCGCGCGGGCGAAGTTCTGAATCAGCGCGGGCTGGTCGCCAATTTCAGCAGGTGGGGGCAGGTCTATGGCGAGTTTCTCGGCGGGGATGCTGTCCCACATGCCTTCCGCGGTGTAGGTGAATTCGCGGATGGGGTGCGCGAGTCGCCACGCTTCCAGCTGCCCATTCTGCAGGCGAATCTTGCCCCGGTCGCCGCAGATTTCGATGATGTTTTGCCCCGGCTCTTCGTTGGTGGTGGCGTACAGGTAACCGTGGGCGCCGTTGGGGTACTCCAGAAAGGCGAACGCCTCGTCTTCGGTTTCTATCTCATGCAACGCGGTGCGCGTCTGACCATAGACCTGTCCGGGTAGCCCGCCCAGCCAGAGGAGCAGATCGATATAGTGGGGCGCCTGATTAATCAGCACGCCACCCCCCTCGCCTGCCCATGTGGCGCGCCAGCCGCCCGAATCGTAGTACGCCTGCGTGCGATACCAGCAGGTCAGCAGCATGGTGCGTCGCACTTCGCCGATTAAGCCGTCCTCAATCAGCTGGCGTGCGACGCGATTTTCGGGGCGCATGCGCTGCTGATACATAATCGCGAACTTTTTGCCCGACTGTTGCCACGCCTCCAGTACCCGGTCGGCTTCGGAAACCGCCACGCAGAGCGGTTTCTCCACCAGCACATGCAAGCCGTGCTGGAACGCCTCGATGGCGATTGGGGCGTGGAAATAGTGTGGGGTGGCGATCAGCACCGCGTCGGCGACACCGCTTTGAAAGAGCGCTGTTGCGTCCGCGAAAAACGGCACTCCGAACTGCTCCGCGACCGCCTGCGCACGCTCAGGGTGGCGGTCGCACACGGCGGTCAGCGTTGCTTCGGGCACGCGCTCAGTGATAAAGCGGCAGTGCCCTGTGCCCATGCCGCCTGCGCCAATCACAGCAAAGCGCACCTGCTTCATATAATCTGCACCTCTCGTGAGCCGCGTTGCACTTCGCCAATCAGCCACGCCTGCTCGCCTGCGGTCTGGAGCAGGCTCAGCACTTCGTTCACGCGCTCCCGCGCCACAATCAGCACATAGCCGATGCCCATGTTGAACACGCGGAACATCTCCGCCTCAGGCACATTCCCCAGTTCCTGAATCAGGCGGAAGATGGGGGGCACTTCCCAGCTGCGGCGGTCAATCACCACGCGGGCGTCGCTGGGCAGGGCGCGCGGGATGTTTTCATAGAACCCACCCCCTGTGATATGTGCCATCCCATGCACCACATCCGATTCCAGCAACGGGAACACGGCGTTAAAGTAGGGGCGATGGGGTTGCAGAAGCGCCTCGCCCAGCGAGATTTGCGAATCGGGCAGCGGGTCGTTGAGGCTCATGTTGGCGATATCGAACAGCACGCGCCGCGCCAGGGTATAGCCGTTGGTATGCAAGCCGTTAGACGCCAGCCCGATTACGGCATCTCCTGGCGCCACGCGCGAGGGGTGCGGAATCTGGCTATATTCGGCGATTCCCACGATACAACCCGCCACATCCACCTCGCCGGGCATATAGACATCGGGCATCTCGGCAGTTTCGCCGCCCAGCAGCACAATCCCCAACGCCTGGCACAGCTCCGAAGCGCCCTCCACCACCTGCTGAAGCACCTCCGCCTCCAACTTCGCCATCGCCAGATAGTCCAGAAAGAAGAGCGGTCGCGCCGCCTGCACCAGCAGGTCGTTCACCCCGTGTGCCACCACATCGTGCCCCAGCACGCGGTACTGTCCCATCATGCGCGCCACGCGCACTTTCGTGCCCACCCCGTCGATGCTGGCGACCAGCACGGGCTGGCGATAGTTCTGGAGGTCTAACGACATCATTCCGCCGAACGATCCCATTTCCGACAGCACGGCGGGCGTGAAAGTGCGATGGACGCTCTCCTTGATGGACGCCAGCGCACGGTTCATCGCGTCGATATCGACGCCTGCATCCCGATATGTGAACTCTTCGGGCATGCGCTGGAGTATACCCGATTGGGGCTGACGGCAAGAAGGGTCTTGCGGGGCGGCGGAAGTCAGCCTCCCGCCGCCCTGGATTTGAGATTTACGCGGCGTGGGTGTAGGTGGACTGCTGTGTCTGGCTCAGATCAAAGGAGCGCAGTGCTTGCTGGAGGGTTTCGGCGAGGCGTTGTAGCCCACCTGCCAGCGCTGCAATCTGCTCCATCTGCGCGGAAACTTCCTGGGTTGCCGCGCTCATCTGCTGAGTGGCAGCCGAACTCTCCTCGCTGAGGCGCACCGTCTCGTCCATCACGCTCGCGACCTGATCGGCTTGCGTTGCCATCTGCATCGCGGCGCCTTCGTATTGCTCCACCACCGCCGCGATACTGGCGATTGCCTGACTCAGCTGGGACTGGACTTCTTGCGTGGCGCGTTGCATGGCGCGCACCACTTCCTGCACGCTTTGTTGCATCGAGCTGATCAGGGTGCCGATTTCTTTGGCGGAGTTGGCGGAGCGTTCGGCGAGGTTGCGCACTTCTTCGGCGACGACGGCGAAGCCGCGTCCGTGTTCGCCGGCGCGTGCGGCTTCGATGGCGGCGTTGAGGGCGAGCATGTTGGTTTGGGAGGCGATGCTTTTGATGATTTCGACGATGTTGCCGATTTGCTGGAAGCGGTTGCCCATTTCGCTGACGCGGTGGGCGGTGTCGTCCATGAGGGTGTTGAGTTGCTGGGTGACGGACTGAGCGTTTTGAACCGCCTGCGCTTGCTGCTGGGCGCCGTGGGCGATTTGTTGGGCGGAGTGCCTGATCTCGGCGACAGCCTGGGTGGCGCGGTGGACTTGCTGGAGCTGCTGTGTGGTGAGGCGAGCAACCTGTTCAATCGTGGTGGCGATGTCCTGGGCGGCTTGTCGGGTCTGATCCGTGGCGGACGCCATCTGCGTGGCGGTGTGGTGCAGCTCGTTGCTTACCTGCTGGCTGGTTGAGAGTACCTCCTTGACGCGCGCCTTGACCTGTCCCATGCAATCCGAAAGGTCATAGCGTGTGCTGGAGACCTGAAGCGTCTCGGTGTTGAACCCGAAGGAGCGAATCATGCTCACCAGATACGAGTCGCCCACGCTTTGCAGGTCGTAGTTGAACACCTTGCTGATGGCGTTGAATGCTTTGAGCGCGAACTCGTCCCCTTCCGGAAAGCTTTCGCGGAGCGCTGCCCGCACCAGGTCATAGTAAAGTGTGTAGCTGCCCACATACCATTTCTGGGGCAGGTTAATCTGGTCGTGGATCCAGCCTATTTTGAGACGCCGTTCAAAGTAGTCCACGCCGAAGTCGCCGCCCGTGGCAGCCTCGCGGAAAATCTGGCGGAAGTATTCCGCCTGGGTTTTCTCCAATCGGGCGCGGACTTGCTCCAGCGTGATGCCCTTTTGTTGGGCGTATTGCTGGAAGAAAGCACGGGTTTCAGAAAAGCTGAACTGATGGTCGTAGAAGGCTCTGGCGATTTTCGGGGCGTGTTCCTCTGCCCACGGCAGCATCTCGCGCAGAATCTCGATGTCTTCGCGCGTGAGCCGGATGAACTGCTTGCGCAGATTCAGGTTCTCCTCGTTAATCCGATAAAGTTTGCACAATTCTCCCATAAGAATTCACCTCCTCGGCTCAGGCGGCGCTGAACTGGCTGAGCGCATTAAGGTCAAAAATTTCGGGCAAGTTGAGCAGGATCAACACGCGGTCGCCCAGTTGTACCAGACCGCTGAGGAACTTCTGGGTGGCTTCCGAGGCGACAGGGGGCGGTGGTTGGATCTGGTCTACGGGCACATCTGCGACATCGGAGACGGAGTCGACTCGCAAGCCGAAGGTTTTGCCCTGCACCTGCACCACGACCACGACGGTATTGGTTTCGTCGGGTTGGGGTTCGATTGCGAAGCGGGTGCGGGCGTCTAAGACGGCGATGATGTTGCCGCGGAGGTTCATCACGCCCAGCACATAGTTGGGTGCGTTGGGGACGCGGGTGACGGGGGTGAAGGAGCGGATTTCCTGCACCTGAAGCAGTGGAATGGCGTAGCTCTCGTTGCCAATCTGAAATACCAGATACTTCTCCGTGTGTGCATCGACTACGGGTTTGGTTTCAGTGGTGCTTGTGGTTTGCATCTTTCTACCTCCACAGTAGGATTATCGGCGTTCGCCCAATCTTCTGGAGTGTCAGCGGGTATCCTTATGGCGGAGGGAAACGGAGATGACACAGCGCGTATGGAACTTTTCGGCGGGACCGGGCATGTTGCCTCTGAGCGTGCTGGAAGAAGCCCAGCGCGACCTGCTGGCGCTGCCTGGCGTGGGCATGTCGGTGCTGGAAATCAGCCACCGCTCCAAATGGTTTGACGCGATTATCGAAGAGGCAGAGCAAAATTTGCGTGACTTACTGCGGATTCCGCCACACTATAAGGTGCTGTTTTTGCAGGGGGGCGCAAGTTTGCAGTTTGCGATGGTGCCGATGAACCTGCTTGGGGGCGGCTCGGCGGACTATATCGTTACGGGTTCGTGGGGCGAGAAAGCCTACAAAGAGGCAGTGAAGGTGGGCAAGGCGCGCCTTGCATGGAACGGTAAAGCGGAGAACTACACGCGCATCCCGCGCCCTGACGAGCTGGAGTTAGACCCCAACGCGGCTTATGTGCATTTCACCTCCAACGAGACGATTCAGGGCGTGCAGTTCCCTGCGGAGCCGCCCGTAGGGGATCGCCCGCTGGTGTGCGACGCCTCGTCAGACTTTCTCTCGCGCCCCATCCCGATAGAGCGGTACGCCCTGATTTACGCGGGCGCCCAGAAAAACGCAGGTCCTGCGGGCGTGACGATTGTGATTATCCGCGAGGATATGCTGGAGCGCACGCCCGAAAACATGCCGGCGATGCTGGACTATCGCCTGCAGGCGGAAAACCGCTCGCTGTATAACACGCCGCCCGTGTTCGCGATTTACATGGTGATGCTGGTTACGCGCTGGCTCCGCGACACAATTGGGGGGCTGGAGCGCATGTATCAGATTAACCGTGAGAAGGCGAATCTGCTCTATGAGGTGATAGATCAGAGCGAGGGCTTCTATCGGGGGCATGCGAACCCTGAGTATCGTTCCATTATGAATGTCACCTGGCGCCTGCCGTCGGAAGAGCTGGAGAAGGAGTTTCTCAAGGAGGCGGAGGCGCATCAGCTCTATGAGCTGAAGGGGCATCGCTCGGTGGGCGGCTGCCGCGCCTCAATTTATAACGCCATGCCGCTGGAAGGCGTGCGCGCCCTGCGCGAGTTTATGCTGGACTTCTGGCGACGGAAGGCGTGAGAGGCATGGCGCCTCTCACACCCACTTATTGCGTGGCTGTGCAGGGACCATAGATAAACCCCTGCGGCATGCCGAGCCGATGGCAGAACATTTTGGGGTCTACCGTACCAGTGCATTGCCCGATACGGGGGTACTTGTTGGCACGGAACCATTTGCTGTGCCCGTCGAAGAAGAGGAATACCGCGCCCCCATTATGAGCGATGTTGGGGCAATCCACCGCATCGTTGCCGTTATACGCCCAGAAGTAGCCATCGTTGAGCGTGCGCCCCTCATCGATGAGCATGGCGAACTCGGCGGCGCGATCCACCTCCGCTTCAGGGATGTAGCCTGCGATGGCGTTCATGGAGTAGCTGACCCCTTTCTCGCGCCCGCGCCCATCGGACGGGCAAATGTAAAGGTCCTTGTTTTTCACATAGGCGAAAATGACCCCTTTGTCTACACCGCCCTGAATGTGCCAGAAGGGGTTAATCTGGGAGTTTTCGGGATCGCCCACATTCAGAACGATTTGCATGCAGTGAATCCACTGGGCTTGCGTTGTGGATACAAAGCCCGTCATCCAGCTGGGCCATGGGGGGTTGTACCAGCGTCCCGGGCAGTGCCCCCCGTCGCCGGGACCGGGGTTGACACCATCGTAATCGGCGCGATACATCACGAACGCTGTGCCTAACTGGCGCAGGTTGCTGAGACACTGGGTCTGGCGCGCCTTCTCACGCGCCTGCGCGAACACCGGGAACAGAATCGCCGCTAAGATGGCAATAATCGCAATCACGACCAGCAGCTCAATCAGTGTGAACGCTCTTCCGCCGCCCATCGCAGAAACCTCCACTTTGGCAAAGGATAGTTTAATATATACACCAGTTCAGTGCGATTCCTGCCCGTTTCGGAGTGTTTTTATCTCAGTTTAGCCCGCAAGTCGGCGGCGGAATAGAGCAAAAAGTTGCGCTCCTTGCTGTTCATCGCGACGATAACCCCTGCAGGGAAGGCGCGCCCCATCGGTTGGGCGCATGCGTCCAGCCCGTCGGTCTCGTCAGCGCCGCTTTCCACGACGGCGATTGGCTCCTGCTGGCGCCCGAATCGCGGGTAGAGATACCAGAGGCTGTTGTCAGGCAGCTGTTCCACACAGAGGAGCCAGCCTGCGCTCTCCTCCGGCGCGTAAACCGCGATCCCTTCCTGGTCGCCCTGAAAGTGCGTGGCAAAGAGGGCAATTTCCTGTGCGGCGCGTGGGTGGGTCGGGTCGGCGTAATATTTGCGGATTCCCACCGCCTCGTCGGCGTAATACACATAGCCCAGCGGCGAGTCAACTGCGATTGCTTCAATCTCTTCTTTCCCACTGAAGCGCCCGAACGCCCGCACGAACTGCACGCCCACCCTGCCGTTGCGTCCCGCCACAAGGCGATACTGGTGCAGATAACCTTCTGTGGGACCCGTCTTACGGGAGACGATTGCGAAAATCTCGCGGCGGGTGGGGTGCGTGTAGAGCGCGACGCCCATCGGCATCGCGGCTTCGCCCTCCGCCTCGGTGAAGACGCGCGCGTTGGGTAAATCTGTGATGTCTTCCAGTCGCAGGCGGTCAGGGTCTATGCGAAAGATTCGCAGGCGGCTGGCGTAACGCTCGGTGGCAACGGCGATATCGATTTTGCGGTTGCCCAGACGAAACCCGTAAGCCACATCGATATTGTTCGGCTGATCGAGGTGGCTCACCAGTTGCACCAGCCGCCCCTGCAGGTTGTACACGCCGACTGCTCCCTGGGGGGCGCGCGCCTTGTTGGTGCCCAGAATCAGGCTACGCTCGGGTTGCGCGGGATGCACCCAGATGGCGGGGTCGTCCGCATCAGTGGGCAGCGGCTGCGTTACAATTCGGGGGCTTAAAGTAATCCGCTGGATTCGTGCCATAGCTTCGTTTTACAGGGGGGCAGAAGGAGTTCCTGCCCCCTTTGTGTCGAGGAGTCAGCACCCGTTTCCGAAGTTGAACAGCACCGTCAGTAAGTCTGCGTCGTCCACCACGCCGTCGAAGTTCAGGTCGGCGTTCGAGCGTCCTGTTTCGCCGAAGTTGAACAGCACCGTCAGCAGGTCGGCGTCGTCCACGCAGCCGTCGCAGTTCACATCGCCCGCGACAGGCGGTTCAGTGGTGGGGTTGAGGTTGCCTGGCGAGGCGAACAGGTCGCCAGCGGAGGGGTCGGGCGGGTTGCCGTAGCGCACATATTCGTCTCGATCCACGCGCCAGCCCACGCCCGCCACATTGCCCACATCGGACACGAGCCAGTTTTCACCGCCAAACCACATGTAGATGTCAGGCTCCCACACATTGCCGTTGCTCTGGGTGCGGTCGGCGACAGGCGACTCGCGCCCGTTGAGCGCGGTCGCGTACACAAAGTCGGCACCATCGCCCTCGTCGCCGTCTTCCCAGCCGATGGCGTCCAGCGCCTCTGTCCACAGGGTGTTGTCAATTACGCCGTCGTCGTTCTGGTCAATATCGTCGCCGACACTCCCGCTGAAGCCTCGCACCAGCGCCACCGTATAGGAGTCGTTCTGCATTCCCGCTTCGGTGAAGCAGTTCGGTATAACGACCACCGTCGTCTCGCTGGAAGGTTCGGGCAGCAGGACCGTCGTGCCGTCGCGTAAAAGCAGCAAGCCGTTGGAACCTGTCGCGTAGGCGCTCAGGTTCACCGCCCAGTGAATGTTGCCGGGATTGAAAAAATACTCGCCGTCGATGCCGATGACCCAGAGGTCGTTCAGCGGATAGTTCGGGACACAACTGCGCAGCTCTACGAACTCGCGCCCTGCGTCAGGCGAGCCGGGCGGGTTCACACACACTTCCGAGAATCGCACCTGCGCCAGCGCACTCACGCTCAGGCTTGCTCCAAATACCAGAACCCACAATCCTTTCATGCGCGTGCCTCCAGTAGCAGAAGCGTACCTGCGACGGCGTTAAGGCTTGATTAAGCCGTGTTAAGAAACGATTAACTTAACAAAACCTTAAACGGCAAGTTTGCATACTATGGCTATGGAGGCTCGGACGATGCGACGCGCTTTTACGCTGATCGAGCTGCTGGTGGTGATTGCAATTATCGCCATTCTGGCGGCGATATTGTTCCCTGCCTTTACCCAGGCACGCGAGAAGGCACGCCAGACCCAGTGCGCCAGCAACCTGCGCCAGCTGGGGATTGCGACTCAGATGTACCTGACCGACTACGACGAGCAGATGTTCGCCAAGGCGCCTCCCGGCACGCCCAACCGCTACTGGATGGAAGATTGGTGGATGTTCCTTCTAATTCCCTACACCAGGATGAAGCCCGAAGATATTCAGGAGACGCGCGGCAACTTTTTCTGTTGTCCCAGCAACCCGATTGTGATGTCGCCCAACGCGGGGCGTTCGCGCCCATTGCCCGAATGGAACCTGCGTCTGACCTCACGGCGCACCTATGAGTTTCACATGAGTTACGCCATCTCGGAGCATGTTCTGGATTACCCTGCGTATGCTCAGTGGGAGAAGCCAGCCGAGTCGTTTTTGTTGCTGGAGGTACGCGAACGCGGCGCGACGGGGCAGGGTGTGAGTGATACCGATATCGATTGTGGTCAGCCCAACGAAATCTGGCACAAACATAGCGACGGCACGAACATCCTCTGGCTGGATGGGCATGTAAAGTGGCAGAAGCCCTCGTTTCGGGGCAACCCCAGTTTGCCTGAAAACTGGACCTTCCCGCCGTATTGTCCTGGCGGCGACGATGAACCGATAGGTCCCTGGGCGCCGTGGGGGTGGCGTTGATTACTCCGTGCTGATGTGCTGAAGTGTTTGCTGACTCAGCGGGCGGATTGCCACGAACTCACTTTCTATGGACTCGATTATCCGTGCAATCTGTCCCGCTTCTTCCGTTTGTCCGCTTCTGAGGAGCTCCTGACGGTACTCTTCCAGCATTTCGCGGATGATCTCGGCGTCATTTGAATCAAGAGGGGTCAGCCCCACTCTGGCGGAGGGCGCCAGCCGCCGCTTGAGTGCTGCCAGGTCAAATCCATACTCGTGCCAGAGTTTCACATAGACCACTCCGCCCGTCATGCCCGCGCAGAGCCATGGACCAGGATCGCCCAGCACTACCGCCACGCCTGCGGTCATGTATTCAAAGGCGAACCCTTTCAGATGCGCGCGTTCTGGGGCGACGCCTTCGGAGTCGTCGATGGGATATGTCAACCGCGCGCCCGCCACCACATGCGCTCCTGAGAGCCGAATGGCGAAGCGCGAGTCGGCGACGCCTTGCACGATGAACAGCCCTTTCTGGGCGCCGTAAGCAAACCCTTTGCCCACGCCGCCGTCGACCCATAGCCCACGCCGATTGCGCCCTTTCAGCACCACGATTCGTCCGCCGAGGGCGCACTTGCCCACACCGTCCTGCGCGCCGCCATAGACCCTCAGCTGAAGCGGCTGCGAGTTGAACGCTCCCAAGCCGTTACCCGCTACGGTGTCCATCAGGATCAGGGCAATCGGGCGCTCTGGGACCGATTTTTCGGGAGCATTGAGCGCGGTGCGCACGAGTGTGCCTGCCAGTGCGGTACCCAGCGCCCGTTCGCGGCTCCCATGCGTGCAGGATACACAGTATGGCTCCAGCCCCTCGCTCTCAAGAGGAGACACGAAGGCTTCCTGAAGCATGCCGCGGGGGCGGGTAATGCGGGCAGGCAGAGAGGAACCATGCACAGGCTCCAGCAGGTCGCTCAGGTCTACCCATTCATGTCCGAAGGCTTGTTCCAGCAGGTCGCAACGCCCCACGAGGTCTTGCGTGCGCTGAAAGCCCAGCTGAGCAGTGAGCTGGCGCACCTCCTCGCCCAAGCCTTCGAAGAACCGGCATAGCTGGGCGACGGCGGTCTCAAAGTCGCGCGGCACGAAGCGTTTCAGCCCCTTCTGAAGCGCTTCTTCCACGCTCTCAATCTGGGTCGCAATCCCCACATGGCAGGTGTCGGTCTGGCATGCGCGGCAAATGGTGCATCCTGCGGCGACCATCGCGAGCGTGCCAAACCCGCAGCGATTGGCGCCCAGCAAGAGCATTTTAATCACATCGCGTCCCGTTTTCAAACCGCCGTCCACCCAGAGCTCCACATGGTGGCGCAACCCTGCCTCACAGAGAGCGCGATGTGCCTCTTTGACCCCAATCTCCGCTGGCAACCCGACGAATTTGAGCGCGTGTGTGCGTGCCGCGCCTGTGCCCCCATCGTAGCCCGAGAGATTGATAATATCCGCCCCCGCTTTGGCAATCCCCACTGCGATGGTACCGATGTTGGGCACTACGGGCACTTTCACCGAGATTTTCGCGTGGGGGTTACAGGTCTTTAGCTCCTCAATCAGCTGCGCAAGGTCTTCAATCGAGTAGATATCGTGATTGTTAGAAGGCGAGATGAGGTCTACGCCAGGCGTTGCGTTGCGTGCGGCGGCGATTTTGGGGGTTACCTTCTTGCCAGGCAGGTGCCCGCCCTCGCCTGGTTTTGCGCCCTGCCCGATTTTGATTTCGATCACGCACGCGGAGTTCAGCATTTCAGGCGAGACCCCGAACCGTCCTGAGGCGACCTGCTGCCCACGATAGGGGGTGTAGCGTCCCAGCATGTCGTGGATTTCGCCGCCTTCGCCGTTGATACACAGAATTTCCAGCCGTCGCGCCGCCTCCGCATAGGCGCGGAACGCCACCTCGCCCTGCGAGCCAAACGACATCGCGCTAATGTGGAACGGGTAGCGGTGATGCCCTACTGAGGTGTCCACCTGTTCGGGTGGGAGCGAGGGGCGCTCAGGCGTTCGCAGGCGCAGCAGGTGGCGCAGGGCGACGGGTAGCTCTTGCTCGGTTTGCGCCACTTTTTCGGAGTATGCCTCAAAGGGCGCCACGCCCTCAGCGACCTGACCCGCAATTTTCCAGATTTTGGGGAAGAATCGCGGGTCGCGGCGCTCACGCAAGGGCACTCCTGAACGCGCGAGTTCATAGCGTCGTCGCGCCTCGCGCTCCAGCTGGCTCAGAGTTAGCCCGACCGACTCCGAGCCACAGAAGGAGGGAATCTCCAGAATCGCCGCGATGGACGGCGCGATTCCAATCCCCGCGAAGTTGCGCCCGTAGCCCCGTATCTCATGCGTGCCCATCGTGGAGATAACCTTTTCCAACCCCTTGCACAGTCCCTCAATCAGGTTGCGCAAGCGTGTCAGGCGTGTTTCCGGCGGCGCTTCCGCGCGTTCCGCGTCGAAGAGCGCGCCCGCCTCCAGCAACAGATAGGGGCAAAATGCATCCGCGCCCAGGCTGAACGCCAGAATGAGGTCATGCAGGTTCCGCAAGCCGCCGCTGAGAAGCACAATTGAGCAGTCTCGGCGCAGGGCATAGCCCACCACGCTGAAGGTGTGGCGCAGGGCACGGTCCACATACGCAAGCGCGAGGTGGGGGTCTAAGGGGAGATGCCCCTCGTCGAAGGCACGGCTATCGTCCAGCAGCAGAATCTCTGCGCCCCCCTGCACCGCCTGCACTGCAGCCCGCGCCAGGCGCTCAAGGCACTCCGTCAGGCTTTCTTCGGACGACTGGGTAAGGGAAAGCCAGTGCGTGCGAAAGCGCAACTGGAGCGCCTCCACGCTGAGCGTGCCGAGCGCCTCACAAAGCGATTCAATTTGCTCCATCGGGACGAGATTCTGAAGCAACCGCTGGCTCAGCAGGAAGGGATGGGGCAGTTCCAGCAGGCGAAGTGGTTTGTCAGGCTCGGGATGGGGCGTGGCTGGACGCGCGCCCAGCAGCGTCTGCGTGTTGAAATGTTCCACTTCGCGGTCGCGATCCATCGCAGGGTTCGTGACGACAGCGACGCTCTCTTTGCAGTAATCCGCCAGCGACTGTCCCGTGGGGTTCAGCACGGCTAAGGGACCATCGTAGCCCAGCGAGCCGATGGGTTCCGCCGCGTTCTGGGCGAGATGTTCCAGATAGTCTAAGTCGTCAGTGCAGAAGTTGTGCAGGGCGAGGCGAGTGCGCAGGGGCGTTTGGGGCGGATAGGGGGAGATTTGTTCAGGTGAAGTTATTGCCTGGGGTGGCGCTGAAGGTGCGGCTGGCATGGGCTGTGATGGCGCATAGCGAAAGCGGCGCCACACCATCTCTTGACCGCGCTTCACATGGGCAGTAATCTTTTCTCCGGGCGCGAGTGGGAAGGGGTCTGCGGTGAAAATCTCCAGCGGCAGGCTGGCGCGCTCGGAGCTCACATACAGCCCTTCTTCGGTGGGGATGAGCCACAGGGGGCGCAGTCCCAGCGCGTCAGTGGCGAACACGCAGCAGTCGCCCCAGCGGGCGATAATCGCGGCAGGTCCCTGCGCCACAGGTCCGAGAAACGCGCGCAGGTGACGATACAGCGTGCGCCTCGGCTCTGGCAAGTGCGCCACCTGCGCCCACACAGGGGGAAAGAGAATCTCCATCGCCTCTGATAGGCTCAGGCTGTAGGCTATGACCAGGTGGTGAAGCAGTCGGTCGGTGTCCTGCGAGTCGCTGGCATCGGCGCAGAGTTGCACTCCCAGCATACGCGCTTCGCGGCGCAGGCGGTCAATCGTGTTGATTTCGCCGTTATGTGCCAGAAGGCTGAAAGGCTGGACTCTGTGGAAAGCAGGCAGGGTGTTAGTGCTGTATCGGCTATGCCCGATCGTGATGGCAGAAGTCAGCTTCGGGTTTTGCAGGTCAGGGTAGTAGGCGTAGAGCGTACGCGCGCCCCCATGCACTTTGTAAACAGCCTGCCAGCGGCTCAAGGAGACCACATGGGCAGGCGTCTCGCGCTCAATCTGCAGCTGGCGCTGGAACAGAGCGCGTTCGGGATGAGGCTCCGACTCGGGCAGTAGCCCTGCGATTTGCGCAAAGCGGGGTTCGCTGCGGCGGGCGCTGGCGCCCAGCGCAGACGAGTTAACTTCATGAAAGCGCTGGGCAAGCAGACACCACCCGTCTGATTGCAGAATCGTGCGAATCTGGCTCAGGCTCTCTTCTGCGCTGTTCGTAGGCACAAACAAATGCGCCACCCAGAAGTTCGGGGCATAGGCATGCGCTCCCACATGCTCTGCCCACAGGTCGCGGGGCAAATCTACCATCAGCCCCACGCCGTCGCTCTCTTGCGCGACGATCCCTGTGCGGTGTTCCATGCACTCCAGCCCTTCCAGCACGCGCTCAATCCCCTGCCGGGTTGGATGGGCGCTCAGGTGCGCCATCAGCGCACACGAATCGTGGCTCTGGCTCCTCGCTCGCATCTGGTTTCACCTCTGAGATACAAAAAGAGTTTTGACACTATTCTCGAAGGCAGCAACACGCAGGCTGCCCGTTGCTAAGGGAGCCAATACGGAGCGTCGTTGCAGGAATTTCGTTGAGCGCACACCCCCCTCGGGTGCGCCAGCGCCGAGGTGTGGGTGTATTATACACCACCTCGCTTCCAAATCCTGCTAATCGCAACAGGGAATTCAGGGTAAAATCTCAGTATGCCCGAACCGTATGCCCGCGTGCTGGAAGCCCTGCTGAACGATATTGCCGCTGGAATCCCGATTGTGCTGGAGCATGCCGAGCGCTACCGGCTGGAATGGGAAGGGTACCGAATCCAGTTTGAGGGGGAAGACGATTTGCTCCACTGCGCCGTGTCGCGTCTGGACGGCGAACCTATCGCTTTAGAGGACGCCCATCGGGTCGTGGAGCCGTTTTTTGCGCCTGTGCCGCGCGGCATCGTCTGGTTCAAGCCTGCGGAATATTCCGTGCATTACTATGTGGGGCACGACCACTTTCTGCAGGCGCATCGCAAGGTATAACATGAGGCATGGCACCTGACCCTGCCAAGCTGAAGGCGCGACTGGACGCCATCTGTGAGAAGTTTCGAGGCGTGATGGGCTATAGCCTGTTTCATAAACGCTACCAGCACCGCATCCATCGGCTCGGCGACGAGATTTTCCCCACCGCCAGCACCATCAAGGTGGCGGTGATGAGCAAAGCGTTTGAAGAGATTGACGCAGGGCGACTGGGCTACACTGAGAAGATTCCTATCACCCCCGACGATCTCCGCGACGGGTCAGGGCTGCTCCAGTTTTTCAAGGAGAACCAGTCGGTAGAGGTCCGCATGCTGATTCACCTGATGATTACGGTCAGCGACAACACTGCCACCATTATGCTGGCGCGGAGGCTCGGCACGGTGGAGGTGAACAAGCACCTGCAACGGCTTGGCTTGAAAGACACGCGCCTGCTCGCGCTTCACCCACCCGACGACGCCGAGCTCAAGGCGTATCGCGAGAAGTGGGGCATGGGCATGTGTACCCCCAACGAGATGGTCGCGCTGCTGGACGCCATTTTAACGAATCGGGCAGGCACGCCCGCCGCCTGCGAACGCATGATTCGCATCATGGCACACCAGTATTACGACGATCTGATTGGCAGCTCGGTGCCGCCGTGGGTGGTGTGCGCCACGAAATCGGGCGCCATCAGCCGCTCACGCTCGGATGTCGGGATTGTGTTCGCCCTATCGGGAACCTATATTCTGGCGGTCTACACCAAAGAGGCGGAAGATACCCGCTGGGCGCCCGATAACGAGGGCGAGGTCGCCATCCGCGCGGTGGCGCACGAAGTGTGGAAGTTTTACCACCCGCGCGAGCGCTGGAATCCTCCTAAAGGGGTGGAGCGCTATACGCTCGGCTACTGAGGCAAAAGCGATGAACACAACGCACCCAACCCCAGACATCACGAATCGGCGCTTGAGCCGCCTGTTCTGGCTCATCACGATTTTTGGGGCGCTCGCGCTCTTTTTCGTGATGTATTTCCGCGTTGTGGTGGTGGAAGGGCACTCGATGGAGCCGACCTATCAGCACGGTCAGCGCCTGCTGATGACCAGCGCATACTGGCTGTTCGGCAGAATTGAGAAGGGCGATGTGGTGGTCATCCGCACCCCGGAGGGCAATCTGCTCATCAAGCGCGTGGTGGCGTTGCCGGGTGAGGAGGTTCCCGAAGCTTACTGGGGACCCACCACTGCCCAGCAAGGCACACGGGTGCCTGAAGGGCATATCTATGTGGTGGGCGACAATCTGGAGCGTTCCGAGGATAGCCGCACGCGGGGATTTTTCTCCTTGCGGTGGGTGGAGGGCAAGATTGTGGGGGGTAAGGGAGAGTTGCCGTGAGCGCGTGGCGTCAGTTAGAGGCGGTGTGGGCAGGACGACGGATGCGGTTTGAGCCAGCCGAGGGGCGGGCGCTCCCTGAACAGCCGCCTGCACGCTATGTGGTGGTGCTGATCTCCGGCGGGGACGACCGGTATCTGTTAGCGGAGATTCGGGGACGCGGCTACTGTGCGCCCAGCGGGCGAATTGAGCCAGCGGAAACCGCCGAGCAAGCCGCGTACCGCGAAGCCTACGAGGAAGCAGGCGCACGGCTGGAAAACCTGCAGCTGCTGGGCTGGTACTGGCTGGAGCCATGCTCCGCAACCGAACCTGAACCCTGCCTGGCACCTGTTTTCTGGGCGCGGGCGGCGCAACTGGAGCCGATTCCTGCCGTAGAGGAGTCGCTTGGCAGGCGCTGGGCACGGATTGAGGAAATGCCTGCGCTCTACTACGACTGGTCACCCTTAATTGAGGCGGTCTTTCGTTATGCAGACACCTATCGCCAGACGGTTGCGCAACGGTAAATCGCCTGCGAAACCGAAATCGGCGCCATGGCTTGCATGGGCAGTCGGACTGATTGCGGCGGGCGTTGCGCTGGCACCATGGTGGGCAGGGAGCCTGTATGTGGGACCTCGCCCCGTTGCGCCCGAGGACGCCCTCATGGGGCTGCTCTGGGCTGCCGAATTTCCCTTGCTGGGCAGTGCGCTGGTGGGGCTGTTGCTGACGGGCGGGCTGGTGGTGTGCGCGTGGAACATCGCGATGTGGCGCGTGCCTGTGATGCGCTTTCTGCTCCCGCTGATGGGGCTGATTGTGTGGATGGGGCTATCGATGACATTTGGAGGCTCAGGCTGGAATGGCGTGCTACGGGTCTCCAACTGGATGCTGGCGCTGGTGGCGGTGGTCGCGATACCCGCGGTGGTGCGGCGCAATCTGGCAGCGTGGATGATGGTGGGGGCGCTGACGGTCTCAGCGAGCCTGCTGGGGCTACGGGCGTGTGTAGAGTATCTGCAGAGTGCGCTGGCGGGCATCCCGAACTGGCGCGTGTTTGGCTCGTTTTTCAATCCGAACCTGCTGGCGGGCTACTTTGTGATGAGTGCGCCCTTCACGATGGGCGTGCTCTTGCTGGTGGGGCGCGAGCTCCGCACAGAGCGTATGCGCTGGCTGACGGCGCTGCTAACAGTGGGGCTGTGGCTTCAGCTGAGCGGGCTGGTGCTGACCGCGTCGCGACTGGGGTTGCTCTCGTTTCTCCTTGCGGCGGGTGTGTTTTTCGGGTTTGCGCTCGCGTGGAGGTTGGTTTCGCGCGACTTCCTGTTGCGGCTGGGCGTGGTGGGGATTCTCACAGTGGGGCTGATGTGGCTGAGCCAGCCGTCGGCACAGCGGCTGACCCCCCAGGCGGCGTCGCAGGATGTGCATTCGGGCGCGTTTCGGATTGAAACATGGAAAGGCACATGGCGCATGGCGCTGGCGAACCCGATTCTGGGTGTGGGCACAGGCAACTTTGAGGTGCATTATCCGCGCTATGCCTCGGTGGGCTACACGCGCTCGGCGCACAGTACCTATCTGGAGCTGGCGGGCGAGTCGGGTTTCCCTGCGTTGATCCTGCTGATTCTGATGGGGGTGGGCTGGCTCACGCGCGTGCTTCAGTCGGAGTTGCCGCCGCCCGAAACGCCCACGCGCGGGCGAATCACCGACTGGCGTCCCCTGCGAGTGGGCGTGCTGGCAGGCGTGGCAGGCGCTGTCGCCCACAATGCTGTGGACTCCGATGTGCAGGTGCTGGCGAATCTGTTGATGCTGGCGTGCCTGCTGGCGCTGGGGATTGCGCTGGCGCCTGACGGGGTGTTTACCTACCCTGCGCGCCCGATGGAGCGGCGCGCTACGGGGCTGCTGTTTCTTGTTGTGCTGGGGTTGGGGGTTGTCAGTTCGGGGCTGGGCGAGTGGTTTGCGAATCAGGCGCGTTATTACGCGCTGATTTCGCAAATTCCGCAGGCGGTGGAGCTCTATCAGCGGGCGCGGCTGTTTGACTCGCGCAATCCCGACTACCTGATGGAGCTGGGGGAGCTCTACTACGCGCTGGGGCGCCGCGAGACCGCCTTCACCATGCTGGAGCAAGCCGTGCGCTGGAAGCCGACGCCCCGCAATCTGTATCGGTTGGGACTCTACTACGAGCGCGACGGTCAGCCCCAGCGTGCCAGAGAGCAGTTTCAGCAGGTGCTGGAACGCGATCCAAACAACCTGTCCGCCCTGCTCAAGCTCGCGCAGATGGCACAGCCCGACCCGAACGCGCCCCACCTGAGCGATGAAGCGTTGAGATACTACCAGCGAATCGTTGCGATAGAGGATAGCCCCTATGGGCGAATCCGTGCCGTGCCCGAAATCGTGGAGACGGCGTATGGGTTCGCCCATCTCGCCCTGGCGCGGCATTACCAGTCGCTGGGCGAGACCGAACGCGCCCTCCGCCACTACGAAGCCGCGCTCAGCGTGTTCCGCGCCTACCGCCAGCAGACCTATCCCTTCAATCGGCAGGGACGCCTGCTGGGACTCTATAACCCGGAGCGCGAACGGCAGATTCTGCAGGCACATCTGCTAACCCTGCAAGGATATGCCGACCTGCTGGAAAAAGCGGGCAAGCGCGCCGACGCCGACGCACTCCGACAGGAATACGCCAAACTCATCAGCGAAGAGTAAGTAAAAAAGAGCGTGGGACTCTTGCGAGTCCCACAAGAGGGAGGTTGGGTAACAAGGCTGTGCGGTCTGCTCACGCCACATTAGTGGCATGGAGATTATAATTCACTTTTGGGGAAACAGGAACTGCAAAAATTACCAGATTTCAGGGGATGCGCAGGGCGACTCGCGCGGGGGCGCCGTCCGCGCCTTCAATCAGTAAGGGCATGCAGATTAGCTCGTATGCGCCCGTTTCCGCCTCGCTGAGGTTCAAGCCCTCAATGATAATCACCCCTGCGCCGCAGAGTTTGTGATGCACCGCTGGCTCAGACGCCCCGAACGGCTCCACCGAGAGATAGTCCAGCCCTACCACATCGATGCAGTGCCGAATCAGCCAGTCGCAGGCGTCGGGGGTAAGCGCGACATACGATTGCTGGAAAGTCGGCTTCTGCCACAGTGCGGAGTTGTCGGTTTTAATCAGTAGTCGGGTGAAGGCAGGTGGGATGTTCGCTTGCTGGAGTGCGTCAGCAGTAATCGCCGGATAGCCCCGCAGGTCGGCAACCCACACCTGCCCAATCAGCCGCGCGAGGGGGATTTCATGCACACGCTTGCCTTCGGGGTTGAAATGCCAGGGGGCGTCTATGTGTGTGCCGGTATGCGTGCCCATCACGAGGCGTGAGAGATTGCATACGGCGCCCTGCTCCATGCGGAGCATCGGCTCCAGTGCAAAGGGCTGGTCGCCCGGATAAATCGGCATCGCCTCGCGAAGGGGCACGCTGATGTCGATGATTCGCATAGGCGTTTACTGAGATTGAGGAGGCGATGCGCTGAGTTTGGGTAGCGTCTCCCGAAGTTGCTTGAGCCAGTGTTCGGCGAGCTGCTTCACGCTCATCTTCGCGGCGTCGGCATCGGCTTTCGTGACGGTAATCAGCAGTTTGCCGCGGAGATATATTTCGTATTGATGGTCCTTTTTGACTTCCTTGAGGGTAATCTGGTCTGCGGTCAGGTTCGCGCCAAGGTTTTCTGCGATACGCTTCTCTACCAGTTGGGCACGCTCTTCAAGGCTCAGGTTGCCTGCTCCCGTGCGCAGGCGCATAATGAACTGACCACCGATGGTGATGTCCACATAGTTCTGTGCAAACGCCAGCACGGCAATCAGTATCCCCAGAACTGTAAGACCTTTTCGCATAGGTGTTCCTCCCGTCTCCCAGTATACCCGATGTGGGGTACACTTGCATGGGATGGCAGAGGTGAACGCCGACTGGGTTCAGCAGGAGCGCAAGAGCTATGAGCGCGGCGCACTGGTGGAAGACGCCGTGTCGTCGAACCCGTTTGAGCAACTCAGTCGATGGCTGGCGGACGCCCGTGCGGCAGGGGTAATAGAGCCGAACGCTTTCTGCCTGGCGACGGTGGATTTGGAAGGCCGTCCCGATGCGCGGTTTGTGCTGTTGCGTGGGCTGGACGAGCGGGGGCTGGTCTTTTACACCAACAGCCAGAGCGCGAAGGGAGTGCAGCTGGCGGCGCATCCCTATGCGATGGCGGTGTTCTGGTGGGGTGCGCTGGAGCGTCAGGTGCGTGTGCGTGGCGTGGTGGAGGTGGTCAGTCTTGAAGAGGCGGACGCCTACTTTGCGACCCGTCCGCGCGGGCATCAGCTTTCGGCGTGGGTGTCGCCCCAGAGTCAGGTCGTGCCCAGCCGCGAATGGCTGGAGGCGCGCTTAGCGGAAGTAGAGCGCGAGTTCGAGGGCAAGCCTGTGCCTCGCCCGCCTTACTGGCTGGGCTACCGAATTGTGCCCGACACTTTTGAGTTCTGGCAGGGGCGCCCGAACCGTCTGCATGACCGCTTGCGCTACACCCGCCAGAGCGATGGAGGCTGGGTGATTGAGCGATTAGCGCCATGACAGGCACCTCTTTCGCGGGGAAGAAAGTGAAAAGCGGAGGCACTCCTCAGCTTTCTCCGTGCGAAGCCTGATTCAGCACCCGTCTCGCATTTTCTAACAGTTCGGGCATCTCCAGAGCCGCGCTGAACTCGCTTACCCAGTAAAGGATTCGCTCTTTATCCATGTGCGGATGAATGGCGAGAATCTGCTGCACATCTATCAGGTCGATAGGACGCTGCGCCACCAGTTTCATAATTACGAGGTCTTCTGGAGTAGCGACACGAAGGCGCAGGGAGCCCAGAGAAGTGGGGGTCGCCCGCGAGGCAACTTCGTTTTCGAAAGGGGAAAACCCCAAAGAGATATCTACAGGGATGCGGGTATCGCGGTGTTGCATCAGAATGACCAGATAGTGTTGAGCAAATTGAAGGGGATTCTCCACCCGAAATTCGAAGCCGTATTCTGGCGCGCGCTCAATGAGGATGCCCAGCCGACTCAGATCGAAGTTCGTCAGTAACATGTCAATATCAGCGGTGAAGCGCGGTTTAGCGACGAGACTCACCGCGATACCCCCGATGAGAACCGCGTCGAGGGGCTGGAGAGCGGGGTCTGAAAGAAGATTGAGCAGGTCGCGAAAGACCCGTTGAAACGAACGGTCAATCCGAGAAGATTTTTTTGGCATACTGGCTCCGAATGCGCTGCCAGTTCGGGTTATCCGCCATCGAGTGAGCGCTGGGCTGATAGAGTCCCGTGGTCAGCGCAAAGTCAAGCAAAGACAGAGTAATGCGTAGCCGTTCTTCGTTACTCATTCTTGCCCAGTAGGCGTAATCTGCTTCAGCAACGGTTTGCCATCGTTTGGGGTCAGTGCAGGTTCTCAGACACGGAGCCGGCATCATACTCACCGATCCTATTGTACCTTATATCTGCTAAGCACTCAGAGACTGTCTCGGAATTTCGTGTTTGAATCCAGACGGGTGAACCTGCTCTGCTGCAAAGATACCTTCTGGAACCCACGATGCCCCCGAAAGAGCGACGGCTGAAGCCGTTCCTACTAAACAAAGCCAGCCTCCGCTGGCTATAGCCCCCTGTTTACGGGAGGTTGGGGGGCTGAGCCGACGCAGGTCGGCTTCGTCTCATAGGAACGGCTTCAGCCGTTGGGCGTCAACGCGGTGCAATTCTGTTGCTTAATCACTTTCCTAAACAGCCTCTCGACACTGGATGGTTGAAAAACTGACACTTTAAGGTATGATACTGCCATGATGAGAACGCTCACGATTGTGCTGGCTGTTTTGGGTGTGAGTATCGGCGTCCTGACGAGCAACCGTGCCCATACCTGTTGTGAACCGAAGATGATGGGGGGCAAGTGCAACCCTTACGGCATCTGTGAAGCGTGTACCACCTGCCGTTACTGCAAGCACTGTGCCCAGAATGGGGGTACCTGTTCCGTGTGCCGATAACACCTGACCTTCCTGCCTTGCCGAGCAAACCTTGCATGGAACCCTCACCCCAGCAGAGCGTGCCAGTAGCCGTGTAGGCGACATACCCATTCACGGCAGTTTTCAAGTAGCTCTGCATGCAGTTTTTCAGGGGGTTCGGGCGAATTTTCCCCGACCAGCGACATCTGCTCCGCAATCGAGTAAAGCAGGGGGTGGAGCTCAGGCGCCACAGACGCCAGCTCGCGGCAGATAGGTTTCACTGCGCGGTCAAGCTCCACGCCTGTCATCTGCCCTTCCAGAAAGCGCACCAGATACTGGTGGAGCAGGCTGACTCCTTTCAGTCGCTGAATTAGTTTTTTAGAGGGCTTATCGGGTTCGGCGAG
This sequence comes from Armatimonadetes bacterium DC, assembly GCA_001442985.1. Classification (GTDB taxonomy): domain Bacteria; phylum Armatimonadota; class Fimbriimonadia; order Fimbriimonadales; family GBS-DC; genus LDYB01. The sequence goes on from LDYB01000016.1 coordinate 340,998, forward strand.
ATAGCAACGCAGGTGTAAGACGCGCTCGCGAAATGCCTCGTCGTCCAGATGGGCGCTCTCCTCGCCAAGACCTGCCCACTCTACAAAAGGCTTCAAGTACGAATCTCTCATGCGGGGGATAGCCTGCTCTACCTCTGAGCGAGGGACTGTCAGAGGTGGCAAGAGCAGATAAGCGTCGAGGATTGCGACATCTCCCCGCGATTCCTGTAGCTCCCATCGGCAATGGGGGCATTCCCTGTGGAGTACCAGAGGCATTCAACTCACCATGCCTATTTTACCCTACTTTGAAAACCGTCCAGAGCAGCCACTGTCCTTGATTGTCCTGACCGGCAACTATCCAGAGAGAAGATTTAGCGAGTCTCGAGTAAACTTTGGTTTGCCAGCGTCCATGTCGGTTCAAAAAAGCCTTATGGGCGTTTCTTTGCCACAGGCGTAACAAATCGTGCATTTGCTGGTCGCTTGGCGGACTCCCGAGAATGTCGCCGAATTTCTCCCTCGCATGGTTTGTCCATCCATGCAATTTTGTTGGCGGCTTCATACACGATATACAGCGTGCCGTTCTGGTTGGGTCTTATGATAACAATCCCCCTCAGGCTCCCGAAAGCGGAAGGAGACCCAAGGGGGATTCGAACGCGAAACAGGGGCGTGAGCCTACCGCCCGTACTGCAGCAGAATTTGCTTGATCTGCTCGACGAGCTGGAGCGCCTCGTCGTAGGGGCGTTGCCACACATTGCGTCCGAAAATCATGCCAATTGCGCCCGCTTCCATCGAGAGGCGCACCTTCTGCAGCACATCCGCGTCGTTGCCCTTCTCGCCGCCAGAGAGCAGCACGAAAGTGTTCACGGCGGAGGCAATCACGCGGCGGATGCGCTCCGCGTCGCTCTCTTCGAGTTCATTATAGGGCTTGGGGTGCTTCTCGCGTTTTTCGGGCGGCGCCAGCTTGGGGAAGTTGATTTTCACAATATCGGCGCCCAGCTCGGCGGCGACACGCGCGGCGTAGTCCACTGCCCACAGACTGTCGCGCCCACCTTTGGCTTCCACCGCCTCGCCGCGTGGGTAGGACCACACAATCAGCGGCATGCCGTACTTTTCCGCCGCCTCGCGTACCTCCATGAACTGGCGGAAGTCCTCGTCCTGGCGCGGCGAACCCACATAGAGCGTGTAGCCCACGGCGTCCGCGCCCAGGCGCACAGCGTCCTCCACGCGCGAGTTCAGTGGCGAGAGCGCCTGCGCGTCCGAAGGAATCTCCGTCTTGCCGTTCAGCTTGAGGATGAGCGGAATTTTGCCCGCGTAGCGTGCGATGTATTTCTCGGCAATCCCGTACTGAAACGCTACCGCCGAGAAGCCCGCCTCAATCGCCAATCGGCAGATATAATCGGGGTCGCCCGAAGGGGGATAGGGGAAGAAGTCGCGCGGACCATGCTCCAGCCCCTGGTCATAGGGAAGCACCATCAGCGTGCCGTTGCGCAGTCCGTGTTGATACATCATGCGGTAGAGCCGCGTGCGCTTGCCCGTGCTCAGGTGGGGCATATCGTCCAGAGAAAGCCGTTTGACAGGTGTTGCCGTAACCATCTCATCTCACCTCGCTTCTGGGGGGATTATACCCTGTTTAGCCGTCGCGCAGGGGTTCGCCCAGCTCGGTGCCATCGGGTAGCACGCGCGTGAAGCCCAGTTGCACCCAGCGCACGGGCAACACCGAAGCGACGGGGGTGAACACGGTAAGCGTGCGCTGGTCAAAGTTCAGCTCCTCGATCAGCCCCACGCCGAAGTGGCGTCCCTGATAGTCTATCAGCCCCACCAGCAGGTGGTGATACGCGCTGGGGGGCAGCACCACGGCGCGGTCGGCGCTGCAGAGGGTCATCAGCAGTTGAATCTGGCTCTCGGTGAGCGGCTGGCGCACAATCACATGGAGCGAGTTGCCCACCATCTCGGCGTGGAGGATCTCGCCCCGTATCTGCTGGTTCAGCATGCAGAGCCGCTGTGGGGAGAAGGGTTGCCCCGCGCCGAGCCGCCGCCCTGTGAAGCTCACCTGTTCCAGTGAAAGGGTTTGACTGCGCGCGTTTTGAAAATAGCGGGCAAACGCCACACGCCGCGCCTGCGCTCGCATCACGGGGGATTTACGCGCAATCGCGGCGGGCACAGGAAGCCGCTCCACGCGCCAGTCCAGTCGACGCTCCAGCGCCTGCAGAATCGGCTCCAGCTCGTTCTGGCGCTGAAGGGCAATCATTACTGTGGGGCGGAGCAGGTCTGCCATGAGAAGCTTGTATTGCCGTCCCGATGCGCCCCCGATATAGCCGCAGGTGTCTATCACGATGCCCACGGGATGGCGGCTCTTGAGTTCGTCCAGCGCGTGGCGTGCGCCTGCGAGCGCTAACATTGGGTGGCGTGCGGGCGTGGTGTCGCCCACAAAGGCGAACCCGTCCGCCTCTAATTCGCCCAGCCGCTGGAACGGCTTTTGAATGAGCGCCCAGCTGAGCGTGGTGGGCGGTCCGAGCGTGGTCTGACCCAAATCCAGATCCAGGAAGCCGACGGGCGCGCGCGCCTGCACCCACTGGCGCAACAGCAGACTACAGAAGGTGGACTTGCCCACATCGGTGCCGCCCAGCACCATCACCGCGCCCTGCGGCTGGCTGAGTCGCTCCAGGGCTTCCACCCACTCCGGGTACAGCTCGCGCCAGCGCATTAGCCGAACTCCAGGTGCATCGGCAAGATAGGCGCCGAATGGGTGAGCGCGCCCACCGAAATCAGGTCCACGCCCGTTTCCGCGATGGCTCGCACTGTTTGCAAATTGACACCCCCTGACGCCTCCAGATAGCGCACGCGCCCCCTGGCGAGGCGCACGGCTTCACGCAAGGTCTCCAGAGGCATATTATCCAGCAGAATCGCGTCGGCGCCTGCTTCAATCGCCTGTTGAACCTGTTCCAGCGTGCCACACTCCACCTCCACGGCGAGCATATGGGGCGCATTCGCGCGGGCGCGGCGCACCGCCTCGCGAATGTCGCCATTCAACGCAATCAGATGATTATCTTTGATGAGTATCCCGTCGTACAACCCCACCCGATGGTTGCGCCCGCCGCCCACCCGAACGGCGTATTTTTCCAGCACGCGCAAGCCGGGGTTGGTTTTACGGGTGTCCACAATCTGGGCGCCGGTGCCTTCCACCGCCCGCACGAACTGATGGGTGAGCGTCGCAATCCCCGAAAGATGCTGGAGAAAGTTCAAGGCGGTGCGCTCGCCTGTCAGCAGGGCGCGTGTGCTGCCACGCAGGCGCATCACACAACGGTCTGGCTCCAGCCACGCGCCATCCTCCAGCGATTCCAGAAACTCCATCGCGGGGTCCAGATGCAAAAAGACGCTCTTCGCTACCTCTACCCCACATAACACCCCTTCTGCCTGCGCCAGAATCGCGCACTCGCTCTCCATCGATTCGGGAATCAGCGCGACGGTTGTCCAGTCGCAGGCGCCCACATCTTCCGCAAGCGCGCGCGCAATCAGCGCCTCCACCTCTGCCCAGTAGTGGCTCAGCACGCAAAGATTATACCGAAGTGAGCAGGAAATCAGGCATACCTTGTTGAATCCAATCCCCATGCGCACCGTACTGGCGCTTGCGTGCCTGATGGGGGTTCAGATAACGCCGCCACCCCTCTCCGACTGGGTTGCGAGCGATCCCGAAAAAGCCTTCCAGCGCCATGAAGTGTTCCTGCAAACCGAAGGGGCGCAAATCCAGCGCCTTGACCGTATGGTGCTGGGCGTGCGGGGCAACGGAACCGACACCGCCTTCTGGCGCCACACCCGCTGGAGGCTGGAACCCCGACAGACCTACGCGCTTCTGTTCAACCTCAAAGCCACAGGCTCTGGAGTTTGCGCGATAGCAGGCGCCAACACTGTCAACCGCGATTTCAGCCCCTCATCCGGGTGGCGTGCCGAACAGTTCGTGTTTCGCGCTCCCGACAACCCGCGCGACAGCTTCATTCGCGTTGGGCAATGGAACTGGAACGGCGAGGTGCTGTTCGACTCCGTGCGCTTGATACGGGTGCAGGTGGTGCATAGCCGTTATGGCACGCTCGTGCTGGGCGAGGGCGAACAAATTCGGGCAGGGCGTTATCAGTTTTTCAGCCGATTCTACGAGAACGCCAACCTGCATGCGTGTCTTGAGTCGTTTGACGCGGTGTTCAACACCAACCGCTGGGTGCTGAGTCCGAACACGAGCGTAACCTACCGCCACTCGGCTGGGAGCCAGCTGATGACAGGCGCGACCCTGACCCTGCATGTGCCGTTTGAGCAGTCGGGCGCGCTGACGGTGATGGCACGCTCCGATAAAAGCCCATGGCGCCCGCTGACCTCACTGAGCGGCGCAGGCGCCCATAAGCTGGAACTGCCTGCCGAGCTGTTCCCCACAGGCACGCTCTGGATACGCCTGACGGGCACGCGCGGCACGATTCAGGTAGACCAGTACCACCTTGACGCCCCCCTTCAGGGCGAGTCGCGCACTGCAAGGGTAGGCAGGAGCCTCGTGCTGTTCCCGGAGACCAGCCGCCGCGACACCGAGATAACCGATCTGGCGCTGGAGGTGGCTACCGATGGCAACTGGCTCCTGACAGGCACGGTGAAAAGCACCGCGTCTCAAGCGATTGAGGCGCGTGCGTTTGTACGCCAGGGCAACAGTTCCCCACAAACACAGGCTCCCTTCACGCTGAAGCCGCAGCAGGCGGTTCGGTTCCGAATCGTGCTTCCTGTGCCTGCGGCGCGCCCCGAAACCTACACAGTGGGGATTCAAAACGAAGGCGGGCGCCCCCTCTGGAGTGTGCAGCTTACACTCCCGACGGGTCTGCTCCGCTGGGCGCACTACGGCTACCGCCTGACGGGCACTCCCGATGCGCTCGGCGTCTGGTGGTGCGAATGGGGCTGGAAGGTCGGGCGCGAGCGTCCGCTCCCCAACGCACAGACTCGCGCGGTGCGCCTCAGCCTCGCCCGGGGGGAGTATGAACCCGTTCAGATTGTGTTGCGCCCGCGCCAGCCCACCACGCTCCTCAAAGCGGAACTCAGCGACCTGCGCAACGGCAGGAACCGAATTCCCGCCCGCCACATCAGCCTGCGTGAGGTCGCCTATGTGTTTGTGCAACACCCCACCGATTCGCTGGGCGAGATAGGCGAATACCCTGACCCTCTGCCGCCCCTGGAAACGCCCCTGCGCCTCGAAGCGGAGCGCAATCAGCCTCTGTGGCTCACCGTTTACGCTCCTTATGGCACGCCCGCTGGCATCTACAGGGGCACATGCACCCTGCACACCGACAGGGGCATCGCCCGAATCCCGCTGGAGGTGGAGGTGTATGGGTTTGACCTGCCCCGCGCGCCCACCGTGCGCAGCGGCTTCGGCGTTAGCCCCCATCGCATCGAACAGTACCACCGCCTCACCACCGACGAACAAAAGCGCGCCGTGTGGGATAAATATATGCAAACTTTTCGGGAGCATCGGCTCGCGCCCTACAGTTTCTACGCTTACGCGCCTTATGAGGTGCGCTTTGAGGGAGAAGGTGACTCCAAGCGCGTGGTGGTGGACTTCTCACGCTTCGATACCGCTGCGCAACGCTATCTGGACGAATTCGGCTTCAACGCCTTTGTGTTGCCCGTTTACGGCTTGCCAGGGGGACGCCACCCCAATTACACACCCGGCGAGTTCGGCGGCTATAAAGAGGGCACGCCCGAATACGAGCGCCTGTGGAGCGACTACATGCGCCAGCTGGAGGCGCACCTGCGCGAAAAAGGCTGGCTCAAAAAAGCCTACCTCTACTGGTTCGATGAACCCGAAACCGCCGATTACCCCTTCGTGCGGCGCGTGATGGAAAAGATCAAACAAGTCGCGCCGGGACTGACCCGCATGCTCACCGAGCAACCCGAACCGCCCCTGATTGGAAGCGTAGACCTCTGGTGCCCGCTGACTGCTCTTGTCCCGCCGCAGGCAATCGCGGAGCGACGCAAAGCAGGCGAAGAGGTCTGGTGGTATGTCTGCACGGGTCCCAAAGCCCCCTATGTAACCCTGTTCATAGACCATCCGGGCGTGGAGATGCGCCTGTGGCTGTGGCAGACATGGCAGTATGGCGTGCAGGGCATCCTCATCTGGGAGACGACATGGTGGCACAACGAGTTCGCCTATCCCGATTCGCTACAAAACCCGTGGGAGGACCCGATGAGCTATGTATGGGATGCAAGTTTCAAGCCGGGCACGCGCCTGTTCTGGGGGAATGGCGATGGGCGGCTGCTCTATCCACCCCGCCGCGACCCCAACCGCGCCCGCGAACCCGTAATTGCCGACCCCATTCCCTCGTTCCGCTGGGAGTGCCTGCGCGACGGCGTGGAGGATTATGAGTATTTCGCCCTGCTCCAGCGGCTCTGCGAGAAGGCGGAGCAGAACCCCACAGTCCCGCGCTCCGCAATCCAGAACGCCCGTGCCCTGCTGCAGGTGCCCCCCGAAATCTCAAAGAGCATGACCGAGTTCACCTACGACCCGCGCCCGATGCTCCAGCATCGCGCCCGTCTCGCACGCGCCATCGAGCAACTTCAGCGGCTGATGCGCCGGGGCACACCGTAAAACGCGCCCCCTTCCGCTTGGGTATGCTATAATATCCTACTCACTCACGGAGGAGGCAGAAAATGCGATATTGGAGCCTTCTGGTGTTAACGATTTTCGCGCTCAGCGCGAGCTCGGCACAGATGCAGGATGTACCGCCCAACCACTGGGCATACCAGGCAATTCGGCAACTGATTCGTGAAGGGCTTCTGGAGGGCTACCCCGACCGTACTTTCCGTCCCAACGAGACCGTGACCCGGGCGCAGTTTGCGCAGGCGATAGCCCGCGCCTATCAGAACCTGACAGCGCGAATTGCCGCGGCACAGCAGCGTCTGGAGCGGTTGACGGAAGCGCCCATCACCCAGCCCGCCCCTCAGCCTGACGCCACGCGCGACGCGCTCCGCCAGCTCCAGCAGGAGGTGGAGGCGCTTCGGGGCATGCGCGAGGCAGTGGACACGCTCCAGCGGCTTGCCCAGGAGTTTGAACCCGAACTGCGCCAGCAGAAACTGGTGGTGGAAGACCTGCGCGATGAGTGGCAGTCGCTGGAGGAGCGCGTGCGCGCCCTCGAACGCCGCTTCGCCCGCTTTACAGGGGAAGTTCACTTCGGCTCGGTGGGCACGCACAGCTTCGAGAAACGCTCCGCCTACACCCTGAACGGCACCGAAATCAACCCCTCTGGCAAGCTGCTGCAGAGCTTCGCCTCGACCCACGAGATGGTGCTTCGGGTGAATCAGGCGGTTAGCCCCACAATCAACGCTCGCGCCACGATGGTCTTCGGCAACTACCTGCCCTATGTGCGCGCCGCCTCACGAAACGCCGATATTTTCCGCGCGAACCGTACCGCGCTGAGCGTGCGCAACACTGACTTCGCCATCTGGGAAGCCGTGATTGAGACCCCGCTGGAACTGTTTGGGCAACAGTTTCAGGCAACTGTTGGGCGCTATCCGCTCAAACTCTCGCGCTACACCTTCCAGCGGGTGGAACCCGACTACTACCTGAACCTGCCCCATTACCGCGACGGCGCGCACCGCGTGGACGGCGCGAAACTCGACGCCACCTACGGCGCCCTGAGTGTGAGCCTTTTCTTCGGGAGCAACTGGGGCTCGCGCGGCAATCAAACGGCGCTGTTCCCCATCTATTTCGCGAATCATAACAGCTCGGTCTCGGCGCCTGCCGATCAGTTCGCTGGGGTTCACCTGCGCTATCGCACCCAGATTTCTGCGGACATCCCCCTTGAGGCAGGTTTCACTTACTTCGCGGCAGGCTTGGGGCGCAACCGCACCTATCAGCACATCAATCGCACGGTGGAGAATAATGTGGATCGCGCCGATGTGCTTGGACTGACCTTACAGTCTCAAATTGCCGAGATCCCGATCTCCATCGAGTACGCCCAGAGCATTCTGTGGCGGGGCGATAGCCGTGCGGTGGGTGGGAAAAACCGCGCTTTCGATGCGAGCGCCGCTTACCGCTTCAGCGACCGCTGGGATATTCTGGTCGGCTATCGCGAGATAGACCCCTATTTCGTGGCACCGGGCAACTGGGGACGCATCGGCTACCTCTACAACCCATCCGACATCAAGGGCAGCTATCTGATTACCAACTACACCTTGACAGACCGGCTCCAGTTGCGCTTCACGGGCGACTTCTATAATGGTCGCCGCACCCTGCCCTTCAATCAGGGCTATCAGGGCAGCGACCGCCTGAACCGCTACATGCTGGAGGCGCGCTATCAGCTCAACGAGCGCTGGCACTTCGAAGCCAGCTACGAAAATGTCCGCTGGGAGATCAACAGCCTCGCCTTTGGAGGCAATCGCGGCAAACCCGAGTGGAACTATCTCACTTTCCGCGCCCGCTACGACCTTGGCAAGGATATTGACCTCAACTTCCTGTACCAGATAATTGACGCCAACGGCAAGGGCGTGCCCCAGCTCAGCGGCGGTCCCTCGCCAACGGGCAACCGCGCGGGCGTGTTCGCTGCGCAGCTCGGTATGCAGTTCTGAAGGCTCAGGGGAGGGCAGAGCCCCTCCCCTGATGGCTCAATCCCGGACTCCATCCCCTAAATTGCCCTCAAATTCCGCCCAATTGCCCCTCAACCCCTTGACAAACCCCGAAACGATGGGGTATTATAATAGCCGTCATTAGCACTCGCCCCTTGCGAGTGCTAAATTTATGCGCAAAGCGAAGTCCTTTTCAAAGACGAGAAGGAGGTGCATACCATGCTGAAACCGATTGGCGATCGGGTTGTGGTGCGTCCGAAATCAAGCGAAGAAATGACAAAAAGTGGCATTATCCTGCCCGACACTGCCAAAGAGCGCCCTCAGGAGGGTGAAGTGATGGCGGTGGGCAACGGGCGCATGCTGGACGATGGGCGCGTGGTGCCCCTGGAAGTGAAAGTGGGCGACCGCGTGCTGTTTTCTAAATACGGCGGTACCGAAATCAAAATCGGTGGTGAAGAGTACCTGATTCTGCGCGAAGACGATATCTTAGCCATTATTGAAGACTAAAACAGGAGGTGAAAGCGATGGCGGCGAAAGAGATTTTGTATAACGAGCAGGCACGACACGCGCTGGAGCGCGGTGTGGATGCTATCGCCAACGCTGTGAAAGTGACCCTCGGTCCTCGCGGACGCAATGTGGTTCTGGAGAAGAAGTTCGGTTCCCCCACGGTCATCAACGACGGCGTAACGATTGCCAAAGAGATTGAACTGGAAGACCGCTTTGAGAACATGGGCGCCCAGCTGGTGCGTGAAGTCGCCTCCAAGACCAACGATGTGGCGGGCGACGGCACGACCACCGCAACCGTGCTGGCGCAAGCCATCTTCAAAGAGGGCTTGAAAGCGGTGGCGGCAGGGGCGAACCCGATTCAGGTCAAGCGCGGCATCGATAAAGCGGTGAGCGCCGTTGTGGACTACATCCGCCAGGTCGCCATCCCCGTGGAGGGGCGCGAGGCGGTTGAGCAGGTGGCGACCATCTCCGCGAACGATGCGAACATCGGCAAAGTCGTCGCCGACGCCATCGAGAAGGTCACCAAAGACGGCGTGATCACCGTCGAAGAATCCAAAGGCACCGAGACCACGCTCGAAGTGGTGGAGGGCATGCGCTTCGATCGCGGCTACATCTCGCCCTACTTCATCACCGACGCGGAGCGCATGGAGGCGGTGCTGGAAGAGCCGTTCATCCTGCTGTACGAGAAGAAGATTAGCGCGGCGCAGGACCTTGTGCCCCTGCTGGAGCAGGTGGTGCGCGCGGGTAAGCCGTTGCTGATTATCGCCGAGGATGTGGAAGGCGAGGCGCTGGCAACCCTCGTGGTGAACAAGCTGCGCGGCGTGCTGCAGTGCGCGGCGGTCAAAGCGCCCGGCTTCGGCGAGCGCCGCAAAGCGATGATGGAGGACATCGCCATCCTCACGGCGGGAACCTTCATCACCGAGGACCTCGGCATCAAGCTGGAGAATGTGAAGCTGGATCAGCTCGGTCGCGCCGAGAAGGTGGTGATTGAGAAGGAATACACCACCATCATCGGTGGCAAGGGCAAGCCTGAAGCCATTCAGGGGCGCATCCAGCAAATCCGCAAGCAGATTGAGACCACCGAATCGGACTACGACCGCGAGAAGCTGCAGGAGCGTCTGGCGAAGCTCGCGGGCGGCGTGGCGGTCATCAAAGTCGGCGCCGCGACCGAAACCGAAATGAAAGAGAAGAAGGCACGCTTTGAGGACGCCATTCACGCCACCAAAGCGGCGGTCGAGGAAGGGATTGTGCCCGGTGGCGGCACCACGCTTGTGAACGCCATCGCCGCGCTGGAGAAAGTGCAGGCGGAAGGCGACGAGCAGATCGGCGTCAACATCGTGCGCCGCGCCCTCGAAGAGCCACTGCGCCAGATTGCCTCGAACGCGGGCGCCGAAGGCTCTGTGATTGTCGAGAAGGTCAAGCAACTGCCGCCAGGGCACGGCTATAATGCCGTCACAGGCGAGTTCGTCGATATGGTCAAAGCGGGCATCGTGGACCCGGCGAAGGTCACGCGCACCGCGCTGGAGAACGCCGCGTCCATCGCCTCTATGCTCCTCACCACTGAGGCGCTGGTGGCGGAGGTGCCCGAAGAGAAGGAGAAAAAGGCTTCACCATCCCCCTACTGACACACAGACCACTCACCCCCCAATGGCCGGGGCTGCATAAGCCCCGGCAATTTTTTTTCTGGCTTTTGAGTGGGACGGGTGAACCTGCTCTGTTGCAAAGATACCTTCTGGAACCCACGATGCCCCCGAAAGAGCGACGGCTAAAGCCGTTCCTACTAAACAAAGCCAGCCTGCGCTGGCTATAGCCCCCTGTTTACGGGGGGTTGGGGGGCTGAGCCGACGCAGGTCGGCTTCGTTTCATAGGAACGGCTTCAGCCGTCTTGGGAGAACAGGGCTTCCAAAGACCCTTTCTGCCGACACACCATGCTATACTATAAGACGCAAGGAGGGACGCGTTGGCATTAGACATCATTCCACTTGGCGGATGCGGCGAAATCGGAAAGAATCTCACGCTCGTTCGCTATCAGCAAGACCAGACCCTGATTGTAGATTGCGGCGTCTCGTTCCCCGGCGAAGACCTGCCCGGCGTCGATGTGGTGGTGCCCGACCCCACCTACCTGTTGAGCATTCGGGATACCGTACAGGGAATTCTGCTCACCCATGGGCACGAAGACCATGTAGGGGGGCTACCGTATCTGTTGCCGATGCTCGGCGACATCCCCATTTATGGCACACCCCTGACGCTTGCCTTGATTGAAGACAAGTTGCGGGAGCGCGGCATCAAAACGCCGCTTTACGCCATCACCCCCGGCGAACCGTTCACAATTGGCGACTTCACCATCGAGCCGATTCGCGTCACGCACAGCATTCCCGACTGCGTGGCATACGCCCTGCACACTCCTGAGGGCACGATTGTGTTCACGGGCGACTTCAAGTTTGACCACACCCCTGTGGACGGCGTTCGCACCGATTTCAACCAGCTGGCGCGGGTGGGCGATCGGGGCGTGTTGCTGCTGCTGAGCGATAGCACAAACGCCGAGCGCCCGGGCTGGGGCGAGTCGGAAAGCAGGGTGAGCGATGCCTTCTACACCCTGTTTGCGCAGGCGCCAGGGCGCATTCTGATTACCAGCTTCGCGTCCAACATCCATCGGCTCCAGCAGGCGATTGAAATGGCGGAAATCTACGGGCGCAAGGTCGCCATTCTGGGGCGGAGGATGGAGCAGAATGTGTCTATCGCGATTCAGCGCGGCTATTTGCGTGTCAACGACGGCACGCTCATCAGCGCCCGCGAGCTGGACAACTACCCTGACGAGCGCATTCTGGTGCTGACCACGGGCAGTCAGGGCGAGCCGCTTTCTGCCCTGAGCAAAATCGCCGCCGATGAATATCCGCGCCTCAAGATTCGCAAAGGCGACACCGTGATTATCTCCGCGACACCGATTCCGGGCAACGAGAGCATGGTCTGGCGCACGGTGAACCGTCTGATACGGCTGGGCGCGAAGGTCTACCACGATGGGCTGGCGCCCGTGCATGTGTCGGGGCACGCCTGTCAGGAAGAGTTGAAACTGATGATTAGCCTGTTGCGCCCGCGCTATCTGGCGCCTGTGCATGGCGAAGCGCGTCATCAGGCTGCCTATTTTGAACTCGCCCGCGCGATGGGCTACTCGGAAGACCAGCTCTTCCTGCTGGAGAACGGCTCGGTATTGCGAATCGAAAACGGTGTCCCCCGCCTGATGGAGCCTGTTCATGCAGGGCGCCTGCTGATTGAAGAGGGCATGACCAGCGGCGTGCCCGAATCGATCATTCACGACCGTCGCCAGCTGGCGCGCGAGGGCATTCTGATTGCGCTCGTCACTGTTCGCGCTCAGACGGGGGAACTGGTAGATGCGCCCCAGTTCATCGCGCGCGGCTTTGAGTGGCAGAATGAGGCGCAGCCCGAGCTGGCGCGTCAGGCGGTTCAGGAAGTGCTGAACCAGATGCTCCCCGCTGAAGTGAGCGACTGGGACAACCTGCGCGAGGAGCTGGTGGTGGTGCTACGCCGATTCTGCAAGAAGCACCTGAGCCGTCGCCCGCTGGTCATCCCCATCGTGATGGAGGTGTAAGCCATCGGGTACAATCATGGCGTTGGAGGGTCATAAGCATGAAGCGAACTTATCAACCCAATAACCGTCATCGGCACAAGGTACACGGTTTTCGGCGTCGGATGCGCACCAAGGATGGTCGGAATGTGCTGAAGCGTCGCCGTCTGAAAGGGCGCTGGCGCCTGACCGTTGACTGAGCGGATGCTGCCGCGCAGCGCGCGCCTGCGTAAAAAACAAGAGTTCGAGCAGGTTTATCAACAGGGGCGACGGGTTTCGATGGAAGCGTTCACCATGTATGGCTTGAAGCGCAACGAGAGCAGCCCCCCACGGGTTGGCTTTGTGGTGGGGCGGCGCTTTGGGAGCCATGTGGCGCGCAATCGGGTGAAGCGACGCCTGCGCGCCGCGGTGCGCACGCTCTGGAGCCATGTCCCGCAGGGCTACGATCTCGTGCTTGTGGCACGCGATGCCGCCGCCACGATGCCTTTTGAGACCCTGCGCCAGCAGGTCCAGCAGGCGCTCAACACTCTCCAGCGAGGAGGCACCGCATGAGCTGGATGGCGCGGATTGCCATCGTGCTGATTCGCGGCTATCAGCGGGTTTCCCGCTTCACCCCGCCCGTGTGCCGCTTCTATCCGACCTGCTCGCACTACACCCTGGAAGCCATCCAGCGTTTTGGCTTCCTGCGCGGAGCGTGGCTCGGCTTCAAGCGCATCCTGAAATGCCATCCGCTCCATCCGGGGGGCTATGACCCTGTACCTGAAAACCTGAAGCAAGAACGAAGGAGTCCCTATGGCACAACAACCTGATATTGATCAGCGGAAGTTATTCACGCAGACGCTGATTATCTCGATGATTATCTGGCTGATGGTGCTGATGGGCTGGAGCTATCTGTCCAAGCCGCCCGTCAGCGACAAGCCGCCAGAGCAGATTATTCAGGAGATCGAGAAGCTGCGTGCCGATAAAGACTATGTAGAAGCCTCGCGCCGTGCGCAGGAGCTGGCGACCCGCTTTCGGGGCACCGAGATGGGCGCGATGGGGCTGCTGTTAGAAGCCCGAATCTTCTATGAAGACAAGAAAGAGGTGCATGAGGCGTTCAACCGCCTGCGCCAGATGGAAGAGTTTTACGCCCACACACGCGTGTTTCAGGATCAGGGACGCCTCCTGTATCAAAAAGTCTCCGAAGAGATTGACGCGCACAACCGCCAGTTCATCTCCTACCGCTTTATTGACTTTCTGGTGGGGCTGTTCGGCAGGCAGGACTACAGCTATGTGCTGGCGATTGTGGCGATTGCGCTGCTCGTGCGGCTGATTCTGTACCCCCTGACGAACAAGCAGCTGGCGAGCATGCGCAAAATGGTGCTGGTCGCCCCGAAACTGCAGGAGCTCCAGCAAAAATATTCGGGTCAGGAACTGGTGCAACGCCAGATGGCGCTCTACAAAAAGTACGGCGTGAATCCGATGGCGGGCTGTCTGTACGCGCTTTTGCCCATCCCGTTCCTGATTTATATGTACAACATGTTCCTGCTCTATCAGGTGCAGTTTCAGAAGGGGCACTTTTTATGGATGAACCCTGATCTGGGAGCGCGTTTCCCGGGCATCGTGGCTTCTCATCTGGGGCAATTTGATGCGCCGCTAACCCTGCTCTACGCCGTCAGTATGTATCTCACCAGTCGGTTGACCATTACCGACCCCTCGCAGGCGCAGATGCAGAAGACGATGGCGCTCTTCACGACGCTGATGCTGGTGGTCTTCTCGTGGCAGTTCCGCTTCCCTGCCGCTTTCATCCTCTACTGGATGCTGACCAATGTGTTCTACACGCTCCAGTATAAGCTCTACATGCGGCGCCCGATGCCCGACCTGGAACCTGTGGAGACGCCAGAAGACAAAACAAATGGGCAGATTGCTCAGCGCAAAGTGCGCTATCAGCCCCCGCAAAAGCGAAATAAAAAGCGATAAGGAGGGAACCGTATGACAACCGTGGAGGCAACAGGCAACACTGTGGAGGAAGCCAAGAAGAAGGCGCTTCAGGCATTAGGCGTGGACGACCCATCCAAGGTGGTTTTTGAAGTGCTGGAGGAGGGTGTGCGTGGCTTGCTGGGGATAGCCGTAACGCCCGCTCGTGTGCGCGCCACCCTGATCAGCGCGTCGCAATCGGAAGAGGCGGAAGAGGGCGAGGCGCAACCCCCCTTTGTGGTCACGCCCGAAATGGCGCGAAAAACGGCGGAGTATATTGACCATCTGGTCCGCAAACTGCGCTTGCATGTGCATGCGGTGCTACGCGGGAGCCATTCTCGCTATGTGGAGGTGGAGATTGTGGGGCGCGACGCCGGCGTGCTGGTCGGGAAAAACGGCGAGGTGCTGAACCAGCTCCAGTATCTGGTTAATTCCCTGGTGGCGCGGGTGATAGACCCGCAGGTGCGCGTGGTGCTGGACAGCGCAGGCTGGCGTCGCCGACGCACGGAGCGCCTGCGCAATCAGGTGATTTCGATAGCGAACGAGGTCAAGCGTCGCAAAGAGGAAGCGGTGCTGCCGCCTATGCCCCCGCACGAGCGGCGAATTGTGCATCAGACCCTGCGTGATGACCCCGAAGTGTTCACCTACAGCGAGGGCGAGGAGCCGAACCGCTATGTGGTCATCTCGCCGCGCGTCGAATAGGGTATACTACGGAACGCGGTCGCGCTAAGCGGGGAGGTGGCGGTGCCCTGTACCTGCAATCCGCCATAGCAGGGCTGAACTCCGACTCGCGGCGCGCTCCCTGTGCGAAACGCAGGCACGCGCTCGTGAGGATCATCGGGACCTCCGCAACGGAGCGACGGCGAACCCCGCCAGGTCCGGAAGGAAGCAACGGTAAGTCGTTCCCCCGTGTGCCGGAGTTATCCCGGTGGGAGCGAGCAGCGACCTGACGCCGCGGAGGGAGGCGTCAACAGTCGGTGCGCGACCGCAGGAGAACCGCGATGCTTTCACGCAGTGCTGTCGCCGCCGCACGCGGCATCGTCGCCAGCTCGCAACCGCTTGCTGTGAGCGCAGGCTTGCAGATGTTGCAGGCAGGCGGAAGCTTTGTGGACGCCGCGATTGCCACCTCCGCCGTGCTGTGTGTGGTGGAGCCGTGGGCAAGCCATCTTGGAGGCGATGCGTTCGTGGTGCTGTACGACGCCCGCCAGCGCAAAACGGTGGCGCTTAACGGCTCTGGCGCCGCCCCAGCCCGTGCAAACCCCGACGCCTTTCCGAATGGCATTCCCCTGCGCGGACTGAGCGCTGCCACTGTGCCCGGGCTGGTGGACGCCTGGTTCCGCCTGCACGCCCTCTACGGGCGCCTGCCCATTGCGAAGCTGCTGGAGCCTGCCATCACCTATGCCCGCGATGGCTATCCCATCAGTCCACGCAAGGCGCAAATCTGGCGCAACGCCAGCCGCGACCGCGTGCTACGCACCGTCCTGCCCGCGCTCCTGCACCAGACGCGCCCCCCACAGGCAGGCGAGAAAGTGCGATGCCCCGATCTTGCGCGAACTCTGCAGGCAATCGCCTCCGGCGGGCGCGACGCCTTCTATAAGGGCGAGATTGCCCAGAAGATGGTGAACTTCAGCAAGCAGAACGGGGGACTTTTTGAGCGCGAGGATTTTGAAGCGCACCAGTCGGAGCTGCGGGAGCCGTTGCGCATCGGCTACCGTGGCTATACGGTGCATGGGCAGCCGCCTGTGTCGCAGGGCATCATCCTGATGGAGGCGCTCGGCATTCTGGATGGCGTGCCCCTCAAGGAGATAAGCCCCGCCGACCGTACCCACTGGATGGTGGAAGCCATCAAGTGCGCTTTTGCGGACCGCTGGCGCTATCTGGGCGACCCGCGCTTCGTGCCCGACCGCACCGCCGAGCTGCTGAGTCCAGAGTTTCTCGCCCGACGGCGCGAAGCCATCCAGCCCACCCGCGCCCAGGAAATCCCCAGCCCCGGCACCCTGCGCGAGACCAACACCACCTACTTCTGTATCGCCGATGAGGAGGGCAACGCAATCTCCTTCATTCAGAGCGTGTATCACCCCTTCGGTTGTGGCGTGGTGATTGAGGGCACGGGCATCCTGATGAATAACCGCATGTGCGGGTTCTCGCTGGAGGCAGAGAGTCCGAACCGTCTTGAACCCCGCAAGCGCCCCATGCACACGCTGAACGCCTATCTGATTACAAAAGGCGACGCGCTGGCGTATGTGGGCGGCACGCCCGGCGGCGATATTCAGGTGCAGAGCAATCTGCAGATTATCAGCCAGCTGATTGATTTTGAGTTAGACCCCCAGCAGGCGATTGAGAAGCCGCGCTGGGCATGGCAGCCCCTCAAAAGCACCGACCCCTCGCCCGGCAGACTCAGCGTGGAGACCCTCCCCAACGACCCCGAAAGTCAGGCGCTGGTGGAAGAGTTGCGCAAACGGGGACACGCGGTGAACGCCACCCCGCTGGGCACGCACCCCAGCGCAGTGCAGGTCATCCAGAAGCTGGGCGAGAGCTATCTCGCTGGCTCTGATCCGCGCACCGAAGGACTGGCAGGAGGCTATTGAACTTCCAGAAGCCGCAGCACCTGTTCGAAGTCGTCGGGCAGGGGCGCGGTGAATGCCAGCGGCTCGCCCGTGATGGGGTGTTGAAACTCCAGACGGTAGGCGTGGAGCAGTTGCCCCTGCAGGTGGCGAAGCGCCTCCGCGACGGCAGGAGGGCAGTCATGGGGCGGTGTGCGCACGCCCCCATAGAGCGGATCGCCCACAATCGGATGCCCCAGCGCACTCGCATGCACACGCACCTGATGGGTGCGCCCCGTCTCCAGTTCTGCGTTCAGCAGGGTGAAATGGCGGTAGCGCCGCTCCACATGGAAGTGGGTGCGGGCAGGACGGGCGTGTGGGGGGAGCGGCTCGTTGGGCGCGTAGGCGTGCATCTTCTGGCGCTGGGTGGGGTGGCGTCCAATCGGGCGGTCTATGGTGATGCGCTCCCACGCGGGCGTGCCCCACACCAGCGCCCGATAGGCGCGGCGCACCGCATGCCGCTGAATCGCCTCGCTCAGCCGTGCGTGGGCACGGTCGGTTTTGGCAACAATCAGCAAGCCTGTCGTGTCTTTATCCAGCCGATGCACGATTCCGGGGCGGAAAGCGGCGCTCCCCTGTGCCAGGCGCGGCGCGTAGGCTAACAGCGCGTTTACCAGCGTGCCGTGCGGATGACCGGGCGCGGGGTGAACGGTCAGCCCGCGCGGCTTGTTGACCACCAGCAGATGCTCATCCTCGTAAAGGATTTCCAGCGGAATCGCTTCGGGGCGCAGGTCAAAGTCGGGCGGGCGGTCGGGGGGCAGGGAGTATTCGATTCGGTCGCCGGGGCGCAGCTTCGCAGCGGGTTTGGCGGGCTTGCCGTTCAGCCGCACCTGCCCCGCCTCAATCCACTCCTGCCAGCGGGCGCGACTGATGTCGGGATGGCGCTCGCTGAGCCAGCGATCCAGCCGAACGCCTCCCTGCTCCGCTGTTGCTGTCAGCACCGGGCTATCGGACTTGCGCGACACGCCGCTGGCAGTCGGGGCAGAGCGGACGCCCATACTTGCGCACGCTCAGGTCATACTGGGGTTTGCGGAGCGGACGCCCACACTCGGCGCAGACCAGCTCTACCTGAACCGCCGCCTCGTGGGCGGCATCCTCTTCGCCCCGAATGGGGAGGGGCGAGTCTGCCAGCGCAGCTTCCCCGGAGACCACATCGCCCTCGCTGAGTTCCAGCGCAAACTGCGTGCCGAACCCGCACATCGCCAGCACGCGCCCGATGGCGCCCGTCTCTGCCTTCTCCACGAAGTCCGCAAAGTCGGAGCGCGTTTCCATCTTGGTCGCGCTTGCAATCACGCGTCCCGTCGTGTCTTTCACCGTCGCCTGAAAGACGGCGACGCCTTCCACAAAATCCAGATGGAGCGGGTGAGTCTCGATGCTCCAGTCCGGGCGCTCCTCACGGAACCAGATGAGCCGCGCCGAAACGGGCAGATACTGCTGTCCACCACGCACGCGAATCAGATATCGGTTCACATTGAATGCCATCGTCTTCCTCCAGTATACATATGTATACCCTATTGGCGCGGGAAAAGTCAAGGGGGAGGGAGGGTGCTGGGGAAATTGCCATTGAACAGGGCGGGTGAACCTGCTCTGTTGCAAGGACGTCGCCCCTGCGTATGCCTGTACGGACGCGGTTCCCGCGTCCTTTTGGCTGAATCTTCCGTTCTTTGCGACAGAGCGGTTTACCCGATTGCCAAACAGTCTCTCAGCGAATTGTGAAAAACTTGCGCTCTCACTCCCCTTCACCCAAGATGCGTTCTAACTGAGCTATTAGAGGAGGCAGATCCAACTGCACAGTATCCCAGAGTATGTCGAGGTTAATCGCGTCGTATCCATGAATCAGGCGGTGACGCATTCCTATTATTTCAGCCCACGGAATTTGCGGGTACTTGCGGCGGGTTTGCTCCGAGACGCGCGATGCCGCTTCGCCGATAATTTCTATCAAGCGAGTCAGTGCCAGCTCCAGCATGCGATTGGTGTCGAGGTCGCCACGCTGTCTGCCTTCTGTCATAGCCAGAGCTTCGCGAGCGTGGTCCAGCATATGCTTCATGCTGAGAGTATCATCCCGCTTGCTCATAGATCACCTCAGCCTCGTTGAGAACTTCGTCCCGAAAAAGGGGATTGAGGTCCTGCGGTGTGCGCAGGTCAACCTTTCTGCCAACAATTTGACTCAGCTCGTTCTGCAGACGCATAAGCCCTATCAGCCCGATGCGGACGCCTGAGTCGAACTCGATCAGCATATCTACATCACTTGTCGGGGTGAAATCGTCGCGTAGAACGGAGCCGAACAGAGCCAGTCTCCGAACGCGGTTTCGACGGCAGAACTCCCTGATCGCCGCATACGGTATGCTTATCCTGACACTCATCTTGCCACCCGTGAACCCGGAGGTCCACTGATTACAGGATACCATGCCCGATGGGCTCTTTCGCACTCACTCAAGCCTCTCTGTGCTAACACTACCAGTTTTAACCCATCCTTAACCTTCTCTAACACGCCCTTAACACAGGCGACGGTATGCTCATGCCGCTGGGAAAACCAGCAAGGAGGTTTTGTGATGAAAGGAATTCGGTTGGTTGTTATGGGCTTGTGTTTGACAGGTCTTGTGTCTTTTGCTGCTGCCGACCAGCTCGCGTTCTGGGACTTCAACGACAGCAATACCATTGCGGATGCGGGCGTCTATGCCTCCAGCGCGAGCGTGGTTCTGGTTGGCGGCACGACCGCGACCTTTGCCAGCGGCTCGCCTCAGGATTTAGCCTCGACGGACTTTGGCTATAACACGACGAACTATCCCACTCAGGGCACAAACAACCGCTCTGCAGGCGTCCAGTTCAGCGTGCCCACTACCGGGTTCTACCAGATTAAGATTCGCTTCGACATGCGCTGGAGCAACACTGCCTCTAAGTTCGTGCGCCTGCAGTATACGACGGACGGCTCCAGCTGGAACGACGCCGCGTTGCTGGTGGCGACTGCCGGCGACACATGGTACAGCACTGGCTACGGGCAGCTTTTCGAATACACCTTCACCGACACGGCGGTAGAAAACAACCCGAACTTCGCGTTCCGACTGGTGACCGAGTTTGACCCTGCCACAGGGCAATACACGGCGGCGCGCCCTGGTTCGAACTACTCTCCAAACGGCACGCTTCGCTTTGACCTCGTGGAAGTGGAAGGCGTGCCAGAGCCTGCCAGCCTGATTGCGCTTGGCACGGGTCTGGTTGGGCTGCTGTCGCTCCGTCGGCGTCGGCGCTGATTTTGCCTGCATCGCCATCCTTGCGGACACAGGGGGCGGCGCGATGCGTCGCCCCTTGCTCGTTTGTGCCCCTTCGCCTCCAGCAGGAAACGCGGTCTTTGGGGTAATAATTGTAGCGTATGAATTCGCTTCTGGTTCTGGCGGGTAGTTTGCTATTGTTTGCAGTCGCTTATCGGGTCTACGGGCGCTATTTGGCGACGAAGGTGTTCCCGCTGGATGATCGGCGTCCGACGCCAGCGCACACGCAACGCGACGGGCGCGATTTTGTGCCCGCGCCACCGTTGATGGTATTCGGGCACCATTTCGCCTCGATTGCAGGGCTGGGACCGCTGCTGGGTCCCGCGATTGCGATTATCTGGGGCTGGGTTCCTGCGCTACTGTGGATTGTGATAGGCTCCATTCTAGTGGGGGCGGTGCATGATCTGGGGTGTCTCTACAGTTCCATTCGCAATCGGGCGCGCACGGTGGCGGACCTGGCGCGGGATGTGGCGGGTCAGCAGGCGCGGATTCTGTTTCTGCTGTTCGGAATCTTCGCGATTGGGCTGGCGATGGGGGTGTTCGTGATTAACATCGCGAGCCTGTTCGCGCCCGGTAAGGAAGGCGTGCATGTTTCGGAAGCGGTATTGCCCAGCGCGATACTGATTGTGCTGGCGCTGGCGATGGGGGTGCTGTTCTATCGCTATCGGCTGCCGCTGGGCTGGATGACGGCAATCGGGGTAGTGTTGAGCCTCTATTTCGTGTGGCTGGGCGTGCGCATGCCGATTACCGCAATTGGCGGCTGGGAGCTGACCCCCGACCGCTGGACTTACTTGCTGTTGGTGTACGCTTTTATCGCGTCGGTATCGCCCGTGTGGCTGTTGTTGCAGCCACGCGACTATTTGAACTCGTTCCAGCTCTTTCTGGGGATGGGCTTGCTGTTCGCGGGTGTGCTGGTGGGCGGTTTTGAGATCACCGCGCCTGCGGTGAACCTCTCGGCGAGTGGCTTGCCCCCGCTGTTCCCGATGCTGTTCATCACGATAGCATGCGGGGCGGTGTCGGGGTTTCACTCACTGGTGGCGTCTGGCACGACCTCGCGCCAGCTGGATAAGGAGTCACACGCCCTGCCCGTGGGCTATGGGGGCATGCTGACCGAGGGCGTGCTGGCGGTGCTGGCGCTGCTGGCGGTGGGGGCTGGACTGGGCACGGAGTGGGGCGCACGCTACAGCGACTGGCTCGCGGCGGGCAAGGGCGCGCTCAGCAACTTCGTGCAGGGTGCGGGCACGGTGGTGAGCGCGGTGGGTATCCCCCTCGATGTGGCAAAGGTGTTTGTGGCAACGGTGGCGGTGGGGTTCGCCCTGACCACGCTGGACACGGGCGCGCGCCTGGTTCGGTATAACCTGCAGGAGCTGGGGCGCGCCTGCAACCTGCGTTTTCTGGAGAACGCCTACCTCGCCACGGCGCTGGCAGTGGGGCTGATTGGCTTTTTCGCATTACTCAAGGCGCCCGACCCCGTGACGGGACAGATGCGTTCCGTGGGGGCGATTTTATGGCAGCTGTTCGGTGCGTCGAATCAGCTGCTGGCAGGGCTGGCGCTGCTGGTGGTCACGCTCTACCTGCGCGCGCTGGGACGCCCCACACTCCCCACAGCCATCCCGATGGTGTTTATGCTCGCCGCCACGCTGACCGCCCTGGGTCTCAGCCTGCGCGACTTCTGGAATCAGGGTAACTGGGTGCTGTTCGGGTTCACCATCGGGATATTAATGCTCGCGCTATGGCTGGTGGTCGTGGGGGCGCGCCAGATGATAGGGCGCCTGCCCGCACCCCTGCCTGAGGAGGGGACTTGAAATTTAGCCACGCTAAAGGGTATATTATTGGAAAATGGAGACCCTAACGATGTCCCGAGCGCCGCGCAGGCAGGGGGCACACACCCCCACTGTGTTGATTGTCGGCAACCCGAATGTGGGCAAGAGCGTGCTGTTCCACCGCCTGACAGGACGCTATGTTACAGTGTCCAACTATCCGGGCACGACGGTGGAGATTGAGCGCGGCACGATGCGCCACAAAGGGCATCGCTACACGGTCGTGGACGCGCCCGGACTCTATTCGCTGATGCCCATCACCGAAGAGGAGCGGGTTGCCCGACGGATGCTGTTCCATGAGCCGCCCGACCTGGTGTTGCATGTGGTGGACGCCAAGAACCTGTCTCGCTCGCTCTCGCTGACCCTGCAGCTGGTGGAAGCAGGGCTGGAGGTGGTGCTGGTGCTGAACATGATGGACGAGCTGGAGCGGGCAGGTCTCCAGATTGATACCGAGCGCCTTGCCCAGCAGCTGGGCATCCCCGTAGTTCCGACCGTTTGTGTGTCGGGCGAGGGCATCGAGGCGCTGAAGGAGCTGATTCATGAGCGTCTCTCCGCCCCCACTTACCTATCCGCCCGCGATTGAAAGCGCCATCGGGCAGATTGCTTCGCTCCTGCGCGGCGAATATGCGCTCGGCGAGCGAACCCTTGCCCTCTTGCTCCTGCAGGAAGACGCTGAAATCTGGGAACTGGTTCAGCAACAGGAATCGCCCCACACCCTCCAGCGTATCCGGGCGATTGTGCAATCCCTGCAGAGCCAGCTGGAACAGCCTCTGGATTGGGCTATTGAACAGCAACGCCAGCAACTGAGCCAGCAGATTAGCCAGCAGGTGATGCAGATTAGCAAACCCACGCGCCCCAACACCCTCGCCGAATGGGTCGGCTGGCTCTGCATGAACCCGTGGACAGGTTTTCCTATTCTGGCGCTGGTGCTGTATTTCGGGCTTTATCAGTTTGTGGGGGTGTTCGGCGCGGGCACGGTCGTCGGCTGGATTGAGGAAGACCTGTTCGGGGCAATTATTAACCCTGCCGTGGAGTCGTTCGTGCGGGGCGTTATCCCGTGGGCGCCCCTGCAGGAGTTGCTGGTGGGCGAGTACGGCGTGTGGACGCTGGGGATGACCTACGCGATTGCGCTCATTTTACCGATTGTAACCTTCTTCTTTCTGGTGTTCGCGATTATGGAGGACACGGGCTACCTGCCGCGCCTCGCGATGCTGATAGACCGCGCGTTTAAGGCGCTGGGGCTGAATGGGCGCGCGGTGATCCCGATTGTGCTGGGATTCGGGTGCGACACGATGGCGACGGTCGTGACCCGCGTGCTGGAGACGCCGCGCGAGCGGATTTTGACCACCTTTTTGCTGACGCTGACCATTCCCTGCTCGGCACAGCTGGGCGTGGTGATGGCGTTGCTGGCGCAATACCCGTATGGGCTGCTATTGTGGGCAGGAGTGCTGGTGAGCGTGTTTCTGGTAGCGGGCTGGATTGCGGCGCGGGTGCTACCAGGCACGCCGATGCCGTTTTATATGGAACTGCCCCCCATGCGCCTGCCGAGCCTGAGCAATGTGCTGCTCAAGACCTTCGCGCGGCTCCACTGGTACTTTCTGGAGGTGCTGCCCCTCTTCTTACTGGCGAGCGTACTCATCTGGATTGGGCAGCTGACAGGGCTGTTTGAGCTGGCTCTGCGAGCGATTGCGCCCATCACCGCGCTGCTCGGCTTGCCAGAGCAGGCGAGTGTGGCGTTCCTGTTTGGCTTCTTCCGTCGCGATTACGGCGCGGCGGGCTTGTATGACCTGCAACAAGAGGGAGTTCTTACAGGCAATCAGGTGCTGGTAACCGCCGTGGTGCTGACCCTGTTTGTGCCCTGCGTGGCGCAGTTTCTGGTGAGCATCAAAGAGCGTGGCTGGAAAACCGCGCTGGCGATGTTTGGGATTGCGCTGAGCGTGGCGGTGCTGGTGGGCTTCTCAGTGGGTCGGATTTTACAGGTGCTGGGGGTGAACCTGGGATGACCTGCGGCATGTGCGGTCGTGAGATGACCGACGAGGGGATTCAGAAGGCGTGTCGGGGGTGCGCGGCGTTTGGGGGATGCCGACTGGTGAAATGCCCCTATTGCGGCTACGAGCAACCGCAACAGCCGGGGTGGCTCAAATGGCTGGTCGAGATAGCAAAGCGCAAGCAGGAGACGAAGCGGTGATGCCGCTGAGCGCGTTGAAGCAT
Source organism: Armatimonadetes bacterium DC (assembly GCA_001442985.1). GTDB lineage: Bacteria > Armatimonadota > Fimbriimonadia > Fimbriimonadales > GBS-DC > LDYB01. Next base: position 365,509 of record LDYB01000016.1, read on the forward strand.
GGCGCCAGCGCCCGCGTGGTGCAGGTGGCACACGACTCGCAGGGGCACTGGCGCAAACTGAGCGCGCTGGGTATCGTGCCCGGCGCAACCGTCCGCATGGTACAGCGTTTCCCCACCTTCGTGGTTCAGGTGGGCTATACGCTCGTCGCCATCGATAGCGAGTTAGCCTCGCAGGTGCAGGTGCAACTGGAGTAGCTTACCAGATGTCTTCCAGCGCGTCCCGAAGGAGTTGATAGGCGCCGACGATGCACGCGGCAGCCACGGCTAACGCAATCGCAGAAAGCATAGGCAACACCTCCCCTGAAGAGTTTTTCCAGAGGGGTTATTCCCGCTGGGGAGGGGGTTGCCCTAAAGGGTTTTACGGGTTTTGCCCCTGCGAGTGGCACAGAAGCGCAATCAACGCCTTTTGCGTGTGCAGGCGGTTTTCTGCCTGATCCCACACGGCGGATTGGGGTCCGTCCAGCACGGCGTCGGTGATTTCTTCGCCCCGCCGCGCGGGCAGACAGTGAAGCACAATCGCGTCGGGCAGGGCGTGGCGCATCAGCGCCTCGTTCACCTGAAACGGCGCAAACTGCCGCATGCGAATCTCGCGCTCCGTTTCATAGCCCATCGAGACCCATACATCCGTGTAGACCACATCCGCGCCCGCGACGGCTTCCTCAGGGTCGTGCGTCAGATAGACGGAACCCCACGCGCGCGCCTGTTGCAACACCTGGGGGTCGGGTTCGTAGCCTTCGGGTGTGGCGATGCGCACGCTGTGCCCCAGCAGCGCGCTCAGCAGCATAAAGCTGTGGCACACATTATTGCCGTCGCCTACCCACGCAACGGTCAGGGGGCGGTTGCCTTTATACTCTTCAATCGTCATCCAGTCGGCGAGCGCCTGGCAGGGATGCTCATGGTCGCTCAGGGCGTTAATCACGGGCACGCCAGCGAACTGTGCCAGCTCGTGAAGGACGGAATGGTAGAACACGCGAGCGATGACTCCCTGCACCCAGCGCCCCAGATTGCGGGCAATATCCATCACCGCCTCGCGCTTGCCCATCTGAATGTCGTTCTGGGTGAGGTAGACGCCGTGCGCGCCCATCTGGTACAGCCCGACTTCCAGCGTGACGCGCGTACGGAGGGAAGGCTTCTCAAAAATCAGCGCGAACGCCGTAGGGCGCTCGAACCGAAACAGCTCGATGCCCTGACGGGTAGCGCGTTTCATCGCATGGGCGAGGTCTAACACCGCGCGCGCCGTTTTCGGGTTCAAATCGGTAATAGAAAGATAATGCCGCGGCGGCTGGTTCGTCTGCCATGCCTGCAACGCTTGCTCCCATGTCATGCGCGATAGGATACCTCAACACAGAGTGTTTTACCGTCAGAATTTGCGCCTGCGCCGCGCAGGGGGGTATACTTACTCACCAGTCAGGAGGTTAGAGCGATGCCGAAAATCGAGAAAAGCGTGCAGGTGAATGCGCCTGTTGAAAAGGTGTTTGAAGTGCTCCAACAGACCGAAGCGTTCCCCCAGTTTCTGCCCCATGTGAAGGCGGTGTCGGTGGTGGAAAATGCGCCGCCCGATGTGGTGCTGGACTGGGTGGTGATTGCGCCCGGTGTGGGCATGGAGGTGCGCTGGCGCTCGCGCCACACGGTCGACGAAGCCGCGCGCACGGTGAGCGTCAAGCCAGAGGGCGACGCGCTGGTGCAACTGCGCGGCGCGTGGCGCGTAGACCCCGCCGAGAACGGGAGCCAGCTCACCGCCACTCTGGACTATGAAGCCAAAGTGCCCCCCATGTTCGCCGGGATTGCCCAGAAGGCTGTGGACGAGATTATCACGGGCTGGCTGAACGGGTTCAAAGCCAGAGCGGAGGGCTAACCGATGGCGCGTGTGGAGCTGGAGCAGGTCATTCACGCCCCTGTAGAGGTGGTGTACGCCGTCGCAAAAGATGTGGAAGCGTTCCCCCAGTTTATGCCCGATGTGAAGTCGGTGCGGGTGCTGGAACGCTCGGAAGACGGCTCCCGCACGCTCACCGAATGGGTCGCCTACGCCTCCCAGCTCAAACTGCAGGTCAAGTGGGTTGAAGAAGACCTCTGGAACGATCAGGAGCGCACATGCCATTTCCGTCAGGCGAAGGGCGACTACGACCAGATGGAGGGCGTGTGGCGCTTTGAACCGCATCCGGAGGGCACGCTGTTCAAGTGCGTGCTGGATTACGAGCTGCGGGTGCCCCTGCTGGGCGCAATTGTGCAGAAGGTGGTGCATCACCTCGTACAACAGAATCTGAAGGGGATTATGGAGGGCATCAAGCAGCGGGCGGAGGCGGTGGCGCGTGGCGCCTGAACCTCTCAAGGCTCTGCTACAGGCGGTTGCAGAAGGCAGGGTTTCCCCAGAGCAGGCGCTGGAGCAGCTCCGCCTGTTGCCCTACGAGTCGGTGGAGTTTGCCCGAATCGACCACCATCGTGCCCTGCGTAAAGGGTTCCCTGAAGTGGTGTTCTGTACGGGCAAGACGCCCGAACAGGTGGCGGAGATTGTGGCGCGGCTTGTGCCCCATGGGCGCGTGCTGGCAACCCGTGCCACGCTGGAACAGTATGAAGCCGTGCGCCAGCGCGTGCCAGAAGCCGTCTATCACCCTGAAGCGCGCGCCATTCGCGTGGGCGAGTTTCCCGAAGCGCCCGAAACGCCCTACGGCGTGGTGGTTTCGGCAGGCACAGCGGATATCCCCGTCGCGGAAGAGGCGGCGCTCACGGCGCGCATGATGGGCGTTGCGGTGCGCACGCTGTACGATGTCGGCGTGGCGGGTCTCCACCGCCTGCTGGAACATCTGCCGATGCTCATGGAGGCGCGAGCGATTGTTGTTGTCGCGGGCATGGAGGGCGCGCTGCCCAGTGTCGTGGGGGGACTGGTTCCATGCCCCGTGATTGCTGTGCCCACCAGCGTGGGGTATGGGGCGCATTTCGGCGGGCTGGCGCCGTTGCTGACCATGCTCAACACTTGCGCGCCGGGCGTGAGCGTGGTCAACATCGATAACGGCTTCGGGGCGGGCTACTACCTCGCGCTGATAGTGAAGCCACATTAGAAGCGATCTAGGAAAGTGAGTTCGGGTATACTTTGTCCGCTATGAGCGAGCGAAAGCCCTATGCCAGCGACCTGA
>LDYB01000017.1 GCA_001442985.1 Armatimonadetes bacterium DC
TGGATATTGAACGAATATTGGGTTGACCGTGTTCTGCGTGAGGTGGAGGAGGAGTTTGGGGAGGGGTGAGTTGCTGGGGGTTTCGGCGTTGTAGCGTAAAGCATTCTGTGTTTGAGCTGGCGTGGGCGATTGACCCCCAGGCGGGCTGACGAAAAGCATTCGCGACTGGCTTTGCGACCTGTTAGACCTGCCGCGCTGGGAGCCGCGCGATCCGTGTGATGAATGGTATCTGGCGGGTCATGTGGGTGGGGCGGTTCACGATCGGTTGCTCACACGCGGGGCTGGTGGGGGAGTGGGGTTTGCGAAACGGCAGCGGGGTAGAGCAAAAGCCTCGCAAACGGTGGAAGAAGGTATAATGAGTTCCAGCCGAGCCGCACGGAGGGAAGCGCAGAGGCAGGCAGGCATACCGACCAGTCAGCAGCCAATTGAGCAAGGTGGACATGGAGAGTATCGCTGGTACCGCTACAAAGACAGCGAGGGGTATGATGCTGCTGTCGTACACCATCCAGCAGATTCACATCATCCTTACCCACACTGGGAAGCAGGGCGTATCAAAAAGGACGATGGAGGGCAGATACGCCGAAATATATACGGCGCTCCGCGAATAGAAAGTGGCAAAAAGAAGGTTCCCTATCGCAGGTAGAGCATATGAAAAACAAACAACTGGAATCAAAATGGCGACAGTATCGTATACGACAAAACCGCGAAGCGCTGCGGGAGCGGTTATGGCACTGCCTCGGCTCAGAGGCATCGGCGGCAACGATACGCGCTCCCTCGGCTCGCTCCTGGATAAGCAAGGGGTCCATTCAGACTTCGCCTTTGCTGAATGTGTACCCCGAAACCCTCGCGCAACTCCGCGAACTGGTCGATTCCTTCTGGCAGGCGGTACCCTCTGACCGCTGGGTTGTTTGGGTAGGGGCGGATTACCCGGAGTTTGTGCTTTCAGACAATCTCCTGAAACGGCGCCTCTGGCAGCTGGTGGAGGCGTTTGAGGGACTGGCAATTCGCAAACCGGGAGCGCATAGCGCGCTGTATCTGGATGCCAGTGAAAATGACTTCTATGCTTCGGTCAGAGGGAGGCGTTGGGCGTCTGTTCTCTACGATACCTACACACAAATCGCTAAAAGGGATTATGGGTGGGAGCCGTTCCGTGAACGCTTGCCCTCCATGCACGCTTTTGTGGGACTGCTTTTTCGGGAACAGGACGCTTTTCAGATAGCCCAGCTCTTTGAGAAGGTCAGGCTTTGCTTGTCTGGCGTCTCTCTTGAACGCAACGAGATGGAGCAGGGACTGAGATTGACAGATGCACGCACAGATCAGTTCGTGCGTATCACGCGCCTTAGTGAATCGGGAGTATGGTGCGTGGAAGCAGCCGGAACCGATTTCACGCGCAGGCTGGAGCGGATTTATGGCTACCTGCGCGGGAAAATGATGACCAGAGTAGAGGGGTATCCCAAACTGCATGGCTATGCGTAGCGCGCCCTCAGTTGCCTCAAAGCGCAGCGATCCGGGTTATGGCTGTGCCCGCTCAAGAGAAGATAGGGTACAATACGGAGGTCTTCAGACATGCCGCGCAAGCAAGTTTTGCCTTTTGAGGAAGGGGACTGGATGGCAGCGCCGTTACCCTCAGGGGGCTACGCCGCGATTCTGATTGCACGCGCGCCCCAGAAACTGCGCCCCCCGCGCTTTCTGGCGTACTGCTTCACACCCCGCTACCCGCACATCCCCACGCTCCACGAACTCGCGCACCTGACCGCTCAAGACGCTTTCTACACAGAAATCGTGCATGTGTTCCGCCCCATAGACCGCCAACACTTAGCGAGCTGGCACAAAATCGGACGCCATCCCCACTGGAACCGCGACCACTGGCCCGTACCCCCGTTTATCTTTATGGTGTCCGGGCATCCCTACTTGTTTTTGCAACACTATAGCGAAGCTGACCTGGAGACCATAATCGCCCAGGAGGAATGCACGGTAGAGGAACTGCTGGGACGACGGCTCACGACACGAGATGTAACGGATGTCAACTTCTTTGTGTCGGAGCTGGATCGAATGATAGACGCGCCGCCTGGCGATGCCGAGTGGGTGGAAGAGTGGTACAAGCGGCGCCGTGAGGCGGAGGAGTTTCGAGAGTGGGTGTTGCAACGGGCTGAGCAAGAGCGTGCGGCAGCGCAGTCGCTCAGTGAGGACGATCGGCACGCGCTGGAGCTGGCGTATCAGGCGGGGGTAGACCCCGACAAGCCCGCGTGGGTGGAGCATTTTCTGTATTTTCCGAAGCGGCGTCTGGCGAAGCAAGCTGCGGAGGAGTTGCAGGCGCAGGGCTACACGGTGGAGATAAGCCCTTCGGGACGGGAGTGGTTGCTACTGGCAACGCACCAGCTATTGCCGACGGAGGACGCTCTGGACGAGGCGATTGAGGCGATGGAGCGTTTTGCGGAACGCTGGGGGGCTGTGTATGATGGTTGGGGCATGCCGACGCGACAGTAGCCTTGTCTGACCTGTATGTGGGGGATCCAGTGGACGCCCTGCGATGGCGGGCGGATCTGGCGCGACAGTTGCGTGGACTGCCCCCAGGTACCCCAGTTCGCCTCGTGATAGAGGATTAGTTTGGGGCGGGGAGCAAACGCGGATTCAAGTGAGCGACTGCAGAAAGCCCTACGCGCGTTTCATTTTCGGCGGTGGGAGCCGCAAATCCGTCAGGAACTGGCGGCTTTGCTGGAGTGCCCGCCTGACATGATTGCTTTTGTGGATTGGGAAGAGCATGACCAGCTCCTTTCACAACGAAGTCAGCTTTACGCGCTGGCAGAAGCGGGGCACTGTCCGCAAGTCAGGCGCGAGTGGCAGGAAGCAGAGCGGGCGGCTCTCGAAAGCGCACTGGCGTCGTTGGCAAGTAGTGTGGGTGAACGCTCTGGATACCTCTATTTCCCAGAATATCTCGCAAATTTTGTGCCTTATCATGGGTACGAGCGCTGTGAGGTTCCTCTGGTGCAAATAGACTGTCTTGACAGGGTAGTGCTGAAAGCAACCCAGTTTCTGAATGTTCCAGGGCTGTCGGGGTACTTTGAATGTATCTTTGATGATTTGTCTAACGCTATTAGTTTTGACTTTAGTACGGTGGTGGATTACGGAGTTGCGCCGAAGCCTGTTCGGCTGGAGCTTTATACCGTCGCGGGTACAGGTTCGCTTGCGGCGCGCTGGGTGTCTGAGATGTAGAGGGTAGATTAGCGCTATATCCGCAGGTAGGAAGCGGGGAGAAAGGCAATTCACCCCCGATTTTGCCCAATCTGCCCCCTTCGCGCGCCAAAAATGCGGGAATCTGCCTGTACGATGGCGACGCGCTGGTGGCGGAGATTGACCCGTGGGGGAATGGGCTGGCGGAGTATGTGTGGGGGCAGTTGGGACCTGTGGCGCAGATGGAGCGTTCGGGTCTGTACGGTTATCGGGTGTTGCTGTATGTGTGCGACGCGCTGGGGCATGTGCGCATGCTGATTGATGCCAGCACGGGTCAGGTGACGGATCGGTATGCTTATGACGCGTGGGGGAACCTGATTGCTCGTGAAGGGAGCACGCGCCAGCCGTTTCTCTGGAACGGGGCGTATGGGTATGAGTGGACTGCTGGGGTGGGTTTATATCATGTCGGCACCCGCGCCTATGACCCCCGCACCGCCCGCTGGCTGCAGCGAGACCCGATAGGTATCTGGGGTGGACGGCCTAATCTCTATCTATATCTGGACGGCGATCCTATCAATTGGGCAGATCCTGAAGGGGCTCAACCGCGTAGAAAGAAGCCAGCCACCGAAGAAGAATGTAATCAAATCTTGGACGAGATTGAAAAGCTTTTAAATAGTATTGACACTGAAATGGATAAAAACGAAAAATTTCACCCTGTTCAGGATGTTGTAGGATGTCAAGGCAAATGGACACCCGCTGGTCATTCCAGAGAACTGAACCAGTGGCTCGAGGCACTCGATAAGCTCTGGGCAAAATACTCTAATTTGGGTTGCCATTCCTACGCCCGAATTCGCGTTCGTGCAGGACAAATGGCTAAACGACAGAGTTTGTTGGAAAAGCGTATTGCCAACTGGTTAGCAAAATTGCAACAGCTACCAGATAACTTACTGCGTCAAATAATCGACAAGTTTGTCAAGGATCCAGACAATCTCAAGCACTTAATTCGGATTCTGCGTCGAGCAGCCAAATTTGTACCATATCTTGGGCAGATATTGACAATAATTTTATTCATTTATGACTGGTATCAGGGTGGTTTTTGGCATGCAGTCAAAGGACTTGTCGTCCAAAACACTCCTCTTCAAAGTAACCCTCAGAAAGGTACAATCGTTGCTACAGGAGGCACTTGGAGGTATGTTTCATCGCTATTATACGCTTGAGGTTGACTGGCTACAGCTTGAATGTGAAGTTCACAACCCTAAGTGGAGTGAGCTTCGCAGTGTAGCTTCGAGGAATTGGCATGAACCTGATACCAGCAAGGTCGACTTTGCGTGGGGTCTTCGCTTCTACGAGTTAACCCGTGATCCGCAGCAGCGACAGAGGGCATTAGAGTATCTTAAAACAATGTACGGGTGGCATGAGGCGCTCAATAGTGGTACTTTTTTGGTGCTAAGGAGAGGGTATCCTCCTCTCCCTGATGCGGGGCGATGTTCCAGTCCCTCTTACCCCCTCGATGTGCATGTTATCTCACCGCGCGCGAAGATATTCCTAGAAAACATAGGATTACAGGATGAGTTAGAGTTCGAGGGATACCCTCTCTATACAGCTGACAGAACAACACCGCTGGGAACATATTACTGTGTGCGCTATTTGGTACATCTGGAATGTGTCGATGAGAGTCGTTCATTTGTGGAGCGAGAGCCTTTTCCCTTTTATCGTTGGCAATTGGTTCTGAAGAAAGCCATGATAGGAGTGCATCGGATATTTCTGGTCACGAACTTCGAGACCAAGATGGTGATAGTACGCTCGGATGTTAAGGAAGCAATAGAGCAGGCAGGTCTAACAGGCTTTGAGTTTCATAGGGAAGTAGAAACGGTTTGAATTTATTTGCTCGCAGATGGTTGATTTGTGAGTAGCGTAGTTAGCATCTGTTGGTCTGCAGGGCTTTAGGTAGCGGAAGTGAGAGGAAGTGCACCAGCCGTTCACCTGGAACGGGGCGTATGGGTATGAGTGGATACCAGAGGTAGGCTTGTACCATGTGGGCGCCCGTGCCTATGACCCTCGCACCGCCCGCTGGCTGCAGCGCGACCCAATAGACGCCGACTTGGGCATCCCGAACCTGTATCGGCATTGCGGGAATGACCCTGTTAGCTGCACCGATCCAGATGAGGAACGGAGGTAAAGGATGATTAATACTTGCGACGTTTATTCAGTCGTCCACTACGCCTTGTGCCCCCTCATTCTGCAAGCAAGAAAGCCCAAGAACAAGTACAGAGATCAACTCGCTCTACAACTCCTTCACGGAATCAACCCCGAGAAGTTAATCAAAGCACCCAAAAGCCTCGAAATGCCAATATTAGCGTGGGGCAGGCGGAAAAGAAGCCACCTCGTGGAGGATGGAAAGCGAAAGCAAAATGCTCAATTGCAAGTCAAGACTGCAAGGAAACAGTTGGGCATCATGGACTACCCAAAGAGTGCCGTGAAGAGTTTATAGAACGATTCGGGCTTGATGTAGATGATTATATTGTGGAAATGGACAAGGCAATTCCCCAGAAGCTGCATGGCACATGGAACCAAGAATGGAGACAGTTTCTGAATGACCCAACCATTACTAAAGATGATGTTCTTAATCAACTGAAAAAGATGTTCGAGGATCGGGGTCTTCCTCAGGCTATATCCTGCCTGTTTGGGAGTATGGAAAGTCAGGCAAAGAGGTAGAATTTTCGCAGGATTTGACAGCCATGATGGAAGCTTATGAGATGACTTATCGGGAACCTGCTGGTGTGAGAAGTGCGCCGATAGAGGAGGTAGGCACGGAACTACGCTTGCCTGGTATGTTTTGCCCAGATTGCCGTGCCTATCCTCCATCCCCCTTCTACGCCAAAGCTACAAGACTCCCCATTCTACCTACAAGCGAACTGTCTGCGCTGATTGAGTACTACAAAGCAAGAGCCGTATCCGCGGAGGGCGGAAGTTATCTATTGCCTGAAGACTTTTCTATCTTAGCCGAACAGGTGCGCCAACTGCTTCTGGTACCCCCTCAATATCGTGTCCGCCCTCATATTGGAATCGGACAAACTCGTATTCGGCTGACAAAGTACCCCCCGAAATGGGATATCTGCGGTTTGGGACCCTATACAGGACTATATCTGACCCCGCACGCTGCTAACTTACTCCTCCATTCAGGGTTGACAGGGTTTGATATTCATCCTGTTTTGGTGCTCAATCGCTCGTATTCCCTTTATCAGGGAGCTGAGCTTTACGAGATGGTTGTGTGGGGCAATGGGGGAGTTCCCTACACCGAACCAGCCGACTGTTGGTGGCAGTGCAAGCGTTGTGGGCGCTGGCAGTTGCGGTGTCTTCAGATTCGCCGAATGGAAATAGACCCAACCAGCTGGGACGGAAGTGATTTCTTTCATTTTGTGGGGTACGGTGGCTTGATGGTAACTCAGCGTGCGCGTGAATGGCTTGAAAGTGCTGGCTTACACTTATGGGTCGGCTTTATTGAGCCAAGAGCAGAGTGGTATTTGGACAGAGAATCACGAGATGCTGCACGCGCCAGCCGTTCACCTGGAACGGGGCGTATGGGTATGAGTGGATTCCTGAGGTTGGGTTGTATCATGTGGCGCTCGCACCTATGACTCCCGCACCGCGCGGTGGCTGCAGAGGGACCCTGTAGGAGCTAAAAGCGGGTACCCCAGTCTCTATCGCTACTGCCAGAACGATCCCATCAACCGTGCCGATCCAGATGGAACCAAACCCAAATCCAAAGCAGAATGTGATCAACTCCTGAACGAGATAGAAAATGCGGTGCAAAAGGCTGAGAACGAACTATCCAAACTCACACCCGAGGATGCCGTCGGTGGACACGAACACGCTGGAGGCATTACCAAACCACTGGGACATTGTGAGGAGACAGCCGACTGGCTTAACAGAGCAAAGAATCTATGGGGCGAGTTTGCACGAGGTGGTTGCTGGCAATACTATGCGAACGACAAGCGTCCTGGCAGCCTTGCTAAAAAAACGGATAATCTTCAAAGTCGCCTTATCTCAAAATTGGAAGAAGTTCTCGAGGCTCTGGAAAAAGCAGTCAGGGAAGGAAAGATTACACAGCAGCAAGCGCTTGACGCTATCACGAGAATCAAGCCAAAGCTTACACGGTTTGGACCAACGGCACAGAGACTACTCAGTAGAAGTGCTGATAAGCTTGCTGAGAAGCTTGTAAGAAGGGTCTTGAAAAAGGTGGGAGGGGCGGTAGTCAGAAAAATTCCTGGTGTTGGGTGGGGTTTTTTCGCCTATGACTGGTATACGGGTGGCTTCCAGCATGCGGTCAATGAAGCCCTCTGGCCGATTAGTGAGTTGTGGGATTAGTTGGGTATCCTCAAAGTGATTGAGTGACAGCCAGGAGGTATCCTATTGGATGAGCAGGGCTTCGTCATTCCAATCCAGTCTTTATGTGTGGAAGCCAAGCGCGTCCAGCATGGTCGCCTACCCCAGCACAGCTGAGATTGACCACCGCAGGGCGCTTTATTACGAGTCTTCCGACTACACGGGCGACATCCCAAACAGTGCTGATCTGGGCGGCGCGCTCCTTGCCCAGTGGAGCCACGAGGTGGAGCGGGTTTTGCGCCCACTTCAGGAGTTTCGCTGGGTGCGTCCCGATGTTCTGGGCAACGATTTTCGGCTGGTCGTTTATGGCGAAATTCCCCTGCAAATCACCGATGTCATCAGCCTCAAGCACACAAAGCTGTTTGGCATCTCCGAGCGTGTTGTGGAAGTTCTCCAGCGCTTTGGGCTTATTGGGCGTCTGGTTCAGACCATCCCTGTCCCTCTCTATGCAGGGGGCGAGAACCACCTTCTGGGAACTGTTTACCTGATGAATCCCCTGCTGGGTCTCAACTGTACCGACGCGGAAGCCTCCAACTGGGAGGAGGAGCGTCTGGTGCTGCATGCAGGGTTAGTCCCCCACGAAGTGATGTTTTGCACCCCTTCAGGGCAAATGGCTGACTTCGATTTGGTAATACTCCATCAGGAGCTGAAGCAGGGATTAGAATCCATACCGATTACGGGCGCTCGGTTCATCCCTGTAGCAGTCAAGTGAATGTGGCGGGGTGTGGGAGATGAAATACTATGAGGTGATTGGTGGGAGCAGTCCCTTCTGGGATTTGGGTCCTGCGGCAGCCTTTCAGGTCACGCTGTCGGATATTGTGCGCTGGTGGCGTTTGTTAGACCCGCACACAGGGCTACAGGAGCCAGCGGCAGAGACCATGCGCTTGCCGCGCTGGTGGGTTGAAAAGCTGTGGGGCAACGACAGTGATTTTTGCACCGTCACTGTTTTCGCGTCGCGACCCCCTGTCCACCTCTACTCGCCACGCTTGCGGTGGATGGTGCAACAACAGGGTTTGGCGGAAGGAATGCAGTTCTTTCCAGTGAGCGTATACACGCAGGGGCGGCTTGTGGATACTTTCTTTGCGGTGCGTTATTCGGCGTCGGTATGCGTGCCGTGCCTGAAGTCTCTTCCCATTTATCGCCCCGTAGCGGACTCTCATAAAGGCTATAAAGTCTACCGTCGTCGCGGGAGTCAGCTGATTCTGGACGCGACAAAGATAGGCGATTTAAGGTTGTTTCGTGTGGTGAATGAAGAGGGTGCGCCTCTGGTGGTGCGGGAAGATGTCGTTGAGCAGTGGTGGCAGGCGGAGATAGACGGTTTTGAGCTTGAGGAAGTAGTCCTTGGGTAGGATAGGAGGACTCGTTCAACGCGCGAGGGAACCACGCGCCAGCCGTTCACCTGGAACGGGGCGTATGGGTATGAGTGGATTCCTGAGGTTGGGTTGTATCATGTGGGCGCCCGTGAATATGACCCCCGCACCGCCCGCTGGCTGCAGAGAGACCCGATTGATGCCGCCTCCGGCGACCCGAACCTGTATCGGTATTGCGGGAACGACCCGATAAGCCGAAAAGATATTCAAGGCGCTTCTGACAGACCCAAAAACCGCCCGCATGACAATACGCCCACTATTGCAAGTGATGGTTTTAGACGCGATTGTGCTAAAGCAATGGACGAGCTCAAACGCGCTATTGATAACCTCAAGAAGGATGTAAAACAGTGGGGGTACTCTCCCAGAGAAGAAAAAACGCGGTCATGCCAATGAAATGGCAGGACGGTGCGTGGACGCACTCAAACTCTTATCAACAGCTCTTGCCCAGTGCACGGAGCGTGAAATATCGAAAAACGCCTCGTGGCGCGATCTCATACAGGAAGCGTTCCCCTTCCTGTATCAACACTGCAATCCGGACTCTAAGAAAAATCCTGTTTGGTCTTATGCTCCATCGGATAAAGTAAAACACCTCAGAGAAGTCTATAGGGAAAGTCCAGTTTACACTTATGAGCCTGGGCTAAATGATCTGACCTCTCTTATGGTTCCTGCGGTTGCTGCGGCGCGATGCGGCATCGGCTTAGGCGGGCTGGTGCAGGGTATAATTGAGTGGCTGGAAAACTTGTTTTCAGCTCCATCACCCCAACCAGCGCCAGCACAAGAAGAGGCGCCAAAGAAGCAAAAGAGGGCTGCTTGAAAATGGGAGCTTTTGGGGAGCATCCGAGAGTGCCGTTGCCGTTGGTTCACATCGATGCAGTGCCCTTCGTGGGCAGGTGGGCGTACCTGCTCTGGCGACTCCGCTGCCCACAGGCAATAGTTGAGTTCCCCCTGCCCGACGAGCGCCCCAAGCTGGTGCATACGGAGGTCCCCCCGCCGTCTGATGCAGACCCCATCGAGCATCTGGATTACGCACTCGAACGCGCCGTCCTTCTGGCAGAACTTTGCTTTGCCCGTTTGCTGAATACTTACGAGCGCCTGCCGTTATACCCCAAAGAAGTGTGGGGCTCCTCCCCTTCACGCCAATATCTGGAACTCTCTATCGCCTTTCGGTATTCCGAATGGAAGCCTGAAAAGACCTTATTCGGGATGCTCAGTGAGTTCTGGGAGACCATTTTTGAGGCGTGGGAGATGTGTCGGCGCAGAGGAGGGGTCATTCCCCTTCTGGATGCCGAACCCAGCAGACTGTTTCAACAACAGCTGGAGGGATGGGCCTCGGAGGATCTTTCGGGACATGCGTTCTGTTTTCGGCGAGAGCCGTGGTTTGTCTGGCATGCGGAGCAAGAAGAGCTGGATGAAAGCCTCGTAGAACATCCTGTGGGACAGTTTCGGGAGTTGTGCGAGCGTATTTTCCGCTCTCTGGCGGACTGGAACGCGACGCCCTATCGGCTCTCAGCGTTGATGCCAAAGGCGGCAGAGCTGGTGGACTACATGGGCGCCCTGGTGGAGTTGATTGAAGTCCGATGCCGTCACGAGATGGAAGAGTTTTAGGGAGGCACAAGCGAGATGGCGCGCGAGGTGATTCACTGGTCGTATCGGCACGGCGATTGGCAGGGCGTGCCGTGGCAGGAGATGCAACCCTATGAACTTCTGTCACGCCTTCTTTATCTGCACGGGTTCAATCACGAAGATTTCTTGAAGGCGCTGGAGCAAGGCGAGCTGTCGCTGGAGTCGGAAGGGCGCTTCGTTCCTTCGGCGTGGCTGAGGGTTCGCCCAGACGCATCGCCTTTGAGTGAAACCGTGTGGAATCTGGAAGCGGGGGGAGGCAAGGGAGTTCGCGAAAGCTGGTGGGTCGGTTTATTTTTTTATCAGCTGCCGTGGGAGTGGTATCGGCTGGTGAAGGGAGTGGCACACGAGCCGGATTCTTTGTTGGAGATAGCTCCCTTTTTGCGTCAGATGTGGCATATTTGGTACGATATGGAAGTTGTGCTGAGTGGCTACGGCGACTCGTTTTATCCTGCGGTGGCAGTGGGGTGGAGCCTGCGTCATCAACGGGAGTTAGAGCGGATAGCGCAAGCGTATTTGCATGATTACGAAGTGCCCGAATGGTGGTTAGCCCTGCGCGTAGAGGGGAAGTGGCCGTTCAGTGGCTCTTTGCCGCGCCTTCGGGAAAGCGAGTGGACACGGCTGCAGGCGATAGAAAGGGCATTCAGCTGGCTTGCGAAGTTTGTGTCGGTGCCCTATGACGCGTGGTCGTTGCACTGGGTTTTTCTGGAAGTGATGTCGGTCTTTCGGCAGTTGCAACAGGGCTGGCTGGCGTGGATGCGGCATTTCGGCAGATAATATGGTTTTGTGAACCGCGCGAAGCCTTAGCTTTTGAACTGCCTTCGTAAATACAGGCTGCGTCGCGGAGAGGACCCGAATTGGGGTTCCCCCCGCGGGCAGGGGAACCGAGTTGTGGTTTCCCTCGCTTGCGGGGGGAACCTGCATTGGGGGGCATTTTACGAACTGTGATGCACCGTTTGGCATGGGAAGCTCAATCTTTTCGCTTTAGGCGCTGGCAATTCAGGTAAAATCCAGATAGGGTGGATTGCGATGCAACGAACACTGCAAGCGAAGTTAGGGGACTACACCGCTAAGGTGCTTCTGCGTCCCTATGACCTGCGTCTTGACAAGGGGCTCTGGCACGGCGGTAGCGAGTCGGCGCCGCATATGGTCGTTCAACAAATCGAGATACGCTATCGTGGAAAGGTTGTGCCTTTGATGCGCGGCGCATACAGCGATCTGGCAGAGGTCAACGCAATCAGTTTCTACAAAAATCAACGCGGGGAGATGGTGCTGAAAATCGAAGGGGGCGACGCCGCCGACTCCTATCGAGCGTATCTCGTGTTTTCGAAGGGGATGCTCGTGCGTCGTCGCGTGGAGAATAGCGGATTTCCGAACAACTTCTCCGAAGAGACACGCTATGCGAACATTCCCGTGCGCGATTAGAAGGGGGATGGTTCCATTCTTTCTATCCAGTTCAAGATGATGTGGCGTCTGTTCAGTATCCTGCGCCGTCGTTCGCCGTTTGCGCCTGTAGAGCGCGCCCTGCTCTGTCGCAAAGATACCTGAGTGCCTCGACACATCCACGCGCCAGAACGCCCCGCCCCCGCGAGCAAAAAAACTAACGATACAGATTGTAAACCAGTTCCTTCACCACCAACTCCTGACGCGCCAACCACCCCAAACGGCTCTGAACTCCATCCTCAAGCTTCCGCTTGATCACCGAAATCACTGTCTCGCTCTTCCAGCGTTGCCTATAAATCCCCAGCGCCCGCAACGGACGCACGAACGAACGCAATCGCCTTCCCCGCCGAATCGGCGGAACGCCATCCATCCATGCCACCGTCTGCCCGTCAAACCCTTTATCCGCCACCAGCCACACCCGCGCCGACCGCCCCGCACGGGGCACATACCGCTGGGCTTGCCGACGCAACGAGGGTAGCCAGTGAACCTCCGAACACACCCCCCGCCCTATGGTCATCCCCAGGCAGTTTCAGTACCGCGCGGATTTCGGCGCTGGCGCGGAGCAGTTCTTCGGTGTCGCGATAGGTGGCGTTGCGGTAAATCTTGAGCAGAACACAGGCGGCGAGTTAGGGGAGGGTGTAGTGATGGGGCTTTTGGGATGGGCTTAGCGGGGGAGTCCTTGTTGAGCGAGGGCGTAGGCGAGGCGTGCGAAACGCCCGTAGAGACTTTTGGGCTGAACGGTTTGCTTCAGTATGCCCTGAACCGTGTCTCGTACCCCTGTGGGGGATCTATGTGATAAAAAACACAGACTCTTGCTCGACGCACGGGTACACTCAATAGCGTCATGGCACGCACGGGACGATTGGTGGTGGGAGTCACGGGTGCGAGCGGCGGCATCTACGCCCTGCGATTCCTGCGCTACGCCATAGAGTATTTTCAGGAAATCTATCTAATCGCGACCGATCAGGCGTTTCAGGTGTTCCAGACCGAGCTGGGGCTGGACATCAATCGGGAAACACTGAGTGCCGAGCGTCTGCTGGGCGTGCCGTTTGAAGGCTTGCAGGTGCTTCAGCCGCGCGATTACTTTTCACCCCCTGCCAGCGGCAGCTTCCGCCACGATGGGATGGTGATTATCCCCTGTTCGATGGGCACGCTGGGACGGATTGCGCAGGGCATCTCCGACGACCTGATGACCCGCAGCGCGGATGTGTGCCTCAAAGAGCGGCGCCCGCTGATTCTGGTGGTGCGCGAGACCCCGTTCAATCTGGTGCATTTGCGCAACATGGTGCAGGCGTGTGAGGCAGGCGCGACGATTTTGCCCGCCAATCCGTCGTTTTATAACCGCCCCCAAACTGTGGAGGCGGTGGTGGACACCGTGATAGCTCGCGTGTTGCAACATCTGGGGATTGAGCAGCGCCTTGTGCCGGAGTGGGGCGTACCCGAATCGGAGAGTCGGCGGTAGATACCCTCCTGGGAGGCAAGTGTTCACGCCGCCTCTGGATTCTGAAGCGCCTGTAGCGCCTTCAGCACCATCAATAGGGTTTCCAGCGGTTGCGCTGTGAGCGGCAGGCTGATGTGTTCAGGGCGCGTGGCAACCCCAGCGAACTGCTTCTGAAGCGCGACCTGCCATTGCGCTTTGAGCCGTCGGTTCGTGTGGAACTTCACCAGCACGCGCTTGCCCTCCATCTCAATACTTTCTGCGCCCACGGCGTGCGCCACGATTCGCACCTCCATCAGGCGCAGCAGGTGTCGCACAGGCGTGGGGAGTTGCCCGTAGCGATCACGCAGCTCGCGCACGAGGTCTTTCAGCTCGTCGCGGGTGCGGCTGCCCGCGATGCGCTTGTAGTAGCCCAGCCGTTGCGCTACATCGGGAATATAACTGGCAGGGATGTAGGCGTCTATGGGAATCTGGATGGGCGGCAGTTCGTCCTGCAGGGGGCTGTCGAGCGCCCAGTGGGTTTCGCCCTTGCGCAGGTGGCGGATGGCGTCGCGCAACATCGCCTGATAGAGTTCCAGCCCGACGGCGCGCATCGCGCCATGCTGTTCCGTGCCCAGCAGGTTGCCCGCGCCACGGATTTCTAAATCGCGCATCGCCAGCGCGAAACCCGAACCGAGATGCGAAAACTCCTTGAGCGCCTGCAGGCGTTCCTCCGCCTTATCGTTCAATTTGCCCGCTTTGAACAGGAAGTAGGCATACGCCTGACGGTCCGAGCGCCCCACGCGCCCGCGCAGCTGATAGAGCTGCCCCAAGCCAAACCGCTCGGCGTTCTCCACAATCAGCGTGTTCACATTCGGCATGTCCAGCCCGTTCTCAATAATCGTGGTGCAGACCAGAATATCGTAGGCGTGCTGATAGAAGTCCAGCACAATCGCTTCCATCGTGGCGGGGGGCATCTGCCCGTGCGCAATTGCGATTCGGGCGTGGGGCACTAACTGCTTGAGGCGCTCGGCGACATGCTCAATCCCCTGAATGCGCGGCACGACATAGAACACCTGCCCGTCGCGCTGAAGCTCGCGCAAAATCGCCTCGCGCACCGCCCAGTCGGTGTAGGGCATCACGCTGGTACGAATGGGCAGCCGTCCGGGCGGCGGGTCGGTGATAAGACTCATGTCGCGAATCTCGGTGAGCGCCATATAGAGCGTGCGCGGGATGGGCGTGGCGGTCATCGTCAGCACATCCACCGTGCCGCGCAGCTGTTTGAACCGCTCTTTTTGCATCACGCCGAAGCGCTGCTCCTCATCAATAATCACCAGCCCCAG
Organism: Armatimonadetes bacterium DC; assembly: GCA_001442985.1. GTDB lineage: Bacteria > Armatimonadota > Fimbriimonadia > Fimbriimonadales > GBS-DC > LDYB01. The sequence continues at coordinate 14,751 of LDYB01000017.1, forward strand.
ATTTTTGAACTGCACATCGTCGGAGAGCAGGCGGTGCGTGCCAATCACCATATCAATCGCGCCCGTTTTCAGCCCGTGCAGAATGCGTTTCTGCTCGGCAGGGGAAATGAGCCGACTCAGTAGCGCCACCTGCACCCCGAACGGCTCAAACCGCTCCTTGAAGTTCTGCCAGTGCTGATAGGCTAACACGGTCGTGGGGCACATGAGCGCCACCTGCCGCTCCGCCATAATCACTTTGAACGCGGCGCGAATTGCCACCTCGGTCTTCCCAAAGCCGACATCGCCCACCAGCAAGCGGTCCATCGGGTGGGGCGATTCTAAGTCGCGTTTGACCTCTTCAATCGCCTTCAGCTGCCCCGGTGTTTCAATATAGGGGAACATCGCCTCCATTTCCGCTTGCCAGGGGGTGTCGGGTCCCGTGGGCGGGCGTGTGGCTTTTTCGCGCAGGGCGTAGATTCGAATCAGCTCCTGCGCCACCTCTTTGGCTTTCTGCCGCGCCTGCGCCACGGACTTGACCCACAGGCTGCTGCTGAGCCGCCGAATTTCGGGCGGTTTGTCGTCGGGACCGATGTATTTCTGAATGCGATCCAGCTGGTCTACGGGCACGAAGATTCGGTCGGGGTGGGCGTACTCAATCAGCAGGTATTCGCGCGTGACGCCCTCGCGCTCCAGCGTGGTCAGCCCGCGAAAGACGCCCACGCCGTGATGGATATGCACCACATAATCGCCCGGCTTGAGATCCATGATGGAGGTGATGGGCACGCCTTCGTTGAAGCGGCGTGGGGGCATGCGCAGGCGGTGGCGCTCAAAGAATTCCGCGTCGGTCAGCAGGGCGAACCGCTGGGCGTCCCAGATGAACCCGCCCCCAAGGTTGCCCCGAAACAGCAGGGGCACGGCGTGGTTCTCAGCGCTCTCGCTGGGGGCGGGCAGGTCGGCGTCCTGAAACGCGCGCGCCACCTGATTGGGGCGGTCGGTCGCCACCACAATCTGATAGCCCCCCTCCAGCCAGCGGCGGATAGAATTCCACAGGTCGGGCAGGCGTCCGCGCGTCGTTTCGGTGGAGCGCGTACCGAGCTCGTGCGCCACGCCTGTCAGGTCGGGCTTGGGCATCGCTTCCAGCGTCAGCACAGGATGGGGGCGCGAGGCATAAAGTCGTTCTATCGGCTCCACATAGTCCGCAATTCGCAACGGAATCGTGTCGCCCCGTTCGGCACGGGAGTTGAGCGCCTGCTGAATCTCATCCTGCATGCGCTGGAATGCCGACTCCAGCAGCAGCGGCTCGTCTAAAATCAGCAGGGCGTTTTCGGGCAGGTAGTCCAGCATGCAGGCGCGCTCCTGCGCCAGCCACGGCAGGTAGAGCTCCAGTCGGTCAAACGGCGCGCCCATCGCAAGGGGGCGCAAATCGTCTTCCAGATTCTGCCTGAGAGTAGGCTGGAGCGCAGGCGGTTGCTGGGCAATCGCGCGTTCCCAGTCGTGGCGGATGCGCTCGGCAACTTCGGGGTTGCCCATCGGGGTCTCGCGGGCGGGCGGAATCTCGGCATGGCGCACTTCCCGAATCAGGGAGCGCTGGGTAGCGGGGTCAAACTTGCGCAGGCTGATAATCTCATCGCCCCAGAACTCGATTCGCAGGGGCAACACCGCCCCCATCGGGAACACATCCACAATCCCACCGCGCCGCGCGAAGTGCCCTGGCAGGCGCACAGGCTCCTGATACTCGTAGCCGTCTTCCACAAGGCGCTGAATCAGCGTTTCGGGGTCTATGGCGTACTGGTAAGGCGCGGGCACGGGGTTTTCGGAAACGGTCAGGCGCAGCCACTCCTGTTCAAAGAGCGCGGGGGGCATCGTGCGCTGGAGCGCGGAGCCAACGGGCGCAATCACCACCACTGGCTCGCCCAGACGGAGCGTGTGCAGGGCGCGAATGCGCTCATGCAGCACCTCCAGCTCCACGCCTGTTGGCTCCATCAGGGGCGTTAGCCCAAGGGGAGCGCGAACCAGTCGCTCTTCGGGGATGCCCAGACGGAACAGAATCGCGAACCACTGCTCGGCGCGTTCCAGCGTGGGCACGACAATCAGCGTCGGCGACGGGCGTTCTGCCACCAGAGTCGCCGTCAGCACGGGCTTCGATTCGTTGCACACTTCGAGCCAGCGGTGGCGTGCGGCATCCTGAACGGGAGGCAGGGTATCACGAAGTGTGCGTAGCCACTCCAAATTCATAGGCGGGAGAATTGTACCCGTTTAGAGATGCTCTCTGAACCAGCGCACGGTTTGCTCCATCAGGCTCTGCTCCCACTGAGGCTGGCTGAAGATGTGGTCAGCGTCGGGGATGAGTCGGAACTCGCAGCGGCTGGCGTTCTGGAAGGCTGATTCATAGGCGCGTCCTTCATCGGGTCGCACCGCCTGATCGTTCGAGCCGTGCAGAATCAGCACCGCCCCCTTGAAGGCGCGTGCCGCCTCCAGTGGCTTGAGCTCGGGCAACTCCCGATAGAAGGCAGGTCCCACCAGATTACCCCCGATATTAACAGGCTTTTCGGGCACGCCCTGTGGGGGCATCCAGCGCAGGGGGTTGGAGACAGGCGCCCACAGCACGAGCGCTTTGAGTGCGCCCGCACGCGGCTGGCTCAACGCCGCCACACACCCACCCAGCGAGAAGCCCAGCATCGCCATGCGCGCCGTGTCCACACGCGACTGGGCGCGGAAGAACTGGAGCGCGTTCAGCGCGTCCTCCACTTCGCCAGAGATGGTCATCTCCTCAAAAAGCCCTTCGCTATCCCCAGAGCCGAGGAAGTCAAACCGCAACACGGCGAACCCCTCGCTGGCAAGGCGTCGGGCAGTATGCACGAACAGGCGGTGGGTCTCTGCCTTATGCCCCGTGAAGCCATGGAGCATCAGCACCCCGGGCGCACGCCGACGCCCCGTGGGCAGGTGCAGAACCCCCGCCATGCGCTTGCCACGACTGGGAATCCACAACAATCGCTCATCCATGAGGCGCCTCCGCAGGCAAGCCAAGTCGCTCCCGACAGATTTGCAGCGCGTAGGCTAAGGTCTGCTCTTTGGTCCAGCCGTCGTTGACGATGCGAACCGCGTCGGGCGCTTCCGTAAGGGGCGATTCGGCGCGGGTGCTGTCGCGCTGGTCGCGCTCCAGAATCTCCTGAAGCACCTGCTCATAGGGCACTTCGATTCCCTGCATCTGCAGCTGGTGCTGGCGTCGGCGGGCGCGCTCTTCGGGCGAGGCGGTCAGGAAAATTTTGAGCGTCGCGTTGGGGAACACAACAGTGGTGGTGTCGCGCCCTTCGGCAACCAGCCCTGACACCTGCGCCCCGATCGCGCGCTGTCTGGCGACCATCGCCTGACGCACGCCTTTGTGAACCGAAATCTGCGACGCCAGATTGCTCACTTCGGGCGTGCGAATCGCTTCCGAAACATCTTCGCCGTCCAGATAGACCCGTTGCTCGCCGCTGGCGTCGCGTCGGAACTCGACGGCGAGGCTCTCTGCCAGCTGCGCAAGGCGCTCGGCATCGTCGGGGCGGATGCCCAGCCGCTGTGCCTTCAGCGCCAGCGCCCGATACATCGCGCCCGTGTCTAAATAAACAAACCCCAGCGCCTGCGCGAGGTTTTTCGCCAGCGTGCTTTTGCCCGACCCTGCTGGACCGTCAATCGCGATTACAATCATTGAATCTCTGCCCGAATCTCCTGAAGTTTCTCGGCGATAATCTCAATCAGCAGTTCCAGCTCTTCCTCGAGGGGTTCAAGATGGCTGGGGTGCATGGCGCTCACATCCAGCCCTTCAAGATAGCGTCGGAATTTGCGCACTTCGATGGCGGGACCGCGCACCTCCATCGCCGCCAGCACCTGCTCGGCGGGTTGCTCCAGAATCTCTTCGGCGCGTTCGGGCGCTTCGCGGAGCGTGCGCACCAGTGCGGCGGTCTCGTCGCTGGTGAGTTCCTCTTCGCGAATCTTCTCGGCGACGCGGGTCTGCAGTTCGGGGTCTTCCAGGTCCATCAGGCTTCGGGCGTGGCTTTCGGTGATGCTCCCTGCGGGCGGGCGCCCGGAGGCAGAAATCACCTGCTCGCCGATTTCCTCTGGCAGTTCCAGCAGCCCCAGCCAGATGCTGATGGTGCGCTCGCTCAGCCCCAGCATCTGCGCCAGCTCGCGGTTTGTGAGCTTGCGGGAGTCTTTGAGCTGTTTCAGCGCGCGCGCCTTGTCAATCGGCGCGAGGTCTTCGCGCTGAAGGTTCTCGATCAACTGCTCGGTGAGGGCGGTCTCGTGTTCTATCGGTTTTACGATACAGGGGATTTCGGTGAGTCCTGCCAGTTCGGCGGCGCGCCAGCGTCGCTCGCCCGTGACAATCTGATAGGTTTTGCCATCCGGAAGCGGGCGCACTGTAATCGGGTTGAGCAGACCATAGCGGCGAATGCTTTCTGCCAGTCCGTGCAGACCTTCCTCATCGTAGCCCTTGCGGGGCTGGTCGGGGTCTTCTACAATCTGATGAATCGGGATGAGCCTGACCTCCATATCGAACGCCTCCTGCTCCCAAAGTATACCCGTCCCAGCGGCGCCTCGCAGAGCTCACTCGCCGTTGCAAACAGCTTCCGGGCACAGGGTGTGAACAGTGATACCAGCAAGTAAACCGTAGAAACGGAACCAGCGGGGCGTGTGGCGGCTAATCACTTGCGTAGAAGGTGTAGCCTGCGAGAGCGCGCACGACCCCTTTGCGCTCGCCCCGCACAGTACTCTCTACGGTCGCTTCCGACACTTTGAGGCTATCGCGCACGGAGGGCGGCTCGAACGGGCGAATGTAGTCCAGCGCCTCGTCGGGTGTGTCGGCAATTACCCAGTAGTTGGCGAAAAAGCCTGCTGGGGTGCGCATGCCCTCCAGAGGCTCATGCCACACGCCTTCTACCAGAATGTGCCAGAGTGGGGTCGGCTTGTCCGCGATAGGGTTGCCCGCCCGCATGAGTGCAATGGCGTCGGGGTTCGTCTTGTCCCAGTGCAGGGCGCGTTCGGCATGTTCTCTGGCGCGTGCAAGGTCGCCGTCGCGCTGCCAGTAAAGCAATCCCGTATACGCATGCACCATCGCCTCTACAGCACCGCGCGTCCAGGGATCGTCCAGTGTATTGAGGGCGTGCTGGGCGCGCTCGAGCGATCGCTCCGCCTCGGCGTAGCGTTTCTGTTGAATCAGGCAGTACGCACGCGCCGCCTCCAGCCACGCAAGGGGCAGATTACTTCGAACGCTTTCTGCCTGCTCCAGCATCTGCAGCGCGTTGTCGTACTCTCCAAGCCGCTGGTAAACAATCGCGAGGTTGAACAAGAAGCCGTCCTGTGGCGCGTTCGGGCACGCCAAGCCGTTGCGGAAGGCGTTGAGCGCTTCGCTGTAGCGCCCTGCGTCCGAGAGGTAGCGCCCCAGATACTCCCAGAGAATCCAGACTTCAGGGGCAATCGCGACACCCTCCTGTAGCGTGGCAATCGCGTCTTCGGGGCGTCCCATAGCCCAGAGGGCGCGCGCCTTGATTTCGAACCCCGCCGTGTGGCGCATGCGGAGCAGTTGCTCGGCGAAACGCGCGGCTTTGCGGGGATCACCCTGCTCCAGCGCGCGCTCGGCGGCTTCCATCAGCTGCTCTGGCTCCCTGCGAAACAGCATACGCCTTGAATTATACAACGCTTTTCAAACACTGAGTCGTGAACTTATTTCGCCCGGTTCCCCTTGCAGAGCAGGGGGAACCGGGCGGGGGCGTCCTGGGTCCCGTCGAGCTCACCGAACCCCTAACACCCATTCCCGAAGTTGAATAACACTATCAGCAGGTCAGCGTCGTCCACCACCCGGTCGTAGTTCACATCTTCGGGGCGGGCGCCTGTCGCGCCGAAGTTGAACAGCACGCTCAGCAGGTCGGCGTCGTCAATACAGCCGCTGAAGTCCACATCACCCGGCAGACGCACCCGCACGACGCCCGTCATTCCGACCAGTTCGTGGGGAATGTAATAATACTCATACGCGCCAGGCTCGTTGAAGGTGTAGGTGAAGGTGCGGTGAACGGAGTCGATGGGCGCATCCCAGGGACCGTCATATCTGCGGGAAGGGGTACACTAATTCCCGATGCGACTGGGTTGGGCGTTGTATGATCTGGCGGCGCTGGTGGCGTTCACGCTGATAGGCATCTATTCGCACCATCAGCGTTTGCCCTCGGTGGAGCATTTCTGGGGCGTGTTCTGGCCCTTCGCGGCAGGCTGGTATGGGCTGGGGCTGCTCACGGGGTTGTATCGCGCTCGGTCATGGGGGGGCGCGTTCTGGCTCACATGGCTGGCGGGGTGCGCCGTGGGCGTGATGCTCTACTCCTGGGTTTCGATGGCGCGTCCTGTAGCGTGGTGGAGCATCAGCGTGCCGTTCTGGGTGCTTTCCACCCTGTTTATCGGCTTGATGACGGGCGGGGCGCGGTTGATTGCGTTCGCGGTCAACCGTTCACGCCAGCGTCTGGCGAGTTAGCCGATGGGCAAAGCACGCTGGTTGTGGGGGGCGCTGTTGCTGCTGGGGCTGCTGCTGGGCGCGGCAGTGGGCTGGTTCTACTGGCAGGCGCGCCCGGTGAGCCAGCGTTTCGCCCCCCAGCTGATTCGACTGCGGGAGCCGACGCCTGCGGAAGCGCTCGCCGAACGGCTGGCTCGCCGACGGCTCGTGCGCAACCCCAGCCTGCTCGCTTGGTGGCTCCGGGTGCGCGGCAAACCCCTTCTCACCCCAGGCGACTACGAGTTCAGCCCGAATCAGTCCATGCTGGAGATTGCGGATATTCTCCTCCACGAGCGATTTACCCGAAACTGGGTGACCATCCCTGAAGGGTGGACGATTCAGCGTATCGCGGAGCGTCTTGAGGAGCGGGGTATCGCCGACGCCAACAGTTTTCTCAACCTCTGCCGACAACCTCAACTTTGCAAAGAGGTTGGCTTACCGGAACCGCCCATCAACTGGCTGGAGGGGTATCTGTTCCCCAGCACTTACCGCCTGCCCCCCGGCAGTGGCGCCGAGACCGCAGTCAAAACGATGCTCCGCGCCACCTATCAGTCCGTCTATCTGCCGCACAAGGACGAGATGGCGCGTCAGGGACTGAGCTTGCATGAACTGCTCACCCTCGCCTCGATGGTCGAAAAAGAGGTGATGATGGACGACGAGCGCCCCAAAGTGGCATCGGTGATTTTCAATCGGCTCAGGCGCAACATGCCCCTGCAGATAGACGCCACTGTGCTGTACGGCATGGGAGTCTGGAAAGAGCGGGTTTTGTATCGCGATCTGGAGCATGACTCGCCCTACAACACCTATCGCCGTCGGGGGTTGCCGCCCGGACCGATTTGCAACCCCGGGATGGCGAGCATTCGGGCGGTGCTGGCGCCTGCGCAGACCGATTACCTGTTTTATGTGGCGCGCGGCGACGGCTATCACCACTTCTCCCGCACCTACGAGGAGCATCTGCAGGCGATTCGGGCGATTCGAGCGCAAAAAGGGGCAGGAAAGGTTCCTGCCCCAGCGCGATGAACGGCACGGCAAGGCGCTTTAGCCGCGCAAGAGGGACAGCACCGTCTGCGGGATGTTGTTCGCCTGCGCCAGCACCGACATCCCCGACTGCATCAGAATCTGCTGCTTGGTGAACATGGTGATTTCGGCAGCGAAGTCGGCGTCGCGAATGGTGGACTCGCTGGCGGTAACATTCTCTTTGGCGACATTCAGCGAGCGGATGTTGCTTTCCAGCACATAGCGCTGGAACGACCCCATATCGCCGCGCATTTTGGAGATTTCAGAGATGGCGGCGTCAATAATGCGCAACGCCTCATCAGTGGAATTCTGCTGGGTTACATCGATGGTGGCGAGGCTTTTGCCCGGCACGACGGTTGTGCCCAGCTTGGTCGCATGCACATCCATCAGGGAGAAGCGCACGAACTGCCCTGCGTTCGCGCCGACCTGGAACTGGAGCATGCCTGCGGTCACCAGCGCGACGCGCTGAGCGCCGCTGCCCGCGTAGTCAAACAGGTTGCCGTTCTCGGTGAGCAAAATCGTGTTGCCGTAGCCATCGGTGAGTCGCAAGCCCGAGTCGCCCGTGCCGCGCCCCCCGGTGAAGGTAACCGTTGTGGGTCCCTGTACCGTGTTGACCGTTACCTGCGCTACGGCGTCGGTGCCTGCACCCGAAAAGTTGGTGCCTGCCGCCGCAGAAAGCACCCCCGTGGCGTCGTGGAAAGTGATTCGGTACTGGGAGCCATACTCTTTCTGGCGCAGGCGCACACTGTAGTTCGCGCCCACCGCCACAATCTCCGCCACCACCCCCGTCTGATTGGAAACTGCATTGATCTTATCCACAAACGAGCGCAGGGTGTCTGTCGTGTCCGCCTGAATCGACAGCCCGTTAATCACGATACTGCCCCCGACGGGCAGAAAGGTCTCTGTGGTGGAGAAGGTGCGTGTGGTGGTATACATCGCGCGGGTGGCTTGCGTCGTTACATTGATGGTGACATAGCCACTGGCGGTTGCCAGTCCATTGAAGAGTCCCCCAATAAATACCCCTGAAATCAGGTTCGGGTCGGTTACCTGTGCGGTGATGCCCGAGGTGCCGTCCAGCAGTTTTTTGGTGCCGAAAGCGGTCTGTTCGGCGATGCGGTTGATGCTGTCGATGAGGGCGCGGATTTGAGTCTGGTCCGCCATCAGCGCGGCGTAGTCGTTGACGCCTGTGTTGGCGGCGTGCAACACCAGCTGGCGCATCGTGCGCAGGGCGGTATGCACCTCGTCCAAGGCGGCTTCGGCGGTTTTGATCATGTTGGTGGCGTCCTGCGCGTTATTGATGGCTTGCTGGAGTCCTGTAATCTGGGCGCGCAGGTTCTCGGAGATAATCAAGCCCGCAGGGTCATCGGCAGCGCGATTGACCCGCAGTCCCGAAGCCAGCCGCTCGATGGTACGCCCCAGCGCGTCGGAAGTCAAACTGACATTCCGCAAAGCGTTTTGCGCCTGTATGTTCGTATTGATTCGCAGACTCATTCCATGAACCCCCTTGTGTTTGGGTTACTCCGCAAATTTGCTGGGGGATATTATCGGAAGGGGGACACCCCTTCTTTAGAGGGGGGCTTGCTTACCCAATCGGCGACTGATTAATCATCAGGTGGAACTGACACTCCAGCGCCTCGGCGGCTTTGCGACACATCACCATGCGGTCCAGAAAAATCTCAAAGTATTCCATCAGGCTGGCGACGCTGGTGTCAATCTCCAGATTGAGCTCGATGACCCTTTCTTTCGCCAGCACACGCAGTCGGGAGCGCTGAGTGGCGAAGTTCACGCGGTCATGGATATCGAACTGATCGCGGTGGGGGTTCTGAACGCGCGAGAAATGCACATCGGATTTATCCGCCAGAATCACCGTCGCCGCCGCGTAGTTGACGGGGTAGCCTGTGGCTTCTTCGTGGTTGCCAATCGCGCTGATGATGATAGCAATCTCTTCAGCGGGCATGCCCATCTGGGTCAGCAGGTGATACGCCAGCATCGCGCCCGTTTGCGCATGGTGGTCGCGGTTAATCACATTCCCAATGTCGTGCAGGAAGCCTGCAATCGCGGCGAGCTCAGCCTGACGCTCGGTGTAGCCCAGTTTCAAGCACAGGCGACGGGCGTTGTTAGCAACCAGCCCCGCGTGGCGCAAGCCATGCTCGGTGTAGCCCATCGCATAGAGCATCTGGTTCGCCATCTGAATGTAGGTGCGCACGGTTTCGTTGTTGCGCACATCGTCCAGAGTCACGACTTTCATACCTCTATGATTCTCGGCATGCTCGGTGTGTTCCTGTAAAAGGAGGCGTGCAGGAATCGGTTCTGAGCCGTCTAAATAGAGCGACGAGGTGTGAATGGCTCTATGTATGGCATGCGTGGCTCTGGGCGAATGTTTCGGTTGCTGATGCGTCATGCGGGCGTGGCACGCGAAATGGGCGGCGAGGAACTCTCGCTCGCCGTGCAGCGCGTGGATCAGATGTTCATTCAGGCGCTGGAGATGGGCGCCTCGGATATTCATATGCATCCCGAACATAACGCGCTCCGAATCCGCTTCCGCATCGACGGCGTCCTGCACGAGCAGGAAGTGATTTCGCAGATGGATCTGGCACAGGCGATGATTGCGCGCATCAAGCTCGCCGCGAACATGCATCTGGACGAGAAGCGCGATACTCAGGATGGGCGCATCGATATGGAGTATATGGATCGGCGTTTGAGCGCGCGCGTCTCCTGCATCCCGACTCTGAACGGAGAGCGTATCGTGATGCGCATTCTGGACCCTGCCAAAACGCAGGTCAAACTGGACGCGCTCGGCATGCCGCAGGATGTGTTAGCCAACTGGCGTCGTGCGCTGCAGGTCGCCTACGGCATGCTGGTCGTAACGGGTCCCACTGGCTCTGGAAAGACCTCCACGCTCTATGCCTCGCTCCATACCCTGGATCGCGTCCATCGGAACATCGTCACCGTGGAAGACCCGGTGGAGTATGAATTCCCCGATAATGTGATGCAGGTGCAGGTCACGGAAAAGATTACCTTCCCGCGCGCCCTGCGGGCAATGCTTCGCCACGACCCCGATGTGATTATGATTGGCGAGATTCGCGATAAAGAATCGCTTCAAATCGGCATTCAGGCAGCGCTCACGGGGCATCTGGTGCTTTCCACTCTTCACACGAATAACGCCATCGAGACCATCAGCCGCATGATCGATATGGGCGCAGAAGATTATCTGATTGCCGCCACGCTACAGTGCGCAATGGCACAGCGACTGGTGCGTCTTATCTGTCCCGATTGCCGTGTGCCTTATCAGCCGACTGCGGACGAGCTGAGCGCGCTCAAGATTCCCCGTGAAGTCGCCAGCCAGAGCCAATTCTTCATCGGCAGGGGGTGCAACAACTGTCGGGGCACGGGCTATCGGGGGCGCACGGGCATCTTTGAGCTGTTGCGTATCAGCCCCGCCATCCGCGAGGCGATTGTGAGCCGCGCCTCGGGCGACGCGATTGCCGAAATTGCCCGTAAAGAGGGCTTCCGCACGATGCTGGACGACGGGCGCGACAAAATCCTGCGCGGTCTCACCACACCCCACGAGGTGATTCAGGCGGTCTACGCGGGGGTCTACGAATCCTGAACGGGCGATGGGAATCCAGTTTGAGATAGTTCAGACCTCCACACGCTCGCACGCCCGCCTGGGACGCCTGACGACCCCGCACGGGGTGATTGAGACCCCCGTGTTTATGCCTGTTGGCACGCAGGCGACGGTCAAAACGCTCAGTCAGGACGAGCTGGAGCAGCTGGGCTACCGCCTGATTCTGGGCAACACCTATCACCTGTACCTGCGCCCGGGCGCGGAGCGGATTGCACGCATGGGCGGGCTACACCGCTTCATGAGCTGGTCGGGCGCGATTCTGACCGACAGCGGCGGGTTTCAGGTGTTCAGCCTCACCAGCCTGCGCCAGATTGATATGGAGGGCGTCACTTTCCGTTCCCATCTGGACGGCTCGGAGCATCGGTTCACGCCGGAGCTTTCCATTAAGGTGCAATCCTTGCTGGGGAGCGACATCATCATGGCGTTTGACGAGTGCCCGCCTTATCCCGCCTCGCGGGAGGAGGTGGCGCTGGCGGTGGAGCGCACCTATCGCTGGGCAATTCGCTCTCGCGCGGCGTGGGAGGAGGCTCAGCCCGCTGGCGCGCTGTTCGGAATCGTGCAGGGGGGCGTTTATGAGGATTTACGCCTGATGAGCCTTCAGCAGATTACGGAGCTGAACCTGCCCGGCTACGCGATTGGGGGTGTGTCGGTTGGCGAGCCTGTGGAAGAGATGCGCCGTATCACCGCTCTGGTGGCGCCGCGCCTGCCTGCAGAGAAACCGCGCTACCTGATGGGTGTCGGCACACCCGACGATATTCTGCACGCGGTGCAGGCAGGAGTGGACATGTTTGATTGCGTGCTGCCAACCCGACTGGGCAGGCATGGGGCGGTGTTCACGCAAAATGGGCGTCTCAACCTGCGCAACGCCCGCTTCGCAGAGTGCATGGAGCCGATAGACCCCACCTGCGATTGCTGGGTATGTCAGCGCTACACCCTGGCGTACCTGCACCACCTGTTCCGCGCAGGCGAGATGCTGGGCTATCGGCTCGCCTCGTATCATAACCTCGCCTTTTATGCCCGCCTGATGGCGCAGATTCGCCAGCGCATTCGGGAGGGGACGCTTTGACTTTTTAGTCGAGGCGGGTCAGAGGGCTAAAGCGGCTCTGTCGCAAAGATGCCCGATAGAACACAGAATGCCCCCTCCGCCCGGTTCCCACCGCAAGCGAGGGGAACCGGGACCGTAGCTTCTGCACGCCTGAACGCGCCCCCTGCGTGGCATGGGAACCAACGGAGGAGGTCGCGAGATACATCGCCCAACCCTTACAACAGAGCAGCTAAAGCCATTCCCGGTAGACAAAGCCCGCCTGTGCAGGCTCCCCGTAGCAAGGGCATCCTGCCCCTGTCCACACGCAGGATGCGCGTGCTACTTGAGTTGACGAAGTCAGCTTCGCTTGAGGAAACGAGACGGCTAAAGCCGTTCCTACGAAACAAAGCCCGCCTTCGCGGGCTATTTCAGCCGACGCAGGTCGGCTTCGTCTATTAGGAACGGCTTCAGCCGTCTGGCTAATCCCACGCCCCTATAAACCCTGACGGGTGAACCCGTTCCCAGTAAACAAAGCCAGCCTTCGCTGGCTAAATCAGCCGACGCAGGTCGGCTTCGTTTTATAGGAACGGAACCTCAGCCGTCAGAGCCTCACCCCCCCACAAACAAAAAACGCCCCTCCCTCGCGCGAGGAAGGGGCGTCTTCCGTTTCAATCCCTCACAGGTAGGCTACAAACCCCGGGGAGATATCCCGTTGATTTCACGGGTGTTTCAATCCCTCACAGGTAGGCTACAAACTCAAGTGCGTCGCCCACTGCGACGCACACATCAAATGTTTCAATCCCTCACAGGTAGGCTACAAACTTATGACCCGACGCGCGGCGCGCCGACTGTGTTCTTTGTTTCAATCCCTCACAGGTAGGCTACAAACCAACCCGCTCTTTGCGGGTCGGTCCCCAAAATGAGTTCAAAACGGTTCCGATTGTCAAGGTTCGGGCGTTGCCCGTTGGCGGGTTTATTATACCCCATCGGTGTCGGTGAAGTCAAGCTTTGGCGTCGATCGGACTCGGATTTGAACTCAAGTGCCCAAAAGCCGGCGATCGACGCCAAGTGGGTTTTTGGGGTACAGGATGTGGTGTGTGATAGTGCAGACAACACGCTACCTGTGGTGTATCGCCTCTCGGTTTGTCGTCGAACGAAGGGTTAGTCAAAGAATCGGGCAAAATGCGTTCAAAATTAGCCCCTTTGAGCAGATGGCTTTCGTTGCAAGAATCCCTCTCTGTTCAGTGGCTCCCCATAACTGGCGCTCCCCAAAAGTCCGCTGGCTCACAGGGGGGTATAATTGCGCTCTGCAGGAGAGGAAGCGATGCGATTCGAAACGGCAGCCATCCACGCAGGACAGCCGCCCGACCCGACCACCGGCTCGGTGATTGTGCCCATCTATGCCACCTCCAACTTCGTGCGCACCAGTATTGACCAGACCGACGGCTATGAGTATTCGCGCGTCTCCAACCCCACACGCGCGGCAGCGGAAACCTGCCTCGCCACGCTGGAAGGGGCGCGCTATGCCCTGCTGTTCGGCTCTGGCATGGCGGCGGAAACGGCGGTGCTGGGACTGTTCAAGCCAGGCGACCATGTGGTCTGCACGCGCGATGTGTATGGCGGCACCGTCTCGCTGATGAACCGAATCGCCCCCCAGCGCGGCATTCAGGTGTCGTATGTGAACGCTTTAGACCCCCAGCAGGTCGCCGACGCAATTCAGCCCAACACGCGCATGCTCTGGCTGGAATCGCCCACGAACCCCCTCACTTATGTGCTGGAGACGCCCGCGCTGGTGGAAATCGCGAAAGCACACGGGCTGCTGACCGTCTTCGATAACACCTTCGCCACCCCCTACCTGCAGAACCCCCTGCAGTGGGGCGTGGATATTGTGGTGCATAGCGTCACGAAATATCTGGGCGGGCACAGCGATATTATCGGCGGCGCGCTGGTCTACAACCGCGACGACCTGCATGACCCCCTCTGGGACCAGCAGGCGGTGGGGGGCGGGATTCTCTCGCCGTTTGAGAGCTGGCTGCTGTTGCGCGGGATGAAAACGCTCGCGGTGCGCATGCGGGCGCACTGTGAGAATGCGATGGCGGTTGCCCGATTTCTGGAAGAGCATCCCAAAGTGGAGCGTGTGCTGTATCCGGGGCTGCCCAGCCATCCGCATCATGAGCGGGCGAAGCGCCTGATGCGCGGCTTCGGCGGGATGGTGGCGGTCTATCTCAAAACCGACCGCGCGGGCGTGAACCGATTCTGCACAGGCATGCGCTACTTCCGGCTCGCCAGCAGTCTGGGCGGGGTGGAGTCGCTGGTGGGCTATCCTGCCACGATGTCGCACAGCAGCCTCACGCCCGAAGAGCGCGCTGCGCAGGGCATTACCGACAATCTCGTGCGCCTCTCCGTCGGAATCGAGCATATTGACGACCTGATTGCCGATTTAGACTCGGCGCTGGCGGCACTCTGATGCGCACGATAGGCGTCGACACGGGCGGCACTTTCACCGATTTCGTCTTCTGGGAGGACGGGCGCCTGCGCCTGCTGAAAGTGCCCTCCACGCCCGACGCGCCAGAGCAGGCAGTGTTGCAGGGCATCCGCTACTGGCTGAATGAGGGCGCGCCGTTTCGGCTACTGCATGGTACGACTGTCGGCACGAACGCGATTCTGGAGGGCAAGGGCGCACGCACGGCGTTTTTGACCACGCGCGGCTTCCGCGATATGCTCCACATCGGGCGTCAGGAGCGTCAGGAACTGTATAGCCTCTGCCCGCGACCGCGCCCGTGCCTTGCGGAGCGCGCCCTGTGTGCCGAGGTGGCAGAGCGCATCGCCTACGACGGCACGGTCCTGTATCCCCTGCACACGGAGGGGCTGGAGCGGCTGGTTCGCCGCTGGAAGCGGGCGGGCGTGGAGGCAGTGGCGGTGTGTTTGCTGTTTTCGTATGTGAACCCCAGCCACGAGCGCGCCCTGAAAGCGATTCTGGAGCGTTATTTTGCGGTCTCTATCTCCAGCGAGGTGGCGCCTGAGTTTCGTGAATACGAGCGCGCCAGCACCACTTTTCTGAACGCGACGCTGACGCCCATTATGGGTCGCTATCTGGAGCGGCTGCAGGCTTCGGCAGGGGCGCTGGGCGCGGAGCCGATTCTGCTGAGCGGCTCATCGGGCGGGCTGATGAGCCTGCCACGGGCGCGCGCCTATCCGCTGGGCACGGTGCTGTCGGGTCCTGCGGCGGGCGTGATGGGCGCGTGGGCGCTCGCGCGTCAGGTGGGCGCCCACAAAGTGCTGACCCTCGATGTGGGCGGCACCTCCTCGGATATGGCGCTGATAGACCACGAGCCGCTGCGTGCCACACTGGGCGAGATTGGGGGCATGCCGTTGCGCATGCCGCGTCTTGACATTCACACGCTGGGCGCGGGGGGCGGCTCGCTGGCGTATCTGGACCCTGCGGGCGGGTTGCGAGTCGGTCCCCAGAGCGCGGGCGCCGACCCCGGTCCTGCGGTCTACGGCAAAAGCCTGCAGCCGACGCTGACCGACGCCCACTTCGTGATGGGGCACCTGCTCACGGAAACTTTCGGGTTCGGGCAGATTCCGCTGGAGCCAGAGCGGGCGTGGCGTGCGATAGAGCCGCTGGCGCAATCGCTGGGGCTGACCATCCCCGAAACAGCGGAGGCGATTGTGGAGCAGGCGCGCGCCCGAATCGCGCGGGGGCTACGCACGCTCTCGGCAGGCAAGGGCTACGACCCTGCACAGTTCACCTTAGTGGTGTTCGGCGGCGCGGGCGCCCTGCACGCCTGCGTCCTCGCGCGATTGCTCCAGATTCCGCAGTGGCTGGTTCCCCCTTATCCGGGCGTGCTGTCGGCGTATGGCTTGCTCTGGATGGAGATTCTGCACGAGTCGGTGCGCACGGTGTTGCGCGCGTTGCCCGACCGCGCCGACCCCCCTCTGGAGCGCGTGCTGATAGACCTGCGCGAGGAGTGCGAAGCAATTATGCGCGAGGCGGGCGTGCCGATTGGGAGCTTTGAACTGCACCCCTACGCCGACCTGCGCTATATGGGGCAATCGCACGAGATGACCGTGCCCCTGAATCTGGCGCGGCTCCCCCAGACGAGGGCGGAGTTTGAGCGGCTCCATCAGGTGCGGTATGGGTTCACCCTGTCGGGACGCCCGGTGGAGCTGGTGAACCTGCGCTTGCGAGCCGTTGCGCTTCAGCCAAAGCCCGCAGGCGCTTCGTGGGAACCGCCCGCCGACTGGCTCCCCCCGAACCTGCCCGGCACCACGAAGGTAATTCTGAACGGTGAGACGCTGGAAGTGCCTGTAATCCCGCGCCACACGCTCGCACCCGATGAGGTTGTGCCCGCGCCCGCGCTGGTGGTTCAACCCGACGCCACCGTGCTGATCGAACCGGGCTGGCATGTGCAGGTATGCCGTCGCACCGGCGCGCTGATGGGGCGCTGGCAGGGGGGGCAATAAAGCAGCACCCCCTGCCCATCACGGGCAGGGGGCATCAGGACGCTCAGCACAGGGCTTGTTCAGAACCCCACCGCCACGCATCCCGAATCGCCCCAGATGCGCTCGTCGGCGAGGGTGCGCTTCAACACGGCGCGCGCGGTCTCCTGATTCTCAGGCGTGACGCCCACCGCAATCACCACCGTCGAGCTGGAAACGCGCAAGCCAATCAGATCCTTCAGGATGTCCAGAATCGGGTCAGGGTCAGGGTAAATGCACACGCAGAAAATCCACCAGCGGAAGCATGGGAAATTGCATCCGCCCGAACCGCCCCCGCTCTCTTTGTTGTTGAAAACCGTGACCCATCCCACATTCTGTACCGGCGAGGCGCGGAACAGGTCACCAAGAGTGCGCACGGGGCGCGGGCTGGGACGAATGTCCTTTTTCTCAATCCCGCGTGCGTTCTCGCTGGGGTTCGCCTGTGGCGCAGGGGTCAACTGGGGTCCGAACACGCCGCGCAGGAACTCTTCAATCGGGATGTTCTGCCAGTTCGGGTTCGGGGTGGGCGCGGCTGTGCGTCCAGTGGCAGCGGATGGGTTCTCTTTAACCGTGGAAGACTTCTGTTTAATCGTGACCTGCGCTCCCTCCACCATCTGGGAAACCGTTTGCGGCGGCGTGGTCGCCTGATGGTAGAGGATGATGACCCGGAAGGGCGGCGTGGTGGTTTCGGGGTCTTTCGGGGCGGCCTCGCGCACATTGATTACCTGTGGGCGCGTGGGGGTGTTCTGCTGTTCTTCCGCATAGGCAGCAACGCCCAACAACGCCACAACACTCACTACAGTCAGCCAAAAGCGTGTGAACATCAACAAACCTCCTTTGAAAGTTTCTTGAGGCACAGGTATACCTGCGTCCAGCGTGCTTCAGATATTAGGTTAATTCGCCGTCAGGAAATCCATGACGATTAATGAGGATTATGGAATGTGAGAGGTTTTTCTGGAGTCCTGGTGCGAAGGGTTGCCCCCTTCGCACCGTTTTTCATCTATGCCGCCTGCTCGCTTGCTCGGTGGGCGGCGAGTCGCTCTTCAGCGTGCTGGAGCAGGTTCTCGAACTCCCTGCCGTCGCCCGGATAGAACGCCCAGCCGTAGTGCAGGCTGAAATGGCGACTGACGCTTTCCTGAAAAGTGTTCTGGAGCCATTCGGTAAGCGCCTCATATACGCGCTGGGCAATAGAGGGTGTATGTTCCCCAGCGTAGGGCAGAATCACGCCCAGCGAGGCGCGCCCGTAGCGTCCCACGATATCGGCTTTGCGCACGGTCTCGCGCACCACCGCCGCCGCCTGCAGCAGCAGCTCCCCCAGCGCGAACTCGCCCAGCGCGTCCAGCGTCTGGCGGTCGGAAACGAACTCAAAGATAGCGAACCCGACCACATTATGGTAGCGTGCAGAGCGCTGAACCTCTTCCCGCAGGCGTACCTGCAGGTAGTCATAGGAATACAGCCCTGTCTGGGGGTCTAAAATCCGCGCTTCGAAGTCGCCGCGCTCCAGCCCGCGCGCTCGCAAGCGCTGCTGATCCAGCCACTCCTCTTCGCTGATGATGCGGCGCAACTTCTGCGTGGCGTTGCGTAAAATGTGCGACACATAGTTGCACGAGATTTTGAGCATATGCGCAATCTCGGTCTGGTTGTAGCCCTCGTTGAAGAAGAGCTCCAGCACCTGGCGCTCTATCTGCTTCAGCTGACGCATCGCGTTTTCTATCACCACACGCTCCTCTATCGGCAGGTTGAAGGTCTGGCACGGCTCGCACTCCAGTTTCTCGATATCGTAGCCGTTCCACTCATCCTCATCGTCAGAGCTCAACACATCGAGCGAGCTGACCTTGAACACCTCGCGCGTCATCAGCACATCTTCCACCGCCCTGGTGGTCATGCCCAGAAACTGGGCAATCTCCTGGGTGGTGGGGGGGCGCCCGTACTGGGCGCTGAGTTCGTTAATCACCCGATTGATTTTGCTGTTGAGCTCTTGCAGCCACGCAGGCTCTTTGATGATTTTGCCCTTATCGCGCAGGTAGTGTTTGATTTGCCCGATAATCAGGTGCGTGGCGTAGGTGGTGAACTTCACGCCCTTGTCGGGGTCATAAAGGTCCAGCGCGTTCAGCAGCCCGAGGTAGCCCTCTTGAATGAGGTCTTCAATCGGTTCCCCTGAGCCGACGAACTTACGGGCGGCGCTCTCCACCAGCCCCGATAGCTGAAGCGTAATCATATCCCGAATCTCCAGGTCGCGCGTGCGACAATATTCGCGAACCAGCTCTTCCGTGTCCCGCTTGATCATTGTTGCTCCTCCTGAGCCAACCGAGTTCGTCCGTGTGATTATTGAATCGTGTTAATCAGCTTGAACATGGGCATCATAATCGAGATGGCGATGAAGCCGACGATTCCGCCGAGAAACACAATCAGCAGAGGTTCAATCATGGAGGTCAGCCCCTTGATGGTGGCGTCCACTTCCTGCTCGTAGAAGTCGGCGATTTTGACCATCATCTCGGAGAGGCGCCCCGACTCTTCGCCGATGTCCATCATATGGATGACCATCTGGGGGAACAGATTGGTCGCGGCGAAGGGGGCGCTGAGGGGTTGCCCTTCGCGGATACTGGCGCGCGTGCCCTCGATGGCGGTTGCCAGCACCGCGTTCCCCGAAGTTTGCCCCACAATCTCCAGCGTGCGCATCAGCGGCACACCGCTGGCGACCAGCGTGCCCAGCGTCCGCGCGAAGCGCGCCACTGCCAGCTTCAACACCAGCTCGCCGAAAATCGGCAACCGCAACTTGAGATAGTCATACTGATAGCGTCCCTTCGGCGTGCGAATGTAGCGCCGTATCACAAACAGCCCGCCCGCAATCGCGCCCGCAAGCATCCACCAGTAGCCAATCAGGAAATCGCTGGCGCTGAAAATGAACTGCGTCATCGCGGGCATCTCCACATTCATGCTCGCGAAAATCTCCTTGAAGCGCGGCAGCACGAACATGAAAATCGCAATCAGCACCAGAAACGAGAACACCAGCACCATCACGGGATACATCATCGCCGACTTGATTTTCTGGCGCACTTCGAGGTCTTTCTCCAGGAAGGTGGCTAACCTGTCCAGAATCTGGTCTAAAATCCCTGCCACTTCCGCCGCGCGGATCATGTTCACGAACAGCTCGGAAAACACCGTGGGGTGCTTTTCCATCGCCTCGTTGAGCGCCATGCCCGATTTGACATCCTTGCGCACGGCGTCGAGCGCGTGCTTGAGGGCAGGGTCTTTGGTCTGCGTGTAGAGGATATCCAGACAGCGCAGAATGGGGATGCCTGCATCGATCATGGTGGCGAACTGACGGGCGAACAGCACCATCGCCTGCAGTTTGGGCTTCTTGGGCTTGCTGAAGCCCGAAAAGAGCTTCGCGCGGCTTTTTTGCTCCTCCACGCGCACCACATGCAGCCCCTGCTCGTGCAGTTTGGCAATCAGGAGCTGTTCGCTCTCTGCCTCCAGAGCGCCCCGCAGGACGCGCCCCTTGTTATCTACTGCTTCATATCCGAACACAGGCATTGTGCATCTCCCTCCTACGCGGCGTTCTTGAGCAGCTGCATGAAGTTCTCTTTATCCATCGCGCGGTTGACTGCTTCCTCGAAGCTAATGTAGCCGTTGCGATGGAGGTCTGCCAGCACGCGATCCATGGTAATCATGCCCTGTCCCGCGTTGGTCTCCATAATGGAGTAAATCTGATGCGTTTTCCCCTCGCGAATCAGGTTGCGGATGGCGGCGTTTGCCAGCATCACTTCGATGGCTGCGATGCGCCCACCGCCAATCATCGGAATCAGCTGCTGGGCGAAGACCGCCTCGATGGTGTTGGCTAACAGCACCCGAATCTGCTCCTGCTGGTGTGGTGGGAACACATCGATGATTCGGTCAATCGTTTGCGGGGCGTTTCGGGTGTGGAGCGTGGCGAACACGAGGTGTCCTGTCTCGGCGAGGGTGAGCGCCGCCTGAATCGTCTCCAGGTCGCGCATCTCGCCAATCAGGATCACATCGGGGTCTTCACGCAACACCGCGCGCAGGGCGTTATGGAAGCTCTCCGTGTCGGCATGCACCTCACGCTGGTTCACCATCGCCCGCTTATGCGTATGCACATACTCAATCGGGTCTTCGATAGTGATAATATGGCATGGTCGGCTCTGGTTAATCAGGTCAATCATGCACGCCAGCGAGGTGGATTTTCCCGAGCCAGTGGGTCCTGTAACCAGCACCAGCCCGCTGTGTTTTTTGACCACCTCGTAAATCACCGAGGGCAATCGGAGCGATTCGATAGAGGGGATTTTGGAGGGGATGACGCGCATTGCTGCGGCGACCGCGCCTTTTTGCATGTAGACATTGAATCGGAACCGCGCCACATCCTTGACTGAGTAGGCGAAATCGATATCGTGATGGCGCTCAAACTGCTCCAGCTGGGTGTCGTTGAGCGCCTCGTAGACCAGTCGGCGCGTGTCGTGTTCGGTTAGGGGCTGGTATGGCAGGGGCGTGAGCTGCCCGTTCAGGCGAATCGTTGGGGGCAGCCCCACCGTGAGGTGCAGGTCGGAGCCGCCTCGCTCCACACATTCGCGGAGCAGGTCATCGATGCTCACATCGTCGATGGGTTTCTCCTCACCGGCGATCCGCAGTTCCACATCGGCGGCGCCAGATGTGGCTTGTTCGCTATCGGGTTCCAGCCCTACCAGTTTTCTCCAGTCGAAGTGTTCCATCGTCCCCTCCGTCGTGGTATGCTGGGGATATTTTGGGCAGGCGGGGTCAAAATCTTTACCGTCCAATTACGGGGGAGGGGCTGGCTTCGGGTACACTTGAAGTATGCGGTGGTGGATCGGGCTGAGTTTGCTGGGTTGTCTGCCGCTTTATGCCGACCGTGTGCTGGAGATTCCCACAGGGCGTGCCATCTACCCGGAGCGTCTGCGCCTGGAGGCGGGCTTTCTGGCGCGCTCCCCCGAACAGGAGCGCCTCTCCCTGCACTGGCGCCCCCTTGAACGGCTGGAACTTTATGGTGAGCGCACAGGCTTTGACGAGATCAACCTGTATGGGGTGCAATATACCGTCTTTCCAGAGATACCGGGCTACACGCCCGGCGTGTCGATTGGCATCTCCGATTTAGGCAATCGTACCCCTGAAAGGCGGGGCTATTATGTGGCACTCTCGTATGGGCTGCCAGCACTGGGCGAAACCCCACTGGACCACGACCTGCGGGTGCATCTCGGCTTTGGCACAGAGGGCATGCCCGATTTTTTTATCGGCTTTGAGATACCGCTGAACAACTCGATGTTTCTGCTGGCGGAGCATACGGGGCGTTATCTGAATGCGGGGCTGGCATGGTCACCGACGCCGAACGCGCAGGTGCGCGTGAGCGTGATTCGCCAGCGAACCGTGTGGAGTGTCGTACTGCGACTCTGGGAGGAGTGAGATGGAGCCTTCGTTCTCGCCCACACGCCGAGAGATGCTTGTGCGGATTGTGCCTGTGGCGCCCATGGCACGACTGGGGCACCTGCTAATTCTGATTGCGGTGCTGGCGTTCTGGGGGGTTGGGCTATACCTCACGCCCGACCCGAGCGGGCACGGCACGCATCAGCAACTGGGGCTGCCGCCGTGCGCCATCTATTTCCTGACGGGGCGTCCGTGCCCTTCCTGTGGCTTGACGACCAGCGTGAGCGCGACGCTCCATGGCAATTTGGCGCTGGCATGGCGTGCCAACCCGTTCGGGATTGTGATTGTGGCAGTTTCGGCAGGTCTCTGGCTCAACAGCCTGATGGCGCTCCTGTGGCGACGCTCGCTGTGGCTCCACTCACGGCTGGTGACATGGCTGCTTCTGCTCTTTCTGGGGGGCTGGGGGCTTCATGGGCTGGCGCGGTTTCTGCTGAGGGGGTGAGCCTATCGCTCACCGCTGTTGACCGAAGCGGGGGCAAAAAACAAATAAAAAATAACCCTCCCACTTGCAAAACGCGGCAAGTATGGGGTATACTGAAGGTACTATGAAACCTCTCGATGCACTGAAGCGGTACAAGGATCAGGACGGCTTCACCATCGAGGAGCTGGTGGCGGTGGCGAACAGCCTGCTGGAGCAGTGGGCGCCTGTTCAGCCCCGCTACAAGGTGGTTCCGTTTCCCGATGTGCGCACCGTGCGCTTCTACACGGCGCACCGGCTGATAGACCCTCCCACCCGCCGACGCGGGAACCGCGTGCTGTATGACTATCACCATCTCCTTCAGCTGATTGCGCTGAAGACCCTCCAGGCGCAGTATATCCCGCTGCGTGCGGTACGGCGCATGATGGAGGGCAAGAGCGTGGAGGAGCTGGAGGAGCTGATTCAGACCGTCCTGGAGAGCCGCTCGGATATCGGGCTGGCGACCAAGATGGGCGACGCGGCTCGCGCGCTGGTTCGCGAGCAAGCCGCGGTCTACGCCGCCCCGCGCGCGGAAGAGGATAGCCCCTACCCGCGCCCCCACGAGATGCATGAGTTCCATCTGACCCCGTGGGCGGTGCTGAAGGTAGACCCGAACGCCGCGCGCAACGCGGGGGTCACCGAGATCAATCGGGTCTCGGACCTGGTGCGCTTGAGCTTGCTCAAGGCGTATGTAGAAAGCGAAGAAACACCTAAGTCGGAAACCACCACTCCTCAGAAGAGAAGTCGGTAATCCTGATCCGATGCGTGTAGCGATTATTGGCGGTACAGGTGTGCAGAGTCTGCCGGGCTTGGAAATCACGGCAGAGCATGCGCTGGAAGCGCACTGCGTGCTGTACGAAGGGAGCCTGGCAGGCAACCCTGTGCTGCTGCTTCCTCGGCACGGCAGGGGGCACAAAGTGCCCCCCCATCGCATTCCACATGCGCTCCATGTGCGCCTGCTGAAAGAGCGCGGGGTGCAGGGCGTGCTTTCCACTTCTGCCGTCGGCTCCCTGCGAGCCGACTGGACGCCGGGCACTCTGGTCATTTTGAGTGATTTTCTGGACTTCACCCGCAGCGTGCTAACCCTCTACGATGACGCGGTAGTGCATACCGATTTTTCGCAGCCGTTCTCGCCCCTTCTACGCGAGGCGCTGATTGCTTCGGCACGCGAACAGGGCATCCCTGTGCAAACGGAGGGCGTCTATGTGTGCGCCCCTGGACCGCGCTACGAAACGCCCGCCGAGATCCGCATGTTCCGCATGCTCGGCGGTGATGTCATCGGCATGACCGTCGTGCCAGAGGCGGTGCTGTTTCGGGAAGCAGGAATCCATTACGCCTCGGTTTCGGTCGTAACCAATCTGGGCACAGGGCTG
Organism: Armatimonadetes bacterium DC; assembly: GCA_001442985.1. Taxonomy (GTDB): domain Bacteria; phylum Armatimonadota; class Fimbriimonadia; order Fimbriimonadales; family GBS-DC; genus LDYB01. The sequence goes on from LDYB01000017.1 coordinate 38,682, forward strand.
AGCGAAACGCCGCTGACCCACGAAGAGGTCACCGAAGTGATGACGCATGCCACCGAGACCCTCGCACGCCTGTTTGCTGGCGCGGTGGCGCGCCTGAAAGCCACACCCCTTTAGCCCTCATCTGCCCATTTGTGGCATAATACCCCTACGGAAACCGGGCGGTTTCCCAAACCGTATACGAGATTACCTCGTCTAATCAGGAGGCGACGATGCAGCCGATGACCGAGCCAGCGGCGCAGGCGCAACGGGTTGCCCAGTTGCTGATGTGCGCACCCAGCGCCTACGACCTGCTCTATGAGATTAATGCGTGGATGCACCTGAGCCAGCGCCCCGACAAGCGACTGGCGTGGAAGCAGTGGGAGCAGCTCTATCAGACGCTCACCGAGAAGGTGGGCATCCCGGTGGTGCTGATAGAGCAGGCATCGGAGGCGCCCGATATGGTGTTCACTGCGAATGCAGGGCTGCCCCTGCCCGGGCGGCGCGTGGTGCTATCCCGCTTCCGCCATCCCGAACGGCAGGTGGAGGAACCCTACTTCGAGCAGTGGTTCTGCGAACACGGCTACGAAGTGATCCGCATGCCTCCCAATTGCGCTTTTGAGGGCGAGGGCGATGCTTTCCTGATAGACCATCTGATTGTGGCAGGCTACCGGAAGCGCACCGACATCTGCGCCCATCGCTACCTCAGCCAGATTACGGGGCTGGAAACCCTGAGTCTGGAGCTGGTGGATGACCGCTGGTATCACCTGGACACCTGCTTTTTGCCGCTGGGCGGGCGTCTGGTCGCTTACTATCCGGAAGCGTTTGACTGGTACGCACGGCGTGTGATTGAGCAACACTTTGAGACGATTCCCGTCACGCCCGAAGAGGCGTTGCGCTTTGCATGTAATTCGGTCGTGGTGGGCAAGCATGTGGTGATGCCCGCAGGATGCCCCATTCTACGCTTCCATCTGGAAGAGCGCGGCTACACGGTGTACGAGGTTCCCATGAGCGAGTTCATTAAGTCGGGGGGCGCGTGCAAGTGCCTCGTGTTATACCTGCTGGAGCCTGTGTGAGGCAGGAAAGGTTCGGCAGGTGGCGAATCGGGAGCCGCGATGAAAGTGTGGCTTTTCCGACTGCTGTTTGGCGCAGCAGTGCTGGGCGTGATCGGGAGCGCGGTCTGGAACAATATCGCCACCAACCGCCTGATCGAGCAGGCAACCGGCACAGACCCTGCCGCTCAGGTGCAGGCGCTCCAGCAGATGGCACAGCGCGACGACTTTTTTGACCTGATTCAATCGCGCCGCACGCCCGCACGCCTGCGCGTGGCAGAGGGCGTGGAGCGACTCAATAGCCCCGACGCCGTGAAGATTGCGCTTGCGATGCTACGCGACCCAGAACCCAAAGTGCGCGACCGTTTTCTGGACGCCCTGCGCAAAATCGGAGGGAATCATCTGGAGGCACTTGCGGAAGGGCTGAAAAACGGCGACAGCAAAGTCAAAAACGGCACGATTCAGGTGATGTCGGAGCTGGGTCTCAAATGCCTGCCTGTCGCGCTCAAGGCGTTTGAGGATAGCGGGGCGCGAGACGCCGCAGGCGAAGTGCTGACCCGCTTCGGCAGCGCCAGCGTACCCGGTCTGCTAAAGCTGTTGCGCAATACCCAAGACGAGGGACTCCAGCTCAGCGCCATCAGCGTGCTGGGGCGAATCGGCGACCGCCGCGCAGTGGACGCCATCCTGCCGTTTTTGAAACTCCCGCCCGAAAAACGGCGTGTTGTGCTGACTGCCTTAGCCAGTATCGCCGATCCGCGCACCGAGTCGGTATTGATTAAAGCGCTCCGTTCTCCCGATGAAGACCCCGACGCGCGGGCGCAGGCGGCGCTGGGACTGGGACAGATGGCGACGCCGGGCGCCCTGCGTGCCCTGCGCGCGGGGCTGGAAGACCCGAACCTGATTGTGGCAGACGCCTGCGTGTCGGGGTTTCAGCGCGCGGGCACGAAGGCGCTGGGCATGCTTCAGGACGCCCTGCAGAGCCAGAATGCCGCCACGCGCCGACGCGCGGTGCTGGCGCTGGGAGTTCTCAACGACGCGCAGGCGGTGGTGATGCTCACCCGCGCCCTCAACGACCCTGACGCCACCGTGCGCCGCACTGCCGCCGACGCGCTGGGCACAACGGGACACCCGAACGCCATCCCGGCGCTCATCGCCGCGTTAGCCCATCCCGACGGCGGGGTGGCGCGCAATGCGACTCGCAGTCTGGTGAAAATCGGTGCGCCGGCAATCCCTGCTCTCATAATACAATTGCGCTCTCCCAATCCGACCGTCGCCTACTTTGCGGCGCACGCGCTCAGCCAGATTCCAGAGGCGGAACCCGCACTCCTGCAAGCGGCTGAAAACCCCGCCACGCAACGCTATGCACTGGTCGCCCTCAAGGAGCGTGCCTCCTACGCCGCGAAACCGCTTTTCGAGCGCGCCGCCCGTTCCGAAGACCCCGTCATGCGCCAGATTGCCGAATCGGCGCTCCAGCAGCTGAGCCAATGAAACCCCATCGCGACTGGTTGGGACGGATTTTCGCCCTGCTGATTTTGCTCGTGGGAGTCGGGCTCATGCTCCTCTGCTTCGGACTCGCCTACCAGATGTTTCAAACCCCGCCCCAGCGATTGATGAATAATCCCCAGACCAACAGCCCTGACCTGAATAGTCTGGTGACGGGCGTCTGGGCAAGCGTGCGTTCCATTCTGCTGCTGGTGCTGATGGCAATCGTGGGCGGGATGATTGCCAACCGCGGCATCACGCTCTATCTGCATGTGCGCCGCGCCGAATACGAAGAGCGCCAGCAGCAGGAGAAAAACCCGCCGACTTGACAACCCCGTCGAAATGGTGTATAATAAGGCAGTGGAGGTCCGTATCCGATGAAAAACCGAGCGTTTACGCTTATTGAGCTGCTGGTTGTGATTGCGATTATCGCCATTCTCGCCGCGATCCTGTTCCCTGTGTTTAACCAGGCGAGGGAGAAGGCGCGCCAAACGCAGTGCTTGAGTAATGTACGCCAGAGTATTCACTCAACCCTCATGTACGCGACGGACTACGACAGCACCTATCCGCGCGGAATCAGCGGAACAGGCTATACTGTGGTTCACCTGTTTGACCTGCTTCACCCGTACCGGCGCAGTGCTGAGATATTGACCTGTCCCTCTTACCCTGCGGATGGGGGCGGGATGGACTGGCCCGCGCGACTGCGACACCGAAACAGCGCTCTGCGTAGTGTGGGCACTTTCCGCTACTTTGCCTATGTGCCGAACTACGGGATTTTCAGCTATGATACCTGCCGCCTCAGCGTGGGGCGCCAGATGATTGGAAAAGTCATCACCGAGTCGTATATTCCACGCCCTGCGGAAACGATTGCGCTGGTGGATGGCTACTGGTACTACAACGCAGGCACCTACTGGTTTGACTACTGGTTCAAGGTTGATATCTGGCCGCGCCATACGCTGGGGGCCAACCTTGCTTATATTGATGGGCATGTGAAGTGGTCGCACCATCTGGGCATCCCGCGCGGTGGCGAAATTCCGCCTGCATGGCGCAACCCGCCCGATGGCGGAGTCTGTTCCCAGCGCAACACGATTTACTACTACTGGTTCGGTTATCCGCCCGGCTGGAACAACCGTGTGCCTCGGAATGAAACCGAGTTCAACCGGGTAGACCCGCACCAGACCTGCTTTGGTGACTTCTTCGGCATTCCTGACACGCCTATAAAGAATGTCTGCGAGCGCTATTGCTCCACCACGCAAAATCCTCCTTGCTGGTAATCGCTTTGGGGGCGGTTAGAGAGATGCCGCCCCCACCAGCCACTCCCAGAAACCTGCCTCTGGCTCGGCGAGAAGCGGCAGGGCGTAGGCGCGACAGGAAGGCGGTAGCACCGCGCTGAGTTTAACGCCATCTTTCACGGTGGTCAGCACGACCGTGTTCTGGTAACCGCTCAGATTCGCACGCCGAAAGTCTGCATGGTCAGGGAAAACCGCAACCGATTCGATTCGCCAGCCACCCTGATGCAACGCCTCCACAAAGCGTTCAGGGCGCGCGATACCCGTCATCACATGCACAGGCGTTTGAGGATTCAGGGGAGGGAAGTCCCGCCGAAGGGGAACGGGTTCTGCCATGCGCAACGCCACACGGAAGGTGGGCAGAGGCAGTTCCGTTTTCGGTTCTCCCTCGCCCATCCACAGCACCGCGCTGGCGCGGCGTAGCCCCGAAGGTGGCTCCCGGAGCGGTCCTGCAGGCAGGCAGTAGCCGTTGCCGAAAGGCGATTCATCAGCGGGCAGCAGCACTAAGTCCACACAACGCGCCAGCGGCAGGTGCTGAAACCCATCGTCCATCACCATCAGGTCGGGCTGCCAGCGCTCGAGGGCGGCGCGGGCGACCGCCACACGCCATTTGCCGACTGCGAGGGGCACTTCGGGCAGCGTCCAGCGGATTTCGCACGCCTCATCGCCCACCTCGTAGGGGTCGGCAACCTCGCCCGGCTCCAGAAGCGTTACCTGCCGATAGCGACGCCCCCCGTAGCCATGCGCCAGCACCACCACACGCCGCCCCTGCTGATGAAAATAGCGGGCAATCGCAATCGTCAGCGGCGTCTTGCTCACACCCCCCACCCACAGCGAGCCGACGCCAATAATCGGCACCGGCAACACCTGCCGACGCTTCAGCCCCAGCCGATAGGCTCCCTCGTAGGCACGCCAGCCCAGCGCATAGAGATGCGACAGCCATCGCAATAAAAGCGGCGGACGCGCCTGCGACCAGACCGCGCTCACTCCAGAAACGCCAGCGCGACCTCCGAGTGCCATAGCAATCCCTCGTCGGTGAGCCGAATCCAGTCGCCTTCCTGCTCCAGCCAGCCGCGCGCCTGCAACTGCGCCATCACTTCGGCATAATGGGCGCCAACAGGCAGGTTGAAACGCGCCTCCAGCGCCGCCAGATTCACCCCCGCTGTCATCCGCAAGCCCAGCATCAGCGTCTCGCCAACCTTCTCCCAGCCTTCCAGCGCTTCCGATTCCAGCACCAGCGACTCGCCCGCCTGGAGCCGACGCACATACTCGCGCGGGTGCTTGATGTTCGTCCAGCGCACGCCCTCCATGTACGAAACAGCACCCGGACCGAACCCCAGATACGGCTCGTTGCGCCAGTAAACGAGGTTATGCTGGCACTCGTAGCCAGGCTTGGCGTAGTTGGAAATCTCATACTGATAATAGCCTGCCGCACGGGTGCGCGCCTGCGCAAGGCGGTACATCGCCACCTGCACTTCCTCATCGGGCAGGCGCAACAACCCCTTCTGATAGAGGTGGTAGAATCGGGTGTTCGGCTCCAGCATCAGCGCATAGAGCGAGAGATGTTCGGGGTTCAGCGCGATGGCTTGCTCCAGATTGCTCGCCCAGCGCTCCACCGTCTGCTCGGGAAGCGCGAAAATCAGGTCCAGATTGAGATTTTCAAACCCCGCCGCGCGCGCCCATTCCACGCTCTGGTACACCTCCTGCGGCGAGTGGATGCGATCCATGCGTTTCAGCTCCGCCTCATCGAACGACTGCACCCCGAAACTGATGCGGTTGAACCCCGCCTGCCGGAGCGCACGGAGTTGTTCTGCACGCACACTGCCGGGGTTGGCTTCGATGGTGATCTCGGCATTCGGCTCAATACGAAACTGTCGCGCGAGATGTTCCAGAATACCCGCGAGCGTCTTTTCGTCCAAGAAGGTGGGCGTGCCGCCGCCAAAAAAGACGGTGGGGACGCGCGCGCCCGCGTAGGGTGTTTGCGCAATCTCGCGGTGGAGGGCTTCCACAAACGCCTCCACAATCGCCCCCGCCATCGCGTAGGAGTTGAAATCACAGTACCCGCATTTGCGATGGCAGAACGGGATATGCACATAGAGGCTCGCCTGCATGTGGGTTAAGTATACCTGTAGAGTTGGCTGGTCAGAGACTGAACACGGCTTCTGCAAGTCTCCCCCTCCGGGTCAGCGTTATACCAACTGGGCGGTCAGAGTTCGTGAATTGCCCCCCTCCGCAAGATTCTCAATAGGGTGGTTTTTTTGAGGGGTACCGTTTTATGCGCTCCTGAAGCCTGTTGGGGAACGCCTCCGCCCTGACGGCTGAAGCCGTTCCTATAAAACGAAGCCGACCTTCGTCGGCTAAAATAGCCAGCGCAGGCTGGCTTTGTCTACTGGGAACGGCTTCAGCCGTCGGGTTCTCAAAGCAGCATCGTCTGGGATTCCCGAAGTTTGAAGCGCAGATTGGTATTACGCCTGCAATCAAAGCGTTCGCGGCGAGGTTCAGCATATGGAGGGGGACATCCTGTGGCAGGAATCGCGAGCCTCCTTAAACGGGCCACTGCTCCTGACGGTAGCCCATGTCCCAGAACATCCACTCGTAGCGGCTGGTCATCACGAAATGGGCACGCATTGCATCGCGCTGGGCATCCGTAAGCGTCTCCGCCACAGCGTCCGTCATTACCAGCACCTCGCGCACCACATCCCCGAAGGCTTCGGAGGCGTAGGTGTCAATCCAGCGCTGATAGAGCGGGTTCGGTGAACCGTGCTTTTCTAACTCTTTGCCGACCTCCCAGTAAATCCAGTAGCATGGCAGTATCGCCCCCAGTGCTTCATGAAACGGGCGTGCATAGCACACCGCCAGCAAGTAGTGAGTGTACGCCACACAGGTAGGCGCCATCGGTGTCGCGTAGACCTGCTGGGGGGTCAGCCCAAAATCCTTGAAAAAGCCTTCGTGCAACGAGCGCTCTACCAGAATCGCTGTTTTCGCATGCTCGTTGAAGGTCACTAACCAGTCGTCGTGGGGCGCTTTGGCAGCAGCAAGGCTCAAACACTGGGCATAGTACCGCAAATAGTGTGCATCCTGCACCACATAAAACTGGAAAGCCTCGCGCGGCAGACTACCGTCAGTCAGCCCTACGAGGAAGGGATGTTGCAAAATCGCCCCATAAATCGGTTCTATAGACTGCCAGAGTTGTTCGGTGTAGCGCATGGTGCGATTCTACCCAAAAAAAAAACCGACGGCGCATCCGCTCTGTTGCAAAGATGCCCCGCTTGAATCAAGGTTGGACGGATGCAGGCGAATCCCCCACGCTTCTGATGCCTGTGCATTCTATTTTCAGCACCGCGAATGTGGAGTGCCGAAGCCCAGCTTCCGCAGAGGGGGGATAGCGCGGAAGCGCCGCTTCCGCACTCCTTAGACCCCCTCTGCGGAAATTATATCGCAACGGCGCTCAACACCCGCTGCCGAAGTTGAACAGCACCACCAGCAGGTCGGCGTCGTCTACATTCGCGTTGCAGTTCACATCGGCGGGGTTCGCGCCCGTCGCGCCAAAGTCAATCGTGGTCGTGAACAAGCCGTTCTGCACATTCAGGTCGTTGGCAAACTGGTCTGTACCGAATTATAGCACACTTTATCGGGAAACGGTAGGGACAAAAGCCCTGATTTGTCTTTTTGTAAGGAGCTCTCAGGGAATTTCGGAGGAATCCAGACGGGTGAACCTGAGACCCCCTCCTTCAGGTTCCCCCCGCAAGCGAGGGGAACCGGGGCGAGGGCTTCCGTGTGCCTGTATCGGTCAGCACGAGGCAGGGTTCGGTTCCCCCTGCTTCGCAAGGGGAACCGAGCGGGGGGGGTCTCCAAATGCTTACGCTCCTATCCTTGCAACAGAGCAGGTTGAGCGCATGCGTTGCAGGTATACTCTTTAAGGTAGCCCATGGGAGAGAGGCATGGAAAAGCACTACTTCACGGTTATTCTGGAGCGTGAGGAAGAGGGTGGGTACCACGCATTCTGCCCTGCCTTGAAGGGCTGTCATTCCCAGGGTGAGACTCTGGAGGAGGCGCTTGCGAACATTCGCGAGGCGATAGAAGCCTATCTTGAGAGTCTTCAAGCGCGGGGTGAACCGCTCCCAGTGGAGGACATCCTTATCAAGCCAGTTGAGGTTTCAGTTTGAGCGAAAGACTGCCCCGTGTTACGGCAAAAGAGGTTATTCGCGTAGCGGTCAAAGTAGGATTTGTCTTCGACCGTCAAAAAGGAAGCCATGCCGTCTACTATCGTGAACGCGACGGAGCGCGGATTGTTATTCCAGTGCATTCTGGGCAGATTCTCAAACCCAAAACCCTGAAAGGCATCATAGAGGATATGGGGTTGACCGTAGAAGAGTTTCGCGAGCTCTTATGAGGATTCGAAGGCGACGTATCCCAACGCCGAGAGTTCTTTTCTCCAGTCAGAGACTGCTCCCCACTATGGAATAACCCCCCATGGCGATGAAAACGCTGGTCAAGGTTCTGGTTGTGGCGTTGGTGGGAGCAGGTATTGGCGTGGGCGTGGGGCGCATGATGGCGCCTGTCAAGGAAACACCCCCCACCACACCGCTGGGCAAACTGGACTGGGGCAATCGGCACTTTGCGCAGGGCAAACTGTCTCACCCGCGCACCGACCCCGAAACACGCCAGAAACTGGCATATGAGGGGCAACACCCGTTTGCGGTGGTGCTGACCTGCGCCGACTCGCGCGTGCCGCCTGAGATTATCTTTGATCAGGGGCTGGGTGATTTGTTCGTGGTGCGCGTCGCGGGCAATGTGCCCGATGCGCTCCAGATTGCCTCGGTGGAGTACGCGGTGGAGCATCTGGATGCGCCGCTCGTTGTGGTGCTGGGGCATACGCAGTGCGGGGCGGTCAAAGCGACCGTCGAATCGCAGGGGAAACATCTGCCAGGCAGCCTACCCGCGCTGGTCGCCGAGATTGAACCCGCTTATCGCAAGGTTCGGGCAAACTATCCCCACCTTAAAGACAAGGCGCTGGTGGAGCGCGTGATTCGCCAGAATGTGCTGGAGAGCCTTATGAAGCTCTGGGAGCGCAGCCCGATGGTGCAGCACCTCGCACGCGAGGGCAAGCTCACCTTCGCAGGGGGCGTGTACGACCTCAAAGAGGGCACGGTAGAGTGGCTGGAACTGCCCGAAGAACTTGCGCCCTACGCCGCGCCGCTAAAGGGAGAGAAAGAGGACAGCGCTGAGAAAAAGCAGGCAACAGAACATCACTGAACATATCCTATTCCCGTGCGAGGCTGTTCAGGAAAATAAGCAAGCAACGGAGTCGTTGGGCGTTCGTGGCTGACGGCTGAAGCGGCTCTGTCGCAAACGGAAACTCAGGTAGAATATCAGACGAGGTGAGTTGCGTGCAAAGAACGCTACGCGCGAAGTTGGGGATTACACCGCTGAGATGTATCTGCCTCCATATGACCCGCGTCTTGACAAGGGTCTCTGGCACGGTGGCAGTGAATCAACCCCGAAGGAGGTGGTTCACCACTGCGAGATACGCTACCGTGGGAAGGTGGTGCCCCTGATGCGCGGTGCATACAGCGATCTGGCGGAGGTCAACGCAATCAGTTTCTACAAAAATCAACGCGGGGAGATGGTGCTGAAAATCGAAGGGGGCGACGCCGCCGACTCCTATCGGGCGTATCTCGTGTTTTCGAAGGGGAGGCTCGTGCGTCGTCATGTGGAGAGTAGCGGATTTCCGAACAACTTCTCCGAAGAGACACGCTATGTGGCGATCCCTGTACTGGATTAAGGGGCGCTTTCTATCAACAGGAGGAACTGCCTGTGAAGGGTTATAGTGTCTACTCTGAAAAGCGGTCGAGTAGGGTCTTCCGCTCTGGACTACGAGCGGCGATATGGGGGTTGTCTCTGGCTCTCGGAACCATTTTCGGCTCCAAACTACTGGGTTTAGATTTGTTTATAGTGGTTCGCGACTCGCTGCCAGTGCCGTGGCGCTGGCTCCATATCAGCTTTGGCAACTACAGTCTTGTCTATAATAGCATTCATAGCGCGCTGATTGGATTATTACTACTCGCCTTTCTGCGAGTTCGCGAATGGCGGCGCATCTTGCTCGAAGCCTGTTTTCTGACAGGAATAGCGGCGGCTGTGAGTTTGTTAGTCGTGGAAGGTTTGGGACAACGCGAGGGACCGCACTTGGCGGGTCTCGATTTAGCACTTTACGCGGTGCTGGCGTTCCTCGCGGTTGTCGTAGTGGAGATTCTCATTTACTTTGGCGCAGTTGCCGTGTTGGTTAGTCCGTTGGTCAGATTAAGGCGGTGGTTTGCCAATTTCGTTGCTTACCGTGGCAAGGGGCTTGAGTAATGTGGTCTTTACTCAAAGCATGGCGCCGTCGTTCGCCGTTTGCGCCTGTAGAGCGCGCCCTGCTTCAGGCGTTGCAAGATCAGCTGCCTGAGGAACCCCGCGTCATTCTCGCACAACAGATAGAAGCGGTCAACCACATCTACCGCGATAAAGAAAGCGGCGAGGTGAACCTCTACACGCCTAAGCACAAGCCACCCCCGCGCTTCCCCAATCAACGGTTAGAAGCACTGTGGTGTACGGTTCACTATCGCGTGCCCCGTCTGCCTGAACGGTTGAAAATGCGTATTTACTTAGTGAGGGGCAAGGTATTCACGCTCGCCTTTGGTAAAGTCTACAGGCAAATTGCGCGTGAGAACGAAGTCCACATCGAGCGTGTGGTGTTCCACACTGATGTGATGGAGCCTATCTACGAGCCGCTTCCCTCCCTTGAAGGCGGAGACGCAGACTTGCTGGGGTCGTTGCCTGCGTGGTGTATTGCGTTGGGGCGCCGATGGGCGATCGAACAGGTTCTGCCTCCGCTTTCTCACGAGGAGCAACAGCAGCGCCTGCAGGCGATAGAGGCTGCTTTGCCGAAGGACTATCTGGAACTGGTTCGTGTGTGTGAGGGCTTTCGGATTGGCGAGGCGGTGGCGCTGGGGCTTTCGGAGGTTCGGGAGGTGTCGCTCTCTTCAGGCGGGTATTACCTTCTGGCGGAGCGCGGGGGTGGCTTTCTGGGTGTCCGCGAAGGGGAGCAGGAGGGTCGCGTTTACTATCTGCATCATGAGTATCCTGAGCCGTGTGCCACATTTGGAACCTTTGCCGAGGCGCTGGAGCATCTTCTGACTCGCCCTGAACTGCCGTAGGGTTACTGGGAGCCTTCTTCTCGCGAGGGGGCGTGTGGGTATGAATGGATACCTGAGAGAGGCTTGTACCATCTGAGCGCCCGTGAATATAGCCCCCGCACCGCCCGCTGGCTGCAGCGAGACCCGATAGACGCCGCCTCGGGCGACCCGAACTTGTATCGGTATTGTGGGAACGATCCCTTAGAAGCGATCTAGGAATTCCGCCTTGCAATCCGACGCACCAGCCACCGCACACACGCAATCACAATCCAACCCGCCTCCACCTCACATAACTGGTCATAACAACGACCCAACCGACGACACCCCAACAACCACGCAAAACTACGCTCCA